>NZ_JAIWQZ020000001.1:0-1483556 GCF_020218185.2 Lactococcus sp. SK2-659
GATAATTCTCCCAAGTGGGAGTTTTTGTATAATACCCGGGGTGGCGGAACTGGCAGACGCACAGGACTTAAAATCCTGCGAGGGGTAACCTTCGTACCGGTTCGAAACCGGTCCTCGGGATATGCTAAGATTAATAGTTATTAAACTATTAATCTTTTTTTATCTTTCTTTAAGAATGGCTTAATAAAGCGGTTACTTTGGTTTTTTGCGAGCTTGGACTAGAAAAATACTTCACAAAATGCTATACTAGGTAAGTAATAAAATATTCGGAGGAATTTTGAAATGGCAATCGTTTCAGCAGAAAAATTCGTACAAGCCGCTCGTGATAACGGATACGCTATCGGTGGTTTCAACACAAACAACCTTGAATGGACTCAAGCTATCTTGCGTGCAGCAGAAGCTAAAAAGACTCCAGTATTGATCCAAACTTCTATGGGTGCGGCTAAATACATGGGTGGTTACAAAATGTGTAAACTCCTCATTGAAACTCTTGTAGAATCAATGGGAATCACAGTTCCAGTTGCTATTCACCTTGACCACGGTCATTTTGATGATGCTTTGGAATGTATCGAAGTTGGTTACTCATCATTGATGTTTGACGGTTCACATCTTCCAATCGAAGAAAACCTTAAACTTGCTGAAGAAGTAATCGCTAAAGCTCATGCTAAAGGCATCTCAGTTGAATGTGAAGTTGGTTCAATTGGTGGTGAAGAAGACGGTATCGTTGGTGAAGGTGAACTTGCTCCTATCGATGATGCAGTTGCAATGGCTAAACTTGGTGTTGACTTCCTTGCAGCAGGTATCGGTAACATTCACGGTCCTTACCCAGAAAACTGGAAAGGTCTTCACATCGATCACCTTGAAAAATTGAACAAAGCACTCGTTGAAGCTATGGGACACAATGTGCCAATCGTACTTCACGGTGGTTCTGGTATCCCTGATGATCAAATCAGAGAAGCTATCGCTAATGGTGTAGCTAAAGTTAACGTTAATACTGAATGCCAACTTGCTTTCGCAGCTGCTACTCGTAAATTCGTTAATGAATTTGATGCTAATGAAGCAGAATACATGAAGAAAAAACTTTTCGACCCACGTAAATTCTTGAAACCTGGTTTCGATGCAATTACAGCGTCTGTTGAAGAACGTATCGACGTATTCGGTTCAGCAAATAAAGCTTAATCAACTTTTTAAACATGATTAAATAAACGTTTGTCATTTATGATGGACGTTTTTTTATTTTTCAATTTGCTTTGATATAGCATAAGGTTCTATCTTAGTATATAAGTTTAATAAGTATTTTCAATTTTATCGATTATGTGCTATTTAAAAAGTTTATCTGGTTGTTGGAAATCTATCATTGCTTACAGAATGATGAAAGAAAATTTGACTTTAACAAATTGGCACATTGAATTCCTGATTGCGCCAGAAGAATGCTTGCCTTGCAATTAAAAAATTTTATCGATTCAGATAATTATAAGGAAGATAATTTATGAATATATATAAATATCATACTTTTATGATATTTTTTAGCAAAATTTTGTCTACTTTACGAAGAATCTGGTATAAGCTTTATTGATTGACCAATTATACAGCTAAAGAGTGTACTCTAGTAATTCCTTCATTAATTGTTCTTAGGATATTTGAAATTTCTACATTAGAAGGCATTTGAGAGGGAATAAAAAATGAATATAAGAATCTATTTTATTCGAATGCTACCTTTTTAAAAGATTACCTAGCTGAGGCTAAGAAGAGTTGTGAAATATGAGCGGACGATGTATAAGGTTTTTGACTGAATTTGATTTTCTACATTATTAAATTTGTAATAAATATATTATTTTTTAGTAATTTCACTTAGAAATATAAGATAAAGAGAACAGAATATTTTTTAGGGACGATAGTAATCATTTGTTTTAGAGAGAGTATTGGTTATTTCAACTAAGTCATAAGCAACTTATTATAAAATATGATTAAATATGGCTTTGTCACTTATGATGGACATTTTTTTATATGATTTTGCTACTAGCTATATCGTATAATAATTTTTTCAAAAAAAAATGGAAATCTGTTCAATAAATAAAAGTGATTAATTTGACTTGCTTGTTTTTAAATGTTACAATTGTGTAAAAGTAGATGTCTTGAAAGAAATGATGTTGAAATTATAATACATACCATGGAGGATTAACTAGAATTGACTAATAATGATAAAACTAAGCGCTTAAAAAAGGAAAAATTTATTGCGGGAACAGCGCTGATTTTAGGAATGACGACTTTTGGCGTGGCTGGCCATGCTGATGGAGTAACTGTTGGAAGTAGTTCAGATGCATCAAGGATAAGCTCAGAAGCATCAACAGTTGTGAGTAGCTCAGTTGCAACATTATCATCAAACGTAGGCAGTTCAGATGCATCATCAAGCACAGGTAGTTCAAGTTCATCATCAGACACAGGTAGCTCAAGTTCATCATCAAGTACGGGTAGTTCAAGCTCATCATCAAATTCAGATGGTTCAAGTTCATCATCAAGTACAGGTAATTCAAGTTCATCATCAAAACCAAGTACTTCAGGTTCGACATCAAAACCAAGTAATCCAAGTTCATCAACAAATAATAATTCAACTAGTAATTCCTCTACAACAACTCAAGCACCATCAACTTCAGTTTCTATCACAGCTCCTTCAGCATCAACTTCTACAGCTGCACCCTCTAATTATTCACAAGATAATGCCTACTATCAAACATCAACTGCGGCACAAATTCCTAATTCATCAGCAGATTCAGCTCCTTCTATTTACGCTGGTCCTGTTTTGAAAACAATTGAAGCAGCTAAGTCAATTGATAAAATTGATACTTCTAGTACAGAAGCCTTTATTAAAAGTATTGCGGACCGCGTGAGAATTTTAGCTGGTAAGAATAATTTGTATGCATCAATTATCTTGGCACAGGCGATTTTAGAATCTGGTTCTGGTCAAAGTAATATGAGTCAGCAGTATTTTAATATTTTCAATATTACAGGTGCTTATTAGGAAAATCAATTTCATTTAAGACGGAAGAATTTTCGGGAAATAATCCTTATTATATTGAACAAAGTTTTAGAGTTTATAGTAACTATGACCAAGCCTTGGATGATTATATTAATTTAATGATTAAAGGGACAACTTGGAACTCAGAAATTTATGCTGGCGCATGGAAGTCACACGCTAAGACTTATCAAGAAGCAGCTCAAGCTTTGCAAGGTATTTTTGCTACTGACCCGTCATATGCTCAAAAATTGATTGAAATTATTCAAGAATATAACTTAAATTTTTATGACAATGTAGATAGTACGACAAAAGTTGTAGATGATAAAGTTCCTGAAAGTCCATTGGTGGCATCAAAATTAGATAATTCAGCTTATCCAGAATATAATGGGGTAGAATATCCAGGTGCTGATAGTTATGCTTTTGGTAATTGTACACAGTATGTTTATAACCGTATCATTCAATTAGGTGGGCTCGTTGGAACACATATGGGAAATGGTGGAGAATGGGGAATTAATGCCCAAGCTCAAGGTTATTTCACAACAACAGTTCCAACTGAGGGTTATGCTGTTAGCTTCCCACCAGGAGTAGCTGGTTCAAGTTCTGAATATGGTCACGTAGCTTTTGTTGAAAAGGTTTATTCAGATAACTCTATTCTCGTTTCAGAGATGAATGTTAAAGGTAATAATATTGTTAGCGAACGCCATATTTCTGCTGGTGTAGCTGCTTTGGCAACTTATATTCAACCTAAATAATTACTGACAAAATTAATTAGTAGTTCTGTCAGTAAAATAGGAGTATTGAATCTTTTATTTAGTTAAAAAAAAGAAGATGTTAAAAATCAGCCCAAAGGCTGATATTTATTTGGTAAAAGTTTGAGATAATAAATGTACGAGATAAAGATAATCTCAATAAAAAAAGTTTTTAAGATATTGAATGCTTGAATGAGCAGAGAAAGGATCTAAAAAAATGGCTAATAAAAAAGATAGAATTATGGATTTGATGCGTCGTGGAATTATCACGGAAGATGAAGCTTTAGAATTACTTGAAAAAAATGGTTCAGTGAATGGAGAAGCTTCTGATGATAAAACTGAGAACAAAGAATTCACATATACAGATAAAGAAGGATATGTGAATCACGATGTAGATTTTCCTGATGCAATGAAAAATGTTGCAGAAAGTTTGTTTGCTAGAGGTAAAGAAATTTTCCAAGGGGTTGCAAAATCTGTTGATGATAATATTGATTTTTCAAAAGGATTTCCTAAGGTTAAATCAATTTCTCACACTGTAGAAAAAGATATCAACGAAGATTTCAAAAATGTTAATCTTAATCTTAAGAGTGGTAAAGTAAATATTTTACCGGGTGAAAATGCCCATGTAAAAGTAGAATATAAAATTTACGGGGCAGTTGAAGATGGTAATGTAGAAGCTTACATTGCTGAAAAAACTAAACTTGAAGTTGAAGATGATGTGCTTGAAATCGAAGCAAATGGTCGAATTTCTGCGGATATTGAACTTTACTTACCAGTAAAAGAATATGAAAATATTGAGATTAATACACCTCATGCAGAACTTAAAGTTGAAAAAATTTCCAGTCAAAAAATGAATATTAATCTTATGAACGGAAATGCTGAAGTGCTTGAAGTAAACAGCGATGAGTTGAAGATTAACAATAAGAATGGTGAAATCAAAGTAATTGATGGCACGAATTCAGATTTAGAATTAACTGGAGTTAATGGTAATATCAGAATTACAACTGCTTTTGAATCTGGTGATGTCTCACTCGTAAACGGAAATATTTTGCTGACCGAAAAAACAGGAACGGCTCACAAATTAAATCTTAAAAATGTGAATGGCGATATCAAAGTTTCTGTACCAGAAAGTTTGGGCTTGGTTGGTCATGTTCGCACAATCTTTGGCGGATATAAGACACGTTTAAATCTTGATAGTCCTTTTGAAGCTGGCCGTAATGGAGCAGCGATTGTCCGTCAAGGTGCTGAGTCATTAACCTTTGAATTTGAAACAAAATCAGGAACGATTTGGCTTAAAGATACTGAAACTACTGACAAAGAAGAAACTGAATAAAATTTTACTGACAGAAATTTTATAAGAGTTCTGTCAGTAAATTTGAAAAGAAAGGTGAGAAATGGCTAAGAAAACTCTGAAAAGATCAAGTAGCAATCGAGTCATCGCAGGAACCGTCGGGGGACTTGGTGAATACTTTGGCTTGAGCCGTACAGTAATTAATGTAATTCGTGTTCTGATTGTGCTTGGTACTTTCGGAAGTTGGGGAACATTACTCATTGTTTATGTGATTGCGAGTCTATTGATGACACCATCACAAGGTTAATTCAACGATTTATGAAGAAAGGATAAAATATGTCTCAAAGACAATTAACAAAATCAGTGACAAATCGTAGAGTCAGTGGTGTCATTGCAGGGATTGCAGAATATTTTGGTCTGGGTCGTGATGTTGTGACGATTCTACGTATCCTATTTGTTGTTCTGGCTTTTGGAAGCTGGGGCGGATTGATTCCATTGTATTTCGTAGCAAGTTGGATTATTCCAAGTGCTAGACCACGAAATTACTATGATGATTCAGAAGATGATTATCAAGAAAAATGGAATCGTAAAGCGCAACATTTTGATGAAAAAATGGACCGTTGGTCAGAACGTTATTCAGATAAAATGAATAATTGGGCACGTCGTTATGAAGATAAAGGACGTCAAAATCAACAAGATTCAAACCAATGGGGAAATCCATGGGATGAACCAAAAAGTCGTAAGACTAAGGAAGCACAACCAGTTGAAAAAGAAAAAGAAGATGACTGGTCAGATTTCTAAAAAAGTTACTGACAGAAAGTTCTGTCAGTAAAATAATTCTGGTCCACCATGACCTAAAACTGGCCTCCTATATAATATAATAATAATAACTGAAAAAATGGACTGATTAAGTCCATTTTTTTAGTGAGATTTCGCCACTGGAAAGTATTTTTTGCTGACCATTATCTAAATTTACGATAAGCTCACCTTTAGAGGTTAAATCTGTGGCTCTTCCGGAAAAAGTTTGTCCAGATTGAACAAATTCAACTTGTTTGCCAAGAATAAATGAGTGAGATTTATAAATTTGGAAAAATGAACCCTCTGATAAACGATGAAATTCAGACCAGATTTCGGCAATTAATTCCGAACGACTGATGCTTGCTTGTTCATTATAAAATAAAGAAGTGGCTCTTTCTTCGATTTCAGTTGGAAATTGGGAAATAGAAAAATTAATTCCGACACCAATGATAACTTGTGCTTCTTGAGTTGGATTAAGTGATGTTTCGGCAAGAATACCAACAAATTTTTTATCGTCTAGATAAATATCGTTAACCCATTTAATTTGAGGGTTTTTGTCAGTTAATTTTTCGATTGCTGACACAATGGCAGCTCCTGTCAGCAGAGTGAACTCTGGAAGTTTTTCTAGTTCAACTTTGGGCTTGAGTGACAAACTCATATAAATTCCGCCAGACGGCGCAGCAAAATACTGACGGCCAAAACGACCATAAGTTTTATTTTGTCTTTCAGTTAAATAAAGACAATTTTCTTGTCCGTCTAATTTAGCATCTTTTTGAGTTGATTCAGATTCAGCGACAATTTTTACATCAGTCAGCCAAGGATTTTTTTGTAAAATAATAGATTTTTCAAGTTTGTCGTTCATTTTTTTATTATACCATGTGAAGTCGACTGTAAGCGAGAGAGAAAATTAGGAAATTACGTTTCTGCACTTGCGCAAGTTCAAAGTTATCTATTTTCTAGAGTCTAGGAGGCTGACCTCACTTATAGGCAAAATCTTTAGCAATTTACTGACAATGAAAATTTTCAGAAAAATCTAACGATAGTAAGTATTTGACTTTCAATAATCTACGGAGTATAGTTTTATTAGAACAATGTTAGGAAAGGGAAGAATAACTTGGTATTTGAAAAAACAGTTTTGAACAAAGCACTTGCAGTTGCTTTCGATATCCCCATTGCAGTAACTTATTGGGATGGAAAAACAGAAAAGTATGGTGAGGGAGAAACGCAAGTTCACATTACTTTTAATAAAAAATTCTCATTTAGTGAATTGAGCTCAATGCCAACCTTAGTATTGGCTGAAGCTTACATGAATGAAGAAATTGAAATTGAGGGGAGCATTCAAGAGCTTGTTACATCAGCATATCGTAAGGCTGGTAGCTTTTTAACAGACCAATCTGGTTTTGGGAAATCAATGATAAAACTTTTGGGAAATCATTCTCAAAAACAATCTCGTGAAGATATTCATAGTCATTATGATATTGGGAATGACTTTTATAACAAATGGCTTGACCCAACGATGACTTATTCATGTGCTTATTTTGAACATGAAGATATGACTTTGGAAGAAGCACAAATTGCTAAAGTTCATCATATTTTGGACAAACTCGATAGTAAACCTGGGGGACGTTTGCTTGATATTGGTTGTGGCTGGGGAACTTTGATGTTTAAGGCTGTTCAAGAATATGGCCTTTCAGCAGTCGGAGTGACACTCTCAGAAGAACAGTATTATTATGTTCGCAAAAAAGCGGATGATTTGGGACTTTCTGATAAAGTGAAAGTTTATTTGGTTGATTATCGTGACCTCAAAGAAGAACCTTTTGATTACATTACATCTGTCGGAATGTTTGAACATGTTGGGAAAGAAAATTTGGAAATGTATTTCCAAAAAGTTTCTGATTATCTCAAACCAAATGGTCGTGCATTGATTCATGGTATTACTGGACAACATCGCGGTGCTGGTGTGGATCCATTTATTGAAAAATACATTTTCCCTGGAGGTTATATTCCAAATATCGCTGAAAATGTTGAACATATTATGACTGCTGGTTTGCAAATGGATGATCTTGAACCTCTTCGTCGTCATTATCAAAAAACGCTTGAAATTTGGAATGAAAATTATCTCGAAGTTTTTGATGAAGTAGAAAAAGAAATGGGTAAACCATTTGCAAGGATGTGGACACTTTATCTTCAAGCCTGCGCTGCAAGTTTTGAAGCTGGAAATATTGATGTTGTTCAATATCTTTTGACTAAAGGTGCTTCAGGTCAAGGTTTGCCAATGACCCGCGAATACATGTTTAAAAAACATTAAGTTTGACAATTGATAAGTTGAAAAACAAGACCATTCAGCATTTCGGGTTTGAATTATCATAAGGACAACTTATTTAAAATTTATCAGTAGATTTATTTTAGAATCATGTAAAGGAAAGAGTGCATTTTTTCCGAAAAAGAGGTAAAATAAGAGAGTTACGAGTCCCGAAAGGATTTGATTTATTTTAAAAATTACTGATGAAAATACTAGCATATCCGTAAGCGCTGAAGCACCAACGGTTATCCTATGAAGGTTTTTCGTCAGTAAATATTAGATAAGTTTAAAGACGCCTTGTAACCAAAATTTAGATTGGGGGACATTTTTAATGTCAGAAAAACATTTATTTACATCAGAATCAGTATCAGAAGGCCATCCAGATAAGGTTGCAGACCAAATCTCAGATGCCATTCTTGATGCCATTCTCGCACAAGACCCACATGCACACGTCGCTTGTGAAACGGTCGTATATACAGGGACGGTCAATGTCTTTGGTGAAATCTCAACATCAGCTTATGTTGATATTGCTCATGTCGTTCGTGAAACAATCAAAAAAATTGGCTATACAGATAGCGAAAATGGATTTGATTATAAATCAGTGGGCGTTCACGTCTCACTTGTTGAGCAATCAAGCGATATTGCACAAGGGGTAAATGAAGCCGAAGAAGTTCGCGATAAAAATGGTCAATTAGTTGACCCGCTTGATTTGATTGGTGCTGGTGACCAAGGGATGATGTTCGGTTTCGCGACTAACGAAACTGCCGAATATATGCCACTCGCCATCTCACTTTCACATAAATTAGTTAAAAAATTAGCTGATTTACGTAAATCAGGTGAAATTTCATACTTGCGTCCTGATGCAAAATCACAAGTCACTGTAGAATATGATGATAATGGCAAAGCAAAACGCATTGACACAGTCGTTATTTCTACTCAACATGCTGCGTCAGCAACAAACGAAGAAATTCACGATGATGTGATTAACAAAGTCATCAAGTCTGTTATTCCAGCTGAACTTTTAGATGATGAAACTAAATACTTCATCAATCCAACAGGACGTTTTGTTATTGGTGGTCCTCAAGGGGATTCAGGCTTGACCGGACGTAAAATTATTGTTGATACTTATGGTGGGTATGCTCCCCACGGTGGTGGAGCTTTCTCTGGTAAGGATGCAACAAAAGTTGACCGTTCAGCTTCTTACGCAGCACGTTATGTAGCCAAAAATATTGTGGCAGCTGGACTTGCAGAAAAAGCGCAAATTCAACTTTCATACGCTATTGGTGTTGCGACACCAACATCAATCAATGTTGATACTTTTGGTACAGGTAAAGTCTCAGATGATGAACTTTTAGCAGCAATTCGTAAAGTATTTGATCTTCGCCCAGCAGGAATTATTCAAATGCTTGACTTACTCCGTCCTATTTACGGACAAACAGCAGCTTACGGGCACTTCGGCCGTACAGATGTAGAATTACCATGGGAACAAACAGATAAAGTTGAAGAACTTAAATCCGTTTTAGGTAAATAATCGGTCTCGCCGACCTTCGTTCGGTCTACGTCGCCATTGTCTCCTCCGCTGTCCTTTCTCGCTAATGGGCTAAAGCCCAAAGTCGAAAGGCACTTCGGCCGTACAGATGTAGAATTACCATGGGAACAAACAGATAAAGTTGAAGAACTTAAATCCGTTTTAGGTAAATAATCGGCCTCGCCGACCTTCGTTCGGTCTACGTCGCCATTGTCTCCTCCGCTGTCCTTTCTCGCTAATGGGCTAAAGCCCAAAGTCGAAAGGCACTTCGGCCGTACAGATGTAGAATTGCCATGGGAACAAGCAGATAAGGTTGAAGAACTTAAAATAGCTCTTAAAAAATAATAAAAAAAGCGGATTTCCGCTTTTTTTATTTTCAACGAGTAGAATTGCTTTAAATAGAATACTTAATCCTGTAAAATAGAAGTAACAAGAAAAAAGGAGCTTTTATGAAAAAAATAATCACTAAAGATTACGCCACAATGAGTGAACTTGCTGCAGCGATTGTTCTTGATAAGATGATGCTTTCAAAAAGGGTAAATCTTTCGCTTACAGCGGGAAATACCCCTCTTGGAATGTATGAAATTCTTATTGATAAACTCCAAAAAATGAATTTTGATCGCTCAAATATCCATTATTACAATTTTGATGAAGTACCACTTGCTGGTGAACGCTATGGATTAACAATGAGTGCTTTAAAGACAGCTTTCTATGATCGAGTACATATTGATGATGGTAATCTTCATGAATTAAATGCTCAAAATAATCAAGTTTTTGACCAAAAAATCTTACAGGACGGTGGGATTGATTTGATTGTTATGGGGATAGGAGAAGATGGTCATTTTTGTGCAAATATGCCAGGACATACAAGCTTTGAGCGAGAAATTTTTGCTGTTCCATTTGAAGAAGGGGATGAGATTTATCAGTCAATCAAAAATTTGACAGATAAAGAACCGGCTTCTCCTTATGTCACTTTTGGTCCACGAACAGTTCTAGCTAGCAAGCAACTTTTAGTTTTTGCTGACGGAAAAAAGAAAGCAGAGATTATGAAAAAAGTTCTTGAGGGTCCAATCACAGAAGAAATTCCAGCTTCTATTTTACGGACGCATCCAAATATTACTTTTATTTTGGATGAAGAAGCAGCTGCTTTACTTGAAAATTAGTTGATGAAGACAGTTAGTAAAATAACTGTTTTTATTTATTCGTGAAGGATGTCAATTTATGATGACATAATTGACTCTAAATTATTCTGAAAGCGTTACACTATCTTTCATTGAATAATGAGCCTTAAAATGATATAATAAATGAGTGTTTTACTATGTAAAATACATTAATTTATAATCAAACTGTGAGTAGAATTTATTGGAATTACTACTGACTTTAGAGGAGACTAATGGACATTATTTCTATCGTTCTCTTGGTCTTATTGGTTGTATTAGTTGTCGCATTTATTTTTTACGCTCAAAATATAAAGAAAAATAAGCAGGATGCTGAATCTCTTTTTAATGAAGCTGAAAATAAAGCAAATGAGGTGATGGCGAATGCTAAACGTGAGGCGGAGTCTTTGAAAATGGAGGCTGAAGCCTTCAAAAAAGAAGCCCGCTACACCCTTCGTGAAGAAGAACAAAAGCAACGTCGTGAAATCGAAGATGAATTTAAGCAAGAACGTCAGGAGTTAAAGGAGACTGAAAAGCGCCTAAAACAACGTGAAGAAATCTTAGACCGTAAGGATGATACCCTAACGAAAAAAGAAGAAAACTTAGATTCTAAAGAGGAGAGCCTCGTTAGAAAAACTGATACGCTCAGTAAGCGAGAAGAACAATTAGCGCATATTGAAGAAAAGAAACGACTAGAATTGGAGCGTATTTCAAATTTGAGCACAGATGATGCTCGTGAAATTATTTTGAGTGAAACTCGAGATGGTTTGACAAAAGAAATGGCTCAAATTATTCGTCAAAGCGAAGAAAAAGCTCAAGTTGAAGCAGATAAGCGAGCTAAAAATATTATCTCACTTGCTATTCAACGCGTTTCATCTGATTCTGTAGCTGAACAAACTGTTTCGGTTGTCAATTTACCAGACGATGGTATGAAAGGTCGGATTATCGGTCGTGAAGGTCGTAATATTCGTACTTTTGAAGCGTTGACTGGGATTGATGTCATCATTGATGATACGCCAGAAGCTGTTGTACTTTCAGGATTTGACCCAATTCGTCGTGAAATTGCTCGTATGACTCTTGAACAATTAGTTCAAGACGGTCGAATTCATCCAGCGCGAATTGAAGAGTTGGTTGAGAAAAACCGCAAAGCACTTGATCATAAAATGCGTGAATATGGTGAACAAGCAGCCTTTGAAGTTGGGGCGCATAACTTGCATCCTGACTTGATGAAGATTATGGGACGTTTGCATTTCCGTACTTCATATGGACAAAACGTACTTGATCACTCAGTAGAAGTTGCTCATATTGCTGGTAATTTGGCTGGTGAAATGGGAGAAAATGTGGCACTTGCTAAACGTGCAGGTTTCTTGCATGATATTGGTAAAGCACTTGACCATGAAGTTGAGGGAAGCCACGTTGAAATTGGAACAGAACTTGCGCGTAAGTACAAGGAAAATCCAATTGTCATCAATACAATTGCGAGTCACCACGGTGATACAGAACCTTTGAGTAACATTGCGGTACTTGTTGCGGCGGCTGATGCTTTGTCAGCAGCACGTCCTGGAGCTCGTCGTGAATCAATTGAAAATTACATCAAACGTTTGAAAGACCTTGAAGCAATTTCAACAAGCTTTGAAGGTGTGGAAACAGCATTTGCCTTGCAAGCTGGACGCGAAATTCGTGTAATGGTTAAACCAGAAAAATTAACGGATGACCAAATTGTGATTTTGGCGCGTGATGTGAAAAATCGAATTGAGGATGAAATGGATTATCCTGGTAATATCAAGATTACTGTTATCCGTGAAACTCGAGCGATTGACTATGCAAAATAAAAAACTGTCTTTTGGCAGTTTTTTTATTTCTTATTACGAAATTATATTTCTTTTTTGTTACAAAAACTAGTTTTAAGAGCTAGCTTTTGATAGAATGAGATTAATCGTTGATTAAGAGATGGAATTAGAGATATATCGGAGGAAAAAATGCGTGAGCGTGGTTTATTAATTGTTTTTTCTGGGCCTTCTGGTGTTGGAAAAGGAACAGTTCGTGCTAAAATTTTTGAGAGTGAAAACAACTTTGAATATTCAGTGTCAATGACAACGCGTAAGCAACGTCCTGGCGAAGTAGATGGAAAAGATTATTATTTCCGGACACGTGATGAATTTGAAGAAATGATTCGCAATGGTCAGATGCTGGAATATGCTGAATATGTTGGAAATTATTATGGCACACCTTTAACTTATGTCAATCAGACATTGGACGAAGGAAAAGATGTTTTTCTAGAAATTGAAGTGCAAGGTGCGCTTCAAGTGAAGGAAAAAGTTCCAGATGGTGTTTTTGTCTTCTTGACTCCACCAGATTTGGAAGAATTACGTGGACGTTTAGTTGGACGTGGGACAGATTCGGCTGAAGTCATTGCTTCACGACTTGAAAAAGCAAAAGAAGAAATTCGCTTGATGAGTGAATATGATTATGCCGTCGTTAATGACAAAGTTGAACTTGCTGCCGAACGTGTTAAGAAAATTATTGAAGCTGAACATTACCGTGTGGACCGCGTGATTGAACGCTACGTTCATATGATTGATGATGTGAAAGTTTGATTTAATTGGAAAAATTACTGACAGATTTGTCAGTTTAATGTGAAGGGGTTATCAGTTCTACTGATAGTCCTGCCAGAAATGATTAAGTTGATAAATTTTACTGACAGAATTTTATTTTGACGATAACAAGTCTGTCAGTAAAAATAGAATGAAAAGTTTAGAAAATGAGGTAATGAATTATGATGTTAGAACCTTCAATTGACAAGTTATTGGACCAAGTTGATTCAAAATATTCTTTAGTAGTTTTGGAAGCAAAACGTGCGCATGAATTGCGTGATAAAGAACGTCCAACAAAAGAATTTAAAGCTGTAAAAAATACTTTGCGTGCATTGGAAGAAATTGCTGATGGAACAGTTAAAATTCACCCATCACCTGAATTGAAACGTGAAACTTTAGTTGAAAAACGCGAATTGGAACGTTTGCAAGCTAAGATGAAAGAACAACTCATCAAAGAGCAAATTGCTAAAGAAGAAGCTGAAGAAGAAGCAAAACAAAAAAATAGCCGCGCCGCTAAAGCAGCTGCCGCAGAATAAATTTTTTAAGCGTCAATTGGCGCTTTTTTTATTTCTAAAAGTTACTGACAGCTTTGTCAGTAAGAAGCGGATAAGTCAAAAGCAGGAAAAATGCTTTTCTGTTATAATTAAAGATAAGAAAACGGAGGTCAAAAATAAATGAAAATTGCTAAAGTCATCGTTGATGTGCCTCTGATGCAGACGGATAAACCCTTTTCTTACAGCCTTTCAGCTGAATTTGAAAATTTGCTTGAAGTGGGCATGCGGGTCCATGTTCCTTTTGGAAGTGGAAACCGGCTTGTTCAAGGAATTGTCATTGGATTTGAAGATGAAGAACTTGAGCCGTCAGTAAATTTGAAAGGAATTTCTGAACTACTCGACGTTGAGCCAGTCCTAACGGATGAACAGCTTTGGTTGGCAGATGAAATGCGTCATTCAGTATTTTCTTATAAAATTTCATGTCTAAAAGCCATGTTACCTAATCTTTTGAATTCTAATTATGACAAGCTCCTAAAATCGACTGACGGAACTTCTGTCAAATGGTCACAACTGACAGAAGCAGAAAAAATCTCGTCAGCAAAGGCTGTACGTTTGGGTCAGCTGTCAGTAGAATATTTAGCAAAATCTAAAGAAAATAGAAAAACAGAAAAATTCTTATCTATTCCAGATATCGAAAAACTAGCTGAATTTGAAATTGAAAAGAGAGCTAAAAAACGCTTAGAGTTGAAATATTTTCTATTACGACTTCAAGAAGAAAAAATTGCTGTCAAATCATTAAATTTTTCTTCACAAATCATTAAATTTTTCGTTGAGCATGACCTAGTCAAAATTGAAGAGGTTGAAATTTCTAGGACGAAAGAAAAATTTGAAGGTGTGGAAAATGACAGTGCCAAAATTCTCAACTCCGAACAAAATGCAGCTTACGAAAAAATAATTGCATCTTCTGACAAACCATTTTTGTTGGAAGGAATTACTGGTTCCGGTAAAACAGAAGTTTACTTACAGACCATTGACCATTTTCTCAAACTCGGTAAAACAGCAATTATGCTTGTGCCAGAAATTTCTTTGACGCCACAGATTACGAATCGATTTATTGCTCGTTTTGGAGATAAAGTGGCGATTATGCATTCTGGTTTATCTGATGGTGAAAAATATGATGAATGGCGAAAAATTAAATCTGGCAAAGCTCAGGTAGTTGTCGGTGCACGTTCAGCTATTTTTGCACCTGTTGAAAATTTGGGAATTATCATCATTGATGAAGAACATGAAACTTCATATAAGCAAGATTCAAGTCCCCGTTATCATGCAAGAGATATTGCGCTTTTGCGTGCAAAATGGCATGGTGCAAGACTTGTTTTAGGTTCTGCAACGCCAAGTTTAGAAACGCGAGCACGTGCCATGCGCGGAGTTTATGAACTTTTATTACTGACAAAAAGGGCAAATGAAGCAGCAATCCTGCCAGAAATAAAAATCATTGATATGCGCAGTGAAATTTCTGACCAATCTGCTAATTTCTCACACTCTTTACTGACAAAAATAAAAGAAAAAATTGACAAAGATGAACAAGTCATTTTGATGTTGAATCGAAGGGGTTATTCTTCATTTGTCATGTGCCGCGAATGTGGTTTTGTTGTTGATTGTCCTAATTGCGATATTTCCTTGACCCTTCACATGGATACCCGAACTTTGAATTGTCATTATTGTGGTCATGTCGAAGGAATTCCGCAAACTTGTCCTAATTGTCATTCACGAAAAATTCGTTATTACGGTTCAGGAACGCAAAAAGTCGAAGAAGAACTTCGAGAAATTATGCCTGAAGCACGAGTTTTGCGAATGGATGTAGATACAACTCGGACAAAAAATGCTCATGAAAAAATTCTTGAAAAATTTGGTAATCATGAAGCTGATATCCTCTTAGGAACTCAGATGATTGCCAAAGGTTTAGATTTTCCAAACGTAACCTTAGTGGGTGTCATTAACGCAGATACTGGCCTAAATCTACCTGATTTTAGAGCGAGTGAGCGTTCCTTTGAATTGTTAATGCAGGTGGCTGGACGAGCTGGACGAGCAGATAAAAAAGGTGAAGTCTTCATTCAAACTTTCAATCCACATCATTACGCCATTGAAATGACCAAGGCTCAAGATTACGAAAAATTTTATGAAATGGAAATGAGATTTCGTCGTGAACTTTCCTATCCACCTTATTATTTCACCGTTCAAGTGCTTGTTTCTCATCAAGATGAAGAAGTTGCCATTCAAAAATCTTATGAGATCGCTCAATTACTCAAGCAAAATTTGACAGAAAAGGCTAAAATTTTAGGGCCAACCGCCAGACCAATTGCCAGAACACATAACCTTTATCATTATCAAATTTTAGTTAAATATCGTTTTGAAGAAGAATTAGAATCAGCTTTAAATCAAGTGCTTGAATTAACCCAACTTCGGGATAACAAAAATTTACGCGTATTGATTGATAGTGAGCCACAAAATTTTGTATAAAAATTTCCACAGGTGGAAAAGTTGAGAATTTGAAAACAAACGAAAGTTGGTGTGGAAAATGCAGAAAATAGAACTTTTTCAACAAACAATTGACGCATGGCTGACCAAAGACATCAAAAAGTTACTGACAGCCTTGTCAGAAGACATTAGCTACACCGAATGCTATGGGGCGCAATACGAAGGAAAAGCGGAAATTGAAAAATGGTTTCGTCAATGGAATCATCCTGTGGAAAACAAAGTGAAGTCATGGACTGTGGATAAGTCTTATGTAGATAAGGAAACTGGGTTTTTCACATGGACTTTCCACTATGTTTATAAAGGGGAAGAAAATATTTTTGACGGTCTTTCTCTTGTTAAATTTTCTGGAAATAAAATTTGTGAAATTCAGGAATTTGAACAAAAACATGAAAAATTTCGGTCGTTTTGAAATGAAATGAGGTAAATATGGTTGAGAAATTTGATTTATTGAAGCATTTTGGAGTCTATGGTGTGGCAATTGATAATGATAAATTACTTGTCATTGAAAAAAATTCAGGTCCCTATCAAAATCGCTATGATTTACCTGGCGGTTCGCAAGAAGTTGGTGAATCAATGGTTGACACATTAGAGCGAGAAATTCTTGAAGAAACTGGCTTTACGGTTCTTTCAAGTACTAATAATCGCCTGTATTCCGCTTGGATTTATGAAAATGACCGTCGAGTCGTCACACACCACGTTTTTAACCTTTTTGATGTAAAATTAAATAGTGTAGCCAAAAAATTACCACAATTTGTTGCTGACGGAAAAAATGATTCTGACAGAGCAGTCTGGAAATCGATTAAAAACTTGTCAGTAGAAAATTCATCTCCACTTGTCCTAAAAGTAATTGCCGAAATCAATAATTATCCCCATGTGGATAAAGCTGAAATTTACAGAGATTGGAAGGTCAACTATGGAAGCAAAAATTATCCCAAGCCTTTGGTTTGATAACAATGCCAAAGAAGCAATGAACTATTATGTCTCAGTCTTTCCAAATTCAAAAATCAAAAACATCGAATATTATCCGGATGAAAAGCTAGATGAGCATTTCGTAGGCATGTCTGGAAAAGTATTAAATGGTGAATTTAGTCTGAATGGCCTTGACTTTATCTGCCTTGATGGCGGTCCAATTTTCAAATTTAATGAAGCAGTGAGTTTTACTGTGACTTGTAAAAATCAAGCCGAAATTGATGATTATTGGTCAAAACTTTCTCATGTTAAAGAAGCCGAACAATGCGGTTGGTGCAAAGATAAATTTGGTATTTCTTGGCAAATTATTCCAGAAAATCTTGGACAGTTAATGGCAAAAGGCGATAAGGCTGTTCAAGTATTAATGAAACAAAAGAAAATTATTATCGAGGAGTTTGAAAACTTATGACAAAAACAAAAATTATCTTTATGGGGACACCACAATTTGCTGCGACCGTTTTAAAAGGTTTGATTGATTCTAATCAATATGAAATTTTAGCAGTAGTGACTCAACCAGACCGTAAGGTTGGTCGGAAACAGGAATTAAGAATGACACCAGTTAAAGAACTTGCCTTAACGGTTAACTTGCCTGTTCTTCAACCAGAAAAACTTTCTGGCTCAGTAGAAATGACTCAAATCATGACGCTCCTTGAATCAGGAGAAGTTGGAATTGTGACTGCCGCCTTTGGACAATTTTTGCCAGGTAAATTATTAGATGTTGCTCAATTTGCAGTCAATACTCATGCTTCTTTACTACCAAAATATCGCGGTGGGGCACCTATTCATTATGCTATTATGAATGGCGAAAAAGAAGCTGGTGTAACCATCATGGAAATGATTCGTAAAATGGATGCCGGTGACATGATTGCTCAAGATTCTACTCCAATTCTTGAGGATGATAATGTTGGCACTATGTTTGAAAAGTTAGCTCTTGTTGGACGTGATTTGTTACTTGAAACATTGCCAAAATATCTGACTGGCCAATTAAAAGCTCAAGCTCAAAACGAAGATGAAGTGACTTTTAGTCCTAATATTTCGCCAGAAGAAGAAAAAATCGACTGGAATAAATCTGCACGTGAAATTTTCAATAAAGTTCGTGGAATGAATCCATTCCCAGTTGCTCATACCACATGGAATGGCGAGCGTTTCAAGATTTATGAAACAAAAGTCGCTGATGATTCTGTCAGTAACTTACAAGCTGGTGAAATTGTGGAAAAAACGAAAAAATCATTAAAAGTTGCCACAGGCGAGGGACTTCTTGAACTTCTTTTCGTTCAACCAGCCGGTAAACCCAAGATGGATATCGTTAGCTTTCTTAATGGCCTAGGTCAAAAAATACAAGTTGGGGATAAGTTTGGCGAATAAATTTGTCCACAATAATAAATTAAAAGTTCTATCGATTTTAATGATAGAACTTTTTTTACTTCAAAATTTAGCAAGCAAGTTAGGGTGTAATAAAAAGAAAGCGAATTACTTTAAAAGTTGCTTGAACTTTGATATATTAAAAATGTACAGGAACTGTACTAGAAAGAGGTATTTATGATTTGGTCATTAATCGTCGGAGCTATTATTGGTGTAATTGCAGGAGCAATTACAAATAAGGGCAAATCAATGGGATGGATTGCTAATATTTTAGCTGGTCTTGTTGGGTCTTTTGTAGGGCAAGCGCTTTTAGGCTCTTGGGGTCCAAGTTTAGCTGGTATGGCACTTATCCCTTCTATTGTTGGTGCTGTCATCGTTGTTGCTGTTGTTTCATTCTTCTTAGGTAGAGCTAACAACTAGATAGAGCAGCAAAAGAGAGGAGGTATCGTGTCAAAAGGAAAAAAATTTATTTTTATTTTGGCTGATTTATTCTTTCTCACCATTCTTATCCCCATATTATGGGATTACTTTAATTATATGAATTTTCGTTGGGAGCTTATGCCCTCATCAGAAATTCCTTACATTGGGAATCATCTTTCCCAATATATATTTATCAGCTCTTCAATTTTAGGAGCATTATTGTTAATTTGTTTGCTGATTCTTATTTTTTATCCAAAAACTTATCAGGAAGTTCTACTAGATGATAAAACAGGAAATCTAACTTTAAAAGTTTCAGCAATCGAAGGATTGGTCAGAGAAATTGTTAGTAACAACGGTTATATCAGAAATCCAAAAATCAATGTGACTTTATATCAAGCCAAAATAAAAATTGATGTTAAAGGAGAAATTATTCCCAGAGTTGAGATTGTCGAAAAAACAAAAGAAATTGAGCAAGAAATTAAAGAAAGTATCCAAAATTTCTTTGGTATAAACTATGACTTAAAATTAAAAATAAAAGTTAGCTCACTTGCTGAAAATAAAAGTTCGACAAGTCGTCGTGTAGAGTAAGGAGGTGGAAATGAATCTTTTAGAAAGATATCGCTATCCGATAATTGGAGGAATAGTAGGTTTAATTATAGCTATTTGTATCTTCACAATCGGATTTTGGAAAATGATTCTTCTCTTCTTACTAATTGGCTTAGGAATTTTCGTTGGCCTTTATCTTCAACGTACGGGAATCATTGAACAACTGTTAAAGAAAAAATAAGAAAATACTAGGAGGAAATTATGGTACAAGAAAACACAAAAACAGAAGTAACTGAAGTTAAAGGTAGCTTGACTTACGAAGATAAAGTGATTCAAAAAATTGTTGGACTTGCCCTTGAATCTGTCAATGGACTATTGTCTGTCGATGGAGGATTTTTCTCAAATCTGACAGGAAAACTAGTAAATACAGATGATGTTACAGCAGGTGTCGGTGTAGAAGTTGGTAAAAAACAAGTTGCAGTGGACCTAAAAGTAGTCACAGAATACAAGAAGAATGTTCCTGATATTTATCAAAAAATTAAGGATGTCATTCGTAAAGAAGTTTCTGATATGACTGATTTAGAAGTTGTTGAAGTTAATGTTACAGTTGTTGATATTAAAACAAAAGAACAACAAAAAGATGATGAAAAAAGTTTACAAGATCGTGTGGTTGGCGCAGCTCAAACAACAGGGAAATTTACATCTGATCAAGTAGATAAAGTCAAAGAAAAAGTTGATGACATGGGTGATGATGCCCGTGTAAAATAAGAATCAATTTAACAAAAAAACTGACAAGATGTCAGTTTTTTTGTTACTTTCAAGAAAATTTTACTTTAAATAGAAAACGGTTAAGTATTATATATAGTACAAACGAATCATGAAAAGAGAGTGTTTTTAAGAAATTTAAGGAAAATCATCTGACGAAAGTCATTGACAGTCATTGACTACTAAGGGTATAATAGCTCTATGACAAAAAATGCAAGACAAACCGCACTCGATGTATTGAATGACATTTTTGGCAATGATGCTTATGCCAATATTTCATTGGATCGAAATTTGCGAGATTCTGAACTATCCACAGTTGATAAAGCTTTTGGGACTGCCCTTGTATATGGAGTGGTTTCTAAAAAAGATTTATTGGAGTGGCATATTACTCCCTTCTTGAAAAAAGAACCAAAACCTTGGGCAAAAATGCTCCTATTACTTACAGTTTATCAAATCTTATTTATGGATAAGGTCCCAACTTCGGCAGCAGTAGATGAAGCAGTCAAAATCGCTAAACGTCGTGATGGCCAAGCAACGGCTAACTTTATCAATGCTGTGTTACGTAATTTCATGCGTTCTGAACATCGAAATGAAGAACCAAAGGATTGGGAAACAAAATATTCAATGCCCAAACTTTTATTGGATAAAATGGTTCGTCAATTTGGTGGAAAAAGAACAGGAGAAATTCTAGAAAGTCTTGAAAAGCCAAGTCACGTTAGCTTACGAAAAATTGACCCAACCGTAGAAATTTCAGGAACTCGTGCTTCTCTACTGACAGAAAGTGCTCTAATTGCTGACAGTGGAAATTTTGCAATGACAGAAGAATTTCAATCTGGCAGAATTACGATTCAAGATGAAACAAGTCAATTAGTTGCCCCTCAACTTGATTTAGAAGGAACAGAAGAAGTTCTTGACGCTTGTGCAGCTCCTGGTGGTAAAAGTACTCATATGGCTCAATATTTAACAAGTGGCCATATCACAGCACTAGATTTATATGATCATAAACTTGATTTAATTAATCAAAATGCAGAGCGTCAACATGTTGCGGATAAAATTACTACTCAAAAAGCCGATGCGACAATGATTTTTGAAGAATTTGGTTCAGATAAATTTGACCGAATTCTTGTGGACGCTCCGTGTTCAGGTATTGGATTAATTCGACGCAAACCAGATATTCGCTATAGAAAAGAAAGTTCGGATTTTGTCGATTTACAAAAAATTCAGCTAGAAATTCTGAACAGCGCCTCGAAAAGCCTGAAAAAAAGTGGTATAATGGTATACAGTACTTGTACAATTTTTGATGAAGAGAACTTTGACGTTGTTCGTCAATTTCTAGAAAGTCATCCTAATTTTGAACAAGTTGAAATTTCTAGCGATAAGGCAGATATGATTAAAGAAGGATGTATTTTTATTACTCCAGAAATGTATCATACAGATGGTTTTTTCATCGCGAAATTTAAGAAAATAGGCGAATAACTGCTGACAAATATTTTTTTAAATTCTGTCAGTAATTTTTAGACCTAAAAATAAAACTTTATTCTTGTTAAGGAGAAAAAGTGGAATACAGTATTTTATCAGATATCGGTTCAAAACGTAGTACTAATCAAGACTATGCCGGTACTTATTTCAACCGTGCAGGTTATCAGCTCTTTTTATTAGCTGATGGCATGGGAGGACACAAAGCAGGTAATGTCGCAAGTAAACTTACCGTAGAAGATCTCGGCAAACTTTGGTCAGAGACATTTTTTGATGCGGGAACACCAGAAGCAACTCTTGAGATTTGGCTAAAAAATCAAGTTCGTAATGAAAATGAAAATATTGCCAGCCTTGGAAAACTTGATGAATACCAAGGAATGGGAACAACTCTTGAAGCCTTGGTTATTAAAGCAGGAATGCTCATTTCTGCCCATGTAGGTGATAGCCGAACTTATTTAATGCGCGATGGTGAATTAAATAAAATAACCACAGACCATTCTTTAGTTCAAGAGCTTGTAGATGCAGGACAAATTACCGAAGAGGAAGCTGAAGTTCATCCGAATAAAAATATCATTACTCGTTCACTTGGGCAAACTAGTGAAGTTCAAGCAGATATTCAAGTTTTAGAACTTCAAGTTGGGGACATTATTTTGATGAACTCCGATGGGTTAACAAACATGGTTTCAACTACCGAAATTATGGAAGTTTTAGAGCGGGAAGATTTAACCTTAGATAATAAATCTGAAGCTTTAGTTCGTTTAGCCAATGAACATGGAGGTTTGGATAATATTACCGTCGTTTTGATTAAGTATGATGAAACGTCAGAAAGCGAAACACCAACGCAGGAGGTTAGTTGATGATTCAAATCGGTAAAATCTTTGCCGATCGTTATCGGATTATCAAAGAAATCGGACGCGGCGGAATGGCGAATGTTTATCAAGGTGAGGATACTTTTCTTGGTGACCGCTTGGTTGCAATAAAAGTGCTACGTTCAAATTTTGAAAATGATGACATCGCGATTGCTCGTTTTCAGCGAGAAGCATTCGCCATGGCAGAACTTTCACATCCAAATATCGTAGGTATTTCTGATGTTGGTGAATTTGAAAGTCAACAATACATTGTTATGGAATTTGTTGACGGCATGACACTTAAACAATACATCAATCAAAATGCACCTTTAGCCAATGATGAAGCTATTGAAATTATTACGGAAATTTTATCAGCAATGGACATGGCCCATTCACATGGTATTATTCACCGGGATTTAAAACCACAAAATGTTTTAGTTTCCAGTAGTGGAACTGTAAAAGTAACGGATTTTGGAATTGCGAAGGCACTCTCTGAAACTTCACTTACTCAAACAAATACAATGTTTGGTTCAGTTCATTATTTATCACCAGAGCAAGCGCGTGGCTCAAATGCAACTGTTCAATCAGATATTTATGCGATTGGAATTATTTTATTTGAGCTTTTAACAGGTCAAATTCCATTTGATGGAGATTCTGCAGTTGCTATCGCTCTAAAACATTTCCAAGAGAGTATTCCAAGCATCATTAATCTCAATCCAGAAGTTCCGCAAGCTTTGGAAAATGTCGTCATTAAAGCTACAGCGAAAGATATTAAAAATCGCTATACTGATGTAGAAGAAATGATGACTGATGTGGCAACTTCAACGAGTCTTGACCGTCGTGGGGAAGAAAAATTAGTTTTCAATAAGGATCATGATGAAACAAAAATTATGCCTGCCAATCTAATTAATCCTTATGACACCAAGCCTCTGATTGATAAAAAAGAAGATAATGATTCACAAACAGATGAAAAGGCTGCAAGCTCAGAAGTAGGAAATAAAAACAAAAAATCTAAAAAAGGCTTGATTATTGGTCTTGTTATCCTTCTTTTAGTTGTTGGCGGTGCTACTTTGGCTTGGGTTGTCTCAACACCAACTAATGTTAAGATACCTAATGTGACAAACTCGACACTTAGCCAAGCAAAAAGCAAAATTAAAGATGCAAAACTTAAAGTAGGAACAGTTCATAAACAACAAAGTTCAACGATTGCTGAAGGAAATGTTATCAAGACTGATCCAACTAGTGGAACAACCGTGAGATCTAATAGCTCCGTTGATATTTATGTTTCTACGGGAAATGAAGATATCATCAAAATGAAGGACTTTGTCGGTGAAAAGATTGATGAGGCGATGGCAACATTACTTAAGGATTATGGTATTGATGAAAGCCAAGTCACTCAAACTTCCGTTCCTAGTGATTCTTACCCAGCAGGTACAATCATTAAACAAAGCCCTAAAAAAGGTTCTAGTTTTGATACCAAAGGGAGTGAAAAAATTACCTTTGAAGTTTCAAGTGGAAAACAAGTTGAAGTTCCGGATTATAAACCGAACGGTCAATATATGACTTATTCACAGTATCAAGCTGCTTTAAAAGCTGCAGGATTCACTAATATTACACTAGACCCTCAAGCAACAACGAGTCAACAAGCTGACGGTTATGTATATTCTGTTTATCCGACTGTTGGAGCGTCTGTTGATCCAACTCAAGAAATTGTAGTCACTTATAGCGTCTATACTGCTCCAAGTTCAAGTTCAACAACTTCTGAATCAACAACGACGCCTGAAACTTCGTCAAGCACAACTTCAAGTACTTCAAGCTCTACAACAAGTCAGCCGTCAACAGATAACAACAATAGCAACAAAGAATCTTCAACAACGTCATCAAGTAGTTGAGAAAAATAGACTAGGAATCTCGTGTTCCTAGTTTTTTGATAAATAAGTTAATTTACAAGAAGCTTGTAAAATTAGGCAAAAAAGTGTATCATGGTAGAGTAGTTTTTTACAACCCGTTCTTGGTTTCATGCTTGCCAAGCTGTCACTCGGACTGGGCAATACAAATAAAGGAGAAAAAACTCATGGCAATTTCAAAAGAAAAAAAACAAGAAATCATCGCTCAATACGCTCGTAAAGAAGGCGATACTGGTTCACCTGAAGTACAAATCGCTGTATTGACTTGGGAAATTAACCACCTTAACGACCACATCAAATCTCATAAAAAAGACCACGCAACTCAACGTGGTTTGATGAAAAAAATCGGTCACCGTCGTAACCTTCTTGGATACCTTCGTGAAAAAGACGTTCAACGTTACCGTGAACTTATCGCTTCATTGGGACTTCGTCGTTAATAAAAAATGCCATATGGCATTTTTTATTTTATAAAATAAAAACTAAAAGGAGCATTTTCCTTCTAGTTTTTTTATTTTTAAAGATTTTTTTCTTTTTCGATAGTAGCGCTAATAGCATCAATAACTGTTCCGATAAAATGATTTTGTTCTAAACTTACCACACCAGCGACAGTAGTTCCACCAGGACTTGAGACTTTATCGACTAATGACCAAGGATTTTCACCACTTTGGAGAATCATTTCAGCTGAAGCGCGAACCGTTTCGGCAACAATTGCTGTGGCTTGATCTTTAGGAATACCATGCAATACACCGGCACGTGCCATGGCATCAATGAACATATAAATAAAAGCAGGGCTTGAACCGGCAATTGCTGCAAATGTTGAAAAATCTTTTTCAGCAATTTCATGGACAGAACCAGTTGATTTAAAAATTTCTTGAACTGTAGCATAAGCAGAATCATCAACAAATTCATTTTTGACAATGGCTGATGTTGACTGACCGATTTGTGCATTGATATTTGGCATCACTCGGATGATCGGTTGATTTTCTGAATCAGCCAGATGTTTCAAGTCAGATAAAGTGAGTCCCGCAGCAATTGAAATTAATGTTTTATCTTTAGTTAAATGATTGATTAATTTACTTAAAACAGAGGGAAGTACTTGAGGTTTAACTGATAGAATGATAAAATCAGATTCTTGAACGAGTTCTTCATGATTACTTGCAGCCGTAACATTAAGAGTTTCCGCTTGATTTCGAGTTTTTGTTAAATTGTGTCCGGAAATAATGATTTTGAATTTATTTTTGTCAAGTCCAGAAATAATAGCTGTTGCCATTTTTCCAACTCCAATAAAACCTATTGTTTTCATAAATAAAATCCCTTCTTTTCTTTTCGTCCATTTTATCATAAAAAGTAATAATAAATCACTTTAGTAGCATCGTAAAATAAATCAGATTTTTTCTAAATCTTAGTACTAGCTTGTATATTTAGCGCATATTGAGAGGATTTGAATTAAAAAGATAACGAAAATGCCCCTTGATTATGGTATAATTAGGTAAACATTTTATTTTATTTGTAATAATAAAGGAGAAATCTATGAATAAATTCGCAATTGTCCTAGCGGCTGGTAAAGGAACTCGTATGAAATCAGCACTTCCGAAGGTCTTACATCAAGTGGCTGGAAAATCAATGCTTGCTCATGTTCTTACAAGTGTTTCTGAAGTAGAAATTGCTAAAAATGTAGTGATTGTTGGTCATGAAGCGGATCGTGTGATTGCAACTTTACCTAAAGGGACTCAATTTGTGAAACAAGTTGAGCAATTGGGAACGGGTCATGCCGTTCGGATTGCTGCGGATTTATTAGCAAATGAAGATGGAGCAACTCTTGTTATTGCTGGTGATACACCATTAATTACTGGACAAACGTTAGAAGCACTTTTTGATTATCACTTTGCACAAAATGCAACAGCAACTATCTTGACAGCAATTGCACCAAATCCAACAGGATATGGACGAATTATTCGTGATGAAAATGGCTCAGTAGAAAAGATTGTTGAGCAAAAAGATGCGAATGATTTTGAAAAATCAATTACCGAAATTAATACTGGAACTTACATTTTTGATAATAAGTCACTTTTCAAAGCCTTGAATGAAATCACAACTGATAATGCCCAAGGAGAGTATTATTTAACAGATGTCATTGAAATTTTCAAAAAAGCTGGTCAAACGGTAGCGGCTCATATTCTTGATGATTTTGACGAAAGTTTAGGAGTTAATGACCGTGTTGCCCTTTCACAAGCTGAGTTGACGATGCGCAAACGAATCAATCATCAACATATGGTCAATGGTGTAACGCTTATTGACCCTGCGACAACTTATATTGACAGTGAAGTTAAGATTGGTGAAGAAACTGTGATTGAAGCAAATGTAACAATAAAAGGAAATACCTTTATTGGTAAAAATGTTTTGATTACAAATGGTAGCCGTATTGAAAATTCAGAAATTCATTCAAATTGTGAGATTCGTAATTCAACGGTTGAAGAAAGCAGAATGAGTGTTGGAAGTAATGTAGGGCCTTATGCTCACTTGCGTCCCGGAACTGTTTTGAGCGAAGAAGTTCATGTTGGAAACTTTGTCGAAATTAAAGGTTCAACGCTTGGTAAAGGTACAAAAGCTGGTCACTTAACTTATATTGGAAATGCAACGGTTGGTGAGAAAGTGAACTTTGGTGCTGGAACAATTACAGCAAACTTTGATGGTAAAAATAAATTCAATACTGAAATTGATGACTTTGCCTTTATTGGTTCGAATTCAACAATTATTGCTCCATTGCATATCGGTAAAAATGCCTTAACAGCAGCAGGCTCTGTTGTAACAGAAGATGTACCAGATGAAGCAGTTGAAATTGGACGTGGAAAACAAGTGAATAAACTTGGACGTGCTAAAAAAATGCCACATTATCGTGGTCAATAATTAACAAATAAAAGAAAGAGTTTCTCCTGAAGCTCTTTCCTTCGATTTTGATGAGAAAACTATTCTTTAAATTCTTTAAAGAAGTTTTCGGAAGAAAGGACACAATGTTAAATTTTGATGATAAAAAATTTGAAGAAAAAACTTTAGCTAGAGAAGAAATTTTTAGTGGGAAGATTTTTCATGTTGTAAAAGATGTAGTTTCTTTGTATGATGGGCAAGAGAGTTTTAGAGAACTTGTTTTTCATAATGGAGGAACAGCGATTGCACCTGTTCACAACAATAAGATGATTTTAGTTGGTCAATATCGTAAAGCATTGGAAAAATTTATTTTTGAAATTCCGGCAGGAAAACTTGAAAAAGGTGAAGAAAAAGATCCCAAAGCTGCGGCCTTAAGAGAGCTCGAAGAAGAGACTGGATATCTGGCGCAAGATTTGACAGAAATTACAGTTTTTTATGGGACACCCGGTTTTTCATCAGAGAAAACATTTGTCTATTTCTCATCAAATTTAACAAAAGTGGAACATCCAAAACCCGCTGATGATGGTGAATTTTTGGAACAAATTGAAGTCACTTTAAGCGAAGCAAAAAAAATGATTGAACTTGAACAAATTGCGGATGCAAAAACAATTATGGCTATTTGGTATTGGGAAATGCAATATTTGAAAAAGGAGCTTGAAAATAATGCCTAAACCTCTTTTAACAGACGAAGTAATTGAACAAGCAAAACAGGATAAGAAAAATCTTGAACGCAGATTGCAAAGAGAGCTTGAAGAAGATACTGAAATCGCTGAAAAATACGATAGTATTGAGAAAAATTTAAGCAAAAATGCTGTTTATAAAAGTCGAAGAATTGAAAATGCCAAGGCTCAAAAACGTGGGAAAGTAATTAATAAATGGCTTTTCATCGTTACATTAATTGTTGTTCTATTGGCAGTAGCTTTCTTTTTGTACTACTTTTAGAGAGTAAAAAGATTAGAAAAAAGGTAAAAAAATGAAAATAGGAATTATTTGTGCGATGGATGAAGAAATTCGCATACTTGTTGAAAACTTAGAAAATGCAGAAAAACATACTCGTCATGGTTTAGTTTTTCATACAGGTTCAATTGGCCGGCATGAAGTGGTCCTTGTCCAATCTGGAATTGGTAAAGTGATGTCTGCTTTGGCAGTTGGATTTTTGGTTGACATTTTTGATGTCGACGCCATTATCAATACCGGCTCAGCGGGAGCAGTTGCTCAAGGTTTAGCAATTGGTGATGTTGTGGTTGCTGATAAACTTGCTTATCATGATGTTGATGTTACTGCTTTTGGTTATGCTTATGGGCAAATGGCTCAACAACCTTTATACTTTGAATCAAGTAAGTATTTTGTTTCTGAATTGAAAAAAGTTTTAGAAAATGTGCATGTTGGATTGATTACTAGTTCGGATAGTTTTATCAGTAGCTCTAGTAAAATAGCTGAGATTAAAGAGCATTTTCCAGATGTTTTAGCCGTTGAAATGGAAGGGGCTTCTATTGCTCAAGCTGCAACAGCACTTGGAAAACCATTTGTAATTATTCGTGCGATGTCTGATACTGCTGACCATGATGCTAATATTAATTTTGATAAATTTATTATTGAAGCAGGGAAAAAATCAGCTGAGGGCTTGATTCGTTTACTCGAAGAAATGGTATAAAATTGGAATCTATCTTTTGATAGATTTTTCTTTTTATGAGAACTAAGAGGAAGTGAAATGGGAGAAATCAAGGATAAAAGGTTAGAACTCTTAATTGAGGAAGTTAATATTTTTTTGAATAATGACCAATTGTTTGAGCACTGTTTGGCAGTGGCAAAGACGGCTGAGGCACTGACAGAAAAATTAACTGATTCTAATGAAAGACGTTCGCAAGCTTTTATTGCAGGACTTTTACATGATATTGGTGGAATTTATCCAAATGATCAAAGAGTAGAAAAAGCAGAAATTTTTAATATCGAATTACTGACAGAAGAGCGTGAATTTCCATTAATTATTCATCAGAAACTTTCTAAGTATTTGGCGAGCCAACATTTTAAAATTACTGATGAACAAGTTCTGTCAGCAATTGAATGTCATACTACCCTAAGAAAAAATTTTACAGAATTGGACTTGATTGTTTTTCTTGCTGACAAAATTAGCTGGGATGGTGGAGATAATGCGCCATTTAGGCAGGGATTACTGACAGCTCTGTCAGTAAATTTGCAAAGTGCGGCACTTTATTATATTAATTTCATTATTGATGATGGATTGAAAGTTGCCCACCCATGGCTTTTAGAAGCAAAGAAAGATTTAGAAAATCAGCTTTACTAGCTGATTTTTTTGATAATTTAGATTATAATAGAAGAATATAAAAAATAATAGAATATCATTATTAAAAATTGATAATGATTATTTTTATCGAAACTTTTGTCAGAAGTTTCGATTTATTGGGAGGTATTATGACAGTAACATCAGATTTCACACAAAAACTCTACGAAAATTTTGCAGAAAATACAAAATTGCGTGCGGTAGAAAATGCCGTGACTAAAAATGGTTTGCTTTCATCACTCGAAGTCCGTGGTTCGCATGCTGCAAATTTGCCTGAGTTTTCAATTGACTTGACAAAAGACCCTGTAACGAATCAAAAACAATCTGGACGTTGCTGGATGTTTGCTGCTTTGAACACTTTCCGTCATAAATTTATCAATGAATTTAAAACAGAGGATTTTGAGTTTTCACAAGCTTATACTTTCTTCTGGGATAAATATGAAAAATCAAACTGGTTCATGGAACAAATTATTGGTGATATTGAAATGGACGATCGTCGTTTGAAATTCCTTTTACAAACACCACAACAAGATGGCGGCCAATGGGATATGATGGTTGCAATTTTTGAAAAATATGGAATTGTTCCCAAAGCTGTTTATCCTGAATCACAAGCTTCAAGTAGCTCACGTGAATTGAATCAATACTTGAATAAACTACTCCGTCAAGATGCTGAAATTTTGCGTTATACAATTGAGCAAGGTGGAGATGTTAAAGCAGTTAAAGAAGAACTTTTACAAGAAGTCTTTAATTTCCTTGCGGTAACTTTAGGTTTGCCACCACAAAATTTTGAATTTGCTTTTCGTAATAAAGATAATGAATACAAAAAATTTGTTGGTAGTCCAAAAGAATTTTACAATGAATATGTTGGAATTGATTTGAATAATTATGTGTCAGTAATCAATGCTCCAACTGCTGACAAACCTTATAATAAGAGCTACACAGTTGAATTTTTGGGAAATGTTGTCGGTGGTAAAGAAGTGAAACATTTGAATGTTGAAATGGACCGCTTTAAAAAATTGGCCATTGCCCAAATGCAAGCTGGTGAAACAGTTTGGTTTGGTTGTGACGTGGATCAAGAATCAAATCGTTCAGCAGGACTTTTGACAATGGATTCTTATGATTTCAAATCTTCATTGGATATTGAATTTACTCAAAGCAAAGCAGGACGTCTTGATTATGGTGAGTCGTTGATGACGCATGCCATGGTTTTAGCGGGTGTTGATTTAGATGCTGACGGAAATTCAACTAAATGGAAAGTTGAAAATTCATGGGGTAAAGATGCCGGTCAAAAAGGATATTTTGTTGCCTCTGATGAATGGATGGATGAATATACTTATCAAATTGTTGTCCGTAAAGACCTTTTAACTGAAGAAGAATTGGCTGCTTACGAAGAGAAACCTCAAGTACTTCTACCATGGGACCCAATGGGTGCTTTAGCTTAATTTGCAAACAAAGAACATTTAACTTTAGGTTAAATGTTTTTTTATTGACTTAAAGTTCACTTCAAGTGTTAAAATAAAAGAATGAATATAAAAAAAGCTGCTGAATTATCGGGGATAAAAACAGATAATATAAGGTATTATGAAAGAATTGGGCTGATTCCTAAAATTACACGGACAGAATCTGGAATAAGAAATTTTACAGAAGCTAATATTAGAACTTTGAAATTTGTCAAACACATGCGAGATGCAGGTGTGCAAGTTGAACCTTTGACCCGTTATATGGCATTAGTGAATGAGGGAAATCCCGAAACGAAAGAAGAAAGAATTGAAATTTTGAAGAACCAGGTTGAACAATTGAGAACAGAAATTATTGAAAAGCAATCTGCCTTGGATTATTTGACATTCAAAATTGAAAATTATGATGAAGTGATGTTGCCAAATGAAATTAATTTGAACCAAAGTTCAAAAGAAACAATCAAGATTTAAATAGGAAAAGAATAAATGGAACTTCGATTATTAAAATATTTTTGGACAGTTGCAACTGCTGGAACAGTATCCAAAGCTGCTGAACAGTTATATATTACGCAGCCAACATTATCTAGACAAATTAAAGAACTTGAACGCGAACTAGATACACAACTTTTTATGCGTGATGGGAAAAAACTGATCTTAACTGAAGATGGACAATTTCTTAAAATTAAGGCTGAAGAAATTTTACAGCTGACCAGTAAAACAGTACAAGTTTTTGAAGACCGAAAAAATGCAGAATTATCTGGTCATCTGACGATTGGTGCTTTAGAAGGTTGGACAACTTCCAGTATCGCTAAAACGCTCCAAAGACTGACAAATAAATATCCATCAATTACTTTTACAATTTTGTCAGGGAATGCTGATGATATCAAATGGAAGATTGACAACGGACTAGTTGATGTTGGTTTTTTGTTAGAGCCAACATCAACTGAAAAATATAATGTTGAAAAAATTGGCTTTCCTGAACGTTGGATGATGCTCACTCAATCCGATTCAGAACTTGCAGAGTTAGATGAAGTAAGTCCAGAAATATTTAAAAAGCAAAGAATATTAATTTCAGAACGACCAGAAGTTCGTCAATTTATAGCCGATTGGGCAGACTGCCAAGTGAGTGATTTAGAAATTATTGGCGGCTTTAATCTCGGTTTTCATCTTTTTGAAATTGCTCGTGCAGGAATTGGCGAAGCAGTTGTTACAGAAGGGGCGCTTATTCGAGATTATCCTGATTTAAAAGCTATTCCATTGAGTCCGGAAGTGAAAACTTTAAGTGTGCTTGCTTGGAAAAAAAATATTCCACTGACTCCTCTTACAAGAGCATTTATTAAGCAATATCTTCAAGATAATGAATAAAAAGTTACTGACAGAAATTAGAGAATATTTGTAAAGACTAAAGTGTCAACAGCTATTCTCAGACAGCTCTGTCAGTAACTTTTTTGTCAGTATTATGCTTACAAAGCATAATAAGAACTAAAATAAGCATTTCTAATCAGTGAATTTTTATTTTAAAATAAATCTATGAAAAATAAAAAAACATTTGGTCTTATCCTTTTTATTATTTTGTTTTCCTATTTCCTTATTTTAATGGATAACTCAATAATATTTACAAGTAGCTTAAAAATTTCTCAAGATTTAAAAATGAATGAATCAACTTTATCTTGGGTTTCTAATGCTTATACGATTACGTTTGGTGGTTTTCTTTTATTAGCAGGACGTCTGGGTGATTTATTAGGGCGAAAAATAATTTTCCTTCTTGGACTTTTCATTTTTGGATTTTCTAGTTTAGTTGTCGGTTTGTCAACTTCTTCAGAAATGATGATTATTGCCAGAGCAGTTCAAGGGATTGGTTCGGCTATTCTTGCTCCAACAAGTTTAGCTTTATTAATGGATACATATAAAGGGGATTTAAGAGTTAGAGCTATCTCATATTATGGAGCAACTGCGGGAATTGGCTCAAGTTTTGGACTTATTCTAGGTGGCTGGCTCACTTCGGCTCTTTCATGGCGTGTTGGCTTTTTATTAAATGTTCCTTTTAGTTTATTATTAATTATCCTAACTCTTGTTAATGTTCATCAAAGCGATATCAAAGTTAGCAAAATTGACTTTTTGGGAAGTTTTCTGTCAGTCCTTATCTCAGTCCTATTTGTTTTCGGAATTACGGTAAGTAATTTGTTCATCATTATCCTCTCATTCATTTTAATTATCTTATTTATACTTTGGGAAAAAAAGTTAACTTATGCATTAATTCCTTTAGAATTATTTAAAAATAAAGTACGGTCGGGTTCGTATGTTGCACGCTTTGCCTTTATGATGGCAATGTTGACTTACTGGTTTATTCTGCCACAGATTATGCAAAAAATGTATCATTTTTCACCATTGCAATCCGGACTTGCTTTTCTTCCTTTAACAATCGTAAATTTTATTGCGGCTCTTTTTCTTCCTAGATTAACTAGAGCATTAGGAAATAGTAAAGTAATGATCTTAGGACAAGTGATTTTACTGACTGGAATGATTTTGTCATTAGTTTCGCAACCAGAATGGGGATATTTCTATGCGATGATTTTTCAAATGATGATTATTGGATTAGGGCAAGGTTGGCTTCTTGCTCCGCTGACGGCAGCGGGAGTAGAAGAGGTCAGTCCAGAATTATCAGGAGCTGCATCAGGTTTGACAAATATGATGCATCAACTTGGAGGACCTGTTGGTTTATCTATTGTTGTGTTATTTAGCTCAAATATTGTTGACTTAAGTGCTTATTATCATTTGGTCATGGGATTCATCACCGCTTTTCTGTCAGTAGGCCTTCTTGTCTTAATTTTTACTAGACCAGACAATAATAAAAAATAAAAGGAGAAAAAATGCAAACAAAATTAACATTAAATGATGGCAATGTCATTCCCCAATTCGGTTTGGGACTTTATCAGCTTCCAGAAGGAACAGAAACGCAAAATATTGTAAAAACTGCCTTGGAATTAGGTTATCGTCATCTGGATACGGCGCACGCTTATCAAAATGAAACTTCTGTCGGTCAAGCAATTCAAGACTCAGAAATTTCAAATTCTGAAATCTGGATTACAAGCAAGCTTTGGCCTTCTGATTATGAGCAAGCACAAGAAGCAATTGAGCGAATGCTAAAACGCCTAAAAGTTGAACAAATTGATTTACTCTTATTGCATCAACAGGTTGGAAATTATCGAAAAGCATGGATTGCTTTAGAAAATGCTGTAAAAGAGGGACAGGTGAAATCAATTGGAATTTCAAATTTTGATGGAGAAAGATTAATTGATTTATTTAATTTTGCTGATATCAAACCGAGTGTCATTCAAGTAGAAACTCATCCTTATCATCAACAAGTGGAATTACGGGAATTTTTGAAACCTTATGGTACAAAAATTGAAAGTTGGTATCCTCTGGGACATGGCGATAAAAACTTACTTGAAGAAAAAATATTTAAAAAAATGGCTAAAAAATATAATAAAACAGTCGCACAAATCATTTTGCGTTGGCATATTCAAGAGGGAATTATTGTTTTTCCACGCTCAACGCAAAAAGAACATTTAGCAGAAAATATAAATATTTTTGATTTTGAATTATCCTGCTCCGAAATAAAAGAAATTCGTAAATTAAATAAAAAACAACCTTATTTTACGATGACCTATGAGGAGCAAGAAAAAAACTTTTTGTCATGGAAACTAGAAGACTAAAGCACAGATTCTCACGCTTTTATGCAAAAGTGATATACTTTAGAGAGTTAGAACTTTTAAAACAAAAAATAAAATCAAGCTTAGATGGTCTTGATTTTTTCTATATTTCATTGAAAAAAAGGAGAATGTGATGAAAAAAATTGCAATTATTGGTGGCGGAATAATCGGTATGACCTTAGCCAATTATTTAGATACTGATAAATTTGATATTAGTCTTTTTGATGATGAAAAAAATCAGGCAACTAAAGCAAGTGCTGGGATTATTTCTCCTTGGCTTTCTAAAAGAAGAAATAAAAAATGGTATCAATTAGCAAAAGATGGTGCAGCTTTTTTTGAAAAAATGAAAAATGATTTTGAGTTAACTGAGGATGTTTATGAAAAATGTGGCACTCTTTTTTTGCGACAAAAATCAGACTTAATTGAGTTAGAAAAATTGGCAATTGAAAGAAAAAAAGAAGCTCCCGAGATGGGTGAGATTAAGAGACTCTCGGAGGAAGAAACTGTTGCTTTATTTCCATTATTAAAACCAAGAGAAAGTTTGTATCTTTCAGGAGGTGCAAGATTAGATGGGAAAGCTTACTTATCGTCATTAAAAAAGCGAGCTCAAAAAAGAGGGGTCAAATTTTATTCAGAGCGGGCAACGATTGCTCGAGCGTTAGATAAATGGCAAGTCATTCATGAAGGTGTGACGGAAGTGGTAGATGATTTAGTTTTATGCCCGGGGCCAGCTTTAAAAGAACTTTTGGAATCAATTGGCACACAAGTGGATGTCAAGCCACAAAAAGGACAATTACTTTCGTTTCAAACGGATTTTGACACAAAAAAATGGCCAGTTTTATTTTTAGAAGGGGCTGCAGATATCATTCCCTTTCAACATGGTCAAGTTCTTTTGGGAGCAACCCATGAAAATGAAGAGGGTTGGGATTTGTCAGAGAGTCAGGAAGCTTTTGAAAGCTTGACAGAGGGGGTCAAATCTTACTTATCAGATACAAAACTAATTGACTTTCCATATCATTATCGTGTGGGAACACGTGCTTATTCTTCAGATTTTTCGCCTTTTTTTGGTCCGCACCCTGACTTTTCTTCATTAGCTTTTGCCAGCGCTTTGGGGTCATCTGGATTAACTACTGGTCCTTATATCGCCTATTTACTTGCCCATTATTTTAATCATCCAGAAATTTCTTGGGATAGTTCAAATTATCAAAAAGACATAAAAAATTATATTAATATAGAAAAAACGAGCAATTAAAAGGCTTATTATCACACAAAAAAATTATGTAAATCATTAGAAGAGGAACTTTTGGTGTTTTACATAATTTTTTTGTCAGATACATAATGAGCTAAAGTAACGAATTGAGTCAGGTTTTTTTGTCTAAAAATGATATAATGATTTCATGGAAAATACAGATTTGATTTACGGACTACATGCGGTCACGGAAGCTTTAAATGGAGACCTTGTCAACAAACTTTACGTTCAAGAAGATTTACGTGGTAAAAATGTTGAAAAAATAAAAGAATTAGCACGACTTAAAAAAGTTAATATTTCATGGACACCCAAAACAGAATTAAATAAATTAACAGAAAACGGTGTTCACCAAGGCTTTATGGCAAGAGTGTCCGAATTTGCTTATGCAGATTTAGAAAAGATTCTCCCAGCATTAGCCGAGAAATCAGATGCCACAATTTTAATTTTAGATGAGTTAACAGATCCTCATAATTTAGGGTCAATTGCTCGGACAGCTGATGCTACAGGAGTCGATGCAATTATTATTCCTAAACACCGAGCCGTTGGAATTACTCCAACGGCTGTCAAAGCTTCAACGGGTGCTTTACAACATGTCCCTATTGTCCGTGTTACTAATCTTTCTCAGACCTTGGATAAACTTAAAGCTGCTAATTTCTGGGTTTTTGGAACGGACATGGACGGCACAGTTTACAGTAAGTGGAATACCAAAGGTAAAGTTGCCTTGATTATCGGAAACGAAGGGCATGGAATTGGCCAAAATCTTAAAAAACAAGTTGACGAAATGATTACAATTCCAATGACAGGACACGTTCAAAGTTTAAATGCATCAGTAGCCGCAAGTATTTTGATGTACGAAATTTATAGAAATCGACTATAAAAATTACTGATGAAAGCTTTAGCGCTTGGAATCATTAAAGCCCAAACGTATGACTAATCTGTCAGTAAATTCAAGAAATTATCAGCAAGTTGAAACAGCAGAAAGGATTATTATGACTTTTCAAATCATGACAGACTCAACAGCAGACCTGAGTCCGTATTATATTAAAAAACATCATCTTACAGTTTTGGGAATGACTGTAACTGTTGGAGAAGAAACTTATGAAACTATAGGTGAAGCCGCATTAGATAATTCCACGCTTCTTGCAGCAATAAAAAAAGGAGCTACTGTCCACACGTCCCAAATTAATTCTGGACAATTTTTAGAAGTTTTTAAAAAATTTGCATCTGCAGATGAAGAACTCCTTTACCTTGCTTTTTCGTCAGGACTTTCTGGGACTTATCAATCAGCTCTGATTGCTCAAGATATGGTTTTAGAAGAATTCCCTTCTGCAAAAATCACTGTTGTTGATACACTGGCAGCAGCTTCTGGAGAAGGTTTTCTTGTTGAAGAGACTGTAAAGTTGCGTGACTCTGGAAAAACACTGACAGAAACGCTTGAAGTTTTGTCAGATATTATTCCACGTTTACAAAGTCGCTTCATGGTTGACGACTTAAACCATTTGGCAAGAGGTGGAAGAATTCCTAAAGCTGTTGCTCTCGTTGGAACAATGGCAAATATCAAACCTCTTCTTGATGTTGACCCTGAGGGAAGACTTCGGCAAGTGACCAAAGTTCGAGGAAAGAAAAAAGCAATTAATCAACTCCTTGAAAAGAGTCTTGATGAGATGGATACAGCCTATCCCCGCCTACTTATCTCTTATTCTGGAACAGATGAAATAGCACAAGAAATTAAAAAACAAGCCATGCAAAAAAAGGGGATTAGTGATGTCGATGTTCGTCCACTTAGTCCAACAATTGTAACTCATACAGGTGACGGGACAATCGCAATTTTTTCAATAAGTAGAAAAAGTAGAGAATAATTCAATAAAAAACGAAAAAAATCACAGCTAAACTCTTGTTTTACTGTGATTTTATGTTAAAATAATTAATGAGTGTAATTGTATACAAAATTATCTGTACACTTACCTAATTTATTAAAAAAATATGAATCGTGATGTGTGAGGGAAAGGAGTCGCTTTTATGGCCAAAAGTGGACTTTATACAGGCGTAGATATCGGGACAAACACAATAAAGGTGCTTGTTGCTGAATACGTCTCAGGTGAAATGAATATAATCGGTGTCGGAAATGCAAAATCCGATGGCCTTAAAAATGGAATTATTGTAGATATTGAGAAGGTGGCACAAGCATTGCGTAAAGCTGTAAATGCTGCCGAAGAACGCGCAGGAATCACGATTGACAGAATTAACGTGAGCATCCCAGCGAATTCCCTCGAAATGGAACCTTGCCAAGGAATGGTTCCTATTGTCAGTGATACTAAAGAAATCACGGATAACGATGTTATTCAAGTTGTTCAAAATGCTTTGATGCGTGGGATTGTTCCTGAAAGAGAAATTATCGCTGTTGAAACGAAAGAGTTTACAGTTGATGGATTTACAGGTATTTCAGACCCTCGTGGAATGTTTGGTGTACGTCTTGAGATTCGTGGGGTCGTTTACACTGGACCTAAAACTCTTGTTCATAATGTTCGCAAAGTTGTTGAACGCGCAGGATTGCTCGTTGACAATATTGTAATTGCTCCTTTGGCAATGGCACAATACGTGCTTACAGAAGGTGAACGTGAGTTTGGAACAATCATGGTTGATTTGGGTGCTGGACAAACAACAGTTAGCATCGTTAAAGAACAATCATTAAGATTTACACATACTAGCCCCGAAGGTGGCGATTATGTAACTAAAGATATTTCAACAGTTCTTAACACCTCTGTTTCTGCAGCGGAAGATTTGAAAGTCAACTATGGTGAAGCAAGTACAGAACGTGCTAGCCAAGATGAGTACTTCCTTGTTGATGTTGTAGGTAAAGAAGAACCAGAACAAATTACAGAATATTATCTTTCACAAATTATTGAAGCACGTATGACTCAAGTTTTTAATCGTGTACGTCAAGATTTGGAACACGGACATACTTCAGAAACTCCTGGAGGTTTGATTTTGGTCGGTGGAACGGCTGCAATGCCTGGTGTTGTTGATTTAGCAACAAAAATCTTAGGAATAAATGCTCGACTTTTTGTTCCAGGCGAAATGGGATTACGTAATCCAGCATTTGCTCAAGTGATTAGTGTTGTTAATTACATTGGAAATCGTAGTGATATTGATATTTTAGTATCTCAAGCATTTTCTGGTGATTATGCTTATACGACGACAGAAGAAACTTATGTTGCTCCTGTTCCAACAATTACACCACAAGCAACAACAGTTGCTGACGTAGAAAATGATTTCTACGTTGAACCTCAGGCACGTCCAGTAGTAGCTCAAAAAGCTTCTGAGCCTGAAGAAGAAAAAGAAGGTCTCGTTGACCGTGCCAAGAATTTCTTTGGCAATCTCTTTGATTAATCTGAAAGTAAAAAACGGAGAAATAAAAACATGGAATTTTCATTTGATACAGACTTAACTTCTGGTGCTGTAATTAAAGTTATCGGTGTTGGTGGCGGTGGTGGTAATGCCATCAATCGTATGATTGAAGAAGGTGTTTCTGGCGTTGAATTTATCGCCGCTAATACTGACGTACAAGCATTGCGTAGCTCAAAAGCAGATACAGTTATTCAACTTGGGCCAAAATTGACTCGTGGTTTGGGTGCTGGTGCACAACCTGAAGTTGGTAAACGCGCAGCTGAAGAATCAGCTGAAACAGTATCACAAGCCCTTGAAGGCTCAGATATGATTTTCATCACTGCCGGTATGGGTGGTGGAACTGGTACAGGTGCTGCACCAGTTATCGCACAAATTGCTAAAGAACTTGGCGCTTTGACTGTGGGTGTTGTTACTCGTCCATTTGGTTTTGAAGGATCAAAACGTTCATACTTTGCAACTGAAGGAATTGAAGCTCTTCGTGCAAATGTTGATACACTTCTCATTATTTCAAACAATAACTTGCTTGAAATTGTTGATAAGAAAACTCCTTTAACTGAAGCTTTGCGTGAAGCTGATAATGTTTTACGTCAAGGTGTTCAAGGGGTAACTGACTTGATTACTAACCCAGGAATGATTAACCTTGACTTTGCCGATGTTAAAACAGTAATGGAAAACAAAGGTGATGCCCTTATGGGTATCGGTGTTGCGACTGGTGAAGAACGCGTTATTGAAGCAACTCGTAAAGCAATTTACTCACCACTTCTTGAAACTACAATCGAAGGCGCAGAAAATGTTCTTTTGAATGTTACTGGTGGTATGGATATGAGTTTGATTGAAGCACAAGATGCTTCAGAAATTGTTATCCAAGCAGCTGGTAATGATGTTAATATTATGTTGGGTACAGCGATTGACCCTAACCTTAAAGACGAAATCCGTGTAACAGTTGTTGCAACTGGTGTTGCTAAGGAAGATGCTGACGAAGCTTTGGGTTTGCAACCTGAACCACGTCGTCAACCTAACTTGACTCACAATTCTAATATGCAACATGCTCAAACAAGCCGTCCAATGCAAAGTCAACAACAAACGCAAGTGGCTCCACAAGGGCAAAATCAATCTTCTGCATTTGGAGATTGGGATATTCGTCGTGAAACTTCAACACGTCAAAACGTAAGTAACACACGTGATACTTCTTCAGTAACAAGTTTCGGCGGAGTTCCAACAACAGATGAAGATCTTGACACACCACCATTCTTCCGTAAAAACTAACCAATGACGATTAAAGAGAATGTTAAAAGAATACTGAGTAATGTAGATGCGGCAAAGGCTGCGTCTTCTTATTCTAATCAGTCAGTTTCAGTCGTCGCTGTGACCAAATCTGTTGATGCTAATCTTGCACGTGAAGTTTTTGAAAATGGAGTTTCACATTTAGCGGAAAATCGAACAGAACTTTTTTTGGAAAAATACGAAGCTCTTAAGGATTTAGAAATTACTTGGCATTTAATTGGTAATTTACAAAGACGTAAGGTTAAACAAGTTATTAATTATGTTGATTATTTCCATGCTTTAGATTCTCTGAAATTAGCACAGGAAATAAATAAACGTGCTGAACACACCATTAAATGTTTTATTGAACTTAACATTTCTGGTGAGGAAAGTAAACATGGATTTTCTGTCAATGAACTTATGGAAATATTACATGAGTTTTCTGAATTGGAAAATATTGAGATTGTTGGTTTGATGACAATGGCTCCGTTTGATGCGACTGAAAGTGAATGTAATGACATTTTTGGACGAATGAAAAAATTACAAGTTGAAATATCCGAAATGAATCTTTCAAGAATTCCTTGTACTGAATTAAGTATGGGAATGAGTAGAGATTATGAGATTGCCATTAAAAATGGTGCAACTTTTGTTCGAATCGGTACAGAATTTTTTAAAAATCTATAAGTCTTAAGATTAACGTAAACAACGGAGGAAAATATGGCATTTAAAGATTGGATGAATAATCTACGTGATTATTTTGTAGAGGATGATGAAGAGTTCAATGAACCTGCACGTCCTGTGCAAGAATCTAGGCCAACGGTGGCATCTACGCCAAAACCAAAGGTTGAGGAACGCAAAGCACAGCCGGAATATCAGACTCGTCGTCCTGCACAATCAACTTCAAAAGCACAAACACAAACAGCAGCGCCAAAACGCGCTGGTTCAACATTCACAAAACCTATGCCTGAAAAAATCGTACAACAACAAACCGTTTCACAATCTCAATCAGTGGCTGCAACGGTTTCTACTATTGCAATTAAAGAACCACGTGCCTATGCAGACATCATGGAATCAGCACGCATCGTGAAAAACGGTGAATGTGTCCTTGTCAATTTTAAATTTATGGGTGACGCCCAAGCGCGTCGTTCAATTGACTTCATGACTGGGGTGGTCTTTACTCTTGATGGTGATATTCAAAATGTTGGTGGTCAAATTTTCTTGATGACTCCAGCAAATATCACAGTCGATGCAGCGAAAGAAATGTCTATCTTAGCTGGTCAAAATTTTGAAAGTTACGATATTTACTAATGCTTATTACACTTACAATAATAAATTGGCTTTTACGCTTACTTGATGTTTATTCAATTATTCTAGTTATTTACGCCTTAATGAGTTGGATACCAACTCTTTATGGAACTTGGTTTGGACGTATAATTGTTAAAGTTTCTCGTCCCTACTTAAGTTTATTTGAAAATTTACCTCTACAATTTTGGGGATTAGATTTTTCAATCGTTATTGCTTTTATTGTTTTGAAATTTATTCAAAGATTTATTGTTATTGTATTTAACGGAGTATTCTATTGATTACTGAAAATGTCTATCAACACTTTCAAGAAAAGGAAAGGCATTTTATTGATCGTTGTTTAGAATGGATAAATCGAGTAGAAGAATCTTATTCGGTGATAAGTACATTTTTTCTTAATCCCCGAGAAGTGGATATTTTAAAAACACTGGCAAATAAGAGAAATGTTCAGATTTTTTCTAGTGAGGAACTAGCAAGAACGGAATTAGTCAAAATAATTTTGGCGCCAGATTTTTATGTTCTTGACAGAGAAGACTTTGATATTTCTTTGCTTGAAATTAATTATGCTTCAAAATTTGTAGAACTTTCACATGCCCAAGTCCTTGGAACTTTTTTGGGACAGGCTGGTGTTAAACGGCAAGAATTGGGTGATATTATTGTTAGTGACAATAAAATTCAAGTTTTTGTCAGTAAACATCTTGTTGAGAGTTTTAAAGCAATAGAAAAAATTGGGCGAGCAGCGGTCAAAATTCAAGAAATTTCTTTGGAAAGCTTAGTTGAAGAAACAGATAAAGCTGTCAGAGAAGTTGTTCTTGTGGATAACTTAAGAGTTGATAAAATGATTGCAGTCGCTTTCAAAATTTCTCGCAATATTGCTACAAATATGTTAGAATCAAAGAAGGTTAAGGTTAATTACCTAGAAATTGATAAAAAAGATTTCTCTGTTGGTCTTGATGATTTGATTAGCGTTCGAGGTTTTGGGCGTATCAAAATATTAAGGATTTTAAATTTTACTAAAAAAGGAAAACAGAGAGTTGAAATAGAACTTATAAGAAATCGAAAAAAATAGATTCTAAGATGAAAATCAGATTTATAAGATTTTCTAAGGATAAAGAGGAGTGATTGATGACATTAAATAGTTTAGATGTTCAAAACAAAACTTTTAATCCACAATTTCGCGGCTTCAGTAAACATGAAGTTGATGAATTTTTGGATATCGTTGTTCGAGATTATGATGAATTCGCTCAAACAATCAAAGATCAAGAACGAGAATTAAAGGCATTACGCGAACGCGTGAAATATTTTGATGACATGAAAGATTCACTGAACAAGTCAATTGTTGTTGCTCAAGATGCTGCTGATAATCTTCGTGAACAAGCCAAAAGTGAAGCTGATACGCTTAGAATTAATTCTGAAAAAGAATCTGCTGATATTATTGCAAATGCAGGACAAAAGAGTTCTTTAATTATTGAAGCGGCTAAAAAAGAAGCTGGATTTATTTTGAATGCTGCTTCTGATGATGCTCGTAAATTAGTACGTGATACTGATGATTTGAAACGTAAAATGCGTCTCTATCATCAACGAATGACTTCAATTATTGAAAATCAACTTGCGTCTATTCAATCGGATGACTGGGCTGAAATCTTTAGACCTACTCAAGATTATGCAATCAATCCTGAAGAAAAATTGCAATCAATCATTGAAGAACATTTGGAAAATGCTGAAACTACTTTGGCAAAAACCCAAGCAATTAAACCTTTAACAGATGAAGATATTGCACAAGCAAATGAAACATCTGATGAACCTGAAACAGAAACAATTGTTTCAGAGGAAATTGTTGTTGAAACCGAAGTACCTGACGAAGTAAAAGAAGAAGTAGAAATTACTGACGAAGCTAATACTACTGATGATTCTAACGAAGAGTCAGAAGTTGAAGCTCCAAAAGCAGATGATTCAGAAATTTTCCCAGAATTAGATTCAAAAGCACCAGCTGAAACAGCTGAGGTTGTTGAAAAAGATAATCAAGAAACAATTGATTTAAGCGAATTAAAAAATTAAAAATCAGACCAAGATAAGAAAAAATATAATTCAAGCAAGCGAGTGATGATGGAAGACTCGTATTCCCTATTTTTCTTATTATCAGCTGATTGAACTTCTAAAGTTACTGACAGAATTTATTTTCTCAAGGAATTTTTAGAAAAATCTTGGACTGAACTAAAAGTAAGTTCAAGCGTCTTGCACGTTACGCAAAAGAGTTTCTGTCAGTAAATTTTACTGACAGAAAAAATGAAGGTGGTACCACGGTTTTTCGTCCTTTGCGAAAAATCGTTTTTTTTATTCAATAAAAACAAAATCGAAAGAAAGAAGAAAATATGAAAATCAAAGATACTTTGAATTTGGGGAAAACAGCTTTCCCAATGCGTGCAGGCTTGCCAAATAAAGAACCAAACTGGCAAAAAGACTGGGCAGATGCGACACTTTATGAGAAACGTCAAGAATTAAATGAAGGAAAACCCTCATTTATGCTTCATGATGGGCCTCCTTATGCGAACGGAAATATTCACCTCGGACACTCTTTGAACAAAATTTCAAAAGATATTATTGTTCGTTATAAATCAATGGCAGGTTTCCGTGCTCCTTATGTTCCAGGTTGGGATACTCATGGTTTGCCAATTGAGCAACAACTTGCTAAAGCAGGCATGAAGCGTAAAGAAATGGATTTGCTTGATTATCTTGAGGAATGTCGTAAATACGCGATGAAACAAGTAGATATGCAACGTTCAGATTTCAAATCCCTTGGTGTTCTTGCTGATTGGGACCGTCCATATTTGACACTATTGCCAGAATATGAGGCAGCTCAAATTCGCGTTTTTGGTAAAATGGCTGAAAAAGGATATATCTATAAAGGACAAAAACCAATTTATTGGTCTCCTTCATCAGAAAGTTCACTGGCTGAAGCTGAAATCGAATATCAAGATGTTCGTTCAGCATCAATTTTTGTGGCATTTAAAGCTAAAGATACTAAAGGTAAATTACCAGAAGATGTAGAATTTGTAATCTGGACAACAACACCATGGACAATTCCATCAAATTTGGGAATCTTTGCTCATCCTGACTATGATTATTCAGTTGTAGCAGTTAATGGTCGTAAATTTGTGATTGCCTCAGAAATGCTTGAAGCTGTTGCTGAAAAATTAGAATGGGAAAATCCAGAAGTCCTTCAAACGATTAAAGGTTCTGAATTAGAATATATGGTTGCAAAACATCCATTCTATGACCGTGAAACTTTAATCATGAATGCAGATTATGTTACTCTTGATTCTGGGACTGGCCTTGTCCACGTTGCCCCAGGACATGGTGAAGATGACTACTTTGCAAGTCGTAAGTATAAATTGCCTGTTCTTTCACCAATTGATAACCGTGGTTATTATACTGATGAAGCTCCTGGACTTGAAGGACTTTTCTACGATGAAGGAAATAAAGTTGTCAGTAAATGGCTAGAAGAAAAAGATGCTTTATTGAAACTCGAATTCTTCACTCACTCATATCCACATGACTGGCGTACTAAAAAACCAGTAATTTTCCGTGCAACACCACAATGGTTTGCTTCAATCGATGACTTCCGTCAAAATATTTTAGATGAAGTTGAAAGAGTAGATTGGGTAATTCCATGGGGTAAAACTCGTTTATTCAATATGGTTCGTGACCGTGGCGATTGGGTCATCTCACGTCAACGTGCTTGGGGAGTTCCATTACCAATTTTCTATGGTGAAAATGGAGAACCAATTATCACACCAGAAACAACTGAACATGTAGCCAAACTTTTTGCTGAATTTGGTTCAAAAGTTTGGTTTGAACGTGAAGCAAAAGACCTTTTACCAGAAGGATTCACTCATCCAGCTTCACCAAATGGTGAATTTACAAAAGAAAAAGATATCATGGACGTTTGGTTTGACTCAGGTTCTTCTTGGAATGGTGTCCTTAACGAACGTGACTACCTTAGCTTCCCTGCAGACCTTTACCTTGAAGGTTCAGACCAATACCGTGGTTGGTTTAATTCATCAATTACAACCTCAGTTGCGGTAAATGGCGTTGCACCATATAAAGCAGTTCTTTCACAAGGATTTGTTTTAGACGGTAAAGGACGTAAGATGTCTAAATCAATTGGAAATACAATTGTGCCAAAAGATGTCACTAAGAAATTTGGTGCTGACATTCTCCGTCTTTGGGTGGCATCAATTGATACTGAATCAGATGTTCGTGTGTCAATGGATATTCTCAGTCAAGTTTCTGAAGTTTACCGTAAAATCCGGAATACATTGCGTTTCTTAATCGCTAATACATCTGATTTTAATCCAAAAGAAGATGCAATTGATTTTGCAGAACTTCGTCCAGTAGACAAATATATGCTTGTGAAATTTAATGAACTTGTAAAACAAATTCGTACAGCTTATGATAACTATAGCTTTATGACTGTTTACAAATCAATCATTAATTTCATCACAAATGATTTGTCATCTTTCTATCTTGATTTTGCTAAAGATGTTGTTTATATTGAAGCAGCAAATTCACCAGAACGCCGCTCAATGCAAACAGTTATGTATGTTATTTTGAAAGATTTAGTGAAAATTCTTGTACCAATTTTGCCACACACGGCAGAAGAAACATGGACTTACTTGGAACATGAACCAGAAAATTTTGCTTATCTTGCAGAAATGCCAGAAGCAGCAGAAATTCCTGGAAGTGAAGAATTGTTAGGTAACTGGCAAGAATTTCTTGATTTCCGTGATAAGATTTTGAAAGCTTTGGAAAGTGCTCGTGAAGCAAAATTGATTGGTAAATCATTGGAAGCAACAGTAACTATTTATCCAAATGAAGTTGTGCGTACTTTATTGACGGCAATTGATGAAAATGTTGCTCAACTTTTGATTGTATCAAACTTTGTAGTTGCCAACGAACCAGTAAATAATGCCCCAGAGTCTGCAATGAAATTTGATGATCTTGCAGTTCTTGTTGAACATGCGGCTGGAGAAGTTTGTGATCGTTGCCGTAGAACAGATGAAACAGTTGGACACAATGCTAATGAACATCTCAAAATGCTTTGTGAACATTGTGCACATATCGTTGAAACAGAATTCCCTGAAATTCTTGAAGAAGGTTTTGAAGATTAATAAATAAAAAAAGTTACTGACAAAACTGTCAGTAACTTTTTATTTTAAAATTAATAATTACAATACCGCAAGCATTGATGCAAGTACGCTGAAAAGCGTAAGAACAACCATGATAATCACAACAACCATGGTTACTTTTTGGAAAGTACTTTTTTGTGGTTTTTTATATGCCATAAGTTCCTCAATAAAAATATTTTTAACTAATTGTAACAAGAAAAAGAAGAGTTTTCAATTAGTTTGGGTCTTTCTCCTTGTTACTTTCTTTTGGAGTCAAAAATTTAGCAAATGGATCTTCCTTTTTTTCAGGAGAAGGAACGCTTTTTTTGTCATCATCAGTCACTAAATCAACAGTTGAGACGCCTAAATCGTCCATCATTTTATCAAAATCATCACGTTTTCTAAAAGTTAAGCCCATTGTGGTCTCCTTGAAATAAAATATTTTACAGTGCTCAAAAAGAGAAGAGCAATACTAGAACTATTTTACTACTTCATAGATAAAAAAGCTAGATATATGAAAAAACTTCTTGAAAAAATGCGATTAAAAGCTGATAAGACTTGCATTTCAAAACTATTTTAAGTATAATGATAAAGAACGGTAGTTTGCTTTATGCAGACTACCTATAATAAAACAAATTCCCCAAAGGAGACATTTTTAAAATGGCTAAAGAAGTATACGACCGTAGCAAACCACACGTTAATATTGGTACTATCGGACACGTTGACCATGGTAAAACTACCCTCTCAGCTGCAATCTCTAAAGTATTGTCTGACAAAGGTTACTCTAAAGCGACTGACTTCGCATCTATCGATGCTGCTCCAGAAGAACGCGAACGTGGTATCACAATCAACACTGCTCACATCGAGTACGAAACTGAAAAACGTCACTATGCCCACATCGACGCTCCAGGTCACGCGGACTACGTTAAAAATATGATCACTGGTGCTGCCCAAATGGACGGTGCAATCCTCGTTGTTGCTGCAACTGATGGACCAATGCCACAAACTCGTGAACACATCTTGCTTTCACGTCAAGTTGGTGTTAAATACCTTATCGTCTTCCTTAACAAGGCTGACCTTGTTGATGATGAAGAATTGATGGAACTCGTTGAAATGGAAGTTCGTGACCTCTTGAGCGAATACGACTTCCCAGGTGACGATATTCCTGTAATCGCTGGTTCAGCACTTGGTGCTTTGAACGGTGAACCACAATGGGTTGCTAAAGTTGAAGAATTGATGGACATCGTTGATGAATACATCCCAACTCCAGAACGCGACACTGACAAACCACTCCTTCTTCCAGTCGAAGACGTATTCTCTATCACTGGTCGTGGTACAGTTGCTTCAGGACGTATCGAACGTGGTACTGTTAAAGTTGGTGACGAAGTTGAAATCGTTGGTATCAAAGAAGAAACTAAAAAAGCTGTTGTTACTGGTATCGAAATGTTCCGTAAAACACTTACTGAAGGTCTTGCTGGTGATAACGTCGGTGCACTTCTCCGTGGTATTCAACGTGACGAAATCGAACGTGGTCAAGTTATTGCTAAACCAGGTTCAATCACTCCACACAAACTTTTCGAAGGTGAAGTTTACGTATTGAGCAAAGAAGAAGGCGGACGTCACACTCCATTCTTCGACAACTACCGTCCTCAATTCTACTTCCACACAACTGACGTTACTGGTTCAGTTAAACTTCCAGAAGGAACTGAAATGGTAATGCCTGGTGACAACGTGCATATCGACGTTGAATTGATCCACCCAGTTGCGATCGAACAAGGTACTACTTTCTCTATCCGTGAAGGTGGACGTACTGTTGGTTCAGGTATCGTTGCTGAAATCAAAGCTTAATTATAAATCTAAGCAAATTGGAGCTGTCATTTATGACAGTTCTTTTTTTATTTAAAATTTTTCTTAAAATAAAAACTCCCCTTGGGGAGTTTTTTTAAATTTCTGATTTTGTAAATACACCGCGGTCAACAAGTGCATCCATTTGGAAGTAAAATTTATTTTGAATCATTTCACTCGCATTTTTAAAAATATCAACATTTCGTAAACCGGATTTGTCAGTAACTGAAAGTTTAAAACCACTTAAATCTGGATTAACAATAATTTTTAATAAAAATCCTTCGTTTGAATTTGGAACTTCTTCAAGAAGTCTTTTAAATTCAAAATTACCAATTTTAGTTTGAATAAAAGTTGTATCTTTTAAAGTGAATTTTTTAACAGTAGGCGCAAGTTGATAAACATATTTGCTACCTTCCAAATGTTTTTCGGTGATAAATGCCATTGTGAGTCTCCTAAATAAATTGTTTATTTTTTTAAAATAGAACTAAGTTTCTCAACGAAGAGATTAACTTCATCAATTGTATTCATTTCTGAAAAAGAAATACGTATGTTTTCTTTTAGTTTTTCAGAATTTTTCCCGTAAACAGCTTCAAGAACATGGGAAGGTTCGATTGTACCGGCTGTACAAGCAGAACCGGTTGAGATTGCGAAACCAGCTAAATCAAGTTTGGTCAAGAGTAAATCATGATTTTCATTCGGAAAAGCAAGATTTAGAACGTGAGGCATACTTGGACCAAAATTATTTTTATAAAATGAAATCTTTTGTTCTTCTAGTTTAGTTAGTAAAGTTTCATTAAGTTTTTCAACTGCTTGATAATTTGATTCAATATTTTCAAGGGCAAGTTCTAAGGCTTTAGCTAAACCAACAAGAGAATGGAGATTTTCTGTACCAGCCCGTCTTTTTTCTTCTTGTTCTCCTCCATGAATCAAAGCATCAAAATGTAGCTTTTCGTTATAGTACAAGAAGCCGACCCCTTTTGGTCCATGAAATTTGTGCGCTGATGCTGAGAGGAAATCGGCCGAAACATCCAGAGGATGCACTGAAATTTTTCCCATTACTTGAGTAGCATCAACATGAAAACCGGCTTGATGTTGCTTCAAGAGCTCTCCGACTTCCTTTACTGGAAGAAGTTGGCCTGTTTCATTATTAGCCCACATCATGCTGACTAAAATTGTATCAGGACGCAAGTTTTCTTCTATAAGTGAAGCTGGGAATGTTCCGTCTGCTTTTGGTTTTACAAAGCTAACATCAAATCCATAACGGTCATGAAGATATTGAACAGTATTTAGAACAGAAGGATGTTCAATAGCTGTTGTGATGATATGGTTTCCTTTATCTTTATTAGCCAGTGCATAACCAATTAAGGCTTGGTTATTAGCTTCGCTAGCACCAGAAGTAAAAATGATATTGCGACTTGGAACTTCTAGAGCATTTGCCACAGTTTCACGGGCTTTACGAACAATCTGACTTGAAGCACGTCCGAGACTGTGAATACTAGAGGGGTTTCCAAAATTAGCGGATAAACTTTCTGAGATTGCGGTGATAACATCAGGAAGTAGAGGTGTTGTAGCAGCGTTATCTAAATATATAATTTGATTTTCCTACCTTTCATAGTAATTGCTGGATATTTTATAAGAAAATCATTTAATTCCATCAGGATTAAAAGTCCCCTTATCTGTAAGCTCTATTTTACCATTTTTTTATTCTTTTTATATGAAAAGCAATGAGATTATTCTTTAAATATCTTATAATCTTATTCAGATCAATTAATGTGATTTATTGATGGTATATTTCTAATAATAATTATATAATATTCTTAGGGAGGTTTTATTATGGTTGAAGAATATAAAAATATCTTAGTTGCAGTAGATGGTTCAGAACAAGCTTACGATGCCCTTCGTGAAGCGGTTGACACAGCAAAATTAAATCATTCACATCTGAAAATATTGTATGTTTTAAATGATAAGTTAGCAAATATTCCAGTACATTTAGACACAATGACCTTGTATAAAAGTGTACAGGAGCATTCTGATTATGTTGTAGAGCAAGTTCAAGAATATCTTAAAGGCACAGAAGTTGATTTTGAGATTGTACGTTTAACTGGCAGCCCTAAAAGAGAAATTATTAATTATGCAAACGAAAATAATATCGATTTAGTTGTAATTGGGTCAACTGGTCTTGATGCGATTGATCGTTTTATCATTGGTTCAACAACACAGTATATTGTTAACCATGCCTCTTGCAACGTAATGGTTATTAAATAAAGAAAAGAAAAAGTCGTCAATTGAGATGACTTTTATTTTATAAATTAATATATCAAAAATAAAAATACCAACTTAGTGTTGGTATTTTTTAATTGCTTAAAGTGTTTCTATAAGAATTACTTTAATCTTGAGGTTTTTCATGTTCAAAAAGTGGAGAAACTGGGCGTCCTTCGTGGATACGAAGAATAGCACTGGCTAAGTATTCAGCTGCACTCAAATATTTTACGTTTAAAGGTTTGCGATGGTTTGTTACAACAGAATCTGTGACCAAAATTTCTTTGATATCTGCTTTTTCAAGAACATCAGCGGCTCCGCTAGTAAATAATCCGTGGCTGGCAACTGCATAAATTTCACTTGCTCCCGCTTCGCGTACAACATTTGCAGCGTTGGCAAAAGTGACCCCAGTGTTCAAAATATCATCGATAAGAATAACTTTTTTACCTGAAACATTACCGATAACATATCCGTTTTCACGGTTTTTGTCATCATCTTCATAGTCAACAATGGCAATTGCTGACTCTAAGTATTCAGCAAGTGAGCGTGCACGTTTAATCCCAGAGTTTTTTGGTGCAACAACAATCACGTCATCACCAAATAATCCACTCTTACGGTAGTAGTCAGCAAAAAGTGGGACAGTAAACAAGTTGTCTACAGGGATATCAAAGAAACCTTGTACTTGGACAGCGTGAATATCGAGGGTTAATAAGCGGTCAGCTCCAGCTTTAACAATCATATCAGCAACTAATTTAGCTGTGATTGGTTCACGAGAAGTCGCAGTACGGTCTTGACGAGCATATCCAAAGTATGGGATAACAACATTAATTGTACGAGCAGAAGCACGTTTACATGCGTCAATCATGATTAGTAATTCCCAAAGGTGATCGTTAACAGGGCAGCTTGTTGATTGAACAATAAAGATGTCTTGACTACGGACACTTTCTTCCATGTTAATCATAATTTCACCGTCGGAAAACTGTTTTGAAGAAAGTTTTCCTAGAGGAACTCCTGTAAACTGGCTAATTTTCTCAGCAAGACCAGGGTTTGAGTTTAAGGCAAAAAGCTTTAAGTGTGAATCAGAGTAAACCACGATTTCTCTCCATTTTCTTTTATGAAATAATATAGTTCTATTTTAGCAAAATAATAGTGATTTTCCTAGTCTATATCTGTAAATATCTTTGTGAATTAATTTGAAAATAAAATTTGAGAGTATTTTGAATAATTTTTTCAAGCAAAAAATTTTTCACAAACTTAAAATTCTAATAAATTACAAAAGCGCTTTAAAGGTTGATGTGTATGTAATTGAAAACATTTTCAAAAAAACGAGAATACAAAGTTTGTGAAAGTTCATGCAAAGTCTTGCGTTTGCAAAAGCGAAGTGTTACAATGGTTCTGTAAGGTTCGTGAAAGCTAAGTGTTACGAACAAATTATTTATTTTTAGGGGAATTAAAAATGAAAAAAACAAAAGTGATCTCACTTCTTGCAGTTTCAGTACTCTCAGTTTCTTTACTTGCCGCTTGTGGAAGTAATAACTCTTCAAGTAGCTCTGATAAAAAAACAGAACAATCATCAAAAGCAGAAGTTTTTGCTGGTGCAACTCAAGGAACAAACAACTTCTCTGATTTGCAAAAAGGCTTTGCTAAAAACGGAGCTTGGTTGAATGCAACTAAAGGTGATATGGATGCTTCTGGGAAAACTTTGACTGTTGAAGGTCTTTTCTTAGGTGACGGACAAGTAGCTCGTAAATTGGCAATCTACAATCAAGATAGCAGTCACAAAATTACTGACCGTTATACTTTGACAGTTGATAAAATTGAAGTGAAATCTCCTGGTTTCTATATTTCAAATGGTACTGTTAAAGGGAATGTTGATGTATTTGCAACTGGCTTCCACGGACAAACCGGTACAGGTGTTGAAGGACAAGCAACAATTGATGGTAACTTGACTTTTGCTAGCCAAGACCTTCTTGATGCTTATAATAAATTACCAGATGCTCAAAAAGTTAAAGTAACTGGTACAACTTCAGTTGTTAAAGGCGATGTTGTTTCATTCAAACCAGGTGGAATTACAGCTGGCGCTCACGGAAATGTAACTTATTCATTTGAAGGAAATGGTACAGATACAGAAACTGGGGCAACAACTGGTACTGCTGATGTTTCAGTATTGAAAAAAGCACTCGGTAAAAATGGTGCTTGGCTTGTAGCTACTAACGCTGATGTTGATGCTTCAGGTAAAGACCTTACAATTGATGGTACTTTCCTCAATGAAAAATCAGCTGTTCAACGTACACTTGCAATGATTAAACAAAATGATCAACACCAAGTCACTAAATCTTATACTTTGACAGTTAAACGCTTGATTGTTAACTCACCTGCTTTCGATCTTGAAGGTGGTAATATCAAAGGTGACGTTTATGTCGGTAAAGATGCTTCAATTATGGCACGCGACATGAAAGGGACTGATGGTCAATCAATCCAATCTGAAATCACTGGGAATCTTTACTTTGCAACTCAAGAACAACTTGATACTTACAAAGCTCTTCCAGCTGCAAACCAATTTAAAGTCTCTGGCGAAGTTGCTGTAAAAGCCGCTAACTAATGAACTAAAAATTGTCTAAAAGGCTCTCTATGAGCCTTTTTTTCTTACTTAAAATATAGTATAATGGGACATACGTGTAGTTCTATACAAAAGTGAATCTGTCAGTAAAAATGTTACTGACAGAAAATAAAAAAGTTTTTGTCAGTGAAAAATTACTGACAAGAGGTTCAGTAATGACAGATTGATTTTTGTTTAGAAAAACATAAAGCTAAAATATATTACAAAAGCAGGAGACTGGACTGTTAGAGAAAGTTCATAGCATTTCAAGTCAAGGAGAAAAACATTGGCAAAAGAAACATTTTCAATCGAATTTGCAGGTCGGACATTAACTGTTGAAACAGGTCAAGTTGCAAAACAAGCAAATGGTGCTGTTGTTGTACGTTATGGAGATACAACTGTTTTAACAGCCGCTACAATGGGTAAAATGGCTACGGGTGATTTCTTCCCACTTCAAGTGAACTATGAAGAAAAAATGTATGCTGCTGGTAAATTCCCAGGAGGTTTCAACAAACGTGAGGCTCGTCCGTCGACTGATGCGACATTGACTGCTCGTTTAATTGACCGCCCAATTCGTCCTATGTTTGCTGAAGGTTTTCGTAATGAAGTTCAAGTCATTAATACTGTTCTTTCTTATGATGAAAATGCTTCTGGTCGTGTGGCAGCAATGTTTGGCTCTTCTTTAGCGCTTGCAATTTCTGATATTCCATTTGATGGACCAATTGCAGGTGTTGAAGTTGCTTATATTGATGGAGAATATATCATCAATCCAACTGTTGCGGAAAAAGAGGCATCAAGTTTGGAGCTCTCTGTTGCGGGAAATATCAACGCAATCAATATGGTTGAATCTGGAGCCAAGGAACTTTCAGAAGAAGTGATGCTTGGTGCACTTTTGGCAGGACATAATGCTGTTAAAGAATTAATTGAATTTCAAAATGAAATTGTTGCAAAAGTTGGAAAAGAAAAAGCTGAAGTTGAACTTTTGCATGTTGATGAAGATTTAAAAGCCGAAGTGATTGCAGCTTACAATTCAGATTTGCAAAAAGCAGTTCAAATTGAAGAAAAATTGGCGCGTGAATCTGCGACAAAAGCAGTTAAAGAGGCGATAATTTCTGTTTACAGTGCAAAATATGAGAACGATGAAAATCTATCAATCATTTTGCGTGATCTTGCTGAAATTCTTGAAGGAATGGAACATGCGGAAGTTCGTCGCTTGATTACTGAAGATAAAATCCGTCCTGATGGACGTAAGATTGATGAAATTCGCCCGCTTGATGCTGAAATTGACTTTACCCCACGTAATATTACACATGGGACAGGTTTATTTACTCGTGGTCAAACCCAAGCTTTATCAACATTGACTTTGGCACCAATGAATGAAGCACAAATCATTGATGGTTTGAATGATGAATATAAAAAACGTTTTATGCATCATTATAATTTCCCACAGTATTCTGTTGGGGAAACAGGACGTTACGGGGCACCTGGACGTCGTGAAATTGGTCACGGAGCGCTCGGTGAACGTGCTTTAGAACAAGTATTGCCTTCTTTAGAGGAATTCCCTTATGCCATTCGTTTGGTCGCTGAAGTTTTAGAATCAAATGGTTCGTCATCACAAGCTTCAATCTGTGCAGGAACACTTGCACTGATGGCTGGTGGTGTGCCAATCAAAGCACCAGTTGCTGGGATTGCGATGGGCTTGATTTCTGACGGAACAAATTATACTGTTTTGACAGATATTCAAGGGCTTGAAGACCATTTTGGTGATATGGACTTCAAGGTTGCGGGAACTCGTGACGGGATTACTGCGCTACAAATGGATATTAAAATTTCAGGAATTACACCAGAAATTCTTGCCGAAGCTCTTGCACAAGCAAAAACTGCACGTTTCCAAATTCTTGATGTAATTGAAGCAACAATTGCACAACCTCGTGAAGAGTTAGCACCATCAGCACCTAAAATTGATACAATTACAATTCCTGTCGATAAGATTAAAGTTGTCATCGGTAAAGGTGGCGAGCAAATCGATAAAATTATTGCTGAAACGGGCGTAAAAATTGATATTGATGACGAAGGACTTTGTTCAATTTTCTCTTCTGACCAAGCAGCGATTGATCGTGCTAAAGAAATTATTGCTGAACTTGTTCGTGAAGCAAAAGTTGGTGAAATTTACGATGCAAAAGTGGTTCGTATCGAAAGTTTTGGTGCTTTTGTAAATCTATTTGGTAAGCATGATGCAATGGTGCATATTTCTGAAATGGCTTGGGCTCGGACAGAAAATGTTGAAGATGTTGTGAAATTAGGTGACACTGTCAAAGTTAAAATCATGAAAATTGATGACAAGGGTCGCGTAGATGCATCAATGCGTGCTTTAGTTGAGAAACCAGAAGGTTATGTTGAACCTGAGCGTAAACCAAGAGAACGCCGTGAAAATGGTGACCGTCGCAAAGGTAACGGAAATAATAACCGTGGTAATGGTTTTGACCATCGTAACAATGACCGTAATAACCAGGGAAATAAAGTTGGAAACCACAGTTTTGAGCTCCGTGAACGTAAATCACATATTGATGAAGAGTTTCCAGAACTCTCAACTAAAAAACCAGAATAAGCTCAATCATAAAATGGAAAAGCTGTAAAAATAGACCTTGAAATAAAATAAAATTTACTGATGAAAATGCTAGTCTATCCAGAAGTCTTAGAGGGCTAATGGATAGATGATAACTGAAATGTGATTATTCATGCTTGGATTTCTGTCAGTAAATTATTTGTTTATTTAGCTTGTAAATAATCACTGACAGGTCTGTCAGCAAAAAATATGTCAAATTATAATCTCAATCCAGAACTAGATGAACGTTTGCGAGTTTCATTAGCGAATCCAGGCTCATTTATGGAAGACCTCTCATTGGTCTATGCTTTTCATCAATTTCCAGTATTGGCACCAAAATCAGTTTTCTTCGTTCCGATTGAAGACCACAAGGCACTACCTGTTTTTACAACAGAAGAAGAACTTGAAGTTTTCCTGTCAGAACTGACAGACTTTGAGACGGAATGGGAATTGCACTCATTAATTGAAATTTTAGACCAATTAATGGAAACGGATATTGATATTTTAGCAATCAATCCTAAATTACCTCAAGATGAAGATAAAGGCAACACCGTTTACTTTGGGACACCAGAATTAATGCAATTTTTAGTTCATTATACTGAAATTTTGAATAAAGTTTTTAGTCCGGAAAATCTTGAGGCTGAACAAAGAGAAAAATATTATTTCGTTCCAGCTTTCGTCACAACAAGTGGTCAGAGAACTTTCCCTAATCTAATCAATCAGGACAATGAAGAATATCTTCCTTTGTTTGATAATTTAGATAGTTTGGCTAAATGGCACAATGAAGACTACTTTAGTCAAGCCTTTAAGGAAAATAATGGACAAGTTCTACTTTTAAAAATTGATGAATTATTAAATGGAGAAGATGAAGTCATAAATGACTTAGGAAAAAGCCTAGGAATTACGGTAAATCCTTTGGACTACTCACAAGAAGAAGTTCAAAATTCAATGGTCACTTGGGAAGAATTAACAAGGGATTAAATCAATTGAAAGCTTGATTTAGTCAATTACACGTTTTTGAATCAACAAGGCCCACAATGCTTATGGTATAATTTACTATAAGTATTTTTTAACGAAGTAGGAAAAAATGAACGAAAAAAAGAAAGGTTTTTGGTCTGAAGCAATTCGAGTGACCAAAGAAAATGATCCGGCAGCTAGAACTGCCCTGGAAGTCTTTTTGACCTATCCAGGAGTAAAAGCTCTTGCAGCTCACCGAATTTCACATTTTCTTTGGCGTCATCATTTGAAACTTTTGGCTCGGATGCACTCACAATTTTGGCGATTTTGGACTCAAATTGAAATTCATCCAGGAGCAGAAATTGCCCATGGCGTCTTTATTGACCATGGTTCTGGATTAGTTATTGGCGAAACTGCCATTGTTGAAAAGGATGTTAAACTTTATCATGGAGTTACCTTGGGTGGTACAGGAAAAGATAAAGGGAAACGTCATCCAACAATTAGACAAGGGGCATTAATTTCTGCCCATTCTCAACTTTTAGGCCCTATTGAAGTTGGAGAAAATGCAAAAGTAGGGGCGAGTGCTGTTGTGGTAACAGATGTTCCGCCAGAAGTAACTGTTGTTGGAATACCTGCAAAAGTTGTTCGAGTTAAAGGTAAAAAAGATGTCGAGCGCATCACAAGCCTTGAAGAAAAAAGAGAAGCAAGCTATCATTCATCACATTTGTGAGGAGAAATGAGAAGTGAAAAAGAGAAAAGTAGCCATTTATGAGGGACATTTACTTGCAACTTTAAAATCATTTACGGATGCTGTTATGTCTATCATTGCAACGATTATGGTTTTAGAAATTCCTTTACCAAAACTTATTGGCAATAATCAGTATGATTTTCGTGAAACAAGCAGCTCACTTATTATTTTCTTTGTGAGTTTTCTGGTTGTTGTTTCTTATTATTTTCAATTTAGTAAGTTCTTTGGACGCATAAAGAAAATAAGTGGTTGGCAGATTTTTGCTTATACAATTTTTCTCATGCTTGTCTCACTTTTTCCCTTTATGACCCAAATTGATAATGGAATTCATCCCGCATACTTCACAATCATCTATGTTTTATATATTATTGTGACCTCACGGTTTGCTTCTTTGATTATCAAATATACTTACCGCCTGAATGAAATAATAATCAGCAGGCATCAGTCACGTAAACCTTGGGATTTGATTGTGATGTCTGCACTTGCTATTGTGATTTCGAGTATTGGATATCCTGCTTATACGGGGATTCCATTGCTCTATTTACCAATACGTTCTCTTATCACCTCTATTGTTTATGATGAAGATTAAGAAGGAAATAGAATGAAAATATATAATACTTATAGTCGACAGCTAGAAGATTTTAAGCCGATTGAACCTGGAAAAGTAAAAATGTATGTCTGCGGACCGACCGTTTATAATTACATCCATGTGGGAAATGCTCGTTCTGTTGTTGCTTTTGATTTGGTTAGAAAATATTTGGAGTTTAGAGGATTTGAAGTTCAATATATCTCTAATTTCACAGATGTTGATGATAAAATTATCAACGGTGCAAAAGCTGCAAACATGACTACGACAGATTTTTCTGAACGTTATATTGCTGCCTTTTATGAAGATACTGATGCTTTAAATGTTAAAAGAGCCAGTCAAAATCCGAAAGCAACAGAATTCATCGAAGCGATGATTGAGTTTATTCAAGAACTTGTGGATAAAGAATTTGCTTATGTTTCTCAAGGAGACGTATATTTCCGTGTATCTAAATCTAAAGATTACGCTAAATTAGCGAATAAAAATCTTGCAGATTTACTTGCAGGGGCTTCTGGACGTACGGATGAAGAAACAAAACTTAAAGAATCACCAGCCGATTTTGCTCTTTGGAAATCCGCAAAAGCTGATGAAGTTTCTTGGCAAGCGCCCTGGGGATCTGGCCGTCCAGGCTGGCATATTGAATGTTCAGTCATGTCAACTTCACTATTAGGCGAAACAATTGACATTCATGGTGGAGGAGCAGATTTAGAATTTCCACACCATACAAATGAAATTGCACAATCTGAAGCAAAAACTGGACAAAGGTTTGTTAATTATTGGATGCACAATGGATTCGTAAATGTTGATGGTGAAAAAATGTCTAAATCACTAGGCAATTTCACAACGGTTCATGAACTCCTTCAAGTAGTTAATCCACAAATTTTACGTTTCTTTTTAGCAACTACTCATTATAGAAGACCAGTCAATTTTACTGATGATGCACTGACAGAAGCTGAAAATAATATCAAAAAAATTGAAAATGCTTATCGTCATTTGGATGAGCAAGCTGAGTCTAATTTGTCAGCACTTACGACTTTCAGAAATGATTTTGTTGCTGCCATGGATGAAGATTTCAATATTGCCAATGGAATGACTGTTTTTTATGACTTTGTTTCTTGGGTTAATAAAGGAAACGGTGGGCCTGAGGTCAAAGAATTTTTTGACCAAGTTTTAGAAATTTTAGGGATTAAATTTGAATTTGAGCAAAGTTTGGACAGCGAAATTGAAGCCATGATTGAAGCAAGACAATTGGCACGAGAAGTCCGTGATTTTGCGAAGTCAGATGAAATTCGTGACGCTTTGAAAGCTCAAGGTATTGTTCTTGAAGATACAAAAGACGGGGTACGGTGGCATCGTGAATAAGCAACAAGCAGAACTTTTGAATGGTATTGCATTGGCCTATATTGGGGATGCGATTTATGAGGTCTTTGTGCGTGAGTACTTATTAGATAAAGGCCTGACAAAGCCCGCCATGCTTCAAAAAAATGCAACGAAATTTGTGTCAGCTAAAGCACAAGCAAAAATTATTTCTGCAATGGATGAAGTTGATTTTTTGACTGAATATGAATTGACTTATTTTAAAAGAGGGCGCAATGCTCATTCTAAAACGACGGCCAAAAATACCGATGTTGTTACTTACAGAATATCAACGGGTTTTGAAGCTGTTGTTGGAATTCTCCATTTAACGCAACAAAAAGAGCGACTTCAAGAATTTTGGGACTTTTCCCTTCAAACAATTGAAGCAGATCTGGTTTAAAGTTTATTAATTACAAAGATCAAAGTATTAAGCAAATTATTTTAAAAAAAGAAAAAAATCCGCTAGAATAGGTATGCAAAGATACAAAGAAAAAATCAGCGGAAAGAAGAAGAGATGTATAGAGTAGTTACAATGTACGGCACCGATGAACCATGGTGGTTCTTCGACGGCTGGAAAGAAGATATAGTTTCAGTAGATGAGTTTGATGATTTTTATAAAGCTTTAAAATGTTATAAAAAAGAATGGTTTGAAATGGCTGAGAATTTTAAAGAGTTCACTAGCAAGTCTGGCTTGCAAACAGCATTTTGGAAAAACGGAGATGAAGAATGGTGTGAAGACTGTGTAGGTTATTTACAGCGCTATCACAGCATTGCTTTGTTGGAAGACTGGCATGCGATTCCGCTAGAGAAAAAGCGCTCAGGTTATAGTAAAAAATCTGGAGAACTCCCAGAACGTTTCTGTTCCATGAAAACTGAAAATTAAAAAATGAGAAAGTTTACTGACTGAGTAAGCTTTCTTTTGTTCTAATAGAATAATCGTAAGCATTTCATTGGTAAGAAACTTGAAATTATATTATAATTATTTTATAATATAAATCTAATGTTAGGAGGCGCTATGAAGAAACCGTTAATTATATTAGATGGATTTTTAATATTACTTATCGCAGTTCTTGGACTGGCATTATTTCATAATGTTCAGGAACAATCTAAAGAGCATTCACTATCGAATTCAACAGCAAGCACACAAAATTCGACTGAAAATAAAACAGAAACAAATAATACAGGAATCAAAATAAACACCAAAGAAATCAAAAAAGAAAATTTTATGACACTATCAGGTCTTTGGAAGAATAGCTCAATTGCTAAGAAAACTAAAACTCTTGTTATTTCAGGTCCTTCAGCAACTTTTGAGGGTCAACAATATGACTTAACTTTGGAAGGCGTGAGTTCTGAAAATGAGCTACCTTATTTGAAATTGATAGGTGAAGGAATTAACTCAGGGAAGTTTATAGGTATTTATCCACAAGGGAGTGCTATTCCAGTAAGATTAGCTAATGGTAAAATTGATTACGCAGGTCAATATGATCCTACTGACAAGAAGAAAGATCGTATCATTCTTTTTAATGATTATATGTCTGCTCAAGATATCATTGAGCAAGTTTTATACCGTGAATTGGAAGAAATCTTTTAAAAACAGTCTAAGATTTAATATGATAAGAAAATAGTCTTGAAAAAATGTTTAAAATGAGTTAAAATATCATTATCTTAGATAAGAACTCGATGGTCAAAGCTCGGGAAAATATGACAAGGGACTTTTAAAAGTTACTGACAGAAAAATCAATTGTGATTATTTTCTGTCAGCAACTGATGAGAGGATTTTTTGACATATTTTTCACAGCTTTGGCTTTTTTATTTGCAAAATATTTACTGACAGCTTTTAACAAGGCTAATTAAGGACTATAAAAGCTGTCAGTAAAAGAATGATTAATAACTCTGTCAGTATTTTTGCAAGAACTTTTATCAAAATATAAAGAAAGGCGAATTTAAAAAATTCGTAGTAAAAAATGAATTTTCAAGAAAATTATGATGTTGTTGTCATTGGAGGAGGACATGCAGGGGTTGAAGCTTCACTAGCAGCTGCACGGATGGGCTCTAAAACATTACTCATGACTATTAATCTTAATATGGTTGCCTTTATGCCATGTAATCCATCAATTGGTGGCTCAGCTAAAGGAATTGTTGTCAGAGAAATTGATGCGCTCGGTGGTGAAATGGGTCGCAACATTGATAAGACTTATATTCAAATGAAAATGCTTAATACCGGAAAAGGTCCAGCAGTTCGAGCTCTTCGTGCTCAAGCCGATAAAGATGAATATGCCGCTTCAATGAAGAATACAGTTTCTGACCAAGAAAATTTGACACTCCGTCAAGGAATGGTTGAAGAACTTATTCTTGATGAAGAAAAGAAAAAAGTCATCGGAATCAAGACTTCGACAGGAACTAAATATGGTGCTAAGGCAGTAATTATTACTACAGGAACAGCTTTACGTGGTGAAATTATTATTGGAGAACTTAAATATTCTTCAGGACCCAATAACTCTCTTTCATCAATTGGTCTAGCAGATAATTTACGTGAAATTGGATTTGAAATTGGTCGTTTTAAAACCGGAACTCCTCCACGCGTTTTGGCAAGTTCTATTGATTACGATAAAACAGAAATTCAACCAGGTGATGAAGCGCCTAATCATTTTAGTTTTATGAGCTCTGATGAAAATTATCTAAAAGATCAAATTCCATGCTGGCTCACTTATACTACTGAGAATAGTCATACTATTTTGCGTGATAATTTACACCGAGCACCACTCTTTTCAGGAATTGTTAAAGGAGTAGGGCCACGTTACTGTCCTTCAATAGAAGACAAAATTACTCGCTTTGCTGACAAACCTCGTCATCAACTCTTCCTTGAACCAGAAGGACGGAATACAGAAGAAGTCTATATCGGTGGCCTTTCAACTTCAATGCCTGAAGATGTCCAATTTGATTTAGTTAAATCAATTCCAGGACTTGAAAATGCTCAAATGATGCGTCCGGGTTATGCTATAGAATACGATGTGGTGATGCCTCATCAACTCCGTCCAACACTTGAAACAAAATTGGTTTCTGGACTATTTACTGCGGGACAAACCAACGGGACCTCAGGCTATGAAGAAGCAGCAGGGCAAGGCTTAGTAGCTGGAATAAATGCAGCCCTTAAAGTTCAAGGAAAGCCTGAATTTATCTTAAAACGTAGTGAAGCCTATATTGGGGTAATGATTGATGATTTGGTAACTAAGGGAACGCTGGAACCATATCGTCTTTTGACATCACGTGCAGAATACCGTTTAATTCTTCGCCATGATAATGCTGACCGCCGTTTGACTGAAATTGGCCGTCAAGTGGGCCTTGTTTCAGATGAACAATGGGAACATTACCAAGCAAAAATGGCTCAATTTGATCGTGAAATGAAACGATTGAATTCAGAAAAACTCAAACCTTTGCCTGACACACAAGAAAAATTAGGAAAATTGGGCTTTGGACCAATTAAAGATGCGCTGACCGGTGCAGAATTTTTAAAACGACCTGAAGTTCACTACAATGAAGTCATCGATTTTATTGGACAAGCACCAGAAAAGATTGACCGTACCGTCATTGAATTGATTGAAACTGAAATTACTTATGAAGGTTACATCAAAAAAGCAATGGATCAAGTGGACAAAATGCATCGCTTGGAAGCGAAAAGAATTCCTAAAAATATGGATTGGGATAAGCTTGACTCAATTGCTACTGAAGCCCGTCAAAAATTCAAAAAAATAAATCCAGAAACGCTGGGACAAGCGAGTCGGATTTCAGGTGTAAATCCTGCTGACATCAGTATTCTCATGGTTTACCTTGAAGGAAAATAATTAAAAATTTAAATTTTACTGACAAAAAGTTACTGACAGAAAATTTTGGGGAGAGTCCTTGTGTTTTGGCACTGAGGAAGCAACTTAAAATTTTCGTCAGTAACTTTTTTTCTTGTGGAATACTTTAAAAGTTGATAAAATAGGCTTAAACAAGGAATGAGGAAAGAGATGACAGAAATAAAAAATATTATTTTTGATTGGGACAATACACTTTTCCCTTTTAAAGAAAAATATTGGGAATTAGCTCACCGCCAACTTTTTTCAGAACAATTAGGACCATTTACTGACCAAGAACTCAATCATTTCATGGAGAAATACCATGAATTTGATGAATTGCTTTGGCCACAAGTCCATCAAAGAAAAATGACGATTGAAGAGCTAAGAGAAGAAAGATTAAGTTTGACTATCGAATATTTTGATTTGAAAGTCGATGAAAATTATCTTACAGGCTTTTTCAAAAAATTCTTGAATAGATTGTTTGAATTGATAGAGCCTGATGAACAACTCATCCAAAATCTAAAAAACCTTTCCAAAAACTACAAACTTGCCCTATTAAGTAATGGGGGTCATGTGGAGCAGAGAGAAAAATTACGTCGTTCTCAAGTTGAAAAATTATTTTCGGCTTACATCTCTGGTGAAACAGGCTATCTGAAACCAGATGCGCGTGCCTTTAAAAATGTGCTCACCAAAGAAAATTTCCAAGCGTCTGAGACCTTAATGGTTGGAGATCTTCTCGAACATGACATCAAACCCGCCCAAGAGTTGGGAATGAAGACAGCATATATTGGACCTGAAAAAGAAACGATTGCTGATTATGAATTTACAAACATTCAAGATTTTTTTGATTCATTTATAGAAAAAAACGGTGATTAACCGTTTTTTATTATTGGACTAGTTTTAAAGAGTCAGCAGTTAAATAAAGTCTGTCAATAGGCTTGTTAGACAACCGATAAATTCCATTTTTGTTAAAAGTAATCTTTTTTTCTTCAAAAGTTTCGTTAGGACTTTCAAGGTAAAAAGTAAAATCACCAACAAGATTACCAGTAATAACAAGAGCTATGTTATTTGAACCACGTAAAACCTTTAACCAACTATTAGAATTTAAAATATATTGGATGCCCGCTTGGTCATCAAAAGATAAAATATGTGAAAATTGAATAGAGGGACAAGTTGTTTTATGATTTTCGACCATTTCCTCAAAAATTGAAATTTCATCATATTCAATCAGCTGGTCAAGAACTTCACTGACCAATTGCGCAGTTAACAAACGGTCACTTGCAGGAATAATTGAATGTTCATTTTCGTTATTTGAACCATCAGTAATATAAAGCTCATGCATTAAACCCATGGCATACATTCTTTTCCGATGAATTGACCAGTTTTTTGTTTTTTTGATATCTTCAGTAAGATGAGTTAAATCTAGTGGAGTCATAGATAATCCTTTCTATTTTTAATTTGATGCAGATGACACTTGAAAAAGTCGTAGAGAATTGTCATCCATCACTTGATAGGTTTTGAGTTGATTGGGAGTTTCTGTAGCACTGGTATTAAAAATTGTAATGAGTTGAATATCTGACATTTTATTCTCCTTTCGATAATTTTAGTTTATTATAATCATTTTATCATTTTATCATTTTATTTTCATTTTATTGAATGATATGGTGTTTGAAATTATAGAAAAAATGCTGAATTGACAAGATTAAAGCCATATTCTAAAATTGTATTCTATAAGTGTCAAAAAATTAGAATTATAATCAGAATTATAGATAAATTTTACTATAAATAATTAAAAAAATTAGGACTTGACAAGTCTTTAAATAATTGATAGAATAATAGAGTTGAAAAGCAGAAGCACCCGCTTCTCGCCTTAGAGGTTATAGCCCTGGGCAAACGAATGGAATTATTCAAAAACGAATGTTTTCATGAGCGGGGCGAGATTGTCGTTCCGCTTTTGTTTTTCTTTAAAAAAGAAGTTGCCTAAACCTTAGTCAACTTTCACATCATATTAGAAGGAGAACGAACATAGCTAAACAAGACAATAGAAAACCTATGATGAACGGTGCAATCCGTGCTCGTGAGGTTCGTCTCATTGGCGCTGAGGGTGAACAATTAGGTGTCACACCAACGTCTGAGGCGCTAATGCAAGCTGAAAATCTTAACATGGACTTGGTTTTAATTTCAAACCAAGAACCACCTGTTGCAAAAATCATGGATTATACAAAATTCATGTTTGAGCAAAAGAAAAAACAAAAAGAAGCAAAGAAAAAACAAGCTGTTGTTTCTGTAAAAGAAGTCCGTTTGTCACCAGTAATTGACCAAAACGACTTTGATACAAAGCTTCGTCAAGCCATCAAGTTTCTTGAAAAAGGCGATAAAGTTAAGGTTTCAATCCGATTTAAAGGTCGGATGATTACTCACCAAGATGTGGGGCGTCAAGTAATGGACAAGTTCGCGCAAGCAACAAAAGAAGTTGCTGTTGTTGAACAAAGAGCCAAAATGGATGGTCGTCAAATGTTCTTGCAACTTGCACCTATTAAAAAATAGGTCTTAACAAGACAACCATCTGAAAGGTTAACCTTTCACCTCTCTATTCATTGAAAACGAATGTTTAAAATGAATAGAGGTGCAGAATATTTTTTTCTGCCAACTGATATAAATTAAGGAGAATTACAATGCCAAAACAAAAAACTCACCGCGCATCTGCTAAACGTTTCAAACGTACAGGTAACGGCGGTCTTAAACGCTTCCGTGCTTACACTTCTCACCGTTTCCACGGTAAAACTGTAAAACAACGTCGTCAACTTCGTAAATCTTCTATGGTTTCTAAAGGGGACTTCAAACGTATCCGTCGCATGGTTGCGACAATGCGTTAAGCGGACATTGTTCGCTGCATTGGAGCAATCCTCGCAGGAGCGTAAGCGACTAAGAGGGACAATGAAATAAGTCATCTAATTTTCTTGCTCCAACTCAATAAAAAAATAAATTTGTCATTATGACAAAATTGAAATCTACTAAGAATTAAAGGAGAACACACATGGCACGTGTTAAAGGTAGCGTTGCAACTCGCAAACGCCGTAAACGTATTTTAAAGCTCGCTAAAGGTTACTACGGAGCTAAACATAAACTCTTCAAGACTGCTAAAGAGCAAGTCATGAATTCATACTACTACGCATTCCGCGATCGTCGTCAAAAGAAACGCGACTTCCGTAAATTGTGGATTGCACGTATCAACGCAGCTGCACGTATGAATGGTCTTTCATACAGCAAATTGATGCACGGTTTGAAATTAGCTGATATCGAAGTAAACCGTAAAATGCTTGCTGACATCGCAATCGCTGATGCTGCTGCATTTACTGCACTTGCTGAAGAAGCAAAAAAAGCTTTGGCTAAATAATTATCTTAAAAAATCTGCTGGTTTTCTAGCAGATTTTTTATATTTTAAGCAGACACTCTCTTAATTATGACATTAGGGGAGTGTTTTTTTATTCCGAATATACTAAATTGTTGCAAAAATTAATAAAAAAGAATATAATATCGTAAGTCCTTGTTTTGAAACAAAAGTAATTTGTTTTCAATAAAAGACATTTAGTATAAATAAGAATACAGGATGGAGGCAAATGTGGAAAGTGAAAATATTTTGGAAGCAAAACAAGTGAGTGTTGCTTTTCGGATTGCTGGTAAATTTCAAAAAGCAATTTATGATATTGATTTAAGGCTTAGACGTGGTGAAGTTTTAGCCATTGTTGGGGAATCAGGTTCTGGGAAGTCAACTTTTGCAACTGCTGTTATGGGATTACATAACCCAAATCAAACTCAAATTACAGGCTCCATTTTATTGGATGATGAAGAAGTGATTGGTAAAACGGGTGATTCCATGGCAAGTATTCGAGGAAGTAAAGTTGGAATGATTTTTCAAAATCCACTCACTGCGCTTAATCCATTGATGAAAATTGGGCAGCAAATCAAGGAAATGTTGGCCGTGCATGATGTTTATCCAGAAAATCAGTATGAAAGTAGAATCTTTCAACTTTTAGAACAAGTAGGAATTCCAAATCCTAAAAGAGTCGTTAATCAATTTCCTCACCAACTTTCAGGCGGGATGAGACAAAGAGTAATGATTGCAATAGCCATTGCCAATGACCCAGATTTGATTATTGCTGATGAGCCAACGACTGCTTTAGACGTTACCATTCAAGCTCAGATTTTAGACTTGATTTTAGAAGTACAAAAGAAGAAGAATGCTGGGGTTATTCTAATTACTCATGATTTAGGAGTTGTTGCTGAGGTTGCCGATACAGTGGCGGTGATGTATGCTGGACAACTCGTCGAAAAAGCTTCTGTTGAAGAGATTTTTCAAAATCCCAAACATCCATACACCCGGTCACTTTTGCGTTCAAATCCATCTGCCGAAACCGTTTCGGATGATTTATATGTGATTCCAGGGTCTGTGCCTTCTCTGTCAGAAATTGAATATGACAAAGATTTATTTCTCGCTCGAGTGCCTTGGATGAAAGAAGAAGCTCAAAAAGTAATTTCGGAAAAAATGACTGAAATTTCTCTAAATCATTTTGTTCGAGGTCAGGCTTGGAAAAAATTTGAATTTCCAGATCAAAAATTGAAAGGGGGTGAAAAGTGAGCGAAATTCTTAATTTAAAGGACTTAAAAGTTTATTATCCTATTCGATCTGGTTTCTTTAATCGAGTGACAGATAATGTTTTAGCCGTTGATGGAGTAGATTTAACGATTCATGAAGGAGAAACTGTGGGTTTAGTTGGTGAATCTGGCTCTGGAAAATCAACGATTGGCAAAACAATTGTTGGTTTAGAACAAATGACATCAGGACAATTGATTTACAAAGGACAAGATGTCAGCAAAAAAAAGATAAGAAACCACCTCAAATACAATAAAGATGTTCAAATGATTTTTCAAGATGCATTTTCGAGTTTGAATCCACGGAAAACAATTTACGATATCATTGCGGAGCCTATTCGAAATTTTGAAAAATTAGATGCTAAGACAGAAAATAAACGGATTCATGAATTATTGGATATTGTTGGACTACCTAAACAAGCTTTAGAACAGTATCCTTTCCAATTTTCTGGAGGTCAACAACAAAGAATTGGAATCGCACGGGCAGTTGCTACTAATCCTAAGTTAATTGTGGCAGATGAACCAGTTTCGGCATTAGACTTATCTGTTCAAGCTCAGGTTTTGAATTTCATGAAGCTCATTCAAAAAGACTTGGGAATTGCATTTCTTTTTATTTCTCATGATTTAGGGGTTGTCCGCCATATGACCGATAATATTGCAGTCATGCACAATGGTCGAATTGTCGAAAAAGGAACACGAAGAGATATTTTTGATGAGCCACAGCACATTTATACTAAACGACTCTTATCTGCTATCCCTTCGATTGATGTTTCAAGAAGAGCGGAAAATCGGAAAAACCGTCTAAAAGTTGAACAAGACTTTGAGGATAAAAAAGCAAACTTTTATGATAAAGACGGACACGCTTTGCCCTTACAAAAATTAAGTGAAAGTCATTGGGCTGCTTTGCCAAAAGGAGGGGAAAATGTGGAAAGTAATTATTAGACGTATTTTATTGATGATTCCTCAATTATTTATCTTGAGTATTCTTATTTTCTTCTTTGCTAAATTGATGCCTGGTGATCCATTTTCGGGTTTAATTGGTCCTCATACTGACCCACATGAAGTTGAGGCATTAAGACGGGCAGCGGGTTTATATGACCCTTGGTGGGAGCAGTATCTCAGGTGGCTAGGGAATGCCATACATGGGAATTTAGGAATGTCCTATAATCTCAAAGAGCCCGTGATGACTGTCATTGGACATAGAGCGGTTAATACTTTTTGGATGTCACTTTTGTCAGTTATTTTAACTTACTTATTTGCTATTCCGATGTCAATAGTTGCAGCTCGAAATGAAGGAAAATGGCAAGACCAATTGTGGTTGACCTATAATTCAATTACTTTTGGTATTCCACCTTACGTATTCTATCTCTTGATTATCTTTATCTTTGGTTATAGTCTTAATTGGTTTCCGACAGGTGGGACGGTAAGTCCAAATGCGATGGGAACCATTCCTGTTTTCTTTAGTAAGATTTATCACATGATTCTTCCGGCTTTTAGTTTGGCGGTCTTTGGAACAGTTGGAATCTTTACTTACTTCCGCTCAGGAATTTTAGATGAACAAACACAAGATTATGTACGAACGGCTCGAGCCAAAGGGGTTAAGGAAAAAGTGATTTTTAGACGTCATATTTTGAGAAATGCCTCATTACCAATTGCTTCTAATTTTGGATTTGTGATTACTGGACTCTTGGGAGGAGCAATCTTTGCTGAAACAATTTTTGGCTATCCTGGCTTAGGACAACTTTTTATTACTTCAATCACTGGGCGAGATTATTCAATGATTACGGCTTTGATTTTATTAAATGGTTTTTTGGGACTTCTTGGAGCCCTCCTGTCGGATATTATCATGGCAATGGTTGACCCACGAATTCGGATTCAATAAGGAGTGAAAATGACAGAAAAAAAACACAAAAATTCTTTATCATTAGTTCACTCAATCAAAGAAGAACTAAAGAATGACAAATTAGCACTGATTTCAGCACTTTTCCTAGTTGCTGTCTTTCTAATCGTTTATATTTACTCGATGTTTTTAAAACAATCAACTTATGTTGATGTGAATATCATGGACCAATATCTGGCGCCACTGACAAATGGACATTTACTGGGAACTGATAATGGTGGTCGAGATATCATCATGATGCTGATGATTTCTGCACGAAACTCTTTCAATATCGCTTTTGCAGTTACACTTATTACTTTAGTTGTAGGAAATATCTTAGGGGTAATTACGGGCTACTTTGGCGGAAGATTTGATTTAATCTTCATGCGTTTCACTGATTTTGTCATGATTTTACCATCATTGATGATCATTATTGTTTTTGTAACTATCATTCCACGGTTTAATTCTTGGTCTTTGATTGGGATTATCAGTATCTTTAGTTGGATAGGGACAACGCGTCTGATTCGGGCAAGAACAATGACAGAAGTCAATCGAGATTATGTTCGAGCATCAAAAACTTCGGGAACCTCTGATTTTAAAATTATGTTTCGGGAAATATGGCCCAACTTGTCCACCTTAGTCATTGCTGAAGCAACGCTTGTTTTTGCTGGAAATATTGGTTTAGAAACAGGGCTTTCTTTCTTAGGTTTTGGACTTCCAGCAGGGACACCATCTTTGGGGACAATGATAAATGAAGCGACTAATCCAGAAACAATGACTGATAAGCCTTGGACTTGGGTTCCAGCAACAGTGGTCATCCTAATTGTGGTGCTTGCCATTATCTTTATTGGAAATGCGCTAAGACGAGTGGCTGACCAAAGACAAGCTACAAGATAAACAACATTCAAGAGTGATAAAAATGTTTATCTATTAAAAATGGATATGATAAATTAAATATTATATTGAAGTAAGAAATAAAAAGAAATTATTGGAGAAACTAAGATGAAAAAATTAAAAGTAACTTTATTGGCAAGTGGTGTAGTTTTAGCAGCTGCCCTCTTAAGTGCTTGTGGCTCTAACCAAAGCTCAAGTACAAGTACGAAAAAATTAAAAGCGGGGAATTTTGATGTTGCTTATCAAAACCCGGACAAGGCAATCAAAGGTGGAAATTTAAAAATCGCTTATCAAAGTGACTCACCAATGAAAGCTGAATGGTTGGCTCCACTTTCAGATGACGCTACCTTTGGTTCTATGTCTGGTCCTGGTGGTGGGCAAGATGGTCTCTTCTTTACCAACAGTTCATTTAAATATATCAATGGTGGGCCTGCTAATGTAAGTCTTGACAAAGATGCAAAAACAGCAACGATTACCTTGCGTAAAGATTTGAAATGGTCTGATGGCTCAGAAGTGACAGCTAAAGACTATGAGTTCAGTTATGAGCTTACCGCTAATCCTGCTTATGGTTCCGACCGTTGGACTGATTCTCTGGCAAATATTGTTGGCTTGAGTGATTATCATGCGGGTAAAGCTAAAACAATCTCAGGGATTACTTTCCCAGACGGTGAAAACGGAAAAGTCATCAAGGTTCAATTTAAAGAAATGACGCCTGGAATGAATCAAACAGGAAATGGTTATTTTCTTGAGACTGTAGCTCCTTATCAATATTTGAAAGATGTCGCCCCTAAAGATTTGGCTTCTAGTCCAAAATCGACAACAAAACCTTTGGTTACAGGCCCTTTTAAACCGGAAAATGTTGTTGCTGGTGAATCTATTAAATATGTCCCAAATCCTTACTATTGGGGTGAAAAACCAAAATTAAATTCAATTACTTATGAAATTGTATCAACCGCTAAATCAGTCGCGGCCCTTTCTGCTCACAAATATGATTATATCAATGATATGCGCGCAAGCCAGTATAAACAGGTGAAAGATGTCAAAGGCTATAAAGTTTTGGGTCAACAAGAATTATATATTAGTTTGATGTATTATAATCTTGGTCACTATGATGTGAAAAAGTCAATTAGTGTTCAAGACCGCAAAACACCTTTGCAAGATCAAAATGTTCGTGAAGCCCTTGGTTATGCTCGAAATGTCGCAGCAGTTCAAGCAAAATTCTCTAATGGACTTGCCACACCTGCTAATGGATTGATTCCACCAATCTTCAAAGAATTTACTAGCCCGTCAGTTAAAGGTTATGAAAAACAAGACCTTGATAAAGCGAATAAACTTTTAGATGAAGACGGTTGGAAATTGAATAAATCTACAGGCTACCGTGAAAAAGATGGAAAAGAATTATCGCTTGTTTATGCGGCTCGTGTAGGTGACGCTAATCAAGAAACGATTGCTCAAAATTACATTCAACAATGGAAGAAAATTGGTGTGAAAGTTAGTCTTTATCATGGTAAATTGATGGAATTTAATTCTTGGGCTGACCATATGATGACTCCGCCAGGTTCAGATGACTGGGATATCACTGACGGTGCATGGTCACTCTCAGGAGAGCCTTCTCAACAAGATTTGTTCTCAGCAGCAGCACCTTATAACTTTGGTCACTTTAATGACCCTGAAATTACAAAAGATTTGAATGATATTGACTCGACCAAAGCTGAGGATTCAACTTATCGTAAAGCTGCTTTTATTAAATATCAAGAAGATATGAATAAAAAGGCCTATGTTATTCCAACGGCTTATGCTATCAACTATACCCCAGTTAACAAACGGGTAGTTGGGATGACGCTTGACTATGGTGCAATGAATACTTGGTCAGAAATTGGTGTTTCATCTGATAAGATGGCAACCAAATAGTTTTGTTTAACTTTTGTTTACAAGTTTTTTTTGTAAAAATACCCTCACTTTAGTTTTCGCAATTCTAAAGTCAAAGAAGCTCAAATTTATGATTTGAGCTTCTTTTGTTTGATGATTTTTAAGATTTGAACTTACGAATTTAAAAATTAATTAATTTAAAAATGCTATAATAAGCCTAACTAATAATTAATCGAGGGGGCAATATGCTAGTAAATTTTAGAGATATTCAGGCACAAAACTCAAAAGAATCCGGACTAAAAAAGAATATATTTTTTAGAGGAGGTCAGTTGACCGATTTAACAGCTGAGGATAAAAAAATTCTTACGAATAAATTCCAAATTGGGAAAATTTATGATTTTAGGGGGCAAGAAGAGGTCACTACTCAACCAGATGTTGAACTCAAAGGAATTAAATATGAAAATATAGATATTTTAGCTTCTGAAACTTCAGGAAATAATGGCTCTTTACAGGATATGATTATTAATGCCACAGATATTAGTGAAGCGATGATGAAAACTTATGAAAGTATCGTCATCAGTAAGTCTGCTTTAGAAGGATATCGAGCTTTTTTACTGGATCTTTTAGAGCAAAAACAAGCTGTTTATTTTCATTGTTTTGCTGGAAAAGATAGAACTGGATTTGCTGCTGCCTTGCTTTTAAGACTGGCAGGAGCTTCTGATGAGGAGATTCTGAAGGATTATCTCAAAACGAATATTGCTCGCAAAGAGGTGAATCAAGAAATTATCAATTCATTGAAAGAAAAACTCACTGAAGACCAAATCGAGGGATTACAGATTGCTCTTACTGTGGATAAGAACTATTTATTTCATGCCAGAGAAATAATGAATGAAAATTTTGGTTCTTTTGAGGGCTACTTAAGTGAAGGACTCTCACTTGAGAAGGATTATATCGAGCATTTTCAAAGCCTCTATTTAAATTATAAATCATAAAAAAGTGATTTTGAACTCTTTTGCTAATTGATGTATAATTAAGTTAATAGAATACATTGGAGGTACAAAAGATGATTGGATGTAGTAGTTTTACACTAGAGAGTCAAGATAATAAACATTTTCTTTCTCGTACAATGGATTTTCAAATAGAATGGCGGAACAAATTCTTTTTATTCCAAGAAACAAGGAGATAGGAATTGCCCACTCTAATGAAGAGACAATTGAAACATCCTATGCTTGTTTAGGGATGGGTGCGATGGAAGAGGGGCATCCAGTACTCTTTGATGGAATCAACGAAAAAGGGTTAATGGGTGCGACTTTGTATTTCCCAGGCTATGCTGACTATAGTGAGAATATCCAAAAAAATCAAAAGGGAATTTCACCTGATATGGTTATTCCAACGGTCCTCACTCAAGCTAGTAATTTAGAAGAAATCATTGATTTATTTGATAAGAAATTTGTTATTATTAATGATACTAATCCAACCTTAGGTCTTACGCCTCCTTTACATTTTATTTTTTCTGATTCTAGTGGTCAAAGTTTGATTATTGAACCAAGGCAAGGTGGACTTTCAATTATAAAAGATTCAATTGGAGTGATGACAAATAGTCCAGATTACCAATGGCACGAAACTAATTTAAGAAATTATCTTTCTTTTACACCTAATCAAAAAGAAAGTATCGAACTATTAGGAAAGACATTAAAACCATTTAGTCAAGGTTCAGGTACTTTTGGCTTTCCAGGAGATTTTACGCCTCCTTCAAGATTTGTTAGAACAGCTTATTTAAAAAACTACGCTGAGAAACCAAGTAATGAATTAGCCGCTATTACGCTTTGTCATCATATATTAGAATCTGTAAGTATTCCAAAAGGAATTGTTATAACTGAGCATGGAGCAAATGATTTCACTTGTTATTCGGCATATATGTGCTCAGAAACTCTAAGTTATTATTTTTCAACTTATGGTAATCAAAGAATCAGGAAAATAAGTTTGTCAGAATCCTTGAAAAATGAGAAGGAATTTAAAAACTTTCCTATTGTCAATGAGGAAGATATTTTAGAGTTAAATTGATAAATATTTAATCGAGTAAATAGGAGGGATAGTCATTAAGTTCTTTGAATTCAAGAAGTATTTTTTAAATATTAGTTTTAAGTATAGCAATCCTAAAAAGAAATTCGAGAAATAATAGAGAGAAATTAAGGAAAAAATAGTGATTTTAAATTTATTTATAATAGTTTTAATGATTTTTCTTACGGCATTTTTTGTTGCGGCTGAATTTTCGCTGGTAAAAATACGTAAAAGTCGTTTAGAAACATTAGAAAAAGAAAATAATAAAAGGGCAAAATTAGCACTTAATATCGTCAATCACCTTGATTCTTATTTAAGTGCCTGTCAACTTGGAATCACTTTGACTTCGTTAGCAATTGGGTGGGTAGGTGAAAGTACGATGCATAGTATTTTAGCTCCCCTCTTGTCTTATGTTCCTCTACCTTCTGTGTTATTAGACAGCTTGTCTATTATTTTAGCCTTTTTATTAATTACTTTTGTTCATGTGGTAATCGGAGAACTTATTCCAAAATCTTTAAGTATTACAAAAACTGAAGGAGTTGTCTTAACGGTTGCTGCTCCGCTCCATTATTTTTATAAACTTACCTATCCTTTTGTGTGGTTATTAAATGCTTCAGCAAGTTCAATTGGTAAATTGTTTAATTTAAGTTTGGCTACTGAAGGTGATGAAATCCATTCAGAAGAAGAGTTAATTTTAATTGCTAATCAAAGTTTTATTAAAGGGGAAATCAACGAAAAAGAGTACGAATATCTCAACAATGTCTTTGAATTTGATGATTTGATAGCTAAGGATATCATGGTGTCGAGATTAGATATGGAGACGATTCCCGTTGATGTTTCGATTGAAGAAGCGTTAAAATTTGCGATTAAAAAAGGGCACACTCGTTTCCCTATTATTGCTAAAACTAAAGATGATATTCTAGGCTATGTTACGCTCCAAAATTTGATTAAAGAGTATTTAACTGCTCCAGGTCAAGAAATAAAGAAAATCATGCAAGAACCTATTATATTTATTGATACTATTCCCGTAAAGTTATTACTCTCAGAGATGCAAAAAGAGCATAAACATTTTGCTATTCTATTGGACGAGTATGGTGGGACAAGTGGACTTGTGACAATTGAGGATATTCTTGAAGAGTTAGTTGGTGATATTCAGGATGAAGAAGATCATGAGAAAGAATTGGTAATAAAGCTTTCTCCGACTACTTATCAGGTAGATGGTAAATTGCTTTTATCTGAATTTGAAGAACTGTTTAATATTGATTTGGCTCAAAATAATTTAAGTAAAACGATTAGTGGGTTTATTACAAATTATTCACTAGAGCAAAATGAGTCACTTGAGGTGGGTCAGATTTTCGAATTTGATAATTTAAAAATTACTATTATTGAAATGGATAAAATTACTCCTCATATTTTAGAAGTTAAACGAGTGTAGATTGTATTTGAGGTATAAAAAAACGGAGCCTTAAGAGGCTCCGCTTTTTTATTTTATTGACGAACGACGAGGACATCGCATGGTGCATTTTTGATAATGTAATCCGCCACTGAACCGATAAAGATACGTTCAATGTAAGAAAGACCAGTAGCTCCAAGAACAATGAGGCTAATTTCTTCTTCTTTTGGAAGAGTTTGGCCAAGCATGACTTTTGGAGAACCGAATTCAACACGAGTTTTGACTTTTTTAACGCCAGCTTTTTTTGCTTCGTCAGCAAAGTCATTAATGAGGTTTTCAGCACCTTTGTGTGTATCATCAGCAACAACTGAATCATAGGCTGAGATAGATTGGAAGGCACGAAGGTCAATGACGTTAGCGATAACGAGTTCAGCATCGTTACGAAGTGCTGTTGCAACTGCTTTGTCAAAAGCTTTAGTAGCTTCTACCGAACCATCAATACCAACAAGGATTTTCTTATAGTTATCTAACATAGGCGACTCCTTCATAAGTTTTTATCTATATTTTAATTTTACTCTTATTTTGTCAATTTGTAAAAAGAAAACTGTTAAAAAATGGTTTATGGTATAATTGATGAAGTGAATTTCTTTAAAATAGTGGAAAAAATTACTGACAGAAATAGAAGTTCTCTATTGAAAGTCTGTCAGCAAATTTTGATGACTTATGAACTTAAAGAAAACTGTAAGAAATAGGTGAAAAATATGACTCGATATGCTGTGGTGGATCTGGAAGCGACCGATGCTCATAGTAGTGAAAATAAAATTATACAGATTGGGATTGTTCTTGTTGAAGATGGAGAAATTGTTGAAACTTTTTCCACTGAAGTCAATCCACATGAACCTTTGCTTCCAAGGATTAGTGAACTGACAGGTTTGTCAGATAAACAGTTAAAGACGGCTCCTGAGTTTTCAGAAGTTGCTGCAAAAGTACGAGAATTACTGACAGACAGTGTTTTTGTTGCTCATAATGCTAGGTTTGATTATGGACTTTTAGAAAAAAGTTTTCTTAATGCTGGCTTGGAATTTAATGAAATGTTGCGTGTCGATACAGTCGATTTGGCGCGTGTTTTTTATCCAACTTTTGAAAAATATGGTTTAGAATCATTGAGCGAAAAGTTAGATTTGGCACATGACCATCCGCATGCCGCAGTTTCGGATGCGTATGCTACAGCTGAATTATTGCTGAAAATAGAAGCGAAAATCCAAAAGTTACCAAGAAGCGTTTTGGAAGAGTTGCTTAGACATTCGGACAATTTACTTTTTGAAAGTAAAACTTTTTTACAAGAGCAGTTGGATAAAACAAAAATTCGACCAGCTGGCTTTAAAGTGGTTCATAATATTGCGACACGTAAGTTTAGGGCTTCTGTCAGTAAAAAAAATCCCCTGACAGCCTTGTCAGCAAATTTTTCAGAAAATATCAGTAGATTGGGCTTGTCTTCTCGCTCAAAACAAGAAAAATTAGCTCATTTAATGGAAACAGAGCTTACACATTTACAAGCAAGTTTTATTGAGGCACCGACAGGACTTGGAAAAACTTATGGTTATTTACTGCCAATTTTGGCCTCAGGAAAAGGTTTGGTCGTTTCAACAGCAACCAAAGTTCTCCAGAAGCAATTAGTAAATGATGTGGCACCAAAACTTGGGAAAACATTTGGTTTAAAAATGGCCAAGATTGTTGGGACTAAAAATTACATTTCTCTGAGAAAATTTTCTGAGCTTTTATTAAATAATACTGACGGCAAAAATTTTGAAATTTTTAAAATGAAAATTTTAATTTGGCTGACAGAAACAAGGACAGGCGAATTGGATGAAGTTTCAAAAGTCATGACTAATGATGACTATTTTGAAGGCATTCGCCATGATGGCTATGTCAATACAAAACAGCTTCATTATGAACAAGATTTTTGGTTGAAAGCCCAAAAAGAAGCTGAACAGGCTGAAATTAAAGTGGTGAATCATGCCTATTTGATTGAACGTTTAGCTGACTATCCTGAAACTTTTTTGGAAAATCGTGTTCTTGTTGTTGATGAGGCTCAACAATTATTTCCTATCATGGAAAATGCGGGTCAAAAATCTTTAAAAATTACTGACGAACTGATAAAAATTGATGCTGAAACAAGTGAAAATCCCCAGCTGACCAAAAGGCTTCAAGAAAGTCTTGTTTTTCAGCTTAATAAAAAAGAGCTTGATTTAAATAAAATAAAGATAGATGCTGATGAACTTGGCTTGAGAAATCTGTCAGCACTTTTAGAAGCTGATAATCAAATTGTCTGGCGTGAAAATGGGATGCTTTATGCGAGTGACCAAGATTTCTATAATTTTGAACGATTGATTCCTAAAAATACCAAACTTTTTATGTTGGGAGCGACATTGTCATTATCTAAAGACAAACCGTCATTTCCTGACTTGCTTGGTTTTACAGACTATCGCTTTTTCAAAATTGAAGGAAATCAAGCCACTAATCAGCAATTGCTGACGGTGACAGATGCGCCTAATATCAAAAATCTAAGTTTAATTGATTATGCAGATTACACAGCAAATTCAATTGGAGAACTTTCAAAATTGAATTTGCCAATGGTGGTCTTATTTACTTCAAAAATGGCTTTGACTTTTGTTGCTGAGAAATTATCTGCTGAAGGGTTTGATATTTTAGCACAAGATATTAATGGGAGTCCAGCCCAAATCAAGAAAAAATTTGATAAAGGTGAAGGAAAAATTTTATTAGGTTTGGGTTCTTTTTGGGAGGGAGTCGATTTTGATAAGCAAAATCAAGTGATTCTTGTTATTCCAAGACTTCCTTTTGCAACGCCTGATGATATTTTAACTAAAAAATATGCGCAAAAGTTTGAAAATCCTTTCTATGATTTTAATGTTCCAATGGCAACTTTAAAATTACGTCAGGCCATTGGTCGGGTAAATCGTCGTAAAAATCAGTACTCAAGTATTGTCGTATTAGATAAAAGACTTGCAGGAAAATCTTACGCCAAAAGAATGCGAAAAAATCTTTCAGAAACTTTACCTGTAAAAATGCTGAATTTACTAGACACAATCAGCGAAATCAAGATTTTTTTGATATAATAAAACATGTTTAAGCAAAAACTTAAAATGGGAAATTGGACAAATTATTTTTTCCTAATCATGAGAAATTTTACTAATAAGCCTTCAAATAATCTTTGAAAAAAAGATTTTCTCAAATTTTGAAAGAAGAAAAATATGAAAAAGCGAAAAATGACTCGACATTCGCAAATTATAATTGGAATTTTAGTGATAATTTTAGCCATTTATTTGTCTATCAGTCTTTTCTTTTGGAAGAGTCTAAATCCTTATCATTCCGTTCGAGCGCAAGCGATTGACATTGCCACAGAAAAAACAGATTTAGTTAAAGCGACAGGATTTGATATTGCTGCAACTGACACCGTGACTTATTCAATTGTTGGCCTTAATAAAGCGAATCAAGAAATTGGAATTCTAATTCCAAAAAAATCTGGTAAAATTAAAGAAGTTAAATTATCGCAAGGGGTTTCACCAGCAAGCTTAACGACAAAAGATACGAAATCAGTTGTCTTAGCGCTTTACAAAGGGAAACCGGCTTGGGAAGTAAATAATAGCAATGGTTTTAAAGTTTATGACTTTGAGTCAGGGAAAGAGTTGATATGAAAAAAAATTCTGATTTTGTATTAAAAATGGATGAGTCCGTCACTCTTGCTGCGGCAAATCGCGCAAAAGCATTAAAAGCACAAGGGCGAGATATTATTGACCTGACACTTGGTCAGCCAGACTTTCCAACACCAAAAATAATTGGTCAAGCAGCCATTGAAGCAATCGCTAATGGCAAGGCAAGCTTTTATACACAAGCTGGTGGACTTCCAGAATTAAAAAATGCAGTTCAACATTATTGGACTCGTTTTTATAATTATGAAATTCAACCAAATGAAATATTGATTACAGCTGGAGCAAAGTTTGCCCTTTATGCTTACTTTATGGCAACTGTTGACCCTGACGATGAGGTAATCATTCCTGCTCCTTACTGGGTTTCTTATGTTGACCAAGTGAAAATGGCTGGAGGAAATCCGGTAATTGTAGAAGCCAAGCAAGAGAATAATTTTAAAGTTACGGTTGAGCAATTAGAAGGAGCAAGAACAAGTAAAAGTAAAATTTTATTACTCAATTCACCTTCTAATCCAACAGGGATGATTTATTCTAAAGAAGAATTAACAGCCATTGGAGAGTGGGCTCTTGCTCATGATTTATTAATTTTGGCAGATGATATTTATCATCGTTTAGTTTATAATGGAGCGGAATTTACAGCAATTTCAAGTCTATCTGATGAAATTCGGAAAAGAACGACAGTGATTAATGGTGTTTCTAAAACATTTGCAATGACTGGTTGGCGGATTGGACTAGCTGTAGGTGACCCAGAAATTATTTCTACGATGACTAAGATTGCGAGCCAAACGACTTCTAATCCAACTGCTGTCGCTCAATACGCAGCAATAGAAGCTTTTGAAGAAAGAGATAATAGTTTTGAGATAATGCATGCAGCATTTGAAGAACGTTTAAATATCATTTATGGTCAACTTTCTGAGGTTCCAGGATTTGAACTTGTAAAACCAAATGGTGCTTTCTATTTATTCCCGAAAGTGACTAAGGCAATGGCGATGAAGGGCTATAGCGATGTGACTGATTTTACAACTGCTATTCTTGAAGAAGCAGGTGTAGCCTTGGTTACAGGAGCAGGTTTTGGTTCGCCAGAAAATGTTCGCTTGAGCTATGCAACAAGTCTTGAAAATTTAGAAGTTGCAGTGGCACGTTTAAAAGATTGGATGAATGAATGATCGATAAGAAAGAAGCAAAATCGGCCTATAAACTTTCAAAAAAAGTTGGAGCAGTTATTGCTTATAAGAATCTCGAAACGAATGAACGCTATATTGATATAGCACCAGATTTAGCAGGTGTAAAAAATCGTTTTGAATTTGCCAAAAAAACGGGAATTGGCTTACCTTATGCCATTGAAAAAGCAGCGAAAACAGCTGATTTTGAATTGGAAGTTCTTGAAGAATTAGAAAAAGATGAGCTGCAAACCACTAAAGAATTCAAAGATGATTTAAAAACTTTAAAAGAAATCTGGCTTGAAAAGTTATAAAAGTATTATTTAAAAATTATAAAATTAAAATATAGAAGGACTTATTTATGAAAGACTTAATTTCAATCATCGACGTCAAGGACCACGTTGGTGAAACAGTAAAAATCGGCGCTTGGGTTGCTGACAAATCAGGTAAAGGGAAACTTCAATTTCTTCAACTTCGCGATGGAACAGCATTTTTCCAAGCTGTTGTTTTCAAACCAAATATGATTGAAAACTTTGGTGAAGAAGAAGGAACAGCTAAATTTGATGAAATTAAACATCTCTCACAAGAAACTTCAGTTTATGTGACAGGTGTCGTTAAAGAAGATTCACGTTCAAAATTTGGTTATGAACTTGATGTGACTGATTTGGAAGTGATTGGTCAATCACATGATTATCCAATTACACCAAAAGAACACGGCGTTGAATTCCTCCTTGATAACCGCCATTTATGGTTGCGTTCAAAACGTCAAATGGCAATGATGCAAGTGCGTAATGCAATCATCTATGCAAGTTATGATTTCTTTGCGAAAAATGGCTTCATTAAGTTTGATAGTCCAATTCTTTCAGGAAATGCTGCTGAAAACACAACAGAACTCTTTGAAACAGATTATTTTGGTAATTCTGCTTTCTTGTCACAATCAGGACAACTTTATCTTGAAGCTGGAGCAATGGCTCTTGGACGTGTTTTCGACTTTGGACCAGTATTCCGTGCTGAAAAATCAAAAACTCGTCGTCATTTGACAGAATTTTGGATGATGGATGCAGAATATCCATTTGTTACTCATGATGAATCATTGGATATTCAAGAAGCTTATGTGAAAGCTTTGATTCAAGGTGTTTTGGATAATGCTGCTTATGCTCTTGAAACACTTGAACGTGATACAAGCATGTTGCAAAAGTATATTGATACACCTTTCAAACGTGTTTCTTATGATGAGGCTATTGATTTGTTGCAAGCACACGAAAATGATGAAGATACAGATTATGAGCATGTAGAACATGGGGATGACTTCGGTTCGCCTCATGAAACATGGATTTCAAATTACTATGGTGTTCCAACATTTATCGTCAACTATCCTGCAAGTTTTAAAGCTTTCTACATGAAACCAGTCCCTGGTAACCCAGAACGCGTTTTGTGTGCTGACCTTTTGGCTCCAGAAGGCTATGGCGAAATCATTGGTGGTTCAGAACGTGAAACTGATTATGATTTGTTACTTAAGAAAATTGCTGATTTCGGTTTAGATCCTAAAGATTATGATTGGTATTTAGAACTTCGTAAATTTGGTTCAGTTCCTCATGCTGGTTTCGGACTTGGTCTTGAACGTATGGTTACTTTTGTCGCTGGGACAGAACATATTCGTGAAGCAATTCCATTCCCACGTATGATTAACCGTATCCAACCTTAATAAAAATAAAAAACCTCTACTTTAAGAGGTTTTTTATTTTTATTAAGAGGTTTAATGCTAGTTTTAAAAGAATATTGTATGAAATGATTAATAAATTTGGAGAATGATAGCCTTTGCAAGACTGTGATATAATTAACTTATGAAAAATAAAGAAGAACCTCGGATGAAGTGGTCGGATGATGAATATGAAGCGATGATAGATTTGGCAACAAGACAGTTGGCTGAGCGAATGGCTGAAAGAGCTTTGATGACTTATGGGATTTATAAATATGATTATCTTGATTCGCAGTTTGTGGCCGATTTTATTGCAGAGTTTGTCATTAGTGCTTATCGTTCATATTTAATCAAACCAGAAAATCTTGATGAAGAGGTGATGCTTTTACTATTTGTCAACATGGCTTATGAAAATATGCGAGGATTGCCAGATGAAGTGGCACAATACCACAGACTTTTTAGACAACTTTGTGACCTTTATTATGAACAAGGTTGTTTACGTCATGCTCTGATTGACGAAGCAGACTATCAGGAAATGGTTTTGGCAATTTTAGCTGATATTTTTATGGAAGTGAAAATGAGAAAAAAATTTAAAAAGTAATTTTGTAATCTTAAAGGGGAGAAAATGGATTTAGATGCTTACCAAAAAGCAATTATCAAATTTGATTTGAATGAAAAAATAGAGAGTCAAAATGAAGTAGATTTTGCATTTGTGGATAAAGTTTTGGGATTATCTGGTGAAGCAGGTGAAGTGGCTGACAAGGTAAAAAAAGTTATCCGCGACCAAGAGGGAAAGCTGTCAGTCAATGATAAAAAGGCCATTGGTCAGGAGCTTGGTGATATTCTTTGGTATGTAGCAACGAGTGCACGTTATCTAGGAATTTCTCTTGAACAAATTGCGAGTGAAAATATTGAAAAATTAGAGAGTCGATTGAGCCGTGGCAAGATTTCAGGCTCAGGGGATGAGAGATGAAAATATTGATTGTGGCTGGTTTGCCAGATTTTATACCTAATGAAAGTTTTGATAAATATATTGGTGTGGATAGAGGGTCACTATTTTTAGTGGAAAAAGGTTATCAATTGGCTCTGGCAATTGGTGATTTTGATTCTGTCAGTAAAACTGAACTTGATAAAATTTCTGTCAGTACTGACAGATTGATTAAATTGCCTGCTGAAAAAGATCTGACAGATTTAGAAGCAGCCTTAGATTTTATTTTAGAACATTTTGCTGATGCGGAAATTGTAATTGCTGGTGCTTTAGGTGGACGTTTGGACCATTTACTGACCAATGCTTATTTAGCAACACGACCAAAATATCAAGCCCTCGCTCCAAAAATGACTTTAGTTGACCAACAAAATTTGGTGACCTACTTGTTGCCTGGTCAGCATTTACTAAAGAGAAAGCCAACTTACCAATATGTTGGATTTGTTCAGGTAGAAACAAAGGATAGTTTGGCCATTGAAGAAGCAAAATATCCTTTGAAAGCAGAGGATAATTTTAGTCAAATCTATGCTAGTAATGAATTTATCAGTGACCAAATGAAAGTTTCATTCAATCAGGGAATGGTCATTGTAATTTATTCAGGCGATTCGCATAAAAAATAAATAATAAGAGGTTAAGGAGAACGGAAAAAGTATGATTATTGGAGTCATTGGGGCAACATCAAATATTGCAAGTAAGGCTTATTTACCAGTTTATGCGAAAATGCAGGCGGACCATCGTTTTATTTTGTATTCTCGTCAGTGGGAAAAAGCTGAAGAAGTTCGCAAACATTATAAATTTGAATATGCGACAGAGGACTTGTCAGCACTAGAAACTGTGGATCTGGTTATTATTCATGCGGCAACTTCCCAACATTTTGAGTTAGCTAAAAGATATTTGTCAGCGGGAGTTCCTGTTTTAATGGATAAACCTGTTTCAGAAAAATTATCTGAAGTAAAAGAATTGCAAAAAATTGCTGACCAAAATAATACCTTATTTGTCGTCGCTTTTAATCGCAGATTTGCACCACAAACAGCTAAATTAAAAGCTCTCCCAGATAAAAATATGGTGAAAGTAAGTAAAAATTTAGCAAATTCTGCCAGTGAAAAAATTACATTTTCAATGTACGATATTTTTATTCACCCTCTGGACACCTTGATTTATTTGCTAGATGATGAGATTTTAGAAGTCAATTATTCATTAAAGAAGAATCAAGACGGGCAATTAACAAGAGCAATTGTTATGCTAGAAACAGCGACAACGAGTGGAATTGCCACAATGAACTTAGAAGCTGGCGCCTTTACTGAAGAATTTACAGTAGAAAGTCCTAGAGAAAGCCTTCGCTTGTCAGAACTGTGCGAACTTGAAAAATTTACAGGAATTGACCGTCAAAAATTTGGAATAAGTGGTTGGCAAAGTGCGACATACAATCGTGGTTTTGATGAAATCATTTCTGCCATGGTTCTAGCGGTTGAAAAATTTGATGGTCAAAATCGTCAAGAATTACTGACAGAACTTAGACAAGAAAATATTCTAAAATCCCACGAAATCATTGACCAAATGTTAAAATGAAAAGTTACTGACAGAAATATTAGACTATCTTAAAAATACTGACAGAGTTAAAAAATTTTCTGTCAGTATTTTTTTAGGCTGAGCCTTGCATTATTGTCAATAAAAAAGTATAATTATAAAAAAATTAAGAAAAGGAGTCCGCATGAAAACACAACAATCTACAGTCTTTTATTTTTGGTGCAGATAGTTTGTGTTTATGCAGTTGGCGTAGATACAACTTTTGAGTATACTCAAGTTTCTGCGCCGGGATTCAAAGAAGACCGGATAGTAAAAACTATCTGGTCTTTCTTTTTTAATTTTTTTACCCTTTCTTTCGACTCTAAAGTAAAATTAATCGTAAAGACCGATTCCAAGCAGGGTTTTGCTAGATGAATGGAAGGGAACTTATAAAAGAAAGCTTTGCTTTCACACATTAGAAAAGAGGAATTTTATGGAAAATTCTACAGGCTTGAAGTCTTCTTTAAAGACTCGCCACATTGTTATGCTCTCACTTGGGGGAGCGATTGGTTCAGGACTATTTTTAGGTTCTGGAAAAGTCATTGCACAGGCTGGGCCAAGTGTATTACTCTCATACATCTTAGCTGGACTGACACTTTATGTTGTCATGTATGGTGTTGGGAAAATGGTCATCCATCAAGATGAACATAAGGCTGGAATGGCCGGAGTTGTTGCTCCTTTTATTGGGGACCACTGGGCGCATTTTGCGGACTGGGTTTACTGGGCAACTTGGATGGCCGTCCTAATTGCAGAAGAAGCAGGGGTATCAACTTTCCTTGCCATGCTAATTCCTGGAGTGCCATTATGGGTTTTCGCCCTGATTGTAGCAGTTCTTGGAACAGCAATCAATCTCTGGTCAGTTAGAGCTTTTGCCGAAACGGAATATTGGCTTGCATTTATTAAAGTCGCTGTTATTTTAATTTTAATTGCACTCGGAATTTATTTATTAGTTATTAATGATGCTCATCTTGGTTTTGTTGCTGATACCGCTCAAAAAGTATCGACTAAAAGTACAGCACCAAGCTTTGCTCCTAATGGCTTTTCAGGATTTTTAACTTCATTATTGGTTGTTATTTTCTCATTTGGTGGTTCTGAATTGGCAGCAATTACAGTTGCTGAAACGGAAAATCCAAAAGTAGCGATTCCGAGAGCTATTCGAGGTGTTTTAATTCGGATTATTAGTTTTTATGTTATTCCAATCTTTTTATTCTTGCATTTATTACCATGGAGCGAAGTTTCAAATCCAGATGCAGCAAGTCCATTTGCTACAATTTTTGCTCGAGTAGGAATTCCACACGCTGATAAAATCGTTCTCGTAATCATTGTTATTGCAATTTTCTCAGCAGTTAACTCAGCAATTTATGCCACTTCACGCTCACTCTATTCACGCATTCAAGGTTCAAATTCTTATGTAGGTCAAAGATTGGGCAAATTATCTAAAAACCAAGTCCCAACGAATGCGATTTTAGTTTCATCATTTGTTTTGTTTATTGGTGTACTTTTGTCAGCAATTTTGGGTGATGGATTTTGGCAATTTGTGGCTGGTTCGATTTCATTTACGATTACAATCGTTTGGATTCTCCTTTTAGTTGCTGCTCTTGTTTTATATTTTAAACATAAAGAAGTAACGAATTGGTTTGTTAAGTTGGCAACACTTGTTGTGCTTATCGCTTTAACGATTATCTTCATCATGCAAATTGTCACTAATCCATGGACTTTGTCAGTCTTTGCTCTAGTGATTTGCCTCCTTTCTTACTTTACTTACCGAAAGAAAAAAGCATAATAATAAAAAACATTCATTTTAAATGAATGTTTTTCTTTTGTTTGAGTTCTAGGTATTCAATAAACTTTTCTTTGATTAAATCATTTTTGATAAGTGACAATTTTTGTTTGCGAACAAGTTTATGTTTAAACCACCATTCACAAGACATGGCATCATTTTTATTATCAAAATCAACAGAGGCAAGCAGCTTAACTGGCAATCTTGTTTTTGTGTATTTCGCCCCTTTACCAGAGTTATGAGTGGCAAGTCTTTTTTCTAAATCAGTGGTATAGCCACAGTAGAGAGTCTTATCTGAGCATTGTAAAATGTAAGTAAAATATTGGTTCATAAGTTTTTTTCTAAAATAGTGAGAAATTCAAAAGGAGTAAATTCATGAGTAGGCTCCCAAATCTTTTGAAATTGATTAATCATTCCATTGTGAGAAACAATGAGAATATTTTGAGCAGAAGGAAAAAGTTGAGGAAGTTTTTCTAAAAATATTTTAGCACGTTCATGAATAGAAGCAAGAGATTCAATACCTAAAGTAAGATTTTCTTCATTTTCTATATTAAGTTGTGCCCAATCTCGATTTTCTTTTGTTTGATTTTCCAATTTTCCAAGGCCTCGTTCACGTAATAAAGGTTCAAAGAGTAGTAAGGCTCCTATTTTATTAGAAATTATCATTGCAGTTTCCTTAGCACCTTGTAAATCTGATGATAAAATCAAGTCAAATTTTACTGACGAAAGTTTGTCAGCTAAAATTTCGGACTGTTGAATTCCTGTGCCAGTGAGAGGACTGTTCAACCAACCCGTCAGCAAATTTTGCTGAATACTTCGCGTTTCACCATGTCTGACTAAATATAATTTCATAGTCAGATTATACCATTTAACGTAGCCAAAGTTAAGAGCTAGCTTGCCATTCGTGGTATAATAAGAGTATGATTACTTCACTTACGATTCTTTCAAGTCTTGCAATAATTGTAACCGCAGTTATTGCTTTTGCGGAATATCAAGCTGGAAAAAGACGTCATTCAACCACTCTATCTATCGAAATGCTTCATAAGCAAAAAGACGATTTTATTAAATGGTTTTATGATTATCTTCATATCTCACAAGTGTTGATGCGAGTAACAATTCAACTTAACATGGACCGCTTAGAACAACGTCATTTTGAAAGTACAAATGACTCTAGTAATCAGCGACGCATTATTCGTATTAATGAGAATACGATGTCAAGAGATCGTAATGCAGCAGATTTAAATTATCAAATGATGCTTTTAAATCTGGTGATTGATGACCGTAAGCCTTATTTTGAAAATACTCAGATCAAGGTCCGCTCAAATTTTGAAACATTGATGCATGACATCAATGAATTTACAAGAAGAATTCATATAGAATATGATGAAAAAATGAAAGAAACGGATGATGCAGGTTGCCGTTCCATTATGAATGAAGCTCGAAAGATGGCTAGAAATACGATGGAAGCTATCGAAAAATCTAACCATGAAATGGGTGAGCAAGTCAAACATGATATTCAAGCACTCGAAGATGAAGTAGAACATTATTTTAAAAAATAAAGAAACATGGATGTACAAGATTAGAGAGTAGTTCATGGTGCACGTCCGACTCGACTAGTGGGTTTTGCCCACGTAGCGAGAGCCATTTCGTCTATTAGCACGAATGGATACCTGGTGTGTGGAGAATGCGCCAAAGTGTGCATTCAAAATAAAGTAAGCAAAGGAAACATAAATGCCACAAGATAAAATAGTAATACACGGTGCACGTGAGCACAATTTAAAAAATATAGATGTTGAAATTCCAAGAGATAAATTAGTTGTTGTTACTGGGGTTTCAGGGTCTGGGAAATCATCTCTGGCCTTTGAAACTTTATATGCAGAAGGTCAACGTCGATATGTTGAATCTTTGTCAGCTTATGCCAGACAGTTTTTAGGAAATATGGATAAACCAGATGTTGATTCAATTGATGGTTTGTCGCCAGCAATTTCTATTGACCAAAAAACAACTTCTAAAAATCCTCGTTCAACAGTCGGGACGGTTACGGAAATTAATGACTATTTGCGTCTATTATATGCCCGTGTTGGGACGCCATATTGTGTGAATGGTCATGGAAAAATTTCGGCACAGTCAGTTGAAGAAATTGTTGAACAAATTCTTGAGCTTCCTGAAAAAACACGTTTACAAATTCTCGCTCCTATCGTGCGTACCAAAAAAGGGACTCATGTCAAAATGTTTGAGCGTATCCAAAAAGATGGTTATGTTCGTGTTCGTGTTGATGGCGAAGTTTATGATATTTCAGAAGTTCCAGAACTTGATAAAAATAAAAAGCACAACATTGAAATTGTCATTGACCGTATTGTTGTAAAAGAAGGAATTCGTTCGCGTCTGTTTGACTCTGTAGAGGCTGCGCTTCATCAGGCTGAGGGTTATGTTATTGTTGATAAAATGGATGGTTCAGAGCTTTTATTTAGTGAATTTTACGCCTGTCCAGTTTGTGGTTTTACTGTTCCAGAACTTGAACCACGTCTTTTCTCATTCAATGCTCCTTTTGGCTCATGCCCAGATTGTGATGGTTTAGGAGTTAAATTGGAACCCGATGTCGATTTATTGATTCCTGATACAAGCAAAACACTCCGTGAGGGGGCAATTATCTATTGGTATGGGAAAGCCTCAACTTATTACCCAGCTCTTTTAGAGCAAGCAATGGAGCAATTTGGTATTGATTTAGATACACCTTGGGAAAAACTGTCAGAAAAAGAACAACAAATTGTTTTATATGGAAATGGAGATAAACTTTTCCATTTTCTTCACGAAGGAGATTTTGGATTACGTGACCAAGATATGACCTTTGTTGGGGTCATTCCTAATCTTTGGCGTCGATATCGTTCGGGAATGAGCGAGTCAGCTAGAGAAATGGCGCGTTCTTACATGACTGAATTGACTTGTACGACTTGTCATGGTTATCGTTTAAATGATCAAGCACTTTCTGTTAAAGTGGGAGAGAAAAATATTGCTGAATTTTCAATTCTGTCAATTGGCGATACGCTTGATTATGTGAAAAGTTTAGTTCTTTCTGCAAATAATGAAATTATCGCAAAACCTATTTTGAAAGAAATTAAAGACCGTTTGACTTTCTTGAAAAATGTTGGTTTGGATTATCTCACGCTATCTCGTTCAAGCGGAACACTTTCTGGTGGAGAGTCACAACGTATTCGTTTAGCGACACAGATTGGGTCAAATTTATCAGGCGTTTTGTATATTTTGGATGAACCATCCATTGGTTTACATCAAAGAGATAATGACAGATTGATTGAGTCTTTACAAAAGATGCGTGATTTGGGGAATACCTTAATTGTCGTTGAACATGATGAGGACACGATGATGGCAGCCGATTGGCTTATTGATGTTGGGCCTGGGGCAGGTGATTTAGGAGGTGAAATTATTGCCTCTGGAACACCAAAACAAGTCATGAAAAATAAAAAATCACTGACAGGGCAATATTTGTCAGGAAAAAGAGCCATTCCAGTTCCTGAAAAACGTCGAGCCATTGATAAGAAAAAAATGGTTAAGATTACAGGTGCAAGTGAGAACAACTTGCAAAACCTTGACGTTGAGTTTCCAATGGGAGTTATGACGGCTGTAACTGGGGTTTCTGGTTCTGGTAAATCAACTTTAGTTAACAGTATTTTAAAAAAATCATTAGCTCAAAAATTGAATCACAACTCAGAGAAACCTGGTAAGCATAAAAAAATTACTGGTTATGAAGGAATTGAGCGTTTGATTGATATTGACCAAAGTCCAATTGGTCGAACTCCACGTTCAAATCCGGCTACTTATACCAGCGTCTTTGATGACATTCGTGATTTATTTGCCAATACAAATGAAGCAAAAATTCGTGGTTATAAAAAAGGACGTTTCTCATTTAATGTTAAAGGTGGACGTTGTGAAGCCTGTTCTGGTGATGGAATCATCAAAATTGAAATGCATTTCTTGCCGGATGTTTATGTTCCATGTGAAGTTTGCCACGGCAGACGTTACAATTCAGAAACTTTAGAAGTTCATTATAAAGGGAAGAATATTTCGGAAGTACTCGATATGCGCGTGTCTGATGGCTTGGAATTCTTCCGTCATATTCCAAAAATTGAACGTAAACTCCAAACGATTGTTGATGTAGGTTTGGGATATGTGACGCTTGGACAACCGGCAACTACTTTATCAGGTGGGGAAGCTCAACGGATGAAATTAGCTTCTGAATTACAAAAACGTTCAAATGGTAAAGCTTTTTATATCTTGGATGAACCAACAACTGGTTTGCACAGTGAAGATATTGCGACCCTGATTCAAGTATTAGACCGTTTGGTTGAACAAGGAAATACGATTGTTGTCATTGAGCATAATTTGGATGTCATTAAAACAGCAGATTACATCATCGACTTAGGTCCAGAAGGTGGTGCTGGTGGTGGAACAATTCTTGCCAAAGGAAGACCAGAAGAAGTTGCAAAAGTTGCTGACAGCTATACTGGTCAGTATTTGAAAGCAAAATTGGAAAAATAAGACTGATGGAAATTTAGACTTGTAATCAAAAGACTTGTCAGTAAGTGTAGAGGGTTGATAAAACTGTCAGCATGTTCCTCTGTAATTAAAATACTTAGTTCAATAATCGAATTGACAGAACTGCCTAGAAAATATTCGCCTTTGGTCGCATTTGAGAGAACTGTCAGTTCCTTGATTCACCGATAAAATGCTTCCTTCGGTCGCATTTTACTGACAGGATTTATCTTAGAAATATTTATCATATAAGCTTTCTGTCAGTAAGTTTTACAATAAAAAGCGTAATCTATAAACTTAGATTACGCTTTTAAGGAAAGAAAATGGATAAATTTAAGGAAATTTTTGAAGCGATTAAAGCTGACCCACAGAACAAAAAATATACAAAAGAAGGGATAGAGCCGCTTTATTCTGTCCATAAAGAAGCAAAGATTTGTATTATTGGTCAGGCGCCAGGTATTCGAGCACAAGAATCACGACTCTTTTGGAATGATCCGTCAGGTGACCGCTTGCGTGATTGGCTTGGAATTGACCGAACCACTTTTTATGAGTCAAATAAAATATCTATCTTACCTTTAGATTTTTATTTTCCTGGAAAAGGAAAATCAGGTGATTTGCCACCTCGGGCAGGTTTTGCTCAAAAATGGCATAAAGCACTTTTAGAAGAAATGCCTGAGATTGAACTTTTTATATTAGTAGGTTCTTATGCTATAAAATACTATTTGAATTTAAAATCATCAGCAAAAACAACAGAAGTGATTCGTAATTTTGAAGCCTACTTACCAAAATATTTTCCGCTTGTTCATCCCAGCCCACGAAATAATATTTGGTTAGCCAAAAATCTTTGGTTTGAGCCTGAACTTTTACCTGAACTAAAAAAAAGAGTTGCTCAATTAATAAAATAAATTACTGACAGGCTGTCAGTAATTTTTTCATGGCTTAGTCTTCAATTAATGAATTGTTCTTTCCATTTGAATATGTTGAATTCCGGCTTCTTCAAAAACTTGTCCTACCTCATTAAAGCCGTATTTGCTATATAAACCTTTGGCAGAAAGTTGTGCATGAAGTTCTAATTTATTTAATTTGCTTTCTTTAGCAAATTCAATCAGACGGTCAATTAAAAGCTTTGCATAACCATGACCTCTTGCTTCTTTTAAAATTGCCATTCGTTGAATTAGCGCTTTTTTTTCATCCAAATCAGCAAGCAAACGAACGGTACCTTTGGCAAGACCATCGTCATAAAGAACGAAATGAACAGAAGAAGCCTCTTCAAGAGCGTTTCCAACTTCAAGTTCATAAGGAACGCCTTGTTCTTTGACAAAAACTTGATTACGAATTCGTAAAGCATCAAAATAAATATCAGACATAGTATCACGAGTTACTCTAATTTCCATAATTTCTCCTAAAGATTAGTTTGCTTAAAAGCCTTGGATTTATTATAAAGCTTTCTATAAACACTTGCAAGCATTGGAATTACTACATTTCAATGCTTTTATTTTTGTTCAAAAAGTAATTAACAGAGTTTTTAACAGAGTTCCAATTAAAAGTTGGCATACTTAGTAAATAGTTCAAGCTCTTTATTTTTCTTTTCAGGCTCGAGATGCGAGTATAGGTCCATTGTCATTTGTAAGGTTGAATGTCCTAATCTCTCTTGTATAACTTTATATGTCATACCAGCATTTAGGCATAAACTAGCGTGTGAATGTCTAAAACCATGAAATGATAAAGAAGTAAGTTTTGCAGCATCCTCTATCTTTTTTAGCCGGTAGTTTAGACCGTGGTAGTCCATAACATTACCTTGCCATGTCGGAAACACTAAAGATTGATGTGGATTTCCTAAGCTCATAAAATGTTTTTTCTGGAAGAAGTACCAACGTTTTAAAGTTGAAGCTGCTTTGGAATCAATGCTGATTACTCGATTACTTTTATTTGTTTTCGGTGTATCTTGTATAACAGTACGTTGTACTGTTGTTTTACTGACAGAAACTGTTTGATTATCTAAATCTACATCAAACCACTCTAAGGCCATAGCTTCGCCAATACGCAAGCCAGAAGCAACAAGCAAGCGTAGGAGAGCATTAAAGTATTGAGTGGACCATTTTGTATTGTCCAGACTTTCAATGTGTGAGAATAGCTCTGACAGCTCTGTTTTAGTATAAAAATTTACTTCTTTGTTTGGTTTATCAATTTTTACTTTAGGAATGATTACTGAATGACAGGGATTTCTATCAATTATTCCAATTGATAAAGCATGCTGAAAAATTCGATTAATTACGTTAAGTTGTAATTTGTAATCTTTTCCTGACCCAACATCCCGTTTTTGTTTTCCACCAAGAGGTTCTGCAGCAATCTTCGCCCATTCAATAACTTGTTTTTGAATCTGAGCAGTAGTAATTTTACTGATTCGCTTATTTCCAAAAGCAGGAATAGCATAAGTATCTAGGTTAGATCTCATTTGTCGTATTGATCCAACTTTTTGTTGCAGCTTATAAAGTTCAAAAAAGCTCTCAGCAACCTCTCCAAAAGTTTCGAGTGATTCTTTACCTTTGGTGTTACCATTCTTTTTAAAATTATTTTTCAGGCGTTCAAGTTCATTCTTGACGCCTGTTTTTGTACGTCCTCTGATGTCTGTTTTAACTTGCTTACCTGTAAGCACATCAGTACCGATATAAGCGCCACGGAGAATATATCTCATCTCTCCGCTTTTTGTTTTGTATTCTTTTATATTTAGCTTGTTCATGTTGATTCTCCTCTTTGCATTTGCCGTGCGCATAATGGAAAATCATGAAAATATTTAATTATTGAAATTTTGATAGCTGTAGTGGTTGTATGAACTGCTATTCTGGCTAAAAAATAATTATTTATTATTTTTTTTATTGTTAATTATGAAATCAATCGTGTCATAAGACCATTCATCTTTAGTTAAGCCATTTTTAAAGACAAGATAATCTATTATTTCGTTTTTGTCATTATCAGTTAGAATCCCTTTGTTAAAAAGCATATTTAAATATACATTTCCTAGGTAATCTTCATCGGTAAATGATTTCTGCTGTGCTTCAATTAGTCTATGATATTGTGCTTTGGGGGTGTTACTACTCGGATTTAACAAGTCAGACAGCTCTTTCAGGCTTATAATTTTAGGTTCTTTTTGCGTTCCTAATAAATATGCTTCATCTACCTCTAGCACTTCAGAGAGTTTTTTTATAATTTTTCTTTTGGGTTCTGTTGTACCATTTTCCCAATTTACAATCGTACGCTGAGATTTTACACCCATTAAATGAGCCAACTTATCCATAGTTAGCCCTTTTTTCTTTCGTGCATCTTTTATTCTTTCTCCAGTAGAACTCATATAAAAACCTCCTTTTGAAAATATTATAACATAAACAGCAAAAAAAATGCTGTTTACGCTTGACAAAGAAAAATATTTTCTGTATTATAAATTTACAGCAATTAAATTGCTGATTATAAGGAGGATATTTTGAAAGTATGGACAGCTAAACGAAGCCAACAATTAAGATATAAGCGATCAGATTTAAAGCTTACACGTAAAAAACTTTGTACTCTTTTAAAAATTGGAACTCACACTCTAAAAAAACTTGAGTCTGGGGAATGTAAAATAAAGCAGTCAGTTTATATAAAAGTTCTCGAATGGCTTGCTACTGATACACAAGAAATTAATAACAATTAGTCACTAACCAAGAATGAACGTAGGCAATCGGAAAACTTTTGCTAAACGTGGGTATGTCGCGTTAACCCCGAGACAAGTATTGATAAATGACTTCAAAGCCCAAGAAATGGCTATAAACTGCATGCCCTAACATAAAAATAGCATTTGCCGTGCGCAGAACCGAGAACCAAGATAAATGATCACAATTCTCGATAAACTAGTAGAAAACGAGGAAATAGTAAAAATAATTGAAAAATGACGACAAAAAAATCCCAAAACTTTGGCGAGCCGCGGGATTTTAATCAACATGAGTAGAGCAGCTTGAATAAAGCTTTTCTACTCTCTATTTTACCATAATGAGAGGAATTTTCAATATGAACAAACCAGTAAACAAGGAAACTTATATCCTAGATGATTCTATCGCTTTTGAGCTTATGGACTTATTAAAAGCCAAAGCACGACATTTTATTCAACTTAATGAGTACGTTTATCGCTTGTTTGATGGTCAAAGCGTAGTGACATTTACAACTTTAGCAAACGATATTCAAGTAGAGATGATAAAGGGGATGAAGCTATGAACTACGACGAACTAAGGAAGCAAGCGGAATCATTACTCAAAGAATGTCATGAGCCTGCTGAAAATGAAAGTATTGATTTCATTGATATAATCGCCATTGCCATTGAGCATGGATTCGTTCAAGGAAAGGCAAGAGTTGTAAAAGCATGAAATTTATAAAAATGGATGTTGTTAGAAGCGATAAACTTAATGATTGGTGGATTAAATTTAGTGGTTCAGGGCTTAAGAGGACATTAATTGTCAATGAATCTAAAGCGCCAAAGTGGCATTTACGTCTAAAAAGAGGAGGGAAATCATGAGCATCTTATCATTTGAAGCAGAGCAGGAACTGACTCAATCAGTATTAAGCCATGTTGATAAGTTAGTTGAAGCAAGAGTTGAACAAAGTCGTGAGTTTCCCTATAAGAAAAAAGCTGATTTAAAACGTGAACTCTCAATTAATGAAGCTTATTATAAGAAGCTGGTTGTTGCTGGACTTCGTGAAGTTATCCTTGAAGAAGGAGATAAAACGGTTTGGGTCTCAAAGAAACAACTTGAGCAACTCATGGATCAATTGGCAGAGTAAGGGGAGATATGGAACTATTAACAATTCGCCTAAATAAAATAGTAGCTAAAAAACTGATGAAAGGTGCAGGAGAGACACTCATTTTGGAGAAAGAAGATTTCTATCAATATGTTTATCTTGTCCCTAATAATATGAGTTTTAGTGGTCATTTTGATTCAGTACTTGATATCAGCGTGAGCCAACATTGGGAGATTTTTAGTTTTCTAACCTCAAAGTATCAAGAACTAGGCTATAAAAAAGTGCATTATAAACATCCAGCTCATCCATCAAATAAATTTATGAAGTTTCTTAATAAGCTGCAGCGTGACGAATCTGAAAAAGTTGCTACAGTTTATCGACAAAATGCCTTTGAGAAATTCAAAGATGAAATCGTGATGCATCAGGGCTTCTTGAATAGTAAGAACATGATGAAGTTTATTATTTTAGGAAAGAAGCACGGATATAACTATAAATATCTCATGATGTGGGCTGTTTCAGAAATTGAAGCGACTTGTGACGGGACTCAGAAACAAGGCTTACTGGCTGATTTTATAAGTCTTGCGGATGAATATTTTGATGAAAGAGAAAGGGAGGTGTTGAGTGACTAATGTAGATGATGATTTCCAAACCATGATTAACAGCTACGAGGAAGAAAAAGCAAAAGCGGAGAGTAAGAAGGTAAATGATGTTCTTGTAGGACAAACGTCTCAGGTAAAGCAAAGCCAACCTTTAGAAGTCGAAGAGGAAGAGGATGATAAAAAGGAGCGTCATTTTGCCACTGAACTTCGAGATTTAATTTTAAGACAGGATATTGAATTTGCAATCGATGAAGTTAAAAAGCCGTTTGCAAAATTGAAAATAGGCGGCCACTACGAAGTCCATGCAGTTACTTCTCAATCTTTCAAAGATATTGTGATAGAGCTTGCAGAGAATGAATTCGAAAGAGTTATCGCTAAATATGCTCTTGAGAGTGCAATAGAAAGCATTAGTGCTAAAGCAAGACGAAGCAAGAATTTTAAATCAATCTCAATCCGAGCTAAGTATTTACCTAATGATGAAAAAATTTACCTTGATTTATGTAATGAGGCATGGCAAGTTGTGGAAATAAGTAGGAAAGGCTGGCAAATTATTGACAATTCCCCGATATGGTTCAAAAGAACGGATGATATGGATGAACTTCCAATGCCAAAATTTGATAGCCGAAATAAATTGAATGTTGAGCGTTTAAAAAAGTATATCAATTATTCAAATGATGATAATTTCGACTTATATGTCAGTTGGTTGTTAAGTAATTTAATGACCGATACCAGCGTCCCAATCTTAATTTTGCAGGGAACAGCAGGGGTAGGAAAGTCATTTACAAGTGAACTCTTAAGAACGGTACTAGATCCCGTGAGAACATTGAAATCAATTTCAAGAGTAAAGCCAAAGATTGAAGATATTGTGCTAGATACATCAAAAAACAGAATACTAGTTTACGATAATCTCTCTGCTGGTACAATTACGGCAGAAATCTCCGATTTGTTTGCCACAATTGCTACTAATTCAGCAACTTCTAAGCGTGCATTATACACGGATGATGGGCAAATCATTGTAAAGTTAGGCCGAAGTCTACTTTTTAATGGAATTGATGACCTTGTAAAGCGCCAAGATTTATTAAGTCGTTCGCTTGTGATAGAACTTGACACTTTGAAAGAGAGAAAACCTGAAAATGAATTAAGAGAAGGATTTGAACGAGACCACCCTTATGTATTAGGAGCATTGCTAAATATAGCGAGCACCGCTTTGAGAAACAAAGGGAAATCAACTTTTAACAAAAGCAGATTTACGGATTGGGGGAGATTTGTAGAGGATGGGGCAAGTGCAATTGGTTGGGATAGCAATAGATTCAGCTCTCTTTACCTTGGAAATATCGAAGCAGCGCAAGAAACGCTGATTCAGTCCAATTACTTTATTCTTGGACTCAAAGAAATAATGGATAATGAGCATTCAGGAAAAATCTCCTATTATGCAGTACCGTTGATTGAGAAAATCTCTAATTTTGACTTCGTTCCTAAAGTGATAGCCAAAGGTGCGATCCCTCATCCTCAAAAGATAAAAGAACGATTGAAACGAGACGAAGCTTTGTTAAAACAAATCGGGATTACTTGGAGCGATTCAATCTATGAAGGTAAAACGAAATATACATTTCAGAAGAAAAAATAAAAAGTGTTTTTGTTTTACCCCACCAAGACCACCAAAAATACTGTAACCCTTTGATTTTAAAGACTTTATGAGTGGTGGGCTAGTCGGTGGGCTAGAATTTTATATGGTGGGCTAGTCGTTGTACCCCACCGATAATTATCGAAGCCCACCGACTAGCCCACCGTAGATAAACCCTTGTCACGTAAGGATTTGGACTTGTTTTGGTGGTCTTGGTGGTCTAACTGGTTGAAACTTTATCATTTTATAATTTAAGGAAATAAATGAAATTTACAAAAATCAATTTAAAAGAAGCCCCATTCTCTGAAAGATGGAATGATTATACTGATTTTAAAAATTGGCATAATTTTATCAAAGATAATCAATTGTATAGCTATCTAAGAGGTTTGCCCAGTCGCTCAACGTTAAAGTATTATTTTGAGAACGGTAGAGATGTTGGTGAGTACCTGAGAAATGAAGAAAACCGACCGCCATTTTACGACCACGGTTATATGTATAAGACAAAAGACAGAAAAGCATTTATCGTCTATCAACCTTACGGCGCATTAGATAAGATGGATGAATATCACCAAGTTATTGAATGTTGGGCGACTGAACAAGGGATTGAAGCTAAAGTCTATGGATATGATTATGGCTGGTATACCAGCAGTAGCTATCTTGTCATCATGGGGCTAGATCTAAGTGATATTAAGGTTGAAAAAGCGCTAAACTCACATTAATAAATAGGAGAAAAAAACATGAATAACAGTTACCCCAAATTATGGTCAAGAATCATGACTCAAACAATCGCAGAATTAAATAGAAAAAAGAATCTGACTCGACTAGACTTAAAACGTGGAGCATTAGCACTTGTAAAAGGCTTGAATGTACGAAATAAGAAAATCAATGCGGAAAGTGAAGCAGACTACATCAAAGCGGTTTGGGATAATTTCCAGCTTTATGAAATGGCTTTGTCAGTCATTGGAATGCTTACGCCTAAAGAAGTCATTGAAACATTCCCAATTTACAAAAGATATGATGGTCATAAATACGAGACAAAAGATTACTTTAGTGTACAAAAATCTTTAGCAGCTTATGACCTGAATCAGCCCATCAATGCAGTGGATGATAAAGCTTTTGAATTTCTTTGGGATTATGACAACGATGATTTAGTAGAGTTCACGGTAGATTTCATGGGAGCTATGAGTCATATTAATCGTCTTGAGAAAGGTAAAGATTTATTTTCTCAATTCTTAGAGGAAACGCAAGGTATAAAATCTCGTGTGATTGAAATTAACGGGATTGAAGTCATTACTTTTGATAATGATGATGAATAAGATTAAATAAAAAGGCTTTCCAACAAGAAAGGAGTAAAAATGCGAGCAAGATCTCCAACAAAATCAGTTGTTTTAACTCATTTATAAAAAGAGCAATTAACGTAATGAAATACAGGCCTTATCTGTAGTTTCGATAAATTGGTATCTTTACCAATAGAAAATAAGGAATCAATACAATGAATCAAACACTAAATACACTCAATGAGCTGTGGATTGAAGCAGGCGAAAAAGTAGAAAATTATAATGATAAAATCAATCAAATGCTCAAAAATGAAAACTTTTCAGCTCAAACCTTAAGAGATTTAACCGCAAAGAGAGATCATGCTCAAGCCCGTTGTGATGCACTTAGAAATCAAGTCGTCGAAGCACAAGCGACGCAAGTTGCTCATCTTCGCTCAAGCGGACAACTTCCCTTAGGAAATGGAGAAAACCAAACGGATCAATCTTTTATTTCAGATTTCAAAGCCTTAATGAGAGGCGATTCTAAAATCACAAATCTAGTCACTTCCTCTAAAGATGAATCAGGCGAAGCGGCTGGCTTAACCATTCCCCAAGACCTCAGAACTTCCATTAATGTCTTAAAACGCCAGTATGATGTGATGGAGCAATATGTCAATGTTGAAAATGTAACTACTGCCTCAGGTTCTCGTGTTTATGAGAAATGGACAAATATTACCCCACTCACAAAACTAGATAGCGAAGATGAAACCATTGGGGCAAATGACGATCCCAATCTTAAGCTTGTTAAATATCAAATTGGACGCTACGGAGGGATCACAACAGCGACTAACTCCTTACTTAAAGATAGTGCTGAAAACATTATGGCTTGGTTGTCTTCTTGGATTGCTAAGAAAGTCGTCGTTTCTCGTAATAAAGAAATCATCTCACTCATGCAAGCAGCCCCTAAAAAACCAGCGCTCTCTACTTTTGATGATATTATCACTATGATTAATACGGCAGTCGATCCAGCAATTAAAGCGACTTCTATTTTAATTACCAACACGAGCGGACTCAATCAACTTACTTTAGTTAAAGATGCGCTAGGTAATTATTTGTTACAACCTGACCCCGTTCAACCTGATCGCTATTTAATCAAAGGAAAACGAGTGGTTGAAATCAGTGATCATTGGCTTCCAAGTGGTGGAGAAGCAAGCAGTCCGCTTTATCCGCTCTATTATGGAGACTTTAAACAAGCCATGACTTTATTTGACCGTGAAAACATGTCACTACTTCCAACCAATATTGGAGGCGGTGCCTTTGAAACGGATACGACTAAAATTCGTGTGATTGACCGCTTTGATGTTCAGCTTACGGATACAGAAGCCTTTGTGTCTGGTTCGTTTACAGCGATCTCAGATCAAAAGGGAAACATTCATACTGCAGCTACACCTACAACTACCAACTAATCATAAGGAGAAATAATAATGGACATTCGTCATATTGAAGAAAAAACAAAAGAATTAAAAGCACAATCGCTTCCTCTGGTTCAGGCCGTTGAAAAAATACAAGCCTTAGTCAATGAGTTAAGCACAAAACTTGAGAATATGAAAGTAGACAAACAACAGCCAGATATTGATGCGACTCTTGCACAAATGGCTAAAGAACGAGATGCTCGTGTTTTACTTGATGAACTGACGGAACATCTTACCAAGCAAAAAGAAGCGCTTCATCAATTTTGGAATAATGAAGAAACCAATTATGCCATTAAAAAAGAGGCTAATCGCTCACAAGAATACTTGAGCCCAACAGAATCTCAATTAATTGAGGGATTAATTGATAACTCTTTAAAACGAAAATTAAAAGCTTATGGTAAAGAAGTGGAAGAAGCTCGAAATAAAGCCATTGAGATTGTGAACTATTTGAAAGAAAATAATTATGATCAATCCGTTGGTAATGCTCTCCATCCGTTAGTTGAAGCCAAAAACTTTTATTACTTTAGAATGGCTCAGTTGATTAGTTCTACATTTCAACATGAATTGATGGAATATTTGCTTGAGGAGGGGCTGATTACAAACTATCCTGGCTATTATACCCCACGCCGATAAGTAGGGGAGGCACTTAAATAGAGCCTTTAATATGGTATAATAGAACTATCATAAGTCCCAGAGATGGGCAGTGGTATAATAGTACAGGAAAGTATCTCTAATTGTGGAGGTACTTTTTTGTTTAAGAGGGATGACATGATGAATGAAGTTAAATTCAATATTAGGTTTTATTTTACGGGCGGGATGAAACGCTTAACGGATAGGATAGACAACACAGGTCAACCTACACCACAGCGCATTGTATTGAATGCAATGACAGAGCTGTTTGATTCATTGAGTGAGGATGAGATAGAGATGATCAGGCTTAGATACATGAAAGGCTTAACACTATCAGAAGTCGCAAGTCGTTACTCGATAAGTGAACGTACTGTTAAAAATCATACCAACCCAATCGTTAAGCAAGTGAAAGAGATTATCGCTAGAGCAAAGAAGAATGAATTGATAGATAGAAAAGAGGAAATAGAATGCCATTGACTGGACGCTGTCGTGAGCCTAACTGCCACGCTATGGTTATTAGACCACTACACTATTGTACTAAGCACGCTGATAAAGAAGCTGCGTATCAAGCAAGCAGAGAGCGATGGACTAATCGTAATGATGATACTAAAAGATATAAGGACTATAACAAACATAAGCGTGAGTATAGCGACATTAAAGTAGAGCAGAATAAGTTCTATCAAAGCAAGCAATGGAAGTCTATACGTGATGTAGTAAGACGTAGAGATAACTTCCTTTGTCAGTACTGCAAAGCACACAACAGAATAAGAACTGGTAAGATAGTGGACCACATCGTGCCAGTTGAGTTTGATTTGAATGGTAAGACCATCATGGATAACTTGGCTTTCTGTTGTAGCAAATGCCACACAAGGAAAACTAAGTGGGAACAAATTTATTATGGAACTGGATATGGAAATAAAATTAAAAACGTAATCCCCATAAAAAATGTAAAAGATGTCCCTGACTTTCAAAAAAATGAACGATAAATTTTAACAACCCTCCCCCGTATATTTTTACAGGGAAAGCACACACATAGGTCTCATCTTACGTCAAAGACCAATTTTGAAAATTTTTATATAGGGGGGGGCAAAACACTAAAACATTGATATAATCACGGTTATAGGCAAAAAAAGGGAAAAACACTTCCCTTTCTTGCCTTTTTTTACGTCGTTTTAGCACTAATAATCGTTGGTAGCGTGTCTCACAAATAGATTTAGGTTATTTCTCTCATTTTTGGTGGGTAACTTTTAGGGGTCAATTATCCTCGATATCCTTATGGTTGAGCCATTCTATCTCAGAAAAAAAGTTTTCAAAATTGGTCTTTGACGTAAGATGAGACCTATGTGTATGCTCTCTTAAGTCTTATTTATTGGCAATTATTGGAAAAAAGGAGAAAGAAATAAAATATGTTGTAAGAATATACTCTAACGTGGAGGTACTTTCTTTTATTCATAAAATCTAGGATTACTACTTACGGTCATGATAAATGAATGCAGATAAATTATAAAATAAACTTCTGACTTCGGTCACTACTTTTTTTATTTTTCAGAATATGGTATACTTTTTAATAAAACTAAAAAATGGTGGTAGTAATATGAAATTTGAAGGAACTTGGCTTGTTGTTATTATACTAAGTATTGAGGTTTTAGCTTTCGGCGAATTTGAGCAGTCTGATCAAATTCTTTTGATAGGGGGAATTTCTTTTATATTATCTACACTATTCGAAGCTTCTATTTTAATTAGAAACTTTATTCAAAAGCAAACTAAAACATAACCCCGGTTCGGCGGGCGTTTTTTGTTTTTTATGGTAATTGCAACGACGATTGATTGCGAATAAACTATAAAATTGTCAAATATATAAAATAATTTCTGAGAATATTTATTGACATTTGATCCTGAAGTTGTTAAAATGGTTTCATAAATATGATTTGTAATGAAAAGGAACACTATCATTGTGTGTTATCAGTAGCTTGAACATTTAGTGTTTAAGTGAAGTTAAGATAGCCCACACTTGGTAGTGTTTTTTTGTGGAATTGGGGAAGTATGAGTTTAAAGGATATTAATTTTGGGAGTTCTGATGGGCAACATGAATCAAAAGAACAAAATTTTTCTGAGATGTTTTATGAAGATGGTGGACATTATACTAAGTTAACAGACAGTAGAAAGTATCTAATTATTGGTCGAAAAGGCACAGGAAAGACCACACTAGCTGCATATGCTCACTTGCAGGCACAAAAAGCCAAGGGGCATATATCTAAACAACTATTTGCTAATGATTTCATCCAAAAAAAACTATTGAGTTTTTCTCAAAATGAAATAAACCGTGAAGAAAATTCATTATTTTGGGAATACGTATTTTTACTAGATATTGGCCAATCATTAGTTGATTTCTATTCAAAGCTACGATTTTATTCACCAACTAAATATTTTACACAAAAAGAAGTTATAGAATTAAAATCTTTAATTGAAAATGAACATTTAAGGATTGAAAACCTAGTTTCAAATAATGGATATGAAACGAAAAATTCAGGGGGTATAAAAGTTAGTGCAAAGCCGTCTGTAAATCTAAACAGTAGTTGTTCTGTGAACGAATCAGAAACAATAACTAAAATTCGCTCTAAATATTATGAAATTATCCCAAGATTAAAAGAGTTAACGTTTAATTTGTTGAAAAAATCAAAACAGTCTCTCTCTTTATACTATGATGATATGGATCAATTTGAAGAAAGTATTTCGTATGATTATTTTCAGTCTTTGATGAAAAACATGATTTATTCCGCGGATAGATTAAATAGTGACCTTTGGGAATTTAATTCATCAAAAATATGTTTAGTTTTAAGAAAAGATATTGTTGATTCATTACAACATCAGGCAAATAATCTGAATAAATTAGTTACTGATTCAGGTATAGAAATAAGTTGGTTTGATAATGTTCGGTCAGAACCAAGTGAACATCCTCTTATGCAAATGGTTCTTCATAAAATAAAAAAAAGTGATGATAAATTCAGTCAAGCGGATCTAAAAGAAATATATGACGAAATGTTTGAACCCAGTGTTTTTGGTTTCTTAATGGATAGAAGTTTTGGTCGTCCTCGTGATATTATACAATATCTTAATTTATGTAAAAATAATTTTCAAGAGTCAGAAAAAATAACAATAACTCTATTAAAAAAAGTAGAACAAAGTTATTCTGAATGGTTTTACAATGAAATTTTAAACGAATTAGCTATATCAGAACACAAGGATGATATTGAAGAAGTTTTTAAAGTAATCACTAAAAGGGGATATCCTACTTTTAAATTTAATAAATTAGATTTATTTATCAATAGTAGCCCAGAATATAGTATTGATAAGGTTAAATTATTCAAAGTATTATCTGTAATGAGAGAATATAGCATATTGGGAACTGTAAAAAAACGAACAATATTTGATTTTACATACAGAACGGGTTACTCGGTTCCTATTTCTGAAATTACAAATTTCGTTGTTCACAAAGGACTTCGAAAATACTTAAATTTACCATAGTCTTCTCGCCCTTCGGGGCGTTTTTCTTTTACAAAAAACCTACTAGCATCGGGCTAGTAGGTTAATGTTAATAATGAAGGAGGTGGGACTTGAACCCACTAAATAATGATATTCTCCCAACCATTTCGGGTTTCCTTCTTGATTATATATATAGAATACCAATAAAAGATAACGCTGTCAAAAGAAATGATCTAAGCGTTATTGGTATTTTTTCTTTTGTTTGATTTAAGAAACAAGTTTTATAATATAATTATTCCAAATATAAAATTTTTCATAAAGTTTACTCCTAAGCGTCCCTCTCCTAGCTGGGGCGCTTTTTAATTCTAAGGTTTGCAAACGCATTCAAAAAATGATAGAATAAAATTGTGAAAATAATAACATTTACAGGAGGTGCCTGAGATGAAAGATGTTTACAAGAAAATTCTGGTTCCAGTTGATGATTCAAACCAAGCTATGAATGCGCTCCATGAAGCGATTGCAGTTGCCAAAAGGAATGAAGCTGAATTATTTATTCTGAATGTTAAAGATGAAACAAGGTTAAGAGGAACCTCAATTGCTTTAGCAATGAGCCTAGATGAGATTGAAGAAGAGTCAAAACAAATTATCAATAACCTAACTAAAGATTTTCCTAAAGATGTCGCATTTCAAACGGTAACTTTTATAGGAAATCCAAAGAAAGATATTGTTAAATTTGCTGAAGATAATGCAATGGATTTAATTGTGATTGGGGCAAATAGTAAAAAATTAGTAGATCGTATTTTGATTGGTTCTACAACTTCTTATGTTGTTGAAAAATCACCATGCAATGTTATGGTTGTAAAATAATCTTCTATAATTATTGACAAAATCTAATCAGGGAGTTATAATAAGTTACCCTAAACAATCTTTGAGAATTTTTGCTGATAAAATGCTCAAGATAAAACTCCTAAGCGCCTAATTACCCTAGGCGCTTTTTTGTGCTACAATATATTTGGGATGATTGCGGGATTTCATCCTATTTCTAAAGTTAAGCTGCTCTTCGGAGTGGCTTTTTTCAAATAAAAAAACTCTAGTCGGATGACTTCAAGGAGTCCAACTAGAGGATGATAGTGTTAGTACAAATTCAGAAAAAATTTCGTATATACAAAAAATAAGAGGTACTAACAATTTAAATATTATCAATTTTTCAGACAATTGTCAATTATTTATAGTAGTATGTTATAATATATTTAGTGGATGAGAAATTGATTTCTTTTACAGTATCTTTGATAATCTGCAGTTCCATCCACATATATCTAATATAATAACCAAGATATGTGCTGCAGATTGTCATATTTCGGTTCTTTAGCTCAGTTGGTAGCTAACCGTTCGGTCGATGGTTCGAGTCCAGCAAGAACCATAAATATATAGTAGAAACTCCTTAAAAGGAGTTTTTTATTTTGACTCTTTTGTGCGTTTTAACAATAAAAAAATACCAACGAAAGGTTGGTATATATGAATTATTGATATATTTTATAAATAAATCACTGTTCCTCTTTACAACAAAAAGCAGGGATTGATCCTGTCTTCTAATATTGTTTTTTAACAAACTCCACTGCATCAGTAGTCCCTAATGTGCCATCTTTACTTACTTGTTGAAATTTTATATGGCTCTTATCAATTGGAGTGATATGAAATTCAATGCCCTTCTTATCAATAAGTAGAATTTCTTTACTATCTTTATCATCTATATATTCTTGTGAACATTTAGCGATAGGATGCTCTCCATCTCTAATTTCCCAGTCATTTTCATCTTGTTTAATGATAGTGTAAGTTACATCCCAGTCCTTACTATACCAGTCGCCTTGTAACCAATCCGAACTATCTTCTCTAGTTTGACAACCACTCAATACGATTAAACTAAAACCTAAAGCTAAAATTGTAAATAATATTTTTTTCATATTGTTCTCCAAGTATATTTTTAAAAAGAATATCAAAATGTAAATGATTATGCAAGGTATTTTAATCAAAACAATATTCTTTACAAAATAACGTGATGGTAATATAATAATTCTACGAGTAGTATTTTAATAGTGTTTCAGGAAGCGCCTTTTGGCGAGGGTGTTATTCTTGTTTAATATACTTTATTAAAACTGTTTAAAGGATTGACAAGTTTCAATAAGAGCGTTATAATATCTGTATACTGCTGTGACGCCATTTCTTATTTAGGAGTGGCGTCCTCTTATTTTGGAACAAATAATTAGTAATATCTCTTTTTTATTAGTATATTTGCATTAAAGAGGTCACAGTCTCTTGTTATTCATAGCTATAGAAGTCGTGCGCTGCGGCTTCTATTTTATTTACAAAACAATAAGATTATGGTATACTGACAGATGACTTTCTAGAGTTATCGCTCCTTATTTGGAGCGTTTTTCTTTACAACGAAAGCAGTAAATTGTATAATAATCTTACCTTTTACATTAAGGTTATAAATAACTCCTAAAGCATCGTTCTTGACTAAGTGACGGTGTTTTTTATTATTTATTTAATAAACAGAATTTATGATATATTAATCAAACATAAAAACTTCTTCATAAATTTTTGCACTAAGCATCTTACTCCACAATAGGACACTTTTTTTAAAAATAAACTTGTTAAGAAGGTATTTAGCTATATTTTATGCTACAATAATGTTATCTTATAAGTTTAGTGGAAAACGTCCATATATTAATGGTCGTTTTTCTTTATTTATTAATAGCAGTTTATTTAAAATAGTTGTATAATGATATCGTACTAACATAAGCTTTTTCTAAAGCTCAATGCTAAATCGCCATGCACTCCTACGCATAGCGATTTTTTTCTTGACAAAGGCAAATGATAACGCTATAATTAGTTACCCTAAATAATCTCTGAGAGTTTTAATCCATGAAGTTCTCATTGCATAATTTCCTAAGCGCCTTACTCCATAGGCGCTTTTTTATGTTGACAACCTGAGAATAATATCGTACAATGTAATTGCTTACAAAACATTACAAATCTTCAAAACAATTTTTGAAGATTTTGCTTGGGCGAGTTACGGTTGGCTCGTCCTGCCTGCCACAAGTCATTCTTCGGAGTGGCTTTTTTATTGAAAAAAGCACTAGCATTAAGCCAGTGCCGAAAAGTGATTAGAGCAAGGTATGAATAATATAGTGCGGAACTAGATTAACTTGCAATAACTTTTATAATATTATCAATTTTATGAACAATTGTCAATAATAATATCTTATAATGTATTCGGGATGTTTGTGAGATTTCATCCTATTTCTAGAGTTTAGCCACCCTTCTGAGTGGCTTTTAAAATATAAAAAGACCGCTAACCCAGCGCTAGCGGAATGTAAACGTATTCCAAGAAATGGATAAGCCAAATCTTTTACCTACGAAAGTAATAATATCAGAAAAATTAATCATAGTCAAGTTTTTTGTATGCGTTTACTTATAATGTATTAAGTTCATACTATGCTATAATAATAGTGTCTCCGTTTAGTGTCTAGGCGGAGATTTGCTCGAATGGCGGAATTGGCAGACGCTGCGGACTTAAAATCCGTTGGTTATTTAAACCGTGAGGGTTCGAGTCCCTCTTTGAGCATAATAAAAAAGCACTAAACAAGTGCCTGGTCATGATTCTCAATTTTACGCACGGCGGTGAAATGAATAATTTTTGTATATTTTTTTAACAGAGTTTTTAACAGCGTTACGATATTAAATCAGGTTAATTTATATAACTTGAATTTTTGTTTGAATGCCTTTGTAGCGCAGTAAATCAGTTTATGGTATTATAGATAGTGTCCAGGTTATAAGCCTTGGATTTATTATAATATAAATAGTCTAAAAATAGCAGAAATAAGTTATTTAAAATAACAATTATTCAATCATTTATTTTAAGAAAGACAAAAATATATTAAATAAAGGAAATTTATGTTCAAAAATAGTAAATTATTCTTCTGGACAGTGGAAATATTAGCCGTTACTTTGTTAATCTTTCTCTTGTCTCAGATTGATTTTGTATTTCAACCCATTAAAACATTGTTGACGCTCTTATTTGTCCCATTTATTATTGCAGGTTTTTTATATTATGTTTTTAATCCTGTTGTTACTTTCATGGAAGAGAAGTTAAGAATAAAAAAGGTATTAGGAATTTTTATTGTTCTTTTATTAATCTTAGGAATGATTATTTTTGCAATTGCCTCAGTCATTCCAAGCTTAATTTCACAGTTGACAAGTCTAATTAATGCAACCGGAAAAGCTTATCCACAAGTTAGGGCTTGGATTGAAGGGCTTCAACATAATCCACGATTCGCTCAAATCTACGACCAACTTGATGTTAATAGTCTTGTTGAGAAATTAAATCTTTCGTATACTGATATTTTGCACAATTTGCTTAATAGTATCACGGTTAGTGTTGGAAGTATCGTTGGTATCATTACAAGCATTGTTATGGTAATGATTTTGGTACCAATCTTACTTTACTATATGCTTAAAGATGGTGAAAAGATTATTCCGTTTTTGAAGGAAAATGTTTTGACCGAAGATAGATTGAATATCTTTGAACTTCTTGAAAATATGAATCATACGATTTCACGTTATATTTCAGGAGTTGCGCTTGATGCCTTGCTTGTCTTTATTGTCGTCTTTATTGGTTACATGGTTCTTGGAATTCCTTATGCCTTTCTTTTCGCACTCTTTGCTGGAGTAACAAATCTCATTCCTTATGCGGGTCCATATATTGGTGTTTTACCGATGATAGTAACGGTGGCCTTTAATCGACCAGTAACAGCACTTATTGCCGTTATCTATGTCCTTGTTTTGCAACAGCTTGATGGTAATCTGGTTTATCCTAAAATTGTGGGATCAGCTGTGAAAGTTCATCCAGTAACTGTTATGATTCTCATGTTAATTTCTGGAAGTTTGTATGGAATTCTAGGAATGATTATCGCTGTTCCTGCTTATTGCTTAGTCAAAGAGATTGTTAAATTTGCCAATAGCCTTTATAATAATCATAAAGCCGAACAAAGAAAAATTATTTCAAAATGAGAACAAAAATATGATATAATAATTCTATCTAAATTGTTAACTCTCATTTTCAGTAAATTTGAGTTGGCAAAGTTTTGAGTGTTAAAATAAACACTATAATATTTTTCTCAAGGAGCACTAATGTCAAACCCTGATCCCGAGAGTGTATCGATACTCTTGCAGATTCTTTTACTTATTTTTTTAACAGCTTTAAATGCCTTCTTTTCAGCCAGTGAGATGGCCATGGTCAGTCTCAGCCGGACGAAAGTAGAACAAAAGGCTAGCGAAGGTGATAAGAAATATATCAACCTTGTTAATATTCTTAATCAACCAAGTAATTTCCTCTCAACGATTCAAATTGGGATTACTTTGATTAATATTTTAGCGGGGGCTAGTTTGGCCGAAGCCTTATCTTCACGTTTAGCTCCACTGTTAGGTGGAACAGCTCTAGCTAAAACTTTGGCTCAAATTATTGTTTTAGCTGTCTTAACTTATGTCTCTCTCGTATTTGGTGAACTTTATCCGAAACGAATTGCCCAAAACCTCAAAGAAAAATTGGCCTTAAGAGTCGCACCACCTATCCAATTTTTGGGAAAAGTGATGAAACCTTTCGTTTGGTTTTTGGCAAGTTCAACAAATGTCTTAAGCCGATTGACTCCAATGAAATTTGATGATTTGGATGAAGGGATGACTCGAGATGAGATTGAGTATTTACTCAATACAAATGATGAAGCACTTGACGCTAATGAGCGTGAAATGATTACTGGGGTGTTCAGCTTAGACGAGTTGGTTGCGCGTGAAATCATGGTTCCAAGAACAGATGCTTTCATGATTGATATTAATGATGATTCACGTGAAAATATTACCGCTATTCTAAGTGAAACTTATTCACGGGTACCAGTTTATGATGACGATAAAGATAATATTCTGGGAATTTTACATGTGAAAAAACTTTTAAGATATTCTTTTGACCATGGTTTTGATGATATTGACTTACGAGAAATTCTTCAAGAACCTTTGTTTGTTCCTGAAACAATCTTTGTTGATGACTTAATGCGTCAAATGCGTAAAACTCAAAATCAAATGGCTGTATTATTAAACGAATATGGTGGTGTTGAAGGCGTAGTTACCTTAGAAGATTTACTAGAAGAAATCGTTGGTGAAATTGATGACGAAACCGATATTGCTGAAGAAGAAGTCTTCAAAATCGGTGAAAATCTCTATGTTGTCCAAGGGAAAATGACCTTGAATGACTTCAATGAAGAATTTGATACACATCTTGAAAGCAATGACGTTGATACAATTGCAGGTTATTTCTTAGCGACAACTGGTAAAATTCCAGCCAAAGGACAACAAATTGTCTGCAAAGTGGACAATGATGAAGACCATTTTTCACTGACAAGTTTAGAAGTCTCTGGAAAACGTGTGGTTAAACTTCGTGTTGAATTTGATGTCGAACCAGAAGAAACAGAAATTTAAAAAAATTACTGACAGAAATTCTGTCAGTTTTTTTATAGAATAAAACTGATAATTATTTAGATAAGCCCTTACATTTAGGGGCTGACAAGAAATAATTTACTAAAACTTTTTACTGACAGAGCCCTTGTCATTAACTTTTACTGACAGAATTTGATTTGATAAAATCAATGAATTGCGGTATGATAGGGGTGTGAAATAGTGTTTTGAATTGGAGAAGATGATGTCAGAGAATATAGATGAACTTAAAAAAGTTACTGGACTGATTCATTCAACTGAATCTTTTGGTTCTGTTGATGGCCCTGGAGTCCGTTTTATTATTTTCGTGCAAGGCTGTCGGATGCGTTGCAAGTATTGTCACAACCCTGATACTTGGGCATTAAAGTCAGATAAAGCGACAGAGCGTACCGTAGAAGATGTCATGGATGAGGCACTTCGTTTTAGAGGTTTTTGGGGAGAGAAAGGTGGAATTACCGTTTCTGGTGGTGAGGCGCTCCTTCAAATTGACTTTGTATTAGCTCTTTTCAAATATGCAAAATCTCTCGGTATTCATACAACACTTGATACAGCGGCTCAACCATATTTGACTGATAAATATGTAACCGGAAAAATTGATGAGTTACTAGATTATACCGACTTAGTATTATTAGACATTAAAGAAATAAATCCAGAACGACACAAAGAATTGACAGCTAATAAAAACGATAATATTTTAGCTTTTGCACAGTATTTATCAGACCGTGGTAATGCAATGTGGGTTCGTCACGTTCTTGTTCCTGGTGAAAGTGATTTTGATGAAGATTTAGTTCAATTAGGTGAATTTGTAAAAACTTTAAAAAATGTCTTGAAATTTGAAATTTTACCTTACCATACAATGGGTGAATTTAAATGGCGTGAATTAGGTTGGAAATATCCGCTTGAAGGTGTGAAACCTCCAACAAAAGATCGTGTTCATAATGCTAAAGAAATCATGAATACAGAATCTTATCAAGATTACTTAGAACGTATAAGATAAAAAATAAAAATGAATTTGAAGTTATTCAGATTCATTTTTTGTTACAAAACGAACAATCGAATAAAATCAGTCCTAAATGAAAATGAAAATGTGCTTAATCAGCCATTTTTTGGTATAATTTAAGGGATGATAACCCAAATAATTTTTAGTTAAAACTAGAAGTTTAAGTGGGAAATTAAAATTTTTAAAATGAGGTAAAAAAATGTCTGATAAAATACTTGTTTTTGGTCATCAAAAACCTGATACTGACGCTATCGGCTCATCATATGGATTTTCATATTTGAGCAACCACCGTCCAAATGGTGCCCTTAACACTGAAGTAGTTGCCCTTGGAAATCCAAATGAAGAAACACAATTCGTATTGGATTACTTTGGCGTGAAAGCTCCACGTGTAGTAAAATCAGCAAAAGAAGAGGGTGTGGATACAGTAATTTTGACTGACCACAATGAGTTCCAACAATCAATCTCTGATATTGAAGACTTAACAATTTATGGTGTAGTTGACCATCACCGAGTGGCTAACTTTAATACAGCAGCTCCTTTGTTTATGACTGTTGAACCTGTTGGTTCTGCGTCATCAATTGTTTACCGTAAATTCCTTGAAGCAAATGTTGAGATCCCTAGAGAAGTTGCTGGACTTTTACTTTCAGGTTTGATTTCAGATACTTTGCTTTTGAAATCACCAACGACTCATGTAACAGACCATAAAGTTGCTAAAGAACTTGCTGAAATTGCTGGTGTTAACCTTGAAGAATATGGACTTGCAATGCTCAAAGCTGGAACAAATTTATCAACTAAAACAGCAGAAGAATTGATTGATATTGATGCAAAAACTTTTGAATTGAATGGTTCAAATGTTCGTATTGCACAAGTTAATACAGTTGATATTCCAGAAGTTTTAGAACGTCTTTCAGATATTAAAGCAGCTATTAATGCTTCAATGACAGCAAATGGATACGATGACTTTGTCTTTATGATTACTGACATTGTTAACTCAAACTCTGAAATCATTGCTTTGGGTACACATCCAGAAAAATCAGAAGCAGCTTTCAACTTTACACTTGCAGATGACCACGCCTTCCTTGCTGGTGCTGTTTCACGTAAAAAACAAGTTGTTCCACAATTGACTGAAAGCTTCAATAAATAATGACTATTAAAATCTATAATGAAAATCGGCTGACAAGTCAGCCCTTTTTTAAAGATTTGATAGAATATTTAGCACAACATGATGAAGTCATGCTCAGACAGATTCATAAAGATTTTGCTGACGTAAAAAATATTGACCGGCAAATTGACTCATTTATTACTGCTGGGTTAATCTTACGTTCTGATAAACGTTATTCGCTGGGCTTTCATGTTTTTAATGACAGTGAGTTTGATTGGGAAACTTTAAAAGATAAAATTGCTGAACCACAGAAAAACATCTACGAAGCTCCAATTTTTATTGAAAAGGAGTCACGGATTGAAAAGTTATTATCCCAAAGTATGCTTTATCAATCTTTGACTAATCAAACGAATCAAGTTATCTTGAATTTCATGACATCTTTTTCTTACAAAGAATATCCACAGAATACTGAAATTCCACAATCACTTGCCAATTATTTTGATAAAGTGGCCAAAAATTTACCTTTAACTCCGCTTGAAACAGAGGTTTATCAAATGATTGGCGATGTTGACCCAGAATATGCGCTTAAGTATATGACTACTTTTCTTTTGAAATTTATGCGTAAAGAAGTTGTCAAATCTAAGTCGGATATTTTTGTCAATGTGCTGGAGAAATATAACTATATTGAAAAAATTTCGGAAAAAGAATACAAATGTCTTTTGAAATTTTCAGAACAAGTGATTCCAGAGCAGAAATATGCTGATGCTAAATCTTTCATTATTGCTCAAATTCAACAAACCACAGCTATTGAGCCATTCATCTCACTTGGAGACAAATAGGCTATTAGAATAAATTTAAGGAGAACAAATGAAGTACGAAAAACTGTTACCACGTTTTCTTGAATATGTTAAAGTAAATACACGTTCAGATGAAAACAGCACAACAACACCTTCAACTCAAGCGCTCGTAGAATTTGCCCACAAAATGGGTGAAGATATGAAAGCCCTTGGTCTCAAAGATGTTCATTATCTTGAATCAAATGGTTATGTTATCGGTACAATTCCTGCAAATACAGATAAAAAAGTGCGCAAAATTGGACTTTTAGCTCACTTGGATACCGCTGATTTCAACGCAGAGGGTGTTAACCCACAAATTTTGGAAAATTATGATGGTGAATCTGTGATTAAACTTGGTGATACTGAGTTTACACTTGATCCAAAAGATTTCCCAAATCTTAAAAACTACAAAGGGCAAACTTTAGTTCATACTGATGGAACAACTTTGCTTGGTTCAGATGATAAATCTGGTGTAGCTGAAATCATGACTTTGGCTGACTATCTTTTGAATATTAATCCTGATTTTGAACACGGTGAAATTCGTGTTGGATTTGGTCCTGATGAAGAAATTGGTGTAGGTGCTGATAAATTTGACGTAGCTGACTTTGATGTTGACTTTGCTTACACTGTAGATGGTGGACCACTTGGAGAACTTCAATATGAAACTTTCTCAGCAGCTGGTGCAGTGATTGAGTTCCAAGGTAAAAATGTTCACCCAGGGACAGCAAAAAATACAATGGTTAATGCATTACAATTAGCAATTGACTACCACAATTCACTTCCAGAATTTGACCGTCCTGAAAAAACTGAAGGCCGTGAAGGTTTCTTCCATCTTTTGAAACTTGATGGTACACCAGAAGAAGCAAGAGCTCAATATATCATTCGTGATCATGAAGAAGGTAAATTCAACGAACGTAAAGCTTTGATGCAAGAGATTGCAGATAAAATGAATGCTGAACTTGGTCAAAACCGTGTGAAACCAGTTATTAAAGACCAATACTACAACATGGCTCAAATCATTGAAAAAGATATGTCAATTATTGATATTGCTAAAAAAGCAATGGAAAATCTTGATATTGTCCCAATTATTGAACCAATTCGTGGTGGAACTGATGGGTCTAAAATTTCATTTATGGGACTTCCAACACCAAACCTTTTTGCAGGTGGTGAAAACATGCACGGACGTTTTGAATTTGTTTCTGTACAAACAATGGAAAAAGCAGTAGATACTTTGCTTGAAATCATTCGTTTGAACAATGAAGTAGTAAAATAAAAGAAAAAGAGAGAGTAATTAGTTTTTAAGCTCGATAATAAAAGAACAAGTCGCCCAAGAAGGTTTTTGATTAAAAATCTTCATGAGCGGCTTGCTTTGCGCTTATCTTATAATTTTCAGACTAATTGCTACTTTTCGATAACTTTCTGCTACTGTATAAAATATTATTCTGTTTCTAAATATTTTACTGACAACTTTGTTAGTAAAATTGAGCTATTATTCAAGACTTTAAAAATAAAATTGACTGATTATAAGTCAATTAATGTAAAAGGAAAGATTATGTCACAAAACACAAAAGGTAAACTCTCACTCGTAGGACTCTCGTTGATGATATTTACGACAGTCTTTGGTTTTGGGAATATCCCTGTCGCTTTCTACCAAATGGGCTACGGCGCCATTCCTTGGTATATTATTGGAGCCCTGCTCTTTTTCCTCCCTTTTGCCTTTATGGTAACGGAAATGGGTTCAGCATTTAAAGATGAAAAAGGAGGAATTTATTCATGGATGAGTGAGGCGGTTAACCCCACCTTCGCCTTCGTTGGAACATTCATGTGGTATGCTTCTTATGTTATCTGGATGGTAAGTGTTGCCAATAAAATTTTGATTCCAATGGTCAATTTGATTTTTGGTAACTCAACACACACCCCTTCATTACTTTGGATTTCAATTGCAGCTGTAGTTTGGATGGCATTGATTACCTTTATGGTCTCAAAAGGTGTGGAAACAATTAAAAAATTCACCTCTATTGCGGGGGTTGCCGTTCTTTCACTCAATGTTATTTTAATTCTTGGTGCTGTTCTTGTACTTATTGTTAATGGTCATCCAGCAACACCAATTAATCTTGCTGCTTTTACTTCATCTCCTAATCCAACTTTTGATGGTAGTATTGTTGCCTTTATTGCCTTTCTTGTATTTGCTGTCTTCGCTTATGGTGGAGTTGAATCAATCGCTGGTTTAGTTGACCAAACTCACGAGCCTGAGAAAAACTTCCCACGAGGAATCATCACATCAGCGCTTATTATTGCTGTGGGTTATGCTGTTGCTATTCTTAGTGTTGGTTTCTTCGTTGATTATTCACAATGGATTCCAGCCATTAAAGATGGATCAATGAACCTTGGGACTGTTCCTTACATGCTTTTGCAAAACCTTGGTGAAGCAGTTGGTCATGCACTTGGACTTTCTACTCCTGGAGCAGATATGCTTGGTGGTATTTTCGCCCGTTATATCGGTCTTTCTATGCTTCTTGCTTACATGGGTGCCTTCTTTACCTTGACTTATAGTCCAATCAAACAGTTGATTACTGGTACACCAGAAAAACTTTGGCCTGGTAAATTAGGAAAACTTGATGAAGAAGGAATGCCAAAATTTGCAATGTGGATTCAATTTGCAATTGTTACCTTAATTATTGTTTTGAATTTCTTGACTTCACAAGGTGGAGCAAGTCAATTCTTCCTCATTTTGACTTATATGGCTAATGTTTCTATGACTTTGCCTTATCTCTTCATCGTTATTGCTTTCTGGTACTTCAAGAAGAATAAAAATATTGTTAAACCAATTGAATTCTTTAAATCAAATTTTGTTGTGAATTTCTTGACAATTTTGGTCTTGGTTGTTGTTGGTGGGGCTAACTTCTTCACAATTATTCAACCAATTGTGAATTATGTTCAATTACCAGCTGTTGACCAAACTGGTAAAGCATTATCTGAAATGTTGACATCATTTATTTCAATGATTGGTGGGCCACTTATCTTTGGTGTAATTGCCTACTTCATGATGCGCAACTATAGAAAGAAAAATAACTTGTAATAAAATTATTTTAAAAAAATAAAAGCTGAGTTTGCTCAGCTTTTTTTATATTCAGATATTTTGTCGATAAAAAGCCTTCCATATTTTTCGAGTTTAACAGGTCCGACACCAGAAATTTGTAAAAATTGACTTGGGCTATCTGGCAGAACTTGAGCCATTTCTTTAAGGGCACTATCAGAAAAAATCATGAAAGGAGGGACGCCTTCTTCCTTGGCTAGTTCAAGTCGAAGTGCACGAATACTTGCAAAACATTCTTCATCAAAATGATGAGAAATTTTTGTTTTCGATTCAATAATTAAGCTAGCTTTGCGATAAACTTTGATTTGTCCTTTGAGGACTTTTAATCCTTGGGCTGAAAGAAGGAGAAGTGGGAATTTACCTGATGTAATGTTTAAATAACCTTCAGCAGATAGAAAATCGATTAATTCACCTACGGTCTTTTGGGAATGGTTTTTCATAATTCCAAAAGTCGATAGAGATTCAAAATTCCATTTTGCAATATTTTTATTTTTAGAACCAATCAAAACTTGTGCTACGGCCGTCTTACCAAAACGTTCACCCATTCGGACGACACAAGATAGAACTTTTTGAGCATCAATTGTAATATCGAGAAGTTCTCTTTCATCAAGACAATTACTACATTTTTTACAATCTTCACCTTCATCACCAAAATATTGCAAGATATAGCGTTGTAAACAGGTTTCGGCACTTGTGTATGCTTGCATTTGTCGAAGCTTTTCGTATTCATGTTCCTTGTGCGCTTCATCACCTTCACTTTGCTCAATCAAGAAATTACGAATTCGTAAATCATTTGGTGAAAAAAGGAGGATAGCATCAGATTCAAGCCCATCCCGTCCTGCTCGTCCAGCTTCTTGATAATAACTTTCAATTGTTGCGGGAAGGGCATAATGAATCACAAATCGAACATTTGGTTTATTGATTCCCATGCCAAAAGCATTAGTGGCAACCATTATTGGCACTTCGTCAAAGAGAAAAAGTTCTTGATTCATTTGACGTTCCTGTTCACTCAGTCCAGCATGGTAACGAACGGCTTTGAAATGATTATGGTTGAGCCATTCACAAATTTCTTCAACTTCTTTACGAGTGCTGGCATAGATAATTCCAGCAGCCTCACTTTCTTGATTTTTAAGATAATTTTTAAGAAAAGTTCTCTTATCCATCCCTTTGACTACTTCAAAACGTAAGTTTTCTCTAAGAAAACCGGTTTTAATAGTATGACTGGAGGAAATTGAAAGAAGTTTTTGAATATCATCTGCAACTTTTGGTGTCGCAGTGGCCGTAAGGGCTAAGACGGTAGGATTTGTTGGTAAATATTGGAGATGAGAGGCAAAATCGACATAACTGGGTCTGAAATCGTGCCCCCATTGTGAAATGCAGTGTGCTTCGTCTATGGCAACTAAATCAATTGGAAGTTTTTGTAAAAAGACATTGAAATAGTCTAATGAAAAACGCTCTGGTGCTACAAAAAGAAGCTTGATTTCGCCATTTTCAACCTGTCGCATTCTTTGATAAGATTCGGAATCCTCTAAGGTAGAGTTAATAAATGTTGCTGGAATTCCGGCAATATTCAGCTGGTCGACTTGATCTTTCATCAAGCTAATAAGTGGGGAGATTACGAGAGTAAGCCCTGGTTGAATAAGAGCTGGTAACTGATAGCAGATTGATTTTCCAGCTCCTGTGGGTAAAATACCAAGAGTGGCTTGTCCATCTAGGACTTGTTCAATAATTTGTTTCTGACCATTTCGGAAATTGTCATAACCAAAAATTTCTTTTAATTTAGCTTCTAAATTCATTCTTACTATATTATACGTAAAAGAAGAAGAAAAATCACAAATGACTCATAAAAATTGATAACGAATGGTTCAAAGATTACATTAAAAGAACTAAGATGTTTTTGTTACTTTAAATGATACAAAATGAAGTGAAAAGTGATATAATAAAACAAAAGAATGCGTTTACAAAATTTTATATATAGAGGAGACTTTCTTATGAAAGCAGCAGTAGTAAGACACAATCCAGATGGTTATGCGGACCTTGTTGAAAAGGAACTTCGAGCAATCAAACCTAATGAAGCTTTGCTTGACATGGAGTATTGTGGGGTCTGTCATACCGATTTGCACGTTGCAGCAGGTGATTATGGCAACAAAGCAGGGACTGTTCTTGGTCATGAAGGAATTGGAATTGTCAAAGAAATTGGAGCTGATGTAAGCTCGCTTCAAGTTGGTGATCGGGTTTCAGTGGCTTGGTTCTTTGAAGGATGTGGTCACTGTGAATACTGTGTATCTGGTAATGAAACTTTTTGTCGAGAAGTTAAAAATGCAGGATATTCAGTTGATGGCGGAATGGCTGAAGAAGCGATTGTTGTTGCCGATTATGCTGTCAAAGTACCTGACGGACTTGACCCAATTGAAGCTAGCTCAATTACTTGTGCTGGAGTAACAACTTACAAAGCAATCAAAATATCAGGAGTAAAACCTGGTGATTGGCAAGTAATTTTTGGTGCTGGAGGACTTGGAAATTTAGCAATTCAATATGCTAAAAATGTTTTTGGAGCAAAAGTAATTGCTGTTGATATTAATCAAGATAAATTAAATTTAGCTAAAAAAATTGGAGCTGATGTGATTATCAATTCTGGTGATGTAAATCCAGTTGATGAAATTAAAAAAATAACTGGCGGCTTAGGGGTGCAAAGTGCAATAGTTTGTGCTGTTGCAAGGATTGCTTTTGAACAAGCGGTTGCTTCTTTGAAACCTATGGGCAAAATGGTTGCTGTGGCACTTCCCAATACTGAGATGAGTTTATCAGTTCCAACAGTTGTTTTTGACGGAGTGGAGGTTGCAGGTTCACTTGTCGGAACAAGACTTGACTTGGCAGAAGCATTTCAATTTGGAGCAGAAGGTAAGGTAAAACCAATTGTTGCGACACGCAAACTGGAAGAAATCAATGATATTATTGATGAAATGAAGGCAGGAAAAATTGAAGGCCGAATGGTCATTGATTTTACTAAATAAATATAAAAGAGGCGATGCAGATAAATTCAAAAAATTTGGTCAATTATTCAAGTGATGAATTTAACAATCTTTCGCAATTTCAACAAGAAGAAATTACAAACAATTTTAAAGAAGCTATTTTGTACAAAATGAAAGAAAAAAATTTGCATATTGATGAGGTAAGTGAAAAAGCTGGCTATTCTTCACGGAATCTTTCAGCATTACTTTATTCTGATACTGTAAGTTATGAAACTCATGCGGAATTACAAAGAATTCTTGCTGTTGTTAATTCTTTTGCCTAGTCAGAAGAAAAAGAAAAAACGACTCCCATTGAGTCGTTTTTTTATGTTAATTTACTGACAGAATTTTTGTCAGTAAATTAGAGATATTTTTGAGCAGCAGCTGTATCTCCAATATAAGGTTGACGTTTTCCGTCTTTTAATTGGAACATATCAGTTCCTTTTCCGGCGATAATCACAGCATCGTCAGTACTTTTAGTTTTACTGACAGCTTTTTTTATTGCCAATTCACGGTCAAGTTCAAAATCAAGTGTGCGACTGACAAAAGAAGCAATCTCGTCAGCAATTATTTTAGGGTCTTCTCGATTTGAATCATCAGTAGTTAAAATGACATCAAGTCGCGGATGTTTTTCAATCACTTGTCCGAAATCTTTCCGGCGACTTTCGCCTTTATTTCCGGTTGAACCAAGGACTAGAACAAGCTGACCAGCATGGTGTTCTTCAACAACTTCAACAAGATTTTCTAACGATAGACCGTTGTGAGCATAATCAATATAGATGTGAGCACCATTTTTGGCAGTAAGAAGTTCCATGCGTCCTGGAACAACAGCAAGAGCTAAACCGTCATGGATATTTTCTAATGAAGCGCCTAAAGCTTTAGTTGCTAATGCTGTAGCTAAGGCATTTTCTTGGTTGAAGTGTCCTAATAAGCGAATGTCAAATGCTCCACTGACAGAACCGTCAGTAACAAAATGAAGTCCTTTTGATTCAATAATTTTATTTTCAGAATCAGCACCATAGAAAGCATGTGGAATTTTACGTTCCTTAAGTTCCTCTTTAATGATGGCAAAGTGATTCATTTCGGAATTAGCAACAAAATAACGTGAATTTTTGAGAAGTTGACGTTTGCAGTAAAAATAATCTTCAAGCGTTGGATGTTCAACTGGGCCAATGTGGTCAGGAGAAATGTTTAAGAAAACCCCAACATCAAATGTTAAACCGTAAACCCGTTCTGTTTTGTAAGCTTGGCTTGAAACTTCCATGACCAAATGTGTCATTCCATTTGTCAGAGCTTTTGCCATCATTTCTAGTAAATCAAGACTTTCAGGAGTTGTCAATTCTGATTTAAAATAATTTTTTCCATCCAAAGTTGTTTGGGCAGTAGATAAAAGTGCAGTTTTGCCACCGTTCATTTTGTCAAGTATTGCTTTAGCAAAATAAGCAGAAGTGGTTTTTCCTTTTGTACCAGTCAAAGCTAAGGTTTTGAGTTTATTTTGTGGAAAATCATAAAAGCTTGCAGCTATTAAAGCCATTGCTCGTTTAACATCAGTGACAATAATTGCTGGGAGAGCTACTTCATAATCAAATTCTGAAACATAAAAAGCAGCTTCTAAGTCTGTTAAATATTCTTTTTTAAAATTCAAACCCTTGGCAAAGAAAAGGGTATTTTCTGTTGATTTTCGTGAATCATAAGAGAGTTGGTCAAAGTTTACTTCCTTTGGCCAGTTGAAATAATATTCGCCAGCAGAAGAAATCTCACGGAAATTATTATCTTTTTTTAGTATTTCTATAACTTGTTCAAGCCTAATCATGTGAGGAATGCCTATTTATCGCTAAATTCGCGATACCTTTCTAAAACAAGGAAACTAAGGGAAAAAATCCCATTACCCTATATTATAGCACAAGCCAAGAGCTGGTGCATGTCCCATTTGTTTATAGATGGTAATAGATGACATCGTGAATTAATGATCTAAAACCATTCTTTTATTGTCAAAATACAGAACTTAGGGTAAAATGGAACAATGGAAGATTCAGAAAAAATAATGAATACAGATCAGCAGTCACCAAAAACGGCTGCAAAATCAAAAGATCAGATGCTCTCTGGTGCTGCTTGGCGGACTGGTGCGGACATGATTGGGAAAATACTAGGTGTAATTTATATTATTCCTTGGTATGCTTGGATGGGGCGTTTTGGTAATGAGGCCAACTCCCTCTTTAGTATGGGTTATAATATCTATGCTCTTTTCCTATTGATTTCAACAGTGGGGATTCCGGCGGCAATTGCGCGTGAAGTGGCTCGCTATAATACATTAGATGACCCTAACATGGCTTACCGGCTCGTTCGGCAAATGCTCGGAGTGATGCTGGTTCTTGGAATTGTTGCGTCTGGGCTCATGTTCTTTCTTGCAGGTCCACTCTCAACCCTTGTTGGCGGTAAGGATAGCGCAGATTTAATTCCAGTCATGAAAAGTTTAGCATTGGCTGTCTTGATTTTCCCTTCGATGTCAGTTATTCGAGGATATTTTCAAGGCTTGAATCAAGTGAAAGCTTATGCTATGAGTCAGCTTTTGGAACAAATTGTTCGGGTCATTTGGATGCTAGCGGCAACCTTTGCTATCATGAAGTTAGGTTCGCACAATTGGCAAAATGCCGTGACACAATCTACTTTGGCTGCCTTTATTGGGATGTTAGGTTCCTATGCTGTATTATTCTATTACTTACAGAAATCAGGAAATCTTAATAAATTAATCAATCCTGGTCCTGTAAAATCTAAAATTAATGCTTTAGAGATTTTTAGATCAACATTACACACAGCTATCCCATTTATTATCATTGGTTCAGCTATTCAAATTTTTAAAATTATTGATAACTCAACCTTTATGAATATGATGCCTTGGGTAACAAACTATAGTCATAATGAATTGCTTGTTCTGATGAGTTATTTCTCAGCAAATACTGATAAATTAACGATGGTCTTGTTGGGTGTCGCATTGACGCTTGGTTCTGTTTCAGACCCTCTGATTACAGAGCATTATGTTCAAGGGAATCGGCGTGAACTTGCAACGTTAGTGGGTTATAATTTCCAATTATACGTTGGTTTTATGCTTCCTGCCGTGATTGGAATGTCATTGTTGACTAAACCGATTTATACAATCTTCTACCAAATTCCTTCTGGATTACAAAGTAGTTTGTTTGTCTTTGCTATTTTACAAACTTTCTTGTTAGGACTTTATATGATTGTCTATCCTCCACTGACAGTAATGGACCATAAACGTTTGGCAATGCGAATCTTTACCTTGACTCTTGTCATTAAATTAGTTTTGCAAGTTCCAATGATACTTATTTTCCATACTTATGGACCTTTACTTGCGACCACTGTTTCATTCTTAGTTGGTGTTTTCTTATTCATTAGAAAACTACATGAGTTAACTCATTTTTCAATTAAGAATACAGTTCGCGGAATTCAAGGGGCAACTTTACTGACAGGATTTATGGCTATTGTGGTTATTATTGTTGAAATCATTTTAGGTTTTATTTTCGGTAAGAACCCAGGTCGAATTGCCTCAGTATTTATTGCTGCCATTGCCGGTGGGGCAGGATTTTATACTTATCTCTGGTTTGCTGCCAAACTCGGACTTCTAGAAAAATGGTTTGGTCCAAGAGGTTTGTCACTTCGTCGAAAATTACATATCTAATAAAAAATAAGTCTGTCAGTAAAAAAGTTACTGACAGACTTATTAATAAGAGTTAAAAAGGATAAGAAATGGCAGAAATTACCGAAAATACAAAAAAGATTTTAGAAGTTATTCTAAATTTAAAAGAGGGGCAGGTCATGAGTTATCGAGATGTGGGAGCTTTAGCTGGATTGCCAAATGGTGCACGGCAGGTTTCTAGAATTTTGCATTCGATGTCTAAAAAATATGAACTGCCATGGTGGCGTGTAGTGCGTTCTGACAGAACAATTGGATTGCCAGAGCCTGCTAAAAGTGAGCAAATGGAACTTCTAAAAAAAGAGGGAATTTCTTTTACAGCTCAAGGAAAAATAATTATTGAAGATGAACTGCTCTAATAAATAAAAAGTACTTCTATATTTTAGAAGTACTTTTTGTATTCAATTAACTATTACCAAATTTTAAGACGATTTTCTGGTGCACGATACATCTTATCTGTTTCTTTAACATCAAAAGTTTCGTAAAATTCTTCGAGATTTGTTGGTGGAATATTGGCACGAAGTTTAGCGGGTGCATGAACATCCATTGACAAAAGCATTTGTTGGAATTCTTTACTTGCTTTCATGCGCCAAATCTTAGCCCACTGACTAAAGAAAGCCTTCAAATCAACGTCTTTCTCATCTTTAGCTGCTGTCAGTGCCGCTGTAATTCCTCCTTGGTCAGCAATATTTTCTGACACAATGAGTTTTCCGTTTGCTGGACCAGCTTCGGTTTCTACGCCGTCAAAGAGTGCAATCATTTCTTTTTGCTTTTCTTCAAAAGCTTCATAATCTTCATCTAACCACCATTTGTTCAAATTTCCTTCTTTATCGAATTGGGCACCGTTGTTATCAAAAGCATGAGAAATTTCATGAGCAATGACAGCGCCAATTCCACCGTAATTTTGTGATGAAGATTGTTCAAGAGAGTAAAAAGGAGCTTGCAAAATTGCTGCTGGAAAAACAATTGTATTACTATCAGGACTATAATAAGCATTGACCATATGAGCAGGCATATGCCAGCTTGTTTTATCAACATCTTCTGAGAATTTTTCAAAAGTTCGAGCAGTCAAAATTTCATCGAATTTAAGGGCATCTTCATAGAGAGAGCCAGAAGTTGTTTTTAAACGACTATAAATTTCAGGCAATTTATCTGGGAAACCAATGAAAGGAGTAATAGCATCCAATTTTTCAATGGCTTTTTCAGCTGTTTCTTGACTAAGCCACTCATTTTTAGACAAACGCGCTTGGTAAACTTTAATCATCGCAGTGACCATCCGTTTGACATCGGCCTTAGCAGCTTCACCAAAATATTTTTTACCATAGAATAAACCAATCACTTGGCTAAAATAAGACTCAGTCAAATCAAGTTGATGTTTTTCTTGACTTCTTGCTTCTTGAACATTTGAAAGGAAACGTCCGTAAGCTCCACCAAGAATTCTAAGGTCTTCATTGAAGAAAGAAGTAGCGCCACGTGCAATTTTTGTCAGCATCCAAGCTTTAATGAGTGACCAATTTTCTTCATTGATAAGTGAATCAAATGATTCGTAAAAACGGTCTTCATAAACAATGACTTTATCAGGTTCAGTTTTTACTAAATCTTTAATTAAAGATTTTAAATCCAGGTTTTGAACTTTACTGACAAAGCTGTCAGTAGAAATTGGATGATAAAGTTCAGCATATTTTGCCCACTCTTCAGAAGTATTTGCTGACGGAACTAAAAGAGCATCGAATTTAAGGGCAGACTTTGCAATCTCTTCTGCATTTTCAACATCAAATGTCTTTAAAATTTCGCTTGTATTTTTAGCCCAAAAATCAAGTAATTCTTTTTTTCTAGGGTGTTCATCATTATAATAAGTGGTATCAGGTAAAATCAAGCCCGGGCCTGAGAATCCAAGGGAATAGTGAATAGCATCTTTCATATCAGGTTCAACACTAAAAGAAAATGGAAGAGGAGCCTGTGAATGGAAAACGAGTTGAGTCAAATTATTTTTAAAATCTTCAAAAGTATTTAAAGTTTCAACTTTAGCAAGTTCATTTTTTACGGCAGAAAAATCCGCTTTTTCTCTTGCTTGCCAATCTCCTGCTTTATTATAAAATTTGATTGCTTCAAGCAATTCTGGATTATCAGTAGGTAGGTTTTGTGATAACTCAGCTAAATCTTTAGCCAAATTTTTCTCATTTTTTAGTACTAATTCATCAAAAGCTGAAATTCTTGGTTTGTCAGCAGGAATTTCTGCATTTTCTAACCATTCAGCATTAACAGTAGCGAATAAATCATCTTGAATCCTTGTCATATCGACCTCCTATTATGGATATTTTTTATATTATATCACACTTACAAAAAAGCGCTGACGAATTCCATCAGCACTTTTTAACAGCAATTTGAAAATTAATGTAAACTCGTAATTAAATAGTTCTGAAACGATAAATTTTAGCAATTTTGCCAAAAAGTTCAGGGACTTCGGCAAGGCTTCCAGCATCACGGCTTAGACAAGTAAGCTTTTCATCTTTTACTGAAAGCTTGGCAAAATGGTCATGTTGCAACAAGAAATTATGGATCAGCTCTGCAAAATTTGCGTCAGTAAATTTTACAAAAAGTAAATCTCCATTACCAGGAGCTTCCGCATCTAAAGGACCCCCAACGAGTTCAAAAACTGCATCGTAATCATCAGGAAGTTGCTTTGTGAGGAGTTTGATTGTTTTGCGGCTTTCTTGTAGCGCCCAAGTATTATCACCACAAAATACAAATTGTTCAGTACTCAAAGAAATGGGTTCTCTTTCAAGAAGCTCAAGCTCATCAATTCGATTTTGAATATAATTTAGCAAGTTTTGTTTATTATCTAATGTAAGATATTCAAACAAAAGCTTTGCCTTATTATAACTGTACTTGTCATCTTTACCAAGAAGGTATTCAGTTGTGACATTAAAATAATCAGCAATTTCTGTCAATCTTTTGGCAGAAGGTTCTTTTCCCAAGCGATAATTAGCAAGGGCGTTTCTGGGATATCTCAACTCTCTTTCGACCTGGTTGAAAGATTTCTGAGAATCAATAACTAAAGTTTTTAGACGGTCATAGAACATTAAAATCACCTCAACATGTATTGAATAAATATTTTTAATATTTGTAACAAATACATTATATCATATAGTTATTAGATATAAAATACCTAAAACTTAAAAAAATAGCAATATTTAAGTTAAAAAATTAATTGTTGCAAATTCTTTAACAAAATTGACATCTATAACGTTGTGTGGTATTATAAAAGTAATCATAGGAATACTCAATATGCTTTTTGAGAAGAGAAAGGGAAAAATTGAAAGAAATTTATGACAAAATCCAAGACATAAATATTATTTTGAAAAGATCATTTATTGACCTTGGAAAACCACTAGCTTATCAAGAGGTGGTAGAGAAAAGTGCCAAAGTTTTAGAGTCTAGCCTTTTTATCATAGATACCAAACGAAATTGTTTAGGTTATGGTTTTACTGATTCTGATAATTCTTATCAGGATGATATAAGCCTCCAAAATTTTTTTATCTATCAAAAAATATCAAAAGATATCTCTAGTCAACTATTAAATCACTACGAAATGAGCGCAAGCCTACCAATGGCCCAATCAATTTTAGAACCAGTGAAAGAAATTTCGAGCAAATTTCCAAATAAATTTCTCAGCTTTCTACCTATAGAAGGAAATCATTTGAGATTGGGAACCCTTTTTCTACTGACAGATTCTCCTCTGGAAGAAGAAAAGAGAATATTGGTAGATTTTTTATCAACATTTATAGGGAATCAAATGTCTTATATCATGCTGGCAGAACTGGAAGGGCAAAGACGAAATGAAACCTTTGTTTCTTTAGTTCAATCATTATCTCGTTCAGAATTAGAAGCATTTAAAAGCATCATTGAAAAAATAGACCGTTAAACTAGAAAAAGCTTGAAAATTTTCATATAAAATAGTATAATAGAAATAATGGTTTGTCAGCAAAATCTGTGGGATATATTGTCCCCATAGGCTTTGTAAGCAACGAAACACTACTGTTTTCGTTGCTTTTTTGGCGTCTTTTATATTGAATAAACCAGAAAAGTTATAAAAAAGACAAACTACAGACTTTTCGGTTTTTTTAATTAAAAATTCATCAAAAACACAGACTTTTTTAATCAAATCTAAAAAATAGAGGAGAAAACACTTGGCAGGACATGACGTAAAATACGGTAAACACCGTACAAGACGCAGTTTTTCACGTATTAAAGAAGTAATCGGTTTGCCAAACCTCATCGAAGTTCAAACATTAAGTTATAAAAACTTCCTCGATGAAGGTCTTGCAAATGTCTTCAAAGAAATGTTTCCAATCGACAACTTTGCGGGTACAATGGAACTCGAATTTGTTGGTTATGAAATGAAAACCCCAAAATACACTGTTGAAGAAGCTCGCGCACATGACGCAAACTATTCAGCACCTATCTATGTAACCTTCCGTCTTGTAAATAAAGAAACTGGTGAATTAAAAACACAAGAAGTCTTCTTTGGTGACTTCCCACTCATGACTGAAATGGGGACATTTATCAATAACGGTTCAGAACGTTTGATCGTTAGCCAATTGGTACGTAGTCCTGGTTCATACTTCCATCTTAAAGCTGATAAAAACGGTCTTGAAAGTTTTGGACATACAACAATTCCTAACCGTGGAGCTTGGTTTGAGTTAGATACAGATGCTAAAGGCATTGGTTATGTTCGTATTGACCGTACACGTAAATTAACTTTTACAACTATGCTTCGTGCGCTTGGATTTGGTTCAGATGAAGAAATCCTTGAATTGTTGGGCGAAACTCAACTTTTAACAGACACTATTGCAAAAGATGTTCATAAAAACCCAGCTGACACGCGTGTAGAAGAAGCGCTCAAAGACATCTATGACCGCTTGCGTCCAGGAGAACCTAAAACAGCAGATAGCTCACGTGGCTTGCTTGTTGCTCGTTTCTTCGATCCAAAACGTTATGACTTCGCACCTGTTGGACGTTACAAATTTAACAAGAAATTAGCGCTTAAAAATCGTTTGCTTGGTTTGACTTTGGCTGAACCGATTGTTGACCCAGAAACTGGTGAAATTCTTGTTAATACAGATACTCTTGTTACTCGTGATGTGCTTGATTTAATCGAACCATTGCTTGATAACGGTCTTGGAAACTTTGTTGTTGAACCATCTGACGACGCTGTAATTCCAGAACCAATTACTTTGCAAAGTATCAAAGTTTATTCACCTAAAGATCCAGAACGTGTTGTTACATTACTCTCAAATGGTAATCCTGATGCAGAATGCCGTGTCTTGACACCAGCCGATGTGATTTCAAATATCAGCTACTGGCTTGGTCTTGCTGAAGGAATTGGTAAAGTAGACGATATTGACCACTTAGGTAACCGTCGTATCCGTTCAGTAGGTGAATTGCTTCAAAACCAAGTGCGTATCGGACTTTCACGTATGGAACGTGTTATTCGCGAACGTATGTCATCTTCAGAAAATGAAAATATCACACCACAAGGTTTGATTAACATTCGTCCTGTAACAGCTTCAATTAAAGAATTCTTTGGTTCATCACAATTGTCACAATTTATGGACCAACACAATCCTTTATCTGAGCTTTCACACAAACGTCGTTTTTCTGCCTTAGGACCTGGTGGTATCTCACGTGACCGTGCTTCATATGAAGTACGTGACGTTCACTATACTCACTATGGCCGTATGTGTCCTATTGAAACACCTGAAGGACCAAACATCGGTTTGATTAATAACTTGTCATCATACGCCAAAGTAAACGAATATGGTTTCATTATGTCACCATATCGTCGTGTTGACCGTGTAAATGGTATTGTTACTGACGAAGTTGAATATTTGACTGCCGATGAAGAAGACAACTATACTGTTGCCCAAGCCAACTCACCATTGACTGAAGATAGCCGCTTTGCTAACGAAACAGTTATGGCTCGTCATACTGGTAACAATATTGAAGTTGAAGCTTCAACAGCAGACTATATGGATGTTTCACCTAAACAGGTTATCGCCGTTGCTGCTGCATGTATTCCATTCTTGGAAAACGATGACTCCAACCGTGCCCTCATGGGTGCCAACATGCAACGTCAAGCAGTTCCATTGATTGACCCACATGCACCTTGGATTGGTACTGGTATGGAACATCAAACTGCTCGTGACTCAGGTGCTGCGCTTATCGCAAAACATGCTGGTGTTGTTGAGTATGTTGATGGCAATGAAATTCGTGTTCGTCGTACTTCTGGTGAACTTGATATTTACAATATTACAAAATATCGTCGTTCAAACTCAGGAACTTCTTATAACCAACGTCCATTGGCTCGACTTGGAGAAAAAGTTGAGAAAGGGGACATTATTGCTGATGGACCTTCTATGGAAAATGGAGAAATGGCCCTTGGTCAAAATCCACTTGTTGCCTATATGACTTGGGAAGGTTATAACTTCGAGGATGCGGTAATCATGTCAGAACGTTTGATTAAAGACGACGTTTATACATCAATTGCCATCGAAGAATATGAATCAGAAACACGCGATACAAAACTTGGCCCTGAAGAAATTACTCGTGAAATTCCAAACGTTGGGGATGAAGCACTCAAAAACCTTGATGAATCAGGAATTATCCGTATTGGTGCTGAAGTTAAAGATGGTGACTTGCTTGTTGGTAAAGTAACTCCTAAAGGTGAAACTGATCCAACACCAGAAGAACGTTTGCTTCGTGCAATCTTTGGTGAAAAAGCTCGTGAAGTTCGTGATACATCACTTCGTGTTCCTCACGGAGGTGGCGGTATTGTTCATGACGTTCGTGTATTTACACGCGAAAATGGTGATGAATTGCCATCAGGCGTGAATAAACTTGTTCGTGTCTTCATTGCTCAAAAACGTAAGATTCACGTTGGGGATAAAATGGCCGGACGTCATGGTAATAAAGGGGTTGTTTCAAATATCGTTCCAATGGAAGATATGCCTTACTTACCAGATGGAACACCTATTGATATCATGTTGAACCCACTTGGGGTACCATCACGTATGAATATCGGACAAGTTATGGAGCTCCATTTAGGTATGGCTGCTCGTACACTTGGAATTCACATTGCAACTCCAGTGTTTGATGGAGCATCTGATGAAGATATCTGGGATACCGTTAAAGAAGCTGGAATGGCTGATGATGCGAAAACGGTCCTTTATGACGGACGTACTGGTGAACCATTTGATAACCGAATTTCAGTCGGTGTCATGTATATGATTAAACTTCACCACATGGTTGATGATAAACTCCATGCTCGTTCAGTTGGTCCTTACTCACTCGTTACACAACAACCGCTCGGTGGTAAAGCGCAGTTCGGTGGACAACGTTTTGGGGAAATGGAAGTTTGGGCACTTGAAGCCTATGGTGCTGCCAATGTTCTTCAAGAAATCTTGACTTACAAATCAGATGACGTGATTGGACGTACGCGCGCTTATGAAGCTATTGTTAAAGGTGAACGTATTCCTAAACCAGGTCTTCCTGAATCATTCCGCGTATTGGTTAAAGAGTTACAATCACTTGGTCTTGATATGAAAGTCCTTGATGCTGACCGTAATGTTCTTGACTTACGTGAATTGGATGAAGATGAAGTAATGACTCGTCCAGATAATACAGAAATTACTCCTGAAATGCTTGAAGCACAGGAAGCTATTGTTGCACAAGCAGAAGCTGAAGAAGAAGCTTTGATTAACGCTGATACTGAAAAATAAGATTTTGTAATTAATATTTTGAGATAGATTTACTGACAAAAATTTCTGTCAGTAAATCTCTAATCTCATAATCGTCTAGCGTTAAATTTATTAGAAGTGGAGAAAGAATTGGTTGATGTAAATAAATTTGAGAGTATGCGTATTGGTATCGCATCTCCACAAAAAATTCGTTACTGGTCATTCGGTGAAGTTAAAAAACCAGAAACAATTAACTATCGTACACAAAAACCTGAACGTGAAGGACTCTTTGATGAACGTATTTTCGGTCCTCAAAAAGACTGGGAATGTGCTTGTGGAAAACTTAAAGGTGTTTTCTACAAAAATCAAGTCTGCGAACTTTGTGGTGTTCAAGTAACAACTGCAAAATCACGTCGTGAACGTATGGGACATATTGAGCTTGCTGCTCCAATTTCACACATTTGGTACTTCAAAGGAATTCCATCACGTATGGGACTTGCTCTTGATATGAGTCCACGTGCACTTGAAGAAGTGATTTACTTTGCAAGTTATGTTGTGATTGATCCTAAAGAAACTGATCTTGAGAAGAAACAACTCTTGACTGAACGTGAATATCGTGAACAACTTTTGAAAAATGGTTTTGGTTCATTCGTTGCAAAAATGGGTGCTGAAGCGATTCAAGATTTGTTGAACGATGTTGATATTGATAAAGAAGTTTCTGAACTCAAAGAAGAGCTCAAAACAGTTACTGGACAACGTCGTGTAAAAATTATTCGTCGTTTGGACGTTTTGTCAGCTTTCAGAAAATCAGGAAATGCTTTATCTTGGATGGTCTTAAACGTATTACCAGTTATTCCACCAGATTTGCGTCCAATGGTTCAATTAGATGGTGGACGTTTTGCCACATCTGACTTGAATGACTTATACCGTCGTGTTATTAACCGTAATAACCGTTTGAAACGTTTGATGGAACTTAATGCTCCAAATATTATCGTTCAAAATGAAAAACGGATGCTTCAAGAAGCTGTTGATACTTTGATTGACAATGGTCGTCGTGGTCGTCCAATCACTGGTGCTGGTAACCGCCCATTGAAATCTCTTTCACACATGTTGAAAGGGAAACAAGGACGTTTCCGTCAAAACTTGCTTGGTAAACGTGTTGACTATTCTGGACGTTCAGTTATCGCTGTAGGTCCAACACTCAAAATGTACCAATGTGGTGTTCCGCGTGAAATGGCGATTGAGTTGTTCAAACCATTCGTAATGGCTCAACTTGTTAAGAAAGAATTGGCTGCTAATATTCGTGCGGCTAAACGTAAAGTTGAACGTCAAGATTCTGATGTTTGGGATGTACTTGAAACAGTTGTTAAAGAACACCCTGTTCTTCTTAACCGCGCACCTACGCTTCACCGTTTAGGTATTCAAGCTTTTGAACCAGTCTTAATTGATGGTAAAGCCATCCGTCTTCACCCACTTGCTTGTGAAGCCTACAACGCCGACTTTGACGGTGACCAAATGGCCATTCACTTGCCATTGTCTGAAGAAGCACAAGCTGAAGCACGTCTTTTGATGCTTGCTGCTGAACATATCTTGAACCCTAAAGATGGTAAACCAGTTGTTACACCATCTCAAGATATGGTCCTTGGTAACTACTACCTTACGATGGAAGAAAAAGGTCGTGAAGGCGAAGGAATGATTTTTGCAACTCCTGAAGAAGTTGAAATTGCAATGCGTAATGGTTATGTACATTTACATACTCGTATCGGTATCGCAACAAAATCACTCAACAAACCTTGGACAGAAAACCAAAAAGATAAAATCTTGGTAACTACTGTTGGTAAAGTTATTTTCAACTCAATCATTCCTGAAGGAATGCCTTACTTGAACGAACCAACTGATGTTAACTTGACAACTTCAACTGATGACCGCTTCTTTATGGATGCTGGTCAAGATATCAAAGAAGTTTTGGCTGGAATTGATACTGTTCGTCCATTCAAAAAAGGATATCTTGGAAATATCATCGCTGAAGTCTTCAAACGTTACCGTACAACAGCTACATCTGAGTACCTTGACCGCTTGAAAGACCTTGGTTACCACCAATCTACCTTAGCTGGTTTGACTGTGGGTATCGCTGATATCCCTGTTGTTGAAGATAAACATAAAATCATCGATGCTGCACACAAACGTGTGGAACAAATCACTAAACAATTCCGTCGTGGTTTGATTACTGATGATGAACGTTATAACGCTGTTACAGGTGTTTGGCGTGATGCAAAAGAAGCCCTTGAAAAACGATTGATTGATGAACAAGATTTGACAAACCCAATCGTTATGATGATGGACTCTGGAGCCCGTGGTAATATCTCTAACTTCTCTCAACTTGCTGGTATGCGTGGTTTGATGGCCGCTCCTAATGGTAAAATCATGGAATTGCCTATCATCTCAAACTTCCGTGAAGGTCTTTCTGTCTTGGAAATGTTCTTCTCAACTCACGGTGCTCGTAAAGGGATGACCGATACGGCCCTTAAGACAGCCGACTCTGGTTATCTTACTCGTCGTTTGGTTGACGTTGCCCAAGATGTTATCATTCGTGAAGACGACTGTGGAACTGACCGTGGACTTGTAATTTCTGATATTGCTACTGGTAAAGAAATGGTTGAACCACTCTTTGAACGTTTGGTAGGTCGTTATACTCGTAAATCAGTGCTTCATCCAGAAACTGGTGAAATGATTATTGCTGACGACACTTTGATTTCTGAAGATGTTGCCCGTAAAATTATCGATGCTGGTGTTAAAGAAGTAACTATCCGTTCAGTATTTACATGTAAAACTCCACATGGTGTATGTAAACATTGTTATGGTATCAACTTGGCAACAGGTGATGCTGTTGAAGTTGGTGAAGCTGTTGGTACAATCGCCGCTCAATCAATCGGTGAACCTGGTACTCAGTTGACAATGCGTACATTCCACACGGGTGGTGTTGCGTCAAGTTCAGATATCACTCAAGGTTTGCCTCGTGTTCAAGAAATCTTTGAAGCACGTAACCCTAAAGGGGAAGCAATCATCACTGAAGTAACTGGTACAGTTGAATCAATCGTTGAAGATCCTGCTACACGTACTCGTGAAATTACTGTTAAAGGTAAAACAGACACTCGTAGCTACACTGTAGGTATGGCTGATGTCTTGATGGTTGAAGAAGGTGAATTTATTCACCGTGGTGCACCTTTGATTCAAGGTTCTATCGAACCTAAACACTTGCTTCAAGTTCGTGATGCTTTGTCAGTTGAAACTTACTTGCTCGGTGAAGTACAAAAAACTTACCGTTCACAAGGGGTTGAAATTGGTGACAAACACATCGAGGTAATGGTTCGCCAAATGCTTCGTAAAGTTCGTGTCATGGATAATGGTTCAACTGATATCCTTCCAGGTACTTTGATGGATATTTCTGACTTTGAAGCTTTGAATGAAACTGCACTCTTGAATGGTGAAATGCCTGCAACTGGTCGTCCAGTCTTGATGGGTATTACTAAAGCCTCTCTTGAAACAAATTCATTCTTGTCAGCTGCATCATTCCAAGAAACAACTCGTGTCCTTACTGATGCCGCAATTCGTGGTAAAGAAGATCACTTGCTTGGTTTGAAAGAAAATGTTATTATCGGTAAGATTATTCCTGCTGGTACAGGTATGTTCCGTTACCGTAACATTGAACCTTTAGCTGATTTAACAAATGCTCCAGAAGTAGAAGAAGTTGAAACAGAAACTGTGGAAAACTAATTTTAAATCTAGAAAATAAATAAAAATTACTGACAGAATTTCTGTCAGTAATTTTTTTATTTTTGTCAGTAACTTTTTTTATTAAATTTACTGACAAAATCATTAAAAACATAAAATCTCTGTCATTTTTGGTAAAATAATTCTATGACTTATTATCTCCTTGCAAATCCCAATTCTGGTGCAGGTAAAGGTGCGCGGACTTTGGAGACTTTGATTCCATATTTGGAAAAAAATAATTATGAATATCGACTTTTTAAAACTAAAGCTGCTGGAGAAGAAGGCGCTTTGGTCAGACAAATATTAGACCTTAAAAATCCGGATGACCACTTAGTTATTATTGGTGGGGATGGTACCATTTCACTTGTCATTAATGAACTTCCAGAAGAAGAGGCCTTTTCTTATATTCCTTCAGGTTCTGGCAATGATTTCGCCAGAAGCTTAAAGTTGAAGCTTGACCCAATTGAATCTTTTGAAGCTGCTCGTAGAGGAATTAATCATGAGATTTTTATCATGAATTATCAATCTAAAGGATTGAGTGGCTATGCTCTAAATAATATTGGAATTGGTTTAGATGCAACTATCGTGAAATCTGCCAATGAAGGAAAGCTTAAACAAGTGCTTAACAAATTGAAATTGGGAAGTTTTTCATATATTTTGACTGCCTTGCACGTTTTGATAACTAAAAAACCATTTCCAGCTTTAATTGAAGTAGAAAATCAAGAAATTTCACTAGAAAATGCCTTTCTGATGACTTTTACCAAACATCCATACTTTGGAGGTGGAGTAAAAATTTCTCCTGAGGCCACCAATGAAAATGCAGATATTCACCTTGTTGAATATAATAAACATCATTTATTACGGACTTTTTCATTAATTCCAAGTGTTCTTCGTGGAATGCATTTAAAACATCCCTTATTTTTACACCGAGTGAGTCCTCAGTTTTCTGTAGAATTAGCAGAAAGTCAACCAGTCCAAATTGATGGAGAAATTCATGAGTTAGTTGCTGCTGACAGACTTTCAATCAGTACTGAAAGAAGAATGATTATTTACTGACAGAATAAAAAAACTCCAATTATGGAGTTTTTATTTATTTTCAATTAATTATTATACAATAATTGTTGTATTTTTATACTTTTTATATTATAATTATGCTATTGTTTTTTTATAAAAATAGAAATTATAAAACAGAAAAGAGAAAATATGAACTTTGATTTTTTACCGAAATATCTGCCCTATTTTAATGATGGGATGATTGTCACAATTTTGATTTCAGCTTTCGTGGTTTTGATTGGAACACTCTTAGGGATTGTCACAGCCCTTGCCAAGATTTCTAAAATTGCTCCATTGCGCTGGTTGGCAAATATCTATATTGAAATTTTCCGTGGAACACCAATGCTCGTTCAAATTATGCTTGGTTTTGGCTTAATGGGAAGTCTATCTTTACCAACCTTTCAAGTTGGGATTTTACAACAAGATTTGGGGCGCTTGATTCCAGGGATTATTGTAATCTCATTGAATTCGGGGGCTTATATGGCGGAAATTGTTCGGGCTGGAATTGAAGCTGTTCCTCTTGGACAAAAAGAAGCAGCCTATTCATTAGGAATTCGCCCAAGACAAGCGATGGCAACCGTTATTTTACCTCAGGCTTTGAGAAACATTCTACCAGCCGTCGGCAATGAATTTGTGACAATTATCAAGGATAGCTCGCTTCTTTATACAATTGGGGTAATGGAAGTTTTCAATGGTGCACAAACAGTAGCAAATTTGACTTATCAAACCATTAGCCCGATGTTATTTGTAGCTCTCTACTATTTTGTAGTCACTTTTGTTGTCAGTCGCTTACTTGTTTTATTTGAAAAGAAACTCGGGAAAGGATATGCAAAATAATGAATGAATATTTAATCGAAATAAAAAATCTGCATAAATATTTTGGAAAAAATGAAGTCTTAAAAGGACTTGATATCCAAATAAAAAAAGGTGAAGTTGTTGTGATGATTGGCCCCTCTGGCTCTGGGAAATCAACTTTTTTAAGAACGATGAACTTATTAGAAAAGCCAACAGATGGTCAAGTCTATTTTGAAGGAGTTAATATTGCTGATAAATCAGTGGATGTCTTCAAACACCGAGAAAAAATGGGGATGGTTTTTCAACAATTTAATCTATTTCCTAATATGACAGTCCTTGAAAATCTATGTTTGGCTCCAGTTAAAACGGGTAAAATGACCAAAGAAGAAGCTAAAAAAACGGCGGAAGATTTACTTCAAAGAGTTGGACTCTCAGATAAAGCAGAGGCTTATCCACAAGCATTGTCAGGTGGGCAACAACAAAGGGTAGCTATTGCTCGTGCTTTAGCCATGAACCCAGATGTGATGCTTTTTGATGAACCAACATCAGCACTTGACCCTGAAATGGTTGGTGAAGTTTTAGCCGTGATGCAAGAACTTGCCAAAGAAGGCATGACAATGGTTGTTGTAACCCATGAAATGGGATTTGCTAAAACAGTTGCTGACAGAGTTTTGTTCATGGCTGATGGGACAATTGTTGAGCAAGGAAAACCGGCACAAGTTTTTGATTCTCCAAAAGAAAAAAGAACACAAGACTTTTTAGCAAAAGTCCTATAATTTAAAAGCTTATAGTTAAAGAGAATATCAAAAAAACGGCATGTCTGCTGTTTTTTTTCTGGTCTGTGGTATAATACTAATAAGACTGGTAAAGTGATAGAAGACAAATTATAGAAAAGAGAAAACAAAATGAAATATGAGGATATAAACGAAAATACTATAAAAATCACCTTGTCTTTTGATGATTTGACAGATTATGATATCAAATTATCAGACTTTTTCGGAAATCAAGAAGTCATTGAACAATTTTTCTATGAATTGGTTGATGAGCTTGGTTTAGAAAATCGCTTTGGAAATGTGGGAATGTTAACTTTCCAAATCCAACCTTTTCCTCAAGGTGTTCATATGATTGTTCATGAAGAAGCGATGCTAGGTGAAGGTGGAGAAATTCCAGATGACCCAGAAGAGTTTGAAGAATTGATGACTGGTTTTTATAATAAATTAAATGAAATAGGGGCAGATATGGCGCGCGAGCGAGGAATTACTGATTTTAAACCTGGGCTTGGTTTACCAGGAACAAAAAAAGACGAAGCTGAACAAGAGCCAGATTTTATTTATTACTCTATTCGTTATGAAGATATTATGTCTGTCTTAACAGGAATAAAAAATGTGAAGTTTGCTGATGAAGAATCAGAGTTTTATCGTTATGATGGCAATTTTTATCTTGTTGTTTTGGATAATCAAAAAGAAAAAGGCAAGATGCATGTCGAAAGTACCCGTTCACGAATGATGGAATATGGGGAAGCAACAAAAATGAGTCGAGAATTTTTGCAGGAGTATGGTGAATGTCTTATTGCGACACGTGCTTTAGATGTTCTTAGAAAAATCTAAATATGGTTGATACATTAAAAGAAATCCCCTTTGCACTTAAGTTCCTAATTGTTATTATTATCACTTTTGGTATCTCTGTGATTTTAACGCCAATTATGACTTTTGTGTCCAAAGCAATTGGTGCGGTGGACAAGCCTAACGAGCGTCGTGTGAATAAAAAACCAATGCCCTCTGCTGGAGGTTTGGTCATTTTCATTGCTTTTGCGATTGCGACCTTGTTTATTCTGCCACATATTGTTCATAATCAGCCTCCCATTCATTCGCAACCTCCAGTACATGGCGCAAGTCATCAGCCAATTCAGCTAGTCAGCTATTTTAGCTACATTTGGCCCTTTATTGTTGGTGCTGGAATTGTTGTTTTGACTGGTTTGATTGATGATATAAAAGAAATTTCACCTAAAATGAAACTTTTAGGATTGACAGTTGCGGCGAGTTTTATCTGGTTCTTTACCAATGCCCGCTTTGATAATTTAAAAATTCCTTTCGGGGGGCCTTTACTAATCTTTCCTGCTTGGTTATCCTTTATTTTTACCGTTTTTTGGATACTTGCGATTACTAATGCAATAAATTTAATTGACGGATTGGACGGACTAGCAAGTGGAGTATCAATTATTTCACTGACAACAATGGGAATTGTTTCTTACTTTTTCTTACCTAATCCAAATGTATTTTTACCGATTACCATTTTTATAATGGTGGCTGCAATTATGGGATTCTTTCCTTATAATTATCATCCAGCGATTATTTATCTGGGAGATACGGGAGCTCTGTTCCTTGGTTTTATCATCTCGGTTGCTTCTTTGCAAGGATTGAAAAATGCAACGGCTGTAGCCGTTTTGACTCCTTTATTAATTTTAGGAGTACCAATTACGGATACAATTATGGCAATGATTCGTCGTAAACTTAATCGTCAATCAATTGCAACGGCTGATAAACGACATCTTCACCATCGCCTAATGGCACTTGGTTTTACTCATCGTGGAGCTGTTCTAGTCATTTATGGAATTGCATCGATATTTGCATTTATATCCATTCTTTTGCAATTTTCAAGTCGTATCGGTGGGATTCTCTTAGTGATTGCTTGTCTCTTTGGATTGGAAATATTTATTGAACTTGTTGGAATTTTAGGCGAAAATCGGCAGCCAGTCTTAAAAGCACTGAAATTTGTTGGAAATTCTAGTTATCGTGATAAAGTTCTCCATTCTGATGAAGATGCAGATACAGATGAAAATGAAGAAGATATTGAAAATCATTCAATGATAAATGAGGAAATTGATGAACCAACACAAGAATTCCCAATTCAAAATTATCGTAGAAGTCGAAATAAAAAATAAGAAAAACCTCTAATTTTAGAGGTTTTTTTGATATCTAAAAATGCCTGTAGTCATTTATTATTTATATTGCGATTAATAAAAATAATGTATGCGAAAATAACAAATTTTGTCAATTTTTTGTTAGAATAGAGACTATAAATGTCAAATACAATTGACAATTCAAAGGAGCGAAAAAATGGCTACACTTGAAATTAAAAATCTTCATGTGGCGATTGAAGATAAAGAGATTCTCAAAGGAGTCAATCTAGTCATCAACACCAATGAAATCCATGCGATTATGGGACCTAATGGGACTGGTAAATCAACATTATCTGCTGCAATTATGGGAAATCCTAATTATAGCGTGACACAAGGAGAAGTTCTTTTTGACGGTCAAAACGTTTTAGAAATGAGCGTTGATGAAAGAGCTCGTCTTGGACTTTTCCTTGCCATGCAATATCCATCTGAAATTCCAGGAATTACGAATGCAGAATTTTTGCGAGCAGCAATGAATGCTAAACGTGCTGAGGATGACAAAGTTTCTGTTATGGAATTTATCAAAAAATTGGATAAAAATATGGAAGTTTTGAGCATGAAAGAAGAAATGGCTGAGCGCTATCTCAATGAAGGCTTTTCTGGTGGTGAAAAGAAACGTAATGAAATCCTTCAACTTTTGATGTTAGAACCAACTTTTGCCATTCTTGATGAAATTGACTCAGGACTTGATATTGATGCTTTAAAAGTTGTTGCTAAAGGTGTTAATTCAATGCGTGGTGAGAAATTTGGGGCATTGATTATTACTCACTATCAACGTTTGCTTGATTATATTACACCAGATGTTGTCCACATTATGATGGATGGTCGTGTGGTGAAAACAGGTGGCGCAGAACTAGCTAAACGTCTAGAAACTGAAGGATATGTCAATATCGCTGAGGAACTTGGATTAGAATATAAAGAAGAAGTTTAAGGAAAGGAGATAGTAAGTTATTTTTGCTTACTGACAGAGCTGTCAGTAAGTCTAAAGTTCATTAATTTACTGACAGAATGTTTTGTCAGCAAATTAGTGAATTCAGTTAAGAAAATGCAAACTTGCTAATATTAATTATGAATCAAGAAATCTTAAACTTTTCACAAATGCATGCTGAACCAGCTTGGTTATCAGATTTACGTCAAAAAGCTGCACTTGAATTTGAAAATCTAGAATTACCTAATATTGAACGAGTAAAAATTAATCGTTGGGGCTTAGACCATTTAACAATTTCTGAAAACGAAGAAATTGGATCTGTTCCTACTTTTACGGAAATTCCAAATCATCCTTTGCTTGTTCAAGTCGGAAGTCAAACAGTTATGGAACAAATGACACCAAATTTGGCTGAACAAGGCGTAATTTTCACAGATTTCAATTCAGCTTTAACCGAAATTCCTGAACTACTTGAGGAAAATTTTGGTTCTGTGGTTCCATTTAATGAAAGTCGTTTAACAGCAGCAAATACTGCGACATTTAATTCTGGATTAGTTCTTTATGTTCCAGATGGTGTGGAAGTTCTTGAACCCATTGAATCAATTTTGATGCAAGAGGGTTCATCAGAAGTTCCTTTTAATAAACGAATATTAATTATTGTTGGGAAAAATGCCAAAGTTGACTACCTTGAACGTTTGGAAACAAGTGGTGAGCAAAGCTCAAAAGCAAAAGCAAATATTGTCGTTGAAGTAATTGCAAAAGCAGGAGCTCAAGTCAAATTTGCAGCCATTGACCGTTTAGGAGAAAATGTTACAGCTTCAGTTGTTCGTCGCGGATTGATTGGTGATAATGCAACAGTTGACTGGTCTGTTGGTGTCATGAATGACGGAAATGTTGTTGCTGACTTTGATAGTGACCTCAAAGGGAATGGTTCTCATTCACAAATTAAAGTGGTTGGGATTTCAACAGGTCATCAAACGCAAGGAATTGATACAAGAGTGACTAATTTTGGTCTAAATTCGGTTGGTCATATCTTGCAAAATGGTGTAATTCTTGATAAAGGAACTTTGACATTTAATGCCATTGGTCATATTATCAAAGGGGCGAAAAATGCGGATGCCCAACAATCTTCTCATGTTTTAATGCTTTCTGATAAAGGACGAGGAGATGCAAATCCAATTCTCTTGATTGATGAAAATGAAGTAACTGCGGGTCACGCAGCTTCTGTTGGTCAGGTAGATGAGGAAGATTTATTCTATCTTCAATCTCGTGGACTTGATGAAGAAACTGCTAAACGACTTGTTATTCGAGGATTTCTCGGTTCAGTTGTCAGTGAAATTCCTGTCAAATCAGTCCAAGCAGAATTTATTGAAACTATTGAAAGAAAGCTGGGCATGTAATGCTTGAAGGCATCAAAAAAGATTTTCCAGTATTGAATCAAATTGTTAATGATGAACCTTTGGTCTATTTGGACAATGCGGCAACGACTCAAAAACCTTTGAAGGTTTTGGCTGCGATAAAAGATTATTATGAAAATGATAATGCTAATGTCCACCGTGGTGTTCATACTTTGGCAGAGCGAGCAACTGAAAAATACGAAGCGGCGCGTGAAAAAGTCCGTCATTTTATCAATGCTAAATCAACAAAAGAGGTTTTGTTTACTAGAGGAACAACGACTTCAATCAACTGGGTTGCTCAATTTGCTGGGCAAATCTTAAAAGCAGGTGATGAAATTATCATTTCGATTATGGAACACCATTCTAATATTGTTCCCTGGCAAGAAGTTGCTAAGAAAACTGGAGCAATCTTAAAGTTTGTCTATCTTAAAGATGGTCAGCTAGATATGGCTGATTTACGTAAAAAAATCACTAATCAAACTAAATTTGTATCGATTGCTCATGTTTCTAATGTATTAGGGACAATTAATCCAGTAGAAGAAATTACCAAAATTGCTCATGAACACGGTGCTTACATGGTGGTTGATGGTGCACAATCTACACCACATATGGCGATTGACCTTCAAAAAATGGATGTCGATTTCTTTGCTTTCTCAGGTCATAAAATGATGGGACCAACCGGAATTGGCGTTCTTTACGGCAAAGAAGAACTTCTAAATCAATTTGAACCTGTCGAATTTGGGGGAGAAATGATTGATTTTGTTTATGAAAGTCATTCAACATGGACAGAACTTCCTTGGAAATTTGAAGCTGGCACACCTAATATTGCGGGTGCTATTGCTTTAGGAGCTGCGATTGATTATATTCAAGAGCTTGGAATTGACCAAATTCATCAACATGAAATTGAATTGATTGATTACCTCATGCCTAAACTTCAAGAAATTGAAGGCTTAAAGATTTATGGACCGAAAGATAATGTAAAAAGAGGCGGTCTAATTACTTTTAATATTGAAGGACTTCATCCGCATGATGTCGCAACTGCCCTTGATATGGAGGGAGTAGCTGTAAGAGCTGGTCACCATTGTGCTCAACCTTTATTGAATTATCTCGAAACTCCGGCAACTGCTAGAGCAAGCTTTTATCTTTATAATACAAAAGCTGATTGTGATAAATTAGTTGAAGCACTTAAAAAAACAAAGGAGTTTTTCAACCTTGATTAATATGCTTAATTGGGTCGCCTCCCTCCCACTTTGGTTGGCAACCACATTTCTATTTGTTGTTGTTTTCTTTAGAGCTCAATGTACTTTTTGGTTAGGAAAATTGAGTTATCATGGAATTTTGAAAACGAAGTGGGGCAAAAAACTTGAGAAAAATTCAGAGACTTCCGCTGGAATTTTAGCCATTCAAAAAATGGGTTGGCCAATTATTCCTCTGTCTTTTTTAACAGTCGGTTTTCAAACTGCTGTTCAATTTGGCGCTGGTCTAACAAATTGGTCTTGGTATAAATACACATTGGCTGCGATTCCAGGTTACTTAGCTTGGGGATTTATCTATGCCTCAGGAGGACTAAGCCTATTTCGTTCACTCGTTCAGGGTTCGATTGGCTTACTCATTCTATTTATCATCATCATTTTAGCTGTGGTAATTGCAGCAAATCTCGTCCTTCGTTATATTCGTAAAAATGGAATAAAAACGGATGATTAGAGAACAAGAATAATCAAAAAGTTACTGACAGAAATTTTATAAGTCATTAAAGAAGGCTGTCAGTAACTTTTAGAATTTATTTTTATCAATATTAAAATAAAGAAAGTGTGAAAATGTGGCTTTATCTAAATTAGATAATCTATATCGTGCAGTAATTCTTGACCACTCATCAAATCCACGTCATGCTGGAGAATTACAGACAGGATGTATGGTTGACCTCAACAATCCAACCTGTGGTGATGTGATTCGCCTGACTGTTGAATTTGAAAATGATGTCATTTCAAACATTGCTTTTAGCGGTCATGGCTGCACAATCTCAACAGCTTCAGCTTCAATGATGACCGTTGCTGTTCTTGGAAAAACAAAAGAAGAAGCAAAAGAGCTGGCAACTATTTTTTCAGCAATGGTGACCGGTGAAACTGACGAACGACAAGAAGAACTTGGGGATGCTCAGTTTCTTGCAGGGGTTAGTAAATTTCCAGCTCGAGTAAAATGTTCCACTCTGGCTTGGAATGCCCTAAAAAAAGCCATTGATGTTGGTGAAGCACAAGAAACAGTAATTCATGGCGAATAGCTAAAAGTTACTGACAGATTTTTTATCAGCAAATAAAAACTCGTCAGTAAAACTGAGGAGCCTGTCAGTAGCGACTGAAAAGAGTTTTTTGCCAATGAATGAAGGACTTGTCAGCAAAGCTGGAAAGTCTGTCAGTAAAAAGCGATTGAATTGAGCTTTTTATCAATGGATAAAGGATTTGTCAGCAAAGCTGACAAGTCTGTCAGTAATAAATATGCCAAAGAGGAAGAAAAATGACAGAAAATAGTACACAAGAAGTCGTCAAAGACCTCGAAGAATATAAATTTGGATTTCACGATAATGCAGAACTTGAATTCACAACAGGTTTAGGTTTGACCGAAGAAGTCATTCGCGAAATTTCTGAAACAAAAAATGAACCTGAGTGGATGTTAGAGTTTCGTCTGAAATCTTTTGAAGCTTTTAAAAAATTGGACATGCCAAAATGGGGCCCAGATCTTTCTGGTATTGATTTTAATGATATTGTTTATTATCAAAAACCATCAGCAAAAGCTGCGCGTTCTTGGGAAGACGTTCCTCAAGAAATCAAAGACACTTTTGAAAAAATTGGTATTCCAGAAGCTGAACGTTCATATTTGGCAGGAGCTTCTGCTCAATATGAATCAGAAGTTGTTTATCATAATATGAAAGATGAATTTGAAAAATTAGGAATTATTTTCACTGACACTGATTCAGGATTACGTGACTATCCAGAAATTTTCAAAAAATATTTCAGTAAACTGGTGCCACCAACGGATAACAAATTGGCGGCCTTAAATTCTGCCGTTTGGTCTGGTGGGTCATTTGTCTATGTTCCTAAAGGAGTCAAATGTGAGATTCCGATTCAAGCCTATTTCCGTATTAACAACGAAAAATCAGGACAGTTTGAGCGGACATTGATTATTGTTGAAGAAGGGGCGTCTATTCAGTACGTTGAAGGATGTACTGCACCAACTTACTCTGCAAGTTCACTTCATGCAGCAGTGGTTGAAATCTTTGTTGAAGAGGGTGGTTATATGCGCTACTCTACTATTCAAAACTGGTCAGATAACGTCTATAATCTGGTTACCAAACGTGCTGCTGCAGAAAAAAATGCGACGGTTGAATGGATTGACGGAAACTTAGGTTCAAAAGTATCCATGAAATACCCAGCCGTTCATTTGAATGGACCAGGAGCGCGGGGAACAATGCTTTCAATCGCTTTTGCTGGAGCAAACCAAAATCAAGACACAGGTGCTAAAATGATTCATAACGCACCAAATACTTCAAGTTCAATCATTTCTAAGTCTATTGCCAAAAATGGTGGAGCAGTCAATTACCGTGGACAAGTTACTTTTGGAAAAAATTCTAAAAAATCTGCTTCTCATATTGAATGTGACACAATTTTGATGGATGATTTATCAAAATCAGATACCGTACCATTCAATGAAATTCATAATTCACAAGTTGCCTTGGAACACGAGGCGAAAGTGTCAAAAATTTCAGAAGAACAACTCTATTATTTGATGAGTCGTGGACTTACAGAAAAAGAAGCAACTGACATGATTGTCATGGGCTTTATTGAACCCTTCACCAAAGAATTGCCAATGGAATACGCTGTTGAATTAAATCGTTTGATTTCTTATTCAATGGAGGGTTCTATTGGGTAAAATAAAAAATCTGCTCCCTTGATTTTGGGGAGTATTTTTTTATGATTTATATCTTACTTAGTTTGTGATATTAGAGAAAATAGGTACAATGAAAACTCTGATAGAATCACTTTAAATAATAAAGAGGATTAATCTAAATTTTATTTTTTCATAATTCGTTGAATAATATTTTCAACAGGCTCAATTTTTTCAAGATAAGCAGAAGAGCTACCAGCCATAAATGCACCATTGATTAAATCACCTTTTTCTACTGCGGCTTTCAATGATTTATTTAAAGGATATTCTGATGAGATATTTAATAGTCTGGTCAGATGGCCATTCTTATCTGAGATTAAACTTGTTCCATTTTCTTCACTTTTGCAGATTAATTCTTGGTAAATTGGTGAAATTTGACATTCTTTTGCCAATAAAAAGGCGGTGCCAACTTGTACTCCATTTGCACCTAAAATATTAGCCAAAGAAGCAGTATGGTGATCATAAATTCCACCAGCAGCGATGAGCGGTAAGGGACAGATTGGAGCAATTTCTTTGAGAAGTGAGGCCAAGTTTTGGCTCCCCACGTGACCTCCTGCTTCATTTCCTTCTACAATGATTCCGAAGATAGGAAGTTTTAACATTTTTAGGGCAATTTCTTTATTGGGAACCACAGGGAAAAGTTTGATATTATTAGCAATTATAGTATCAATAATTTCTTTAGGACTTCCTGCACCAGTTGTCACTACTGATATTTTTTCTTCACAAATCACTTCTAAAAGTTGCTTGATATTTTTATCGAGTAACATTAAATTAACGCCAAAAGGCTGTGAAGTGAGAGTTTTTGTTTTTCTTATCATTCTTCTCAGTTCATTTGCTGTCCGTCCGCCGCTACCAATAATTCCCAAAGCTCCATTGTTTGAAACAGCAGCTACTAATTCAGCATTAGAAGCCCAAGCCATTCCACCTTGAAAAAGAGGATATTTTATTCCTAATTCGTGATACCAAGTCATTTAATTCTCTTTCTATACCTTATTAAAGTTTATGAAATGTAGGTTCTTGCCAATAGCCAATCTCAGAGCCGTTAACGGAAAAAATTTTGCCTGTCATTTCACTTTCAATTAAATCATTAATAATAAAATTAGCGACATCAGAGCTTGAACCCATTTTCCATTCATCAGGGATATTCTGACCATAAGTTTCTTTTAAACTTTTTAATACTGGTAGAGTCATATCAGTTACGGCAGCAGGAGAAACAGAATTTACTCGTATCATACTTTTTTGCAATTCTTTAGCTAGTGTTTTCGTAAAAGCAATGATGCCGGCTTTGGACGCCGCGTAGTTTGCTTGCCCAAAGTTACCAAATAAAGCTGATTTTGAAGTTAGTGTAATGATTTGTCCACCTTGATTGATTTTATCAAGCAAAGCGTGAGTACTATTAAATACACCAGTCAAATTGACAGAAATGACTTCATCCCAAATTTCTGGGCTCATTTTCTTAAAAGTACTATCAGCAGTAATTCCAGCATTATTAATTAGAATATCAATATCCTTTATTAATTTGGCTGCATTAGCAACGCTAGAGCGATTAGAAACATCTAGTGGAATAGCTTGGATTTCTGTTTTGGGAAATTTTTTGTTCAATTCTTCAGCTCTACTTTTTAAACTAAGTGGGTCACGGCTAGTTAAAATGACTTTGTGATTGGCTTGAGCAGCTTTCTGAGCAATTGCCCAGCCGATTCCCCTTGTTGCACCGGTAATCAAAATTGTTCGTTTGTTCATTGCTTCCATTCTCCTTTTAGGATTAATGTTTGATTTCTGTCAGTAATTTGAAAAGCGTTTTGATTAAATATAAAACAAAAGCGTTCATTCAAATAGGCTGGTGAGCAGAAATTTGCTTTTAAGTATGATAAAGGCACAGAATAGAACTCTTGATACATCTCTTCTAAAATAAATAATAAAAAATTTCCAGGTATAATGGGATTTTTACCGTAGTGTAAAGAATTGGTATCTTTAACTGATTGAAGATAATCAATTAAATCAGCCTTATTGATTTTTTTGTATAATTTCATTCCAGGAATCCTCAGATAATAGACTTAGGTTAATTTTTGCCAATAACTTTGTATTGCTAGTTATTTCAAGACTTAGATTGATTATATATTTTTTTGAATGACGAGTGATGTGTTCACTTAGTAAATAAAGTTTCAGTTTATCAAATGAATAATTAGAAGATGGATAGCGAATAATTTCTTCGGATAGTAACCAATTTTCTCCATTTTTAAGACTGTGGGGAATTCCTTCTAATTCTTGCCACAATTGTGGAAGTAAGGAGAGAAAATTTTTTTGGCCCTCTAATTTAAAATGTCTTGGAAGACTTTTTTGAGCGATTAAAATCATTTTTGATACCAGTGATTACCTATCAGTATACTGATTCCCATACCTCCAGCTACGCACAAAGTTGCGATGCCAAGACATGGTTTTTGCACTTGGTTTAGGCGATTTAAGAGTCGAGAAATTAGAATGCCACCAGTTGCACCGTAAGGATGACCAAATGCAAGGGCACCACCATAAGCATTTAATTTTATATCATCAAGCTTAAAATAATTTTGGAATAAAATGGCCTGACTGGCAAAGGCTTCATTTAATTCGATAGCCTCAATATCATTAAGTTTAAGGTTAAATTTCTGTAAAAGTTTTTCAGTTGCTTTTATTGGGCCTAATAAGAAATCTGATGGAGATAAAGCAATAGTTGTTTGTCCTAAATAATAGCCTTGAAAATCAAAAGGATTATTAGTGGATGACAATATGATTGAAGAAGCACCATCGTTTATTGGGCAAGAGTTTCCAGCAGTGGCTGTTCCGTTAGTGGTAAAAGCAGGGGTTAATTTGCTCAAAGCTTCCATTGAGGATTTAGGACGAACAGTTTGATCGCTACTTATTGTAAATTCTTCATCTTGATAGGGAAAAACTTCATTTTCTAAAAGTTTTCCTTCAATAGCTTGAGTCGCTTTTTTATGACTATTTAGAGCGTAAAGGTCTTGAACACTACGAGGAATATTGTATTTTAGGGCTGTCATATCGGCAAGTGTTCCCATGTCGAAATCTTCATAGGGTTCAGGAGCCATTTTAAATCGTTTAATCGGCTGATAACTCTCTGAATCAAGCATAATATTGGCTTGAGATGTGCTTTCTACCCCTCCTGTACAAATAATGGAAGCTTCGCCAGAAATAATGTAGTTTGCAGAGCTAATCATAGCTGTCAGTCCAGAACCGCACTGCTGGTCAATTGTAAAAGCTGGGACCTGGCTAGAAAATCCTGCTTTTAAGGCACAACGTCGAGCTAAATTTCCTCCTTGATTAGTCACATTTCCCAAAATAATATAGTCAATATCAGCTTTTTTGAGAAGTGGATTTTTATTAAACTGTTGTTTAATTAGATTTTGATATAAAGTTTCAGGAGAAATTTTTTTATAAAAACCATTGATTTTTCCTATAGGTAAACGGTTTGCTGCTATGATACCAACGGGATTTTTAAAGCTCATGATAGACACCTCTAAAATATTCTTTTTCTAATTCTTTTCTGGATATTTTTTGATTTTTAGTAAAATTAAGAGTGGGAGTTTCTAAATATATTTGAGGAAGTTTGTATTTAGGAAGTCTTTGAGCTAGTATTTTGATTAATTTCTCTTTCTCGATAGGGTTTAAGAGTAGTAGAGCAATTTTTTGACTATATCTTTCATCAAAAACTCCAAAAGCGATGCAGTCTTCACATAAATCTTTTGCCATACGCTCAATTTCTTCTGGAAAAATTTTATTTGCACCATGTTCGATAATGTCAGACCGACGTCCAAATAAATAAAGATGATTATTTTTTAAGGTTCCTAAATCATCAGTTGTCCATGATTGTGGATAAGGTTGATTAAGATAGCCAGAAAATAAATAAGGACTTTTAACTGTAAGACGATATTTTGGTCCTAAAGTGAGCTCTACGTGTGGAAAGAGTTTTCCTACAGATGATGTTTTTTTACCATCATTAACTACTTGCCATGAAATAAAACTTGTTTCAGAGCTTCCATAAAACTCAATCATTTGAGTTTGCGGAAGTTTTTTTCTTACTTTATTAATCGCCTCTGGGCTCAGTGTTCCTCCACCTAAAAAAATAATCTCTGGAGAAGTTAAAGCAAATAATTCATTGAGGTTATTTAAGAGATAGGTTGGAACGGTAAAGAGAACATAGCTTTCCTTAATATTTATAAATTGTGAAGGATTTGTAATTGCTAGGAAGGTTTTTCCTAAATATAAAGCACACATGAGTGTGTGAAGTCCTAATGAAGTAGTGAGTGGGCTAGTAGTTGCAAGAGCTTGTGATTTGCTCAAATGAAATAAATCATCACAAACTTCAAAACCCATTTTCCAAGATTCCCAGTTACGATAATAGATTTTGGGCTGTCCAGTTGTCCTAGATGTGCTTGCTAAGAACAAAGTATCCTCAGGGATAAGTCCGAATTCAAAAGACTTTTTCTTAAAAGATTTATCCACGACAAGTGGGTAATTTCCACTTTCGATAATTGCGAGAAAATCAATAATAAAATTCAAGGGACTATCATTTATTAGAGTAATAACAGTTTTAGAGGAGTGGCTATAATCTGTTAATTTTCTTTGTATTAAATCATTGATTTGTTGGTAGCTATAGGAAGTTTCGTCTATTTTAAGAGCTGGATAATCAGTAAAATGTGCGGTCAGTTTTGAAAAATTAAATTTATTTTTTTCCATCTAAAATTTTCCTTTGTGTGAATAAAAAAGCAAACAATAAAATTAATAGTTAACCTAAATTTGATTTTAGGGTTACTATTTGATATGATATCAGTATAATAAAAAATTCTTTTATTGTAAAATATAAAATCAGGAGTAGCAAATATGACTAAGAATCAAAAAGTCAAAACATTAACGTATTCAGCCTTTATGACTGCATTTATTATTATTCTAGGATTTTTACCAGGAATACCAATTGGTTTTATTCCTGTCCCTATTATCTTGCAAAATATGGGAATAATGATGGCTGGGGGACTTCTTGGCCCCAAATATGGTACAATTTCGGTAGGAGCATTTCTTATTTTAGCTTTAATTGGCTTACCTGTTTTAACGGGTGGAAATGGCGGAGCAGCGAGCTTTTTAGGGCCTTCGGGAGGATACCGAATGGCTTGGCTTTTTACACCATTTTTAATAGGTTTTTTCCTTAAGAAATTGCAAATTACAGCTTCAAAGAATTGGATTGGAGAATTAATCATTGTTTTAGTGTTTGGAGTTATTTTTGTTGATCTAGTCGGAGCAATCTGGCTATCTATTCAATCTAATATTCCATTAATTACTTCGTTGATTTCTAATTTAGTTTTTATTCCTGGTGATTGTATCAAAGCCATTTTGACTGTTCTTATCGTGCGACGTCTTAGAAAAGAAGGAGGCTTTGAAATGTATTTTAGAAAGTGATAATTATGCGAACAACAAAACAATTTGTCTTGTTAAAACTTCTTCAACAAAAAGGAAACTGGGTTTCGGGTGATGAATTAGCTGAGGAGCTAAAACTTAGTCGTGAAAGTATCTGGAAAGCAATTAATACTTTAAAGCGCAAGGGCAATCAAATCGAAAGTCGTAAAAATTTGGGCTATAAGTATGTTGGAAATGATTCATTAGATGAAGATACAATAAATTTTTATAGTGGAATGAAATTTGAAGATAAAATTTTTGTTTTTGATGAGGTGACTTCTACGCAAGAGTTAGCGAAGCAATATTTGTCTTCACATGAGGTCAAACAACCTCTTATTTTTGTTGCAAATAATCAAACGGAGGGACACGGTCGGCGTGGCCGAAATTTCTATTCTCCAAGTGATACTGGATTATATTTTAGTCTTATTTTACCCAACCCCAGTCATGATATTTTGAAAATAGGATTATTGACGACAAGTACGGCAGTGGCCGTTGTCAAGGTCCTTGAACAATTTTATAAAGATAAAAACTTTCAACTCAAATGGGTTAATGATATTTATTTGGGAACCTATAAAGTTGGCGGAATTATCACTGAAGCTGCTTTAGATTTAGAATCAAGCTCTGCTGGAAATTTCATTATGGGAATTGGCTTAAATCTGTCAACAAAAGATTTTCCAGCAGATTTATCCGAAAAGGCTCAGGGAATAAATCCTGAGTTTAAGATAGACAGAAATCAGCTTTTAGCAGAAATGGCTAAAGAAGTGATAAATAATTTCGCAAATTATAGACAGCCAGATTTAATTGATGAGTATCGCAAGAGGTCATTGTTGTTTGGTAAAAATGTGACTTTAAAATTGGGAACAAAAGCTGTTAATGGACAAGTAGAAGGAATTTCTGATGACGGAAGCTTGATTTTAAAAGCAAAATCAGGAGAATTACAAACTTTTAAAAGTGGCGAAGTTGTGAAAGTTGATTGGTAATGAAAGGTGAATTTTATTGCGAGAAAAAATCTGGGGGAAAGTGATAGATGAAGAAGGCAGGTGTACTCATTATCACCAAGAAAATGATATTGTCGCCCTAAAATGTTCAGATTGTGAAAAGTATTTTTCTTGTTATCATTGTCACGATGAATTAGAGAATCATTTATTTAGGGCTACTGATAAAGAAGACTTTCCAGTACTTTGTGGCCATTGTAGAACAAAATTAAATTTTAATGATTATTCGCGAGGAGAGTGTATCAAGTGCAGCTCCGCTTTTAATCCAAATTGCCATCGACATTGGCAAGTTTATTTTAAAGAATAGGCATATGCTTTTAATATTATGAAGGAAGAAATGAAATGTTATTTACTGAATTAGCAAGAGAAAAATCATCAATATTTTGGGAAAGAAGTTTTGAGCATCCTTTTATTCAAGGATTAGTGAGTGGAGAATTAGCTCCTGAGGTTTTTCGCTATTATTTGTTGCAAGACCGCTATTATCTCGAACATTTTAGTAAGTTATATTTTCTTATTGCCGAGAAATCTGCTAGTGAAGAGATTCAAGCACATTTAAGATTAAATGCAGAAGAACTAAAAAATGGAGAGATTTTTGTTCGCGAGGGTTTTTTTAAAGAATTAGAGATTGGTGAACAAGAAATTTTAGAAACGCCGGTTGCTCCCACTGCTTATCATTACGTTTCTCATATGTATCGTCAGCTTATTGATGGCACTGTTAATAGTGCAATTGCGGGAATGTTGCCTTGTGCTTGGCTTTATCATGAAATTGGTTTACGATTAATTGAAGTGGGGTCGCCCAATCCTTTGTATCAAAAATGGATTGAAACCTATGCGAGTGAAGAAGCTACCGTCCAAATCGCAAAAGAGTGTGATATTATTAATCGGCTTTATCAAGAAAGTGATGAACAAGAGCAAGAACAGATGATTGAGGCTTTTCTGATTAGTAGTAAAATGGAGGCTGATTTTTGGGAAATGGCTTTGGTCTTAGAAAAATGGTAGTTGAAATTTTTCTGTAAAAGTAAAAAAGTCTTATATGACTTCTAATATAAAAAAAGATTAAATCTATTTCAGTTAATTCTTGCAAACGGATACACAAAATGATAAAATATATTTATCCTTATAGGAAAGCGTTTACCTAAAAGTCATGGTTACGTAAATAAGCTATAGCGAGTAGCTTAATTTCTTTCAAATCCCTCCTAGTCAGGGGGATTTTTTTGATGAAATTTTATATGGAATCTATAGATAATAAATGTATTTTCTACTTGAAAAAGTCCCTTTGAAATTAATTTACTTTTATATGAGAAAAAGCTTGTCACTGTCATCTTTAGATGTTATAATTTATTGTGGTGCAAAATTTTATATGCTAGTTAGGAGAAGTAGTGGAACATTCAGCTACTCAGCGCGAATCCCAAAAAGTATGGACGGCCATTAAAAATTGGTTTCTAGTGGACAAAGTTTTTCTGATTTCGTTTATTATTGCAATTATTGCCATTAGTTTGGGTGGAGTGACAACGCGTTTCTTTAATTATCACGTCATCGTTACGGTTTCAGGTTTGATGCTTGTAATTGGTGGTTTTAAAGAAACAGGTTTGTTACAGTATTTGGGACAATCCTTAGTCAAAAGAAGTACAACAACGCGTCAGCTCGTTCGATTTACGACGCTACTTACCTTCTTTTTAGCCGTTTTTTTTACAAATGATTTAACAATTTTGACGGTTTTACCGCTCTATTTAGCGATTACTAAAGAAATTAAAAACCGAAAGTCAGTTTATATTGGAGCAGCATTGATTGTTCCGGCCTGTCACATTGGTTCTGCCTTACTTCCGCAAGGTAATCCGCATAATCTTTATTTGTATTCTTTTTATAAAGTAGCAGCACATCATGGTGGTGTCGCTTTAACTAATTTGGACTTTTTTAAAGGAACAGGCGCTTTATGGATTTTGGGTTTATTGATTTTGATGATTGCTTGTCAATTCATTGATAATGAGCCTTTGGTGATTGAAACTAAAGTGACGCAATTTAATAAAGTTGAAACTTCTATTTTTGTTGTTTTGATGTTGTTGATGGCAGCTTCTGTTTTTGGCTATGTGAATTTTTATCTTGCTGGAGCAATTGTTGCTTTAGTTGTGTTAATTTATCGTCCGAGACTTTTTAAAGGAATTGATTATCATCTTTTATTTACATTTATCTTTTTCTTTTTGATTGTAGGAAATATTGCTAATATCAGTGTGTTGACTGATTTTATCAGTAATACTTTAGTTGGACCGCAGGCTTCTTTTTTAGGAACTGTGATTATGAGTCAATTTATCTCTAATATCGCGGCCCCAATTTTGATTTCTCCGTTCACTCCTCATGCTGCTTCTTTGGTGCTTGGAGCTGATATTGGGGGAATTGGTACAATTGTTTCGTCAATGGCAACGCTGATTGCTTACAAAGTTATTAGAATGAATGCGCGTGGTGAAACGCGAGGATTTGTAAAATATTTTACAATTGTAAATGCAGGATTTGTTGTGATTCTAACTTTGATTGGTTTAGTTATTGTGACAATTGTTGGTTAAGATGTAAAAGTTGGAGCATCCAGCTTTTTTATTATGGAAAATTTTTACTGACAGGGCTGTCAGTAATTTTTTATTTATCTCTGATAAAAAAATGTTAAATAAAAATGTGTAGAAATTTCTGTCAGTAATTAATAAATGGTGTATAATAGTTAAAAATGTAAAGGAGAAGGAAATGGAGTTTAGATTAGCGAAAAAGTCTGATGCTAAAAGACTTTTAGAAATTTATAAACCTTATGTTGAAAAAACTGCCATTACTTTTGAGTATGAAGTCCCAACGATTGCAGAATTTGAAAAGCGAATTGAAAAAATAGGAAGTCGCTATCCTTATATTGTGGCGATTGAAAATGACAAAATCATTGGTTATGCTTATGCTGGCGCTTATCGAGAACGGGCGGCTTATGATTGGGTGGTTGAATTATCAATTTATTTAGATGAAAATGAACGGCAACATGGCGCTGGTAGTGCCCTTTATCAAAAGTTACTGACAGCTTTATCGGTACTTAATTATCAGCGTGCTTATGCTTGTATTACCTATCCAAATCCAGCAAGTGTTGCATTTCATAAAAAATTTGGTTTTGAACAAATTGGACTTTTTCCAAAAGCGGGTTATAAGTTTGAACAATGGTATGGTATTGTTTGGTTAGAACGCTCTCTCCAAACTACTGATAAAGTTACTGCGATAAAATTACTGACAGATTTGTCAGAGAATGAACTAGAAAAAATCTTGGCTAATTAGTCAAGATTTTTTATTATTTTATTGAAAAAGTAAAACATTTTGTGTTTGGTAAGAAAAATATTAAAATAAAATTAAATAAATTAAAAGTAGAAAGGAAGAAAAAATGAACAAATTTATCTGGTCCATTTTTATCCCCGTCCTGATTTTTGCAGGACTATTGACAGTTATTGGTTTTAGCCTTGAGAGTCAGCATTTTTACTGGTTTCAATCCGTTGAGCTCATTTATCTTTTTGGAAGTTTAATCTTTACTTTTGCTGCTTTTTGGATTTGGCATCTGGGGATAAAATCTCGGAAAATGAAAACTCTAAAAGTTTTATGGCTCATCCTGAGTTTAGTTTTTCTAATTGATTTAATCAACACAGGAGTTTATTTAGCTCAGGGGCAAGGATGGCTGTGGGGTATGAGTAGTTTTAGTTCTGCTGGACCTGCTTTTTTTGCAAGCATGCTCCTTTTGAGCCTAAGTTTTTTAGGATTTAGAGGTCAAATGAAGAAAGAAAATTAAAATGACAAAATTAAGACATTTTTTGTCATACCTAAGAGGGAAAAGGAGGTTAAAAGTGAAAATAAAATGATATAATTAGAAAAAAAGGAAGAGTAAGGAAAATTATGACATTAAAGATTGACAAAGTTCGAAAAAGCTTTGGTGATAAAATCGCTGTTGATAATCTCAATATGGTTGTTAAACCAGGTGAAGTTATGGGCTTAATTGGTCAAAATGGTGCTGGGAAAACAACGACTTTTCGGATGATTCTTAATTTTATATCAGCTGACCAAGGAAAAATTACTTGGCAAGATGGACCGATTACGCAAGAAATCAAGCAAAAAATTGGTTTCTTACCTGAAGAACGTGGTCTTTATCAAAAGATGACAGTTGAAGACCAAATTCTTTATTTTGCGGAACTCCATGGAATGAAACGAGCAGATGCCCGGATAAAGCTACAAGACTGGATGAAACGTTTAGAGGTCGTTGGTAAACCAACTGACAAAGTTCAAACCCTCTCTAAAGGGAATGCCCAAAAAATTCAATTCATTGCCACTTTGATTCATGAGCCTGAATTTTTAATTTTGGATGAGCCATTTACAGGGCTTGACCCAGTGAATACAGAACTCTTGCGAAATGAGATTAAACGGAGTCGTGATAAGGGAGCGGCGGTTATTTTCTCCAACCATAATATGAGTGATGTTGAGCTTTTATCTGACCATTTGTTAATGCTAAAAGGCGGTCAAACAATTTTAAATGGAACGGTTGAAGCCATTCGAGATTCTTATGGCCGTACCCGTATTTATTTGGAGTCTGATCTGCCCAATGAAGAGCTCTCTGTAATTACAGGAGTTGAATCAATTGAAAAAAGAGGAAGTGGTCGTTCAATAAAAATATCTGAGGCAGAAGTTGGACGTGAAATTTTCCAAAAAGTGGCTAAAGATGGCTATGTTCAAGCATTTGTTCAGTCTCCACCGTCACTAGATGAAATTTTCCGAATGGAAGCAGCTGAGAACAATCAAGAAAATTTAAGTGCAAGAAGTGAGGAAATAAAATGAAAAATCAAACTTGGCTTGTTGCAAAAAATATTTACCGAAGTCGTGTCAAAGGAGTGGGCTTTTGGGCACTTGTCCTTTCACCATTTTTGCTAGGAGCGATTTATTTAATTATCGGTTTAGTCATCAGTAGCGGGGCTAATCAAAGTCCAAAAATGGCTGTAGTCGATAATCCTGCTCTAACTCAGATTCTTTCTCAAAATGACACTTTAAAAGCAGATATTCGTAACGAGTCTTCTTTAGATGACGCTAAAAAAGACCTTTCTTCCGGAAAAATTGATGGATTTTTAACCGAAGATAATGGAGCTTATACCATTGTCACTGATAATAAATCGAGTGTCAAATTTGACCAATCAAGTTTTCAAACTGCGCTGACTCAAGTGAATATTTCAAAAACAGCACAACGTCTCAATCTGTCAGCCGCCGATGTTAAAGAACTTCTTAGTCCAGCTAAGTTTACAATGAAAACACAAACAAGTTCTGGACAAAAGTCAACAGGTGATGGACAGACTGGCGCGAATATCGCAATTGGCTCCATTGCCTCGATTTTAATTTTCACATTGATGATGATGTATGTGGGAATTATCGGACAGGAAATTGGTAATGAAAAATCTAGTCGAATTATGGAGACGTTACTCGCGGCCACTAGCTCAAACGTACAGTATTATGGGAAAATTATTGGTGTAATTCTACTATTAGCGACTCAGCTTGGAATTTATGTGCTTGGTTTTGGGATTGCTTATCCTTTTATCAAAAATTTAGATCAGATTAAAGCAATTGGTGCCATGCTTTCAGGGATTACTTTCGGTTTCGGAATTTATTTGGTAGCCATGTCTTTAATTGGGATTTTAGGTTATTTAATTCTCGCGTCAATTGTGGCATCTCTGGTTAATGAACAAGCTCAGGTGCAACAAGCTACTCAGCCAATTGCCTTTTTAGCGATGATTGGTTATATTGGGGGAATTGCTGGCTCGACTGTTCCGGGGAATATTGTTTTGAAAGTTCTTAGTTTTATTCCATTTATCAGTCCAACATTGATGACTAGCCGACTGGCTATTCAATATTCAACAACGACAGAAGCCTGGATTGCTCTTGGATTACAACTTTTAGCAACACTTGCCATAGCAAAAGCGGGTGAGAAAATTTATGCGCGAAATGTTCTTTCTTACAGCGACGAAAAAATTATGAGTCAACTTTTTAAAGGACTGACAGGTCGAAATTCAAAGAAAAAAACAACTGACAGACTGGTCAGTGAAAATGGTGAAAAGAAAAATCCATGGCGGAGAAATTCTCCATTGCGTCTGTCTCTTGTCATCATTATCATTCTAATAATTTTGGCTTATCGATTCATCTTTAAATAAAAAATATTTTATAATTCAACTCTTGGAAACTTTCCAAGAGTTTTTTCGTATATAAAAGTATGGATAAGATTTTAGAAAAAGTAAAAGAATATTGGAAAATGATTGTTTTAATTGTTTGTGGGCTCATTGCTGGTGGGATTTTTTACGTTTTAACCAACGGTCAAAAGCCAACTACAAATCTGTCAGTAGAAAAATTAAGTTCTGTCAGCAGGCAAAGCTCTGTCAGTAAATTTAGTGAACCTAATGAAAAATCTGTCAGTAAAATTATGGTTGATTTAAAAGGTGCGGTGGCAAAACCTAATGTCTATCAAATTTCGTCAGATGAACGTCTAGTTGATCTAATTAAAGAAGCTGGTGGTTTTACTGACCAAGCTGACCAGAAATCAATTAATCTGTCAGCAAAATTAAAAGATGAAGAAGTAATTTATGTCCCAAAAATTGGTGAAAATTCAAGCACAGAAAATACTGACAGCTCTGCTAATTCGGTCACTAGTCAAGTCTCAACAACCACTGAAAAAATAAATATCAATCAAGCAGATTTGACTGAACTACAAAAATTAACAGGTGTTGGTCAGAAAAAAGCTCAAGACATCATCGATTTTCGGACGAAAAATGGTGATTTCAAATCACTTGAAGACTTGGGAAAAGTTTCTGGTTTTGGAGATAAAACACTAGAAAAATTGAAAGATGAGTTGTGTTTTGAATAAAATTCCTTTGATATTTTTAGCTTATATTTCTGTTATCTTGTATTTTTTAATCTTCAATTTTAATTTACTTTGTCTCATTTTGTTCATTTTTTCAAGTTTACTTGCCTTATATAGAAAATATTATTTAGTCATCCCACTTTTATTAGCTATGGGAAGTTTTTTCTTAGTAGTAAAAATGGATACGATTAAGAATAGTGAAAATCAGCCAACCACTCTTTCCAAAATTACAATGATCCCCGACACTATCCAAGTTAATGGTGATTTATTAAGCTTTCAAGGAAAAGAAAGAGGCCAAAATTATCAAGTTTACGAGACTCTAAAAAGTAAAAAAGAACAAAAATTTTATCAAAATCTAAGTCAAAATTGTCAGCTGAGTTTCACAGGAAACCTTCAAATTCCAGAAAAACAAAGAAATTTTAATGGATTCGATAATCAAAAGTATTTAGCGAGCCAGAATATTTATCGGCAAATTACGATTGATAAAATTAATAAAATAGTTTTAAACGACACTTTTGACCTCCATGTTTTAAGACGAAAAGCAATTGTCTGGTCACAAACTCATTTTCCAAAGCCAATGAATGATTATATGACTGGCTTACTTTTTGGGTTTTTAAGTAAAGATTTTAATCAAATGGGAGACATTTACAGTTCATTAGGAATTATTCATCTTTTTGCCTTATCGGGAATGCAAGTTAATTTTTTCATTGATTGGTTTCGTAGAATTATTCTTCGACTAGGAATAACGAGAGAAAAATTAAATATTTGGCAAATTCCCTTTTCAATTTTTTATGCATTTATGACAGGATTTTCGGTTTCAGTATTACGAGCTTTATTTCAAAAAAATATTCGTCTAAATCCTTTAGATAACCTAGCAGTGACAACCTTTCTTATGATGATTGTCAGTCCTAAATTTTTACTGACAACAGGAGGACAACTAACTTTATTTTATGCTTTTGTTATTTCAATGATTAGTCATAAATTTTCAGAACTAAAAGGAATAAGAAAATTACTGACAGAATCATCAGTGATTTCTTTGAGTGTTTTACCTTTACTCATTTTGGATTTTCATATCTTTCAACCTTTTTCAATTTTACTGACGATTGGCTTTGGCTTTTTATTTGATGTAATCTTATTGCCTTTACTATTAGGAACTTTTCTCTTGTCTCTAATTGGCTATAATTTTAATATAAATCATATTTTTCAAATTCTAGAATGGCTAATTCATGAGGTTGATTTACCCTTACATTATCCTTTGGTTTTAGGAAATCCTAGGCCAATTGAATTATTAATCTTGTTTTTCCTAATCGGATTATTAATTGATAATCTCTTTAAGAAAAGAAGACAAATAATTTTTGCTGGCCTAATTGTTTGTAGTTTTTTTATTTGTAAAAATCCAATTTACCCCAGTATCACAGCAGTTGATATTGGCCAAGGAGATAGTATTTTTTTGCAAGATAAATTTAATAAAGAAACAATTTTGATTGATACAGGCGGACGATTAGCCCTTCCGCAAGAAAGGTGGCAAAAACCTCAAAGTCAAACAAATGCTGAAAAAACACTCATTCCATATCTTGAATCTGTTGGAGTGAGTCAAATCGACCAGCTCATTTTGACGCATACGGACGCTGACCATGTTGGAGATTTTTTGAATTTAGATGATAAAATAAAAATAAAAGAAATTTGGGTTAGCCCCGGTGAATTGACAAATAATCATTTTGTAGAAAAATTGAAGAAAGCAAATGTTACTATTCACATCAGCAAAGTTGGAGATAAAATTCCAATATTTGATAGTGCATTACAAGTTTTATCAAATGGTTATACAGGAAAAGGGGATAATAATGATTCTATCGTGACTTATGGAAATTTTTATCATACAAAATTTCTATTTACAGGGGATTTAGAACAAGAAGGAGAAAAAGAACTGCTCAAGAATTATCCTAAATTGAAAGTTGATGTCTTAAAAGTAGGTCATCATGGCAGTAAAACAAGTTCAAACCCTGACTTTATTAAAGAAATTAATCCCAAACTTGCCCTCATTTCGGTTGGCAAGGAAAATCGATATGGGCATCCCAATCAAGAAACGCTAGAAACATTAAAAAAATACCAAATCAAAATACTTAGAACCGATCAAAGGGGAGCGCTTAAATTAATGCAAATCAATCAACAGTGGCGAATCCAAACAGTTAGATAAATGAAAGGAAAAAGTGAGCAAAAGACATCTATAAAATGTTACAATAAAGAAGACGTTGAAGGTCTGTAGAAACGTAAAAATACTACCATTATTTGATTTCTAATGTACCCCAAAAATAAAATGGAGTAATGACTTCACAGCGCACACTTTGAAAAAAGTGAAAGAAGGTCAGAATAAAAGAGAAAGGAAATTTCAAAAATTAAGGGATTGAAGAAAATCCACTTTTAATAGGTAGAAAGTTGTCAACAAATGATAACAACATAAATTTATTAAGGAGATATTTTATGGCAATAATTAATATCGAATACTACTCAGAAGTTCTTGGGATGAATCGAAAAGTTAATGTTATTTATCCTGAATCAAGTAAAGTGGAAGATTTTACCCAAACAGATATTCCGGTGCTTTATCTTTTGCATGGAATGAGCGGAAACGAGAATTCTTGGATAATTCGTTCAGGAATTGAACGATTGATTCGGCATACTAATTTGGCTATTGTCATGCCCTCAACGGATCTTGGTTTTTATGTGAACACCACGTATGGTATGAATTATTTTGATGCGATTGCTCATGAACTTCCAAAAGTAATTAACAATTTTTTCCCAAATCTATCCACAAAAAGAGAAAAAAATTTTATCGCTGGTTTATCAATGGGAGGATATGGAGCTTATCGTCTCGCATTAGGAACTGACCATTTTAGTTATGCGGCTAGTTTGTCTGGCGTTTTAACTTTTGATGGAATGGAAGAAAATTTCAAAGAAAATCCAGCTTACTGGGGAGGAATTTTTGGAAATTGGGAAACTTTTAAAGGGTCAGATAATGAAATTTTATCTTTGGCAGATAGAAAACAAGAAAACAAACCCAAACTTTATGCTTGGTGTGGTAAACAAGATTTTCTTTTTCAGGGAAATGAATACGCGACAGCCGAGTTGAAAAAGTTAGGTTTCGATATTACTTATGAAACCTCAGACGGCGTTCATGAATGGTATTATTGGACTAAAAAAATTGAATCTGTATTAAAATGGCTCCCAATAAATTATAAACAAGAAGAACGCTTGAGCTAATCTAAAAAATTTTCTCTGTTTATTCAGTACAAAATTTAAAAATTTTGTCTATCAAACGCTTACAAAGACAAAAATGAGAGAAATGATGAAATTCTCATGCTTCTCTTTGACAAAAACTACGAATAGTAGTAGAATTTCTTAGTAAAATAAATTTGCGAAATCGCAATATAGAAAGAGGTCTATAATGACAATTACACTTGCCGCTCTTGGAGCAATTGCTATCGGTCTTGCAGCACTCGGAGCCGCTATCGGTGATGGACTTATCGTTTCAAACTTCCTCCAAGCCGTTGCACGCCAACCAGAACTTGAAGGAAAACTTCGTGGTTCAATGTTCATGGGTATCGCCTTCGTCGAAGGTACATTCTTCATCGCCCTTGCTATGGCATTCCTTTTCCGTTAAAATTTTTCTCAACAAAATTTTAAAAACAGAAAGGAAGAACAGGTATGGAATCAACATGGACCTTTAATATTGGGCCAATTCCATTTGATGGAACAATCACAGTAATGACTTTTGTGACTGTCCTCATTGTGTTCGGTCTGGTATTCTGGGCGAGCCGCAATATGCAGCTCAAACCCAAAGGTAAACAAAATGTTCTTGAGTGGGTTGTTGATTTTGTCAATGGAGTTTCCAAAGATAACGTCGGCCCTCATGAAGCACCACGCTTTGCGCTCATGAACTTTACCCTCTTTTCTTTCCTTCTTATTGCCAACTGCATTGGGCTAGTAACTAAAATTAGTACGCCAGGTGATGTTTCCCTTTGGAAATCACCAACTGCAAATCCAACAGTCGATTTGACACTTGCACTACTTGTTGTTGTAATGTCAAATACACTGGGTGTACAAAAATTCGGTTTTAAAGGTTACCTCAAAGTTGCCTTCTGGAAAGATCCGAAAGGTCTTCTTCCAATGAATATTCTGGAAGAATTTACAAATGCACTTTCACTTGGTTTACGGCTTTATGGGAATATCTTCGCGGGTGAAATCATGCTTGGTCTTATCGCCGGTATGATTCAATCAACCATGTGGATGCTTCCAGTTGCGTGGATTCTTGAAGTTGCATGGATTGGCTTTTCACTTTTCATTTCAGCCCTCCAAGCTTATGTCTTTGTCCTTTTGACAAACTTGTACATTAGCCACAAAATTATAGCAGAACATTAAGAAAGGAGTAGAAATTGTCAACATTATTATTAGAAGCTGCTCCGAATACCGTTCTCGGTAACATCATCGTTGTATCTGGTGCATTTATTATCTTATTGGTATTGTTGCGCCTCTTTGCATGGAATGCAATTACTAGTGTTTTTGCAAGTCGTGCGAAAAAAATATCTGATGATATCGATGCAGCAGAAGCGAACAACAAACAAGCTGCTGACTTGGTTAAACAACGTCAAGCAGAACTTGCAGGTTCAAAAGAAGAAGCTGCTAACATCATTCAAGTTGCAAACGATACTGCCTCACAAAACCGTGCGAAAGTACTTGCAACAGCAAATGAAGAAGCAACTAGTTTGAAAAAACGTGCGCAAGAAGATATCGAGCAAGAACGCAAAGAAGCTCTTAACACAGTTAAAGGCGATGTTGCGGACATCTCAGTTCAAATTGCTGAAAAGCTTATTGGACAATCATTAGATGCTTCTGCACAACAGGAATTAATCGACTCTTATCTCGCTAAGTTAGGAGAATAAGATGACAAAAGTAAATTCACAAAAATACAGTAAAGCTTTACTAGAAGTTGCCCAAGAAAAAGGACAACTTGAAGCAATTCTTGCTGAAGTTAGCGAAATGATTCAACTTTTCAAAGAAGATAACTTGGCTGCTTTTTTAAGTAGCGAAGTTTATTCATTCTCTGCAAAATCTGAATTGATTGATACTTTACTTCAAACTTCTTCAGAAGTAATGTCAAATTTCCTTAATACCGTTCGTTCAAATGGTCGTTTAGGAGATTTGGGTGAAATACTTGATGAAACTAAAAATGCAGCAGATGATATGTTTAAGATTGCTGACGTTGAGGTGGTTTCAAGCATTGCTTTGACAAATGCTCAGATTGAAAAATTTACAGCTATGGCGAAAGCAAAATTTGACCTAAATGAAGTAACAGTAATTAACACAGTCAATGAAAAAATTATCGGTGGATTCATTGTGAATTCTCGTGGAAAAATTATTGACGCCTCACTAAAAACACAATTGGCTAAAATCGCCGCTGAAATCCTCTAATCAGGATAGGAAAATTTTCTTTCTCTGCTCAAAACTCAGTGGAAAATTTTTCAAACTCATACTGTTAAACTTTTGAGAACATGTAAAGGTGATTTCAAATCTTACCTATCATGCTTAAACGGTATAACTGCAGTTTAAAGCTAAATAGCCTTGAACTAGTAAAAATTTCTAGAAGGGAGCATATTTTTGGCAATTAAAGCTAATGAAATCAGCTCACTGATTAAAAAACAAATTGAAAATTTCACACCAGATTTTGAAGTTGCTGAAACTGGTGTCGTTACCTATGTTGGTGACGGTATCGCCCGTGCCTATGGCCTTGAAAATGCGATGAGCGGTGAGCTTGTTGAGTTTTCAAATGGTGTCCTTGGTATGGCGCAAAACTTGGATGCGACAGACGTTGGTATTATCGTACTTGGTGATTTCCTCTCAATTCGTGAAGGTGACACTGTAAAACGTACAGGTAAAATCATGGAAATCCAAGTTGGTGAAGAACTCATCGGACGTGTTGTAAATCCACTTGGACAACCTGTTGATGGACTTGGAGAACTTAATACTGGTAAAACTCGTCCTGTTGAAGCAAAAGCTCCTGGTGTTATGCAACGTAAATCAGTCTCTGAACCATTGCAAACTGGTCTTAAAGCGATTGATGCCCTCGTTCCAATTGGGCGCGGACAACGTGAATTGATTATCGGAGACCGTCAAACAGGTAAAACATCAGTCGCTATTGATGCAATCTTGAACCAAAAGGGTCAAGATATGATCTGTATCTATGTTGCGATTGGACAAAAAGAATCAACTGTTCGTACACAAGTTGAAACGCTCCGCAAACTCGGTGCGATGGATTATACAATCGTCGTAACTGCGTCAGCTTCTCAACCTTCACCACTTCTTTACATCGCTCCTTATGCTGGAGCTGCAATGGGTGAAGAATTCATGTACAACGGTAAACACGTCTTAGTTGTTTATGATGATTTATCAAAACAAGCGGTTGCTTATCGTGAACTTTCACTCTTGCTCCGCCGTCCACCAGGTCGTGAAGCATACCCAGGTGACGTATTCTACTTACATTCACGTCTTTTGGAACGTGCTGCCAAATTATCTGACGATCTTGGTGGTGGTTCAATGACTGCATTGCCATTCATTGAAACACAAGCCGGAGATATCTCAGCTTATATTGCAACAAACGTTATCTCTATTACTGACGGTCAAATTTTCCTTGAAAATGACTTATTCTATTCAGGTGTACGTCCTGCCATCGATGCTGGTTCTTCAGTTTCTCGGGTTGGTGGTGCTGCACAAATCAAAGCCATGAAGAAAGTTGCTGGTACTTTGCGTCTTGACCTTGCGTCATTCCGTGAACTTGAAGCCTTTACTCAATTTGGTTCTGATCTTGATGAAGCGACTCAAGCAAAATTGAATCGTGGTCGTCGTACCGTTGAAGTTTTGAAACAACCATTGCACAAACCATTGGCTGTTGAAAAACAAGTTTTAATTCTTTATGCATTGACTCATGGTCATCTTGATGATGTTCCAGTTGATGATGTTCTTGATTTTGAAACAAAAATGTTCGATTTCTTCGATGCAAATTATGCAGAACTCTTGAACGTGATTACTGAAACTAAAGATTTGCCAGAAGAAGCAAAACTCGACGAAGCAATTAAAGCATTCAAAAATACAACGAATTATTAATAAGGAGGCTAACTAATGGGAGCTTCACTTAATGAAATAAAAACTAAGATTGCCTCAACGAAGAAAACAAGTCAAATAACTGGAGCCATGCAAATGGTTTCCGCTGCGAAACTTCAAAAAGCTGAATCTCATGCCAAAGCATTTCAAATTTATGCTGAGAAAGTTCGTAAAATTACAACTGATTTAGTTTCCTCAGACAAAGAGCCAGCAAAGAATCCAATGATGATAAAAAGAGAAGTCAAAAAAACTGGCTATCTTGTAATTACTTCGGATCGTGGACTTGTCGGTGGCTATAATTCAAATATTTTGAAATCTGTCATGAATACTATCCGTAAACGTCATGCTAACGAAAGTGAATACACTATTCTTGCACTTGGCGGTACTGGAGCAGATTTCTTCAAAGCACGCAATGTTAAAGTTTCTTATGTCCTTCGTGGTCTTTCAGACCAACCAACTTTTGAAGAAGTTAGAGCGATTGTTACAGAAGCGGTAACTGAATATCAAGCAGAAGAATTCGATGAACTCTATGTTTGCTATAATCACCATGTGAACTCATTGGTAAGTGATGCACGTATGGAAAAAATGTTGCCTATTTCTTTTGAAGAATCAGGTCAACAAAAACCATCTCTTGAAACATTTGAATTAGAACCAGATCGTGAAACAATCTTAAACCAATTGTTGCCACAATACGCTGAAAGTATGATTTATGGTTCAATCGTTGATGCTAAGACAGCAGAACATGCTGCAGGTATGACAGCAATGCGTACTGCAACTGATAATGCTCACTCTGTTATCAATGATTTGACTATTCAATACAACCGTGCTCGTCAAGCATCGATTACGCAAGAAATTACGGAAATCGTTGCAGGAGCCTCAGCGCTTTAATTTACTGATAGAAATTGTGTCAGTGATGGCTTTGAATCTTAATTGTTTTTGTCAGTAAAATTTTTACTGACAAACATAAAAATGAATAGAAATTCTGTTCTTTGACAGAAAATAAAAACAGGAGGAAAAACATTGAGTTCTGGTAAAATTACTCAGGTTATCGGTCCCGTCGTTGACGTGGAATTTGGTTCTGATGCCAAATTGCCTGAGATTAACAATGCCTTGATTGTCTACAAAGATGTCAATGGCCTAAAAACAAAAATTACTCTTGAAGTTGCTTTGGAACTTGGTGATGGTGCAGTTCGTACAATCGCTATGGAATCTACTGATGGCTTGACTCGTGGACTTGAAGTCCTTGATACAGGTAAAGCAGTCAGCGTTCCTGTTGGGGAAGCTACACTTGGTCGTGTTTTTAACGTCCTTGGTGATGTTATTGACGGTGGGGAAGAATTTGCTGCTGATGCAGAACGTAATCCTATCCATAAAAAAGCTCCAACATTTGACGAATTGTCAACTGCAAATGAAGTTCTTGTAACTGGGATTAAAGTTGTCGATTTGCTTGCACCTTACCTTAAAGGTGGTAAAGTTGGACTTTTCGGTGGTGCCGGAGTTGGTAAAACCGTCCTTATTCAAGAATTGATTCACAACATCGCCCAAGAACACGGAGGTATTTCTGTGTTTACTGGTGTTGGGGAACGTACTCGTGAAGGGAATGACCTTTACTGGGAAATGAAAGAATCAGGCGTTATTGAAAAAACTGCCATGGTCTTTGGTCAAATGAATGAACCACCAGGAGCACGTATGCGTGTTGCCCTTACTGGTTTGACAATTGCGGAATATTTCCGTGATGTTCAAGGTCAAGACGTATTGCTTTTCATTGACAACATCTTCCGTTTCACACAAGCTGGTTCAGAAGTTTCTGCCCTTTTGGGACGTATGCCTTCTGCCGTTGGTTACCAACCAACACTTGCTACTGAAATGGGGCAATTGCAAGAACGTATCACTTCTACTAAGAAGGGTTCTGTTACATCTATCCAAGCGATTTATGTCCCTGCCGATGACTATACTGACCCAGCGCCAGCTACAGCCTTCGCTCACTTGGATGCAACAACTAACTTGGAACGTCGTTTGACACAAATGGGTATTTATCCAGCCGTTGACCCACTTGCTTCATCATCACGTGCGCTTACACCTGAAATTGTTGGTGAAGAACACTATGAAGTGGCAATGGAAGTTCAACGTGTCCTCCAACGTTATAAAGAATTGCAAGATATTATTGCCATTCTTGGTATGGATGAATTGTCTGACGATGAAAAAATTCTCGTTGGACGTGCACGTCGTATCCAATTCTTCCTTTCACAAAACTTCCACGTTGCGGAACAATTTACTGGTCAACCTGGTTCATATGTACCAATTGACAAAACTGTCCATGACTTCAAAGAAATTTTGGAAGGTAAATATGACGAAATCCCTGAAGATGCTTTCCGTGGTGTAGGTCCAATTGAAGATGTACTCGAAAAAGCAAAATCAATGGGTTATTAATTCGATTTCTGATGAATTGAGAAAGTGAAAATACTCTATTGCCTAAAAAAATTACTGACAATAAATTTTGTCAGTAAAAGTTGATTGAATTGTAAAATTTGAGTGACTGTTAGAGTTTTGTTTTTAGAAAAGTATTTTTTATCTTTGTAATTTAAATTTTCATAGAAAAAATTGGAGGAATCGAATGTCTGAAAACGTCATGACACTTCAAGTAATTACCCCTGCTGGTATGATTTACGATCACCATGCAAATTACATTACTGCTCGAACTACGAATGGTGAAATTGGTATTTTGCCAAATATGATTTCAACTATTGCTGGACTTGAAATTGATGAACTTAAAGTTCGTCGTCCAGATGATGAAACACACGTGGATTATATTGCAGTTAATGGTGGAATTATCGAAATTAGAGATAGTCTTGTAACAATTGTTGCGGACTCCGCTGAACGTAATCGCGATATTGATGTTTCGCGTGCGGAACGTGCAAAAATTCGAGCTGAAAAAGCACTTGAAGTTGCTAAAGCTGAGAAGAAATCAGATGAAATAAATAGAGCGGAAGTAGCACTCCACCGAGCGCTTAACCGGTTGAATGTTTCGTCTCATAGATAAAAAGCACCTGCGGGTGTTTTTTTATCTCAGATTAAAATATTGCAAAAAAAAGACATTAATGTTAAAATTATAAACAGTAATGATTTGAGAATCTAAGAAATAAGTGAGGGAGAATGTGATTCTTGATTATTGTCGAGATCTGTTTGATATCCTAGAAAATTTAGAAGGACTTTTAAAAAGTTCAGAAGAATTAAGAGAGGATTATCGGCAAAAAATAACAGACCAGATAGCGCGTCAGGCATCGATTTTAGATATTTTAGTTTCAATTGGAATGATTGTTTATTTCATGCCAGACAAGACAGTATTTTTTAGTAATCTGATTCCAGCGACAGGGCCTGTTGATCTGTTTTTTAGAATGTCTGCAATTACTTTTCTCTCTTTAGTTTTGGGTTATGGTGCCAGATTAGGATTGACTTGGCTTTGGCAACGAAATTTTTTACCGGCTGGAAGAAAAGATATTGCACGGTTATTTAAAAAGAAATATTTAAGAAAACAAAAAGAGATAGTTGATCAGATTCAAAGAGTTTTGGACAGTGAAATGATAAAAGATTCAAAACTGCCGAGCGATTATATGAATACAAAAAGTCTTAATTACATTATAGATTGTTTGGAAGCAGGGGAAGTCAGTACCTTAAAAGAAGCCATTGATTTATTAGAATTAGAATCGCGTGATTCACATGTCCATTCTTTAATTAAGACTGAAAATAATACTATCACAAGAGCATGGACCTTGATTAGAAATGACAAAGAAGAAAGGAGTTAAATGAAAAAAATTAAATTAATAATTAGAGAAAAAAATGTAATTTTTGGACTACTTTTAGTAATTTTTGTTGTTGGATTTTTTCCGAATATAAAATTTAACTCTGACTCTCTAAGTCATGGAAATGTAAAAATTGAAAATAGAGTTGCTGCGGATACGATAACTGATGTTGCTGAAAAAGAAACAGTAACAATTAATTTTTATGATTCGGTGAATCGCAACTCTAAAGTCCAAAGTTCAGAAACAATGACCGTTAATGTTGGTGAGTATGTTTGGCCCGTTAATTTGGGTGATACGGCAGATCAATCATTAAAAAATGTCTATCATATGTACCAAATTCCTCAAATTGCTAATTATACTTATCAGTCTAGTAATCAATCATCACCCTTACTTGTCACTGATAATCCAGCAAATAATGTTATAAATCTTTATTATAAGAATGATAAACAACAGAGTCAGGTAACGATTAATTTCTTTAATTCAGAAAATCAGTCCTCTAAAGTTCAAGATTCAGAAACAATGACCGTTAATGTTGGTGAATATGTATGGGCAGTTGATTTTGGTGCAATGGCGAATCAGCCGTTAAGTAATGTCTACCATATGTACCAAATTCCCCAAATTGCTAATTATACTTATCAGTCCAGTAGTCAATCATCACCCTTACTTGTCACTGATAATCCAGCAAATAATGTCATAAATCTTTATTATAAAAGGGATAAGAGTCAAGTAACAATAAATTACCTTGATTCTGATAGCGGTGAATCGATTAGTCCTTCTAAAAATGTAGACGTCAATGTTGGCGATTATGTTTGGATTATTTCTTTTGCTAATAAAAGTACAAAACAGTTCAAAATGGGAATTTATTGGTGTGTTGCTCCCCCGATTACAGGTTATTCCTTTGACCATGGAACACCAATTAAAGTAAAAGAAAATCCAGAAGAGAATGTGGTTAATCTCTACTATAATGCTGACCCTCTTCCTGCCAAATATACTTTTAATTATGAATATGCAAAAGATACACCAGATCAATCTGAGGCGCTTCCTCCGTCGCAAATAGTTGAAAAAGGGGATTCAGTTTCATCTAAGCTTCCCTACGGTTATTCAATTTCAGAAGTTATAGATGAGAATGGTAAAGTTTATTCAAGCCCAACAGAAGCACTTGAAAAGCAATCCGGAAGTAACCCAAAAACTTTTAGAATAATTGTTTCAGCAAATAAAAGCAGTTTAAAATTAACTGTTCATGAGCCAAATGGCGAAATTAAAATAGAGGATTTCTCTGGACTTTATGGGGCAACTTATCAGTTTCCAATTGAGAAAAACTTGATTTTTAATGGAAAAATTTATCATGCTATCATCACAATTACTAAAAGAGATTGGCGGATGGACACTAGTATTAGTCTTGCCCAAAGTCCTGATGAAATTGCTTCTTTATTAAAAGATAATATTTTAGTTGGAAAATATGACAGTTCAGTCATTTCAATCGATGTCTCTTATAAGGAAGAAGGAATAGTACCAATTCCTCCTTCTGATGGTGGAGATAATAGTAGCTCGTCAACTCAATCTTCAGAAAAAACTGCGGACAAAACGGATAATGAAAAAAATAATGAAGATAAAATAGTTTCTTCAACTACCACTCCTCCACCAGCAAGTAAAGAAAAAGAAAGCTCAGTAGAGAAGAAAAAAGAAGTCGAACAAGCTCATTCAGAAAATAAAGTCATACCTAAAAAAGAAATAAAAGTTCCCTTAGCACCACCAACTCCATCATTTTCTACGGCGGAAAAAGTGATAGCTAGCCCATCAGTTACAAGTGAAATCAACCAAGAAGCACACATTCTTAAAATGAGAATTGCAGGTGCAGCTGGACTTGCTACTGGTACTGTCTCAGCTTATGGGATTTTACGAGCTTTAAAAATGATGATTCAACATTTTGGTAAGCTAGGTAAATTTTAGATAAGTGAGTAAATTTCATCTTACTAAACTAAATTGAATATAAAAAAAGCACCTTGAGGTGCTTTTTTATTTTATTTATGCATTCAAAACTTTTGATAAGAAGTCTTGTAAACGGGGATGTTTTGGGCTATCAAAGAGTTCTTCTGGTGTACCATCTTCCAAGATAACTCCACCATCCGTAAAGATTACGCGGTTAGCAACTTTACGTGCAAAGCCCATTTCGTGAGTAACAATAAGCATTGTCATTCCTTCTTCGGCCAATTTTTGCATAACGGCTAGAACGTCACCAACCATTTCAGGGTCAAGTGCTGAGGTTGGCTCGTCAAAGAGCATAACGTCAGGATTCATTGCGAGGGCGCGGGCGATAGCAACACGTTGTTTTTGACCTCCTGAAAGCATTTCAGGCATTGCATCTTTTTTATCTAACAAGCCAACTGTTTCAAGAAGTTGAATTGCTTTTTTATCTGCATCATCTTTTGACATCTTTTTCAGTTCAACTGGAGCATAAGTAATATTTTGCATCACAGTCATATTTGGGAAAAGATTGAAATGTTGGAAAACCATTCCAACGTTTTGACGAACAAGATTAAGATTTGTATTTTTATCAGTAAGGTTAAATCCGTCAATAATAATATCGCCAGAAGTAGCTGTTTCAAGCCCATTTAAAGCTCTAAGAAAAGTTGATTTTCCAGAACCTGAAGGGCCAATGATGCAGACTACATCACCTTTTTCAAATTTTGTTGTAATTCCTTTTAGAACTTCGTTTTTTCCAAAAGATTTGTGAAGATCAGTGACTTCGATTTGAGTATTGATTCCCATATTAGTATGTTCTCCTTATTTCATTCTTTTTTCTACGCGACGTCCAATCCACATCAAGAAGAGGAGGACAATCATGTAAACTAAACCAATTAATCCATAAACACGGAAGGCTTGGAAGTTACGTGCCACAATAATTTGACCTGTTTGGAGCAATTCAACAAGTCCGATAACTGAAACTAATGTTGTATCTTTCAATGTGATGATGAATTGGTTAATCAAACTAGGGATTGTAATTTTAATGGCTTGAGGTAAGATAACTTTGCGCATTGATGTCAGGTAAGTCACACCGAGTGAACGACTGGCTTCCATTTGTCCAGAAGGTACAGCTTGAACACCAGAACGAACGATTTCTGCAATATAAGCAGAAGAGTTCAAAGTAAGGGCGATAACACCCGCTGTAAATTCATTAAGTGGTGATTGATGACCAGTAATGATTTGTAACAGGTTAGGAATTCCGTAGAAGATAAAGATTGTTAATACTAAGAGCGGAATTGAACGATTAAGATCAACATAAATGCGTGCAATTGTACGAAGAATTTTGCTTGGAGCTACTGAGAAGAGTCCAAAGATAATTCCGACGATCATTGCTAAGATAAATGAGAGAATGGCAAGTTCAAGTGTAACGAGTAAACCACGGCCAATTTGTTCCCAGTTATTTTGTAAAATACCAAAGAAAGTATTTTCTTTTGCACTTGATTGGATTGTTTTAGCATCACTAGCTAAATATTTATCAATGATTTTATCATATTCACCATTGGCACGGAGATTTGCTAAACCATTGTTAAACATTTCAATCAACTCTGGATTGCTTCCTTTTTTAACAGCGAATCCATATTGTCCGTCAGGAATTGGCTTAATTGGTGTGGCAAATTTTTGCCCTTGTTTAATGGCGTATTTAATGACCGGTTCGTCATCCATTAGAGCATTGATAGAACCGTTATTCAATGATGAATACATGGTTGTTGCATCAGTGAAAGTTTTTACAGTGTAGCCATATTCTTTTGCATGGGCATTAAGATAATCAAAAGAAGCAGTTCCGTTTTTAGCACCAAGTGTTTTACCTTTAAGGTCTTTCCATGACTTGATAGAGTCATCTGTACTTGATGTGGCAATAGTTAAGTTTGAAGAATAGTAAGGACTACCATAATCGAAAACTTGTTTACGAGCATCAGTGATTGACATTCCTGACATCATTCCGTCAGCATGTCCAGATTGAACAGAGTCAACAGCTGCTTGGAAACCAATGAAATTCCATTTTAGTTTGAAACCTTGATTTTTAGCAATAGCGTTAAGCAAGTCAACGTCGATACCAGTGAATTGTTTATCATCATTTTGGAATTCAAATGGAGCGAAGCTATTATCTGAAGCAATGGTGTAAACATCTTTTTTAGGTGTTGCTTTTTTAGTGGCAGTAATCCCATACTTTTTGAGGATTTTATCATAATCTCCGTTTGATTTCATTTCAGCGAGTGCTTTATTGAAACCATCGACGAGCGTTGAATTTTTGCCTTTCATTACGGCAAAACCATAGCCTCCTGGAAGGGAGATTGATGGGAAGTTCATTGCTAAATCTTGCCCTTGTTTCATAGCGTAAGAAATAACTGGAACTTCGTCCATTGCTCCAGCAATATTACCAGAGCTTAGAGCGGCAAACATATGAACACCGTCAGAATAGGTTTTGATTGTGTAACCATATTTCTTTTGATTTTCTTGAAGCCATGTTTGTGCAGCAGTCCCATTTTTTGCTCCAACTGCTTTACCTTTAAGATCACTGTAATCAGAAAGTTTAGAGTCTTTAGTTGTAGCAATGGTTAATGCTGATGTATAGTAAGGATTTGAAAAATCAAAAGTTTCTTTACGTTCGTCAGTGATTGTCATTCCTGCAATTACACCATCTACTTGTCCAGCTTTAAGGTTTTGGAGAGCTGCATCAAAACCAGGATATGACATTTCTAATTTCCAGTCATTGATTTTAGCAACTTCTTGCATGATATCAACATCAATCCCTACCCATTTTTTCTGACCATTTTGAAATTCAAATGGAGCGTATGAGCTATCGGATGCAATTTTTACAGTTGTCTCGGCCTTAACCGAAGGTGCAACTAGGAAAGCTGTAACAGTGGCAATCATCATTGCCAGAGCGAAAAATAATTTCTTCATTTTGTCTCCTCGAATATGAGATTTGAGCTTGTCTTCTTTTAAATATAAAAAAATGAAAATTAAAAAAATGTTCTTCTAAATAAGTGTTGGAATAACATTCTTTTAGTTTCCTATATTTATTAGGAGCTAAGCTCAGTTTATTTTATTCTGGAAAAATTATACCACAAAACTTGTTTATAAGCAAGCTGATGTTAGGTTTTCTGACATTGTGTAACTGTTGAATTTGAGATTTCTCTGATAAATTATAAGAAAGTTGTTATTGTCAAAAAGGGCTTTTTGTTGTAAAATTGAACGAGTGCTTGAATGAATTCCTTATGTATGTATTCTATTTAAGTAAACAGAACTATTGTAAGAATTTTTAACTTTTGAAAAGGAATATTATGTTTGTACAACTTTCGATTTTTGGTTTCTTTAATGATTGGATGGCTAATTTTGCCCAGATGCCTAATGGTCATATTTGGATATATGTTGTTTTAGGGGCGATTATATTTATTGAAACAGGATTAGTGATTTTCCCCTTCTTGCCTGGGGATTCAATTTTATTTTTTGTTGGTTCTTTGGCAGCAATGTCAAACGGAAAATTATCCATTGGCTTATTGATTTTGGTGATGGGGATTATTGCCTTCATTGCTAATCTGTTAAATTATGAAATTGGTCGAAGATTTGGGGATGTCATTCCAAAACATAAATGGCTTTCTCGCTTCTTGAAACCAGAATATATGGAAGAAGCTCATCAATTTTTTGAAAAATGGGGTTCTTGGGCCATTTTCTTAGGGCGATTCATGCCAATCATTCGGACGATTGTTCCATTTACAGCTGGTGCTGGTAAAATGCCACATAAAAAGTTTATTTTCTTTAACTTCATCGGTGGTTTTGCTTGGGTTATTGTTGCCTTAGGTGCAGGCTATTTATTTGGTGGAATTCCTTTTGTTAAAAAACATTTTGAAATCATCATGATTGCCATTGTCTTTGTGTCACTACTACCGGCAATTATTGGCATTTTGAAACGCGTTCTTGGAAGTCGCAAGGAAGCTTAACTTTATGATAAAATAGGACTTACAAAACTGTCAGTCCTTTTTTTTATCGATTGATATGTCAATGACAATAGAATTTACTGACAAAGACACTAGCATAGTTGAGCCTTTTGCGTCTTGCGCAATTATGGATATATTAGTAGTTTCATCAGTAATTTTGGAGAATTTTTATGAACATTAACGGCTACACTCGTATGGCTGCTGTTGTAGCAAACCCAATTAAACACAGCTTGTCACCATTTATTCATAATCTGGCTTTTGATTTAACGAATGAAAATGGTGTTTATTTAGCATGGGAAGTTGAGGCTGAAAAATTGCCAGCTATTGTGGATAATGTTCGTACTTTGGACATGTATGGACTTAATATTTCAATGCCTTATAAAACAGAAATTATTCCATTCATGGATGAATTGAGTCCGGCAGCTGAATTAATTGGAGCTGTTAATACAGTAGTCAATCAATCAGGGAAATTAATTGGACACAATACAGATGGCATAGGATTTTTCAATAGTTTAGAAAAATATCATTTCAATATCCAAAATAAACAAATGCTTATTCTTGGTGGAGGTGGTGCAGCAATTGCAATTATTGCTCAGGCAGCTTTGTCTGGAGCTAAAAAAATTATGGTCGCAGCAAGAAAATCGGCCTCATATATTCCGCTAAAAGAGAAATTGGAAAAGCTGTCAGTAAAAACAGGGATTGAAATTTTACTGACAGACTTATCTGAAGCTGATAGATTACAAAAAGAGTTGAAACAGACCGATTTATTAGTAAATGCAACCTCAGTCGGAATGGATGGAGAATCTTTGCCGCTGGAAAAGAACTTAGTTCTTCCTGAAAAACTTTTGGTGGTAGATGCTATTTATAAAGTAAGAGAAACACCATTTTTACGTTGGGCAAAAGAGCAAGGAGCTCAAACTGAAAATGGACTTGGCATGCTCATTGGACAGGCGGCGGAAAGCTTTTATTTATGGACAGGTAAAAAAATGCCTGTTGCAGAAATTACATTAGAAATGGAGAAAGAAGCATGAAATTAAATGTGAATTTACCAGAACATCCCTATGATGTCATCATCGAAAATGGGGCCTTGGATAATATTGGAACTTGGGTTTCTTCATTGTGGAAGAAGCAAAAAATTGTTTTGATTTCTGATAATCATGTCAATGGACTTTATGGTCAAAAAGTTGTTGACCAACTTGAAAAAGTAGGTTTTGAAGTGGCAACTTTTGAATTTCCGGAAGGAGAAGCCAGTAAAAATTTACTGACAGCCGAAAATGCTTGGAACTTTTGTGCCGAATTTGGATTGACTCGTTCTGACGGAATTATTGCACTCGGTGGTGGAGTAACAGGTGATTTAGCTGGTTTTGTAGCTTCTACTTACATGCGTGGCATCCATTTCTTACAAATTCCAACAAGTTTGACCGCCCAAGTGGATAGTTCTATTGGTGGAAAAACAGGAATTAATTCCAAAATGGCTAAAAATATGATTGGGACTTTTACACAGCCTGACGGCGTGTTAATTGACCCAGAAGTTCTGCAAACGCTCGGTCAAAGAGAATTCCGTGAAGGACTGGGGGAGGTCATCAAGTGCGCTCTAATTGCTGACAAAGACCTCTGGAATTTACTGACAGACTTGTCAGCGGATGATTTGGTAAAAAAGCTTGATAAGATTGAAGAAATTATCTATCGGTCTTGTGAAGTAAAACGAAAAGTGGTTGTTGATGATGAATTAGACAATGGTGTACGGCTCTATTTGAACTTTGGTCATACAATTGGACATGCTGTTGAAAATACTGCAGGCTATGGCAAAGTGATGCATGGAGAAGCAGTTGCTATTGGAATGGTTCAAATCAGTAAAATTGCCGAACTCAAAGGTCTTATGCCCAAAGGGATTACTGACCAAATCCGAAAAATGGTCAAAAAATTTGGTTTACCTGACGAATATCAACCTTGGGATGAAGAGCTTTTGTTTAAAGCATTAACTCATGATAAAAAAGCACGAGGAAGAATCATCAAAACCGTTATTGTTCCTGAAATTGGCACCGCTAAAATTAATGAAGTGACTTTTGAAGAAATGAAAGACTATCTCAAAAAATAACTTGAGTTATTCGGAGAGGAACCCTATCTAAAAATTACAAAAATGTGGTAGCATTAAAAAACTCCCAGCTTTTATAAAAGCTGTAAAAACACTTATTTAAAGGAGAAACGATGTATATTTACCTAGCTTTTGCTTTAGTTGGCGGTTTTTTACTTGCTAATCAAAATCCAATCAATGCGGATTTACGAAAAATTGTTGGCTCACCATTTTTAGCCTCTGGAATTTCCAACTTTGTTGGTTCGATTTTTTTAGGAATCATCACTTTAGTGACAAGTCAAACACTTTTTCCTAGTTTTCAATTTGTTGGCTCACACCCAGCATGGATATGGATTGGTGGGGTTCTTGGTGGGATTTTCCTAACGTCTAATGTTTTACTTTTTCCAAGATTAGGAGCTGTCCAAACAGTGATTTTACCTATTTTGGGTCAAATATTGATGGGGACACTTATTGATTCATTTGGCTGGTTTCATGCCATGCAACTTCCGATGACTCTGATGCGCTTTTTGGGAATTGTTATTACTTTAGCTGGTGTTATTGTCGCGGTTGTTCTTCCTAATTTAAAAGAAAAAGAAGCAGAAACGCACCAAACTAACTTACTAGGCTGGCGAATTTGGGCGGTCATCGTTGGGGCAATGTCGGCTGCTCAACAAGCAATTAATGGCCGATTGGGAGTTTTACTTGAAAATACTGCACAAGCAGCCTTTGTTTCGTTCTTCATTGGATTTTTAGCTATTTTTATCGTGTCTCTTTTTATTGACCACCGTTTGCCAAAAATTTCAGAATTAAAAAAAGCAAAACCTTGGAATGGAATTGGTGGATTTTTAGGAGCCTCATTCGTTTTTGCAACAGTCGTTGCTGTTCCGCAAATTGGTGCAGGGCTGACAATTATGATGGGCTTGATTGGACAAATTTTAGGCAGTATGTTGGTTCAACAATTTGGTTGGTGGCGCTCAAGTAAATATGGCATTCAAATTTGGCAAATTGTTGGGATTCTAATTATGCTGACCGGAATAATATTCATTAAATTTTTATAAAGTAGCTAGTAATATGGAACAGGGCTTCACGCTCACTACCTTCCGTCTGCGCGTTCACTAAGCAGTAATACCTATAAAAGAACTTAGAAATTGAGGATAATCACTCTAAAATGTTTACTCAAAAATCATTTGAAATTTTTAAAATAGAAGGTTTAGAACCAAGAATGACTAAGATTCGTTCTGAAATTCAACCTGTTTTTTCTGAAATTGGTCAAAAGTTACTGACAGAGCTGTCAGTAAAAATTCCAAATCAAGAATTTTACTTTCACATCGCTCAACATCGCAGAAGAACAGCAAATGCGCCTGAAAATACTTGGTCAGCAATTTCCACAAAAGCCCGTGGTTATAAAATGGAAGCCCATTTTCAATTAGGAATTTGGGAAGATTACGTTTTTATTTATTTATCAATGATAGATCAGCCTAAAAAGCAAAAAGAATACGCCAACTTACTGACAAATCTGTCAGTAGAAAAGTTACTGACAGAAGATTACGTAATCTCAAAGGACCATACAAAAGCAGAAACTTATCCCCTGTCAGCATTTAGAGAAGCTGCTGAACGCTTAGGAAAAGTAAAAAAATCTGAATTGGAAATTGGACGGCTTTGGCCTAAAGAAAGATTTAACGGCAAAGAGGACTCAATAATTCTAGCGGAAATGATAGAAACAATTGACCAACTCCTACCGATTTATCAAAAATTAATGGAGGCCTAATCTAATGACAACATTTATTTGGGATTTAGATGGAACACTAATTGATAGCTATGAGGTGTTTTTAGAAGCCTTGTCCGAATCATTTGCAAACTTTAACCTACCATTTAACCGAGAAACAGTATATAATTTTATAAAGGGTCAGTCAGTCAATGCTTTACTAAAAGAACAACCCGTTCCTTTTCAAGAAATAAAAGAAGATTTCACGACAAATTCGACAGCTAAAAATGACAAAATTAAATTAATGGTTGGTGCAAAAGCCGTTTTAGATTGGACTCAAAAAGAAAATATTCAAAATTTCATTTATACTCACAAAGGGAAAAATGCTTATGATTTGCTTAATCAGCTGGAAATTTCCCCCTATTTTTTAGAAATAGTCACTTCTGAAAATGGATTTAAAAGAAAACCTCATCCTGAAGCAATCAATTATTTACTTGAGAAGTATAAATTAAAGCCTGAAGAAACCTATTATATTGGTGACCGAATCCTTGATATTGAAGCTGCCCATAATAGTGGTATTCATTCAATCAATTTTCTGTCAGCAAAAAATTCACAGCAAATCAATAAATTAACAGATATTATTCAAATTTTTGAAATGAAATAAGTAAAAAGTTACTAAAAATGGAGGTATAAAATGCGTTATTTTACAGCGGGAGAATCCCACGGTCCAAGACTTACAGCAATTATTGAAGGAGTGCCAGCTGGTCTCTCATTGTCAGCAGAAGATATTAATATTGAACTTAAACGTCGTCAAGGTGGCTATGGCCGTGGCGGACGGATGAAAATTGAGTCTGACCAAGTTGAAATTACTTCAGGCGTTCGACACGGAAAAACAATTGGTAGCCCGATTACACTTAATGTTACAAACCGTGATTTCAAGAATTGGGAACAGATTATGGCAGCCCAAGATGTTGAAGATAAAATTAAAAAACAACGTCGCTTGACCAAACCACGCCCAGGACATGCTGATTTAGTTGGCGGAATGAAATATGAATTTAAAGATTTACGAAATGTTTTAGAACGTTCGTCAGCGCGTGAAACAACAATGCGTGTTGCGGTTGGAGCTGTGGCAAAAAAACTACTTCACGAATTAGAGATTGAAATAGCTAATCATGTCGTAAATTTTGGCGGACGAGAAATTACAAGTCCAGAAAATTTAAGTGTTCAAGAGATTCGTCAGACAGCTGGCCTTAGCGATTTATCTATTTTTGATGAGAGTCAAGCAGAAGAATTACGCAATTACATCGACCAAATAAAAAAAGCTGGAGATACAATTGGTGGAATAATTGAAACCAGAGTAGAAGGAGTTCCGGCTGGTCTTGGTTCTTATGTCCAATATGACAGAAAGTTGGATGCAAAAATTGCTGCTGCGGTTGTTTCTATCAATGCCTTTAAAGGAGTTGAATTTGGACTTGGATTTGAAGCAGGAAAACGACCAGGAAGTCAAGTGATGGATGAAATCATCTGGTCTGAGGATAAAGGCTACACTCGTTCAAGTAATCAGTTAGGCGGTTTTGAGGGAGGAATGACAAATGGTGAACAAGTCATCGTCCGTGGAGTCATGAAACCTATTCCAACATTGTATAAACCCTTGATGTCTATTGATACCGAAAGCCATGAACCCTACAAAGCAAGTGTAGAACGTTCTGACCCAACCGCTCTTCCAGCAGCAGGAGTTGTGATGGAAAATGTAGTAGCAACGGTAGTCGCTCAAGAAATCTGTGATAAATTTAATTCAGATACAATGAATGAACTGAAAATTGCTGTGGATAACTACAAAAAACGTTTATCAGAATACTAAAAAAAAAAGCCAGACTCTGGCTTTTTTTTATATAATAAATAACTTACGAATTTGTAAGTTTTCAGACGAATATTTCTTGTTACAATGAACTTATCAAGAAAAGTTAAGGAGAACAAAATGAAAAAAATACTTTTTGGAATAATAGCACTTATCATCCTCATCGGTGGATCGGGATTTGCATGGTACAAAGTAACTTATGGTGGAGGAACTTACTACGTTCAAATCACTAAAGACGGAAAAGAAAAAGAAGTCAGTGACGATTCAGGAAAAAAATTCAAAGAATATGATTATGATATAAAATCATATCAAAAAAATGGGAAAGAAAAGAGAGTTACATTTATGGCAGACCACAATCTCCGTAAAGAAGCTTACCTGAAATTAACAGTTAATTCCGTTAAAGGCGTAACCTCTTGGGAAGAAGTAAAAAAATCAGAGGTTCCTAAAGAAGCTCTTAAGAAATTAAATAATAACTCATAAAAACAGTCTCAGAAAGAAAGAGGAAAGAACATGACATTTTTGCAAATTAATATTATGCTAATGACCATTACAGTTATTTTGGCTTCACTAATGGGCGCTTGCCTCCTTTATTCCATGAAGACAATGCGAACACGCTTAGCTAAAATAAATAAAAAGAACGAAATCGAAAGATAAGATAGGAGAAAAACATGTTACTCGAAGTAAAACATCTCAAGAAAATTTTTAAAACAAGATTTTCAAAAGAAGAAACCACAGCCCTAGTTGACATTGATTTTGGTGTAGAAGAAGGCGAATATATTGCCATTATGGGGGAATCTGGTTCAGGAAAAACAACCTTGTTGAATATCCTATCAACTCTTGAAAAACCAACTTCTGGACAAGTACTCTTAAATAAAGAAGACATCACAGCTATTAAAGATAAAGAAATTTCTGCATTTAGACGTGATCATCTTGGTTTTGTCTTCCAAGATTTCAATTTACTTGATACCCTTAATGTCAGAGACAATATTTATCTTCCACTCGTTTTATCAAAATCAAGCGTAGAATTAATGAAAAGTAGACTAAAAATTCTCGCACCTAAACTAAACATTGAAAATCTCTTAGAAAAACAACCTTTTGAACTTTCAGGAGGACAAAAACAGCGGGTTGCTGTAGCCCGTGCCTTGATTAGCCAACCTGATTTAGTTCTTGCCGATGAACCTACAGCTGCTTTGGACTTTAAAAACTCAGAAGACTTACTCAATCTTTTTGAAGAAATTAATGATAGTGGTCAAACTATTATCATGGTTACTCACTCAAGTTTAGCTGCAAGCCATGCGAAACGTGTTCTTTTTATAAAAGACGGTGTCCTTTACCACCAACTTTATCGTGGAGAAAAAAGCTCAACTGAATTTGCAAAAGAAATCACTCTTTCAATGACTGCTTTTTTGGGAGCAGCAGAGGATGAGGAGGTGTCCTTGAATGCTTAGTCTAAAGCTTGCGGCCAATAATATTAAAAAAGGTTTTAAAAGTTTTGCTCCTTTTTTAATGGCCTCTATTACGATGTTCGTAATGATTTTCGTTACTGCGTCAATCGCTTTATCTCCCTCTATTAGTAAATTAAAAGGAGGGAGTTCTCTTTCACAAGTGATGGGATTTGCATTAATTGTTTTATCTATTTTTGCAGTTCTTATCTTAGTTTACAGTTATCGCTTTTTACAAACCCAACGTTCTAAAGAATTTGGACTCTATGATATTCTTGGGTTTGGTAAAACAAGAATCGTAGGAGTAGCATTTTTAGAATTACTCTTAAGCTATATCATTACGGTTATTGTTGGAACGATTTGTGGGATTGCTTTTTCAAAATTCCTCTTCTTAGTGTTTGTAAATATGATTGGAGGAAATTATTTTAATCTAGTCATTAGTCCCACAGCGATTTTATTACTTGCCATTCTCTTCTTTGTTTTCTTTTTAGTTTTGATGATGATCGGAGTTTGGATTATCTGGCGTTCTTCAAGTCTTGATCTTCTAAGAGAAGAATCAAAAGGTGAAAAAGAACCAAAATCAAATTTATTTTTCGCTATTGCCGCAGTCATTCTTTTAGGAGCTGGTTACTATATCGCTTTAACGGTTGAAGATCCAATGGCAGCAATAATGAAATTCTTTATTGCCGTTTTACTTGTTATCTTTGGTACTTATCTTTTCTATATTAGTTTTACCGTTTGGTACCTTAAATTAAAAAAGAAACGTCCAAGTTATTATAAACCAAATAATTTCATCACAACAAGTTCAATGCTTTATCGAATGAAAGCAAATGCTGTTGGTCTAGGGAATATCACTATTTTGTTATCTATGACAATCGTGACCGTAGTTGTCAGTTTAGGAGTTTTTCTTGGAACTGAGAACTCAGTAAAAACTTACTATACCAGAGAAGCAAAGACTTTTTCTGTTGCAAATAATACAGATACAAAACAAGATATTGAACGAATTAAAAGTGCCGCAGCTAGCAAAAATATAGATATCAAAAATATATCTGATATGTACTTTGCTCAAGATCTACAAGCCGATAGAGTCAAGTCGTCTAAAGATCAATTTATTACTGCAAATAAGCAAGGAGCAATGTTTGATAAAAATTCATATTTTGCAACCTTAACAACTGCTCAAACACTTAAATCATTAGGAAATAAAGATATTCCTTCTTTAAAAGATAACGAAGTCTTACTTGTAGATATATCGAAAAATAAAACTTCATTTGATAGTAAGATTAAATCAATTCAATGGTATGGAGAAACTTATCAAGTTGCAGACACGCTTAAATCAGTCAAAGATTTTCCAGCAAGTGGTGTAACAACAATTTCTTCTAAAGTTATGATGATTGTGTTTGCTAACAATCAAGCTTTTGATAAAGGACTAGCTAATTTCAATAAAACAATTAGTGGTAATCAAGGATTTTCAAATCTTGCATCAACATCAATCATCTTTGATATCAAACCTGTTGATGAAAAACGATTTACTAAAGCTTTCAAGGAAGAGTTTAAAGATAATAAAGATTTATCGATTTCATATAGAAGTGAAGCTTTGCAAGATCAACGCGCTCAAATTGGAGGATTTGTCTTTGTTGGATTTGTTTTAGGAATTAGTTTCATTCTTGGAGCTGCATTAATTATCTACTACAAGCAACTCTCGGAAGGGGCACAAGATAAACGCTCATTCAAAATTCTACAGGAAGTGGGACTTTCAAAAGAAGAAGTTCAAAAAACAATCAAATCACAAGTTCGTTTGATATTCTTCCTACCATTAGTTATCACTATCGCCCATTTTGCTGGTGCATATCTTATGATTGAAAAAATAGTAATGTTGTTTGATATTAAAGACCGTTCAGTTATCTTTACTATTTCTTTAGCAACAATTGCAATTCTTGCCCTTATTTATTATCTCATTTATAAGGCAACGAGTCGTGTTTACTACAAAATTGTTGAAAGATAAAAAAGAAGGCATAAATATGCCTCTTTTTTTGTTTAAATCCATATAGAAGAAACAAGGGAAGGAAAAAGCTACAAAAGAGAGCTACTTTTGATATAATAAAAGGAACAAAAACAATGGTTTTCTCGGCACTAAATGTATCTTTTGTTAGAGAAAAATAGTTACCTTTAGGGAAAGGAAAATATGACGATCTATCTTCATTCAATTCAAATTGGAGTTCTTCTCTTTTTTATATTTTTATTTATATCATTAATTCCATATTTGATTGTACAATATCGTCGGTATGGTCGGATTAATTTTTGGCGCTTTTTTGTCAATTTTTCATTTATTCTTTATCTCATTTGTGCTTATGCCATGACAATTTTCCCTCTTCCTCCTGTGAGTGAAGTAGCAAAAATGACAGGTCCAAAGCAAAACTTAGTTCCATTTGAGTTTGTTCGTCAATTTATTTTATATAGTCCTTTTAATATAAATGAACCTTCAACTTGGCTTGCAGCTCTAAAAGATTCAACATTTATCCAACCATTTTTTAATCTACTTTTAACCTTGCCTTTTGGCCTTTATTTAAGATATTTATTTAAACGATCATTTAAACAAACTTTTGTTTTAAGCTTTTTGCTAACTTTATCATTTGAACTTATCCAAAGGTCAGCTCTTTTTGGACTATATCCTCGACCTTATCGTTTGTTTGATGTTGATGATTTAATGATTAATACACTTGGAAGTTTAATTGGATTTGGAATTGCGGTTATTTTTAGTCGATTTTTACCAGATTTGGATGCAACTAAGGTTGAAAGTTCAAGAGTTAGTCTTTCAAGACGTTTCATTGCCTTTTTAGTTGATTTGGTTCTTATTTTTATCATTGGAAGTCTTTTTCTACCAATAGGCTATTATTCAGAATTAATAATTTTAGGACTTGTCCCGCTAGTTCTTAAAGCAACACCAGGGCAATTATTATTGAGAATTGAAATAAAAGCTAAAAATCGTTTCAGAATTGCTTTGCGCCAATTTTTATCTTTTGGAAACTTTGCTTTGATTATCGCAGCAGAATATTTTCTTCAACGTTCAGCTACCATAGCTCAGGATCAATTGGGACAAAACTTTTTACTTATTTTACTCTTTTTAGGATTGAGTCTTTTACCTCTACTAGATGTTTTAATTGCTTTTCTCTCGAAAACAAGAAAACTTTGGTATGAAAGAGTGAGTGATACAGAAATAATAGCAAAATTGAAAACAAATGAGGAGTGAATATGACTAAAATATTTATTGTAGAAGATGATGAAATTATTGTGAAAGCAATTAAGATTGCCTTAGAAAAAGAATTTCAAGTCAGAAGTGTTTCCAATTTTCGAGCAGTAAAACAAGAAATTATGGAATTTGAAGCAGATTTAGTATTAATGGATATTGGGCTACCATTTTATAGTGGTTTTTATTGGACAAATGAATTAAGAAAGCTTTCCCAAATTCCTATTATCTTTATTTCTTCGGCGTCGGATGACATGAATCAAGTAACCGCCATGAATCAAGGAGCTGATGATTTTGTAACCAAGCCATTTTCATTAGAAATTTTAAATGCAAAAATAAAAGCTTTACTGCGCAGAAGTTATTCTTTTTCAGGGATTGAAAAGTTAGAATTTGCTGGTTATGTTTTATCTGAAAATACTTTGATTTCAACTCAAGAAGGTGAACGCGAAGAAATTGAGCTAACAAGTTCTGAAAATAAAATTTTAACTCTTCTTTTTCGTGGAAATGGTGAAGTGGTGACCAAGGAAAAAATTTTACAAGAGTTGTGGCAAACAGATGAATTTATTGATGCAAATACTTTAAATGTAAAAATGACTCGTTTACGCAAAAAACTTGGTGAAATTGGCTTTGATAAGCATATTATGACAAAAAGAGGAAGTGGTTATGCTCTGGTTTAAATTTTTTAAGTCTAAAATTCCACAAATTGGTGTCTTTTTGCTTATGTCAGCTATTTATATTGTGACATTTTGGCTTTGGCATCTACCAATGATGGCATTTGTTAACAGTACTTTATTTGCTGTCATTATTTTTATTATTTACCTTATCTCATCCTATTTTCGCTGGAAAGCAAACTGTGAAGCTATTGAGAGAGTAGTGAAAGACAACGAAGAGTTGCAAAAAAAGTTAGAACAACAAAATCTTGCTGAGCGTGAAATGGAAGATATTATCAGAGTCTGGTCGCACCAGATGAAGGTCCCTTTGGCAGCTATTGATTTAATGACTCAAACTCAAGTTAATAGTGAGGAGCTGAAGAATCAGGTTTTTTCTTTAGAAAATTATCTAAAAATTCTTCTGGAATATCAAAGAATCAATAATTTAGCTACTGATTTCAGATTTGAAAAAGTGAGTATGGCTTCACTTGTGAAAGAATTAGTCAAAAAATATAGTAGCTTTTTTATTCAGAAAAACCTTTCAATCCAAATTGAAGGAGAATGGTTAGTCAATAGTGACCAAAGATGGTTGAGTCTGGCTGTTGAGCAATTACTGAATAATGCTGTAAAGTATACCAAAGAAGGTGGGATTCTAATTAAAATTAAAACTGGTGAATTAATCATTCAAGATAGTGGGATTGGGATATTAAAAGAAGACCTTCCTCGCCTTTTTGAACATGGATTTACTGGATATAATGGTCGGATTCAACAAAAGTCAACAGGTCTTGGACTTTATTTATCTAAATTAATTTTAGATAAATTAGAATTTGAAATTTCAATTAACTCTGAAATTGGAAATGGGACGTCTGTGACAATAACGAAAGAATAAAAATGAAAAAAATATTAATCATTGGACTTGGTCTCATTGGAAGTTCAATTGCCTTAGGGATAAAAAGAGCTCATCCTGATTTTGAAATTCTTGGCTCTGATCGTCAGGAAATTCAAGAAATTGCTCAAAAGCGTGGAATTATTGATTCTAAAGTTAGCTTAGTTGAAGGAGCTCAAAAAGCAGATATTATTATTTTGGCTGTTCCAATTATAACCACTTTGGAGCTTTTGAAAAAGCTAGCAACTTTGAATTTAAAAAAAGGTCTTTTGATTACAGATACGGGTTCAACCAAGAGTGAAATTGTTGAACTGGCAAATCAACTTTTTGATGAAGACAAAGTACGATTTATCGGTGGACATCCGATGGCTGGCTCTCATAAATCAGGAGTAATGGCGGCAGATATTAATTTATTTGAAAATGCTTATTATGTTTTGACCCAAGAAAACCAAGAATTACGTGATTTACTTAAAGGACTTCATGCCAAATTTATTATTTTAGATGCAAAAGAGCACGACCGAGTCACTGGGCAGGTTTCTCATTTCCCGCATATTTTGGCTTCGGCCCTTGTTTGGCAGTCAGATGATTTTTCAAAAGAACATCCTTTAGTGAAACATTTAGCGGCTGGTGGTTTTAGAGATTTAACTAGAATTGCAGAGGCTGACAGTTTGATGTGGACAAGTGTCTTATTATCAAATCCAGAAATTACGATTGATAGAATAGAAAATTTCAAAAAACAATTAGATGAAATTGCTTTAAAAATTGCTAATAAAGATTCTGCAGCTATAGAACACTTTTTTGAACAAGGTAAAAAAATTCGTCAAGCCATGGAAATTCATAAAGGGGCTTTGCCAAACTTTTATGATTTATTTATTTCGGTTCCCGATGAAAAAGGAGTTGTTTTAAAGGTTTTAGGCTTACTAGAAGATTTCTCAATAACAAATGTAAAAATTAATGAAGAAAATCGCGAAGATATTCATGGTCAACTTCAAATTTCATTTAAGAGAGCGGAAGATTTAAAAGAAGCACGAGAAATTATTGAAAAAGCAACTGATTTTACAGTTGTTTGATAAAGATTAAAGATAGGACTTTCTTAGTCTTAAAATCTTAGGAAAAATTGTTGAAAATAAAAGGGCTCTGAGCGCCCTTTTATGCTATAATAAATACTAAAAAATGTTTAGGATAATATAATATAATGAAATTAAAGATAAATTCGCAAGGTTTAAAAGGACGTTTAAAAGTTCCAGGAGATAAATCAATCTCACATCGTAGTATTATGTTTGGCTCTATTGCTAAAGGAAAAACTGTTATTTATGATATTTTACGTGGAGAAGATGTCTTATCTACTATTGAAGCTTTCCGTGCGATGGGAGTTGAAATTGAAGATAAGGGTGAGGTGATTACTGTCCACGGTAAAGGAATTTCAGAACTTAAGGCTCCTGTAAAAGCACTGGATATGGGAAATTCCGGAACTTCAACTCGTCTTTTATCGGGAATTTTAGCAGGCCTTCCTTTTGAAACTACTTTGTTTGGTGATGACAGTTTATCAAAAAGACCAATGGATCGTGTAGCAACTCCTTTACAATTGATGGGGGCAGAAATTACTGGTCAAACCGATAAGGTTAAATTACCGATGACAATTAAAGGAAGCACGCATTTGAAGGCAATTGAATATGTCCTTCCGGTGGCTTCGGCTCAGGTAAAATCAGCTGTAATTTTTGCTGCTTTGCAGGCAGAAGGACTGACGAAAGTTGTTGAAAAGGAAAAAACACGCTCACATACGGAAGAAATGTTAGTTCAATTTGGTGGAGAACTAAAGGTTTCTGATAAAACAATCCTTGTACCTGGTGGACAAAAACTTGTGGGTCAAAAAGTAGTAGTTCCTGGAGATATTAGTTCGGCAGCTTTTTGGTTGGTTGCGGCCTTGGTTGTTGAAAATTCAGAACTTATTTTAGAAAACGTTGGAGTTAATGAAACAAGAACTGGAATTATCGAAGTCATTCAAGCAATGGGTGGACAGTTGGAAATTTTAGAGCAAGATAATGTGGCAAAGGCTGCAACTCTAAAAGTAAAAGCTAGTCAATTGAAAGGAACTGAAATTTCAGGTGATTTAATTCCTAGATTAATTGATGAATTGCCAATCATTGCTCTCTTAGCCACGCAAGCTCAAGGCAAAACAATTATTCGAGATGCGGCTGAGCTTAAAGTAAAAGAAACTGACCGAATTGCTGTTGTCGCGAATGCTCTTAATAGTATGGGGGCCAAAATTCAACCAACAGATGATGGAATGATTATTCAAGGTGGAACGAAACTCCATGCTCCAGAAAATTCAATTAATACTTTAGGGGACCATAGAATTGGAATGATGGCTGCAATTGCAGCACTTTTGGTTGAAAATGGGGAAATTGAGCTTGAACGTGCCGAAGCAATTCAAACAAGTTATCCAAGTTTCTTTGACGATTTAGAACAATTGTCGGAAAGTATTTGAACTTAAGTGATTGGAAATAAAAAATGAGTATCATTTTAATTGGATTTATGGGTGCGGGAAAGTCCACAGTAGCAAAACTTTTAACAGAAAATTTTACTGATTTGGATCAATTAATTGAAGAAGAAATTGAGATGCCAATTGCTGAATTTTTTGAATTATTTGGGGAAGCTGATTTTCGTAAAATTGAAAATGAGGTTTTTGAGCTTGCGCTTCAAAAGAATATAATTATTGCAACGGGCGGTGGAATAATTGAAAATCCAAAGAATTTAGAGGCCCTTGATAGAGAAACTGGAGTTGTCTTTTTGACCGCTGATTTTGAAACGCTTTGGGAACGAATTTCGATGGATTTGCAGAATGTTCGTCCTCTAGCGCAGGATAAAAAGGCCGCTCAACTTTTATTTGAAAAAAGAAAAAATGACTATGCAAAAGTGGCCGATTTAACGATTGATGTTACTGATAAAAGTCCTGAGCAAATTGTAGAAGAGATTCGTGAAAAATGGGGGATAAATTAAGGTGAAAATTGCGTATTTAGGACCTCGTGGCTCTTTTTGTTCGGTGGTGGCTGAGACAGCATTTGTATCAGAAGAATTATTTGCTTATGATAGTATTCTGGATGTTATCGAAGCTTATGATGAAGGAAAATGTGATTTTGCTCTTGTTCCTATTGAAAATTCGACTGAAGGAACTGTGAATATGAGTATTGATAAAATTTTTCATGATTCTAAGGCGACAGTTGTGGCTGAATTTGTTTTGCCAATTTCACAAAATTTGCTGGCTCTTTCAAAAGAGGGGAAAATTGAACATATTTATTCCCACCCTCAAGCGCTTGCACAAACACGAAATTATTTACGAGAGCATTATCCACAGGCAAAGGTTGAAATTACTGATTCTACTTCAGCAGCAGCTGAATTTGTGAAAAATCATCCAGATTTGCCAATTGCAGCTGTTGCTAATTCTTACGCGGCTAAAATGTATGATTTAGAGATCGTTGCCAAAAATATTCAGGATTTAGCAGGAAATTCTACTCGGTTTTGGTTATTGGGAAAAGAGAAAAAATCATTTGATTTACTAAAAACAGGTGAGAAGGTGAGTTTGGCTTTGACTCTACCTGATAATCTGCCAGGAGCGCTTCATAAAGCGATTTCTGTTTTTGCTTGGCGTGATATTGATATGACAAAAATTGAATCACGTCCTTTAAGAACAAGGCTAGGTCAGTACTTTTTTAATATTGATTTAGTAAATAATGAAAAAAATAATTTAAAAATTCCTTATGCTCTTGAAGAACTATCAGGTTTGGGAGTAAAGGTTCGTTTATTAGGAAATTATGCAGTCTATTCATTGGGAGAGGTGTAAAGGTGAGAATTTATTTTGTACGACATGGTAAGACGGAGTGGAACTTGGCGCGACGTTTGCAAGGACAAAAAGGAGATTCACCTTTATTACCAGAATCTTATGAAGCGATTGAACGAGTTCATAAGTTTTTAGAACCAATTGAATTTGACAAAGTTTTGTCGAGTCCACAAAAAAGAGCTTTGATTACGGCAGATTTACTGACAAATCAAAGTGTGAGTACTGACAAACGATTGTCAGAATGGAATTTTGGGGAATTAGAGGGTTGGTTCATTAGCGATGCAATTGCTAAATATCCTAAAGAAATGCATGATTCACGCTTTGAGTTGGATCAATTTGATGGAAGTGCTTTTGGAGCTGAATCTGTGAGTTCTGTCTTGAATCGCTTTGATTCTTTGGCTCAGGATTTGTTGAATTCTAAAATAGACAATGTACTTTTGGTTGGTCACGGGGCTTCTGGAACGGCTGGAATGCGTCATTTAGCTGGCTTTCCAATTGCTGAATTACGTTCAGTTGGTGGTTTAGCTAATAATACGGTCACTGTTTTAGAATCAAATGCTGGCCATTTTGACTTAAAAATTTGGGATAAACAGCTATGATTGAAAAAACTTATTTTACTGGTTCGATTGAGGCAATATTTTTCTCCAATCCCAGTAATTTTTATAAAGTTCTACTCATTGAAATTGATGAAACTAATGCTGAATATGATGATTTTGAAATTGTAGTTAACGGGACAATTGGGGATGTGGTTGAAGGAGATTCTTATACTTTTTATGGTCAATTGACGCAGCATCCTAAGTATGGGGAACAATTACAGGTCAGTCAATATGAAAAAGCAGTGCCGACTTCTGGTGCTGGTTTAGTTAAATATTTTTCTTCAGATAAATTTCCTGGAATTGGTAAGAAAACGGCAGAAAAAATTGTTGAAACTTTTCCTGAAAATACGGTAGATTCAATTTTAGAAGCGCCGGAAAAATTGGATGGTCTATTGACCCTAGCCAGAAAAAATTCATTTATCAAACGATTACGTGAGAATCATGGAATGGAAAAAGTGCTAACCAAGCTTGCAGAATATGGCTTACCAAGCAAAATCACTTTTCAAATTTATGAACTTTATAAAGAAGAAACGATTGAAAAAATTGAGGAAAATCCTTATCAGCTTGTGGAAGATGTTAAGGGAGTTGGTTTTAAAACAGCCGATAAGATTGCAAGTAGTTTAGGAATTGAAGCGGATAGCCCTAATCGATTTCGAGCGGCATTGATGCATGAGGTCAATACGCATTCGCAATCAACAGGCGATACTTACATTGAAGCCAAAAATTTACTTGAGATGACGATAGATTTACTTGAAGAAGCTCGTAATGTCGAGGTCAATCCGTCTGCTGTTGCGGAGGAAATTAATGGTTTAATTGTTGATGGAAAAGTGCAACAAGAAGGAACAAAAATATTTGAGAATTCTTTGTACTTTGCTGAGGACGGGATTCGGAAATCACTGACAGCATTAACTAATCGTTCGGGTAAAGATTTTGCTGATGAAAAGTTACTGACAGTATTGGCTGAAGTTGAAAGAGATTTAGAAATTACTTATGATGATTTGCAAAAGCAAGCCATTATTGGTGCAATGAATCAGCAATTTTTCATTTTGACTGGTGGACCAGGAACTGGTAAAACAACAATTATTAATGGTTTTATTGAAACTTATGCCCGTCTTCATCAGCTAGATTTGGACCCAGACCATTATAATGATGACGTCTTTCCTATATTACTGGCAGCACCGACTGGTCGAGCTTCAAGACGGATGAATGAGTTGACTGGTCTTCCAGCAGCGACGATTCACCGCCATTTGGGTTTGGGACAAGATGAAGCAGAAGATGCTCTTGGAAATGAATTGTCTGGTGCTCTTTTGATTGTTGACGAATTTTCTATGGTTGATACTTGGTTAGCTAATAAACTTTTTCAAGCGATTCCTGGTTCAATGAAAGTTCTCCTTGTTGGAGATGCTGACCAGCTTCCTTCTGTGGGGCCAGGACAAATTTTTGCGGATTTACTAAAAATTCCAGAAATTCCGTCAGTAAAATTGGATAAGATTTTTCGTCAAGGGGATGATTCTACCATTACCGATTTAGCTCACCACATCAAAGATGGGCAATTGCCAAGTGATTTCACGGCGAAAAAGCCTGACCGTTCTTATTTTGAGGTCAGTGCTAATTTTGTTCCTCAGATGGTTGAACAAATCGCAAGTGCATGGCAAAAAAGAGGGAATAATCCTTTTGAATTACAAATCTTAGCGCCTATGTATAAAGGAATGGCCGGAATTAATGCAATGAATGTTCTTTTGCAAAATCTCTTTAATCCGCTTAATGACCGACTTGAATTCGCTTTGGGTGATATGAAATTTCGTGAAGGAGATAAAGTTCTTCATTTAGTAAATGATGCTGAGGCCAATGTATTTAACGGAGATTTGGGACAAATCGTAGAATTGATTGCAGCAAAATATACTGACAGTAAACAAGATGAGTTGGTGATGGATTTTGATGGTCAAGAATTGACTTATCCAAGAGCGGAGTGGTATAAAATTACTCTGGCTTATGCGATGTCCATTCATAAATCTCAAGGTTCGGAGTTTTCCACAGTTATTGTGCCGATGGTTTCTTCGTATTCACGGATGTTAGAGCGAAATTTGCTTTATACGGCAATTACAAGGGCTAAACAAAGTCTGATTTTACTTGGTGAAGAACGAGCTTTTGCACAAGCGGTGGCGCGTGAAGGGGCGAATCGAAAGACCTATTTGATTGAGCGATTTATGGGAGAAAATCCAGCGGCTAAAAATCTGTCAGTAGAAATTGTGAGTGAAAAAGTTACTGACAAAAAAGAAAGATCTGACAAAGAGAAGAAGCCTGCAGCGCCAGTAGAATTACAAGGGCAAATTCGTTCTGTCAGTAAAAAAATGCCAGCACAAGTAGAAGAAATTTCTTTATTTGAAGATGAAGAAATTGAAACACTGGATCAGGGAAGCTTGACAGAAGCACTTATTTTGTCAGGAAATTTTGACCCTTTAATTGGTTTAACTCAACAAGACTTTGCAATCTTTAATAAATAAAAAATACTGACAGAAATTGCTGTCAGTATTTTTTTGTTTCTATCAGTACTTTTTGATATAAAAAAATCTGCCAAAGAGACAGACATTTTTAATTAGCCAAGTTTAGCAGCAAGACGTGCTTTATCACGTGATGCTTTGTTAGCATGAATAAGGCCTTTTGAAGCAGCTTTATCAATTGATGAAGAAGCAGCTCTGTAAAGTTCTTCAGTAGGTGCAGCTTCAAATTTTTTGATAAGAGTACGCATTGCAGATTTTTGTTGTGCGTTGCGTTCGTTTGCTACTTTATTCAATTCAGCACGTTTGATTGCAGATTTAATGTTTGCCATTTTTTGTCTCCTTTTATTACTTTTCATAGAAAAGCGGTTGATGTGATGTCCCAGGTGGGCACACTACACCCTCCAAGATTTTTCTAATACCTATCAATTATACAGGAAATTTGAGTTTTTGTAAACTATCGGCCTTACTTTTTTAGAAAAAATAGAAAAAATATTTTTTACTAAAATAATAAATAAATAAAAATGGAAATCAAGTAAAATAGCAAATTTTCAAAATTTTACAAGCATTAAAAATAAATTTCTAAGCATTTAAAAAGAAAAATTTAATCTAAAAACTGAGTAAATCATATTGACAAAGAGAATTATCGTGTTATAATCAAGTCATGAATTTAGAAGAAAAGCCGTGGTTTAACGACGCAGAATATATGAGTTATGTCGGTCATCTATTAGAAATGGATGAGCTTAAAAAGCTTGATGGGATTACACATCACTATACTTCAACACGCTTGCAACATTGCTTAAGAGTAAGTTATGTCAGCTATCTCATTGCGAAAAAACGTGGCCTCAATGCTAAAGCTACAGCTAGAGCTGGACTTTTGCATGACCTTTTCTATTATGATTGGCGCAATACAAAATTTGCTAAGAGCCATGCCTATGTGCATCCTCATATCGCCTACCGTAATGCGCGCAAACTGACAACCTTGTCATCTCTTGAAAAAGACATAATCATCAAACATATGTTCGGTGCGACAATCAATCCGCCACGCTATAAAGAAAGTTGGATTGTTACTGCTGTTGATAAATATGTAGCTACCCTTGAAGGGTCAGTTAACCTCAAGTGTAAATGGAATCGCCGTAAGCATTTTAAACGTTTACCTTATTTCAGTATTGATTAAAAAAGTAAAAAATAAAACCTATCCATTGATAGGTTTTTTTATTTAGAAATAAGTCTGTCAGTAAAATAAAGCAAGTCTTGTCAGAGATTTTTCATAATATGATAAAATTAGTATGTAAGCAATAAATTCCATTGCACTAAAATAAGGAGGTATTTTATGAAAAATGTAAAAGTATTTTATAATGAAAAATCTGGTAATAATGATGAAGACAAAGTTTTGAAAACAATTAAGGACTTTTTTGCAAGACCAGAAAATTCAGCCTCTAAACTTGAATTTATCAATCCAGAAAGCCCAGAGGATGCAATCCGTCTTGCAAAAAAAGCCAGTCAAGACCAAACAGACCTTGTGGTTGCTTTAGGTGGCGATGGAACCATCAATAAAATTTGTGGAGGAGTATTTGAAGGAGGAGCAAAACCGATTCTAGGCATTGTTCCTAATGGTACGGTTAATAATTTATCAAAATCACTTCATATTCCGCAAAAATTAGAAGAAGCACTTAATAATTTAAGTCAAGGCAAAATTCAAAAATTTGATATTGCCAAAGTCAATAATGATTATATGACATCAAGTTTAACATTAGGGATTTTAGCAGATATTGCCCAAAATGTCAGCGGCTCTGAGAAGAAAAAATTTGGACCTTTAGCTTATCTAAAAGATGCTTATAAAGTTATTCGCTATAATAAAACCTATCGAATTAAAGTAAAATATAATGGTAAAACCAAGTCATTAAGAACGAAACTATTATTGATTACAATGACAGATACAATTGGTGGAGTGCAAGCTTTGGCCCCCAAAGATAAAGTTGATGACGGACTTATCCGTGTTTATTCATTAAAAGAAATCAATTTGTTTAATATCCTTTTTCATTTGAATAAACTTCGCCGAGGAAAATTTGATGATTTTCTTGAAATGACTCATTTTGATACTGACCATTTAGAGATTCTCACACATTCAAAGAAAAAGAAAGATAATCCATATTCAAGAATTGATGGGGATAAAAGTGATCCGCTTCCATTAGACATCAAGGTTTATCGAAAAGCACTGACAACCCTTGTTCCTAAAAGTGAATAAAAGGCTGTCAGTAAATAATAGAAATAAAAAATCAGACCTAAGACTGATGACAAAAAGCCCAATTTTTGGTAAAATAGTCTTAGAATTAAATTAAAAAGGGAGGCCAAATATAATGAAAAATATGAATGATAATGATGTTATCTTTGACCAAAGAAGCGATGGATTGAATGCATTTTTCAGTAAAATTTATGCGTTGATGGGAGCAGGAGTATTAGTTTCTGCACTCGTTTCTTGGATAATGATTACATTTTTCTTAGATAACATGACAGCAATTCTCCAAAGTGGAAGTTTATTCTTCCTTGTACTCTGGATTATTCCTTTAGTGATGGTAGTATCACTTCAAGGGTTAGCAATGAAAAACTCAAAAATGGCACTACCGATTTTTATCGGTTATGCGGCATTTATGGGATTCTTGATTAGCTTCACTCTTTTGATGTATACCGCCACTGATATTACTTTAGCCTTTGTTACGGCAGCAGCAATGTTCTTTGGTCTATCTGTTTATGGACGATTTACTAAACGTAATTTATCGGCAATGGGTAAAGCATTTGGTGTTGCAGTCTGGGGCTTGATTATTGCAATGCTTCTTAATCTCTTCTTTGCAAGTTCAGGACTTACAATCCTTATTAGCCTAGTAGGTGTTGTGATTTTCGCAGGGCTTATCGCTTGGGATAATCAAAAAATTACACAGGTTTATAATGCAAACAATGGACAAGTAAGTGATGGTTGGGCAATTTCAATGGCACTTTCACTCTATCTTGACTTCATCAACATGTTCCTCTTCCTGCTCCGTCTTTTCGGTATCGCAGGTGGAAATCGCGATTAAGCGAAAATTACTGACAACACATCTGTCAGTAAAATAATAATAAAAACTCTGCTGTCAGCAGAGTTTTTTCCTTTCATAAATCTTTGACAATCACATAATTAATTTCCAAAGGACCATGAAGTCCAACCACAAGTTGCATTTCAATATCACCAGAATTTGAGGGGCCAGAAATAAAATGAAGGGTTGAACCAGGCTTCTTATGTTCATCAAACCAGGCCGCAGCTTGGGTAGAACGAGGAACCATACGACTTAGTGGAATAACAGAAATATAATGAGTGGGTAAGAAGTGTAGAGAACGCCCTTGGCCAGCTTCTGATTCGACTACAATCGTTGCTGATTCAGCGAGGAAAAATTTAGGAACAGCCACGACAACATTCGAATTTTGAGCGGCATTAATATTTTCATCACGATTTTCTTTACCAATTTTCCACTTCACCAATTGGTCTGAAATAACATTCACTCCTAATTTTTCAAATTCATCTGTTGAAGGAATCATGACTTGTCCACCACCAGATTTTTCAATTAATTGGCGAATCACTTCATTCATTTCAAAAGAAGAGGTTTCGATTAAATTAGCAGAAACTCGACTGGCTTGCTCCTTGGCAATATCCAATAATTCCTCAGTAGTTAAATGAGCCAAATGTGTCTCAGGCAAATCTGAAATTGGAACATAAGGTTCAAAAGGAAGTTCTACACCCCCACGTTTTTCAAATAAAGTTTCTAAAAATTTACTTCGATTTTCAATAGTTCCTGTCATGTTTATTTACCTGCCTTATGTTTTTTATACCACTGACGAAATTGTTCTTTATGTGGCGGAGCAATTGGCAAATCTCGGACATCTGTCCAACCTTTAGCTAGAGCAGGAGCTTTTCTAACGGCGCCATAGTTAAATAAAGAACCCTCAACGCTGACTTCCTTAGCTTTGGGTAACATATTAAGACCAGTGTGAGCCATATTTATTGCCATCCCAAATAGTGCTGGGCTACTTGTTCCTTTCCCAATCGTATTCATTTCAAAATTGACAAAAGAGCCATCATGATGCATTGAAAGATCATCTTCCATCACTTTGCGATGTTCAATTAAAAGTTCATGCAAAGGAATTTTTACCGGACAAGTTTCAGTACATGCTCCGCATAAGGTTGAAGCATAAGGTAAATCACCATATTGTTCATAACCTCCTAAAACGGGAGAGAGAACTGAACCGATTGGTCCAGGATAAATCGAACCATAAGCATGTCCACCAATTTGACGATAAACTGGGCAAACATTCAGACAAGCACCACAACGAATACATTGTAAAACAGCTTCAAAAGCAGTTCCAATCGCATTTGAGCGTCCATTATCAACAATGACAACATGAAAATCCTCAGGACCATCGGATTCGTCGTCGGCCTGCTGACCGGCAAAAGTGACATAAGTTGTCAGTTTTTGACCAACGGCCGAACGAGCGAGCATATTATCTAAAATTTCAGCTTCTTTGATTGATGGAACAATTCGTTCCATTCCCATCAGAACAATTTGTGTCTTAGGAATTGAAATTGTTAAATCAGCATTTCCTTCATTGGTAGATAAATTAATGTCACCAGTGTTGGCAATGGCAAAGTTACAACCGGTAATTCCGACTTCAGATTTTAAGAAAAGCTTACGCATGGTATCCCTAGCACAGCGAGCCAAATTAACTGGATCATTATCACCTTCATAGCCTAATTTTTTAGCAAATATTTCACGAATTTGATCACGATTTTTGTGTAAAGCTGGAAAAACAATATGTGAAGGCTCATCCCAATCAGCAACTTGCAAAATAAATTCAGCCAAGTCTGTTTCCAAAATATCCATATCATCAGAAAGCGAAACGAGCATTGGGTCAATGTCAACTTCCGTGGTCACCATTGATTTTGATTTGACAATCTTTTTCGCGTTTTTTTCAAGAACAATCCGTTTAACATAATCATTGGCTTCTTTAGCATCAGCCGCAAAGAAGACATGACCGCCACGAGCCGCAACATTATCTGAAAACTCTGTCAGATAATGGGGTAAATATTTTAAAGTATGTTGGCGAATGGATTCAGCAATATCACGCCATTCTTGCCAATTTCCAAGCTCATCACGCGCAGATTCTCTTTTCTCCCATTGAGCATCCTGCGCTTTGGCTACCGCAGCTTTAGCAAACTGGTCTTTTTTACTCTCTTCTAAACGTTCAGCGAAAGTTTTTGTACTTGTAGAAAGTCCCATTTTCTCCCCCTATGCTTTGATAAATGCTGGGTTTTTCACAGCATCTATTCTTTCTAAATCGACATTTGTGTTTAAAATTTCAGCAATATGCATCACTCTTATTTTTTTACCTTCGCGATTCAATTTTCCACCAATATTCATCAAGCAGCCTAAGTCAGCAGAAATTAAGATTTCAGCACCAGTTGATAGAATATCGTTTGTTTTTTCAGTGACCATCATCTCTGAAATCTCAGGAGATTTAACTGAAAAAGTTCCGCCAAAGCCACAACAATTTTCCAAATGAGGAAGAGGAAGAACTTCAAGCCCTTTGACTTTATCCAATAAAATGAATGGAGCTTCTCGTTCACCTAGAATTCTAGTCATGTGGCAAGAACGGTGATAAGTTGCTTTTTCGCCATTAAATGTGGCACCAAGATCTTCAAGACCTAAAACCCGATAAAGAAATTGGGTGAATTCATAGGATTTATTCGCTAAATCAATTGCTTTTTGCTTATAAGGGTCACCTTCATCGAACATATGGGGATATTCTGTAAACATCCCTGAGCAAGAACCAGCAATCCCAACGACATAATCAGAAGATTCAAAAGCATCAATCTGATTTTTGATTGTTGGCATGGATTCTTTAACTAACCCTGAATTATAAGTAGGTTGTCCACAACAAATTTGTTCTTCTGGCAAATCTATTTCAATCCCCAAACGTTCAAGGACTTCAACCATGGCAATTCCAACTTGTGGAAACATCAGGTCCATCACACAAGTGGAGAATATTGAAACTTTCATAAGCACTCCTTAGTATTTTGAAATCTTTGTTAAAAACTAGACATCTCCTAGAGATGTATGCTCTTTCATTATAAGCCGATTTATTTACATTTTCAAAAAAAGGAGCTGTCAAAAGAATTTGACAGACTGTCGTTTAAAAATTATTTTGTAAAAATAAAAATACCAATCATCGATTGGTATTTATTTATTCGGGGTTAAAAAAAGTTTTTCAAGCTGTCTAGCTACACCATCCTCATCATTTGTCCAAGGAAGAATTTCACTGGCGTAAGGTGTGAGTCTAGCAGAGGCATTTTTCATAGCATAAGCATTGGGAGCTAATTTAAACATCTCAATATCATTATGTTCATCTCCAAAAGCAATAAGATTCTCTAAAGGGATATCAAGAACTTTAAGCAGATGATTAAGTCCAGAGGCTTTGGAAATTCCTTTAGGAACAACTTCTAATATGCCGTTCGGTCCACCCCAAACGCCGACATCTATCTTGCCATTATAATGACGTTTCATTTCCTCTGCCAATGCTAATTTATCTTTTTGGCGAGTGGAAAGGAGTACTGCATGAGGATTTTCAGTAACTCGGTCTGCACGAAGTCGATTATAGGGTTGAAATTTTTCTACACCAAAGAGCTTGGGCTCGACATTACGGAAAGTGTTTAGAAAGAATTTTCGACGATATTCAACGGCAAAGAAATGGAGATTAAAGTTTTGTTGGTGCCTCAAAAGGTCAAAAATGAAGGAACGATCAATATAATAAGATTTTGTATGTTCCCAGTTTTTATCATTAGGCATTGAAATCAAAGCCCCATTAAAATTAATGACTGGACTTGTCAACTCAAGCTCACGATAGACATCTAAAGACATTCTAAAAGGGCGTCCGGTTGTGATACAGATAATATGTCCGAGTGATTCTACCTGTTTAAAAATATATTTGGTATAACGGCTGATTGAACGTCCATCAGACTGCAAAGTAGTACCATCTAAATCAATTGCAATCAGTTTACGTTCTTTGTAGTTCTCCATTCAAACTCCCCTTATTCTAAAATTTATTTGTCAATTCATTCATTATATCATAGTTAGAAGCAGGAGCGGAACTCTACCATGTTCTACGAACAAGAAATTACTTTTTGAAAAACTTGTTCGTCATTACCGAACAATTAATGGATTTAGAGTAGTTTTTATGCTAAATTTCTTGTTTCCTTAACTAAAACTGATTAGAATAATAATATAATGTTTTTTATTTTATGACGTGTTTGCTTAAAAAGCAAAGACAACTTTTTATCAAAGGGTTGAAATTTTAATCACAGACCCTAAAAGGAGAAATTATTCGTGAACAAGTTCTTTAAACTTGAAGAAAACGGCACAACAGTTGGCCGTGAAATAATGGCTGGTTTGACTACATTCTTTGCTATGAGTTATATCCTCTTTGTTAACCCACAAGTTTTGGGTACAACAGGAATGCCTGTCCAAGCAGTTTTCTTAGCAACTATTTTGGCCTCTATTGTTGGGACACTTGCAATTGCCTTAATCGCTAATGTTCCCTACGCTTTGGCACCTGGAATGGGCCTAAATGCATTCTTTGCTTACACTGTTGTATTATCGCTTGGTTATACTTGGCAAGAAGCTTTGGCAATGGTCTTCATTTGTGGGATTATCAATATTATTATTACTTTTACTTCCATTCGTAAAGCAATCATTCTTGGAATTCCTGAAAGTTTACAACACGCAATTGGTGGTGGTATCGGTATTTTCATTGCTTATATTGGGATTAAAAATGCAGGAATTTTGCGTTTTATCGCTGACCCAGGAACTTATGTGAACAACCATGGAACTATTACAGCAAATTCATCAATTGTTCCAGAACTTGTAACTTTTAATAACCCAGGTGTATTAGTCGCACTTGTTGGGATTGTAGTGACAATGTTCTTTGTTATTCGTAAATGGCGTGCAGGAATTTTACTTTCAATCTTAGTAACAACTATCTTGGCCCTTTTGACTGGTGTAGTTAAAGTTGATGTGAATACTTTATTTGCTGAAAACAACTTAGGAACAGCTATCAATCAAATGGGAACAACCTTTGGTGCTGCTTTTGGTCCAAAAGGTTTTGGCTCTTTATTCTCAGACTCATCACGTTATATTGAAGTTTTGATGACAGTCCTTGCTTTCTCATTGACATCTATCTTTGACCCAATTGGTACCTTTATCGGAACAGGTCGCGCAACAGGAATCTTTACAGATGAAGATTTGAAAGATATGGAAACAAGTCATGGTTTCTCTTCTAAAATGGATAAAGCCTTGTTTGCTGACATGATTGCCACTCCAATCGGAGCAATTTTCGGAACATCAAATACAACTGTTTATGTGGAATCTGCTGCCGGAATTGGTGCAGGAGGACGTACTGGTCTTGCATCTGTTGTAACAGCAATTATGTTTGCTATCTCAAGTTTATTCTTGCCACTTCTTGCAATTGTTCCAACACAAGCAACTGCGCCAATCTTGATTATTGTTGGGATGATGATGCTTGGTTCATTTAAAGAAATTAAATGGGGTGATTTGACTGAAGCAATTCCTGCTTTCTTTGCCTCAGTATTTATGGGACTTGCTTACTCAATCTCTTATGGGATTGCAGCTGGTTTCATCACTTACATTCTGGTCAAACTGTTCACAGGAAAAGTGAAAGAAGTAAAACCTGTCATTTGGGTTGTTGCACTTTTATTCTTGATTAACTTCGCTGTTTTGGCAGTGCTTTAAAAAATTAAGATTCGTCAGTAAATGACGGGTCTTTTTTTACTGACAGATTTGTTCAAAATTCTATCGAAACTAATAGAGTGCCTATTTAAAGATAAAAAAATTCCTGCTTTGGCCAATTTATGCTAGAATCAAATAGAAGAGTATTGAATGTAAAAATTGTGAGTAATCTAAAGAAATATGTGAGAAGCGAAGTATGAAAAAAATTATTTCTCTTATTGTGGCTTTTATTGGTGTATTTATTATTGGTGTCATTATTGGACGGTTTGTTCTAGCACCTCATCCTCCTTTAGCAGATGATAATCGTCCAGTCTATCCAACTATTTATATTACAGGTTCAGGTGGTAAAGCTACCACAATGGACACTATGATTAATGATGTGACTTCAGATAAAGATACTCGCGCTAGAAAAGGTCTAACCATTGTTGTTGATACTGAAAATAATTATTCACTCAAGGTGACTGGTACAATTGATAAGCATAACTCTTATCCTACGATAGCAGTAGGAATGGTCAAGGGAACCAATAATTCTTTGAAGTACGAGGGTTCTTTAAAAGCGATTATGTCTTATCTTGGTAAGCATTATAATATTCCTTACGCCAATGTCTTAGGTTATTCTGCTGGAGGCTCAGGGGTTTATCGTTATTTGACTGAATATGGTTATGACCGTAGTCTTCCACCAATTAAAAAGTGGGTTTCACTTGATGGTCAATTTAATGCAAGTACTCCACAACCAGATCAAACGCTAGCCCAAGTTTTGACGGATGGTCCTAAAGTTAAGACGAAATATTATGATTATTGGTTACAAAATTATGAACGTGTTGATAAAAGCATTCAAGTGGTGTTACTTGCAGGGGATTATGACAGTGCAAAACAAACTGATGGTACAGTTCCATGGGCGGACAGTTTTTCAATATATCCTTTATTAATGAAGAATGGTAATTCTGTTGTGCATTATCTTATCAAAGGAAATGACACTTCACATGATGATATGCCATTTAACAAACAGGCAATCAATTATATAAAAGTTTTCTTTTATGAGTAAAAAAATTTAGATTGAAATGACTTTTCCTAAAGGTCATTTTTTTATTATATATTCTAGGACAAATCTTTGTTGTAGTTAATAAAATTCATTCAAAAGAAGATGTGGCGCAATTGATTGACAGTTAGCTTTAACTCAATGTATAATAGCAACATGGATATGAAAAATGGTGTATTTATTATTGGCGCAATCCTGACAATATTTTTTGCAGGATTGACCTTGATTTTTTGGTGGAAAATCAGAAAACTGAAAGATTTAAGAACTTTACGATTAGGGCGTTTATCTTTTTTTGCTTTACTTTTTTTGTGGGGGACTATTAATGGAATTATTGGTTCAGGATTAGTATTAACCGAATTGCATCAAAATGTACTTTTATTATTACTCATTGCTGAAGCAGTTGTGATGTTCTTAATCATACCAATGATAATCGGTATTATTGTACCTATAAGTATCGTTGTGTTAACAATAAAGATGTGGCGCAGAGAATCAAAATCGATAGGGAATCTTTTATTGCCTATTGTTGTGTTGACATTTTTAGTAGTTGACTGGATTCATCTTTCAATGGGGAGATTACCGGATAGTTGGATTTGGTTAAAAATATTAGGAATGGTTTATCCCGTTCTTTCAATTTATCTTGCTTGGCAATTTGGAATTTTCTTTTTATCAAGTTGGGTCTATGGTCGGCGTGTTCGAAAACAAAGAGCAAATTACTATGTTGTCCTAGGCGCAGGGTTAATTCAGGGAGAACATGTGGGTAAATTGTTAGGAAATCGAATTTTGGCAGCGGTCAAAGCTGTCCGCGATAATGAAACAATTTTAGTTTTTTCAGGTGGACAAGGTCCTGATGAGAAAGTTTCTGAAGCTAGAGCTATGCAACGGTATGCGGTTGAAGTTCTTGGTTTTCCGATTGAGCGGACAATGCTTGAAGATCAATCAAGAACAACTTACGAAAACCTGGTTTTTTCTTCTCAATTGATTAGGGAAAAATTTCTGTTCTTCACTTCTGATTACCATGTTTTTCGAGCAGCTCTTTTTGCAGCAATGTTAAAACTTGAAGCTCATGGTGGGAAGGGTGGAAAGACAGCTATGTATTATCGTGTTCCAGCTTTTATTCGTGAATTTATTGCTGTTTTAAATTATGAAAAGAAAAAACATATGATACGAGTAGGAATCATTGTGGCTATCTTTTTGAGTATTGCTATTGTTTCACAAATTGGCTATTTTTGGAATCAAAGATAATAAAAAGTTACTGACAACTTTCTGTCAGTAACTTTTTTGGTTACAAATAAATACTTTTTTCGTATAGTAAGATATGTTGACAGCAATTGATGAAAATGGACAAGTAGTAAACTTATTAGAAATAGAAGTAAAAGAACTGACAGGAAAATATTTTTGTCCTTCTTGTAAATCAGAGTTATTTATAAAAAATGGTGAAATAAAGATGCCTCACTTTGCTCATAAATCTCTCAAAGCTTGCGACTTATGGCTTGAAAACGAATCTGAACAACATTTAGGATTAAAAAAAGCACTCTATCAATGGTTTAAAAAAACTGATAAGGTGGAAATTGAAGCTTATATTCCTGAATTTAAGCAGAGGCCAGATTTATTGGTAAATGATAAAATAGCTATTGAAATTCAATGTTCTCATCTTTCTATGAAACGTTTAAAAGAAAGGACAGAGAATTATCAAGTCCACGGTTTTACGGTGCTTTGGCTTATGGGGCAAGATTTATGGTTAAAAGACCAAATAACAGAACTTCAAAAAAATCTAGTCTATTTTTCAGAAAATAGAGGTTTCTATTATTGGGAGTTAGATTTCAAAGCTCAGAAGATGAGATTAAAATCCCTGATTCATGAAGATTTGCGTGGAAAAATTATTTATTTACAAGAAGAAATTCCTTTTGGGGAAGGACGACTTATTGAGCAATTACGACTGCCTTTTTTATCACAAAAGTTACTGACAATACCACTTATTGTTGATCTTAAACTAGCGGAATTTATTCGTCGGCAACTTTATTATTGTTCACCAAAATGGTTGAAACTTCAGGAAAAATATTACCAGAGAGGTGAAAATTTGTTGAATTTGACTTTTGAACGTTCTTTTATTGCGCCTTTGGGATTGAACTTACTTGAAGTTTTTGATGATAAAATTCCTTTACATAAATTTACTCAAATTAAGCAGAATATTAACCTCTATTATGAAAACTTTTTAATAAATTTTCAGCAAAATAGCTTTAAGGCAGTCTATCCTCCCCGTTTCTATGCTATAATGAAAAAGCAGAAGAAGGATATGAATAAATGAAATTCTGCTAATAAGTTTTTAATATGAATAAAAATTATTTTGAGTAAAAAGGAGTGATCTTCATGGCTAAGAACAGAAATGAAATTCCTGAAAAATTAACTTGGGATTTGACAACAATTTATAAAACAGATAAAGAATGGGAAGCAGAGCTAACTAGAATAAAAAGCGAACTTTCACTCGTTGAAGAGACGGATCCTGGTCATTTACTTGATTCAGCTGAAAGTCTTCTGATAATTACCGAAAAAATGCTATCCATTTCTCAACAAGTTGAAAAACTATATGTTTATGCTTCAATGAAAAATGACCAAGATACCAGAGAGGCTAAGTATCAGGAGTATCAGTCAAAAGCAACAGCCCTCTATGTGAAATTCGGAGAGGTCTATGCCTTCTATGAACCTGAGTTTTTGAAAATTTCAAAAGAAGTCTATAACAAATGGTTGGGGGAACTTAAAAAATTAAAAAACTATGACCATATGTTTGAGCGACTTTTTGCTAAAAAAGCTCATATTCTTAGTCAAAAAGAGGAAAAGTTATTGGCTGCGGCTGGTGAAATTTTTGAAAGTCCTTCAGAAACTTTTGAAATTTTTGATAATGCAGATATTAAGTTACCTATGGTCAAAAATGAATCTGATGAGATGGTCCAACTCACACATGGAAATTACTCTTCCTTAATGGAAAGTAAGAATAGAGAAGTACGAAAAGCAGCTTACAAAGCACTTTATAGTAATTATGAACAATATCAGCATACTTATGCAAAGACCTTACAGACCAATGTAAAAGTCCATAATCTTAATGCCCAAATCCGCTCTTATGATTCAGCCCGTCAAGCTGCTCTGGCTAATAATTTTGTTCCAGAAAAAGTTTATGATGTTTTGATGGAGGCCATTCATCAATATTTGCCACTTTTACATCGTTATGTTGAACTACGCAAGAAAATTTTAGGAATTTCTGATTTCAAGATGTATGATATCTATACTCCATTATCTAATTTAGATTATAAGTTTAACTATGAAGATGGAGTGAAAAAAGCAGAAGAAGTTTTAGCGATATTTGGTAAAGAATATAAAGAAAAAGTTAAAGCAGCATTTGAACAAAGATGGATTGATGTCGAAGAAAATATCGGAAAACGTTCGGGTGCTTATTCAGGTGGATCTTATGATACCAATGCTTTTATGCTTCTCAATTGGCAAGAAACATTAGATGATCTTTTTACTTTAGTTCATGAAATGGGGCACTCAATGCATAGTGCTTTCACGCGTGAAAATCAACCTTATGTTTATGGGGATTATCCAATCTTTTTAGCTGAAATTGCCTCAACCACAAATGAAAATATTTTAACTGAGACTTTATTAAAGGAAAGTAAAGATGATAAAGAGCGCTTCGCCCTTTTGAATCACTGGCTTGATAGTTTCCGTGGAACTGTTTTCCGTCAGAGTCAATTTGCCGAATTTGAACAAAAAATCCATGAAGCAGATGCCGCCGGAGAAGTTTTAACAAGTGAATACTTAAACTCACTTTATGGTGAAATAAATGAAAAATACTATAATTTAACAGCCAAAGAAAATCCAGAAATTCAGTATGAATGGGCTAGAATTCCGCATTTTTATTATAATTTCTATGTTTTTCAATACGCAACAGGTTTTGCTGCGGCAACTTTCTTAGCTGAAAAAGTTGTTCACGGTTCAGATGATGATCGTCAAAAATATCTTGAATATTTGAAGGCAGGTTCCTCAGCTTATCCTTTAGAAGTAATTGCCAAAGCTGGAGTTGATATGGAATCTACCGATTATTTAGATGCCGCCTTTGAGCTTTTTGAAAATCGATTGAGTGAATTAGAAAAATTAGTTGAAAAAGGAGTTCATCTTTAAAAATGGTTGAAACATATAAACGTACAAGTAACCCCATGATGAATCGACCAGTTGTCAAAGCAGAATTAGTAGAATGGATGCGTTCAAGTCAAACACAAATAACCGGAGAACTTGCAGAAGTACTGAAATTTGCTAAAGAAAATAATATTCCAGTTATCCCACATGAGACAGTTATTTATTTTCAAATGTTGTTGAGTTTGTTGCAGCCAAAAAGAATTCTCGAAATCGGAACAGCAATTGGCTTTTCGGCTCTCGTGATGGCTCAAGAGGTTCCAAATGCGGAGATTGTAACAATTGACCGTAATCCTGAAATGATTGAGTTAGCCAAAAAAAATCTGGACAAGTATGACCATCGAAACCAAATTATTCTTAAAGAGGGTGATGCTGCAGATGTTTTGAAAGAGTTATCGGGCCCATTTGATGTAATCTTTATGGACTCAGCTAAATCAAAATATATCGAATTCCTATCAATTGCTCTAGATTTGCTGTCTGAAAATGGAGTGATTTTAATGGATGATATTTTTCAAGGTGGAGAAATATTGACCCCAATTATGGAAATCAAAAGAAATCAGCGGGCGCTAGAGCGTGGCTTACGCAAGCTTTTTGATGAGGTCTTAGATAATCCGAAATATTTAACAAGTATTCTCCCGCTTGGAGATGGCTTGTTGATGATAAAAAAGGCATAAATCGAGTTGGCAGATTGTCAAATTACTTTAGATAAAGTTTTGTGTATTTAAAGCTTTATTTAATTTTTTATGATATAATTGCAACAAGTTAAAAATAAAAGGATGTTTTAGGACACATTAACTACAAACATCGAATCATGCGAAGGAGAATATCTTGAAATTCAAAAAACTCGGATTAGTTATGACTACTGTCTTTGCCGGAGCTGCATTGGTAACCTTATCTGGTTGCTCAAGTAGTGATTCAGCAAGCAAGGATATCATCACAATGAAAGGTGATACCATTCGCGTTTCTGATTTATACAAGGAAGCCAAACAATTTCCATCACAACCGACAAATACATTACTTCAAAATTTAACTTTTGACAAAATTTTTACTAAAGACTTTGGAAAAGAAGTAACTGATAAAGATGTTAGCAAAAAAGTTAAGTCAATCAAGGACCAATATGGTAGCCAATTTTCATCTGCTTTGCAACAACAAGGCTTGACTGAAGCAAGTTTCACACCATACATGCGTACACAAATGCTTGAACAAGCAGCGATTGACCATGAAATCAAAGAAACTCAATATACAGATGCTAACCTTAAAAAAGCTTGGGAATCTTACCATCCAGATGTAACAGCATATGTTGTTTCTGAAACATCAAAAGATGCAGCAACAAAAGCTTTGGAAGCTGCTAAAAAAGATGATGCTGGTAAAGCAAGCTTTGAAAAAACAAATGCTGAAAGCAAAGTAACATTTAATTCAACTTCAACAAGTGTTCCAACAGAAGTTCAAACAGCTGCTTTCAAATTGAAAAATGGCGAGTTTTCAGATGTCATTGAATCTACAAGTTCATCAACAGGTGCTACTTCTTACTATATTGTCGAAATGGTAAAAACATCTGAAAAAGGAACTGACATGAACAAGTACAAAAAAGAACTTCAAAATGTCATTAAAACTGAAAAAGAACAAGATACAACATTTGTAAGTGGTGTTATTGCTAAATACCTCAAAAAGAATAACGTAACTGTGAAAGAATCTGCATTTGCATCACTCTTCTCACAATTTACACAAACATCAAGTTCTTCATCATCTAAATAATTTAGATAATAGAAATTAACTTTAAAGAGAGCTCTAAATGGTGAGAATGAGCAAGTTAAAAAAAGTGCTTATAGCAGCGATAACTGCTTTAACAACCGAACTAAGATGATAGAAATTCTATCGTGAATAAGGGTGGTACCGCGGTATAACTGTATACGCCCCTTTGTTTACGGTAGAATTTTATTGTTTTATTGTGAAAACATTAACAAAGTATATGAAATAAGTTTATTGTTAGACTTTAAACTTTATATAAAAGGAGAAAATAATGAAAACCATGACTTCCGCAGAAGTTCGCCAAATGTTCCTCGACTTTTTCAAATCAAAAGGTCACACTGTGGAACCTTCTCAAAGTCTTGTTCCTGTAAATGACCCAACTTTGCTTTGGATAAATTCAGGAGTAGCAACGCTAAAAAAATATTTTGATGGTTCAGTAGTGCCAGAAAATCCTAGATTGACTAATGCTCAAAAGGCTATCCGGACAAATGATATTGAGAATGTTGGTAAAACAGCACGTCACCATACTATGTTTGAAATGCTCGGTAACTTTTCAATTGGTGATTATTTCCGTAAAGAAGCGATTGCTTTTGCTTGGGAATTATTGACAAGTTCTGAATGGTTTGAATTCCCAGCAGAAAAACTTTACATCACTTATTACCCAGCTGATAAGGATACTTATAATCGTTGGGTTGAGGTTGGGGTAGACCCAACACATCTTGTGCCAATTGAAGATAACTTCTGGGAAATTGGTGCTGGTCCTTCTGGTCCAGATACAGAAATTTTCTTTGACCGTGGAGAAGTTTATGATCCAGAACATGTGGGCTTAAAATTGTTGGCAGAAGACATTGAAAATGACCGTTATATTGAAATCTGGAACATTGTTCTTTCACAATTTAATGCCGATCCATCAATCCCTCGTTCAGAATATCCTGAATTGCCACAAAAAAATATTGATACGGGAATGGGACTTGAACGAATGGTTTGCATTATTCAAGGCGGAAAAACAAACTTTGATACAGACTTATTCTTACCAATCATTCGTGAAATTGAAAAACTATCTGGAAAAACATATAGTCCAGACAGCGAAAATATGAGTTTCAAAGTGATTGCTGACCATATTCGCTCACTCTCATTTGCTATTGGTGATGGTGCTTTGCCAGGAAATGAAGGACGTGGTTATGTTTTACGTCGCTTACTTCGTCGTGCGGTTATGCATGGTAAAAAATTGGGAATTCAAGGGAAATTCTTGGCTTCACTCGTTCCGACTGTTGGGAAAATCATGCAATCCTATTATCCAGAAGTGCTTGAAAAAGAAGACTTCATCATGCAAATTATTGATCGTGAAGAAGAAACTTTCAACCGCACGATTGATGCGGGTCAAAAATTGATTGATGAACTTTTGGTAAATCTTAAAGCTGAAGGAAAAGATAGACTTGAAGGAGCAGATATTTTCCGCCTCTACGATACTTATGGTTTCCCTGTGGAATTGACAGAAGAATTGGCAGAAGATGAAGGATTCAAAATTGACCACGAAGGATTCAAAGTAGCAATGAAAGCTCAACAAGAGCGTGCACGTGCTGCTGTTGTCAAAGGTGGTTCAATGGGCGCTCAAAATGAAACATTGTCATCTATCGAAGTAGAATCAGAATTCCTTTATGAAGATAAGACTGCTCAAGGAAAATTACTTGTAGCTATTCAAGACGATGAAATTGTTGATGAAGTTTCTGGGAAAGCTCAACTTGTTTTTGATGTGACTCCTTTTTATGCTGAAATGGGTGGTCAAGTGGCTGACCATGGAGTAATTAAAGATGCTGATGGTCAAGTTGTGGCTAATGTATTAGATGTACAACATGCGCCTCATGGCCAAAATCTTCATTCTGTTGAGACTCTTTCACCACTTAAAGTTGGAGAAAGCTATACTTTAGAGATTGACCAAGAACGCCGAGCTGCTGTTGTGAAAAATCATACAGCAACTCACTTACTTCATGCTGCTTTGCATAATATTGTTGGGAATCATGCACTACAAGCTGGTTCACTTAATGAGGTTGAATTCTTACGTTTTGACTTTACTCACTTTGCACAAGTGACTAAAGAAGAATTGGCTGAGATTGAACGTCAAGTTAATGAAGTAATTTGGCAATCATTAAAAGTTGAAACAGTTGAAACTGATATTGCTACAGCCAAAGAAATGGGAGCGATGGCCCTCTTTGGTGAGAAATATGGGAAAAACGTTCGCGTTGTAAAAATTGGTGACTACTCTATCGAACTTTGTGGTGGAACACATACACAAACAACTTCTGAAATTGGTTTATTCAAGATTGTTAAAGAAGAAGGAATTGGTTCTGGTGTTCGCCGGATTATTGCTGTAACAGGTCAAAAAGCTTATGAAGCCTTTAAAGATGCTGAAAATACTTTGAATGAAGTAGCAACAATGGTTAAAGCGCCGCAAACTTCACAAGTTTTAGCAAAAGTTACTAGCTTACAAGATGAGCTTAAAACAGCTCAAAAAGAAAATGATGCTTTGGCTGGAAAACTTGCAGCAAGTCAATCAGATGAAATTTTCAAAAATGTGCAAACAGCTGGTTCTCTCAACTTTATCGCCAGTGAAGTCACTGTTCCTGACGCTCATGGTTTGCGTAATTTGGCAGATATTTGGAAACAAAAAGAACTTTCAGATGTTCTTGTTTTAGTTGCTAAAATTGGTGAAAAAGTAAGTCTTTTAGTAGCTTCTAAGTCATCAGATGTAAAAGCAGGTAATTTAGTTAAAGAATTAGCACCTTTTGTTGATGGTCGTGGTGGTGGAAAACCAGACATGGCCATGGCTGGTGGTTCAAAAGCAGCAGGAATTTCTGAACTTTTGGCCGCAGTTGCTGAAAAATTAGCCTAAAAAGATAAATATCGTAGATTTTCTACGATATTTTTTATTTTCTGGATATGAGTCAGTAAATTTTTATGGTAAAATGATGAAAATACTTGAAAGAGATGCCTAAAATGAAGATTACAATTTTTGGAGATTCAATTACCAATGGTTTTGGAATGGATGAAGGGGGTTCGTCAAATATTATTGCAAGATTAATTGAGAAAAATGAGCCCAAGCTGAAAGTGGTACTTCATGGAATTAATGGAGATGATACTTATGGTGGACTTCTACGTCTAAAATACGTTCTAGAGGAAGAAGCGGACTTAAATTTTATTTTTTTTGGGGCAAATGATGCTTCACCTTATCATTTGATTCGACCGGCAGAATTTCGCGAAAATTTATTAAAAATGATTTCGCAGTTGGGTGTAGAAAGAACGGTTCTAATTACTCCTCCTTTTTATAATGATGATGAACCAACACATTATAGTAAGCTTTCCGAGGTTGAACTTTTTAGAGAAGTCACATTAAATTTAGGCAAAGAAAAATCGCTTAAGGTGATTGATATTTTTCAGATAATGAAGAGCTCTGAAAATCCTAAAAATTTGTTGAGAGCTGATGGTTTACATTTTACATCAAGGGCTTATGAGTTGTTGGTCAGAGAGATTTTATCTGTCATTAAAAATCCTTAAATAAATGTTCATTTTGTGGTAAAATGAGGGCATGGTAAAAAATACAGAAGATAAGCCTTTAGCTCAGAACAAAAAGGCTCGGCATGATTATGAAATTTACGAAACTTTTGAAGCAGGAATTGTGCTGACAGGAACGGAGATTAAGTCTGTTCGTCAGGCAAAAATTCAATTAAAAGATGGATTTGCCAGAGTTCGTAATGGAGAAGTTTGGTTATCAAATGTTCATATTGCTCCTTTTGAGCAGGGCAATATTTTTAATGTTGAAGAATTGCGTACGCGAAAACTATTACTAAATAAAAAAGAAATTGCTAAGATTGATAAGGAATTGTCAGGGACAGGAATTACTTTTATTCCTTTAAAAGTTTATTTGAAAAATGGCTTTGCTAAGGTTTTGATGGGGCTTGCCCGTGGTAAGAAAGATTACGATAAACGTGAAACGCTCAAACGTAAAGAACAAAATCGGGATATTGCAAGACAAATTAAAGCTTACAACCGTTAAAAAAATCACTGATAAATCTGTCAGTGATTTTTTTACTGACAGAATTGGTATCTTGCTGATAATTCTTTTATTTACAGCTAAAATATGCCTTCTTTGTCATATTTTATTGACAGATTTACCGTCAGTAAAAAAGTTTTCAAGATAAAAATATCGTTTACAATCCATTTACCTTGTATTTACTAAGTGTTTACACCCAGTGCCTTCTTTCGATGATAGAATAGTTTTGTAAGCAAAAACGCTTAACAACTTATTTAGAAATTAATTGGAGAAACTTCTCATGAAAAAGAAAATTCTTGTTGGTCTTATTACTGCTGGTGCATTGTTAACTTTGGCAGCTTGTGGTTCATCAAACGGCTCATCATCAAGTAGCTCAAGTTCTTCTGACAAAGCTCTGTCAGGAAAAATTATTGCTGGAGGCTCAACTGCTCTTCAACCATTAGCACAACAATCGTCAACAGAATTTATGGCAAAAAATACTGGTGTTCAAGTGACTGTGCAAGGTGGTGGTTCTGGTGTTGGTTTGACACAAGTTGCAGCTGGTTCTTTCCAGATTGGGAACTCTGATATTTTTGCTGAAGAAAAATCAGGAATTGATGCTTCTGCAATTACTGACCATAAAGTAGCAGTTGTTGGTTTTGCACCGATTGTTAACGCAAAAATTGATGTTAAAAACTTAACTTCTCAACAATTGCAAGATGTCTTCACAGGTAAGGTAACAAACTGGAAAGATGTGGGTGGTTCAGACCAAAAAATTACGGTTATCGGACGGACTGAGGGTTCTGGAACTCGCGTAAACTTTGATAAATTCGCACTTGGTGGAGCAACAGAGGTTAAAGGCCCAACACAAGATGCTTCAGGTTCAGTTGTTCAAATGGTTGGTCAAACACCAGGAGCGATTTCATATGTGGCACTTTCTTATGTTGATACAAGTAAAGACATCAAAGATATTTCAATTGATGGTGTTGAGCCAACAGAAGCAAATGTCGTAACTAATGACTACAAAGTTTGGTCTTACGAACATATGTACACCAATACTAAGAAAGAAACTGCAGCAGATAAAGCTTTCATTAAATATGTGGCAGAAAACAAAAAAGACATCAAAAAATTGGGATACATTCCAATCAGTGACATGAAAGTTGAACGTGACGCTGACGGAAATATCACTAAAAAATAACACTGACAGTAAGTCAATTTCAAAATAATTTATGTCTGTCAGTAAATTTAACAATTAATAAATTAGTTTATAACCATAGGATTCAAAGCAATAAAAATTTTCTTCTTCATAAATTAAAATTTAAAAGTTTGACTCCTTTTTTATAAAAATTTTATCAGTGAACATAAACAGGATGAACTGATGAAAGACTATCTTTAAATTTTTCTTCATAATTCTTTCCCTAAAAGACAGGAAATTGCTCACTCTTTTTCAGAGTTGGGCATTTTCCCGTATTATTTACAAAACATTTACATAAGAACGCTATCATCAACCGCTCATTGATAGGCCATTATGGTATAATTAAGCTATGAAGAAGAAAATTTTTATTGCTTTGATGGCCAGTGTGAGTTTATTTGCATTGGCAGCTTGTGGTTCTGGAAATAAACAGGTCACAGCGGGTGGCTCAACTGCCTTGCAACCCATGGTTGAACATGCTTCTATGGCATATATGAAGCAAAATCCTGATGAAATTATTATGGTTCAAGGTGGTGGTTCTGGTGTCGGATTGGCTCAGGTTGCGGCTGGTTCTTTCCAGATTGGGAATTCTGATATTTTCGCTGAAGAAAAATCAGGAATAGCAGTTGATAAAATTATTGACCATAAAGTTGCTGTCATTGGTTTTGCACCAATTATCAACAAAAAGTTAAAAGTTTCAAATTTGACTCAACAAGAACTGATTGATATTTTCACTGGTAAAATTACCAACTGGAAAGAAGTAGGAGGTCAAGACCAAAAAATAACGGTCATTGGTCGTACTGCTGGTTCAGGAACGCGAGTAAATTTTGATAAATATGCGTTGAATGGTGCCACAGAAGTGAATGGTCCAACCCAAGATGCTTCAGGTTCTGTTGTTCAATTAGTTGGGCAAACGCCAGGGGCTATTTCATATGTTGCTTTCAGTTACACCAATAAACCTGGTGTAAAGGCGGTTAATGTTGATGGTGTTGCGCCAAATTATGACAATGTAAAAACTAATGCATGGAAAATTTGGTCATATGAGCATATGTACACCAACAAATCTCGTAAGAACACAATCGAAAATAAATTTATCGAATACGTTAAAAATGATAAGAAAACCCTAGAGCAGCTTGGTTATATCCGTGTTTCTGAAATGAAGGTTGACCGTGATGCTAAAGGAAATGTTGAAAAAATTAAATAATTACTGATGGAAATTAAACTTATCCTCCGTCAGTAAAAAAATTAGTCAAAATAAGTTTAATCAATAACTTCATTTGCATTAATCAGATAGATGCAAATTAACAAAAATAGTTAGGTCCCTATGGAAAATTCAAAAATCAAAGAAAAATTGCTTTCAAGCAATAAAAATTCAAGACTTGAAAAATTTGGTAAGAGTTTAACTTTCTTATGTATTGCCCTTATTGTCTTCGTTGTAGGTGCAATTCTTGTCTTTGTTGCTCAAAAAGGTCTGTCAACTTTCTATTCAGATGGTGTTAATCCTTTCCGTTTCCTTTTTGGAACAAATTGGTCACCGGGTAATCTTGGCCCTGACGGTAAACCCGCAGTTGGCGCATTGCCGATGTTTACGGGGTCATTGATTGTTACTGTACTTTCAGCCCTTGTTGCCACTCCATTTGCGATTGGTGCGGGAATTTATATGACAGAAATTTCACCAAAATATGGTAAGAAAATTTTGCAACCTGTCATTGAACTCCTTGTTGGTATTCCTTCAGTTGTTTATGGCTTCATTGGTTTGACTGTTGTTGTTCCAGCCATTCGTAATGTTTTTGGTGGAACTGGTTTGGGTCTCTTGTCAGGTGTGTTTGTACTCTTTGTCATGATTTTACCAACTGTAACCTCAATGACTGTGGATGCTATGAAAGCTGTCCCTTCTTATTATAAAGAAGCGTCACTCGGACTTGGTGCAACGCGTTGGCAAACAATTTGGCGTGTTCTTCTAAGAGCCGCAACACCAGGGATTTTGACCGCTGTTATCTTTGGAATGGCGCGTGCTTTTGGTGAAGCTCTTGCTATTCAAATGGTTGTTGGTAATGCCGTTACCATGCCAAAAGATTTGATTTCACCAGCTTCAACCTTGACTTCAATCTTGACATCAGGAATTCCAAATGCAACACCTGGTATTCAATTGAATGCACTTTGGTCACTTGCCTTACTTCTTTTGATTATGTCACTCTTTTTCAACCTCGCAATGCGTGCTATTGCTAAGAAAGGAAGTCTTAAATAATGAACGCTAAACGCTCTGACAAGATTGCCACTGGTGTCCTTTACGTCCTTTCTGGCATCATTGTTCTTATCCTCGCTTTTTTACTGGCTTATATTTTAATTAAAGGTTTGCCAGTTCTCTTTAAAGACCCTAAATTTATCATCACCGCATCAAATCCATTGACAGGTGGTGGGATTGCAGTCCAACTTTTTAACTCTGTTTATCTTTTGATTGTCACTTTGATTATTTCTGTTCCTTTATCACTTGGCGCAGGAATTTATCTGTCTGAATATGCGAATCAAAAACATTGGTTAACTGGTGTTGTTCGCTCAGCTATTGAAGTTTTATCTTCACTTCCTTCAATCGTTGTTGGACTTTTCGGGATGTTAATTTTCGTATTACAATTTGGTCTTGGTTTCTCAGTTCTATCAGGTGCCTTGGCACTAACTGTGTTCAACTTACCATTGATGACTCGGAATGTTGAAGAATCACTTCGAGCAATTCCAACTTCACAACGTGAAGGTGGTTTGGCACTCGGAATGTCACGTTGGGAAACGGCAACACAAGTCATTTTACCAGCTGCTGTGCCCGGAATCATTACTGGGGTTATCTTATCTTCAGGACGTGTCTTTGGTGAAGCTGCGGCACTGATTTACACTGCTGGACAAACGAACCTCCCAATTAACTGGGCAAACTGGAATCCGATGAGCTTGACTTCGCCACTCTCACTTTTCAGACCAGCTGAAACTTTGGCTGTTCATATCTGGGCACTTAATACCGAAGGAACGATTTCAACAGCGCAACAAATTTCTGCAGGAGCTTCAGCAGTATTGATTATCTTTGTTCTCCTCTTTAACTTGGGGGCACGTTTCCTTGGAAATCGAATTCACAAGAAGTTAACATCTTCTAACTAAGAAAATCAAAGATTTTATAGAGAAAGAATAATTATGGCAACAACATATGACTGGTCTCAGCGCAAAATTATGGTGCCTGAGAAAGAAGAAATTGCATTATCAACAAATGATTTGCGTGTTTTCTATAACGGAACAAAAGAAGCAATCCATGGCGTGACAATGTCTTTTCCTAAAAATGAAATCACAGCACTTATTGGCCCTTCAGGTTCTGGTAAATCAACCTATTTACGTGCTTTGAATCGCATGAATGACACGATTGATGGCGCTCGGGTGACTGGCGAAATCAATTATGAAGGGGTCAATATTAACGAAAATAAAGTGAATGTTTTTGAAGTTCGTAAGCAAATTGGGATGGTTTTCCAAAGACCTAATCCATTTCCAAAATCAATTTATGAAAATATTGCCTTCATTCATCGTCGTGATGGCGTGAGAGACAGAAAAAAACTGGATGAGATTGTTGAAACTTCATTGAAGCAAGCTGCTTTGTGGGATCAAGTAAAAGATAATCTTAATCAATCCGCACTTGCCATGTCCGGTGGACAAGCACAGCGCTTATGTATTGCAAGAGCATTGTCAGTAAAACCAGAAATTATTTTGATGGATGAACCAGCGTCAGCTCTTGACCCAATTTCAACAATGCAAATTGAAGAAACAATGATGGAACTTAAAGAAAATTATACGATTATCATTGTGACTCACAATATGGCTCAGGCTTCTCGGGCCTCTGACAATACAGCTTTCTTCTATTCAGGAGATTTGATTGAGTATGATAAAACAAGCACAATTTTTACTCAACCTAGTTTGCAATCAACAGAAGATTATGTTTCTGGTCACTTTGGTTAAGAGAAAATAAAGTTTAAAATTACTGACGGAATTTTTGTCAGTAAAAAAACTACTGACGGATTCTTGATTTGTCGAAAAACTTGTCCGTCATAGGACAGTCGTTTGTACTTTAGTACATTACGAATGTGCTAGTAGTTCTATCAGTAACTTATAAAAAGGTAAAATATGGAAAAAGAAGCAGTTTTAACCGTCAGCGACTTATCGCTTTATTACAGCAAGAAAAAAGCGTTGAATACGATAAACATGACATTCTATAAGAATGAAATTACAGCGCTCATTGGTCCCTCAGGATGTGGAAAATCAACGCTTTTACGTTCAATCAATCGAATGAATGATTTGATTCCGACAGTAACAATTACTGGAGCCATTGATTATAAAGGTAAAAATATTTACAGTCCTAAAGTTGATACTGTTGATTTACGTAAAGAAATTGGCATGGTTTTCCAACAACCCAATCCCTTTCCATTTTCAATTTATGAAAATGTGGTTTATGGATTGCGTTTAAAAGGAGTGAAAGATAAAGCACTTCTTGATGAAGTGGTGGAAAATTCACTCAAAGCAGCAAATATTTGGGATGAAGTTAAGGATATTTTGCACAGTTCAGCACTTGGACTTTCAGGTGGGCAACAACAAAGGGTTTGTATTGCACGTGTCCTTGCTGTCAATCCTGAAATTATCCTAATGGACGAACCAACATCAGCCCTTGACCCAATTTCAGCGGCTCGTGTCGAAGAAACCATGCTTGAACTTAAAAAAGATTATACAATCGCGATTGTTACACATAGTATGCAACAAGCATCACGAATTTCAGACCGTACCGCCTTTATGTTAGACGGAAATCTGATTGAGTATAATGATACGAAAAGTATTTTCTTAAATCCAGAAAAACAAGAAACTTCTGATTATATTTCTGGTAAATTTGGATAAATTTTACTGACAGCCTTTGATGCTGACTTTAAAATGGAATGGACCGTCTAGCCAAAAGGCGAAGCGAGATATTTCATTAGCATTCATTAAAGAAAGCGAAATAGCATTGATTTAAATGAATGTATCATAATAACATTACTATAAAAACAAAGAGGGGTAATTATGTTGCGTACACAATTTGAAGAAGATCTTAATAAACTTCATAATCAATTTTACTCAATGGGCACGCAAGTTTCTGCTCAATTGAATAAGGCCGTTCGTGCCTTTGTTAGCCATGATCGTGATTTGGCTGAACAAGTCATTGAAGGCGACCATGCCATTAATGACCAAGAAAAAAGTCTTGAAAATCAATCATTAGAAATGATTGCACTTCAACAACCGGTTTCTAGCGATTTAAGAACAATCATCACCGTTCTAAAAGCATCATCTGACCTTGAGAGAATGGGTGACCACGTTGCATCTATTGCTAAGGCAACCATTTCACTTAAAGGTGAAGAAAGAATTCACGTGGTTGAAGAAGATATTAGCTTACTCGGTGAAAAAGTTAAATCTATCGTTGATGCTTCACTCAATGCTTATATTCAAGGCAATGATAAACGGGCTCATGAAATTGCTGAACAACAATATGTCATCAAAAGTATGAGTCATGAAATTCAAGAAAAAATTCTTGACGGAATGAAAGAAAACTCTGAAACAGTAACAACAGGTAAAGAATACTTGTTGACACTGGTTTACTTAGAACGAATTACCGGTTATGCGGTCAATCTCTGTGAGTGGATTGTTTACTTGAATTCTGGAAACATTATTGAACTGTAAAATAAAAAGTTACTGACAAGAATTGCTGTCATAGGATAGTCGTTTGTACTTTAGTACATTACGAATATCCTGGCAGTTCTATCAGTAACTTTTTTTATTGCTCATAATCAATTTCAATGACTTGGTGGGTCAGATATTTATTTTCAGCAAAGTCCATTTTGATGACATAGGGCATCTTTCCAGCTAAAGATTGAAAATCTTGAAACTGAAAGTCTGGTTGATAAAAATTTAAAATGGTAGAAAGAGAAGTACCATGTGTTCCGATTGCAACTTTTTGATTTTTAGAAGTTGTTAAAATCTGTTCAAGGGCTGAAATATTACGATTTTGAACTTCACGTAAGGATTCTCCGTCAGAAAATTTATAATCAAAATCATTCCATTGTCGCTTAGCAAAGGGCCAAAAATCAGCTATTTCATGGCCAACATTTCTTTCTCTCAAATCAGAAATGAGTTGAATTTCAAGATTTTTAGAGTGAGCAAGAGGATTCAGGGTACGAATAGAACGTTGAAATGGACTGGAAAAAATTTGCTCGATTGATACATTTGCAAAAGCATCAGCCAAGATAAGTGCGCGTTTTTCACCCTCGGCAGTCAGCGGAACATCCATATCGTCATAGGCTGCATTATCTCTAAGAGAATGTCGAATAAAATAAACTTCAGTCATGTGACTCTCCTTTTTGATGTTCTAGCCTTCTAAGATTTCAATTTTTAAAGGCTGTGTGGAAATTTCTGCTTGCCCTCCCAGAGGAAAAGTAAAAATCGGTTGAGTATGTCCAAAATCGACATCATAGACGACTGGAATTGTTTTTAAATGAGGATATTTATCTAAAATAAAGTGTAAAATTTCCTCGGTCATCCCCTCTTCCTTAGGAAAACGACCAATGACTAAAGCAGAAATGTTAGGATAAACTTGTAAAAAATGAGCTAATTCTCGGTCCCAATCATAAAAATCTTCACCTTCAGCATTTTCTAAAAAAGCAATTGGTTGATTGGATTTGACCTGAGCACTGGTTCCTGTCACAAGCATCAAGGTATTTAGATTTCCGCCAATAATTTCCCCTGTCGCTTTGCCATGGTTATATATTTTCCAGGCAGCAGGCAGAAGATGACGAGCTTGAGTGGGGTCGTACCAAGCATCACTCGTGTAAAAATCGCTGGCATTTAAAGAATAATTTGACTGACCAGCGACTGCATTTTGCCAAGAATCAGTTTGAAAGTCTTGTAATTCATCCATTAAAAAGGCGATATAACCTGGACCATAGTAAGTGACCAAGCCAGTTTTAGCGAAAATAGCTTGGTGAAGAACAGTGATATCAGAAAATCCACAGAAAATTTTAGGATTATTTTTTACAATGTTCCAATCAATATAAGGAAGAAGTTCATTAGAGTTAAAGCCACCAATGGTACATAAAACAGCTTTAACATTAGGGTCTGAAAATGCTGCATGGAAATCTGAAAGTCGTGAATTAATCGAACTTGATTCAAGCAAATCATTTTCTAAAATATGCTGACCAAAAGTAACCTGATAACCAAGTGCTTCAAGACGAGCTTTTGCTTTTAATTTATCTTCAAATTTTCCAGTCCGAGTCAAAGAAGAACTAGGTGAAATCACACGGATTTCATCCCCCTTTTGTAATTTTTTAGGAAATATTTTATTCATTCATCAAAGCCCTCCGTCAGTAAATTGAACTAATTATAGCATTTACTGACATCATTGTCATCAAAAATATTTAAAGATTTTAATTTAGGATTATATTTTGAAAGTTACTGACAGAAATTCTGTCAGTATTTTTTTATGTTCGATTAACTTTTGGAATATATGACAAAAGAAAAATAAATTTATTTTTTATAAAAACAGTAACTAAAGAAATTAGGTAAGAACTGTCTATAATATAAGAAAATAAAAAAACTGAAAATGCGTTATAGTTAAAGGATTTCTAGCAAAGTAATAGCCTTTTGGCATATATTCCAAAACTTTTTCACAAAATTTTTAGAGTGCTATAATGAAGTTGTTAGTTGAAATAATAATTTTGATTGATAAATATAATCATTTTGAAAGGTAAAATTATCATGGAAGAAAAAACATTTTCTATCAAGAGCAGTTCTGCTGAAGAATCACTTACAGATACTGTTAAATTCAATGTTACTTGTTGTGCGAAAACTCAAAATAATAAAGATACTCCAAGTCCAGGAGATAGCCTTGTACGTACCGAAGAAGTAGCCTGATTTAATGGGGTCATGTTATTCATGACCCCATATTTTCGAGTTAAGGAAAATAGTATGGAAAAATTATCACTTTTAGCCTACGAAAAAGAAGAGAGATATATCAATTTATTAACTCATAAAGTTGTTCTTAAAACTGAGGAGTATCAATTATATGTTAATGGAATAAAATTTGACGAAGAAATAGATGAAAAAATTTATCTAAAATATCTATTTTTGTCTTCACTCTATGGGAATAGGTTATTTTTAACAATTAAGAGTAAAGAACTTGATGAAGTTATTGATAATATTAGTCAATATCCTAAAACTCTCGCCCTAATATTGTCTCTTAGTAATATTCAAGATTTTCAACTAATAAGCCAAAAAATAAGTGAACAAATTATCTTGGTAAAAGTCGGAGAATCAATTTATATAAATAGAGATAACAAGTTCATTGAACTAAATAATAATTTGGTGATAAGTCAAAACGAATTGCGAAGTATTAGTGCAGTTTTGTTTTTACCAGATTATTGTTTTATGAAATATAAACTTGAGGATAAAAACTGGAAATCACTAATGGATAATAAAGTCAAAGTTTATTATGATGCGGAGGAGCAATTTGATGCCCAATTTCATTCGATTATAGAAAATATAGTGGAGAAAAATAAATGAAAGTCAATAAATACGTGAATATGATTGAATTAAATGATTCATCGCTTTTGCTGTACCATCAAGTTACAAAACAGCATATTATTTTCGACACTCTATCAAAGAAAACATTTTACAAAGCAGTTGCTGAAAATTCTTTACCAAGTCACTTAAAAAAAGAATTAATTCAGAAATATTTTATAGTTGCTGACGATTACGATGAAAACGGTCAATTACTAACCCCTGTGAGAAATATGTTTACTTATTCAACAGCAAATTTAGACATTATTGTGCATTTAAATTATGATTGCAACTTAAAATGCAGTTATTGCTACCAAAATGTGATAGCAGAAAAAGTTGTTATGAACGATAAAACGGAGAAAGATGTTATAGATTTCATTAGAAAAATAGTTTTAGACAAAAATCCTGAATATATTTATCTAAATTTTATTGGTGGAGAACCAACATTACATACCGACAAAATGATTAGAATTATGGCAGCTTGTAATAAACTCAATAAGTCTTTTTACTTTAGCGTAGTATCCAATGGAACCTTTGGAAACATGAAAAAAATTGAGGAGTTATTACAATTAGGTTTGAATGATTATTTTATTACTCTTGATGGTGCCCAAAAAGACCATGATAAATATAGAGTCTATGAAAGTGGGATGGGGTCATTTTCAACTATCATTAGAAATTTAAAAAGAATTCAAGAAAAATTTCCAGAAATTAAAATTAAACTAAACTCCAATTTGAATGACGACAATAAAAACCACGTGACAGAATTACTAGATGTTTTAGAGGAGAAGGAAATAAAATATCCATTGGTTTTTAGTAAGGTTATAAGTACAGCAAGTGGAAAATTTGACAAAACGATTGAAGATAATGACTCTTTTTGGTATCAAGCTCATAAACTAGCCATTCACAGAGGTTATAAATTCAAACCTTACGGTCGAGAAATAAATTTAGCTTGTATGATGAAACAGACAAATTGTTACATTATAGGCGCTGATGGCTTTCTGTTTTCTTGTATAGAAGCTGTTGGTATGAATGAGTTTAGACAAGCTCACATCAATGATTATGGTTCTGCAATGTTTGAAATTATCCGTTCTCAAGCTCAGAATATAGGATATGCTTATGATACTTGTGCTAGTTGTACATTTCTTCCAAACTGTGATGGTGGCTGTTATTATAAAAGAAGTCATGATGATTTTAAGTGTCCAAAAACTGATTTTAAAAATAATGGACTAATGATAATAAAAGAAATTTTTGAGGTAAAATCATGAAAGAAGTCATAAAAGTTACTCATCTCTCAAAATCATTTGAAGATAATCCGATTATCAAAGACATCTCTTTTTCTGTCAATGAAGGAGAAATTTTTATTATCTTAGGAAAAAATGGTGCAGGAAAAACGACATTGATTAAGATGTTGCTCCGTATTCTTGCACAGGATTCCGGAGAAATCGATTACTACGGGAAATCTATCGACACTTATGGTCAAAAAATTTATGAAATGACCTCAGCGGTCCTAGAAAATGCAGAAAATACTTATGGTTATCTAACAGCGATTGAAAATATCGAATATTTCGCAGCACTTTACAAACGAAAAATCAAAAAGCAAGAAATCTTACAACTTTTAGAACAATTTGACCTGAAAGAAGCAGCGAATAAACGACTTTTTAACTTTTCAAGAGGAATGAAACAAAAATTATCTATTATTTGTAGCTTACTCAATGATGCAAAAATTTTGTTCTTAGATGAGCCGACTTTGGGACTGGATTTTAAAGCCAATCGTGACTTACTGGATATGGTCAAGAAAATGTCAAAAGAACATAATAAAACAATTATCCTAACCACACATCAAACCGATGTAATCAAAGCCCTTGCCGATAGAGTTCTCTTATTGAACAAAGGGGAAATTTCATTTTTAGGAAAATATGAAGCTTTTATTCAAGAAAATTCTCTTGTCTATTATCTTATTAAAACAAATACTGACAGCTATCAACTTATAGATGAAAAGTTGGCAGAAGAAAAGCTAAAAAATTTAATAAAAGAGGGTGAAAAAATTCTCTCTTACGAAAAACATAACCGCTCAATTGAAGAAATTTTAATTGATTATTATAAAGGAGAGCAAAATGTTTAGAGCAGAATTCAAACGAGAATTAAGAGAAACTTTAGTCTTTTATCCAGATTTCATCTCAAGTTTAGTGATGATGGTTATTCTTTTATCTGTTTTTATGATTCTCGGACAGCATTTTACAAGTTCAAACTATATTGGCTATGCTTTTTGGTTTTTACTTAGTGGCGTTTTGACTGTTGCGTCAGAATCGATTTCTTATGAAAAACAGGTAGGAACCTTTGAACAGTTGATTTTAAAACCCATCCGATTGATTCACATTTTATTTATTAAATCAATTGTTTGGGGAATTTTTAATTTTATTAGAATAATGATTGCGACAGTCATTGTCTGTTTTTTCTATCAGATTCATATAAATTTGAGGTGGGTTTCTTTAGCCGCTTTAGTTATTAATTTTTTTGCAATTGTTGGATTTTCCATGATATTCTCAGGACTGACCTTAAAGTTTACTAAAATCGCTTCTTTTGTCGGAATTATTCAGTATCTCCTACTTTTTGCATCAGGAACATTAATCTCTTTGGACAAGTTGCCAGCGGCTTTACTTGTCTTAACCAAAGTTTTACCCATTAATCTTGGCTTAAAAGTAAGCCAAAATCCCTTTGAATTGACTACTTTTCTACTCCTTATTCTACAAATGATTATCTATATGGTTATAGGAACATTAACTTTTACTTATGTCTATAATCGTGCAAAAAAGAACGGAATCAATTCAAGATATTGACAATGAAACGTCATATCCTACTTCGTGGAGCATACCAATGTATAAAAAAATGTCTTTATTTCTTGGAATAAATCTACTAGTATCATTTGCTGGCACTTTGTTTCAGATGAATATTCTTTGGAGAATTTTTACCAATCATGAGCAACTTCAGACCATTGTTCTTGTTTTAAGCTCATCTTTTATTCTTCAATCCATTTTTTCACTTGTAGCTGGTGTAATTGCTGACTCCTATCCTAAAAAGAGATTATTATTGATAAGTATTGTCAGTTTTATTTTGGTTGTTATTGGAGTTTATTTCATAAAATTTGATAGTGCTCGAATTATTTTTTATCTCATCTTTTCGGCAATTAGTACCTTATTCCAGCGTGGAATCATTACCCTTGTTGCCTCAGCTCTATCAACGAATGAATATATAAAATATGACTCTATCAGCGTTTTATCCACACAGGTCACAGCAGTTTTAAATAATATTTTAGCAGGTCTTATTATTACTTTTCTTGGACTCAATTATATTTATCTTTTAGTGTTCTTGCTATTTATTTTGTCCCTATTTGTGACTTATTTCTTTATTCCTAATGAAAAAAAGCAGGAGATAAAGAAAAAAGAAAATACTTTTCCTCTCTCGTTTATTAAAGAAAAAATATTGTCAGATAAGAAAATAATTATTTTCATGATTCTTCTATTTTTCTTAAATTTAGATTATGGATATATTCCAAATGTCCTACCTTTTTTCATGTTACAAAGTACAAAAAGTCTTTCTCCCTTGTTTTTATCATTATTAAAGTCCTCCACTAATATAGGCGAAAGTTTGGCATCTATCGTCATTATTCGCTTTAGTAAAAAAGTCTCACAAATGACGAAAATTGGTCTTTTAGGTTCAGCTTTTTGTTTTATTTTTTTGCCAATGATTAATAAATTTATATTTGTTACCTTTCTTGTTCTCCTTTTTTATGGATTTTTTGATACCTTTACTCAACCCTTGTTTAGCTATTTTGTAAGTTCTATTGATTCCTCCGTTCGTGGGCGGATTATTGGGGTCATTGATTGTGTCGTCTATATTGCAGCCCCTATTGGAATGATTCTTGGAAATGCAGTTAGCCATTTTGGTTTGATTCCACTTGGAGCTGCAATAGCGACTGTATTTTTACTGACCTACCTGATACTAGCTCAGACAAAAATTTATCGAAATATTGATTTAGAGGCAAATAATGAATCTGAATAAAAAGTTCCTAAAAAACGAGTTAATTTGGCTAACTTCTATAGGCTGTGAAATTATTGAAACTGATTCTTATATTATCGTGAAAAATAAACTGATTAAAACAGAGGATTTTAATTTCTTATTATTGAAAAGAATAATTCCTGAGATAAAAATAATAAAAATAATGAAAAATCACCATTTACAATTTTTAAAAGTTGCTGAGAAGATTGTATCATATACGAATTTTATTAAAGAGTGGACTGAAGACATTAACTATGTCGCAAATTATAATAGAGAAGCTTTAGATTTTCTAATGAAAAAAAGTGATAATTTGTATATATCCTCAGAAAAAAAGTGGGCGGTCATATTTCCACAAGAAAGATTATTTTCAAAAACTATTGTTCCTTATACGATTTGTTGGGGAAGTGATAGGATAGGGAAAATTTGTCTAGTATTTTTAGATGATATCATTGGAATTTACGATTTTGAAATTTATCCTCCATTTAGAAATAAAGGGTACGCTAAGCAGTTCTTTAGTTCCTTATTAGATAAAGGTAGTAGTAGTCAAACACATCAAGTCTTTATTCAAACTTGGCGTGAAAATATTTCTGCTAATAATTTATATTTCTCTCAGGGGTTCAAAGTTTTAGATAAATACTATTATTTCAAACTTAAGAATTTTTATTAGCAATAGTTGAATCACAAGATTACTGACAGAAATTTTGTCATAGGATATTCGTTTGTACTTTAGTACATTACGAATATCCTAGTAGTCCCATTAGTAATCTTCAACAAAAAAATCTACTAACAAGTCCAAAAAATTTCTGTCAGTAGATTTTTTAATTATTTAATCACTTCAAGTCCACCCATATAAGGACGAAGGACTTCAGGAACAGTGATTGAACCATCTTCATTTTGATAATTTTCAAGAATAGCAGCCACAGTACGTCCAACAGCAAGTCCAGAACCATTCAAAGTGTGAACAAGTTGAACTTTACCCTCTTCGTCACGATAACGAATTTGGGCACGACGGGCTTGGAAATCTTCACAGTTTGAACATGAAGAAATTTCACGGTAAGTATTTTGTGCAGGAATCCAAACTTCTAAATCATAAGTTTTAGCAGCAGAGAATCCCATGTCACCAGTTGACAAAGCCACAACACGGTAAGCAAGCCCCAATTTTTGCAGAATATTTTCAGCGTTTGCTGTCATTTTTTCAAGTTCATCATAAGATTGGTCAGGTTTAGCAAATTTAACCATTTCAACTTTATGGAATTGGTGCAAACGAATCAAACCACGCGTATCACGACCAGCAGAACCAGCTTCAGAACGGAAAGAAGGACTCATTGCTGTGAATTTGATTGGCAATTCTGCGCCATCCAAAATTTCCCCACGATAGTAGTTAGTCAAAGGAACTTCAGCAGTTGGAATTAAAACAAAACCACGGTCATCTTTCAATTCAAAAGTGTCTTCTTTAAATTTAGGATATTGACCCGTTCCAAACATTGATTCTTGATTAACCATATAAGGAGTAATCATTTCAGTATAACCTTCTTTACCGTGCTCATCAAGCATGAAGTTATAAAGTGCACGTTCAAGTCTTGCGCCAGCACCTTTGTAGAAAAGGAAACGTGAACCAGTGACTTTACCACCACGTTCCCAATCCAAAATTCCTAAATCTTCACCCAAATCCCAGTGAGCTTTAGGTTCAAAATTGAAAGTTGGAGTTTGACCAACACGACGAACCTCAACATTATCATCTTCATCAGCACCAATTGGTGTACTTTCATGAGGAAGATTTGGCAACATGATAATGATTTCATTCAAGTTTTCTTCGATTTCAGTAAGTTCAGTATCAATGGCTTTGATTTCAGCAGAAACTTTTTGCATTGCAGCAATTTGTGCGCTGGCATCACCTTTTGCACGTTTTACTTGAGAAATTTCATCAGAAACGCTATTACGTTCAGCTTTCAAAGCCTCAGATTTTACAATGAGTTCACGACGTTTAATGTCTAAGTCATGAAGTTTTTCAAGTTTCTCTTTTTCAACACCACGAGTGGCTAATTTTGCAGCAACACCGTCAAAATCAGCACGAATTTTTTTAATATCAAGCATAAGCTCTCCTTTATTTTTATATAAAACTTACTGACAAGAATATTTTAGAAAAAGTTCTGTCAGTAGAAAAAAAGCGCCCAAATTCAAAAAGAATTAGGGCGCGGTAATCGCACGGTTCCACCTAAATTATCTATTTATTTACTGACGAAAACTGATATTCAAGCTGTCAGTAAAAATAGAACTCAAGTCGCTTGTAACGTAAGCAGACGTTCTCATTTTCATGAGAAAATTAACAGAAGTAGAAAGTCATTATTTCATTTTACTTGTTTTCAGCACCACAAGCTCTCTAAAAAAATTTAATAAGACCCATTTCTAGATTTATTTTACCATTTTGTGAATTACTTTGTCAAAAATTTTTAAAATCATCATTTTAAAATCAATCATTACTTTTTGAAAGCGCGACGGAAAGGGTCAAGCAAACTAGGTGCTCTGACAATATTTTCTTTACCCACATATTCAGCAACTTTTTTCAAAATAGAACCGGAATCCTTAGAAGAAAATCGTACCTTAGCTTGAGTGTCTAAAATCAAAGAAAACTGCTGACCAAGTTTTCCACTGATTGAAACATCAACTTCGGCGCTTTTAATACTTGACCAAGTAAAGAAAATATTTTGTCCTCGGCGTGGATTTTTATATTCAAATTCAAAACCAGCATCACCCAAGATAATTTTTCCATTTTCAACCACACCTAAATAGGCTGTTCCTTTTGTTTCATAAAAAATTTCAGAATTATTAGTTGCCAAAATCGTCCTCATTTCGTTTATACCTGTATTATAACATATCTATATTATATCAAGAACTAAAGAAGATAATAAAAATAGGCCCAACGAGGGATATGGTTTAAAGAATAAATATAAAAATGTTATCATTAGATTATAAGAAAAAACTAATAAAGGAGGTAAAATGACTTTAATCGGAGTAAAAATTGATAGACTATTTCTCAGAGATCTATTCATACTATTAGTTGGTGTAGGCCTTTATATTCTCTCTATTCAACTTTTTGTCGTTCCTAACGCGATGGCTAGCAATGGAATCGCAGGCTTTTCGGTATTTATTCACTTTGTTTTCGGAATGAATCCAGCTTTGACTTTTTTTGCAGTCAATATTCCACTCTTTCTTTTGAGTTGGAAACTACTTGAGCAGCGGGAATTGTTACTGACCATTCCTGGAGCGCTGGCCATGAGCGGATGGATGATGATTTATGAAGCAATAGGAATTACTGGTTTTCAAATGGACTCATTGATTACTGTGGGAATTATAGACGGAATTCTCTCAGGAATTGGTGCAGGTTTAGTTGTTCTATCACAAGGAACATTTGGCGGCTCTATTCTACTTGCGAGACTTTTTGAAAACAAGTGGAAAGTGCCAATAGATAAAACGCTCTTTGGTATTGATATTGTAGTTATGCTATTAGCAGTCGTGACTTATCTTGCCCTTCCAAATTTTTTTGTCACACTCTTATCTTGTTACATCTTCAGTAAAGTCACACGTTTCATCGGACGACCCTCATACCGCCAACAAATTTTACAAAAAGTTGGATTAATAAAAAATGAGTCAAACTGTTCTTGCACAACTAATGAATGTTCTTGCTCTAACTAACAAAAAAATCCCAGATTGGGATTTTTATTTTTTCTTCTTTCTCTTAAAAGCATTTTTAAAAGTTCCGAGGAAACTAGGGGATTTAACCACTTTATCGTTTCCTAAATAATGACGAATCCATTTTAAAACAGTTCCTGAGTTTTTCGATGAGAATCGAACCTTAGAGCCATTTTGTAAAACGATTGAAAATTGTCGACCAACTTTTACCTCACCTTTGAGGGATTTTGAAACATCACCCTCAACACGAGCCACTGCCGTCCAAGGAAAAGTCATATTTTTTTCAACATTTCGGTCATTATAAAACTCAAAAGCAACATCACCAATCAGAATTTTTCCATATTCAGCAAAACCTAAATAAGCAATTCCTTCTGTTGAATAATCAGCCTTAGTATTTAGTGATTGAGCCACAGATTCTCTCCATTTCCTAGATTAATAATCTAAAAACCATTATACCATAAAAACGCTTTACTTGCCTTAAATACTTCAATTTATTAGAGAAAAATAAAATAAAAAAACCAATCCAAAGACTGATTTTTTTATACCAAATCGATTACATGATTTGAGCCCAACGACCGAGGATACCCACGACGAAGAGACCAAAGATAATAACGATTGGAGAAACTTTTTTCTTAAGCAACCACATGCAAAGGAATGTGATAAGCAAACCAGCAAGACCAGGAATCAATTGATTCAAGTTATCTTGAAGGTAAGTTACTTTTGTAGGATCAAGAGAAAGTTTGTTACCAACTTGACCAAGAATATCATGAAGTTGTGTACCAGATACAGAACCTTTAGGGAATTCTACATAAGCACCTTTTTGTAAAGGAATTTTTGAAACAACGGCGTTAGGACCATTAAAGTTAATTGTTACCCAACGTTGAATCAATACACCAAGGACGAACATACCAAGGATAGATGCACCTTTAGTAACAGTTTGGAGAAGTCCTCCACCAAGGTCTTTAGTGATTGCAGAACCTGATTTATAACCAAATTCTTGAGTGTACCACAAGAAAGCGATACGGATAGCGTTCCACACGATGAAGAAGAAGAGTGGAGCGATAATTGATCCACCAGTAGCCAATGAAGCTGCAATCGCACCAACGATAGGACGTACTGTAAACCAGAAGACAGGGTCACCGATACCGGCAAGAGGACCCATCATACCAACTTTAACCCCTTGAATAGCGGCATCATCGATATCAGCACCGTTAGCACGTTCTTCTTCAAGGGCAAGAGTTACACCGATGATAGGAGCGGCAACGTATGGGTGAGTATTAAAGAATTCCAAGTGACGTTTCAAAGCTTCTTTAGCTTCTTCGCCAGAAGGGTAGAGTTTTTTCAATGCTGGAATGAGCGAGTAAGCCCAACCACCATTTTGCATACGTTCGTAGTTCCAAGAACCTTGGAGGAACATTGAACGCCACATAACGCTACGACGGATTTTCTTATCAAGAGTTACTTTATTTTCAGACATTTTTTAGATCCTCCTTTCTTAGTAGTCGTTCAAGATGTCGCCAATTGGGTCACCTGATGAAGATGCAGTACCATTTCCAGAACCACCAGAAGCTTGGAGGTTAAGGTAAACGATAGCAATAACAACACCGAGGACACCAGTTGCAATCAATGTTAATTCAGAGATTGGTGCGAGAGCGAAACCAAGGAAGAAGAATGGCCATACTTCACGAGTAGCCATAAGGTTGATAACCATTGCATAACCAACGGCAACAACCATCCCACCACCGACAGCAAGACCGCCAGAGATAACTGGAGGAATAGCAGCAAGAGCTTTTTGGATAGCATCTGGTGAGATAACCAAAAGAAGTCCAGCAGGGATAGCAATACGCAAACCTTGACAGATAAGCGCGATGAAGTGCCACATTTCAACACCTGAGTATGAACCATTTTCAGCAGCACGGTCAGCTTGGTGAACGAGCACAACTGAAAGCATACGTACAAGAGTAGTCAATACAAGACCAGCAGTTGCAAGCAAGATAGCAGCAGGAACGATAGTACCCATGATGTGAGTCAAGTCAAAGTTATTTGATTGAACCATCAAGATAGATGATGCGACAGAGGCAAGGGCAGCATCGGGTGCGACAGCGGCACCAACGTTAGCCCAACCAAGAGCGATCAATTGAAGTGAACCACCGAGGATAATCCCTGCAGAAGCATGACCGGTAACAATACCGATGAGCGAGCAGGCGATAATTGGTTGGTGGAATTGCCATTGGTCAAGGATACCTTCAAGACCAGCAAGGAAGGCAACAACAATGACCAAGATTACAGATAAAACACCGTATTCCATGTTTTTTATATCTCCTTAATTATTTGGCTGCCTAATATTCAATTTTAGTAATCAGAATATCAGACGAGCTTATTCTGATTATTGTACGTCAGCTTTGTTAATCAAACCAAAGAGGTCAGATTTAGAGTCAGCTGGAACTTTACGTACGTCGAATTTAACTCCGAGGTCACGCAATTTTTCAAAAGTAGCAACGTCATCTTTGTCCATAGAAAGAACTTTGTTGAGCATTGTTTTACCAGTTGAGTGAGCCATAGAACCAACGTTCAATGTTTCAATTGGTACGCCACCTTCGATTGTTGCAAGAGCGTCTTGTGGAGTTTCGAAAAGAAGAAGGGCTTTAGTGTCACCAAAACGTGGGTCTTTAGCAACTTCAATCATTTTCTTAATTGGTATAACGTTAGCTTTTACACCAGTTGGAGCCGCTTGTTCAATGAGTTTCTTACGAAGTTCATCTTTAGAAACGGTGTCAGAAACGACGATGATGCGGTTTGCTCTTGAGTCTGGAGTCCAAGCAGTTGCAACTTGTCCGTGAAGCAAACGTGAGTCAATACGAGCGAGGTTAATTTTAATTTTACCATCACCGATGACTGTTCCTTCAGGAATCGCACCTTGAACAGCAGCCGGAGCAGCTGCAACAGCAGTTTCTTCAGCAGGTTGAAGTTCTTCAGGTAGTACTTTAATACCGCCTTTGGCTTCTTTCATAATATTTGCTACGACTTTATCCACCCCGGCAGACGCATCCATCATGCGTTCTGTGTAGGCTTGGATAAGCATAGGCAGGTTGAGGCCTGTGATGATAGCAATCTTGCGCTCTGGATTTTCACCCATCACTGCACTTGCTTGATTAAATGGAGAACCGCTCCATAAGTCAGCAAGGACAAGTACTTCATCTTCAGCATCAAATGTTGCGATGGCAGCTTCGATTTTAGCATGCAAATCAGTTGGTCCTTCGCTAGGCATAAAAGTAACAACTTGTACTTTTTCTTGCTCTCCGAAAATCATAGAACCAGATTGTTTGATGCCTGCGGCGAATTCACCATGGCTCGCAATAACAATTCCGATACTCAATGTGAGTAACCTCCTATATAAGATTATAATAAAAATTATTACTTAGTTATTATACTACTTCAAATCAATATTTGCAAATGTTTTCATAAAAATATTACACTTGTTTTTTAAGGAATGGAAACCCTTTATAAATAATTTGTATAGATAGCTTTATAAAGCGTTTTTTGGGTCGTAAATAAAAAAAGATTATCAAAGTAAGATAAATCTTTTTGAAAAGTAACAGGAATCGAAAAACTTATGGTAGAATAGTAGTTGATAAAATAATACACTAATCTCTCTCGATTTTAAGTGCTCCTGTAGGACAGGATTTTATAGCTAAAAGAAGTGAATTATCATCGGAAAATTCTTTTTGAACTTCCTCCGTATCATAAAATTTGACGATTCCATTATCGTGATAATCAAAAACTTCTGGCGCATGGAGATTACATAAACCACATGCGATACATTTGTCGGGAATTATTTTTATCTTCATATAGGAAATGATAATAAAAAAATAGTAAAATTGAAAGGAAAAGGTCGTGTCAACAAAAGAACCCTGGAATAATGAAATTTATCGTGCGATGAAAGAAGAATCGACTGAAATGAAAAGACATGATAGAGGTAGAGATGAAAGTAAACGTCCGTTAACGACGCGTTTTTTGACTTTTCTCGTTATCCTCATGTTTATTCTTGTTGGGCTAGGTATTGGCTTTATTTTATGGAATAACCAAGTACGAAATACAGCTAGTATCGCAAAAAGTTTTCATCAATCTTCATCATTAGCTAAAACCGAAGAATCAACCAGTCAAGCCGCGACCTCTTCCTCAACAGAAGCGACTCCACCTGCTAGTAGCAGCAGCACAGTTGCCTCATCATCTAGCAGTAGCGTTGAGTCTGGAACAACTTATACAATTGCTACCGGAGATTATCCAAGTACGATTGCAGCTAAGACAGGAATTCCTTGGGCAACGATTGCTAGTTTGAATGGAATTACAGCTGATGGATATAATGCTGATGGATCAGCTATTCATGCTGGACAAGTTTTAAAATTAAAATAAAAAATCACTGACAGACCTTTTTACATAATTCTGTCAGTAAAAATTGAACTAAAATAGGAAATAAGGTAAATAAAGAGATTCTATGAAAAAGATTCAAATTGCAATTGACGGTCCAGCGTCAAGTGGAAAATCAACAGTTGCTAAAATTATTGCACGAAATCTTGACTTAATTTATTTGGACACGGGCGCTATGTATCGAGTAGCTACTTTTGTTGCCTTGCAAAAGGAAACAGATGATGCAAAAGAAATCATTGAATTTATTGAAAAAAATCCAATTTCTTTTATGAATGGTCAAAAAGGTCAAGAAGTTTTAATGGGCTCAGAGAATGTTACAGAAGTGATTAGAACAAATGAAGTTACAAATACTGTTTCTAAAATCTCAGCTATGACCGAAATTCGTGAATTCATGGTTGCAGAACAACAAAGAATTGCTAAAAATGGTGGAATTATCATGGATGGACGTGATATTGGAACAGTTGTTTTACCGAAGGCAGATTTGAAAATTTTCCTTGTTGCTTCAGTTGATGAACGAGCTGAACGACGTTATAAAGAAAATCTGTCTAAAGGAATTCCAACCAATCTTGAGCGTTTGAAAATTGAAATTTCGGAAAGAGACCGCAAAGATAGTACACGAGCAATTTCTCCTTTGAAACAAGCAGAAGATGCGATATTACTTGATAGTACTGGAAAAACAATTAATGAAATTGTTCAATTTATTGAAGACAAAGCTAAAGAACTCATGTAAATGAGTTCTTTTTAATTATTAGATAGTCTAAAGATTGGTAAGATTTTGCAGGAATTATCAAACTTTGATATAATAATATGACAATGAATGAAAAAAAGTATAAACGCTTAGAATATTTGAGACATAACATCAATTATCTCACAATCCGAGAGCGTCAAGAGTACTATGACTTACTCAATGAACTAAAAAAAGCTGGAAATCAATCTGAACCCGAAGAATTCGAGGAATTTGAAGAATACGTCGAGCCAGAATATGGATATTCCGACTATGAACCAGAAAGCTTTCAAAAAAATACTTCCTCTTCTAATGGTAGAAATGCTAGTCGAAGAAATACGCGAGAAAGTTTTTCAAATCAAGAAAACAATAGAAATAAACCATCAAAAAAAGAAAGTAAATCTTCTAAAAAAGCTAAATCTGGCAAGAAGAAAAAACGTCACTGGTTAAGAACAATATTAACAATTATTGTTGTGATTATTGCAGTCATGATTGGTTTCTTTGTTTATGGATATCAAAGGGGCGTTAAACATGAGGGAAGCGTCGCTAAACAAGAAAAGTTCACAAGTTTAAAAAATTCGGACGGTTCTGTAAATATTCTTTTGTTAGGAGCAGACCAAAGACCATGGCAATCATCAGGTGTTGCTCATACCGATACTATTATGGTTTTACATGTCAATGGTAAGAATCATCAAACACAAATCGTGAGCTTTATGCGTGATACCCTTGTCAATATTCCTGATGTCGGCTCAAGTAATACTCCAGACTCAAAAATAAATTCTGCCTTTACAATTGGAGAACAATACAATAAACAGGGTGTGAATTTGATGAGTGAGACACTGAAAAATAACTTTGGCATTAATTGTCAATATTACGCAGTCGTCGATTTTTCAAGTTTTGCAACGATTATTGATTCTTTGTTCCCAACTGGCCTAAAAATTGATGCAAAATTTTCGACAGTGAATGGTGAGAATCTTTCTGCCGTACCTGTTCCCGATGATTTAGCTGCAACAGAAGGAAAAGTTTCAAGTGACAAAGACTTGACAGCTGAAGAAGCAGCCGCTTTAGGTTATCCTGATGGTGGTGGAACATTTATGATGATTAAACCAGGAACTCAAAAAATGGATGGACGAATGCTCTTGAATTATGCCCGATTCCGTCATGATGATGAGGGAGATTATGGACGAGTAAAACGTCAACAACAAGTTTTAGAAACAGTAATGTCTAAAATGAAAAATCCACTCTCATTGTTTACTGCTTCAAGTGCGTTGGGAACAACAAGAGCAGTTACAATGACGAATATTCCAAATTCATTTTTCTTAACTAAAGGAATTACAGCTCTTCTGGATATGAAAAATGGTATAAAATCAACAACAATTCCTGCTAACAATGACTGGGAGAATGCCTATGATATGTATGGAGGTCTAGGACTTTCAATTGATATGACAAAATACAAAGCGAAAGCCCAAGAACTTCTTGGTCAATAAAGAGAAAATTACTAACAGTTTTGTTAGTAATTTTTAATTTTAAATATTCATATGAAAAAATGATGACAATTTTTTTTCTTTAGTTATTGATTAATGGCTTATAAATAAATTATAAATTTGTATTTTTATGATATGATATGAGTATGATAATAAGATAAGTAGGTCTAATCCAATGATGTTTAATTATATTTATACTACTTTTTTGACAATTTTATACACAGTCGTGATGTCACTTTCTCTAAGCTTGTATCTAAAAGAGCGAGAAAAAAATTATTTATTGGTAAGTCTTTATTTTTTGCTTCTTATTTTAAACGGTTTAATAGTGACCATGTCCGAAACCTTTCAAATATTTGCAAATGACTATAATCGGCAATTTATGGTTAATCCAATCATTGAAACCATTTATTATTTGGCAACTTTTGGTATTGCCTTAAAATTAGTGACCGAATTATTTGAAGAAAAAATAAAAACTTATCAATATGGTATTTATATTGCTTTTGCTTTATGGCTTATTGTTGTTCCTTTTATGGCAAATTCAGCGCTAAAGGTCTGGCTCTATTATTTTCCAAGCCAACTACTAATGGTCTGTTTTGGAATTTATTTATTAATCCATAATCGAAAAATGATTCCTAAAAGCAGTTTAGGAAAGTATGTGAAATTAATTGGAAGCCTAGCGATAATTTTTGGATTAGCTATAGTAGTAGAAGATACTTTTATTATTTATTTTAGAGATATTTATCATACAAATATGCTTAAAATTCATAATAGAAATGTTTCAGAAGACATTTTTCATATCTCACTTTGCCTTATTGCTATTAAATATTTTCTAACCAATTATCAAAAAGGCAACGAAGAAGTTGCTGTCATCGGTTTCAAAAATGAAAAAAATGAGACTAATGATTCTGTAAGTAATTTTGAAGAAGATGAATATTACTTTGAAAGATTTATGGATAAATATGGAATCACTCAACGGGAAGGAGAAATTCTTGAACTTCTCCTTCAACGTAAACACAATCAAGAAATAGCCAATCAATTATATCTTTCTCTAGGAACAGTCAAAACCCACACTCACAATATTTTTATAAAACTCCAAGTTGAAAAACGTTCAGAAGTTTGCGAAGTCTGGGAAGCGTTTGAAAAATCAGAGCTTACTCAATAATCCTAAAACTCCATTTTTTAATGGAGTTTATTTTTATTTTGATTAAGAAAGCGGTTAAAATAGTTCTAAACCTTACTAAACCTTTTTACTCAACCCTTTGCTATCAAAGGGTTTTCGGCTTTTTAAAAAGATTAAATCCTAGAGTTGATTGTTTTATATTTTTGCTCTTGATATACTGAAATCGTTCCCAAGAGGGAAGTCAAATAACTATTTTATTCAGGAGGAATAAAGAAATGGTAACAACAAACAAACGTGATTTCATCACAACAGAAGATTACACTAAAGAAGAAATTCTTGATATTGTAACACTGGGCTTAAAAATCAAAGCAGCGATTAAAAATGGCTACTATCCACCACTTCTTAAAAACAAATCACTAGGAATGATTTTCCAACAAACATCAACTCGTACTCGTGTTTCCTTTGAAACAGCTATGACTCAATTAGGAGGACATGCGGAGTATTTAGCACCTGGTCAAATTCAACTCGGTGGTCATGAAACAATAGAAGATACAAGCACAGTTCTTTCTAGATTGCTTGATATCATCATGGCGCGTGTTGATCGTCATGAATCAGTTAATAACCTTGCAAAACATACAACCATTCCAGTTCTTAATGGGATGTCAGACTATAATCATCCAACACAAGAAGTCGGTGATTTGACTACAATGATTGAACATTTACCAGCTGGTAAAAAATTAGAAGATTGTAAAGTTGTCTTTGTCGGTGATGCCACTCAAGTTTGTTTCTCATTAGGTTTAATCGCAACTAAAATGGGAATGCACTTTGTTCATTTTGGCCCTAAAGGCTACCAACTTAATGAAGAACATCAAGCAAAATTAGCTGCAAATTGTGAGGTTTCTGGTGGTACTTATGAAGTAACAGACGATGAAGAATCAATTGTTGGTGCAGATTTCCTTTATACAGATGTTTGGTACGGTTTGTATGATGCAGAACTATCAGAAGAAGAACGTCTAGCGATTTTCTTCCCTAAATATCAAGTGACACCTGAGATGATGGCAAAAGCAGGAGCACATACAAAATTTATGCATTGTCTTCCAGCTTCAAGAGGTGAAGAAGTTGTTGATGCGGTTATTGATGGTCCAAACTCAATTTGTTTTGACGAAGCCGAAAATCGCTTGACTTCAATCCGTGCCCTCCTTGTTTGGTTGATGTCTGATTATGCTGAAAAAAATCCTTATGATTTGAAAGCACAAGCTAAAGCTAAGGCTGAGTTAGAGGCTTACTTAGCAAAATAAGAAAGAGTATCATTTATGGAAAATGGAAAGAAAAAATTTAGTCTGTTTAGTGCTATTCTTTCTGTCATTTGTGTTGTTTTTGTTGCCGAAGCAGCAGCACCGGTTGCTGCTATTGGTAACTCGCAGTTCTTTTGGTGGATTGTTCTCATCGTTGCTTTTCTCTTGCCTTATGGTCTAATTACATCTGAACTTGGAACAACTTATACTGGTGAGGGTGGACTGTATGATTGGATTACAAAAGCCTTTGGACATCGTTGGGGAGCGCGTGCTTCATGGTTTTATTGGGTAAACTTCCCATTATGGATGGCTTCACTTGCTGTACTTTGTCCTGATTTATTGCATACAATGTTTGGCTTTCAATTAAATACAGGTATTTCACTATTAATTGAATTAATTTTCATCTGGGTTATTGTTTTGATTAGTTTATATCCAGTAAGTGATAGCGTTTGGATTTTAAATGGCGGCGCAGTAATTAAGGTATTCTTAGCATTAGCATTAGGAGGCTTAGGAGTTTATTCAGCTTTGACTAAGGGAGTAGCAAATCATTATACTTTAGCATCATTATTTCCAAGTTTTGATTTGCATAGTCTATCATTTATCTCAGTAATCATTTTTAACTTACTGGGGTTTGAAGTCATTTGTACTTTTGCTGACAGTATGGAAAATCCTAAGAAACAAATCCCACAATCAATCATCATTGGTGGGATTGTAATTGCAGCGATTTATATGTTTTCGGCCTTTGGGATCGGTGTTGCTATTCCAACCGATAAATTATCGACAAGTTCGGGATTAGTAGATAGTTTCCAAGTGATGCTAGGTACACCAACAGGTTGGTTCATTAGTTTAATTGCTTTCTTGTTTATGCTGACTTTAGTGGGTAATATGGTTTCTTGGTCACAAGGGGTTAATAATATTGCTAGTTATGCTGCTGATAATGGCGACATGCCTAAATTCTTCTCAAAAAGACGTGCTTCTAATGGAATTTCTTGGGGTGCAGCTTTGATGAATGGGATTGTAGCGACATTTATTGTTGTGATTGCTCCATTATTACCCAATCAAGATTTGTTCTGGTCATTCTTCTCATTAAATTTAGTTCTATTTTTATTGAGTTATATTCCGGTCTTCCCTGCCTTTTATAAATTACGCAAGATTGACCCTGAGACTCCACGTCCATTTAAAGTGAGTGGGAGTGACGGAATCTTGAAAGTATATATGGCCTTACCAATGATTATTATTATCATATCATTAATTTTTACAGCCATACCTTTGCAATATGATAAGGCATCATTGACAGAACAATTACCGATTACAATTGGCGCAATTATTTTTATTGTGATTGGTGAATTAATTATTAAATTTAAAAAAATAAAAAAATAGGAGAGAAAAAATGGCAAAACGTATTATTGGTACAACACCAAAAGAAGATGGTTTTCGGATGCCTGGTGAATTTGAAGCTCAAGATCAAATTTTTATGATCTGGCCCGAACGTCCAGATAACTGGCGTGATGGAGCAAAACCTGTTCAGATTGCCTTTACTAATGTTGCTAAAGCAATTAGTAGATTTACACCAGTAACAATGTTAGTTTCACAATCCCAATATCAAAATGCTCGGTATCAATTACCCGCTGACGTGCGTGTGCTTGAAGTTTCTAACAACGACTCTTGGGTTCGTGACTGTGGGCCAAGTTTTGTAATTAATGATAAGGGCGAACTTCGAGCAAATGACTGGACTTTTAACGCTTGGGGTGGACTTGTTGATGGTCTATATTTTCCTTGGGATCAAGATGATCTAGTGGCACAAAAAGTTTGTGAATTAGAACGTGTTGACTCTTATCGGACAGATGATTTTGTTCTTGAAGGAGGTTCATTCCATGTTGACGGTCAAGGAACAGTTTTGACTACTGAAATGTGCCTTTTATCTGAAGGACGCAATCCTCACATGAGCAAAGAGGGCATTGAAAATAAACTTAAAGAACATTTGAATGCTGAAAAAATTCTTTGGCTTGGGGATGGAATTGACCCAGAAGAAACAAACGGTCACGTGGATGACGTTGCTTGCTTCGTAGCACCAGGGGAAGTTGCATGCATTTATACTGAGGATGAGAAGTCACCTTTTTATGAAGCAGCACAAGATGCCTATAAACGCTTGAGCCAAATGACAGATGCTAAAGGACGTCAACTCAAAGTTCATAAATTGACTTGTCCAGCTAAAAATGTAACGATTAAAAAACAATTTAGAATTGATACAGTTGAAGGAACAATGCCACGTGAAGACGGAGATATTTGTATTGCTTCATATATGAATTTCTTGATTACAAACAAAGGAGTTATCGTACCACAATACGGTGATGAAAATGATGCTCTAGCATTAAAACAAGTTCAAGAGATGTTTCCAGACCGCGAAATAGTTGGCGTGAACACTGTTGAAGTAGTTTATGGTGGAGGAAATATCCATTGTATTACTCAACAACAACCTAAAGCCAAATAAGGAGTAGAGAGGATTTAACAGAAAATGGCAAAACGTATTGTAGTTGCTCTAGGGGGGAATGCTATTTTAACTAGCGACCCTACAGCGCAAGCACAATCTATGGCACTTAATAAGACTGCCGAACAATTAATGCCTTTAATAAAAGACAATGATGTTGAAATGGTTGTCACTCATGGAAATGGACCGCAAGTTGGTAATTTACTTTTGCAACAACTTGAAAGTAATTCAGTTAAAAATCCGGCAATGCCACTTGATACAGCTGTTGCTATGACTCAAGGACAAATTGGTTATTGGATGGCACAAGCTTTTACAGAAGCTCTTGCTAATAATGGAATGTCTGATGTTCCATTTGTTTCTGTAGTGACAAGAACAGTAGTTGATGCTAATGATGAGGCTTTTAAAAATCCGACAAAACCTATTGGACCTTTTTATAGCCAAGAAGAGGCTAAAAATATTCAGACTCAATATCCTGATTGGAAATTGATTGAGGATTCTGGACGAGGTTACCGAAGAGTAGTCCCCTCACCATTACCTCTCAAAATTGTTGAGGCTAACGCAATTAAACCATTGTTAGAATCATCAGCTTTGGTTACGGTATCTGGTGGTGGAGGAATTCCTGTTATTGAAAAAAATAAGGGGTATCAAGGAGTCGAAGCAGTAATTGATAAAGATTTTTCGGCAGCAAAATTAGCAGAACTTGTTGATGCTGATGAACTAGTTATTTTTACCTCTGTCGGTGATGTCTTTTTAAATTTTGGGAAACCTGATCAAAAAGCTCTAGGAGTTGTACCAGTTAGCGAAATGCGTCAATATCTAGAGGAAGGTTATTTTGCGGCAGGTTCTATGAAACCAAAAGTGGCAGCAGCTGTCGCTTTTGTCGAAAATACTGGTAAGCAAGCCACGATTACTTCACTTGAAAATGTGGAAAACTTTGTTAAAAGTGGGGCAGGAACACGGATTGTTCCTGATTGATTAAAAATATCTTAAAAAGGTTACTAGGAAGAAAGAATTCTAGCAACCTTTTTTAAAGGAAATTGGCCTAAATAATAGAGCTTGTTAAAACTTTTTTGTAAAGCGCCAGTATGATTTGTAATCACCTTTCTATCTAGGATATAATATAAAAGTACCTCTTAGCGTTGGGGTACAAAAGCAAATTCTACGGAGCTTCTCGGATATTGGAGTTCCAAAAAAAGTTCCTGTTAAGTCAGGAACTTTTTTATTTTAAAAGAAAAACTACTGTAAAGTTACAATAGCTTTTAATATATATTAGTCATCAAAAAACTAGATATCATACTTTCCTGTATGCAAGTGTCTAATAGTTTCGCCTCCGGGTAAAGGAGGTAATCCAAGAGAATCTTCACGGCTGAAGGCTTCAAGTAATCCAGGAGTCAAGTGAGAATACTCAACTGTTTCCGGACTAATCTTATGAAGAATTGTGTCCCCTTTTCCTTCAGTAATTTTTTTAGCAAAGTTAGGGTCAATCAAAGTTCCACGAGCAACAGCAATTAAATCAGCATAGTTTTCAATCGCATCAGTCGCTGTATCCTCCCCAAAAATACCACCGACAATAAGAAGTTTTGTTTTATCATCTAAAATTTCTTTAAAAAGTTCAGCATAAGATTTTTCGCTATTTTCAGGTTTAGAATTGTATCCTGCCCATAATGAAAGATGAATATAATCAAGTTTATATTTAATTACTTCAGAGATAAGTGAGAGAGCTTCTTTATAATCATAGCCAATATTTTTTCCATGAAGTTCTTCAGGAGAAATACGGTAACCAATGATAAAGTCTTTAGGAGCATATTCATCAACGATTGCTTTTACTTCTTTAACAACAGCTAGCGGAAAGGCCATTCGATTATCCAGTGAACCACCCCATTTATCTGTGCGAAGATTAGAAAGTTTTGAGAAAAATTGTTGAATTAAATAATGATTGGCACCATGAATTTCAACACCGTCAAAACCAGCATCAATTGCACGTTTTGTGGCTTTACCAAAATCAAGAATGATATCATCAATCTCTGTTAGTGTGAGTTCACGAACGGGGTAATCTAAGAAAGAAAAATCGATAGCAGAAGGAGCCACCACATCTAATCCATTAACATGACGTCCTACAGCGGCTCGCCCAGCATGATGAATTTGAAGAATAGCTTTATTTCCATCTTTTTTTAGAGCCTGTGCAGTTTTTCGTAGTCCTTCAAGATGAGCGTCAGAATAAGCTCCTAATTGTTCAGGATATCCTGGCACATATGCTGGTCCACCATTTTCACTCACATAATGGAATTCTGTAATTAACATACCTGCCGCTTGTGAACGGGCAGAGTAATATTGAATAGTATCATCAGAAGCGAAACCACCTTTTAAACCAGAATGAGTTTGCATTGGAGACATTACAATACGATTGTTTAAAGTAGCCCCATGACGTAAGGTAACATGATCAGTTAATTGATTTGACATATTTTTGTCCTGTTATTATTATATTTGGAAAGTAGATTATTAAAACTATAATTCGAGAAATATCAATATGAAGAAATAAAAAAAGTTAATTATAACTCTTCTAATATGAAATTTTTAAAATCGGAAATCATCTCCTCATTTCGACGATAATAGGTCCATTTACCAATGCGAGTAGCAATTAATAAATTGTCTTTTTCTAACATAGATAAATAATGAGAAGTAGTAGACTGAGTTAAGTTAAGTAATTTTTGAATCTCACCTACACAAACACCCGTTTCAACTTCATCTACTTTAGTTTCGTTGTAGAAATGTTTTTTGGGTTCTTTGAGTAAAGTAAGAATCTTCAATCGATATTCATTTGATAGGGTTTTAAAAGTTTCCACATTTTCCATAAATCTATTATATCGAAAAAATACGATATGTCAATATAAAAGATTTTGGGAGTAAGTTAAATACCTATCGTTTGTTGGTTTTTTTTCTTAATTTCAAGTAAACTAAAGAACCATTTGTAGAAATCTTATCTCCCCCACCATTTCTACTTCGATAAGGATTTGTGAAATGAGTATATAGCTTCCTTTCTTCAACTAGTCCATGCTCGATGAGTTCATTTGCGATAAGATTTCTTTCTTCATCTATATTCTCATCAATACGATGAGTAATTTGTCCTGTAAATAAAGAAAATCTAATACCAATATCTAAAGAAGCGGCACAGACCCAATCAGACTTTACTCCCCCAGGGAGGTAATAATCTTGTGGAGTTTCCCATAATCTGATATGATGCCTTTGTTTAGGACTGCCAGCAATTTCTTTTTCAAAGGCGAGGTCTTGTTTTTTAGAAAATAAAAAGAGAGAGCTAACGGGTGCAGTGGGATAGCTTTGATGTAATAAGCTTGATTTTATAATTTTGAGAGAGGAGCTTAAAGTAATTTTATCTGATTTTGTCCACCCCATTCTTAAAAAAGCAGCTTCTATATCCTCTTTTGAACCGTCAATTAATAAATTTACCGAATCACCTAATACACCATCAGAAGTTCTGGACCTTCCGATAAAGTATTCCGGTAGATAAATTTTTGTGATATTCGGAATAATCAGATAGGACAAAATTAGCCATGTGACAATATATAAAAAAATATGAATCTTACGAGTTAATATATCTCTGAAAAATAAATCATAAATGGTATATCCAAAGACAACTGCTACTAAAACACGAAAAGTACGAGCGGTGAAATTTATAATTTTAGTTTTTTGATCCATTGATATCATCTTTCTTATTTAGAGGTTAATGAATATTTTTTGATAAAGTATTATAGATTTTTTTGACACAAAATCTATTTATATATCTATTCTAATTTAAAAATGACTAAAATACTAGAGAGAGTATTGGCTAAAGATTTAGAAATAAAATAGATTCGGAAGAAATTGACTATATTATCAGAAAATTATAAAATAAGCTATCTGAAAGGTTAAAGGAGTGAACAAATGGTCAAAAAAGCGAGTGAAGCAGAAATCTTAGAAGAACTTTATGATTTAATTCTTAGTAAAACATTGAATAGCAAAGAACGTGAAGTTTTAGTGAAGAGTAAGAATAATTTAGAAAAGGGAAATTATACTCCGAAGGTAATCAACGATCTTCAACATTCTCTAGCGCCTCTTGCTAGAAAACAGGAATTATCTAGTGAAGTTGTGAGGTTTTATCTTCAGTTGTCGCAACAATTTATTGAAAGAGGTCAACGTGGAAGTTGGCTTTCGCTTTAATGATAATAAATCTTTCCTTTAGAATGAGCAAACAATTCAATACACTTTATAATAAATTTTTTATAAAATAAGAGTAGTTTTTTTTATATATTATAAGGAGATTTTAAAATGGTAAAAAATATATCGTTGGATTGGTTTTTGGGAATTTTATTGCCTTGCTTATGGATTGGTATTGTTTCTGGACTAATTTCTGGAATGGTAAAAATTGGTTGGGAAGCCATTCTTCCTCCTCGTACAAAAGAGCGAGATGAAACAAACCCTCCTCAAAAACTTATGCAACAAATTGGCTTTCCCCCAAAAATTACTCATGCTTACTTTTTGTATTCTAAAGACCAAAAAGTGTATTGGTTTGCCTTGATTCTTCATTTCAGTTTTTCAATTGTTTTTTCATTTATTTTTGTTGTCTTATCACAAATATGGAGTGGTATAAGCTTAGGCGAGGGGGCTCTTTATGGTATTATTATCTGGTTTTTATGGCATATTCTGTTAATGCCTATTACTAGAACGGTACCACAACCTTGGAAGCAACCTTTTTCAGAACACTTTTCAGAATTTTTTGGGCACATCGTCTGGGCTTGGTCAATAGCTGCTGTGAGTTTTTATATGATTGCTACTCACTATTCAGATGTTCTTTCACTTTTCTAAAATAAAAAGAGCCATTCTTAAGAGGGCTTTTTTTATTTCAGATTTGATGAGAATTTATTCACTTTAAAGAGATTTTCTTCAATAACAAATTCCCACTTTTGTACGTCTTTTTGATATGTTTGTCTATCAGGCAGGGGATCTTTTAGCATTTCATTATATCTGGACATTGACCTTGAGGTGACAAGGTACATAAGGCTATCATTTTCATCAAAAGATAGAGAATATTTCGCTTTAAGGGAAATTTCCACAGTAATTTTATTCTTGAATTGGTGTAGGTTGTTTATTCCTTCAATCTGAATATCAAAAATGGATTCTTTTTTTCCATACATATCATTGTGAACAATATGTTTGTCCTGTTTTTTTAGTAAATTTTTACTGTAAAATTGACTGTTTTGATATAGTTTTGACTGATTCCATGAGCTAAGAACAGCTAAAACAAGAGCTTCAATCTCGTCAGCCTTAATTACGTCTTCTGAGATATTTTTAGCGGTAATATATTTTTTTTTAGTTAATTTTTCAATTAACAATAAGACAAGTGGTGATAAAACTAGAATAGGGATTAGAAGTAGTTTCAGGGAAAATAGATTCATATTAATTTGTGGTTTCTACGGGGGTTAAATAAGCTTTAAATTCGTGATCTGTGGAGCTGTCTTTTGTTGTGATAGTGCACTCATCAAAATGAGTGATATTTGATGAAACTGTAGCTCTATAGGCAGAAACAGTAATCTCTTGACTTAATGTTGAGTCGGGAATGCTATATGCTAAGGTCACTTCTTCCAAGTCCATAAATAAATCTCTGAAAGTTATTTTTTTTATTTTTTCTTTTGTTTCGTTTAAATTTTCTGAGGCATTCCATCCAAGACCTAAAAGAGTGTCAAAATCGGAATATGAAAGTTTTATTGCAGCATCAGAGATATTTTTGTCTTTAAAGTTGACCGACATCGTTTTATCCCGAGCACCTCCAGTAAAGGAAATATCAAAGAAGAGAAATTTAGGTGTGGAGATGGTTAGAGTTGCATCAGGATCCGGAGAATCATGATTTAAATTAACTTGGGCATTTCCTTTGGCATTCGACCAGTCTCCTGCAATAGCCTCTTCATAATCTTTCAAAAAAGATTGGTTTTGAGCTTTCCATACTTCATTAACTGAATTCATATTATTTTTAATTGGAGTTATTGCTTTTTTATACTGAACGGAATTTTTCCGATAGTAGATCATCTTTTGCTTTTTATTGGTTAGTGTCAAAATGTTTCCCGAAATATCAAAAGATGTTTGATATTTGTAGGAGTTGAGATAACTTAATTCATGTTTCTTTTCATTAAAGTGATAATTTTTTTCTTTAGTGAAATTAACGATAGAAGTACTCTTATTGGGAAAATCTAATAATTTGAGATTACTTGTTACTTGTATGGGTCCTTGTAAGAGTTCCCACTGACCTTTTATTAGTGTACTTTCTGACTTTGTTAGTTTGCTACATGCTGAAAGAGAGAAAAAAGTTGTTATTAGTATAGCTACTACGATAATTTTATTTTTCAATTTTTTTACTCCGTTTTAGAAACATCTCCAGAAATTTGAACCCCTTCATTACCACATTGTGTGATGAGTAAGGCAGTATCAAATGATAATTTTCCGTTTTTATATGAAAGTTCGGAAGGGGAAAAGCTTTGAGAAATCGTGCCAGTATCAGTTGTTACATCATAGGAAAAAGCAATATATTTGATACGGCTAAACATTTGTTCGGCGGTGAGGTCTTTAATGATATTTAAAAGTTTCTTAGGATCTACTGGAATATGATCTGAAGGTTCTAATCCTAAAATGCCATTAGGTTGATAAGAAGCATAAGCGTTGTGAATTACTTTCTGGTCAAAATTTGTCAAAGAATCAGAAGAGGCGTGAAATGAAAGATTAGTTCCACCATCGAAAGTTAATGTTTGCATTCCGGGCGCCCAAGCCACACCTTGCCCAGTAGTTGCTACTGACTTAAAGTGGCCTGCCCATGTTCCAATCATTGCTACCTTGAGTGATTTTTCAATGATGTCTGTTTTTGCTTTCCAAACTTCATTCAAATGAGTCACTGATTTTTTCTCTTTGGCTTCTTTGTCGTTAATTTCTTTGGTCTTTTCTTTTTCAAGCTTACTTCCTACTCGATAATAAACATTTCCACCAATATCTGAACTCGTCATATCAAATTTTAAAATATCCTGACCATGTTCTAACTTATAATCATAACTGTATGAACCAATAATAATTTGTCGACCTAGCTTATAGTCGTATTCATTAGTAGCAAGTGTGACTCTTTTCTTATCAAACTTGATTTTTTCACTGGTAGATGCGGTTAAATCTAACAGTTTATGTGCATCTGCAGCACTCGTTGTTTTCGGAAGATTGATTTTACTTTCGGAATACGAAATCCATTCTCCTTGAATAGCTTGGTGAGGATTAGTATTAGTTTTAATGCTATCTTTACTTGAAGTTTTACAGCTGCTTAAAATTCCAATAGAAAAAATAGCAAAGATGATAATAAAAAATTTTTTCATAAATTTATATACTCCAATTTTGGTGACATTACGGCTTAATTATAGCATATAAAATTTTTATTTATGAATATAATTAGAATATAAAGAAGAGATAAAAAGGGCGCTGATAATAATAATTATCTGCGTCCTTTTTATCTTGTTAATGAAATATTTACTTTTTTATCCTTTATCTGCACCAGCTGTGATTCCATTGACGTAGAATTTTTGCATGATGACAAATAGGATTGTGATTGGGATGGCAATGATAACACAGCCTGCAATAAATTGTGTGAAGAAGGCTGTGGCAGCTCCTTTTTGCGAGTGAACCATGCTATATAAACCATAGGCAATTGTAAAGGTTTCTGGATGGGCTTGATTATTTCCTAAAATGATTCCAGAAAAGATGAAGTCTGTCCATGGGGCGATGAATGCCATTAAAGCAGTATAAACAATGATTGGGCGAGAGAGAGGCAAGGTGATATGCGTGAAAACTTGCCATTTGTTTGCTCCATCAATTGTTGCAGCTTCATCAATTGAACGTGGGATGGTGTCAAAGAACCCTTTAGCGATGTAGAAACCTAATCCAGCTCCACCAACATATACCAATATCAAACCACCGAGGTTTAACATGTTCATTGCTTTTAATATATAATAAAGAGCAATCATTGACATGAATCCAGGGAACATTCCGAGAACGAGGGCGATTTGCAAGAATGGTTTACGGAAAGCAAAACGTAAACGGGAGAGTGTATACGACATGATAATCGTAATAAATGTAGAAAGTGTAGCAGAGATAACGGCTACAATAAAGGTGTTAATAATCCATGAAACGAAGGGGAAACTACCACTTTTATTTTGGAAAAGTTGGATATAATTCTCAAAGGTAAATGTTTTTGGGATGATTGTTGAGACAAACCCTGTATTGTTTTGAGTCAGACTGGCTAAGACAATCCAAATAATAGGGAAAATCCAAACAATTGCTAAGAGAGCGAGTAGAATATATCTCAAACTTAATGAGATACGGCGTTGCGTTTTATAAGATTTCATTTCAATTAGCCCTCCTTAAATGCATTTGTACGACGGTATGCTACTAATGAAATTGATGCATTAACAATGAAAATTAAGATACCAAGAACAGCGGCTGCGTTATAACGCTGAGTTTGACCGAATACGAGGTTATAGAGCCAAGTAACAAGAAGATCGGTTGAACCTGCTCCTTGGTAGTTTGGATTCATTGGCCAACCACTAGTCAAGAGGTAAATAACGTTGAAGTTATTGATATTACCAATAAACTGTTGAATCAATGCAGGAGTCATAACAAAGAGAATCTGAGGGAAAGTGATAGAGCGGAAGATGTTCAAACTATTTGCTCCGTCAATACGAGCAGCTTCTATTTGATCTTGGGGGAGATTTTGGATAATTGCAGTAGACACAAGCATTGAGACAGGAATACCAATCCACATATTAACAAAAATTACCGTAATCCGTGCGACCATTGGGTCAGAAGCTGCACCAATAAAGTTTATTGGATTAGAAATAAGATGAAGATTCATCAAGATTCCATTTAAAGCTCCTTGTTGGTCCAAAAATTGTGCCATCATCAATAAGGTTACAAATTGTGGAACGGCAAATACGATAACAAAAATGGTTCTCCAGAATCCTTTAAATTTAATTCCAGTAGATTCAATGAGAAGAGCTAGTAATACACCTCCAAGGAATGTTGTAGCTGTTGCAACAATTGCCCATACTAAGGTCCATCCCAAAACTGGGAAGAATGTGCCAGCTAAATCACCGGTTAAAACATTGCCAAAGGCTTGGAATCCAGTCCATGAGAAAGCAGTAGCATGAAGGCGATCATAGTTTGTGAACGCCATTGAAATCATATATACAGTAGGTAATACGGTAAAAGCTAATACACCAATCAATGGAACAGCCATCAAAGTTGCATAAAGTTTTTCGTCAAGTAAAGAAGCGAGTTCTTCTTTATTTGTTGGGATATGTTTACCTTCTCGTTTTAAATAATAAAGATGCTTATTTGAGCGGTAGTTGAACCAATAAAGCAGTATAAATAAAATCACAACAAGACAGGCAATAAGTCCCCAAAGTAGAATTAAAACAGAGTTATCTGGCTGTAAAGTTTGTGGAAAACCAGAGGCATCAGTAATTGTTCTTTTTATTTTATTTGGGCCTAAGCTACTAAGAAGAGAGAAGGCACTGATTCCAGAGAAAAGAAGCCAGCCAATAAATGCAATTTCAAGAATTAAAAGTGTGAAGCCTTTTACCCATTGTTTATTTTTAATTTGGTTCAAACCCATAACAAAGAAGGTTAATTTTGTTACTGTGTCCCCTTTTGAGAAAACTTCGCCTAATTTAATTGATTTTTCTTCAGGAGAAATCGTGCTTTCAGTGAGTTTTCTTTTTTTCTTTTTAGTCATAATATTTCCTTTAAAAATTAAGAGGTTAGGCTGAAGGAGCCCAACCTCTTATTCACATATAACCATTAGATTGTCTCTTATTTAGAGATGCTGTCTTGGAATTTTTGTAATTGAGCTTGATAGTCAGCTGGTTTGATAGAGCCAGTGTAAGCACCGTTCATCAAAGGACCAGCATTATTCCAGAAAGTTGCCATTTGTGGAAGTTTAGGCATTACTACAGAATTTCCTTCTTTAGACATTGTAATAACTGCTTTGGTAACGTCTGAATTCTTCACAGCGTCATTCATTTGAGCGTCGTTATTTGTAGGAACATCTCCTTGAGAATTAAAGAGTTTCAACTGAGCAGATTCACTTGAGAGATATTGAGCAACTGTTTGAGCAGCAGCTTGACTCTTAGAAGCTGAATTGACTGCAAATCCTTTAATACCTTGGAATGATTGGAGTTGTTTAGCTTGTCCATCAATGTTGATTGTTGGGTAAGGAGCAACTGCGAAGTTATCACCTAAAATCTTTTTAATGTTAGCAGTATCCCAAGGACCGTCAAACATGGCAGCAACTTTACCGGCTTGGAGTTGATTTAAGGCATTAGTTGTTTGAATTACATTTTTATTTGATTTTTGTGCAGCAATCCATTCAAGTGCTTTAACACCATTTGCCGATGCAACATCAGTAGATTTCACATCTTCGCCTGATTTACCGAAAAGGGTTGTGCCAGCTGTAAAGAATACTGGATAAGAGTAGTAAGGGTCGGTGTAGTTAGCAGCAAATCCAGCTTTAGCAGTCATTCCTTCCCAAGTTTTGACATCGTCAGCTGACAATTTAGACTTGTTATAGAAGAGGACAAGAGATTCTGTTGATTTAGGGAATGCATAAATCTTGTCTTTGTAAGTTACACCATTAACAGTGACATCAGAGTTGTCTTTTTTGATTTCGTTAGCGAATTTTGTAGCAACTGGATTGATATAACCTTTATCAGCCATATCACCAAGTTGGTCATTTGGTACAGCGAAGACGTCAGCATATTTAGAAGGGTCTTTAGCGATATCTACTTTAGCATTTGCTGAACCAGATGCATTGGCAATAATTTGAACTTTAAGGTCTGGGTATTTTGAAGCCAATCCTTTAGCAACGTCTGTATATGTTGCTTTTTGTTGTGTGTCTACATAAACACGAACTGTTCCTTTAATGCTGTCTGAGCTAGAAGAAGATGATTTGTTAGAACTTGCTGATGAACCGCAAGCTGCGAGGGTTGCGAGGGCGAGTACAGATGCTCCACCAAGAGCAACTTTTTTCCATGATTTCATTTTGTGTTTCCTCCTAATGAAAACGGTTTATTTTATACACTCCTCATTTTACGCAACCGTTTGCTTTTTGTCAAGGAAAAAAATATTACATTTTGATTACTTAGAAATTGGTTTATACCGACTTTTTAGCGTATTCTTTAGAATGAAAAATAAATGTTTTAAAAAATAATATACGAAAATTGTCGCAAACGGTTGCGTCAATGAAAGCGTTATGATAAAATATGATTAATGTGAGATTTATCTTCTCCAGATGTGGTGGAAATGACACTATCGAAAAGCGACGGAAAAGGTGCTTTTCGCTGTCCTTGAGATTAATTGAAAATAGTTTAAGACAGTACAGCCATCAAAAAAATTTGGAGGTTCTATTATGAACAAAGCTGCAATTTATCATCGTCCTGAGTCGGAATTTGCTTATCTTTATGCAAAAAATCTGATGCATGTTCGTCTGCAAACACAAAAATCTGATGTGGAAAAAGTCGAATTATTTTATGGCGATCCTTATTCGTGGGAAGGGCTTGATAACCCTAAAACACAGTATTGGGCTAGTCAAAAAGTAGAGATGAAAAAGTATCTTTCTACTAATATTAGCGATTATTTTGAGGCCGAAATTACTGTTGCAACGAAACGAGTAGATTACTTATTTGTCATTACAGGTTTGGATGGAGAAAAAGTAGTTTACACAGACCAAGGAATGTTTGATTACGATGAGAGTTTGGTGACTAAAAAATATGGGGCTTTCCGTTTGCCTTATTTCCATGAAAGTGATCGTTTTAAAGCACCTGAATGGGTCAAAGAAACGGTTTGGTATCAAATTTTCCCTGAACGTTTTGCCAATGGGGATACGAGCAATGATCCTGAGGGAACAAAAGCTTGGAATCCACAAGATGTTCCTGACCGTCAAGATTTTTATGGGGGAGACTTGCAAGGGGTGATTGATCATTTGGAACATTTGACTGAACTCGGTGTGAATGGCATTTACTTTACTCCTATTTTCCAAGCTTTTTCTAATCATAAATATGATACAGAAGATTATATGGAAATTGATAAGCAATTTGGGGATAAGGAATTGTTTAAAACTTTGGTGAAAGAAGCACATGCGCGTGGTATTAAAGTCATGTTAGATGCGGTCTTTAATCACATCGGAGATACGTCTGCTCAATGGCAAGATGTATTGAAAAATCAAGAAAAATCAAAATTTGCGGATTGGTTCCATGTTAATAGTTGGCCAGCAACTTATACTCCAACTGATGATTTTGAAAATGCTGAGAATGCAACTTATGATACTTTTGCCTTTACTCCACACATGCCAAAACTCAATACGGCTAACCCAGAGGTTGAAGCTTATCTTTTGAAAGTAGCTGATTATTGGATTTCTGAGTTTGATATTGATGCTTGGCGTTTGGATGTGGCGGATGAAGTGGATCACACTTTCTGGAAAAAATTCCGCACAACTTGTGACGCGGCAAAAGATGATTTTTATATTTTAGGTGAGGTTTGGCATTCTGCGCAACCTTGGTTAGTTGGCGATGAGTTTTCTGCCGTTATGAATTATGCTTATACCGATGCGATTAAAGATGGTTTGATTACGAAGAAGATTTCTTTGGAACAAATGGTTTCTAATATTAATACGCAACTGACATTATACCGTAAGCAAGTGAATCAAATGATGTTTAATGTTTTAGATTCTCATGATACACCCAGAATTTTGACTGTTGCAAAAAATAATAAAAATTTGATGAAATTGGTTGAAACGTTCACCTTCATGCAACCAGGTGTGCCTTGTATTTATTATGGAGATGAGTATGCGGTGACAGGTGGAATGGACCCTGAGTGTCGTAAGGTGATGCCTTGGGAAGAAAAAGATCAAGATTTAGAGATGTTTGAATTCTTTAAAAATCTGATTGCTCTACGCAAACAATATCAAGGAATTTTAAGTGATTCAGAAGTAGAATGGAAAATCGTAGATTCAGAAAATGGCATTGTGAAATTTGAACGTGGAACTTTGAAAGCTATTTTCAATATTGGCGAAAAACCGGCTTATTTTTCAGCTGATGAAGTGGTTTTCTCTAATTTGGTTGACCAAAATAATATTCTACAATATGGTTTTGTAGTCTATAAATAGAAAACGGATTCTGTCAGTTCACTGCGACCGAGGGAATCATTGAATCGGTAAATAAAGAAACTATCGGCTTTGCTGATAGTTTTGTCAGTAAAAATTGCTGACAGAATCATTGGTTTAGTGAGTATTTTACTGACGGGATTAACTTATAAAGTAGTCAGTAAAATTTTAATTGAGTTCATTCTCCTATTTTCCCAGGATATAGGAGAATGAACTCACATCTTAATGGAGTAGTTAATATGAAAGAAAATTGGTGGCAAAAAACAGTCGTTTATCAGATTTATCCGCGTTCTTTTATGGATGCTAATGGTGATGGTGTTGGTGATTTGCAAGGAATTATCTCTAAATTAGATTATCTTGAAAAACTTGGAATTGGTGCAATTTGGTTGAGTCCAGTTTATCAATCGCCAATGGATGATAATGGTTATGATATTTCTGATTATCAAGCAATTGCTGATGTTTTTGGAACGATGTCGGATATGGATGAATTGCTCTTGGAAGCTAAAAAGCGAAATATTCAAATTGTTATGGATTTGGTAGTTAATCATACTTCTGATGAACATAAATGGTTTGTGGAAGCTAGAAAATCAAAAGATAATGCTTATCGTGATTATTATATTTGGGCTGATGAACCCAATGCTTTGCAATCTACCTTTTCTGGTTCTGCTTGGGAATTTGATGAGGAATCGGGCCAATATTTCCTTCATCTTTTTAGCAAGCGTCAGCCAGACTTAAACTGGGAAAATCCTCAGGTTCATCAAGAAGTTTATGACATGATGAATTTCTGGATTGATAAGGGAATCGGCGGTTTTCGCATGGATGTGATTGACTTGATTGGGAAAGAAATTGACCAAGAAATCACAGGAAATGGGCCTAAATTACATGAGTATTTGCATGAGATGAATCAGGCAACTTTTGGTCAGAAAAATTTGCTGACCGTAGGTGAAACTTGGGGAGCAACACCAGAGATTGCGGAACTTTATTCAGACCCTAAACGTCAAGAATTATCAATGGTTTTCCAATTTGAACACATCACAAATGCTTATCTTGATGAGGGTGAAAAATGGGATAAAAAGGAATTTTCAGTTTCAAAACTTAAAGAAATTTTAGCCAAATGGCAAGCTTTAGAAAAAGGTTGGAATTCACTTTTTTGGAATAATCATGATTTACCACGGATTGTCTCAAATTGGGGAAATGATGGAAAATATCGTTTGAAATCAGCTAAAGCTTTTGCGATTTTATTGCATTTGATGAAAGGAACGCCTTATATTTATCAAGGTGAAGAGCTTGGAATGACGAATTATCCTTTTGAATCAATTGAAGAAGTCAATGATATCGAGTCACGGAATATGTTTGCTGAACGCTTAGCTGCTGGTCATTCTGAAAATGAAATCATGGATTCAATTCGTCGTGTTGGTCGTGATAATGCAAGAACACCGATGCAATGGACGGCTGGAGAAAATGCAGGTTTTACTGATGGAAAACCTTGGCTCGCTGTCAATCCTAATCATGAAGAAATTAATGCTGATCAAGCCATGAGTGATCCTGATTCTGTTTTTTATACTTATCAAAAGTTGATTGAACTTCGTAAACAACATGATTGGGTCATTTATGGGGGCTTCAAGTTGATTGATTCTGAGGCTGATGTTTTTGCATATTTGCGGACTTATAAGGGCAAGAAATATTTGGTCGTTGCCAATTTATCTGATGAAGAAAATCAATTTAAAACAGGATTTGTCTGTCGTGACTTATTGATTCACAATGAAAATTTCCTGCCTGAACTTTCTCAGATTAAATTAAAAGCTTGGGAAGCCTTTGCTTGCGAAGTGGAATAGTTAAAGCGCAAAAGGGTGAGGTGAAAATGAGCGAATTTAAAAGAATGGTTGCTGGCAAACTCTATAAAGCAAGTAAGGTTGAACCAGAATACAAACCTGATAATAATCGAGCATTAAATCAAGAAATTAACCAACTCAATCTACTTGATACAGAAAAAATTGTGGCACTTGAAAAAGAACTTTTTGGTCAAACTGGCGATGAGTTATTTGTAAATCCACCGCTTTACATCGACTATGGTAAAAATACAAGAATTGGTCAGCGCTTTTATGCCAATATGGACTGTATTTTTCTGGATGTTGCACCGATTACGATTGGCGATGATGTGATGTTTGGACCTCGCGTCAGTCTGATTACGGCTTCTCATCCAATAGATGCCGGAGTTCGACAGCGTGGACTAGAATATGGAAAAGCGATTACGATTGGTAACCGAGTTTGGCTTGGTGCAGGAGTAATTGTTAATCCGGGCGTTACGATTGGCGAAAATACAATTGTGGGTTCGGGAACGGTAGTGACGAAAAATTTGCCAGCAAATGTGATTGCAGTAGGTAATCCAGCACGAATTCTCCGCGAAATTACTGATTCTGACCGACTTTACTGGGAAGAAAAAGAGAACGAATATTATGAAAAATAAGCTTTTACTTCTGTCAGTAACTTTACTGGCGACGTGTGCTTTAAGTGCTTGTCAAAAAGCAAATTCAAAAGATTCATCAGTAAAAAAAGTGGCTGTCAGCCAAAAGGTTGATAGGAGTTTGTATCGTAATTTTTATGAAATATTTACGAGTTCATTTGCCGATTCAAATCATGATGGCGAAGGTGATTTAAATGGGGTCACGCAACATTTAGACTACTTGAATACTGGAAAATCCAATTCTACAACGGATTTGAAAGTGCAAGGACTTTGGATGACACCGATTTTTGCTAGTCCTAGTTATCATGGCTATGATGTCACTAATTACGAAGAAATTAATCCTAAATTTGGGACAATGGCTGATTTTGAAAATCTGATTGCTCAAGCTAAAAAACGAGGAATTGCTGTGATTTTAGATATGCCATTTAACCACACGGCGACTGATAATGTTTGGTTTCAAAAAGCACTAGCTGGCGACAAAAAATATGTGGCTTATTATAATTGGTCGGATACAGCAAAAGAGGGTTATAGTTTAGCCAGCAATGGCAAATACTATGAGTCAGAGTTTGATAAATCCATGCCAGACCTCAATCTTGCCAATCCTGAGGTCAAAAAAGAAATTGCAAAAATTACGAAATTTTGGTTAGACAAAGGTGTTTCTGGTTTTCGTTTGGACGCTGTCGGTTTTTATTTCTCAAATGATGACAAAAAAACGACGGCCTTTACCAAATGGCTGACAGACACGGTCAAAAAGCAAAATCCAAAAGCTTATTTAGTGGGCGAAGTTTTTTCAACGGCTTCGGCAATTGATGATATTTATCCATCAGGTATTGATTCATTATTTGACTTTCCGAATGCTTTGCAATCGAGTTCAAGTCCAATTAATTCGGCTTTAGTCTTAGGTGAAGGCTCTTTATTTGGTCAACAAATTGAAGCATGGGACCAAGAAATTCATGCGGATAACCCGAAAGCCATTGACGCTCCTTTCTTGAGTAATCATGACACAGACCGATCTGCAACCCTTTTAAGTTCTTTATCCATGCAGAAAATGGCTGCTCAAACTTATCTTTTGATGCCGGGAAATCCATTTATTTACTACGGTGAGGAATTGGGGCTGACAGGTTCTGGCATTGACCAAAATAAACGTTTGCCAATGCCTTGGAATGCTGCTGGGACAGATTCTCCCAAAGCAGACATTTCTGTGCCAGGCGCGACAGAAATTGCCACAACTGACGGAGGCTCAGTAGCTCAACAAGAAGCCAATCCGAACTCACTGCTCAATTGGTACAAAAAAATTTTACGGGTCAAAGCAAAATATCCTGAAATTGCGACTGACAGATTGAAAAATATTTCTGTCAGTGAAGAGAGCTTGTCTGTCATTAATTATGGAAAGGATTTGACTATTATCAATAATTTTTCCGATACAGAAAATGTGACAATGAAACTCCCAAAAAGCGTTGTTGGGACAAAAATCACTGACCAACTTTCTGTCAGTAGTTCTCAAGCAAAATTAACTGATGGAAAATTGACAATTCCAGCTTACAGCACCGTTATTTTGAAAAAATAAATAAGTTCAGTTTAGGGACTTTAAAAATGAAAATGTAAAACTATGAAAAAAATAAAGACAAATGATTTTCACAAGATGGTAGGTTATCAGATTTATCCAAAATCATTCAAAGATACCAATGGAGATGGCATTGGCGACATCAATGGTATCATTGAAAAAATTCCTTATCTACGTGAATTGGGGATTGATTTTATCTGGATAAATCCAATTTACAAGAGTCCACAAGTTGACGGGGGCTATGATATTTCTGATTATCAAGTCATTGATGAAATGTTTGGCTCACTTGAAGATTTTAAAAAATTACTAGATAAAGCGCATGAAAATGGCTTGAAAGTCATCATGGATTTGGTAGTCAATCATACATCAGACCAACATCCTTGGTTTTTAGAAAGTCAAAAATCAAAAGATAATCCTTACCGTGATTATTATTTGTGGGAAGACGCTAGCCCTAACCAAATGCCAAATGATTGGATTTCCTTTTTTGGTGGTTCAACTTGGGCTTATGATGAAAAAACAAAACAAGCTTATTTTCACGTTTTTGCCAAAGAACAGCCTGATTTAAATTGGAAAAATCCCAAAGTTCGGCAAGAAATTTATGACATGATTCGCTGGTGGTTAGATTTGGGAATAGATGGCTTCAGATTAGATGCGATTTCACACATTCAAAAAATGCCATGGAACTATAAAATTAAATCTTGGAAAGGCGACGGCCCGTGGGTGCCTTTCATGAATGTTGCTGGGATTGAAACATATATGTCAGATTTGAAAGCTATTTTTGATGAATATGATGCTTTGACTGTTGGGGAAGCTTCAGGGGTTCGCTCCAAGCAAGCGCCCGATTGGACCGATGAAGCTGGCTATATCAATATGATTTTTGAATTAGAGCATAATCTTAGAAAAGCAACTGACAACAGCCAAGGAGATATTTATGGCTATAAAAAAGTCATTATGCGTTGGCAAGAAGATTTGCTTGAACGAGGTTGGAATGCTTTGTATATTGAAAATCATGACCAACCAAGAAGTATTGATACTTTTGGCGATGGTTCAATAGAATCAGCAAAAGCGTTGGCTGTCAGTTATATGCTCTTAAGAGGAACGCCTTTCATATATCAAGGGCAGGAATTTGGGATGACTAATTTTCCATTTACTGACGCAAAGCAATTGCGAGCTGACGAGATTAAAAAGAAATATGAAATGTTACTGACAGAACTGTCAGCAAAGCTGCCAGTTCCTCAATCTGCCGATTCAACATCTTCCGTTGGTCGCGTTGAACTGACAGAACTGTCAGCAAATCAAGCACTAGCAGAAGTCACCCAAAATAGTCGTGAACACTCAAGAACACCAATGCAGTGGGACAATTCTAAAAATGCAGGATTTACAAGTGGACAAGCTTGGATGGAAATTAATCCAAATTTTTCTGTTATTAATAGTCAAACTAATCAAGAACTCATTGAACTTTATAAAAAATTGATTGAATTACGGCATCAAGAACCAGCGATTTCAGAGGGTTCAATTAAATTTCATTTTAAAAGACATCCTCAAGTTTTAGTTTATGAACGAGCTGAATTTTTAATTATTGTCAATTTGGCTGACAAAAAAGCTCATTTAGATTTTACAAAAATTGACAGTTTTACTGACAGCTCTGCTGAAAGTTCTGTCATTAATTATCAACGAGTCTTGGGCAGTTCAAATCAAAAATTTCAAGAAAAAATGGTTCTGTCAGCCTGGGAATATCGGGTTTATAAAAAATAGAAGGTGAGAACAAGATAACACTATGAAACAAATCAAAAGAATTATGGGCATTGACCCTTGGAAAATCACATCAAATCAGATTGAAAAAGAAGACCGTCGTTTGCAAGAATCACTTACTTCCATTGGCAATGGCTACATGGGAATGCGCGGAAATTTTAGTGAAACTTATAGTGGCGACAGTCACCAAGGAACTTACATTGCAGGGGTTTGGTTTCCAGATAAAACACGTGTAGGTTGGTGGAAAAATGGTTATCCTGAATATTTTGGTAAAGCAATCAATGCCCTCAATTTTGCTTCTGTCAGAGTTTTTATTGATGACAAAGAAGTTGATTTAGCCGCAAGTCACGTGACTGATTTTAATCTGTCGCTTGATATGGAAAAAGGGGTACTCACCTATACTTATGTAGCTTATGGAGTACGTGTGACTGCCGAAAGATTTTTCTCAATTGCTCAACAAGAACTTGCGGTTTTTGCTTTCATGTTTGAAAGCTTAGATGGTGAAATTCATCAAATCCGTACAGCCTCAATCATTGATGCAAATGTTCGTAATGAAGATTCCAACTACGATGAAAAATTTTGGACAGTAAAAAACCTTGATAATACAGCTACAGGTTCAGTTATTGTCACTGAAACAATTCCTAATCCATTTGGAGTTGAACAATTTACGGTAGCAGCTAAACAAAGCTTTGCAGGCGATTTTACTCGAGTTAAGCAAGAAACAAGAGAAAGTTCTGTTTTAGATGTTTACGAAGCAAAATTAATAGAAAATGCACCACTCACCTTTATTAAAAATGTTTTGGTTGTCACAAGTCGTGATGTTGAACCCTCAAATTTAACAAAGGTGCTATCAAATTTGACCCTTGAAATTTCTAAGAAAACATATCATGAATTTTATAAAGAACAAGAAATCGCTTGGAAAAAACGTTGGGAAATTGCTGATGTACAAATTGACGGTTCAGCAGAAGCTCAACAAGGGATTCGCTTTAATCTTTTCCAACTTTTCTCTACCTATTACGGCGAAGATGAACGTTTAAATATTGGCCCTAAAGGATTTACTGGAGAAAAATATGGCGGAGCAACTTATTGGGATACAGAAGCCTATGCCGTTCCATTATACTTGGCGCTTTCTGATGAAAAAGTTGCTAAAAATCTTTTAAAATATCGTCATAATCAATTGCCGCAAGCACAACATAATGCCCGGCAACAAGGACTTAAAGGTGCTTTGTATCCAATGGTTACTTTTACAGGTGTTGAATGTCATAATGAGTGGGAAATTACATTTGAAGAAATTCACCGTAATGGAGCAATGGCTTATGCGATTTATAACTACAGCAACTACACAGGAGATGAAACTTATCTTGCTCATGAAGGTTTAGAAGTTTTGATTGAAATTGCTCGTTTTTGGGCAGACCGTGTGCATTATAGTAAACGAAATGATAAATACATGATTCATGGAGTCACAGGCCCAAATGAGTATGAAAATAATATCAATAACAACTGGTACACTAATAAATTGGCAGCTTGGGTTTTGACTTATACTGCTGAAAGTTTAGCGAAATATCCACGCCCAGATTTAATTGAAGGAGCTGAAATTGCTCACTGGGCAGAAATTGTGGATAAAATGTATTATCCAGAAGATGAAGAATTGGGTATCTTTGTTCAACATGATGGCTATTTAGATAAAGATTTGACTCCAGTGGCTCAACTTGACCCTAAAAATCTTCCATTGAACCAAAATTGGTCTTGGGATCGAGTGTTACGTAGTCCATATATTAAGCAAGCAGATGTGCTTCAAGGAATTTATTTCTTCGGCAATCAATTTTCATTAGCCGAAAAACAACGAAATTTTGATTTTTATGAACCATTAACTGTTCATGAAAGCTCACTTTCTCCATCCATTCATGCGATTTTAGCAGCAGAGCTTGGCATGGAAGACAAGGCTGTTGAAATGTATGAAAGAACAGCTCGTCTTGACTTAGATAATTATAATAACGACACAGAAGATGGACTTCACATCACATCAATGACTGGCTCATGGTTGGCGATTGTTCATGGTTTTGCCCAAATGAAAACCTGGGATGGTCAATTGAGTTTTGCCCCATTTTTACCACAAGCATGGACGGGTTATGCCTTTCACATTAACTATCGCGGACGTTTATTAAAAATTTCTGTTGGTCAAGAAGTGAAACTTGAATTATTACGTGGTCAAGCCTTAAATCTTGAAATTTATGGTGAAAAAATTGAGTTAAGAGATTTTTATATTACAAAAACAAAGTAATTTGATGTCTTTAAATGACTTTTTTATCAAAAATCTAAAAAATAGTTGAAAATTAATCGAAAATTTGGCAAAATAAAATTTCAGAGTGTTAAATAAAAGAAAGAGAAAGGAGCGCTGAGTTGAGCTGGGTTGGGTTTAGCTAGTCTCAAGTGAAAATATGGCAGTTACAATTAAAGATGTTGCAAAAAAAGCTGGTGTTAATGCCTCAACGGTCAGTCGGGTCATTAAAGATAGTTCAGAGATTTCGGACAAAACAAAAGTAAAAGTTCGCAAAGCCATGCATGAATTAGGTTATCGAAGGAATGCAGCGGCTCAGATTCTAGCTTCGGGAAAAACAAATACAATTGGTGTTGTTTTCCCGCCAGTGGCTGACAAAGCGAGCCAACCTTTCTTTATGAAAATATTGACCTCAATCAATGAAACAGCTCGTGATTACGATGTTTCAATCGCTATTGCGACTGGGCATTCAGCTAAAGAGTTGAAAAAACAGATTGAACTTCAATATTCAGAAAAGCGTGTTGACGGATTTATCGTGCTTTACGCTGGAAAAAATGATGAAGTTCGCGATTATTTATTAGAAAATAAGGTTCCTTTTGTTTTAGTTGGAACTCCGGCTGAAGGAAAAAATGAAATTACCCATGTGGATAATGATAATATGCTGCTTGGACGCGAGGCTGTTCGTCATTTAGCACAATTAAAACATCAAAATATTTCATTTGTGACCGATACGAAAGAAACCGAAGTTTTTGAAGAACGTTATCAAGGTTTTAAAGATGAGGCCGAGAAGCTTGGACTCAATCATGACCTTTTGTTTATGGATGCTAATTTTTCCTTGCGAAATGAAACAGCTCTTGTAGTTATGGATGATGTCTTGTCTTTAAAAGTTGTGGAATGTCTAAGAAGTCAAGGTTTAAATGTTCCAGAAGATGTGAGTTTAATTACTTACAACAACTCTATCTTTGGAGCAATGATTCATCCTTATTTAACAACTTTTGACATTCATATTGAGCAATTAGGGGCAAGTGCAATTAAGAAAATCTTGGACTTACGAGATAAGAAAGAAAATTTGCCAGAAAAATCAATTATTCCTTTTGAATTAATTATTAGAGAATCAACAAAAGCTAGAATTTAAGTTCTAGCTTTTTTAGTTTTGTTTAAGATAAGGTTAAGCCTAGTACAAGACAAAAATATGATAATAGTGTAAAATAATAGAAAGGGATGGGCGCAGTTTTATTGACTTTCCAAGCAATTTAACTAAAAATAATTTATAAATTATGAGCCCTAAAAAATGTGAAAAGGGATGGATTCAATGATTAAAATTTTATTAGTGGAGGATGATTTATCACTCTCAAAATCTGTTTACGATTTCTTAAAATCATTTGCGCAAGTCAAACAGGTTTATGATGGAGTTGAAGGACTCTATGAGGCAGAATTGGGAATTTATGATTTAATTTTGCTTGATTTAATGCTTCCAGAAAAGAATGGTTTTGAAGTCTTAAAGGAATTACGTGAGCAAAATGTAGATACGCCAGTCTTAATCATGACTGCTAAGGAATCTTTGGATGATAAAATGCACGGATTCGACATTGGAGCAGATGATTATTTAACAAAACCTTTCTATTTAGATGAACTAAAAGCACGTATTCAAGCACTTTTGAAACGGACAGGTAAATTAGAAGATTCAAACGGTTTAACTTATGGAAATATTCGTTTGAATTTATCAAATAAATCAACTTTAGTTGATGATCAACCTGTTGATTTAATCGGAAAAGAATTTGATTTAGTCGTTTATTTAATGCAAAATCAAAATGTTATTTTGCCAAAAGAGCAAATTTTTGACCGGATTTGGGGCTATGACAGTGATACAACAGTAACTGTTGTTGAAGTTTATATGAGTAAAATTCGGAAAAAATTGAAAGATACAGAATTTGTCAATAATCTTTCAACCTTGCGAAATGTTGGCTATATCCTGAGATAAAATTTTACTGACAGCTTATTGTATAGAGGTGAAATTCATCTATTAAATTAACAAAAAGTTCTGTCAGTAAATCTATCTAGAAATGAGACCTCTTTGAAGAAAATAATTAAAAAAATTAAATCTTCAGCTATTGTAAAAAATGATGGGAAAAATTTCCTTCATTTTTTTCTAGCTTTTACAGTCATTTTTGTTGCTTTAGCCGTGATTATTATTCAAGTCATGCAATTAGGAATGTATCGAGCGACTGACCAAAATTTACACAATTTGGCTCAAAACCGAGTGTTTTTGGAAGAAGCAGCGAATAATCAATTAGGAACAAATAATTCACAAGATAGTGGCTTTTATGGACCAAATAATAGTGTAATTTTTTATGATTCAGAAGGAAAAAACTTTATGCCATCAACGGGCTCAAATGCAAATATAAGTACAAACTTTGGCATGAGTCTTTTGCAAAAAGCAATGAAATTTAATGAAAAACATATAAATACAATTCAGACAGTATCTGTAAAAAATCCTTATGGAGATAATTTGCACTATCGTTATTACACAACATCGCAATTTATCATTACAAATTCAGATGGTACTGTGACGCCAGTTTATATGCAAATTTTTTCAAACGTTGACCAAATTCAAGATGCCATGAGCCGGGCCATGTGGGTCATTGTGACAACAATGATTACTTTCTGGCTACTATCAATAATTATTAGTCTATATCTTGCAAACTGGACTTTAAGACCTATTCTGGCTGCTTATGAAAAACAAAAAGAATTTGTTGAAAATGCTTCACATGAATTGAGAACACCTCTGGCAATCTTGCAAAATCGTCTAGAATTACTTTTCCAAAAGCCAACCGCAACAATTATTGATGAATCAGAAAATATTTCTGAAAGTTTATCAGAAGTTCGTAATATGCGTTTATTAACAAGTAACTTACTGAACTTAGCTCGTCGAGATTCTGGAATCAGAATTGAGCCAGAGGCGACTACGGCAACTTATTTTGAGAATATTTTTAATAGCTATGAAATGCTTGCTGAAAACGCAGGTAAAAAGTTTTCAGGCCATTTGAAATTAGATGGAACGATTAATTTGGACCAAGCCCTGATTAAACAATTGCTGACCATCTTATTTGATAATGCTCTTAAATACACGGGTGATGAGGGTGAAATCTCTGTAGATGTTCAAAAAAATGGGGGATTCTTAGTTTTTGCTGTCGCCGATAATGGTGAAGGAATTTCTGATGAAGATAAGAAAAAAATCTTTGACCGCTTTTTCCGAGTAGATAAAGCAAGAACGCGTCAAAAAGGTGGCTTAGGTTTGGGTCTTTCTCTGGCCAAACAAATTGTTGAAGCTTACAATGGGAAGATTACAGTTGAAGATAATAAACCTAAAGGTACAAAATTCATTGTTAGAATTCGTGTGGATAGCACAATTTCAAATCCTGCAAAAATTTTCCAAAAGTTGTAAAATATGATAGGAAAAAATTACTGACAAATTATGATAAGATAATAGTAACATTCAAATTATGACAATTTTGTCAGTCGATTTACTAGTTTTTAAAGACAATTTCTGTTAGTAAATAACTAAGTAAATCTAAAAAGGAGAAAATCAGAGATGTCAGTGTTAGAAAAAATAGACAGCCCAGCGGATTTAAAAAAAGTATCAAATCAAGAACTAGAAGAATTAGCTTCAGAAATTAGAACAGCAGTTCTTCATAAAGTATCAAACATCGGTGGACACGTTGGTCCAAACTTGGGTGTGACTGAATTAACAATTGCCCTTCATAAAGTTTTCAATTCACCGATTGATAAGTTTATTTGGGATGTTTCTCACCAAACTTATCCACATAAAATTTTAACTGGACGTAAAAATGGATTTACTGATGGACATTTCCATGACATCACACCTTACACCAGTCAAAGAGAATCAGAACACGACTTTTTCACAGTTGGCCATACCTCAACTTCAATTGCTAACGCCTTAGGTTATGCCAAAGCGCGTGATTTGACAAATGACAAAGGCAACATTGTTGCGGTCATTGGTGACGGTTCACTTTCTGGGGGACTTGCTATGGAAGCCCTCAATAATGCCGGAGATTTCAAAGGAAACCTCATTATTTTAGTTAATGATAATCAAATGTCAATTGCTGAAAATCATGGAGGACTTTACCGTAACCTTGCCGAACTTCGGGCGACAAATGGTCAAGCCGAAAATAACTTCTTTAAAACTTTTGGTTTAGATTATAAATATCTTGAAAATGGAAATGATATTGAATCTTTAATTCACCTATTTGAAGAAGTAAAAGATATCGATCATCCAATTGTCCTTCATATTCATACTGAAAAAGGACGTGGTTATCAACCAGCTCTTGAAAATAAAGAAGCTTTTCACTGGCACATGCCTTTCGATTTAGAAACTGGTCAATCAAAAGTGTTTGATTCTGGTAAATCTTATAGTTCAGTTATGTTGGATTACATGGATAAAAAGGTTTCAGAAGGCCTTCCTCTTGTTGCCATCAATGCAGCAATTCCAGGAATCTTTGGACTGAAACAATTTGCAGCTAAATATCCTGACCGTTATATTGATGCAGGAATTGCTGAGCAATTTACCATTACTTTTGGAGGTGCAATGGCTGCGGCTGGTGCTCGTCCAATTATTTTCCACAATTCTACTTTTGTTCAACGTGCTTATGATCAATTTTGGCATGACTTAGCAATTAATGAAGAACCAGCAATTGTTATTGTTAAAGGTGGAGTTATTTCAGGTTCAGATGAAACACACCAAGGCTCATCAGCCATGACTTGGATTTCAAACATTCCAAATATCAAATATCTTGCTCCAACTTCTGAAGAAGAATTTATTTCAATTCTTGATTGGGCACTTGAGCAACATGAAGAACCAGTTGTGATTCAAATGCCAGAACACGGCTTAGAATCACGTCCGACTGTTCTCACAGATTATTCAACCCCTTCATATCAAATGACAAAATCAGGCGAAAAAGTTGCCCTCTTGGCACTTGGTGGTCTTTATTCACATGGTGAAAAAGTAGCTAAAGTTTTGGCTGAAAATGGAATTAATGCAACTTTAATAAATCCACTTTTCATCAACGATTTGGACCAAGCTTTCCTTGAAAACTTAGTTGAAAATCATCAAGTTATTGCAACGATCGAAGATGGAATTCTTGACGGAGGATTTGGTCAAAAAGTTGCTTCCTTCCTTGGTAAGTATGATGTTAAAGTTTTGAACTTTGGTGCGAAACGTGAATTTAATGATTCTGTTCCAGTGACAGAACTTTACAATCGTTATCATTTGACACCAGAACTTATGGTTGCTGATATTCTTAGTCTTTTGAAATAAAAATTTACTGACAGATGTTCCAAAATATTTCTGTCAGTAAAAGTAAAGAACTGATAATGTCTGTCAGTAAAACTAGCAAGAATGATGATAAGTTCTTACTTAATAAAGTGAAATAGATGAAAAAAGTATTAGTAAAAGCAGTACATGGCTACCAACGCTGGATTTCTCCAGCCTTGCCACCAGCCTGTCGCTATTATCCTACCTGCTCCAATTACATGATTCAGGCCATTGAAAAACATGGACCAGCCAAAGGTTTGGCAATGGGAACAGCACGTATTTTACGTTGTCACCCATTTTGCCAGCCAGGATATGATTTAGTTCCAGACCATTTTAGTTTGCGAAGAAATTGGGCAGAACCAGAAAAAGAAAAAGACTCAAATTAATTTGAGTCTTTTCTATTTATAAAATTATAGAAAACGCTTCAAAAAATAGATGAAATCGCTATCAAATGTCATAAAAAAATGTTAAAATGAAAAAAAGAATAAAAAAGGAGTGTCATCTATTATGCCATTTAGTAAAGATTTTCTCTGGGGCGGAGCAACTGCAGCTAATCAATGTGAAGGCGGCTATAATCAGGGAGGACGTGGGCTTGCCAATGTCGACCTTGTTCCACACGGAAAAGACCGTTTTCCAATTATTACAGGGGAAATGAAGCACCTTGAATTCGATGAAGACCATTTTTATCCAGCAAAAGAAGCGATTGATATGTATCATCATTGGAAAGAAGACCTCGCACTTTTTGCTGAAATGGGATTTAAAACCTATCGAATGTCTATTGCTTGGACAAGAATTTTTCCAAAAGGTGATGAACAAGAGCCAAATGAAGAAGGCTTGCAATTTTATGAAGATATTTTTAGAGAATGCCAACGTTTAGGAATTGAACCCTTAGTAACCATTACTCACTTTGATTGCCCTGTCCACTTAATTAAAGAATACGGTGGCTGGCGTAATCGAAAAATGGTTGGTTTCTATGAAAATTTAGCCAGAGCAATTTTTACTCGTTATAAAGGATTGGTTCGCTATTGGTTGACATTTAATGAAATTAATATGCTCCTACATGCTCCATTTATGGGAGCAGGACTTGTTTTTGAAGAAGGAGAAAATAAAGAACAAGCCAAATACTTAGCCGCTCATCATGAACTATTAGCATCGGCTTTAGCAACAAAAATTGGACATGAAGTTGACCCAGAAAATAAGATAGGTTGTATGTTAGCTGCTGGAGATTACTATCCATTTGATTGTAATCCAGAAAATGTTTTTGAAGCTCAAAAACAAAATCATGATAATCTCTTTTTCATTGATGTTCAATCACGTGGAAAATATCCAAACTACCTTTTAAAGAGATTAGAGCGTGAAGAAATTACACTTCCGATTGAAAAAGGCGACTTAGAAATCCTTGCTGAAAACACAGTTGACTTTATTTCATTTAGTTACTATGCAAGTCGAGTCGCTAAAGTCAAGGATGAGGATGCAGATAAATCAGCTGGAAATATCTTTGAATCTGTAAAAAATCCTTATTTAGAGGCCAGTGAATGGGGTTGGCAAATTGACCCACTTGGTTTAAGAATCACAATGAATTCTATTTATGACCGCTATCAAAAACCATTATTTATTGTAGAAAATGGTTTAGGAGCAGTAGATAAACCTGATGAAAATGGATTTGTAGCTGATGATTACCGAATTGATTACATGGCTGCACACATCAAAGAAATGAAGAAAGCAGTTGAACTTGATGGCGTTGAACTATTAGGTTATACTTCTTGGGGATGTATTGACTTAGTATCAGCAGGAACGGGTGAGATGAGCAAACGTTATGGATTCATCTATGTCGACCGAGATGATTATGGTAAAGGAAGTTTGAAACGGACGCCTAAGAAATCATTTAACTGGTACAAGAAAGTTATTGCAAGCAACGGTGAAGATTTAACAAATGAATAATTAAAAAGGGGGGGCTTTCCTCCTTTTTTTATCAAACAAAACATTTCTTTGATTTAAGATTTTTATCTAGCAAGAAAAATTTACAATAGTTAAGCAAGTGTCCATTAAAAGGAAGCAGTGCTAGAACTTTTTTATGAAATATGATAAAATCGTGTATTGCGTAATTTTTAAATCCGCAGTCATGAAGTATGAAAAAGCCTCGATGATATTTAAGAAATTTAAAAAGTTACAAGTGAGATAAGAATGATGAGGATAAGAAGTGAAAAGTATTAAAAATACATGGAAGTTGTTTGCCCTAGACTGGAAGCGAATATTTAAAAATCCCGTGGCGACTTTTTTAATTGTCGCCCTAATGATAATTCCCTCTTTATATGCTTGGTTTAATATTAAAGCCCTGTGGGACCCCTATGCCAATACTTCGCAACTGCCAATTGCGGTCTATAGTGCAGATAAATCGGCAAGTTTTCAAGATAAAACCATCAATATTGGTGATGAAGTACTGAAAAATTTAAAGAAAAATCACCAATTAGGCTGGAAATTTGTTGATTCCAAAGCAGATTTAGATAAAGGTGTGAAATCTGGGAAATACTATGCTGGGATCTATTTACCAAAGGATTTTTCAAAAGACCTCTTAAGTTTCACCACGGGAGATATTAAAAAACCACAAATTGTTTATTCAATTAACGAAAAAATCAATGCCATCGCTCCCAAAATAACATCAAAAGGAGCCTCTTCTCTACAATCGCAAATTTCTGAAGAGTTTATCAAAACGGCAAGTAGTACCCTTTTAAAAACCTTCAATACAATTGGTTACGATATTGATAAAAACATGATAAGTATTCAGAAGGTTAAATCAGCGATTTTATCAACTAATGATAATTTAGGAACCATTGATAAATACACTCAACAAGTTGTTGACCTTCATGGAAAAATGCCAGAAATTAAAGAAAAACTGGCAAAAGCTAATGAATTTATCACTTATTTACCAGAAGTAGATGCTTTAGGTCAAAAGGTCATTAAATTAAATGATAAAATGCCAGAAATTGATAAAAGTTTTTCACTCGTTTTGACCCTTCAAGAGAAAATACCTGAGATTCAAAATGCTGGAAAACAAATCTCGATGATTGATGATGACTTTGCGTCAGTAGAAAGTACCATGACTCAAGGTATTCAAGAAGCCAAACAAGGTTTACAAATTATCAATCAAGTCCAAAAATCAATGCCAGACATTAAAAAATTGGGACAAGATGCTGATAGTTTGGGGACTATAACCTTGGATGCGGCGAAAAAAATGCAGAGTGCATTGCCTAGCATTACAAATAGCGTTCAAATAACACTTCAATCAATTCAAGAGTTCTCAAAAAATACTTCATCCGTTATTTCTGTTATTGATCAAGCGATTGCCGATAATCAATTAACTGATGATGAAAAGGAACAAATAAATAGCTTAATTACCAATTTTACTAATAACATTGCTAAGCAAAGAGAAGCCATTCAAAATATTGTTGAATATATGAAGCAGGTGCAAGAAAGCAATGGAAATCACGATTTAGATTCTACTATTGAGCAATTAACTAATCTAGATTCGCTCTTGTCAGAACTTAGTACCAGAATGAGTCACCTAAATGACTTAGTGCAAGAGGGTGATGTCTCTAAAATTCGAGCTTATCTATCACAAATCAATGATGTAGTAAATAATATTTCTGATTTAATTAGTAAAATTGATGTCAGTGAGATTAGTAGTACAATTAATAATGCTCTAACAACCTTAATTAATACCATAACAGACGCTAAAGGTTTATTAAATCAAGCTCAACAAATCGACTTTGATGCCTTACTAAATTCAACAAGTCAAACAGTTTCTAATGCTATTACCATTTTAGAAAAATATCAAGGCGAAATGCCAGCCATTAAACAAGAAATTCATGATGCGAATGTAATGTTAAATGGCAATATGACAACGATTGTTAATGCAATTAATGAAGGAGCTAATCTCTATAAAAATGAGTTTCCTACTCTTAAAACTAAGTTAGGGACAGCTTCTGATTTCTTTAAAAATGATTATGCTGGTGTTCGTAAAGATTTGACAGATACCTTAACAATGGCAAATGATAAAATGCCTGATGTTGAGTCTGCTTTGAATCAAGCCAATGATTTAATCCAAAATGATTGGCCTGAAATCAAATCAGGAATTCAAAAAGCAGCCGCAGCCATTCAAAAAGGTGAAAAAGAAGTTGACTTAGGTGAAATCGTCAAACTCCTAAAATTAGATGCAACCAAAGAAAGTGACTTCCTGACACAACCAGTTGAAGTCCAAGAAAATCAAATCTACCCGATTGCCAACAATGGTTCAGCAAGTACACCTTTCTATACTGCGCTTTGTCTGTGGGTCGGTGCAGTCTTACTTTCAAGTTTGGCAACAACGGAGGTTCACTTATCAGATAAAGATAAAAAACGTTATTCTAAACGTGAACAATTCTTTGCTCGAATGGGAAGTTTCGTAGCCATTGGACTTGCTCAAGCTTTGATCGTAACGCTTGGAAATTATTTTGGTTTAGGAGTAGATGTAAGAGATCCATTCTACAGTGTTCTCTTTGCCTTACTAATATCCATAGCCTTTATGATAATGGTTTATGTTCTGGTCGCACTGTTTGGCAATGTAGGTAAAGGAATAGCGATTATCATCCTGGTTCTTTCCATTTCTGGTGGTGGTGGGAACTATCCAATCCAAGTTTCTGGAAAATTCTTCCAAGCCATTAATCCTTATTTACCATTTACTCACGCTGTCAACCTTTTACGAGAATCAGCGGGAGGAATTTACTGGCCAAATGCTTGGTTTGCGATAATTATCCTTGTAGCAGTATCAATTGTGTTTGTTGCAATAGGTGCCTTCCTCTTCCCACACTTTGAAGATAAAACGAAGAAGATTTCCGAAATCGGAAGCAAGAGTCATTTCTTCCATTAATGTTAAGAAAACTACTGACAGACTGGTCAGTAGTTTTTCTGTTATTTATAATCATAATGAGCAAATAGTAAGGGAGAACTTGTGCTATAATATGTCTATGACAAAAGTAAACGAAGAACGTGTACAAGAAATTTTTAATAGTATTTCATCAGATTATGATAAAATGAACGCCATTATCAGTTTTAAACAACATGATTTATGGCGTGCTAAAACAATGAAAAGAATGGGAGATTTAACTGGTCTGTCTATTCTTGATTTGTGTTGTGGAACTGGAGACTGGACTTTTGATTTATCTGAAAGTGTCGGCCCTTCTGGTAAAGTAATTGGTCTTGATTTTTCAGAAAATATGCTCGAAATTGCTAAGGCTAAACTCAAAGAAGAAGCGAAGAAAAATATTGAATTTCTCCAAGGAAATGCAATGGCATTACCTTTTGAAAATGAAAGTTTTGATGTAGTTACGATTGGTTATGGTTTAAGAAACACACCTGACTATCTTACTGTATTAAAAGAAATTTTTCGTGTATTAAAACCAGGGGGCAGAGTAGTTTGTATCGAAACTTCGCACCCCACATTGCCAATTTATAAACAAGCTTTTGAACTTTATTTTAAAAATGTCATGCCCTTTTTTGGTAAAGTTTTTGCCAAATCTTTAAAAGAATATCAATGGCTTCAAAAATCAGCAGAAGATTTTCCAGATGCCAAGACACTTGAGGAACTTTTTAGAAAAGCTGGCTTTGTTGCCGTAGAATATCAAAAACATGGCGGTGGAGCAATCGCAAGTCATTTTGCCACTAAATCCAAAAAACCTAAATCAAATATTCGTATTGGTAAAAAGTAATCGGTCAATAAAAAATAAAAATTTCGAGGAAAAAATATGCCTTATAAACGTTATGGGGAAATTTTTAAAAAACTACGAGAACAAAAGAATTTTTCGCTTTCTCATTTTTCAGAAATAGGAATTTCAAAAGCGAGTTTATCAAGATTTGAATTAGGTCAAACCATGATAAGCTTTGAACGCTTGGATAGTGCGCTGCAAGAGATGAATGTGACTTTAGCTGAGTATGAACATTTTATCAATAATTTTTCAATGGATTATAAAGAAGAATTTTTAGAAGATATAATTCTTGCGGATATTGTAGATGACGTTGATAAACTTCACAATCTCTATCTAGAAGCTATGGAATATGATTCAAAAATGCTAGCTTATTGTGCGAAAAGTCGTTATGAAATCCTGACACAAACGGAAGCTGACGATGTGGTTGAATATCTCTATGATGTTGGAGAATGGGGCTATTTTGAACTTTCGATTTTTTATCTGACTTTGGATAGTTTCAGTGAACGAGAAATTATGTATTTGATGAAAGAACTCTGGGGGAAGAGTAAACACTTATATGGTGTTTTTAAATATCGCAGAAGAGTTCTTCAATCTTCGTATCGAGCGGTCGTTTTGCTTTCCTCAAAAGGAGCTCGTGACTCAGCTAAAAGTATCTTGCAAAAAAGTTACCCTAAAGATGATTTCTACGACCTCTATGTTGAAAATCTAAGAAATCTGGCACATGGTTTTTATAGCTATTGTTTCAAAGACAAGATAAGCGGTGAAAAGCAAATCAAAAATGCCATTGAAATTTTTCGACAAGTTGGGTATAAAGATTTAGCAGATTATTATCAAAAACGCTATCAAAAGCTTTTAGGAAAATTATTAACATAAAAAAGTCTCCAGATTACTTCGTTGCATTTCCGCAATGATTTAAAAATGAGGCTTTTTTTCTGCTAAAATAAAATTAAAGATAAAAGAAAGCGCGCTCGAAAATTAAATAGAAAGGGAAATATATTTAAAAATAAAAAAATTGTACAAAAATATAATAGAAAGAAGGAAATTCTTATGAAACCAAAACAAATTTATGTAATCCTAATAGCTTTAGCAGTTTTTTCAGAATTTTACTCAATATCAGTGTCTGCCGATTCAGTTGTTTCGAATTCTCAAGAAGTAATAGCTCCTTTAAGAATACTACCACGGATGAATATGGAATTTGAAGGTGGTAGTTCAGATAGTGGATATTGGACCAATACTTCTAATCTAACATTTATTCAAAACACTGCTTCTGGAGCACTTTATTATGATCAAGTAAATCATAAGTATGTTTTTGCTCAAACGAGAGGTCCAATGGGAGCCGCAATTTACGTATTTAATGCTCAAGGAGTAAACTGGTAGAAAGGAGAAAATATAACATGTTTAAAAAGGAGAAAGAAAATAAAGAAAAAATCCTAAAACGAATTGATGAACTTCTGAAAAATAAGTCAGAACTTAAATCACGTGAGAAAGAAATATTATTGAATTATCGCGAACGAATTGAAAAAAGTAAAAACCTTGAATTCGAATTAGTTCATTTTAGAAATGCCTTACTTCCCTTGGTTATTAGTTCTCAACTTTCTCAAGAAGTCTTGAGTTTTTATAAGGAACTTCGAGCTGAAAGAAAAGTAGCTTGGGGAGAAGGAAGTTCTTTGTTGACAGGAATTTCTCAATTTCCACAAAAAAGAAAGTGATGTAGATTATTAGAGTAAAACTCAGATGAATAATTCTATTTACGCTGTATAATCTGATTATTTTAGAAAAGAGGTATTAAAATGTTACTTAGTATCGCTATACTATTGATAATCTGGGGGGCTTACTTAATAGGAAAAAAATATAAAGATTCTTTTTTAATCAGCTATGGCCGAAGGAAAAGAGGAATGATTATCATGTCTTCGTCGGTATTACTTCTTAGTTTCTTTGTTTTTGTAAAAAATGATGGCTTGTTCCCAGTAGTTTTATTCTCTATTCTTTTAATTGGCTTAGGTATCTATTATTTAATACATGATAGTAAACGAGATTCTGAGGGAAAAAAAGAGAATTAAACTTAACAAGGAGGTAGAGTGATGGTTTTAGTTTTATGGCTGGCGATTATCGTCATCTCATTTCTTTTACAAATCTATGTTTGGCCACGAATTCCAAAATCAATTTTTAAGTATAGAGGTTTAGTCTTATCTATCTCTCTCATTATTCTTATTTTTGTTGTAAGAATACCACTAGAAATTACTGCATTGACACTTCCATTTTATTTGATGATGTTTTTCGGGCTCTTTCTTTTTTGGAAAGATAGAAAACTTTAAGTAAATCTGTAGTTAAAAAATTAAAGGTACTCGATTGAGTGCCTTTTTGAGTAAATTTATACAGGTGATGTGTATATTATTAAAAGTACAAAACATAAGGAATCTATTTTATGGTATAATAATCTTGCTTAAAAATTTATTAAAATAAGCGTTAGTAGGGAAGTAGTAATGAAATTAAAAGATATAGAGAAATCAACAAATAAAAATCTTTATCTGCTTTTTCTAAGTGTACTCGTGGGATTGACTGCGGGTTTTTTGGCCAGTCTTTATCGGTTGGCACTGGAAAAAGCTGAAACTTGGGGCTTGAGTATTTATCGCTTCGTTAGCTCACACCTTATTTTTATTCCCCTCCTTATTTTGGGTTTGGCTTTCTTAGCGTTTGTGGTTACTTACTTTATGAAGAAATACCCGATGAGTTCAGGTTCTGGGATACCACAAGTTAAAGGGCAATTACAGGGTTATTTTAAAAATAATTGGTTCACGACGGCTTTTGCTAAATTTATCGCTGGGACTTTAGCAATGTTTGCAGGTCTATCACTGGGGCGTGAGGGTCCCTCAGTTCAACTTGGGGCTTCAATGGGTCAGATGGTTTCTAGCCGGTTGGCTGAAACTGAACGTCATAAAAGAATTCTAATTGCTTCTGGGGCATCTGCTGGTTTATCTGCTGCTTTCAATGCCCCTTTGTCAGGTGTCATGTTTACTTTGGAAGAAGTATTTAAATACTTTTCTCCATTGATTTTATTAACTTGTATGACCTCAGCAATGGTTGCTGATATGGTTGCACGAATAATGTTTGGGAGTGGTCCAGTTTTTCATTTCCAAATTGTTGGTTCAATTGAACTCTCAAATTATTGGCTACTTATTATTTTAGGAATTATTTTAGGATTTTTCGGTGCTTTTTATAACTGGACACTCCTCACAAGTCAAAATTTGATGAAGAAAATAAAAAGTCCATTTCTTCGTGTTTTACTTACTTTTTTAGTGGTTGGGGCAACTGGTTTATTGTTTCCTAATATAATTGGGAGTGGCCATCGTTTAATGGATTCCTTTAGTTTAGGAATGGGATTAGCCTTTCTATGTTTGATTCTCATTGGGAAATATCTGATTTCAATGGTATCTTATGCTTCGGGGGTGCCAGGAGGAATTTTCTTTCCCCTGTTAGTTTTGGGTGCTAGTCTTGGAGCTGTTTTTGCGACAATTGTCATTTCACTTTTTCATCTTCCAAGCCATTTGTTTGCCAATCTAGTAATTTTAGCGATGGCTGGGACTTTTACAGCAATTGTTCGAGCACCGATGACTGGAATCCTTCTTTTGGTGGAAATGACTGGTTCATTTGACCATTTACTTCCTCTGGCTCTTGTCTCTTTAATTGCCTATGTCGTTGCTGATTTATTACAATCTGAGCCAATTTATGATTCTTTATTAGAGAACATGTTGAAAGAAAAAGAAATTGATGTTGATGATTCGGATAAGCAGATGATGTTTGAAACAATTGTTCAATTTGATTCAGTTGCGGATCGTAAGAAGTTGTCAGAGATACATTTACCAGAAGGATGTTTGCTTGTTTCGGTTCATCGTTCAGGTAAGGATATTATTCCACACGGGAATACCGAATTACAAGCAGGAGATTATTTGACCTTTTTGATTAGACGAGAAGATGAAGTGATTGCTAGAGAACAGCTTCGTCAGGTTTTAAATGAAAAATAAAAAAGTGATATTCTATCACTTTTTTTAGTTGCTTAAATATTGCCAAAGGATTGATAAAAACAGACTCACAGCATAAGCGCTGTTAAATAGAACCATATTTCTCAGTGAATAAACAAAGCTGCGAGGACTTGGAACTTGACTAGCATGAGATTTTAGATTCTTTCTGATAATTGGAAAAGTGAGTAAACTAAGTAAAGTTGGCCATTCAAATATTCTAAAGATAAATCCAAGAATAATAGCTAAATAGGAAGAATACATCAAAAGTTGAAAAAGTTTGATTCCGTTTGAACGACCGATATAATAAACTAATGTGTAACGATGATTTTTTATATCGCTATCTAAATCACGTAAATTATTGGCCAGCATGATGTTTGCAATGGTAAAAATGAGTGGTAAACTTGCAATTATCATGGCGATGGCTGCAAAAATACTACCAGTAAAGCTAAAAGAGTCGTTTGTAAAATCAAGATTTAGGTTAAAAATAGGTGATTGAGCGCTGTTGATTAAGATGATCATTGCAAAAATTCCAAAGCCCATTGTCCCACCAGAAAAAATTTCTCCTAAAGGCATACGTGAAAGTGGAATAGGACCATAGGTATAGAAAACGCCAATAAAGAAGACGATTCCACCAAGAATAAAGAAAAGCCAGCCAATAAAATAAGCGAGGAGAAATCCTAAAAAAAGGCTCAAAATAAGCATAAACAAGATAATAGAAGCTATCAATCGGGTGGAAAGATTGGCTTGACCAATGATGTTTTCTTGCTTTTTGTATTCTTCATCTTTGGCTTTTTTGAAATCTTGATAATTGTTAATAGCAGTTACGGTCATATCAAAAAGGAGCATAGCTATTAAAAATACGAGAGATAGGCCAATATTTATCATTTTAAAATAGCTTAAACTAAAAAGTAAACCAATAATGTAAGGGAAAATACTGGCGATTTTAGTTTTAATTTCGACGAGTTCTAAAAAATTTTTGAGGGACATAACTACTCCTGAAAATATAATTTGAATAAAAACAGCCGTTATTTTACGGCTTTTACTTATTTATTTTTTGAGAAAATAATTCTCTATTTTTTAATCATATTAAAAATATTTAAGCAAAAATGTTAACAAATGTTACTCATTTTACTGAAGTGCTTTCATTTCTATTGTAATTATAACTGATTATAGGTTAAGAATCAACATATACTTGAAGATTATATTTAGTAATCTTTGTTAAGATAAATATAAAATATGCTAATTTTAATTGATTTGTGAACGGTTTAAGCCTCCAATAGTTCGTACTAAAGATACTACAATATGAGAATAAGATTTGAAGGAAAAGGCTTTATAATCAGTTTTGTGAGGGATTCTTAGCATTTATTTTAAGGTTCGGTTAAGTAATGGATAATATAATCATCTCTCATGAGTGGTGGAGAAAATTTACTACTGATGTTAAATTGTTTTTTAACTCACAATAAGTTGTGAGAAATGAATTTTTAAACGTCCATAGCGTGCAATGACGTTAAACTGCTTACGGTAATCCTACACAAGCGTTCGGACTTTATGATGTGTATGGGAAGTAACCATGTTAATAGAAGATAGACTGGATTCAGTTTGAATCCTATGGAATGTTCTTAGTGGCGAAATCGAAAGGTCTAAATGAAATTAAGTAAAGTTGCTATTTCAACGGGATTAGTTGCATCATTCATGTTTATTGGGGGCGGAATCGCTCATGCGGATACACCTAAATCAACTCATGAAGTTGCTATAGAAGTAATTAACGGAAACTACGGAAATGGAGATACTCGTGTCACTAACCTTCAAAGTAAAGGTTTTGATGTGAAAGCAATCCAAACAGAAGTTAATAACATTCTTACAGGAACAACAACTCAAGTTTCTGCAACAACTAAAACTGCTGAAGAACAACCTACTAAAGTTACATCAGTTGCACCAACTCAAGCAACACAAAGTGTTTCTGGTGGGCTTAATATGAGCCAAACTTCTGGACAAGTTGACATCCAAGCTCTTGCTAATTATATGGCATCGAATACAGCTAATGCAGCGGGCTATTCTGCTAGCGAATGGGCTTATATCATTACTCACGAATCAAATGGTGGGATTGATAGTGTGAATTCAAGTTCAGGTGCTTATGGTGCTTTCCAATTGCTAGGCCATGGCGAATATGCTGGAATGACTTTGGCAGAACAAATTGCGATGGCAAGTAAACTTCCTGCTGGTAGCTGGGTTGTTTATAACTAAGCATTGATTAAAACTCGTCTTAAAATCTTTGATAAATAAATCAAACTTAGTGGCTCATAGCAATCAACTCTCAAGTTCGTTTGGGATTGATTGAGTATAAAAAAGAACACCGAATTCGGTGTTCTTTTTTATTAGATGGCCCCTGCCAGAATCGAACTGGCAATCACTGCTTAGGAGGCAGTAGTTATATCCAATTTAACTAAGAGACCAGAGATAAATTACTGACAGACTTACAAAATATTTCTGTCAGTAACTTTTAATAAGCTTTATTTATTATCAGCATCAAAAACAATGCCAGCACTTTGACGCATTTTATATGAAGTTTCTGAAACTTCTTGGGCAAATTGATGTAGGTCATAACTTGCAGCAAAATCATTATTTTCTAAGATTTGGGCAAAGTCAACAGCTTCATCATAAAGAGAGTGTTTTGGAGCTTCAATGTCGATTATAGTTTCTGAACCATCCATAGCAATGAATTTGGCAGAAGTAATCGCATTAACACCATCCAAAATTAAAGTTCCATCAGTAGTATAGATTTCACTAGGAAGATATGAATTCACATTTCCTGCGCATTTAATCGAAACTTTGTAATCTTGATAGTCAAGAATTCCAACACCAGCTAAATCAACGCCTGACGGAAGTAAAACTGCATCATAAGTTGCTTTTTGTGGTTTGCCAAACCAAAAGATTGCAGCATACAAAAGATATACACCAAGATCGGCTAAAAGTCCACCAGAGAATTTTGCATTAAATTTATTAGGGATTTCACCGTTTAAAAGAGCAGGCATTTTTGATGAATATTTTGAATAAGTAAAGTCTGCCCCTTTGACTGTTTTGTCAGCAAGAAAGTCTTTAATAATCGAAAATGAATGTTCATGAATATTTCTGGCTGCTTCAAAGAAGAAGACCTCATTTTCTTTAGCAAGCTTAATAATTTCTGTCAGTTCTTTAGGATTTGAAAAGGCAGGTTTTTCAACAATGACATTATGTCCGGCTAAAATTGCGGCTTTAGCTTGCTCAAAGTGGAGGGCATTTGGACTGGCAATATAGATAATATCAAGTGAAGCTTTAAAAAAAACGTCAAGATTATCGAATTTTTGGATGTCTTTAAAATCAGCAGAAAACTGATCAGCAGATTCGATCCGACGGGAATAGACCGCAGAAAACTGAAATTTTTCAGTCATATGGGCAGCATCAATAAATGAGCGAGCAATCCAGCTCGTACCAATTACTCCAAGTTTTAGCATCAAATTCTCCTTTATAGGTGGACAGAATCATTCGTTAGAAGATTCTAAAATTCTGTTAAAAGCTTGTTCTATTATATCAAATTTTTTCTTAAAGGTCATTGCTCTACTATTGAATTTTCAGTAAATAAATTATAAAAATAAGAATTCCAAAGATTCCATGTCACTTATTAAGAGCTTTTGTCAGTAAAATTAAGAGTTTTTGATGTGAACGCTTAAAAAGTAAAAAAATTGTCAGTTGATGACAAAAAGCTCAAAAATTGTGGTAGAATATATAGAAGAAAATTTGGAGAATTAATTTTGAAGAAAACGTTGATTATTGGTGTCACTGGTGGGTCAGCAAGTGGAAAGACAAGTGTTTCACATGCTATTTTAGAAACTTTTTCAAATGAACGAATTGCAATGATTGAACATGATAGTTACTATAAAGATCAATCGCATTTGACTTTTGAAGAACGGACAAAAACGAACTACGACCATCCATTAGCCTTTGATACAGATTATTTAATTGCTCAATTAAAAGAGCTTCAATATGGACGAGCGGTTGATATTCCGATTTATGATTATGCAAAACATACGCGTTCACAAGAAACTTACCGTCAAGAACCTGTTGATGTTTTAATCGTTGAGGGAATTTTGGTTTTAGAAGATGAACGTTTGCGTGATTTAATGGATATCAAAATATTTGTTGATACAGATGACGATGTGCGGATTATCCGTCGAATTCGCAGAGATATTGAAGAAAGAGGAAGAACTCTTGATTCAGTAATTACACAGTATTTAGATGCTGTTAAGCCAATGTATCATCAATTTATTGAACCCACAAAGAGATATGCAGATGTGATTATTCCTGAAGGGGTATCAAATACTGTTGGTGTTGATATTATTACGACGAAAATCGCTAGCATTTTAAACGACTAAAAAAAGCTGTCTATGACAGTTTTTTTGTTTTTGGATAGTGAATCTCGTGAAAAATTGGAAAAATAAAAAGGCTAATTGTCCTTAAATAGCAATAATGGTAATGCTTACTTTTTTTGTGAAAGTATGATATACTTAATTCGTAACAATTGCAGAAAGGAAATCCGCAACTTAAAGCGGTGGGTTATGAGAAATTTGTAACCAAGGGATTTTGTCAAAATGGAACTTTTTGAATCACTGAAACAAAAAATTAGTGGAAAAGGCTTAAAAATTGTCTTTCCTGAAGGAACTGATGCACGTATTTTAGGTGCTGCAAATCGTCTTAACGCTGATGGACTAATTACACCTGTCTTTATTGGAAATGTAAAAGAAGTCACTGAAACATTGATTTCACGTGGAATTAATCCTGAAGGCTTTGAGATTTATGACCCAGAAAATTGTGGACGTTTTGAAACGATGACGGAAACTTTTGTGGAACGTCGTAAAGGTAAAGTTACAGAAGAACAAGCAAAAGAGCTCTTGAAAGACCCAAATTATTTTGGGACGATGCTTGTTTATATGAAAATTGCTGACGGAATGGTTTCTGGCGCAATTCATTCAACTGCTGATACTGTTCGTCCGGCCCTTCAAATCATTAAAACGAAACCAGGAGTAAAATCTGTTTCTGGTGCTTTTATTATGGTTCGTGGTCGTGATGACAATGAAAAATATATTTTTGGTGACTGTGCGATTAACATCAAACCAGATGCACCAACTCTTGCCGATATTGCTGTAGCTTCATCTGAAACAGCAGCACTCTTTGATATTGACCCCAAAGTTGCCATGCTTTCATTCTCAACTAAAGGTTCTGGGAAATCAGAAGATGTTGATAAAGTAGTAGAAGCGACAAAACTTGTTAAAGAAGATTACCCAGAAATTGAAATTGATGGTGAACTTCAATTTGACGCTGCTTTTGTTCCAGCGGTGGCTCGTCAAAAAGCACCAGATTCAACTGTTGCTGGTCGTGCCAATGTCTTTATCTTCCCTGATATTCAATCAGGAAATATTGGATATAAAATTGCTCAACGATTGGGTAATTTTGAAGCGATTGGGCCAATTTTGCAAGGTTTGAACGCACCTGTTTCTGACCTTTCTCGTGGAAGTAACGAAGAAGATGTCTATAAACTTGCAATTATCACAGCTGCCCAAGCTTTAAAATAAATAATGATATTCTGTCAGTAAATTTGTAAATGAATAATTACTGACAAGTCTGTCATTAATCCGCCATTTGAGGCGGATTTTTTTGTTGGTCTAAAAATGTTATAATTAAAGAATCAAAAAGGAAATGAGAAAAAATGAGAAAATCAAAAATTTTTGCTCTAGTAGGGTCGATTATTTTTTCAATTTTGGCACTTGTTGGGCTAATTAGTTTTTGGGCCATTATTTATATGCCAGAGAATTCAGAAATTATGACAGAACTTCAAGATTCAGGATTTGATAAGCAATTATTATCTACCGCGGCGATGATTGCAGGTCTGATTTTAATCGCTTTACTGGCTTTAAATTGGGTGGCTTTTGCAAGATTGACAAAAGAAAAAGGTTGGGGAATTTATTTCTTAGTTGTTGGTATCTTTTATTGTGTAGCATCTGTTTTTAACGGTGTTGGCTTAATTTTGACCTTACCAGTTGCCCTCTGTTTCATTCTTGCTTACGTCTATCGAAGACGAGAAGTCCTTGAAAATAAATAAAAAAAATTACTGACAAACTTTCTGTCAGTAATTTTTTGATTAGACTTTACATGATGCCCCAATGATTAAAAGCATTGATGATTCCGTGGTTAGTATTTTCTGTAGAGATAAAATCGGCTAACTCTTTTAATTCAGGAACAGCATTTCCCATTGCCGTTCTGTGGTCAGCTGCTTTGAATAAATCTAAATCATTGCGACCATCACCAAAGGCGAAAGTTTGACCAGTGAAATTTAGCACTTCTTTGACATGATTAATTCCTGTCCCTTTGTTAGTTGTGCTGTTTGTAACATCAATCGAACTTGGAGAGTTCATGAAAAAGTTAAGTTCAGGAACGCGTTCTTTATAATAATCAACTTGGCTGAGTTGATTGGTCAAAACCAAGAGCATATTGACTTCCTGAGAGAGGTAACGTCTAGCATCTGCCTGAGGCATTGGCATATGAGTGTAAGCATAAGCGGTTTTAGCTAAGTCAGTTAATTCACTCACCCAATAACCTTGACTGTCATAAAAAGAAAGAGCTTCTGAGTGAGGACTTGCTGCCTCAAGTAATTTTTCAACACTACTTGTCGGAATTTCTTCTTTATATATTGTTTCACCATCTAAAACAATATACTGTCCGTTCATGGCAACCGCTCCACTAATCCCAGTTAAACTCATGATTTCATCAAGTTCAAAATGTCCACGGCCAGTAGCAATGAAAGGTAAAACACCATTTTCGCGAATCCGATGAATTCCTTCAATAACTTCTTGGTCAAGTTTACTTTGACTGTTAAGCAACGTTCCGTCTAAATCGAAGAAGGCTAAAGCCTTATAATCATTGATATTTTCCATAATTTTATTGTATCAAATTTATGATATAATTGTAAGTGGAATTATCCATTCTTTTATAAAGAATTTAAATGACTGACAGAACTGTCAGTTTGTGTTAACTATAAAAATAAATAAATATAATTAATATTGTTTTACTGACAAACCTGTCAATATTATTAAAAATGAGTGAAAGTAAAAAAATGCCTGCAAAGAAAAAAACAACCAGAAGAAATACTAAAAAAGAACAACTTAAAAAGGCCGCAACACGCAAAATGATTGCTTTTTTTGTTGGGCTTCTTTTAATCTTATTTGCGCTTGCTCGCCTAGGAATTGTCGGAGTCTTACTTTACAACATTGTCCGCTTATTTGTTGGTTCTCTTGCGATTATTTTTCTTCTCTTGCTTGCTGGACTAATGATTATTTCCGTCTTTCGTAAGCAAGTTTTAAAAGAAAATAAAAGAATTATTCCAGCCATTATTTTAACTTTTATCGGCCTAATGTTTGTCTTTCAAATTCGACTTCATCAAGGATTTAATGAAACTTTTCATCTTATCTGGTCTGATTTAATGGCTGGCCGTGTCATTCATTTTGTCGGCTCAGGTGTCATTGGAGCATTAATCACCGAGCCTGCTAAAGCCTTGTTTTCAGTCATTGGTGTCTATATTATTGCTGCAGTACTTTGGTTAGTTGCTATTTATCTCATGATTCCAGGACTTTTCCCTAAAATGCGTGAAGATTTACATCAACGTTTAGCGAAATGGAAAGAAAAGCATGCCGAAAAAGCAGAAGCTAAAAAAGCAGCGAAAGCACTTGCTGAGCTAGAAAAAAAACAAGCAGTAGCCGAAAGAGAAGAGCTTCCAGAGGCAGCAGAAAATTCATTATTTACCTCAGCACCTACTGAAATTCCAATTAATATTCCGGAAGCGCCTTTTGAAGAAAATGAAAATGAAACTGAAAGTCCAGTTTTAGCAGAAGTTCCTCTTGATGATGAACCTGTCAATTTTTCAAATACTAATAACTACAACGGTAACTATAAATTACCAACCATTGATTTACTGGCAGAAGTTCCTGTCAAAAATCAATCAGGCGAACGTGAGAATGTTCGTAAAAATATTGGTATTTTAGAAGAAACTTTCAAATCTTTTGGGATTGGTGCCAATGTTGAATCGGCTGTCGTCGGTCCATCAATTACAAAATATGAAATCAAATTAGCGACTGGAACAAAAGTTTCACGCGTTGTTAATTTATCAGATGATTTGGCCTTAGCCTTAGCTGCCAAAGATATCCGAATTGAAGCACCAATTCCTGGGAAATCTTTAGTCGGCGTCGAAATTCCTAATGCCGAAGTTGCAATGGTTGGTTTCCGCGAAATGTGGGAGGCTGGCAAAACTAATCCAAGCAAATTGTTAGAAATCCCTCTTGGTAAATCATTAGATGGTGGAATTCGCACATTTGATTTAACAAGAATGCCTCACTTATTGGTTGCAGGATCAACTGGTTCAGGTAAATCAGTGGCGGTAAATGGTATTATTACTTCAATTTTGATGAAAGCTTTGCCTAGTCAAGTGAAGTTTCTGATGGTTGACCCTAAAATGGTCGAACTTTCTGTTTACAATGATATTCCTCATCTATTGATTCCAGTCGTAACAAATCCACGTAAAGCTTCACGTGCCCTTCAAAAAGTTGTTGACCAAATGGAAGAACGCTATGAACTCTTTAGTCGTTATGGCGTCCGTAACATTGCTGGATATAATGAAAAAGTACAAAGATATAATGCAGAATCAGATGAAAAAATGCTTGAACTTCCTCTGATTGTAGTCATTGTTGATGAATTAGCCGATTTAATGATGGTTGCCAGTAAAGAAGTGGAAGATGCAATTATTCGTTTGGGACAAAAAGCTCGAGCAGCAGGGATTCATATGATTCTTGCGACACAACGTCCATCTGTTGATGTCATTTCTGGACTAATTAAAGCAAATGTTCCTTCAAGAATTGCCTTTGCTGTTTCATCTGGAACAGATTCACGAACAATTTTAGATACTAATGGGGCTGAAAAATTACTAGGTCGTGGGGATATGCTCTTTAAACCTATTGATGAAAATCATCCGATTCGTTTGCAAGGGGCTTTCTTATCTGACGATGATGTCGAATCTGTTGTGACCTTTATTAAAGACCAATCAGAAGCTCAGTATGACGAAAGCTTTGACCCTGGTGAGGTAGATGAGAGTCAAGTTGGTACGGGCGCTTCAAATACAGGTTCTGGTGACCCCTTATTTGAAGAAGCACGAAATATGGTTATTATGGCTCAAAAAGCATCAACGGCTCAATTGCAACGAGCTTTAAAAGTTGGATTCAATCGCGCCTCTGACTTGATGAATGAGTTGGAAGCGCAGGGAATTGTTGGTCCTGCTAAAGGAACGACTCCTCGTAAAGTCCTTGTTAGTCCAGATGGAGAATTTATTGGAGGAGTAGAAGAGTGAGTGAGGAACTATATTATCGTCACTATTTTCTACAAATCTATGAAATCTTACGAGAAGATGAGCAAAATAAAGAACTTTCAATCAAGGAAAAAAATGTTTTAGCTGATGCTTTGGTTTTAAATGAACGCAAAGAACCAGTTTTACAAATATTAGGTCAGCTTTATATGCGCTTAGAATTTTGGAATCGGCCTGCTGATGATGAGATTTTAAAAGGCGGCATGAAAGCCCCAGTCAGAACACTTTATGAAGAATTAAAGGCAGATAAAAATATCACTTCTTCACAAAAATTTATTCCAGGAGTTGAAGCGTATCGACCGATTACATGGAATGATGCTTTGTATGGAAATAAAATGACGGAAGATGATGGCTTTATCGGTGGGGGCTATGTCACTTTTGACTCTAATGAAAAATATAAATCAATGGAAGAGAGAATAGCTGTACCTGATAATGAAATTGTTAGAAATGCAAAATCAAGTTTTGCTAAACTCTTTCAAGTTGGTTGTTTAGGTTTTGCTTTGCTCATCCTGCTCCTTGTTCTCTTGGGGTTTGCTTTAAAAATGGTAACGAGGTAGTTAAAAATGACAGTATTTGATGAATTTAATGAAATCAAAAGAAAAGGACTCCCTCAAATTTTAGTAATTTTTGGTGAGTCAAGGGAACTAGTTGGAGAATTGAAAAATCAGCTCTTAACAGAGGTTAATTTCGAGCCAACGGATTTGAGTCAGGCTTATTATGACTTAACTCCTAGTAATAGTGATTTAGCCCTTGAAGATTTGGAATCTCTCCCTTTTTTCTCAGATTCTCGGTTGGTAATCCTAGAAAACTTGGTTAATTTAACAACGGCTAAAAAAAGTGTTTTAGATGAAAAACAGTTGAAGCGCTTTGAAAATTTTTTAGATGATCCGCCGGAAACTACGCAACTTGTTTTAATCCTTTATGGAAAATTGGACAGTCGTCTTAAAGTTGTTAAAAAATTAAAAGCTAAAGCAGCTTTGCTTGAAGCACAAGAATTAAAGAGTCAAGAATTAACTCAATATTTTAGTCGAATAAGCCCTTTACCAAAGGCAGTTTTGAGTTTAATTGCCGCTAAATCAAATGATAATTTTTCAGTAATGAAGCAAAATATTGACCTCGTTCAAACTTATGCACTAGGGCGAGAAGTGACACTTGATGATGTGGAAAAAGTCGTCCCAAAATCGCTACAAGATAATATTTTTGCCTTAACTGATTTAATTTTTAAAGGAAAAATTGATGAGGCGCGTGATTTAGTACATGATTTGACCTTGCAAGGGGAAGATTTAATTAAAATATTAGCTATTTTGACAAATTCTTATCGTTTGTATTTACAAGTCAAACTTTTCCAATCCAAAGGTTGGCAAGAAAATCAACAAGTCGCCTTTTTAAAAATGCACCCTTATCCTGTAAAATTGGCCAATCAATTGGTTAGAAAATTAAACGTTAAATCCTTAAAAAATGGACTTTCTGATTTAATTAAACTTGATTTTGATATAAAAACAAGTGCAGCTGATAAATCCTATCTTTTTGATATCACTTTAATCAGGTTGACCTTGAAAAAAAACTGAAAATCTGTTATCATAAATAATGGACATTTTATAATGATGATGAAGAGGTAAAAATGCCGACATTTAAATTTACGCCTAAAGATATCTATGAAGCAGACTTCTCTACAAAGATGCGTGGTTACGATAAAGAAGAAGTCGATGAACTCCTTGATGATGTTATTGCTGATTATGAAACTTATCAGACTGAAAACTTGCGTCTTCAAGAGGAAAATGAGTTTTTGAAGAAAAAGATTGCTGAATTAGAAATGCAAGTTTCTAAACCAAATCAAGCAAATCTTGATGATACACAACGCTTTGACCCTAACCAAATTCTTCAAGCACGTTCAAGTAAACCAAAAGTGGAAATGCGTAATCCAAGTAATTTTGATTTACTCAAACGAATTAATCGTTTAGAACAAGCTGTATTTGGACCTAACGGCATTGCTAGTGAAAACAACTAAGAAAATATAAAATTGAAATGTTTTATGTTCTGCATTAGGTTTAGCAATGAGCCTATTTGCAAACTTCACAAGATGTGAAGGCAAAGATTTTGGTAAATGAACTTTATTGTTCTGCTTAATTTTTGATAAAAACAGTTTTCGGATAATCGCGCGATTTTTTTGTAAATCGTGAGGAAAGTCCATGCTCGCGCGTTGCTGAGATGCACGCAGTGATTGTGCTAGGTCAAACAATAAACCTAGGTAGGAGCGTCATGCCTAACGGCTGGCCAAAACGCTAAGTCTTTTGATATGCGTGAGTAGCCTGTAAAAGTGCCATAGAGACGAGTCTTAGAGGAAACTCTAAGAATGGAACGTGGTAAACCCCTCAAGCGAGCAACCCAAACTTATGGTCGGGGCACTTGACTAGCCAAAATGAAGGCGTGGTCGAGGCTGAAATTAAGAATTTTGGCAGACAGATGATTATCGAAGGGGAGATTCACGAATGTGAATTGAACTGGAACAAAACATGGCTTATAGAAAACTGTATGACACAGGCTGGGGCTTTTAGCCTCGGCTTTTTTTGATAAATAATGTTTAATTGAAATAGATAGAATTATCTCTGCTCATTTTATGCAGAGAATGGAAAGTTAAAAAATGCAAAAGAAATTCAAGTTATTAGCAACTTCTTCAAGTGGTTTAGAGAGTTTAGTTGCTCGCGAACTTCGTAATCTGGAAATTGAAAATGTTTCAATTGACGACCGTTCACGTGTCTTCTTTGAGGGAAATTTGGCAACAATTGCTAAGGCGAATCTTTGGTTAAGAACGGCTGACCGTGTAAAAATTGTAGTTGGGGAATTTAAAGCTAGAACATTTGATGAATTGTTTGAAAATGTTTATGCGCTTCCCTGGGCGGAGCTTATTCCTTTTGGAAGCCAATTTCCTGTCAGCAAAGCTAAAGCAGTGAAATCAACTTTACATAATGAGCCGTCAATTCAAAGTATCACTAAAAAAGCGATTGTCAAAAAATTACAGACGACTTATCATCGTCCTGAAGGTGTTCCAATTCCTGAAAATGGAGCTAAATTTTCAATTGAGATTGCTTTACACAAAGATATGGCAACTGTATTGATTGATACGACTGGCGATTCTTTATTTAAACGAGGCTATCGTTCAGAAAAAGGAGAAGCTCCTTTGAAAGAAAATATGGCAGCTTCGATTATTTTATTAACCAATTGGTTAGCAAATCCTCGTCGTGCTTTTGTTGATCCTACTTGTGGTTCTGGAACATTTACAATTGAAGCAGCAATGCTGGCTTTAAATATGGCACCAGGAATGAATCGTCCATTTGCTTTTACTGCATGGCCTTGGTTTGATGAAGAAATTTTGAAACAAGAAAAAGCTTTGGCCAAAAAACAAATTCGTACAGATTTAGAATTGGATATTCAAGGTTTTGACATTGATGGAAAAATGATTGAAATTGCAAAACATAATGCACTTGCGGCAGGCCTTTCAGATGTGATAAAATATAAGCAAATGCGACTTCAAGATTTTAGAACTGATAAGCTTGACGGTGTCTTAGTTTCTAACCCGCCTTATGGAGTGCGTTTGGAAGATGAAGAAGCTGTTGCAGCTCTTTATGGTGAAATGGGTAAAACTTTTGCGCCACTAGAAACTTGGGGTAAATACATTTTGACGAGTGATGTCGCTTTTGAAAAGCATTATGGGGCAAAAGCAACTAAAAAACGCAAACTATATAACGGAACACTTAGAACAGATTTGTATATGTATTTCGGAAAACGTATGAAATAAATTTAACTGACAGAACAAAAAGCTATTACTAAAACAAAAAAAATTTAGTGATGACGGCTGTCAGTAAAAATTCAGACGAGTTTGAGCAACTCTCGTTGTCTGATTCACCATTTTATTGGAATTGTGGGAATCTTATTCGGAGGAAAAATGTCAAACAAAAATAAAAAAAATAGAAACAAAAATAAAAATAAAAATAACAATAATAAGCCAAAAAATGAGCAACAAATTGGTGAAAAAACTTTGAAACTTCAAGATTTACAAGATTTTACCGTAGGGCAAATTGTTGAAGAATCAAAACGTGTTGATAAAGAAAATGAAGAAAATGAGTCTATTTTAGATAAATATATTCGTCAGCACCGTGGAGAAATTGAAGAAGCCAAAAGTAAAAATTTGGATGAATTCATTCAGGCAGAACGTACAAATATAGAAGTTCCGGTTGAAGAAGAAAAAGAAGCTAAGTCAGAAAAACTTCAAGAAGTTTCCAAAGAGGAAATCGACGAGAATGATGAATTAGCAGCTTCAAAAATAGATTCTGAGAAAGTTACTGACAGTTCTGATTCTGATTTGTCAGCAGAAAATAAAGACTTAGAAGTTGCTGACAAGGAAAGCGAAGGAACTAAAAAATCAAAAAATGATTTAGTTTTAGATCCTGTTGTGATGGTCGACGCTCCTGTCAGTACTTTGCCAGAGCAAAAAGAAGCTCCACAAGTTGAAGAAGTCAAGAAAACTGAACCAACTGACGAAGAAGAAGCCGAAAGTCCACAAGATGAGAAGGTAGTTGCTGCACCAGTTATGATGTCAGCAAACGAAGTTCCAATGGACGAGCCAAGTGAACCAGAAATTTCTGAAACTGACACTAAAACTGATTCAATAATTGACGAAAAATCAGAAGTTGAACCAAAAGTAACAGAAGAACCAGCAGAAGAAATTAAATCTGATTCAAAAGAAGATTCTACTGAAAATAATCAATCCCTTGAAGCGGGAGCTGAGGAAAAAGTGACAGAGTCACCAAAAGAGACAAAAAGTGATATTCCTGATAAAGTTATTACTGCTGAATCAGTTTCACCTCACTTACTAGCTGAAACAACATCCTTTAAAGCAGATAAAGTAGAAGAAAATGCGGCAAAAATTACTGACGAAAAGTCAAAAAATCGTAAAAAACCAATCATTATTGGTCTATGTGCAATTGTCTTAATTGCAGCTGGAGCGATTGGATTTGCCCAATATAATAGTCATCAAAAAGGGAAAACGGTTCAAACTTCTCAAAGCAGTCAGAGTGATTTAGATAAATATCAGAAACAATACGATGCTTTTTTCACTGACAAATCACATACTATTTTGAGAAATAGTCAATTTAGCAAGTTATCAGCTCTTGAAACTTTAGTTGATGCTCACAAAAATTCCATGGCATGGTCAAATGCAGTTTCTGATACAGAAAGCCTAAAAGACCAAATTAATGCGATTAAGAAAGTGAATGCTCTCTTTACTAGCGCAGCAATTACTGACGGAAAAATTGATTCAGCAGCTAAAGTAGTGGCAAATGTAAAAGTTCCAGAAACTCCTAAAACAACCAATGAAACCCTGAATAAATTACTGACACAAGCCATTGATTTAGCTAAGAGCCAAGTTGCCAAGGAAAGTTCAGCTAAAGCGTCTGCAAGTGCAGCAGAAGCTAAAGCGAATCAAGGAGCTACTAGCCAAAGTTCTACATCAAGTACAGCTAGTCAAAGCAATTCTACGACGACTCCTTCGTCAGCAGCTTCAGCAGGTTCAAGTACAAATGCCAGCACAAGTAGTAATACTAATGGTTTGAGTAGCAACGGAGTTAATTTAGAAGTATCAGCAGCACGTGTCCAACCTCAAGCTGGAGTCAACACGAATGATCCTGCTTTCACATGGGGAGCTGGAATTAAAGAAATGGTTCTGAATAAAGCCCGTGAACGCGGCTATATTACAGGAGATAATTATATTTTAGTTCCAACAGCGATTCATACAACCAATGGTTCCCAAGGTTTCCCAGCCGGAATTGTTAGTGGTTATTACAATCTTTATGCACCAGATGGTCGGTATTTAGTATCAATTAATGCTAAAACAGGTTTCTTTGTTGGTAATGGTTCTGGTCATGCTGATAACTTAGATTATGACGCTTAGAAAATAAAAAATAATCATCATTCAGATGATTATTTTTTTTACTGACAGAAACTTACTGACAGAAACTTACTGACAGAAACTTACTGACAGAAACTTACTGACAGAAACTTACTGACAGAAACTTACTGACAGAAACTTACTGACAGAAACTTACTGACAGAAACTTACTGACAGAAACTTACTGACAGAAACTTACTGACAGAAACTTACTGACAAAAATTTACTGACAAAAATTTACTGACAAAAATTTACTGACAAAAATTTACTGACAAAAATTTACTGACAAAAAAACTTTCGCCAAAATCAGCGAAAGTTTTTTACTTTTATCAATTAATCGATTAGAAAATTAATAAGTCATGGTCAGTATGAGTGAAGCTTTCACAACCATTTTCTGTTACGTAAAGACAGTCTTCAATACGCACACCTACTTTACCAGGAATATAAATTCCAGGTTCGTTAGAGAAGCACATTCCTTCTTGAATTACGAGGTCGTTACCGGCAACAATAGATGGATATTCGTGAACGTCCATTCCGATACCATGTCCAAGGCGGTGATTGAAATATTCACCATATCCTGCTTTAGTAATTAAGTCACGGGCAACAGCATCAATTTCATGTGCAGTTACACCAGGTTTAATGAAGTCCATGGCTGCTTGTTGAGCTTCCTTAACGATTTTATGGATCTCAGCATCAAAGTCATTAGGTTGACCAATAGCGATTGTACGTGTCGCATCAGAAGCATATCCGCCACTCATCACACCCAAGTCAAAGAGCAAAAGTTTATTTTCTTGAATTTCAACATTTTCAGGTGCACCATGTGGATTAGCAGCGCGAGCTCCTGATAAAACAAGCGTGTCAAATGACATCTGTGGAACACCCATACGTTTCATTTCGTATTCAATTTTTGCAACGATATCAGATTCAGTCACACCATGACGTTCAGCAGCAGTGGCAAAACCAATTTCAAAACACTTGTCAGCAAAATCACCAGCAACTTTCATTTTTTCAATTTCATCTGCTGACTTAATCAAACGCATCCGTTCAATCAAAGGAGTCAAATTCACAAAATTAACATTACCAAATTGTGATTTTAAGCCTTCAGTTTTAGCTAAAGGAATATCTGAAAATTCAACCGCAATTGATTTAACTTCGGATTTCACATGATTTTTAACAACTTCCCAAGGGTTTTGAGAATCTTCATATCCGAAAATATCCAGACCACTTGTGTGTTCTTTAGCTTTTTCCACTTCCAAAGCAGGAGTAAATAACATCGGAGTTGAATCTCTAAAAATCATCAGCCCAGCAATTCGTTCATGGGGATCAATTGCTAGCCCTGTTAGATAATTTAGAGTTGTCGGATTAGTGATGAAAGTCATATCGACTTCCTTGTCATTCAGAAAAGCTGAAATACGTTCAATTTTGCTCAAAATGGTTCCTCCAATATTTATGAAAATGAGTTTCTTAAATTCTCATGAAAATAAAAAACACTATATCCCCTATTCTACGCTATTTTTATTAAAAAATCACGTAAAAAAACATAGCTGAAGGTTGAAAAGGTTTACAGTTAATGATATAATTTGTAAATGAAAATGGTTTTCATAAATACTATGAATAAAAAGAAAAGAAAGAGGATAGCCAATTATGGTAGAATCAACAACAACAATTTATGATGTGGCACGTGTCGCCGGAGTGTCAATGGCAACCGTTAGTCGTGTTGTAAATGGAAATGCAAATGTAAAGGAAAAGACGCGCCAGAAGGTCTTAGAAGCTATTGCTGAGCTTGACTATCGTCCTAATGCAGTTGCGCGCGGACTCGCAAGTAAACGTACAACAACAGTTGGTGTTATCTTGCCAACCATCACTTCAACTTACTTCGCAGCGATTACTCGCGGGGTCGATGATATCGCTTCCATGTATAAATACAACATGATTTTAGCTAATAGTGATAATGATGTTGAAAAAGAAGAAAAAGTTTTAGAAACTTTCTTATCAAAACAAGTTGATGGAATCGTCTATATGGGTTCATCTTTAGATGAAAAAATTAGAACTTCCCTCAAAAATTCAAGAACACCTGTTGTTTTAGTTGGAACAATCGATGGAGATAAAGAAATTCCATCTGTTAATATTGATTACCATTTGGCTGCTTATCAATCAACTAAAAAATTGATTGATAGCGGAAATAAAAAAATCGCTTATATCATGGGTTCATTGAAAGACGTTGAAAATACAGAACGCATGGTTGGTTATCAAGAAGCTTTGCTTGAAGCAAATATTGAATTTGATGAAAACCTCGTTTTTGAAGGTAATTATAGCTATGAACAAGGAAAATCACTTGCTGAACGTTTACTTGAGCGAGGAGCAACTTCTGCAGTAGTATCACATGATACAGTAGCCGTTGGACTCTTGTCTGCAATGATGGATAAAGGAGTGAAAGTTCCTGAAGATTTCGAAATTATCTCAGGTGCAAATTCACCAATTACTCAATATACATATCCAACTTTGACTTCTGTTAACCAACCCCTTTACGATTTGGGAGCAGTAGCAATGCGTCTTTTGACAAAATTAATGCTTAAAGAAGATGTTGAACAAAATCAATTAGTTTTGGATCATGAAATCTTTTCTCGTCGTTCTACCAAATAAAAAATCAAGCCCTTTTGAGGGCTTTTTTTATTTAAAGTAAAAAGTATTTGACATTTGAGAGAAAAGTCGCAATAATAGAGAGATGATAAAAAGAATTTATTCAATAGATTAAATGAATAAATTGTTAAGGAGTTTGATATGCAAGAATTAGATTTAATTATTGTTGGAGCAGGTCCTGTTGGTCTATATGCGGCTTTTTACGCAGGAATGCGCGGTTTATCAGTTGCAATAATTGAATCAGCGCAAGTTCCAGGTGGTCAACCCCAAAATCTCTACCCTGAAAAATTAATCTACGATATTGCTGGCCTACCAGCAGTGACAGGGGCAGATTTGACAAAAAATCTTTTAGAACAACTAGCACAAATCTCTCATCGATTATTTCTTGGGGAGAGCGTTCAAAAAATTGAAAAAGAAGAGGGGATTTTTTCTGTAACTACTGATAAATCAACCAGAAGAGCCAAAGGCGTTTTGCTGACGACTGGTGCCGGCCTTTTGAAACCTCGAAAGTTAGGAATTGATAACGAAGAAACTTTAGCCAATGAAGGAAAAATATCTTACTTTATCACTTCTCTAAAAGAGTTTGAGGGAAAAAATGTTGCGGTTTTTGGTGGAGGAGATTCGGCTTTAGATTGGTCATTAATGCTTGAAAAAGTAGCTAAAAATGTTCATTTGGTTCATAGAAGAACTGCTTTTCGTGGTCATGAAATTACAGTTGACCGAGTGATGAATTCTAATGTTCAAGTTCATACGCCTTATACTTTTTCAAATTTGATTGAAAATGAATTAGAATTAAAAAAAGTAAAATCAGAAGAAAGCTTGAACTTTTCGATTGATAAAATTTTGGTTAATTATGGTTTTTTAACAAATCAAGTGACTTTAGCTGAAAACTTAGAAGTCAGTCGTAATGGTCGTGTTAAGGCCGATTCAATGATGCAATCCAATATTGATGGACTTTATGTCGCAGGAGACGCAAGTGATTATCCGGGGAAAATGCCCTTGATGTCCGTTGGTTTTGGTGAAGCAGTCCATGCGATTAATGCCATGACGGAAAAACTTGAATTTGACCACCCACTTAGAGGGGGACATTCTTCATCCATTTTTTAAAATAAAAAGCGTATTCTAAATAGGGGTACGTTTTTTTTATGAAATACGGTATAATAGAGAAAGAAAAATGACTTGAACTTAGCTTCATTAATAAAAATGAGCCAAGTTTTATGAGTGCTTTGTTTAAAAAGCAAAATAAAAGTAAATTGGGAATGTTTGATGATATTAAATTTGATTATTTTAGTAGCCTTGGTTTGGGCTTTCATGGTTGGTTACTCACGAGGCTTGATTTTGCAAGTCATCTACAGTTTTGGTACGATTATTGCGGCCTTCATTGCAGCCAGTAATTATAAAGAATTAGCACAAAAATTGAGTATTTGGGTTCCTTTTTCAAATGCCACAGAAAACTCACATCTCTTACTTTTTAGTGATAAACTTCTTTTTCAACTCGATGATGCTTTTTATGCGAGCATTTCGTTTTTAGCAATTTTTATTGTCGTTTATGCTATTATCCGTCTTATCGGTTTATTTTTACATTTTGCACTTAGTCCTCTGGGAAGAAATGGAAAAATCATTGCTGGAATTTTAGGATTTGCGGCGACTTATTTTGGTTTACAAATGGTCTTGATGGTCTTGAGTTTGGTTCCTATTGCAGCGGTTCAAAGTCAACTTGATGCTAGTTTTCTAGCTCGTTTTATGGTTTTACATACACCGATTTCATCAGGAATCTTGCAAAACCTTTTTATTGAAAACATTGTCCACATTAATCCTCTAGGATAGTGCTAGGGGAGAAATCTACAGATACAACTTGAAATTTAAATAGAATGAATAAAAAAATTCTCCAAATATTGGAATATGATAAAGTCAAAGAACAGTTCATGAATGCTTTGACGACAGCGCAGGGTCAACAAGAATTAAAAGATTTAAAACCTTTGACAGATAAGGAAAAAATTCAGCTCCTTTTTGATGAAGTTGCTGATTTTCGCTTATTGACCCAAGAAAATGGCCTATTAAATTTAGGAAAAACAAATGATTTAACAGAAATACTCAGACGTCTAGAGCTTGAAGCCAGTCTTTCAGGCAAGGAATTCGTTGAAATAAAAAAAGTGATTCAATTAGGAATTAATATTCAACGCTTTTTTGATGAAGCTGAAAATGTTGAAACACCTTCACTAGCTATTACTTTGGAAAAATTGGTTGATTTATCAGCATTAGTCAAAAAATTAGAAATTTTTGATAATGCGGGAAGTCTTTATGATAATGCCAGTCTCGAATTGATGCATATCCGTGCTTCAATCAAGAGTCATCAATCAGAAATTCGGAAAATCATGCAGGAAATGCTGACCAAAAATCTCTCATCTTTGAGTGAAAATGTCATCACTATCCGAAATGACCGACAAGTGCTTCCTGTAAAAGCAGAAAACAAAAATAAAATTGCTGGTGTAGTTCATGATATGTCTGCTTCAGGTCAAACGCTTTATATTGAACCAAATGCGGTTGTTTCATTAAATAATAAACTTAATCAAAAGAGAATTGAAGAACGCCAAGAAATCACAAGAATTTATCGTGAGCTTGCTAGTCAATTAAAACCTTATAGCTTTGATATAAGACAAAATGCTTGGCTGATTGGTCATATTGATTTTGTTCGTGCCAAGTATCTTTATTTAGCAGCGAATAAAGCGACACTTCCAGAATTAACAACCGATAAAGATATTACCCTTTTTGCAGCTCGTCATCCTTTGATTGAGGCAAAAACTGTTGTGGCAAATGATATCAAATTTGATGCAGGGCTCAATACGATTGTTATTACCGGTCCTAATACGGGTGGGAAGACCATTACTTTGAAAACAGTTGGTTTGTTGACAATATTGGCTCAATCAGGTCTGCCAATTTTAGCAGCTGATGGCAGTCGAATTCATCTTTTTGATGATATTTTTGCCGATATCGGTGATGAGCAATCCATTGAGCAAAGTTTATCAACTTTCTCAAGTCATATGACTAATATTGTTCATATTTTAGCTCAAGCAGATGAAAATAGTTTGGTCTTATTTGATGAACTTGGGGCCGGAACTGATCCGAAAGAAGGAGCGGCTCTTGCTATTGCCATACTGGAAAATTTACGTGAACGAAATGTGAAAACCATGGCAAGTACTCATTATCCTGAGTTAAAAGCTTATGGGGTCGAAACGCAACAAGTAATCAATGCAAGTATGGAATTTAACATTGATAAAATGCAACCCACTTATCATTTGCAATTGGGAGTGCCTGGACGTTCAAATGCCTTGGAGATTTCTAGAAGATTAGGTTTGCCAGAAACTATTATTTCAGTAGCCAGTCAACAAATTTCAGACAGTGAGCATGATGTCAATCAGATGATTGAAAAGTTGGAAGAAAAAACACGTGAAGTGATTGAAAGTTCAAGAAATATTAAAAAAATTGAACGAGAAAATCAAAGTTTACATAAAGATTTGACAAAAGTCTATAATCAAATTAATCGTGAGCGCGAGTTTGAATTAGAAAAAGCACAAAAAGAAGCTCAAGAAGTCGTTAAAAAAGCGAGCCTTGAAGCGCAAGAAATTTTGAAGAATCTCAATGATAAAGCAGCATTGAAACCACATGAAATTATTGCTGCTAGAAAAGAACTTGAAGGTTTGGCTCCAACCATTGATTTTTCTAAAAATAAGGTTTTGAAAAAAGCGAAAGCACAAAGAGGACTTAAGCAAGGGGCTGAAGTTAATGTCACTTCTTATGGTCAGCGTGGTAAATTGATTCGTTTAGAAAAAGATGGACGTTGGACGGTTCAAATGGGTTCAATCACGACTCGTTTAAATGAAGATGAATTTGAAGTGATTGAAAGTCCAGAACAAATTCAAGCCAAAACTAAAAATGTCAGCAAGAAGGTGACTTCTAAAGTCAAAGCTCAACTTGATTTACGCGGGATGCGTTATGAAGAAGCAGAACTGGAATTGGATAATTATATTGATCAAGCTCTACTTGCAAATTTGATTCAAATTACGATTGTTCATGGGATTGGAACGGGTGTTATTCGAGAAATGGTACAGAAAAAACTTCAAAAACACCGTCATATTAAATCTTATGAATATGCACCAATTAATGCTGGTGGCTCTGGAGCAACGATTGCTATTTTGAAGTAAAATAATAAATTTCTCAAAATCTATTTTCTTGAAATTTTAAGTGAATTACACTAGAATAGTCTTACTGAAGAAAATTATTTCAATGAAGGAGATAAAATGGAATATAATATTACTGATGCAACGTTTGATGAAGAAACAAAAGAAGGGCTTGTTTTAATTGACTTTTGGGCAACTTGGTGTGGTCCATGTCGCATGCAAGCGCCAATTTTGGAACAACTTTCAGAAGAACTTGACGAATCAGAACTTAAGATTTGCAAAATGGATGTTGATGAAAACCCAGCAACAGCTCAAGGATTTGGCATTATGTCTATCCCAACATTGATGTTCAAAAAAGATGGTGAAGAAGTAAAACGCATTGTTGGTGTTCAAACAAAAGCACAACTTAAAGCCGTTATTGCTGAATTATCATAATAAAAATTACTGACAGAACTTTTTTCTTCTTGAAATAAAGTCTGTCAGTATTTTTTTATATTCAATTCTAGTAAAAAGTTCTGTCAGTAAAAGAGAGTGGAAGTATGGTACATACTGACAAGTCTGTCAGTAAAATGAGCGTGACAAAAAGCTTTTAAAATGATATGATTGAGAAAGAAAAATTTCAAAGAAAATAGGGATTTGGAAGGTCAAAAAGACTTTTCAAATTTTGAGGAGTTTAATATGTCAAAGAAAAAAGATACTGAACTTGAAATTATTGATACAGCTGACGGAGCTGTCATTAAAAGTGGAAAAAAAACAATCGCCGAAATTAAAGAAAAATCAGGAAATTTTGTCATTGTTTTTTCAGGTAAAGAAATTGCTACAGTGACTTCTTTTGAAGCAGCTCTTGAGGAAGCAATTATGGCCTATAATCTTTCGATTTAAAGATTTATTTGTGATTGATTTGAAATTTCTAAGTTATAACTTGAAATTAATAAGATAATTTGTTAAAATATTTCTTGTCGTCATAAAGCAATCTTGGGGTATAGCCAAGCGGTAAGGCAAGGGACTTTGACTCCCTCATGCGTTGGTTCGAATCCAGCTACCCCAGTAAAAAAACGTAAAAGGAAACGCTGTTTCCTTTTTTCTTTTTGCGAAAATATGCTAGAATAAGGTAAAACATTTATGAAAATGTAAGGAGAAGTTTATGAGAAAAACAAAAATTGTTGTTCCAATCATGCTGACAGAGTTAGCAGAGCTTGAGAAAGTTTCTGTCAGTGATTATCGAACAGCAGATATTGTTGAATGGCGTGCCGATTTTTTGTCAGCAGATGAAATTTTAGAGATGGCTCCTAAATTCTTTGAAAAATTTAAAGAAAGTAAGATTTTATTTACTTTAAGAACAGTCAGAGAAGGCGGAAATATTCAAGTTTCTGAAAAAAAATATTTACAGATTTTACAAGAAATTTTGACTTACAATCCCGCATATATCGATGTCGAATTCTTTACGCACGGCCCTTCATTTGCCGCTTTGAAAGATTTTCGGGATAAAATGGTACTCTCTTATCATAATTTTGATGAAGTTCCGTCCGATTTAACCAATCGGTTGATTAAAATGCACGAAGAAGGAACTGCCTTTGTTAAAGTTGCTGTGATGCCAGAACGTGAATGTGATGTTCTTGATTTATTACAAATCACTCGTGATATGACTTTAGAATACGGTGAACATTTTATCAGCATGGCAATGGGTGACTTAGGGCGACTTTCAAGAATTTCTGGTTATTTGACTGGTTCTTGCTGGACTTTTGCAAGTTTAGACAATTCTAGTGCGCCTGGGCAAATTTCTCTCAAAGAAACAGAGTATATTTTGGATATCTTAGAAAAATAGAAAAATGATCTGGTCAGAGATATTGTTCGGTTATGACAGATAATTTTTTTACTTTTATTTGGACCAGTAGAATGGACCAAATGCTTTGTCAGTGAAAATGTTATAATAGATAATGAAAAAGGACGCTTTGTTCATTAGAAATTAAAAATAGGATTAATTTACTGACAGCTATTCTGTCAGTAAAAAAGGAGAAAAAAGTGGTTATTAGCCGTTATTCACGTCCAGAAATGGCAGAGATTTGGTCAGAAGAAAACAAGTATAAAGCATGGCTTGAAGTCGAAATTCTTGCAGATGAAGCTTGGGCAGAGCTTGGGGAAATCCCAGCAGCAGATGTGAAAAAAATTCGCGAAAATGCAACTTTTAATGTTGAACGCATTCTTGAAATTGAAAAAGAAACACGTCATGACGTGGTAGCTTTCACACGCTCTGTCAGTGAATCATTGGGTGAAGAACGCAAATGGGTTCATTATGGTCTGACATCAACAGATGTCGTTGATACAGCTTATGGTTATCTTTATAAACAAGCTAATGATATTTTGCGCAATGACCTAAAAAACTTTGCAGAAATTGTTAAAAATAAAGCTTTAGAGCATAAATACACAGTAATGATGGGTCGAACTCACGGCGTTCACGCTGAACCAACAACTTTTGGCTTGAAATTAGCGACTTGGTACAGCGAAATGAAACGAAATATTGAACGTTTTGAACATGCTGCGAAAGCTGTTGAAGCTGGGAAAATTTCTGGTGCTGTTGGAACATTTGCGAATATTCCTCCATTTGTTGAAGCCTATGTTTGTGAAAAATTAGGGACTCGTCCACAAGAGATTTCAACACAAGTCTTACCACGTGATTTACATGCAGAATACTTCCAAACGTTGGCGCTCATTGCGACATCAATTGAACGCATGGCAACAGAAATTCGTGGATTACAAAAATCTGAACAACGTGAAGTTGAAGAATTCTTTGCTAAAGGTCAAAAAGGATCGTCAGCAATGCCACACAAACGTAACCCAATTGGTTCTGAAAATATGACAGGTTTAGCCCGCGTCATTCGTGGACATGCAATTACAGCTCTTGAAGATGTTAGTCTTTGGCATGAACGTGACATTTCACACAGTTCTGCTGAACGTATCATTGCACCTGATACAACAGAATTATTGGATTATATGTTGAACCGCTTTGGGAATATCGTTAAAAACTTGACTGTTTTCCCAGAAAATATGAAACGAAATATGGATGCGACTTTTGGCTTGATTTACAGCCAACATGTCATGTTAATGTTGATTGAAAAAGGAATGACGCGTGAAGCAGCTTACGATTTAGTTCAGCCTTTGACTGCACAATCTTGGGATGAACAAGTGATGTTTAGACCATTGCTTGAAGAAAATGAACAAATTCGTCAGTATTTGAATGATGAAGATATTGATAAAGCTTTTGATTACAATTATCATTTAACAAGAGTCGATGAAATTTTTGACCGTGTCTTTGATTAATAAGAAAGCCTACTAAAAAGTAGGTTTTTTTGTTATTAAAACGAAATATAAAAAGGATTGACAAATTTAATGAAAACGGATACAATTATAAATGTAAATATGAGAACGTTCCCACATGTGAAAGGAGGAAGTAATGACAACCATCAAACAAGTTGCGCTTGAAGCAGGAGTTTCAAAGTCCACTGTTTCACGTTTTATTGCTCAGAATGGTTATGTAAGTGATGAAGCCAGAGAAAAAATTGAACGAGCAATAAAAAAACTAAATTACAGACCTAATCTTTCTGCCCAATCTTTAAAAACGAAAAAGAGCCAGCTTGTTGGACTATTATTGCCAGATATCTCCAATCCTTTTTTCCCAATGCTTGCCAAAGGAGCAGAGGAATTTTTAAAGGAAAAAGGTTATCGTGTGATGCTCGGAAATATTGGTGAAAAGAATCAATCTGAGCAAGATTATTTAAAAGTTTTGATTCAAAGTAATGCTGCTGGCATCATTTCAACCCATGATTTTAAAGAAGACTTTCCTGATTTGGATATTCCAACTGTAATCGTGGACCGAGTAGGCCATAAAAGTAACTATGGTGTTTTTTCGGACAATGAGTCAGGTGGACGATTAGCAGCAAAAGTGATTGTAACAGCAGGAGCAAAAAAAGTTGCTGTAGTCAGCGGTCCTTTGAATGCCACAAATATCAATAATCGTTTTAAAGCAAGTATTGCTTATTTAAAAGAAAAGCAAGTTGATTTTAAAGCTTTTTACAGTCAAAGTTATGATTTTGAAGAAATTCAGAAAGAGGCGAGAGAAGTGCTTGCCAATGAAGAAAACTTTGATAGTATCATTGCACCATCGGATATTCATGCCATGGCTTATATCCACGAAATTCATCGGTTAAATAAGAAAATTCCTGAGGAAATTCAAATTATTGGTTATGACGATATTCAAATGAGCCAATTCATTTATCCAGCACTCTCAACCATTCATCAATCTGCTTATCAGATGGGGCTTGAAGCTGCTCAACTTATTTATAAAATCGAGACTGACCAAGCAATTGAGAAGTCTAAAATTGAACTCCCTGTTTATTATGTAGCGCGTGAAACAATTCGACAAAAGAGAAAAGAATGAGGAAAAATTAATGACAAAAGTAAGTGTTATAGGAAGTATTTCAATGGATTTAGTCACAAGGACTAACCGAGTGCCGAATGCTGGAGAAACCGTATTTGGTGAAGATTTCGCTATGGTTCCCGGTGGAAAAGGAGCAAACCAAGCCGTTGCTTTTGCTAGACTTTCTCCTAATGAAGTAAGCATGATTGGAGCAGTAGGCAAGGATGCTTTTGGTGAGAGTATTTTGCAAAACTTCAAAGAAAATGCAGTTCTTTTTGAAAATGTGGGAACGGTACCACAAACAACAGGGATTGCTCAAATTACTCTCTATGATGACGATAATCGTATTATTATTATTCCAGGTGCTAATAATGAAGTTTTACCAAGTTATCTAGCAGACCTTTGGGAGAAAGTTAAAGAAAGCCAACTTGTTATTCTACAAAATGAAATTCCACATGAAACAAATCTAGCGATTGCTAAATTCTGTAAAGAAAATGCGATAAAAGTTCTTTATAATCCAGCTCCAGCAAGAAAAACAGATTTGGAAATGATTGATTTTGTTGATTATATCACACCGAATGAACACGAATGTAAGGAACTTTTTCCGAATTTAGCACTTGAAGAAATTCTCAAAAAATATTCAAATCGTCTGATTGTCACCTTAGGAAGTGAAGGAGTCATTTTCCACGATGGAGAGACTCTTCAAAAAATTCCAGCCATAAAAGCTAAGGTTGTAGATACAACTGGTGCAGGAGATACATTCAACGGAGCCTTTGCCTTTGGTTTGACTGAAAACTTATCAATTAGTGATTCTATCAGATTAGCTGTCGTTGCTTCTCATTTATCTATTCAAAAATTTGGTGCACAAGGCGGGATGCCAAAGCTATCAGAAGTTAAAGCAAAATTAAAAGAACTTGAAATTAATCTCTACTAAAAAAGAAAGAGAGTTAAATTTATGAAAAAAGAAGGAATACTTAATAGTGAATTAGCAAAAATTGCTGACGATTTGGGCCATACTGACCAAGTTTGTATAGGAGATTTAGGACTACCAGTACCAATAGGTACCCCCAAAATTGATTTAGCCCTGACCAGAGGAAAACCCAGTTTTCAAGAAGTGCTGGACATCTATTTGGAAAATATTTTAGTTGAAAAAGTCTATCTTGCTGAGGAAATAAAAGAAAATAATCCTGAACAGTTAGCGATTTTACTGACAAAATTATCAGCAGATGTTGAAATAGTTTTTGTCAGTCATGAGACCTTAAAATTAATGAATCATGAGGTCAAAGCAGTGGTGAGAACAGGAGAAAATACACCTTATTCAAATATTATTTTACAATCAGGTGTCGCTTTGTGAAAAAGGAGGAGGTCAATTTTGAAAATAGAAATGAAGAACATTTCTAAATCATTTGGAACGAATAAAGTTCTTGAAGCAATTGATTTAACGATTAATTCAGGAGAAGTTCATGCCTTAATGGGAGAAAATGGGGCTGGAAAATCTACTTTGATGAATATTCTAACTGGTCTATTTCCAGCTTCTGGTGGGGAAATTGAGATTGACAGTGAAAAGAAAATTTTTAAAAATCCTCAGGAAGCAGAAGGATTTGGAATTAGTTTTATTCATCAGGAAATGAATACTTGGCCTGATTTAACAGTCTTAGAGAATCTTTTTTTAGGACGAGAGATAAAAAATAAATTTGGTATTTTAGATACGAAGGCCATGCGAAAAAAAGCAAATTTTGCTTTTGAACAGTTGGGAGTAAAAATTGATTTAGACAAAGAAATTGGTAATTTATCAGTTGGTCAGCAACAAATGGTTGAAATAGCTAAAAGTTTTTTGTCTGATTTAAAAATTTTGATTATGGATGAACCAACAGCAGCATTGACCGAAAGAGAAACAGAAAGATTGTTTTCAGTTATTGCTGGTCTTAAAAATCAAGGGGTTGGAATTATTTATATTTCTCATCGAATGGAAGAAATTTTTAAAATCACAGATTGTGTAACTGTCATGCGTGATGGTCTAGTCATTGATACGCAAAAGACGAAAGAAACCAATGTTGATGAATTAGTTAGAAAAATGGTTGGTCGGTCAATTACAGATTACTATCCCCAAAAAAATGCTGAAATTCGAGAAATTGTATTTGAAGCCGACCATTTATCGGCAGAATCTTTTAAAGACATTTCATTTTCAGTTCGTTCAGGTGAAATTCTCGGATTTGCAGGACTCATGGGAGCGGGTAGAACTGAGGTCATGCGAGCAATTTTTGGAATTGATAAGCTAAAATCAGGCACGATAAAAATTAATGGAAAGAGTCTAACTATCAATAACCCGGCAAAAGCAATCAAAGAAGGAATTGGCTTTTTAACAGAAGACCGAAAAGATGAAGGACTTGTTCTTGATTTCTCAATAAAAGATAATATTACTCTTCCGAGTACAAAGGATTTTATTCATCATGGCCTCTTTGATGATAAAACAGCAACAACTTTTGTTAAGCAACTCTCTGAGCGTCTTAATGTTAAAGCGACAGATGAAGAACAAATAGTTGGTTCTCTATCTGGAGGAAATCAACAAAAAGTTGTCCTTGCCAAATGGATTGGCATTGCGCCAAAAGTTTTAATCTTAGATGAACCAACACGAGGAGTCGACGTGGGAGCCAAGCGTGAAATTTATCAATTAATGAATGAACTTGCTGAACGTGGTGTTCCAATTATTATGATTTCAAGTGATTTACCCGAAATTCTTGGTGTTGCAGACCGAATTGCAGTGATGCATGAAGGAGAAATAGCAGGAATTTTAGCCAAAAATGAAGCAACACAAGAAAATGTGATGCAGCTCGCAACAGGAGGACAATAAGTGTGAAAGCTCTATCTCAAAAATTCAGTTCTTTAACGACAATGATTGCTCTGATTGTTTTGATGATTATCATTACATGTATCAATCCCAACTTTATGACGGCAAATAATTTGCTAAATTTACTCTTACAAGTCACGGCTAATGGATTTATTGCCTTTGGGATGACCTTCGTAATTCTAACTTCAGGAATTGACCTGTCAGTTGGCGCAATTTTAGCCCTTTCAAGTGCAGTGTCCGCAGGTTTTATAGCCCAAGGAATGCCTTTACCGCTAGCAGTAGTCTGTGCGTTAATCATTGGTGCTTTTCTTGGAGCGATCAATGGTGCACTTATTGCCTATGGGAAATTGGCCCCTTTCATTGTAACTTTAGCTACTCAAATGGTTTACCGCGGAGCAACCCTTGTTTTTACTGATGGTAATCCAATTACTAAACACATGGATGGCTATTTCTTAGCCTATATTGGACAAGGTTACTTACTGGGTATTCCTTTCCCTGTTATTTTAATGATTCTTGTTTTCATTATTTTATGGATTTTACTTCATAAAACAGCCTTTGGTAAATCAGTTTATGCTTTGGGTGGTAATGAAAAAGCTGCTTATATTTCAGGAATTAAACTAAATAAAGTAAAAATTGCCATTTACACTTTATCTGGGGCAATGTCCGCAATTTCTGGTTTAATCATCAGTTCTCGTTTGTCATCAGCAACGCCACAAGCAGGATCTGGCTATGAAATGTATGCAATCGCTGCCGTTGTCCTTGGGGGAACCTCTCTAATGGGAGGGAAAGGGCGAATGTTTGGAACAATGATTGGGGTATTAATCATTGGTGTTCTAAATAATGGCTTAAATATAATTGGTGTGTCAGCCTTTTGGCAACAAGTCATCCAAGGATTAGTTATTCTCGTTGCAGTTCTTATCGATGTCATTCGTAGCAAACGGAAATAGGAGAGTTGAACATGAAATTAGTAAAAAAATTAACTTTTGCTTTTGTAGCTACTTTAGCAGTCTCAACTTTGACCGCATGTAGTCTTTATACCGGCATTCCAGGCCGTGATGGAAAAGAAAAAGTAGAAGAGGTAACGCATAAGAAACCAAATGAATTAAATATTGGTGTTTCTATTTCGACAACAAACAATCCTTATTTTGTTTCAATGAACAATGCGATTAAATCAATGGCCAAAGAAAAAAATACAAAATTAACGGTTTCTGATGCCCAAAATGATTCTGCAACACAATTAAATAATGTTCAAAATTTCATCAGCCAAAATGTGGATGCGATTTTAATTAATCCTGTAGATTCTGATGCCATTGTTCCAGCCATTAAAGCAGCCAACAATGCGCATATCCCAGTGATTGCAATGGATAGAGGTTCAAATGGTGGAACAGTTTTAACAACCGTTGCCTCTGATAATGTGGCCGCTGGAAAAATGGCAGCTCAAGCCGTTGAAAAATTGGTTGGGAAAAACGTAAAAGTTCTGGAACTTTCTGGAACACCAGGAGCTTCGGCAACAATAGACCGTGGTAAAGGATTTAATAGTGAAGCTAAGACCTTAGGTTTAAATATATTATCCAGTCAATCAGCTAATTTTGACAGAACAACTGGCTTAAATACGACTCAAAATATGCTCCAATCTCATAAAGACGTCCAAGCAATCTTTGCGCAAAATGATGAAATGGCACTGGGAGCAGCTAAAGCTGTGCAAGCCACCGGACAAAAAATAGCCATTTTTGGAATTGATGGTGAGTCTGAAACACATGATGCTATAAAAGCAGGGACAATGACTGCAACGATTGCTCAACAACCGGCTAAAATTGGTGAAATGGCTTTGCAAGCTACCTATGATTATTATCAAGGTAAAAAAATAGCACATATGATAAATTCGCCAATCTATCTTGTGGATAAAGATAATGTTGATGAGCACCAATGGTAGTATAAAAACAAAAATTCTGTCGCTAGGACAGAGTTTTTTTATTTTTAAAAATAAAGATGAATAATGAATAAAAATATAAATTTGTCCAAGTGACATTTTTAAACTTCGCAAAAAGTAAAATTTATAATATAATAGATAGCTGGGGCTCTTTTAGGTTTGTAAAACTAAAAAGAGTTTATCCTCTAAAAAAAGGAGAAAAAATGGGAGAAAATACTGTTCCTCAAAAATCTAGTGATAATGCGGGTTCAATAGTGGCTTTAATGGTGGCCCTATTGGTAGCAATCTTTGCTTTTCAGCTCAATGCTTCAATGCTCTCGCCTGCTTTGGTTACCATGCAGACCCAATTACACACGACAGCTTCGTCTATAGCACTAACACAAACCATCTTTTTTACAGCTGCGGCCTTATTTGCTCTATTTTTGCCTCGTTTGGCGGATTTGATTGGACGAAAAAAAGTTCTAATTGGAATGCTTACTTTGACAATGATTGGTTGTCTTATCTCAGGATTTGCTACAAATGTGGGGATTTTGATGATTGGTCGTATTTTACAAGGTGCTGCTGGCCCTGTGGTTCCGCTTTGTTTAATTATTCTGCATGTGAAAGTGCGTGATGAGAAGAGATATGCAAAATTAATGGCCATACTCACTTCAATCAATGGTGGAATTGCTGGGGTTGATGCATTAGCAGGTGGTTGGCTAGTAAGTCATGGTGGATTTCGTTCTGTATTTTTTGTTATGGGAATTACTGCGGCACTTGCTATTCTTTTAGTAAGTTTTGGAACGCAAGCGTCAACTGCAAAAGATACACCAAAAATGGATTGGAGCGGAGTCATTCTTTTAGTTGTGGCAATGGGTGCGCTCTTGAGTGCGGTGAATGCCTTGCAAGGAAGTTTTGGAAATCTTGGACTTCCTAATTGGCTTTTAGCTTCAGTCTTGGCTCTTTTAGGTTTGATTTGTTTTGTTGGATTTTGGCAAGTTGAAAAACGAGTGAATCATCCAATGGTTCCTATTCATTATTTGAAACAAAGAAGAACTTGGGGATTATTAATTACAACTCTCCTAACGATGACTGGTGTCTTTGCAATTATGAATGGTATTATTCCAGCTTTGGGTCAAGATGGTAAGTTTGGTTTGGGACTTGGGGCAGATATGGTTTCTCTTGTTACCCTTACTCCTTATGCGCTTGCTGGCTTATTCTTTGGACCTGTTTCAGGATTCTTAGCTGCTCGCTTTGGCTTTACAAAAGTCCTTCGGGTTGGACTTTTAACGACGATTATCGGTATTGGTTTAGCCGTTGTTGGAGTGCTACAACCTTCAATCTGGCTTTTATTGTTGGTATCTACCTTCATTGGGATTACCTATGCTGGAATAACAAATATTATGTTAAATGGTCTGGGAATCGTGCTTTCACCAGAGGATAATCCAGGTTATCTTCCGGGCTTAAATGCAGGAATGTTTAATTTAGGAGCTGGTATCAGTTTCATTATTTTGTACGCAGTGCCAACGCTTTTACATACCAGTGTTGGTGGAAGTAGTTCTGGTTATATTTCTGGAATTGTCACAGGATTGATTCTTGTTATTATTGCTTTCTTTACTTCATTTTTAATTCCAGATTCTAAAAATGTAAAATAAATGAGTTACTTATAAAAAACTCTGTCGGAATTCCGTCAGAGTTTTTTATTCGGGTAAATTATCAAAGTATTCAGGGAAAGCTTGTAAAACTGCCATTTCTTCGTCAAACATCAAGTGCAAATGCTTGGCAGCTGCTGTGACAGCTTTTTCTCCATCATGATTTTCAACAGCGGAGAGTATTTCCTTGTGTTGCTCAATCAAGGTATTCCATGGTAAATCAGAAATCGCAAGACGTAACCAACGGAAACGATTGAACTGAATATTAATGGTTTGAAGCCAGTCCCAGACTTGGGCATGGTTAGTCATTAAATAAAAAGTTTTATGAAATTCTTCATCAGCGTTAAAAAAATTGTGATATTCAGCTTTAGCAGCATATTGTTCTTGAAGTTCAATTGCATCTCGTGCTTGGTTGAGTAAAAGATTATTATTCTCTAAAGCCGCAGCTTCGGAAACAATTTTGGCTTCTAAATTTTCTCGAATGAATCGAGCATTGATGGCAGCATCTAAATCAATTTTTGTGACGAAGGTCCCTGATTGAGGGATGCTATAAATGAGTCCATCACGACGTAAACGAAGAAGTGCCTCTCTGACAGGAGTTCGGCCTAATTGCAAATCAATTTCGATATTTTTTTGTGAAATTTTTTGTCCAGGACGATATTCATTCCTGAGAATTTTGCCTGTAATTTGTTTATAGGCCTGATTCTGTAGATTAAAATTCAATTCATTCATTCTGTAATTATAGAGCAGAGGGGCGGTAAAGTCAAATAATAAAGGTATTCTTTTAAAATAATGTCTTTTTTTTAATATATTCTTGACAACGGTTTCTTAAAAGTGATATACTAGTTTTCGTAGAAGAAAAACTGATATATCACTTTTTGAGATTTAAAGGAGAAATCATGGTGAAATTGCTTGATGATTATTTGATAAAGGGTGAGGAATTTAAAAAAGCAAAAATTAAAATTCCTAACTTTAATCAAGACAAAGTTATAGAGTCAACAGCTGATAATCCAGTCTGGGTCCACTTTGGTGGAGGAAATCTTTTTAGATGTTTCCATGCGGTTGTCGCCCAAGACTTACTCAATCAAGGAGAACTCAACTCAGGTCTTATTGTGGCTGAAACTTATGATGATGAGGTAATTGATAAAAGCTATCGGGCATATAATAATCGTTTTCTGTCAGTGACAATGAAATCAGATGGAACTTTTGACAAAGAATTGATTGCGAGTGTTGCTGAAAGTTTTTATTTTAATGCAGAAAATACCGAGGGTTGGGCTCATTTAACAAAAGTCTTTGAAAATCCATCTTTGCAATTGACAACTTTTTCGATTACAGAAAAAGGTTATTCACTACGGGATTCAAAAGACCAATTGACGCCTTTGGCACTTGAAGATATGCAAGGAAGAAGCAAGCCTAAAACCAATATGGGGGCCGTTACTTATCTCCTTTATGCAAGATTTAAAGCTGGTAAATTTCCGATTGCCATGGTCAGTACAGATAATTTTTCAGAAAATGGTTTGAAATTGCAAGAAGCGATTTTGACCATTGCTAAAGCTTGGGTGGAAAATGAAATCGTAGAACAAGATTTTTATGATTACCTTATCAATCCTAAAAAAGTTAGTTTCCCCTGGTCAATGATTGACCGAATTACACCCAATCCGTCTGAAAAAGTTGCAAAATTACTGACAGCTGATGGTTTTGAGGATACAGAAATTTTACATAGTCAAAAACATACAAATATTGCTCCTTTTGGTAATACGGAAGAAGTTCATTATTTAGTGATTGAAGATGCTTTTCCAAATGGCAGGCCGGCATTAGAAAAAGCTGGAGTTATCTTGACTGATCGTGAAACAGTCAATGATGCTGACCAGATGAAAGTTACAGCTTGTTTGAACCCTTTGCATACCGCTTTAGCTATTTTTGGAAGTTTATTAGATTATCATTCAATTTGGGAAGAAGTTGCCAATCCAGATTTGTTAGCACTTGTTAAGAATTTGGGGTATGGCGAGGCTTTGCCTGTGATTAAGAATCCGAAAATTATCAATCCGAAAGATTTTATTGACCAGTTATTGACTAAACGTTTACCAAATAAAAATATTCCAGATACACCACAGAGAATTGCGGCAGATACGTCACAAAAAATTCCTGTTCGCTATGGCGTAACAATTGGACACTATATTGCCAATCCAAGATTTTCTGTTAAAGAATTGGAATTTATTCCATTAGTCATTGCTGCTTGGTGCCGTTATTTAATCGGAATTAATGATGAGTTAGAAAGTTTTTCTCCAAGTCCTGACCCTCTTCTTGAAGAGTTGCAAGCTTTTGTTGCCGAGGTAAAATTAGATGGTAGTCAGCAAGAAATTCATGAAATTCTAAAACCTATCTTATCTAATCACCAAATTTTTCCAAATGAGATGTACCAAACAGGACTAGCTCAAAAGATTGAAAATTACTTTGAGCAAATGCTTCAAGGCAAAGGATCAGTGCTTAAGACGCTACAAAATGTCCTAAAGGAACACGGAAAAAATTACTGACAGACTACTTATTTAGAACTGTCAGTAAAAAATATCTGAAAATTTACTGACAGAATGTTTAATTTTGAGCTGTCAGTAAAAATACTGCTATCAGTTTTCCATTTCTGCCAAATTGTGAAAAGAAAAAACTGACCAACTTTTTAATCAAGCTTTAAATAAAGTTTTGGCAGATTTGCAAAATCAAAATTACGAAATCATTGACGTAAAACTTTCAGCAGGTCTTACCGCTTGGTGGGAAGCTATAGCACGCTATTTGATTTTATATAAATAAGATAAAGGAATAAAAAAATGGAAATGACAATGCGTTGGTTTGGTTCAAATGCAGATAAGATAAAACTTTCTGAAATTGCCCAAGTTCCAGGTGTTAAAGGAGTCGTTGGAATGATTATGGACATTCCAGCGGGAGAAATTTGGCCAAAGGAGAGAATCAAAGCACTTAAAGAAGAAATTGAAGCCGCAGGTTTAAGTTTAAAAGTAATTGAATCTGTCAATATTCATGATGATATCAAAATTGGTTTGCCAACTCGTGATAAATATATTGAGAATTATAAAGAAACGATTAGAAATCTTGCTGAGTTTGGGATTGAAGTGATTTGCTATAATTTTATGCCTGTATTTGACTGGTTGAAATCAGATTTGGATTATCGTTTAGCTGATAATTCACAAACAATGGCTTTTATTGCTAGGGATATTCCAGCAAACCCTCAGGAGATAATTGATCGCGTTCAAGCAGCGGATGGTGGCTTTTCACTCCCAGGTTGGGAACCTGAAAGATTATCAGAAGTCAGAGGACTCTTTGAGGCATACAAAAATGTCGATGAGCATAAATTGCGTGAAAATTTTGCTTATTTTCTAAAAGCAATCATTCCTACATGTGAAGAAGTTGGGATTAAAATGGCGGTTCACCCTGATGACCCTCCTTATCCGATGTTTGGGCTTCCTCGGGTGGTGAAAAATCGGGAAGATTTAGATTGGATATGTAATGTTGTAGATAGTCCGTCAAACGCGATTACGCTTTGTACGGGGTCGATTGCTGAAGATCCAGCTAATAATGTCTATGAAATTATGGCTGAATTTGTCAAAAGAGACCGAATTCCTTTTGCACATGTGCGGAATATTAAATTTTTGCCAAGTGGTGAAAAAGATTTTTATGAAGCTCCTCATCTGTCGGAGTATGGTTCGCTTGATATGTATAAAATAATGAAAGCCATGTATGATAATGGTTTTGATGGCTATATTCGTCCAGACCATGGTCGAATGATTTGGGGAGAAACAGGACGCCCAGGCTACGGTTTATATGACCGAGCACTTGGAGCAAGTTATCTTAATGGACTTTGGGAGGCGCTTGAGAAAACGAATCAGTAAATAAAAATGATATGAAGAAATCTATTTTAAAGAACTTTTTGTGAAAAAAATGTGCGGAGAATACTCTCCGCTAAAATTAAAACGTTGGAGTAAGCGTTTCACAAAGTTCACAAATTAACAAAGTTTATGGAAAAATTTGTCAATTTTCACTGACAAAAATATAAAAATAGGAGAATCTGTTTAAAATGGCAGAAAAACAAAAAACTTCATGGGTTTATACCCCAAAAGCAATCAATACAAGGCGTGGTCTTCTTTACGGTTTGACTGATTTAATGGGCGGAGGCTGGAATAACATTGTTTCAGGAGTTATCTTTGTCTTTGTTCTTTCACAAGGAATTAGTCCTCTTTTTACAGGAGCAGTTTTGGGAATTGGCCGGATTATTGATGCCATCTGGTCCCTCTTTTTTGGGGCAATTACTGACCGTTTTTATCGAACAAGATTAGGACGAAAATATGGCCGACGTCATTTCTTTATTGCACTTGGCGGAATATTATTTGCGATTTTATTTCCAATGTTTTGGATTTCAACTAGCAGTTGGCAATATTATCTTTGGGTTTATGTTGCTATTGAGGTAGCGATTTCCATGATTTTAATTCCTTGGGAAACCTTGCCTACGGAAATGACGCCTGATTATAAAAAACGAACCACTCTTTCAGGGAGTCGAATGTTTATTTCAGCAACTGGAACGGCTATTGTCTTCTTTACCTTAGCTGTACTTAAGTCATTTAATAATCCTAATGCTTATCTTTATACGGGAATTACTTGGACGGTCATTTTTGTCATTGCCATTTTCACTTCATGGCGAGCAAGCTGGGAGCGTCCTTTAACTCCAGAATTTCTAGCAGAATTAGATGCTCAACCACGACTTGGATTTAGTGGATTTATGAAAAAAACAGTGACAGATTACTTTGGCACTTTCAAAAATAAATCATTCAGAAAACATTTATTGGTTTATCTCCTCTCATTTACAGGAAAAGATTTCTATTCTACACTGCTCCCAACTTTTATCGTGATTGGATTGTCCGGAACATCGGCAAATGCTCCGTGGGTTCTCCAAGCACTCTCAGCATTTGGTATTCTATCAACCATTGCCGCAGTAAAATTAATGGTCACTCGTGGTCCGAAATATTTATTTACTTTGAGTTATTTGGCGATTATAGTGGCCATGTTAGGTTATTTTGTTATCTATTTGACAGGGATTAATAATCCAATGTGGATGCTTGTGATTGTTTCCATTATTTATCAACTTGGACGAGGAATTTTAGAATTTACTCCTTGGAATGTTTTCCCTTTTATACCCGATGTTGACCGAATTTTTACACATGGTGATAAAGCAGGCGTATATGCTTCTGTCATGACTTTCTTTCGTAAATCAACAGGGGCACTTGCAACATATATTGCTGGTTGGGCTCTTGAAGAAATTGGATTTAATTCCACAACAATGACGACTCATGCAAATACACCATTAGGTATTCAACACGGAATTATGTTGATTTTCATCTTTGTTCCAATTGGCTTGTTAGCAGCCGCATTGATTGCAGCTCGCACCTTTAAACTTAATCGAGCCAATCATGATATTTTAAAAGCAGAATTACAACGTCTTGAAAAAGGAGGCTCAAAAGCTGATGTAACTCTTGAAACACGTCAGGTCGTTGAATTACTGACAGGTCACTCTTATGAAAAATGTTGGCCTGACCAAGCAGACATTTAATGACAAAAGCTTAAAAATTTAGTGACAGGCGCTGTCAGTAAATTTATCGGAGAAAAACGATGGAAAATCAATTGTTAACACTAAAAAATAATGAGCTTACTGTTCAAATTAATCCAAAAGGAGCCGAATTAACTCATGTAATTGAGAATAAAAATAAATTTGATTTTATTTGGAATGGCTCTGAGTGGCCAAAACATGCCCCAATTTTATTTCCGGCTATTGGACGTTCAACTGATGATGAATATTTGCTGAACCAGAAGATTTATTCGATGCAACAACATGGTTTTGCTTCAGATTATTTCTTTGAAATTATTGACCAGAAAGAAGACCAGATAAGTTTGTCATTAAAAGATAACGAGGAAACTTATCAATCCTACCCTTTTCAATTTGAATTAAAAGTCACTTATCAACTGGTCAGTAAAAAATTGAAGATTCAATTTGAAATAAAAAATCTGTCAGTAAAAAAATTGACATTTGCCTTAGGATTTCATCCAGCTTTTAACCTATCAGCAAATTTTGAAGATTACCAGATTTCCTTTGAAACTAAAGATAGGACTTTAAAACAATTTGAAATTGTCAAAAATCCATTTCCTTATCGTTCGGGAAAAATCATAGAAATTAATAAAGCTGTCAGTAATTTTCCACTTGAAAGAGAATTCTTTGAAAAAGGGCTCGTCATTTTTGACAATAAAATTGAGGAGGTGAAACTTTTTTCACAAGAGACAGATTATCAAATGACCATGAAAATGACGGGTTTTCCTTATCTTTGCTTGTGGACAAAAGAAGACGAAAATCTTTCTTACCTCTGTATTGAACCCTTCCAAGGACTGCCTGATATTCTCAATCAAAAACAAGAACTCTTGCAAAAAGAAGGAAATATCAGCTTAAAATCAAATGAATCAAAAACTTATGAAGTTGAATTAACTTTTAATAGTAATAAAGGAGAATCATGAAATTTTTATCAAAAGATTTTTTACTAACGAATGAAAGTGCCAAAATGCTCTTTCACAAACATGCAGAAAAAATGCCAATTATTGATTATCATTGCCATCTTGAACCCGCAGAAATTTATGAAAATAAAAAATATGAAAATTTAACACAAATTTGGCTAGGTGGAGATCATTATAAATGGCGTTTGCTCCGTGCGAATGGCATTCCTGAAAAATTGATTACTGGAGATGGAGAGGATTATGAAAAGTTTTTAGCATTTGCTAAAACACTTGAAAAATCATTTGGTAATCCAATTTATGAATGGACTCATCTGGAATTAAAACGATTTTTCCATATTAATAAGTTGATTTCAAGCGAGACAGCCAAAGAAATTTGGGATGAAGCGAACCAAATGCTTGCCACAGATGATTTCAGACCACGCGCATTGATTAAAAATTCACAGGTAAAAGTTGTTTGTACAACAGATGACCCTGTTTCAACGCTTTCTTATCATAAATTATTAGCCAAAGAGGAAAAAGATTTCAAAGTTTTGCCAGCTTTAAGACCAGACCATTTAATTTCGATTACTGACGGACATTTTGCAGACTATTTGACAGAGCTGTCAGCAGTTTCTGGAATTGAAATAAAAGGTTTTAAGACGATGATTAAGGCACTTGAACAAAGATTTGAATTTTTCACAAGCCTTGGTGGACGTTTGTCTGACCACTCCTTATCTACCTATACTTTTGCAGAAACTAAAAACGTGGATTTAGATTCTATCCTTCAGAAAGCCAAAGAAAATCAAACTTTAACAGACCTAGAATATAATCAATACATTACGGCATTAATCCTTGAAATTATGAAATTAAATAAAAAATTTGAATGGACAATGCAACTCCATGTTAACGTCAACCGTTCTATCAATGGCCCAGCCTTAAGTAAAATTGGTGAAAATACTGGATTTGATAGTATGGGTACTCAAGCTAATATTTCTGAGGAATTAACCAAACTCTTTAGCAAAGCAGCAGAACTTGAAACCATACCAAAAACCATTCTCTACTCCCTTAATCAAAATGATTGGCTTGAATTAGCCACATTGATTGGCTGTTTTCAAGGTGAAGGAGTGCAACAATTACAACTTGGAGCTGGTTGGTGGTTCAATGACACCAAAAAAGGAATGGAAAACCAATTAGAGATTTTTGCTTCACAAAGTTTATTGTCCAATTTTGTCGGAATGTTGACAGATTCACGGAGCTTTTTAAGTTATCCACGTCATGAATATTTCCGTCGCGTCCTCTGTAATTTTGTTGGACAATTGATTGAAAATGGTAGAATCCCTGATAATGAAGGACTTGTTGGAAAAATGATTGAAGATATTAGTTATAATAATGTGCATGATTATTTTGGATTTTTCAAAGATGAGGACTCTAAGCAATGACTGAATTTATAACACTTGGCGAACCTTTAGTCGTTCTTGCCTCGGAAAATCAAGATATAAGTTTAGATGCAGCTGAGCATTTCAGCAAATATTTAGCTGGTGCGGAGCTAAATGTTGCGATTGGTTTGAGTCGTCTAGGACATAAAGGAATTTATATTTCTAAAGTCGGAGATGATTCATTTGGGAATTTTATTATTGAGTCAGTCAAAAAAGCGGAGATTGAAACGACCTATCTCACCAAAGATAAAAACTATTCAACAGGCTTTTATTTAAAACAAAAAGTAAGTGAGGGCGACCCAAAAGTTGATTATTATCGCAAAAATTCTGCAGCGGCCAATTTATCCATTGCTGAACTAAAAGCTCTAGATTTATCAGGGATAAAAATTGCGCATCTCTCAGGAATTTTTCCAGCCCTTTCAGAAACTAGTTTAAAAACTTTTCAAGCATTCAATCAAAAATTAAATGAAGCAGATATTTTAACCATTTTTGACCCTAATTTACGACCTGTACTTTGGGACAATCAAGAAAAAATGATAAGAATAATTAATGATTTAGCAAAGCAAAGTCAAATCATTCTGCCAGGAATAAATGAAGGTGAAATCTTGACCGGTTCATCTGAACCAGAAAAAATTGCTGATTTTTACCTTGAGCAGAGCCCTCTCACAAAGATTGTAGTTGTCAAATTAGGCGCTGACGGTGCTTTTGTAAAATTAAAAAATGGTGAACAATATTTTGTTTCTGGATTTAAAGTAGCAAAAGTTGTTGATACGGTTGGAGCAGGAGACGGATTCGCCGTTGGTCTTGAGTCTGCCTTACTTGAAGGAAAAACCTTAAAAGAAGCTGTCAAGCGCGCCTGTGCCGTTGGAGCATTAGCAGTTCAAAGCTCAGGAGATAGTGAAGGTTATCCCACAAAAGAAGAACTAAAAACATTTTACAAGGAGATGTAGTCATGCAAAGAGCAGAATTATTAAATAAAGTGATTCAATCAGGAGTCGTCTCGGTCGTCCGAGCTGAGAGTGGCGAAAAAGCATTAAAAATCGTAGAAGCTGTCGTCTCAGGAGGAATCACTTCTATCGAATTGACCTATTCAGTCCCGCGAGCTAACGAAGTTATTTCTGATTTGGTAGCCAAGTATCTAGGAACAGATATAGTGATCGGAGCAGGGACAGTTTTAGATCCGACCTCTGCTCGTTTGGCCATTGTTGCAGGGGCTCAATTTATTGTCAGTCCAAGTTTTAACAAAGAGGTCGCCAAGATATGTAATCTTTATCAGATTCCCTATGTTCCAGGAATTTTAACTCCACTCGAAGCTCAAAAAGCTTTAGAATACGGGTCAGAGTTAATCAAACTCTTCCCAGGTGATATTACAGGTCCCAAAATGATAAAAGACTTAAAAGGACCATTTCCTTATATTAATATCCTTCCATCGGGAGGAGTAAATGTTGATAATGTTGCTGAATGGTTTGCAGCAGGAGCAGTAGCTGTAAGTGCTGGAGGTGGGGTTACAGCTCCAGCAGCCAACAACAATTATAGTGCGGTCACTGAAAATGCCAAGAAATTTATGGCAGCATTTAAGGCAGCTAAGAAATAAAAATTAGCTATTAATTTTCCCTCTTGAATAATAAAAAACTTCATTTTTTGGAGTTTTTTTATTTTCTAAAGTTCAGTCCAATTATTTTTATTAAGTAAAAGTAATTTGGACTGTAAGCGCTATATTTTGGTAAAATAATTGAGTTATAATAAAAAATACAAGGGAGCGTTTTTATGATTAATTATGATTTAGACATTCTCTTTTTTTCAAAACATAAATTATGGAAATTAGAGCGAATATTGGAGGTCACTAATCTAGATAAAGAAAAATTTTATCGAATATTGGAGGAATTTAATCAAAAATTAGAAAATCAAGGTTTAAAAAAATTAGATTATAAAAATGAATGCTTAGCAATTTTTGATAAAATAGAAAATTTTGAAGAAACTCGTTATTCTATCAATCAAAAGACATTTATTTTATCAGAAGTTGAAAGACGTTCCCTTATATATCTACTTATTTTTACAAATGAATCTTCCCTCTCAATAGCTCTTTTTCAAAAATATCTTCAAGTAAGTAAAAATACGGTTTTAAGTGATTTAAAAAAACTTAGAGAGGAGCTTATGAGCAAAAATATTCAGATTGAATATTCAAGAAAAAAAGGATTTTACCTTAATTTTGAGGAGAAAATTTTACAGGAGAAGGCTTGGTATTATTTGCAAAATTTATCTGAGGACGCAGGATTTTATACCTTATCAAAAGTTTTAAATGATAAAGATCCATTAACTATTTTTAAGAATAATCAGCTATTGAAAAAGATAATGCAAGAACTACAGATTGAGGTTGTTTATAGTCGATATCTTTCGACATTACTGTTTGCAAGTCTGCTCAAGTGTAGAGGTTTTGAAAAGGGGAGTGAAAATATTAATGAGCTACTCAAATCATTAATTATTGGGATGTCGGATGGAAAAAATACAATTGAGCAAGACAATGGTTTATACCGAATGGCCTTTAGCATTATGGAAAATGTTATGAAATTAGCAGCAATTGAATTCGATGATTTCACAAAGACCTTTATGGCACTATTAGCTCACCTAACTCCTGCATACTATCGATTAAAAAATCATTTTGAATTAAAAAATGTCCTGCTTGAACGGATAAAAAAAGAGTACCACTCCTTGTTTTTACTGATGGATAACGTCCTTCAACCATTAAAAGAAGAGGTCGGTGAAATTTCAGAATCTGAGAAAGCTTATTTTGTCATTTTATTTGGTGGAGAGATTTATAAAAATAAGTACTCAGGTAAATCATTAAAAGCAATTGTACTCTGTGTAAATGGAATCAGTTCGAGTTTAATTATGCAAAAAAGACTAGAGAGTTTATTCCCGACAATGGAATTTATTCTGAGTGCTCGAGTCTCTCATTTCGAAAAATTACCTATAAATTCATATGATATTATTTTTTCAACGGTTCCTGTAAAGTCAGACAAAAAAGTTTATCTTATGTCAGCTTTTCCAGAACAGCGTGAAGAAAATAAGCTTTATAATCAAGTTTTGCAAGATTTTCAGCTCCCAGGTTTTATAAAACCATCTGCTCAAACTATTTTAGATTCAATAGAACCTTACATTATTATAAAAAAACCAGCAAGTAAACTGGATTTAATAAAAATTATTGAAAAAAAATTAAATCGTACTAGAAAAGAAGGGAAACTATCAGGAGTTATGCTAACAGATTTACTTACAAAAGAAAAAATAAATTTTACCAATAGAGAATTGACCTGGCAAGAAGCAATTGAATTAGCTGCACAACCCCTTCTTGATAAGCATGAAATTGAAGAGCGTTATATCAAAGCTATTATTGATAAAGTAGAAGCTTTTGGCCCTTATATTGACTTAGGATTGGGAATTGCCCTTCCTCATGCTCGTCCAGAGGAAGGGGTCAAAAAATTAGGAATGTCATTTTTAAGATGTGAACACCCAGTAAAGTTAATGAATGATGATAAGCATGAAATTAAACTTTTTATTGTTTTAGCAGCTATTGATAATGAGACCCATCTTAGAGCTTTGTCAACACTTACTAAGATATTATCAAATAAAGAACGCTTGGGTCAGTTACTTGCAGCAACAAATGTAACAGAAGTTGAACAAATACTTTTAGAAGAAGAAGGAGAAAAATAATATGAAATTTGCATGTGTATGTCAATCTGGGTTAGGAACGAGTTTTATGGTTCAAATGAACATTCAGTCATTATTAGAAGAATCAGGAGTAAATATTGATAATTTCGAATTGGAGCATATGGATGTTGGGTCAGCAACACCAGATGCAGCGGATTATTTTTTTGTTGAGGCAACATTAGTATCTGCTCTTCCTAATATTCCCACAGAAAAAATTATGCCACTTCAGTCAATTATTGATAAAGAAGTTGCGCGTGAAGCACTTTATAAAGTGCTTGATGAAAATAACATAAGTCATCAATAAGAAAAAATAAATCGAATCTATAAAGTACAAAATTTTTCTAGACTAGAGGAGAAAAATAAAATGAATGGTATTTTAAACTTTATTGTATCAGTCGCAACTACTCCAGCGCTTTTAGTTGGATTAATTGCAATGTTGGGATTGATTTTGCAGAAAAAAACAGCAAGTACAGTTATCCAAGGTTCAATTAAAACATTTGCAGGTTTTTTGGTTTTGACCGGAGGTGCGGGGATATTAGTTACCTCATTGAATCCCTTTGCAACGATGTTTCAACATGTCTTTAATGCTAAGGGAGTTGTGCCCTCCAATGAAGCGGTGGTTGCTTTAGCATTAGTGAAGTATGGAACACCCGCAGCCTTAATTATGATTGTGGGATTTATTGTTAATGTAATACTTGCACGTTTTACAAGATTTAAATATATTTTCTTGACTGGGCAAGCAATGCTCTATGTATCAACAATGTCAGCTGTTGTACTTATTTCTGCTGGACTAGGAAATGGTTGGTTGACAATCTTGTTAGGAGGAATATTTGAAGGAACATTGCTGACAATCACACCCGCTCTAACTCAACGCTATATGCGGAAGATCACTAGTAATGATGGAGTTGCAATGGGCCATACTGGCAATATAGGCTATGCTCTATCCGGTTGGCTTGGAGAAAAATTTGGAAATAAGGATCCAGAAAAATCAACTGAAAAATTAAATATCCCTAAAAACCTTGGGTTTTTGAGAGATTCTACTGTTTCTATTTCTCTAGTAATGATGGTTGTCTATATTATTTTAGCTTTAATTGCAGGTCCTCATTTTGTTGAAAGTCCAGCTTTGTCTGCTGGAACTAATTATATTGTCTATGCGGTCATTCAAGCAGGGACTTTTGCAGCAGGATTTGTGGTTGTTCTTCAAGGTGTTCGTATGATTTTGTCAGAAATTATTCCAGCATTTCAAGGGATAGCTAAAAAGCTTGTTCCTAACTCCAAACCAGCATTAGATGTTCCAATAGTATTTCCTTATGCGCCCAATGCTGTTTTAATTGGATTTTTTGTCTCATTTATTGTTGGAGTTATTTCTATGCTAATAATGCTTGGCTTAGGAACAACTGTGATTATTCCTGGTGTTGTTGGTATCTTCTTTTGTGGAGGAGCAGCAGGAGTTTATGGCAATGCTTTTGGAGGTTTGCGTGGGGCGATTATCGGCTCAACAGCGAATGGATTACTGTTAGCTTGGGGTCCACTTTTAATTCTGCCTGCTTTAGGTTCGTTTGGAGCGAATTCTGCATCGACCTTTGCAGATTCAGATTATATTGTTTCAGGAGGATTGCTTGGGGGAATTGGCAAAGCTGGATCAATAGCATTAATTTCCTTTATAATAATTTTTCTCTTGATTGTATTAATGACGAGTTTGATTTTGAATAGAAGAGATAAAATTAATTCAAAAAGCAAAGAATTATAATTGAAAAAATAAATTTTTTGAAGATTTATAAAACAGGTCAACCGCAACCTTTCCCACCAAAATTAAAAAGATTTTCATATAAAAACATAAAAAAAGAAAAAAATTTTTAATTTCAGAGAATGAAAACCGTTTCTAACTTGTGTTATAATGTGAGTATAAATAAAAAATATGGAGAAATCTTATGTTTGATACTACTGATCAATTGGCTGTAAATACGATTCGTACTCTATCATTAGATGCGATTCAAAAAGCAAATTCAGGACATCCTGGACTTCCAATGGGCTCTGCACCAATGGCTTATGTACTTTGGAGCAAATTTCTTAATGTGAACCCTAAGACAAGTCGTAAATGGTCAAATCGTGACCGTTTTGTCTTGTCTGCTGGTCATGGTTCTGCAATGTTATATAGTTTATTACATTTGGCAGGTTATAATGTAACGACTGATGATTTAAAAGGTTTCCGTCAATGGCAATCAAAAACACCGGGACATCCAGAAGTTAATCATACAGATGGTGTTGAAGCAACAACAGGTCCTTTAGGACAAGGAATTGCCAATGCTGTCGGAATGGCAATGGCTGAAGCACATTTAGCAGCACAATACAATAAACCTGGTTTTGATATTGTTGACCATTACACTTACGCCTTAAATGGTGATGGTGATTTGATGGAAGGTGTTTCACAAGAAGCAGCTTCACTTGCAGGTAAATTGAAACTTGGTAAATTGATTCTTTTCTATGATTCAAATAATATTTCTCTAGATGGTGACTTATCAATGTCATTTATTGATGATATTCAAAAACGTTTTGAATCATATGGCTGGCAACATTTATTGGTAAAAGATGGAAATGATTTAGAAGAAATCGCAGCAGCTGTTGAAGTGGCTAAAGCTGAAAAATCTAAACCAACAATCATTGAAGTTAAAACAGTCATTGGTTTTGGTGCCGAAAAACAAGGAACTTCAGCAGTTCACGGAGCTCCTCTTGGAGCTGAAGGTGTTGCATTTGCCAAGAAAGCATATGGTTGGGATTACCCTGAATTTACAGTTCCTGAAGAAGTATCAAAACGCTTTTTAGAAACGACAGTTGCGCGTGGTGAAGCGATGGAGCAAGTATGGCGCAGTACTTTTGATGATTATTCTGAAAAATACCCTGAGCTTGCTGAGCAGTATGCAAAAGCTTTTGAAAATGAAACACCAGAGCTTACTTTGACCAAGCATGAAATGGAAACAAGCAAGGCCAGCCGTGTAACTTCACAAGAAGCTATCCAAGAATTATCAGCTCAAATGCCAAATCTTTGGGGTGGGTCTGCTGACCTTTCGGCTTCAAATAATACAATGGTTAAAGTTGAAGAAGACTTCATGCCAGATAACTATGCTGGACGTAATATTTGGTTTGGTGTACGTGAATTTGCAATGGGAGCCATTATGAATGGGATTGCTTTGCATGGTGGAACTCGTGTCTATGGCGGAACATTCTTCGTCTTCTCAAACTACATGCTTCCTTCTGTTCGGATGGCTGCTCTACAAAGCTTGCCAGTCACTTATGTTTGGACACATGATTCCATTGCTGTTGGTGAAGATGGTCCAACTCACGAACCTGTTGAACAATTAGCTTCTGTTCGCTCAATTCCTAATTTGGATGTAATTCGTCCAGCTGATGGAAATGAAGTAGTGGCTGCATGGCGTCGTGCTGCATCAAGTAAAAGCCGCCCAACCGCACTTATTTTGACTCGTCAAAATCTTCCAGTTTTACCTGATACTTATGAATTGGCTGAAGAAGGTCTGAATCGTGGGGCTTATATTCTTTCAAAAGAAGAAGGAAAACTTGAAGGAATCATCATTGCGACTGGTTCAGAAGTAGCATTAGCTCTTGAAGCTAAGAAAACTTTAGGTTCTGGCATTCGTGTCGTTTCAATGCCTTCAATGAATATTTTTGACGAACAAGACGCAGCTTATCGCGAAGAAATTTTACCAAAAGCTGTAAGACGTCGTTTAGCGATTGAAGCTGGTACAAGTTACGGATGGGGTAAATATGTTGGACTTGATGGTGCAACAGTTACAGTAGATACTTGGGGCGCTTCGGCACCAGCAAATATCGTTCTTCCGGCTTACGGATTTACTGCTGAAAATGTAGTTAAAGCATACAAAGAGCTTGACTAATATTGAAAAAGGAGTTCTGATTTTTTGTCAGAGCTCTTTTGATTACAAACAAGTCTGTCAGTAAATTTTAATTAAAAAATAGAAAGGAAATAAGATGGGGATTTTACTTGCAATTATTGTGGGAGTAGCTTCAATTTTGAACTTAATGTATGGACAAAATCAGCCAATCCAATATTTACTGACGGTTCTGTCAGTAATATCTTTAATCATTTATCGTGGGAAAAGAACTAAAAGGGTTCATTATAATGGATATGGTCAGAATTATTTTACGATAGGATTTACTATTTGTATCCTTAGTTTTGTGGGAACGGTAGGAATTTTGATTGGCTTCTTGTTTCATTTAGCATAATATGTTAAAATTTAACTATGCGATGAGTCGAATAATTCTACTTTGTAGAATTTCGAAGCTAAGGAATACTGGGAAATTGGGTTTTCCGCGCAGGAAGCGTGAGTATTTGTCAAATTGTGTGAACCTTTTTGACACACTTTTAGTGCCTTTAAAAGCCCTCGAAAGAGGGCTTTTTTTACGTAACGATTAAAATAATTAATAAAAAAATCTTGTTATAATCAGATGAATACAATGCTGAAAAAATATATAAACAATCTATTGTAGGAGTTAATCATATTTTCGATGTTATTATTAGCAAGAGTTAAGAAAAATATGATAAAATTGAAGTGTCAACATCTTTATATATTTTTTAAAATAGAAAGGAAATTATCATGGATGTTTCATGGATGACAAAATATATTGCTGAGGGATTGGGAACTATGCTTCTCGTCTTGCTTGGTAATGGTACAATTGCTGGGGTAACCCTCAAAGGCTCTAAAAATGAGGGCATGGGTGGTCTTGCAATTGCATGGGGATATGGAATTGCGATTTTAGTTCCTGTACTTGCTTTTGCAAATGTTTCAGGTGCACATATTAACCCAGCAATTACAATTGGACTCGCTTCAGCTGGCTATTTCCCTTGGGCACATGTTGCACAATATATTTTGGCACAACTTATCGGTGCAATTATTGGTCAATTACTTGTTGTAGCGATTTATAAAGAATACTTCGCTAAAACTAATGACGGAGCAATTTCTTTAGGTGCTTTTTCAACAACTAACGCTTTGGATAATGGTTCAAATCGTGGAAAAGCAATTTTCAACGGATTTATCAATGAAGTAATCGGAATGTTTGTATTTGTTTTCGGAATTCTCAGTTTTACAACGAACTTCTTTGGTGCAGAATCAATCAAATGGATGACAAGCTACGCTCAACAACAAGGAGCTGATGTTACAGCAAATGCAACAGTAAGCCAAATTTGGGCTTCTGTTTCAGGTGCTTCATCATCTAAAATGATTGGTGCGCTTGCTATCGGTTTGATGTTTGTTGGTTTGGTTACAGCATTTGGTGGACCAACTGGTGCAGCATTGAATCCAGCACGTGACCTTGGTCCTCGTATCGTTTATAGTTTCTTACCACAATCAGTTGTTGGTGAAAATAAAGACGCTAAATGGTGGTACGCTTGGGTTCCAGTTGTTGCCACAATCGTTGGTGCAGTAATTGCAGCTACAGTCTTTAAACTTATGTTTAAATAAAAACAAAAATTTCTGTCGAAAGGCAGATTTTTTCTTGCCCTTATAACTTAAAAGCGCTATAATAATTATAATTTACTGAAAAGGACAGACAATTATGACACAATATAATATCGCCGTTGTTGGTGTTACTGGTGCCGTGGGTACACGTATGCTTGAACAATTAGAAGAATCTACACTTCCTATAGAAACCGTACGTGCGCTTGCAAGTAAACGTTCGGCAGGAAAAATTGTTGAATTTAAGGGGCAAGAGCTTGTTGTAGAAGAATTGACTGAGGAGAGTTTTGAAGGTATTGATATTGCTCTTTTTTCAGCCGGAGGCTCAGTATCAGAAAAATATGCCCCTTATGCTGTAAAAGCTGGAGCTGTTGTCGTAGATAACACCTCGTTTTTCCGTCAAAACCCTAATGTCCCCTTGGTTGTTCCAGAAGTTAATGCACATGCTTTGGAAAAACACAATGGAATAATTGCCTGTCCTAATTGCTCAACGATTCAAATGATGGTTGCTTTAGAGCCGATTCGTCAAGCTTATGGGCTTGAGCGAGTAATTGTCAGCACTTATCAAGCGGTCTCTGGTGCGGGTCAATCAGCAATTAATGAAACAAATCGTGAACTCCAAGAAGCACTTGATGGAAAAGCACTGACAGAATTGTCAGCAGAAATTTTACCGTCTGCTGGAGATAAAAAACATTATCCAATTGCTTACAATGCGCTTGCACAAATTGATGTATTTACTGACAACGATTATACTTATGAAGAAATGAAAATGACAAATGAAACCAAGAAAATCATGGAAGATGATTCAATTGCGGTTTCGGCAACTTGTGTCAGAATTCCAGTTCTTTACGGTCATTCTGAGTCAGTTTATGTTGAAACGAAAAAAATAGCAGACATTGATGAGGTTAAACGTTTGATTTCTGAATTCCCAGGAGCTGTTTTAGAAGATGATGTTGCTCATCAAATTTATCCACAAGCCATTAATTCAGTTGGTCGTCGTGAAACTTTTGTGGGTCGTATTCGCCGTGATTTGGATGCAGCAAATGGGATTCATCTTTGGGTGGTTTCTGACAATTTACTCAAAGGAGCAGCTTGGAATTCTGTTCAAATTGCTGAAACACTACATGAGCGTGGCTTAGTTAGACTAACTCATGAGTTAAAATTTGAACTGAAATAAGGTCTGTTAAATGAGTTATATCAGTAAAATTCGTGAAAAAATTGGTCATGAGCTTTTGATTTATCTGGGAGCTGGCGTTATTGTCTATTCTGATGAAAAAATTCTCTTACAAAAACGTAAAGATAACGGAACTTGGGCTCTACATGCGGGTGGCATAGAAGTTGGTGAAGAACTTGAGGAGACTGCTCGCCGAGAATTATTTGAAGAAACGGGACTAAAAGCAGGTAAACTTGAGCTTTTAGGAATTTATTCAGGACAAGACCGTTTTATGACTTATCCCAATATGGACCAAGTTTATATGCCAGGCATTTATTATATTTGTCGAGATTTCACAGGGAGTTTAAGACCACAAATGAGTGAAGTTGAAGAGCTGAAATGGTTTAAATTTAAAGAAATTCCAAAAAATATTCATGAGCTAAATCGCCGTGTTATCAAAGATTTCATCCAATTAATTGCGAAAGAATAATAATAAATTAGACTGTATAAAAATAAAATTTTTGACCTCGTTTACTAAAGTATGCTATAATGGGTCAAACAAAATTAGAGGTTGCGAAGACGAAGAAGTTAGTGGAGCGGTGAACGCAATGAAGCTGATGGCGGCGTTCTTTGCCGAAAGAAAAATTGTCACAAAATTTTTCTTGGGCTGTGTGGTTAAATCCTACAGACTGTCTTTCTGTCAGTACTGACAGAAAGGAGAGCTAATCAAAATCATTTTTGACGAACTTTTGAGAACCTCTTTTGCATAAAAAGAGGTTCTTTTTGACCTCTTGACAAGAGCTTGTCAGTATGCTCACACATAAGGAGAAATTATGTCAGCAAAAGAAACAATTGAAAAATTACAAAATGCACGTATCATCACGGCCCTAGTGACCCCTTTTAAAGAAAATGGCCAAATTAATTTTGAAGCATTTCCTAAGCTCATTGAGGATTTACTTGCTAATCATACGGAAGGCCTTATCTTAGCTGGAACAACGGCTGAATCGCCTACTCTTACTCATGATGAAGAATTGGCAATTTTTGCTGCGGTTAATAAAATAGTGGCCGGACGTATTCCATTAATTGCGGGTGTTGGGACTAATGACACACGTGATTCGGTTGAATTTGTCAAAGAAGTTGCTGAACTTGGTTATATCGATGCGGGACTTGCAGTGACTCCTTATTACAACAAACCTTCCCAAGAAGGAATTTATCAACATTTTAAAGCCATTGCTACTGCGAGTGATTTGCCAATTATTTTGTATAATATTCCAGGAAGGGTGGTCACTGAAATTCAGGTAGAGACCATCTTACGTTTAGCAGAACTGGAAAATGTAATTGCCATCAAAGAATGTACAAATACTGATAATCTGGCTTATCTCATTGAAAAGCTACCCAAAGACTTTTTAGTTTATACTGGAGAAGATGGGCTAGCTTTTCACACTAAAGCTTTGGGAGGTCAGGGTGTAATCTCGGTTGCTAGTCATATCCTAGGTCAAGAATTTTTTGAAATGTTTGCAGAAATAGACCAGGGCTCTATTCAAAAAGCAGCGGCTATCCAAAGAAAAATATTACCCAAAATAAATGCACTTTTTAGTGTCACAAGTCCGGCTCCAATCAAAACGGTTTTGAATGCAAAAGGATATGAAGTTGGTGGCTTACGTTTACCACTTGTAGCTTGTACTACTGAGGAAAGTAAAATAATTCTTGAAAAAATTGGAAATTAAAAAATACCCTTTTAGGGTATTTTTCTTTATAAAAGTTGGTCAATATTCAATTGATTTAATCTTATCATTCGATTCCAAAAGACTCATTAACGAAGCGATTTCAAAAGCTTTTGGTAAGTTCAAATATAGCTCAGTTTTTAAAGAATTATTTGATTTTTTTTCAACTTTTATACTAAGAATTTTGACATCTTCCTCTTTCAGCTGTTGTTGCAACAGTTGAAGGCCTTCAAAATCTTCTAATTGAAGAATAAGATGATCGCTTGTCGCTGATTTTATCCATCGATAATTTTGGTGTAAAATAATTTGAAAAAGTAAAATAAGTAAAGTAGCTACAATACCTATAAAATATAATCCAGAACCGATAGCCATCCCAATACCAGAAGTTGCCCAAATTCCAGCCGCAGTAGTCAATCCATTAACGGATTGATTGTGAACAAAAATCATTCCAGCTCCTAAAAAGCCAATACCACTTACAATTTGAGCCGCAATTCTGGAAGGATCAAGATTGACTCCATGGGTACTGATGATGTCCATAAAACCATATTTTGAGACAATAATCATTAAAGCAGCACTCAAAGCAACAATTAAATGAGTACGTGTACCAGCATTTTTGGAACGGCTATTTCTTTCATAACCAATGGCATATCCACATACCCCAGCTAATATTAATCGAATTAACCAATCAAGTTGTGTTAAGAAAGTAATCTGCATAAAATTTCCTCCTTGTCATTTAAAACTTACCTTCCATTATATCGCTATTTTGATTAGAAAAAAAGTAAGACCCATAAAAAATGAAACTGACTTGCTTTTTTACTTGCTTTGGGTTAAACTTATATTAGTGTATTCTCGGTAGAGATTGGAATGCCAATCTCTTTTATTTTAATTCTAAGTAGAATTATCTTTTCAATATCGCTTGTCCCACTCGACCGATTTCGAGAGTGAATATGGCAAGGAAATTGCTAAAAACAGGACTGTAAATTTACTGACAGAATTTGTCAATAACTTACAGATTCTTTTTATATCGAAAAAATTATAAATTACACTGACAAGAAAGGTTTTTATGTCTAATATTAAAATCACTCCATTAGGTGGTGTGCGTGAATTTGGTAAGAACATGTATTTAGTTGAGGTTGAAGAGCAAATTTTTGTGCTTGATGCAGGACTTAAATATGCTGAAATGGATCAACTTGGTGTTGACTTTGTTATTCCTGATATTACATATCTTTTAGAAAATGCGGATCGTGTCGCAGGAATTTTCTTGACTCACGGACATGCTGATTCAATTGGGGCTTTGCCTTATATCGTTTCTGAATTAAAAGTTCCTGTTTTTGGTTCAGAATTAACAATCGAACTTGCAAAAATTAATGTCAAAAATTATGCTGACAGTCGCAAATTCAACGATTTTCATGTTGTAACTGAAGATACAGAAATTGATTTTGGTAAAGCCGTCATTTCATTCTTCTCAACAACACATACAATTCCTGAAAGTTTAGGAATTGTTATTTCTACAAATGACGGAAACATTGTTTATACAGGCGATTTCCGTTTTGATCCAGCTGTTGCAAAAGGCTATCGTACCAATATGCGCCGATTGGCTGAAATTGGAAATAGCGGAGTCCTTGCTTTACTTTCGTCATCACCAAATGCTTTGTCAACAATGCAATCTGCTAGCGAGCATGAAATTTATGAAAAAATTTATGACTATATTGATGACAACGAAGGACGGGTCATTATTGCTTGTAACGCAGGTAATTTAGGTCGAATTCAACAAACGATTGATGCTGCCATTAAACTTGGTCGTCGTGTTGCTTTTACAGGCGAAGATATGGACCAAATCATCGAAACAGCAACTCGTCTTAACAAATTACAAATTGTTGATAAAAAATCAATTATTAAACCAGCAGAAATTAAAAAATATGCTGACAATGAATTAGTTATTTTGGAAACAGGACGAATGGGTGAACCACTTAAATCTCTTGGAGACATGGCTCATCGTCGTCATAAATACGTTAAAATTAAAGATGGAGATTTAGTACTTGCTGTTACAAGTCCATCTGTCTCTTATGAAACAACAATTGCTCGTATTGAAAATGAAATCTATAAAGCTGGCGGAGTCATGAAAATGTTGGCTTCAGATTTGAAAATATCTGGTCACGCGAATGCTCGTGATTTGCAATTCTTACTTGATATCTTCCGTCCAAAAAATTTGATTCCAATCCAAGGTGAGTATCGTGAACTTAGTGCCCATGCTGATTTAGCAATGGAAATGGACATTTTACCAGAACATATCTTTATCGCTAAACGTGGTGAAACAGTCAGTTTAGAAAATGGAGACATGATTCCATCTGGTGTTATTCAAGCTGAAAATGTTATGATTGACGGTTCAGGAGTTGGAGATATCGGTTCAGTTGTTTTACGTGACCGTAAAGTGCTATCAGAAGATGGTATTTTCATTGCCGTTATCACAATTTCTAAGACTGAGCGTAAAATCGTCAGCAAATCTCGTGTTCACACTCGTGGTTTTGTTTATGTTAAAACTTCACGTGATCTGATGCGTGAAGCTGGTGAGTTGGTCAACGAAACTGTTGATAAATATCTTTCTGGAAAAGAATTTGATTGGGCAGAAATCAAAGGTTCTATCCGTGATGCTCTTGGAAAATTTTTATACGAGCAAACAAAACGTAAACCAGTGATTCTTCCAGTAGTTATGGAAGCACGTCAACCTCAAGATTTAAATAAACGTTACACTAAAAAAAATCATAATAAAAAATAAAAGTTACAAAACCTCCATTTTTTCGTATAGAAAGTTAGGAGGTTTTTTATGTCTCAAAAATCAATAAAGAAAATAACGATGACTGTTGGAGTAGGATTACTGACAGCCACTCTTAATCCCACATTTTTGAATCATCAGTTGGTGACAGAATTACCGGTGGAGGCCACGACAAGTAAAATTACATATACTGATGAGCAAAAAATTACTTACAACCTTGATAAAGTTTCACTGACAGCTGAAGTTGCCTCCTATGCTGGCTTAGCGGGAGCTGATATTGTAATTCCAGATATTATTGTAAATAACGGTCAAACCTATGCAATAACATCAATTGGAACTTATGCATTTTCAAATAGTGGAATTCGTTCGGTTATTATCGGAAATAATGTTGTAGATATTAATACTAGTGCCTTTCAAACAACAACAGCTTTTCCTGACTATTATAAGAAATCACTGACAGAAGTAGTTTTAGGAGCAAAAGTCCAAAATATAAAAACAGATGCTTTTGCTGGAAACGCCATAAGTAGTATAGAATTTCCAAATTCTGTCCTAAAGATTGCGACAAGAGCTTTTGCAAATAATAATTTAACAGAACTTTCATTGGGTTCAAATATCACAGAAATTATGGCCAAAGCCTTTCAAAGTAACCAAATCACTACAATAGAATTTGCTGATGAAGCATTGACAATAGTAGATTCAGCGGCCTTTTCTGGGAGTCCCGTTCAAAGCTTGACTTTGGGAATTGGAGTGACTTTGGCTGATGACGTATTCAATAAAACGAGTCCTTTATTTGGTCAGTTATCAGATTTACCGACAGATGGAATTCGGACAATTTCTGTCAATTCTAGTGGTCTTTTTGATAAAAGTTGGATAAATTCTGACAGTTCACAATCGACTTCTGTGAGTACAGAAAATGCAGATACAACCCCTGTCTCTTCTTCCAATTCAGTAGAGCAAGTTGATGTTGCCAGTTCAGAATCAACACAAGAGGCAAATTCGGCTTCACTCTATCCAATATCTGAAGCGAATAGTGTTACAGATAATATTTTAAATTCAATCTCTTCTTTAGACAGTAGTATTTCTAGCTCACAAACAGAGAATAGTCAGTCAGAAGCTTCCAGTACAGCAGAAATCAGTTATGATTCAGAAAACTCAAATAGTTTGTCTTCTTCAAACCAAATCAATTCCAATTCAAATAGTGAAAATGATTCAAACCAATCCTCATTAGGTTCGAGTATGTCCTCTAACGAAGAAAGTGAGCATTCTAATTCTTCTAATATCAACGAAACGAATAATAGTTCAGAAATAACCAATATTTTACCATCGTCAAATCCGACAGAAAGTAGTTCAGTATCAGATCAAACAAGTTCTGAAGCTTCAACCAATTCAAATAGCAGTATCAGTTTATCCCCCTCAAACATAAGTTCAACTTCTGATTCAGAATCAGCAACTAATTCGTCAGATTTTTCTAATGTAGCAGAAGTAACTAATAATTCCTTAGCTTCCGTAAACAATAGTTCAAGTTCAGTTTTATCCAGTACAAGCACAGCTGATAATTTAGAAATCAATCAATCTGGTTCTGATAATCTTACAAAGGATAGCACAGAAATATCTACTTCAGGAGCCTTTTTGTCTTCAAATCAAACAAGTTCTGAAGCTTCAACCAATTCAAATTCCCCCTCAAACATAAGTTCAACTTCTGATTCAGAATCAGCAACTAATTCGTCAGATTTTTCTAATGTAGCAGAAGTAGCTAATAATTCCTTAGCTTCCGTAAACAATAGTTCAAGTTCAGTTTTATCCAGTACAAGCACAACTGATAATTTAGAAATCAATCAATCTAGTTCTGATAATCTTACAAAGGATAGCACGGAAATATCTACTTCAGAAGCCTTTTTGTCTTCAAATCAAACAAGTTCTGAAGCTTCAACCAATTCAAATAGTAGTATCAGTTTATCCCCCTCAAACATAAGTTCGACTTCTGTTTTGGAATCAACAACTAGTTCGTCTAATTTCTCTAATGTAGCAGAATTAGCTAATAATTCATCAACTCATTCTTCAGATGTTTTAAATAGTGATTCAAATGATAGTTTAGGTTCAGATTCTTCAAACCTTAGTAGTATCCCTAATTTGGAAACGAATCAAACTATTTCGTCCAGACCAAGTGAAGTAAATAATATATCAGAAAACCCTAAGAAAGTTTCTTCTTCAAATTCAGTTCAAGAAAACTCAACAGACCATGAGATGTCTACTAACCCAAAAAGTAGCATAAGTTCACCTTTCAGCACAACTTCTAGCTCACAACCAAAAGAGAGTCAATCGAATCTACTTAATACAACAGAAGGAATCAACAATCCAATAACTTTTAATAATTCTTCATCAGAAAATTCTGCTGCCTCTATTCTAACTAGTTATTCAAATAATAACTCAGAATCATCAGAAACAGGATATTTAAATATATCTAATAAGGCACAAAGAGACAATCATTCAGAAGTTTCTCATAGTTTGACAACTTCAAATTCAAATGAAAACAACGTGTCTTCAATACAATCACAAGCAATTTTAGAAAGCTCTAAAAGCTCAACAAATAAGAGAAGTTCATCATTATCAATTATAAACTCAACTTCTCACCCACAAAAAGAAGATAATCAGGCAAATTCTTCTGATGAAGTAAAATCAAATAATAATATAGAGTCAATTATAGGTCAATTAAATTCCATAAGTAACAAAACTCATGTGAATTCTTTGACTAGCCAAAAACTATCAGTAATTTACACCTTACCAAGCAAATCGAAAGTGATGAATGAAAAAAATAAAAATTCAAATACAATAAGCGAAGAAAAACTCATCAGAACTCCTCAAAAAAATGATGAAAGTCAAAATTTAGGACAAATAACTGCTCTTGACTTATCTTTTAACAAAGAAGCAGAGACTATGAAAGATTTTAAAACAGTTGCGACTAAAGTTCCTGATAATGAAAATGGTGATCGTAGTCAAAATAATAAAACGAATAGTATTGATAAAGGTAAAGGTTTTTTCAAAAGGTCTGAATTTAATTCTAAATTACTTGATAGCGACAATCATATTTTAAAGGAAAATGTTCTTTTAAAAAAACATGGTCTTATAAGTGACAATTTTTTCATTGGTCTAATAACAATTTTAGGAGCTTGTATTATTTTCATATTTATATTATTTAAAAAGAAAAAAAGAGTGAAAAAAGATACCGACTAGAACTTTTGATGTATTCAATTTTAGCTAAAGAAATGTTATAATGAAGTAATTGTAAAAAATAGAATTGGATTATAAAATATGGCATTTGAAAACTTAACCGAACGCTTACAAAACGTTTTTAAAAATCTACGTGGAAAGAAAAAAATTACTGAGACAGACGTCACAGAAATTACAAAAGAAATCCGAGTTGCTCTCCTTGAAGCCGACGTTGCTCTCCCAGTTGTCAAGAAGTTTATTAAGGCAATCCGTGAACGAGCTGTCGGTGTTGAAGTATCAGAAGCATTAAACCCAGCTCAACAAGTAATTAAAATTGTTGATGAAGAATTAACAGCTATTTTGGGTGGTGGGGAAGCTGAATTACTTAAATCTCCTAAAATTCCAACAATTATCATGATGGTTGGGTTGCAAGGGGCAGGGAAAACAACCTTTGCTGGTAAACTTGCTAAAAAACTCAAAGAGGAGCAAAATGCTCGTCCTTTGATGATTGCAGCCGACGTTTATCGTCCAGCAGCGATTGACCAATTAAAAACCTTAGGTGAACAGCTTGAAATTCCTGTCTATGATGAAGGAACTGCTGAAAAACCAGTTAATATTGTTCGTAATGGTCTTTTAAAAGCTCAAGAAGAACGTAAAGACTATGTTTTGATTGATACTGCAGGTCGTCTTGAAATTGACGACACTCTAATGAACGAATTGCAAGAGATTAAAGCACTTGCTGAACCAACTGAAATTTTGCTTGTTGTTGATGCAATGACTGGTCAAGTTGCAGCACAAGTTGCTAAAACTTTTGATGAAAAATTGGACATTACAGGTGTGATTATCACTAAACTTGATGGTGATACACGTGGTGGTGCGGCATTATCAATCCGTGAAATTACAGGAAAACCAATTAAATTTACAGGGACTGGTGAAAAATTAACAGATCTTGAAGTTTTCTATCCTGATCGAATGAGTTCACGAATTCTTGGAATGGGTGATATGCTCACCTTGATTGAGAAGGCTCAAGCAAATTATGACGAAGAACAATCAGCAAAACTCGCTGAAAAAATGGCTGAAAATCGTTTTGATTATGAGGACTTTGTTGAACAACTTGATCAAGTGACAAATATGGGACCAATGGAAGATATTATGAAAATGATTCCAGGAATGTCACAAATGCCTGGTTTAGATAAGGTTAAAGTTGATCCTAAGGATGTTGCTAGAAAACGAGCAATGGTCTTGTCAATGACACCGGCAGAACGTCATTTAGAGGCTGAACTGTCACCAGCCCGTCGTCGTCGGATTGCCGCAGGTTCTGGAAATTCATTTATTGAAGTAAATAAATTCATTAAGCAATTTAATCAGTCCAAAGAAATGATGCAAGGAATCATGAATGGTGATATGAATGCTATGATGCAAAAAATGATGGGTGGAGCCGGTGGACAAATGCCGAATATGCCTGCGGGTTCTGGAATGCCCGATATGTCATCTTTGGGTGATTTACAAGGGATGATGGGTAATGGTTCAGCAAATGGGATGCCCGATATGAGTTCTATGTTTGGCGGTGGTTTAAAAGGTAAAGCAACTGAGTTTGCTATGAAACAAGCCATGAAACGTGCTCAAAAGAAAATGAAAAAAGGTAAGAAAAAACGCTAAGTAAAAAAACAGGAGAACTCCTGTTTTTTTACTTAACCGCTTTTTCTCTTTGAGTGTATTCAGATTTAAGAATCCCCATAAAGTAGCTATCATGATATCTACCGCCAGCAAAGAATTGTTCCTTAATCGTTCCTTCAATTTTGAAACCTAATTTTTTATAGATATGAACAGCAGGAGCATTATCAATATCTACCCATAAATAAACTTTATGCATATTTAGAGTATTGAAAGCATAGTCAACACCTGTTTTTAACGCTTTTTGAGCGTAGCCTTTTCCAGAAAAACCTGAAATGATAATGATTTGAATTTCGCAGGTACGATGAATGTAATCAATAGACATAAGTTCCACAATTCCAATAAAAGTATCATTGGCTTCAATTACAAAGCGACGTTCAGTATTATCATGGATATGTTTATCATAAAGACTGCTTAACTCGTCTAGTGATTCATAAGGTTCTTCAAACCATAGCCGCATTGTTTCAGCTTTATTATTGATGATATGGATATTTTTTAAATCTGTTCGTTCCAATGCTCTGATTTTCATTGTTGGTTCATTTGTTAATGTAGTCATTATTCTACTCCTTGATGATATTTCTTTATAAAATAAAAAGCCTTGTTATTTAATTATAACAAGACTTAAATTTTTAAGCGACTATTTGAAAATCCCAAAACCGCCGTCCCAAGAAATTTTTTCAGAAGCAGCTAAAGTAATTTGCAGAAAACCAATAGCTTCTAGTTCGCGAGCCCTTTTTAGTGAACCAGCGTCTAATAGACTCAAACCACTATTTTCAAGAGATTTAATAATGGTCTCTTTTGCTTCCTGACTATCACTAGCGAGTAAAACGGTTGTTTGATGTTCATTTGCCACTTTTTTTGTTGCCAATGTATCGGAAAAAGTCGTATTAAAAGCCTTAACAATCATTGAATTTGGGAGTTGTTTAGCAATGAGAGCCGCAGCAGAAGTATCCGAAGGCACTAATAGACTATCAAATGTTGTGAAATCAACGGGATTTGTAATATCGATAATTATTTTTCCTTGTAAATCAGTCGAATATTCTTGGATGATTCCGGCAATTGCGACATAAGGAACAGCTAAAACAACAATTTCACCCAATTCTGTTTTAGCTGAGTTTGATAAGATATAGTTGACTTTATTACCAGATGAACTAAAATTATCACCGATTGCTTTTCCCATTTTTCCTTTACCAAAAATACTAATTGTTGCCATAGTCTTCCTCCTCTAAGATTGATATTGTTATTAATTTGATTATATCATTGAAAAAATGAAATCTATAGCAATATACCTTGCAAAAATTAAGTGATTAATAAATTTTTATTGACAGTTAGTTAATATTTATGTGATAATGGTTAGATACACTCTTTTAGAAAGGGAGCTAAGGTTATGAATTCAGAATTGACCTTTAAACAAGGTTTAAAAGATACATTACCAACAGTTTTTGGCTATATTGGAATTGGAGTAGCATTTGGAATGATTGCTCATAGTGCTGGTTTCAATCTTTGGACGATATTATTACTATCATTAATTGTTTATGCAGGATCAGCACAGTTTATAATTATCACCATGTTAACGGTTCATAGCCCACTTTTATCTATTGTTCTAAGTGTATTTTTAGTGAATTCTCGAATTATTCTGATGTCAATGACAACAGCAACCTATTTTAAAAATGAAAGTTTACTAAAGAATATTTTTATTGGAACTTTGTTAACTGACGAAACTTTTGCTTTGGGCATGAATAAGCAAAATTATACGGATGGAAAATTAAGCTTTTCTTGGTTTAATGCGTCAAATTTACTGGCCTATTCGGTTTGGGCTTTTTCTAGTCTTTTGGGAGGACTTTTAGGTAATTTATTAACTGATCCACAAAAGCTTGGCTTAGGTTTTGCAATTATTGCGATGTTTATCGGATTGCTTTATTTACAACTTATTGGTGATAAAACTTTAGGATTTAAATTACAATTAATCATCGTTGGAATTACTATGGTTTTATTTTATTTTGGTTTAACCATTATTCCTAGTAATTTGCTAGTTTTGTTTGTTACTTTGGTAGTTTGTGCAATAGGGGTGGGGGTAAAACATGTATTCTTTTAATTTTATCTTATTGACAATAATTATTTGTGGTTTGGTAACTTTACTTTCACGAATTTTACCCTTTATTTTACTCAAAAAAGTTAACCTCCCTCAACCGCTTGTCGAATATTTGAGTTTTGTTCCAGTCGTTATTATGTCAGCTTTGTGGGTTTCCAATCTTTTTGTTCAACATTTGGGGCACTTGCCTTCAATCAATTGGAATAATTTATTCGCTTCACTTCCGACAATTCTTGCCGCAATTTTGACGAAAAACTTATTAATCATTGTTATTGTAGGAGTTCTCTCCCTAGCGTTTATTCAAGTATTAATGTAAAAAATCAATCTTTAAATAATATTTTTTAAAAATAAAAATAACCAGAGCTTTTTGAACTTTGGTTATTTTTGTTTTTTTGAATCTGAAAATTTGAGCAATATAATCGTCAAAAGTAATCCTATGATGATTAGAAGGAGAGGTTTATAACCGTCACTTCCCGTAAATGGAAGGCTCCAATTTGTATTTGAAAGAACGCTTGTAGTTACTGCTTGACTAATCGTTTTATCGGGTTCAATTTGAGTTGCACTGATAATATCCTTGGGATTTAGACTTATTTCTGATGGAATTGATAGACTAAATTTACCATTAGTATCAACGCTTGTTTGAGAAGTTGTTCCATTTGGGAAAGTGACAATAATTGTACTTCCAGTAATACCTGTTCCAGAAATAGTTGAGTCAGCAACACGTACAGTATCGAGTGTTGGTAGGGCAGATTGAAGTTGTGAGCTATTTACAAGAGTTGTTACTTGTGCACTATTTTCCAAATTAGGAGAAATTTGAATAGCTGTGAGCTGGTTACCTGCGACCAAGTTTATATTTCCAGGTACCGTTACTGACCAAGTTGAATCAGGATTAACTGATCCTCCTACATTATTTCCATTTGGAAATGTGACAATCACACTGCTTCCAGAAACATAAGAGGGGACAGTTCCTTTAATAGTTGTTGCATTAGGTGAAATCGTATCGAAAGTTGGACTTTGAGCAGTACCAGAATTATTTGGAATAACAGTTATTGTTGAAATTGTACTGACTGATTCGGCACTTGCTCCTGTTCCAACAATTTGTGTTGCAGATAGTTGATTGCCAACACTTAATATAAGATTAATTGGGAGGGCTATAGACCAAGTACCGTCATTTTCTACGGTAATTGTTTGGATACTGCCATTCGGAAAAGTTACCGAAACGCTTGCCCCAGCTACACCAGTTCCAGAGACGACAGTATCAGTAGCTTTGACGGTATTGAAAAGTGGAGCTGGAGATTGTAGGGTATACATAAAACTGGCTTTTGAAGTTGTATCAGCGATTACAGTTTCTATTTTCAAATATCCAGTAATCAGAACACTCATAGCGAGAGTTAGGAAAAATATTTTTTTCACGAAGTACATCTTTCCTTTCTTATGGGGCTGATGTTAATGTCCAAGTTAATTTATCTATTGCCCAGCCATTAGTAGTTGTCAAAAGAGGGCTTGCAAACGAGAGTTTGAAGACGGGCATGATATTAACGGTCTCATAACCTGTATTTGTATTTCCACCTTGCGGATTAGTATTGGTAAATATAATTGATGGAGTAGTTGATAATTGTTCTTGATTGGTATTTTCCTGCCCACTTGAAATACCTGCTGATGAAGTTGCAGAACTTTTTATCAAAGTAATGTTTCCACCAAATAAATTTCCGCTATCTGATAGTGATAAAGACCAAGTTGCAGGAGTTGAGCGGGTATCATATATTTGTGCGTAGATATTGGGGTCTTCTCTTGTAACTGCTGTCCCATTTGAATTTAGCATTGGAATATTTGTCCAGTCAGGTGGCTGATTTGCTGTGCTATAAATTCCAAAGTTAAGGTCGGGCACTGATTTTATTGTCAAAAGTCCTGCTGGTAAAACGGAGAGTGAGACCGTTGTTGAGATACCATATTGAAGCGTTGTGAATGTCAGGTCGATTGTTTGGGTTGTTGTTGCGGAACCATCCAAGGATTTCAGCCAATTAAAAACACTGGTTGCATTTGAGAGAGAAGTTGTTGCGGAAGAAGAAGCGATTGTTGCTGAAACATTAGCACCAGCTGCTCCTGTTGAGGTGATAGGGTTCATTAGGTCAGTACTTAGGGCCGCTGCTGTAGAATTATTAGTTAGTAACATTTTAACTTGAGACATAGTTAAAGTGACATTTTGTGCTGAAATTGTTCCTGGGATAATTAATATTTGTACTGTTTGACTATTTGTTCCTCCCATACCATCAGGAGCCGAAAAAGTAAGATTAAAGGTGGTTCCTGAAGGGATGACTGTCGCGGATAAATCTGAAATGATTTGATTGTAGAGTTGAGTGTTAGTGTAGTTATCAGAGAGCATGTAGCTTGCTCCTGCATCAGCCCACCCACTAATTTTTATATTACTTGAAATATCAGTATTAGTTGCATCGGTTGCAGTAGCTCCTGTTAATTGAAGCAAATCTTTAGCGATTTCATTATCAAAATTACTGTCAGCAGCATTTTGTCCTTTGATAGTATTCATGTCCTTAGCAATACTATTTACAACTTGAGTAACTGTAGTTACATTATTGGCAGAAAGACTTCCAGCAACGACCGTTATTGTGCCTGAGAAAAGAATTCCGTCGGCGGTAATATATTTGATAGTGATTTTAGTACCAAGTTTTTGATAGTTAATGCCATTATTGATTGTATTGCTTGTGGTGGAAAGGGCGTTTGAAAGATCGGCAGCAAACTGACTTTGTGAGTTGTAAACGATTGGTGTGATTGAGCTTGTACCATTAGTTATATCTGCTTCAGTTGCTTTTACAATATTGTTTGAACCATCATAATATTGGGCAGAAGGTTTTAGATAAGCAGCTAAAGCCGAGTAGACGTCGCTTGTACTAGCAATTGCAGTAAGTTGGCTGACTGATATGTTTGGATTTGAAATGTTTGTTGTTGAAGTTTCAAGTGGGGGTGGTGTAGTATTACCATTATCGGTTACAGAATCATTAGGTTTAACATTATAAATTAGAAAATTAGTCCCTGTTTGTCCACTATTACTAATCAGATTGTTCCAATTTGTTGGATTAAGGAAATTGCCAGATTGACTTGTTCCATCTGACCCATCAAACCAACTTCCTGGGAAAAATCCCCAGTTATGTCCAGCTTGATTTGTAAACATCCAACTTGAAATGGAAGAGGTAACCGGATAATTTAAGGAAAGACTAGAGTCTGAAATTTGGCTTGCTGGTCCATCACTTCCGCCAGGAACATAAGACGTATAGAGCGTATTGCTGTTATAAATGGGAGAATCATTACTTGCTAGAACAGCATTGGTGCTTGGACTGGTTGCTGTATGATTTGGCCATTCCCAATCAATATAAGAAGGTGTAGCTCCAACGGTTGGTGTGCGGACTTCTGCATGGCGGATATAATTCCCTGTGCCAATGGTAAGAAAAGAAGCGGGAGAAATTTGAGCATTTACTGTCCAACCAAATGTTGAACTTGCAGGATAAATTAACTCTGCAAGATTATTATAAGTTGTGCCGTTGACACTATTGCTAAAATAAGAGGCATAGGCATAATTTTTGTCTAAGCTAGAACCAATAAATCCATTTGTGCCACTGCTTGATGACAAACTAGGGTTAATATTCCATTGTCCGGCACCTGTTGAGGTATTTGTTCCATTGATTTGGAATTGACGGATATTACCAAGAATACAAACAACTTGATTGGCGGAAATACCGTTTATTGTGGTTGGAGAATAATCTCCGATATAGGAGAGATCTGTTTGTTGGTCATAACCATTGATTTCAACGGGGTTAATCTTTGTTGCTGTTTGACCTGAAACTGGAATAATCAGCATCATATGTTGAAAATTTGAACCAGTTGAACCCCAAATTGCCGTTGTTGATTTAAGATTGTTCTCATTGATATTTAGCCCGCGACTAATAAGTGGTTGCCAAGTTAGAATGGATTGGCTAGTGTAATTTCCACTAGCGTTTTGTGTTTCTTGGAAATAGGTAGCTTTTGTTAATTGAGAAAAATTCGATGAAATGATTGGAGCGTAATTATTTGCCCAAGACCAATTGTTACTGAAATAATAGTCTTTGAGATAGGTATTTGGAGCGACATTCCATGCACCGACTTGAATTAAGATATTTGTGGGTTGTAAGCCAGCAGTTGGAGTAGTTGAAATACCTCCTTGACTTTTATCAACAATCCCTGAACCTTCATACATGTTTAAGCTTCCAAAATTAGCATAGTTATTTTGATAATTGCTTGCATTCGTTTGAATTCCGCCACCATTATAAATGTAGCCTGTGGCACTTAAATCAAGTTCGTTGTAGGGTAAAATATTTAAGTTGGTAAAATTGTGAACAAGGTTGGTTGCTAGTATCACTTGATTGGAACTTGAAGCAGAGCTGGAGCCAAGGTTTATCGTTGCTGTATTTTGGGTGGTTGTTGCGTTTGTGAAATTATCGTTTCCGTCTGCACCAGCTGAAATTTGTTTCACTCCTGCAGCATTGATATTCATGATTGTTGTGGCTAATAAGCCGTTGGTCGTTGCCAAGTTATATGCTGTGGCGTTAATATCATTACTGAAAGTATAATCTGGGCTGTTAACGGTCACTTTGATGATGCGGGTTGTTGAGAGAGGAGGTGGACTTGCTTGACCGTCTCCATAAATGGTGTTCACGTTTGTATTTCCTGAAATTCCTGAGATTCCAACATTGATATCTCCTGTTATTGCTCCACCTGTTGCTGAATTCCCCATTAGTGTTAAAATGCCGCCATTTGTTCCGGTAACATCAACGTTGACAGTTCCTGTAATTTTATCTGTGCTTGTTTGTCCACCACCATAAACTTGAAAAATACCGTTTGTGCTGTTTGTATTGAAGGCGACGTTTGTATTTCCGTTGACTGTGCTTGTATTATTTCCACCACCGTAGACATTGAGATTGTTTCCAGAAGTGTTTGTGACCGTCAGGGATGTATTTCCAGTGACAGTTCCTCCATCAGAACCGCCATAGATATTAAAAGTACTCGAGCCAGTGGCTCCTATCCAAATATTTGTATTTGCTACGCTTGCTTGTTTTGCCCCGCCATAAAGATTGATTGCACCAGTGAAAAACGCGCCTGAACGAATGGCAAGATTATTTCCATTAGCATAAATGCTACTTGAACCAGCGAGAGTAATATTACGAAAAACGGTTGGAACGGATAGATTTAGAATTGATGGAAGTGTAATTTGATTAGCATTTGGATCAAGATTGGCAGTAGAAGTATTAAGGTTATCGGTTGAATCCGAAATAAAAGTGAGGCTTTTCGCATTTACAGTGGTCACTTTTGATAATTCTTCTTGGTCAGTACTGGTTAAGCTATATGCAGATCCAAAATAAATAACATAGTCAATTGGGTTTGCTTGATTAAGAATAGTATCATCGAGAGCAGAAGCAAGGCTTGAATAATTAGTTTTGGTGCCATTATTGCTGACAATGGAAATGCTCGTTCCAGAAACTTGTCCTGAAATTGATTTACTGTAACCAAAACTATTATTGGCTAAAATTAGTCCGGGAATGTCTGTGGCAGCATAGACTTTGTTTAAATTTGATAAATTGGAAATTGCAGGTTTGAATTGATTAGGAAGGAAATTATTGGTGATTTTTTCAAGTGGCGAAAAAAGCTCCAATAAAAAATTTGCTGGAGTTAGAATTAAAAATATTAAAAGAAGAAAATTGAGAATTAATTTTGATTTTATAATTTTTTTAGGCATAGAATTAAATTTATTAGTGTGGATGCTTTTTAAAAAACGTAGAAAATAGTGTATTATTAAAATTACGTATTTTAAGTTTCTTTTTCAATTCATTATATCACAGAAAAGAAATATAAAGATAAGAATTGATTATTTATATTTTTAGGAATTTGATTTTATTAATAAAAATTTATCAATTATTTGTAATTCCCTCTCGTATTTGTCGACATATCTTGCTATAATAAATGATTATGATAAGAAAAAATATTTTGAAAGTTCAACGAATTGTAGTTAAGATTGGAACGAGTTCGTTGATTTTGCCAAATGGAAAAATAAATTTATCAAATATTGACGAGCTGGCTTTTGTTTTATCTGATTTGAATAACAAAGGTTATGAAGTGATTTTGGTGACTTCTGGAGCGATTGGTGTCGGTTTGAATGTGCTTGGTATGGATAAACGTCCCAAAGGAATTGCTGACCAGCAGGCTTTGGCTTCAATCGGTCAGGTTGAATTAATGAGTCTTTATACGCAAATGTTTCGTCGTTATTCGCAAAAAGTTTCTCAGTTACTTTTGACACGTGATGTGACTGATTTTCCAACGAGTCGTGATAATGCTGAAAATGCACTAAATGCATTACTTGGGCTTGGAATTATTCCAATTATTAATGAAAATGATGCTATTGCGGTTGATGAAATGGATCATCAAACAAAATTTGGTGATAATGATAAATTGGGAGCGATTGTTTCTAAATTGGTGAATGCTGATTTATTGATTATGCTGTCAGATATTGATGGACTTTTTGATAAAAATCCAACGATTTATGATGATGCGAAAATTTTTAATGAAATTCATGAAATTACTGATGAATTACGTCAAATGGCTGGTGGTGCCGGTTCGCGTTTTGGAACTGGCGGGATGACTTCAAAATTGGCGGCTGCACAGATTTTATTTGAAAATGGTCAAGAAATGGTTCTGACCAATGGCCAACGGATTCGAGAGATTAAAGAAATTATCGAAGGACGTGAGATTGGGACTTATTTTCATCAAAAATCTTGAGAAAGAAGGATAAAACGATGATTGAAGAACTTGGATTAAAGGTTAAAAAGGCGAGCAAAGAAGTAGCAAAGCTATCAACTGCTGACAAAAATGTTTTTTTGCAAAAATTAGCTGACAGCCTTATCGAAAATACTGACAGAATTATTTCTGAGAATGAAAAAGATTTGGCTAACGCTCTGGAACATGGAATTTCTGAGATTATGGTTGACCGTTTGCGTTTAAATGCGCAAAGAATTTCTGATATGGCAACAGGGTTGAGACAAGTTGCGGAACTTCCTGACCCAATTGGGCAAGTATTGCAAGGTTTCACTAATCTTGATGGACTTAAGATTTTGCAAAAAAGAGTGCCACTTGGCACTGTTGGAATGATTTTTGAAAGTCGTCCAAATGTGACTATCGATGCTTTTTCTCTTTGTTTTAAAACAGGAAATTCTGTTTTGCTACGCGGTGGGTCTGATGCGATTTATTCTAATATGGTTTTAGTTGAAATTATTAAGGAAAATTTGTTGTCAGCAAAAATTACTGACGGAGCAGTTGAATTGTTATCTGACACAAGTCATGCTGAAGCAGAAAAAATGATGCAGGCAGATAAATTTTTAGATGTTTTGATTCCGCGAGGGTCAGCGCGATTGATTAACCGTGTCAAAGAAAAAGCAACGGTTCCTGTCATTGAAACTGGGGTGGGTAATTGTACAATTTTTGTTGATGAATCTGCTGATTTAGAAATGGCGACAAAAATTGTGATAAATGCCAAAACGCAGCGTCCTAGTGTTTGCAATGCAGCCGAAAGTTTAGTAGTTCATGCAAAAATTGCTGACGAATTTTTACCAAAGTTGGAAAATGAAATCAATAAAGTTCATGAAATTGAATTTCGTGCTGATGAGCGTGCGCTGAATATTCTGTCAGCTGGAATTCCTGCAACTGACGATGATTTTGGGACAGAATTTTTAGATTATATTCTGTCAGTAAAAACGGTTGATAATTTGGATGAAGCAATTGAGCACATTAATACTTATTCAAGTCGTCATTCAGAAAGTATTGTCACTCATGATTATTTCAATGCGCAAAAATTTCAAGATGAAATTGATGCGGCAGCCGTTTATGTTAATGCGTCTACAAGATTTACTGACGGTTTTGTATTTGGCTTAGGTGCTGAAATTGGCATTTCAACTCAAAAACTTCATGCCAGAGGACCAATGGGCTTAGAGGCTCTAACCTCAACAAAATATCTGATTGATGGCACAGGACAAATTCGTTAAAAATAATAAAAGACTCGGCTTATAAAAAGTCGGGTCTTTTAATTCATCAGTAATTTTATAAATTGACAAGTTCTGTCAGTAATTAAATTTCATATTGAACATGTTTTTTATGTTCGTCAGTAGTTTCATCAAGTTCAATGGCTGAGCGACAAACTTTCTCACTTTCTAAAAGCTTACGAACAGCGATTTTTGCATCTGAGAAATCTTGATTTTCGGGAATCACAATATGAATCATTGCTGCATTTTGCTCACCGTCAATTGACCAAATGATAAGTTGTGTGACAGCAAGTACTTCAGGAAGTTTTTCAAGGGCTCTTAGAAGATTTTTGTAATCAATATCTTCGGGGACTGATTCAAGAAGAATACGTAAAGTTCCCCAGAATTTTGGAATGGCTTTGGATAAGATGAACAAAGCAATTAGAATAGAAAGAAGTGGGTCGAGCCAGTACCATTTTACAAAATGAAGGACGATTGAAACAATGAGAACTCCCAGCCAACCTAAAACGTCTTCGAGCGCGTGAAGATTTAAAATACTTTCATTTCGTGAGGAACCACGAGCCAAAAGCCATGCACCAAAACCATTGGCGACAATTGCAAAAATAGCCAAACCAAGCATACCTGTTGCTTCTACAGGTTGAGGGTTGAAAAATCTAGGAACGGCTTCGAAAAGCACAATGAAACTCCCCGTAATTAAAATGACACTTGTGAGTGAGGCGCCGAGTAAACTAAAACGTTGATAACCAAAAGAGAAGTGTTTGTCTTCTTGTTTTTTAGAGAATTTTTGGAAAAACCAGGCTAAACCGATAGCAACGGCATCACCTGTGTCGTGGACGGCATCAGATAAAATAGCCGTAGAATTAAAGAGCACCCCAAAAATAAATTCTAAAATCGCAAAGAAGAGGTTTAAAGCAAAAACGATTGTGACGTTTTGTGAGACAAGTTTATCCAGATGATTATGGTCATGCTCGCTTTTTATTTGTTTATTTTTAAGGCTCATGATTTCCTCCCTCTTGTTCATCCAAATGTTCTGCAACATCTTTCAAAAGATGTAAAATATGGCGGTCATAGATACTGTAAGTGACCGTTTTTCCAATTTTTTCATTCGTTAAAATTCGTGCATTTTTTAAAAGTTTTAGTTGTTGACTGACAAGAGATTGAGAAAGTTGTGTTTTTTCAACAATCTCATTTACGGTTAGGTTATCAGTGGCTAGGCTGGAAATAATTTTTAAACGTCCGTCGTTAGAGAAAAGTTTAAAAAATTCAGCAATATCTTTTTCGTTAATCATATTATTATATTATAATTTTATAATATATTTGTCAAGCTTTCTTTAAATATTTTATTTTAAGTTATTTTTGTTATGATAAACTGAAAGGAGAAGTTTTGCAAGATTTTATCCAATATATTTATTCTGCCTTTGAAAGAATCGCAGACTTTAGTGACCAGCAAAAAATAATTTTATTAGGTTTGATTTGTGGGCTTTTAATAGCTATCTTTCTTTATCCCTTATTAAGAATTTTAGTGACGCTTTTACATGAATTTGGTCATGCTCTGGCGGCGAAAATTACTTTTGGTAAAGTTTATAGAATTCATCTTAATCATGATAGTTCCGGCCTCACCCAAACAAGTGGTGGTGGGAGAAGCTTCTTTGTTTTATTGATGGGCTATCCAATGCCTTTACTTTTTGGCTGTCTCTTTAGCTGGTTTTTGATTATTAATCATCCAGAATTCATTCTTATAAGTCTGTTGATAGTCAGCCTTTCTGTTCTAATCGTCGTTAAAAATTGGTATGGCTTTTTGATTTGTTTGCTAGGAATTTTAATTACAGGGGCTTTGCTTTATTTTGGTCAAATTCAGATTTTTAATTTTATGGGTGGAGCTTTAATTGGTTTTCTGATTTTAGGGGCATTCATTGACCTTAAAGTAATTTTTCATAAAAATGAAGAACTTTCTGATGCAGATTTACTCCATGAGAAATTTCAAATAATCCCTGCTTTTGTTTGGAAATTAATTTTTCTTTTAATGATGTCATCTTGTCTATTTTTGATTATAATCACTTTCAAGACTTTATTCTCTAAATAAAAAATAATTTTTGACAAGTGGCGAGAACTTTGCTATAATCTATCTAACCTTTAAGATTGTCCAGAGAGGCAGGCAAGGTCAGAAATTAATAATGTAATAATATGATGGATACTGTCCATTTTCTGATACCTACCTGCATTCTCTTTTGAGTGCAGGTTTTTTGTATGTTAATGGACAACTTAGAAATGGAAGCTAAATCGCTAAATGAAAGATTTGTTAGTTTACTGACCAATTGATCATCAAGAATGAAAGGAGCCACAATGGCTAGAAAAGAAATTATTGACGAAATCACAATGAAACGTGCAATTACACGTATCACTTACGAGATTATTGAACGTAATAAAGAGCTGGACAAATTGGTTTTGATTGGGATTAAAACACGTGGTGTTTATTTAGCAAAAAGAATCCAAGAACGTTTGCAACAATTAGAAGGTTTGGAAATTCCTTTTGGTGAGTTGGATACACGTCCATTCCGTGATGACAAACAAGCTCAAGAAGACACGACAGAAATTGACATCGATATTACAGGAAAAGATGTCATTCTTGTCGATGATGTGCTCTACACAGGTCGGACAATCCGTGCGGCAATTGATGGAATTGTAAAACTCGGTCGTCCAGCTCGTGTTCAATTGGCTGTATTAGTTGACCGTGGACATCGTGAATTGCCAATTCGTGCAGACTACGTTGGGAAAAATATTCCAACGGGTCGTGATGAAGAAATCATTGTTCAAATGTCTGAACACGATGGCAATGACAGTATTTTAATTAAACGTGAAGATTAAAAAATTTCTGTCAGTAATTTAAAGTAAAAAATATGCTGTCAGTTACTGACGAAAGAATTAACAAATATTCAACTTAGAGTTTTAGGAGAAAAAAGTGCACGATAATGATATTATCTTAAAAGTTGATGAGAAACCAGCTGCAAGTCAGTGGTTTGGTCTCTCATTTCAACATTTGTTTGCCATGTTTGGCTCAACGGTTTTGGTGCCAATTTTAGTTGGGATTAACCCAGCCATTGCCCTCTTGAGTTCTGGACTTGGTACACTTGCACACATGAGTGTTACAAAATTTAAAGTGCCAGCATACATGGGTTCAAGCTTTGCCTATATTGGTGCGATGACTTTACTGATGAAAAATGGTGGAATGCCAGCCATTGCTCAAGGGGCAATGACCGGTGGATTGGTTTATCTGATTGTCGCTTTAATTGTAAAATTTGCAGGTAAAGGCTGGATTGACAAAGTTTTACCGCCAATCGTCGTTGGGCCAATCGTTATGGTCATTGGATTATCACTTGCTCCAACAGCAATTAATGATGCCATGTACACGGACGTTGCAAATTTAAAAGGATACAGTTTAGCTTATATCATTATTGCCCTCATCACTGTGTTATCTATTGTCATTTACAGTATCTATGGCAAAGGATTTCTGTCAGTTGTTCCCATTTTACTTGGAATCATCACAGGATATGTTGCAGCAATGATTATTGGTAAGATTACAGGGATGAACATTGTTTCATTCACTGGAATCTCACATGCTAAATGGCTAACCATTCCGCCAATGGAAATTCCATTTGCCAATTACAAGTGGGCCTTCTATCCGTCAGCAATTTTGACAATGGCACCGATTGCTTTTGTCACAATGACTGAGCATTTTGGCCACATTATGGTTTTGAATTCATTAACTAAAAAAGATTACTTTAAAGAACCAGGATTAGAAAAAACATTAACTGGTGATGGTCTAGCTCAAATCATCGCCGGATTTATTGGTGCACCGCCGGTGACCTCTTATGGTGAAAATATTGGAGTTATGGCAATTACAAAAATTCATTCGATTTATGTTATTGCTGGAGCTGCCGTTCTTGCTATCATTGTCTCATTCATTGGGAAAATTACAGCACTCTTGCAATCAATTCCAGCACCCGTCATCGGGGGAGCATCAATTGCCCTTTTTGGAGTAATTGCAGCTTCTGGTTTGAAAATTTTAGTTGAAAATAAAGTTAATTTTGATATCAAACGAAACTTACTAATCAGCTCAGTTGTTCTTGTTATCGGGATTGGTGGAATGATTATTAATATCACTCAAAATTTACAAATTTCATCAGTAGCCATTGCAACAATTCTCGGAATTGTTTTAAATCTTGTCTTGCCAAAAGATCCTAGCGAAATTTAAAAGATTCAAAATTACTGACAGAATCGTCAGTAATTAAAAAAAGTGAACTTATAACTGATAGAAATCCTATCGAGATTTCCATCAGTAGATAAAAATTTTGTCAGTTTACTGACAAAACAATCAAATATATTGTCAATAAAACTGTTGTGACAGAGAGCACACAGTCAGGGTAAAGGAGACCTCATGTCAGTAAAAAATGGATTAGTTCAACTCGAAAACCTCACAAGTATGGAAAAATTGAGTGTTGATGAAGTCATGGGACTTATCAAAAGAGCCTCAGCTTTCAAAGCAGGAACAGCAGAGTTTGATTTAGAAAAACAAACTTTTGCTTCAAATCTTTTCTTTGAAAATTCTACAAGAACACACCATAGTTTCCATATTGCTGAGCGTAAATTAGGCTTGGATGTTCTTGAATTTGATGCGCAAGCAAGCTCAATTAGTAAAGGAGAAACTCTCTACGATACCGTCTTAACACTTGATGCACTTGGCGTTGATATCTGTGTTATACGTTCAGGAGTAGAACATTACTATGAAGAATTAGTGAATTCAGATAATATTCATTGTGCGATTGTTAACGGTGGAGATGGTTCAGGGCAACATCCAAGTCAATGTTTACTTGACTTGATGACCATTTATGAAGAATTTGGCAAATTTGAAGGTTTAAAAATCGCAATTTCCGGAGATTTAACCCATTCACGTGTCGCCAAATCTAATATGATGATGCTCCAAAAATTAGGAGCTAGACTTTACTTTACAGGCCCAGCAGCATGGTATAGTGAAGAATTTGATGATTACGGTCATTATGCCAACCTAGACCGAATTTTGCCAGAACTTGACGTTCATATGCTCTTACGCGTTCAACACGAACGTCATGATAGTGGCGAAAGCTTTTCTAAAGAAGGTTACCATAATCATTTTGGACTGACAGAAGAACGAGCAAAAATGTTGAAACCAACAGCCATTATCATGCACCCAGCTCCAGTCAATCGGGATGTTGAAATTGCTGACAGCCTTGTGGAAAGCCCACAAAGTCGGATTGTTCAACAAATGAGCAATGGTGTTTATACTCGAATGGCAATTCTTGAAGCAATTCTTGCTGGAAAAAAAGCTAAATAATTCAAAGCGCTGACAACAAGAAAAAATAATTGCTAAAGCAAAATTCAAAGGAAATATTTATTATGAGCAAAAGACTTTTAATTTTAGAAGACGGAACCATTTTTGAGGGAGAATCTCTTGGTGCAAACTTGGATGTTACAGGTGAACTTGTCTTTAATACAGGAATGACAGGCTATCAAGAATCAATCACTGACCAATCGTATAACGGACAAATTTTGACCTTCACTTATCCAATTGTTGGAAATTATGGGGTCAACCGAGATGATTATGAATCAATTCATCCAACCTGTAAAGCCGTAGTTGTTCATGAAGCAGCGCGCCGACCTTCAAACTGGCGGATGCAAATGTCTTTTGATGAATTTTTAAAAGCAAAAAATATTCCTGGAATTACAGGTGTGGATACTCGAGCGATTACTAAAATTGTTCGAGAACACGGCACTATGAAGGCCTCACTTGTACAAGCAAGAGATGAAGTAGAGCATCAAATGAGCCAACTTCAAGCGACAGTATTACCAACAAATCAAGTTGAAACAAGTAGTACAACGACCGCTTATCCATCACCAAATACAGGCAGAAAAGTTGTCGTTGTTGACTTTGGCTTGAAACATAGTATCCTACGGGAACTTTCAAAACGGGAATGTAATCTCACCGTTGTCCCATACAACACCAGTGCTAAAGAAATTTTGGAAATGGAACCTGATGGTGTTATGTTGACTAATGGTCCTGGGGACCCAACAGATGTACCAGAAGCAATTGAAATGATTAAAGAAATTCAAGGTAAAATTCCAATTTTCGGTATTTGCTTAGGTCATCAATTATTTAGTCTTGCAAATGGAGCAAAAACCTACAAAATGAAATTTGGACACCGTGGATTTAACCATGCCGTTCGTGAAATTGCAACAGGACGAATTGACTTCACCTCACAAAATCATGGATATGCCGTTTCATCAGAAAACTTACCTGAAGACCTAATGATTACCCATGTTGAAATCAATGACGACTCAGTTGAAGGAGTGCGTCACAAACACTTCCCAGCTTTTTCAGTCCAATTTCACCCAGACGCAGCTCCTGGACCTCACGATGCCAGCTATCTTTTTGATGATTTCATGGATCTCATGGATAACTTCAAAAAATAAAGTGTTGATATAACTGATTTTGAGTGTGTGACAGTATACTGCTCATTGGATAATAAAAAAACTCAGAACTACTGAGTTTTTTTATTATCTATTTTTGTATAAGATTGTTACTGCTGAACTTATTATTATGATTCCGATTAGTACAAAACTAAGATCAGTATTGCTATTAACACCAGTTTCTGGTAATATTTTTATAATTCCTTCTTCTGAAGCTTTTGTGATCTTGTTATCCAAGACAATAGAATCTTTTGAAACATTTAATGTATTTTTATTTATAGAGTGAGCAGGTTCAGGATTTGGAGCAGGTTCAGGATTTGGAGCAGGTTCAAGATTTGGATAGGTTCGGGATTTGGAGTGGGTTCAGGGTCTGGAGTAGGATCAGGATCTGGAGTGGGTTCAGGGTCTGGAGTGGGTTCAGGGTCTGGAGTAGGATCAGGGTCTGGAGTAGGATCAGGATCTGGAGTGGGTTCAGGGTCTGGAGTAGGGTCTGGAGTAGGGTCTGGATCTGGAGTAGGGTCTGGATCTGGATCTGGATCGGGCTTAGGTGCCTCATTAATCTGAATCATATTTGTTATTGAATAGGGAGTTACATGCCGATCATTTTCAGGAAGTGCATCTGTAACGTTAAGTTGAAATGTCTGGTTTCCAGAACTAATATTAGAAGTATCTATGATAATATCAAAGGTACCCGTATGGGAATTATTATCAATAGTGATATTTGAAATAACTACATAGTCAAGGTTAGAGTTCACAATTATGTCTTGAGTTGTAAGGGAGTCACCACCATAATAACCGAAGGTAGCCCTCCCAGTGATAATGTCACCTTGTGTTACATCAACAATTCCAGAGTCAAGTCCCATATTGAAAAATTCAATCGTTGAAATACCATACCATTCTTGTTCGGCTTTTGCAGAAATATCCGATGATGGAGTATCAAGTTGGTCCGCCATTGAAGGTGAAGTAGTGAATAGTATACATGTTAAAAGAGTACATGTAGATAATGCAACAATTAATTTTTTCATTTTTAAAACTCCTGTAAGATATAAAATACATTTTAACACATTATTTCAATAATTAAAAAGACACTTTTACAAAATTGTCTATTATTTTACTAAAAATACTTTGAGGTTATTGAAAATATAGTCTTAAATTAGAGAAGTTCAGTTATAGGGAACTTGGATTAGTTGTTAATGATTCTTATTTTCTCCGAAGCCGAAGATTCAAACAAAGTATAAGTTATTAAATATTTTTTATTATTCATTTAAGAAATAAGTTCTATAATAAATCTATTTCAAAAAAATAAACTTTTTCATAAATACTTCTAAAGCGCCTACTAATCTAGGCGTTTTTTCATCGTCTCGTTTACAAGTTTTATTACTTCAGAAAGTGAATAAAATATTTTTAGAGGCATTATCAAGCATACAAAGTAATTTTAGAAGTTGAGGTTCAAAGTTATACTCAAAATATTAACAATAAAAAAGCATAATGATAGGTTTTTTCTAAGTTAGTTTTTATCGAGAAGAAGATGTTCCTCACTTATTTACTGGTAAAATAATCAAATTTCCTCATGAATTTTTGTTTATAAACTTTAAATTTCAACCATCTATTGATTACGCGTTTCTATAATTATATGTAGCATGCACTTATAAAAAGTGAATTCTTTTTGTAAGTTTAAAAAATACGCAATATGTTATAATCTAGAGATATGAAAATTAAAAAAATAGTATTTTCACTTATTATTCTTATAATATGTACTTTTATAGGAGTCTTTTACTACGTTTTTAAAGTTGAACCTTATCGTTTAGTAGTCAATGAGCATCAAGTGAATAATACAAATTCTAAAGAAAATTTGAAAATTGTTCAGTTGTCTGATTTACATATAAAAAAAGATTTTAATGCTGATCGATTAGATAAAGTGATTCAAAAAACAAATGAACAAAATCCTGATTTTATTATTTTCTCGGGAGATTTATATGATAATTATTCACAATACAATGAAAATGAAGCCGTTATTTCTAAGTTAAAAAGTCTGAAAGCAAAATATGGAAAAATTGCAATTTGGGGCAATCGAGATTATGGTGGGGGAGCTGTCAGGGAATATGCAAATATTATGGCTGAATCTGATTTCTCTCTTTTAAGAAATGAAAATCAAGTTTTTACTTTGGATAATGGTAAGAAAATTTTATTCACAGGTTTGGATGATGCTTTGTTAGGAAATCCGCAATTTCCCTCGCCAAATCAAATGGCTGAAACGAGTTATGATATATTATTGACTCATGAGCCGGATGAAGTTAGCCAATATCAAAATAAGGGTTATGAATTAATTCTTTCTGGTCATAGTCATGGCGGTCAAATAAACATCCCACTTATTCCTCAAATTCAAAAGAAAGCTACGGCATTGATGAGCCATGCGAATAACTATACTGGTGGACTTTATCAGTTAGGAGCAAATGAAAAACTTTATGTTAATACCGGGATAGGAACGACTCATTTATCAGCCAGATTTGGTGTAGCTCCTGAAATTGCCGTTTTAACTTTTTAGATATCTAGATTACTAAATGAAATCGCTTGACATTTTAGGTGACCTATTATAGAGTTTAAATAGAATACATTAGTTTAGATAGCATAAGGCTAGGCTAAAATGGAGGATTTGGATGCAAGGAAAAAAGGTTTTTTTGCTGCTTGGTATTATAACAGCAGTGGGTGCTTGGAATATCGCTAATGGAACTCAGGTGAAAGCAAGTTCGAAAAGCCCAGTTTATCGACTTTATAACCCTAATAGTGGGGAACATTTTTATACCACAAATTTTTATGAAGGAAATTCTCTTAAAAATTTGGGTTGGCGTGACGAGGGGATTGGTTGGCAAGCAGCAAATTCTGGTGAACCAGTTTATCGGCTTTATAATCCCAATGTTAAAGGTGGGGATCATTATTATACCTTGAGTAAATATGAAGCGCAAACTTTGGTCAATCTAGGTTGGCGTTGGGACAATAATGCAAATCCTGTCTTTTATTCAGCTGGAACAGTCAATCTTTATGTTTCTTATAATCCTAATGCTCAGTCAGGTGCACATAATTATACAACGAATATATTTGAGCAGAATAGTTTATTATCTGTAGGTTGGAAATATGGAGCTATTGCTTGGAAAACAATGCCTTCTGACAGTTTGCCTGGAACTCCAGCGGGTTGGACGATTGATAGACCAATGAATATTGATAATTATTCAACCCAAACTTATGCTTATAAACAATGTACTTGGTGGGTCTATAATCGAGCGAAAGAGTTTGGGATTAACTATGGCCAATATATGGGGAATGGTAAGGATTGGCAAAATCAAGCAGGTTATCAAGTTACATCAACTCCTCAACTTCATAGTGCCGTAAGTTTTAAGGCAGGGCAAGACGGAGCTGATGCCACTTATGGTCATGTTGCCTTTGTAGAAAAAATTCGTTCTGATGGTTCAATATTAATTTCGCAATCAGGAACAGGTTATAGTACTTTATTTTCTTATCAAGTTTTAAGCAAAGATCAAGCTAGTCGCTTACGTTATGTAATTGGAAAATAGGTTTCTTTAAAAAATCAACTAATCAAATTACTTGAGGGCATCCTTTTATCAAGGTATAATAGATATATCTTTATTTCAGATATTAATTGTTAATTCTAGAACTCATCGGTTGAACAATCGGAAATCAACAATTAATATCTGATTCAAATAGGGAAAAGAGAATTCTCCTTCGGGAGGATTTTTTAATAAAGAAATTTTTTGCATTCTAAGTATGAAAGGGGAGAATATGAGACTTTGGCATGAAGCCTTAATCAAAAAGCTTCCAAGACAGCAACTTTTGGGACAGCATCGTGAATGTTGTGCCCTTCGAGGAAAAGGCTGGGGGAAACCACATTCAACAGTAAATTATGTTTTTAATTATTCGCCCTATAAACTTTTTCAATATCATTTACAAGTCATGACTGAAATGAGAAAAAGAGGCTATCATCCGGATGAAAAATGGCTAAATCCTTTATATCGGGGACAAACTTCTAAAGTATATTTAGAACTAGAAGAAGTGGTTCAAACCTTCCCGATCTATCCTGAACATAATAATGATTATCTTGAAGACTGTAAAGAAAATTTGAGAGAAAAGGGAATAATAATCTAGAAAATAAAAAGAGGATTTCCTTTGAAAAGGCTAAAATGATATGATAAAATCATGAGTATAAAATGAGAAAGCGAGTGACTCATGATTATCGATTTAGGAAATGTCTGGGATGCCTTGAGTGCGTTTGGAACTATAGCTGTAGTTATTGTTTCGCTTTATTTGGCAAGAAGAGACTATCGAAAAAAATTAGAAGTTGATTATTGGATTTCTTATAAAATATTCTCTGGAGAAAAAATATCTTTGTGGTCTATTGATCTTGTAAATATTGGATCCGTTCCCGTAAAGATTTATGAAGTCGGTCTTTATCAAAAAAGTTGGTTAAGAAAAAGGCGGAAAAAAATAATATTTATGATGCCTAGAGATTTCGAGTACGAAAGTGCCAAACTACCAATTTTACTTAATCCGCAAGAAGATGCAACTTATTTCATAGCTAAAAATGAGTGGATAACTAAAATAAAAGAACTCGGAATTAATCAACGTAAGATTGGACTTTATGCTAGAGATACTACCGGAACATATTATTATAGAAAATTTTTATTGGAGTAAATTTACTTTTTTTAAGAATTGAAAAGTTTGTAAAGTTTTTTTCTTGACAAAAGAAAATTTTAACTTGAAATTTATCTATAAATTTGATAGAATATTTAAGTATTCGTACAACTTTGGTCTGGCAAACAGTCCAAGGCAGAAAGGAAATTCTAACGATGAAACAAAATATCCATCCAAATTACCAACCAGTAGTCTTCATGGACACTACAACTGGATTCAAATTTTTGACTGGTTCAACTAAAGGTTCTAAAGAAACTGTTGAATGGGAAGACGGAAACACTTATCCATTGATCCGTGTTGAAATCTCTTCAGATTCACATCCATTCTATACAGGTCGTCAAAAATTCCAAGCAGCGGACGGACGTATCGCTCGTTTCGAAAAGAAATACGGCAAACAATAATAGAAATGGTCATTCGACCATTTTTATTTTTACCTGTAAAAGTTGTCATTTGACAGCTTTTTATTATGAAAAAATATAGAAATAAGATAAAATAAAGAAAAATAATTAAATTGTGGGAGAATATTAAAAGATGAAATGGTCTTTAAATGAATTAACGAAAAAAAAACAGATTAATTTCAATGAAGAATTAGATCTACGCGAAGAGTTGCTCAAACGTTCACAAGAAATTTTGGATTGTCAACCAATTGAGGTTAAAGGTGAAATTGCTTATGATGATGATTTATTCTATTTAGATTATCAAATTAAAACAGTATTGACATTGCCTTCGTCAAGAAGTTTAAAACCAGTCGAGTATCCAATTGATCTTCTTGTCAATGAAATTTTTGCGACTGAAGAGAGTTTGAGAGGGAATCAAGAATTATTAGACAATGATTTGATTATTGTTTTGGATAAAGATTTAATCAGTTTAGATGAATCAATCACTGATAATCTTTTATTGGAAATTCCTTTGCAAATTTTTGCTGAAGATGAAGAGGCAGAAGAGTTGCCGGCTGGTAAATTCTGGTCTGTTTTGAGTGAAGAAGATTATGCCAAACAACAAGAAGAAAAATTGGAAGAAAAGAAATCCCCTTTTGATGGTTTGAATGGATTATTTGATTAGACAGCTCTCATTTTCAAAGGATTTCAGCCTTAAAGCATAAGAAAGCGAAAACAATTTAAAAAAAGCGTCAAATAGTTTGTACATAAATTAAATTTATCTTATAATAGTATTATAAGAAATCGAATTATACAGTTTTTTTAACAAAGGAGAATGATATGACTTCAAAGAAAATTTTGATTATTGAGGATGAAAAGAATTTAGCGCGATTCGTCTCATTAGAATTAGAACATGAAGGCTATGCGACTGAGATTAAAGATAATGGTCGTTCCGGTCTTGAAGAAGCAACTTCAAAAGATTATGATTTAATCTTGCTTGATTTGATGCTTCCTGAACTTGACGGTTTTGAGGTAGCCCGTCGTTTACGAAAAGAAAAAGATACACCAATCATTATGATGACGGCACGTGATTCAACGATGGACCGTGTTGCTGGTCTTGATATTGGGGCTGATGATTATATCACTAAACCTTTTGCGATTGAGGAACTTTTGGCGCGTGTTCGTGCTTTCTTCCGTCGTGAAGAGCATGGTCATGCCGTTGAACGTGCTGAAAATACTTCTTTCCGTGATCTTGTGATTGATAAAACGAATCGCACAGTTCATCGTGGTAAAAAAGTAATTGATTTAACACGTCGTGAGTATGACCTACTTTTGACATTGATGCAAAATGTTGGCGATGTTGTGACTCGTGAACATTTAGTTTCACAAGTTTGGGGATATGAAGAAGGAACAGAAACAAATGTTGTGGATGTTTATATTCGTTATCTTAGAAATAAAATTGATGTTGAAGGTCAAGATAGCTATATTCAAACTGTTCGTGGCTTAGGTTATGTAATGCGTGAACGCAAATAAAAAATAAGATGAAAAAATTATTTACTTTCAATAAGAAAAAAGAGACGGTAGAGGAAAGTTCGGCTAAGCGGTCTATCATGCTTAGGTGGGCTTTTGCTAACACCGTTTTTTGTTTTATTACTTTTACTTTGTTTGCTACTTTGACTTATCAATTGACAATCAGTTCTTTTATTAAAGAAGAACAACAATTATTAACTCGCTCTATGGATAGTGTTGAGGAAGTCTTAGAAAAAGCAGATGCTCCTTTGAATTCATCGAATTTGAACACATATATTGAAGCGACATCAAAGATTCAAAATGGGGAGTCTGAAGGAATGAGTTTGGGTAGTATCATTGGCACACGGAAAGCATTTTATATTTATGATTTAAATCATAAATTATTGTATTCAACGAATCGACATACTTTTGGTTTTCAGAATCAGGCTAATAATGAAATGAAAGAGATTCGGGGAGAGAATCCAGGTTATTTAGTTCAGAGAAAAATTATTTCTAAGTCAACAGGACAAGTTGTAGGATACTTACAGGCTTTTTATGATACGACGACTTATCATCGAATTTCTAATCTTCTTTTGATTGTCTTGTTAATTTTAGAAATTGTTGCCTTGATTATCGCTCAGTTGATTGGTTATTTCATGGCTAATTACTTTATGAAACCATTGGAAAAACTTTATCAGGGCATGCAAGAAATGGCAAATGATCCAACAAATGATTTTGAACCGATTGAAATTCAAAGCGGAGATGAAATCGAAGAGTTGGCTCACGTTTACAATGATATGATGTTGAAGATGAAGGCATATCTTGAACAGCAAAATCGGTTTGTTTCTGATGTTTCTCACGAGTTAAGAACACCCTTAGCTGTCTTGGATGGACATATTAACTTGCTGAATCGATGGGGGAAAAATGATCCAGAAGTATTAGATGAATCTTTGCAGGCAAGTTTAGATGAAGTTGATCGAATGAAGAAAATGTTTGAGGAGATGTTGGCTCTTGCTCGTCTTGAAAATGTTGATTTATCAAGTGAAGAACTGGATTGTGATGTTGGAAAAGTTTGTAATCAGGCCCTTAAGAATTTTCAGCTTTTGCATGATGATTTTGAAATAGTGCTTGATAACCGGCTTATTTATCCCACTCATGCGCGAATTTCAGAAAATCATTTTGAACAAGGCTTGAGAATTCTGTTAGATAATGCTGCTAAATACTCTCCTGATGATCGTAAAGAAATCGTGATTACTGTTTATGAGGATGAACAGTTTGTGATTACGAGTGTATCTGACAAAGGAATTGGAATTTCAGAAGAAGATATTGATCATCTTTTTGAACGTTTCTTTAGAGCGGACAAGGCTCGCAATCGAGAAATTGGTGGAACTGGTTTAGGTTTACCAATTTTAGCTCGATTGGCAGAAAATTATCAAGGGGAAATTGAGGTAAATTCAGAACTGGGTCTTGGTTCAACTTTTACACTAAAATTCCCGAAAATAAAATAAAGAATAAGAGAATTGCTAAAAGGCAGTTCTTTTTTTGTGGCATATGTTATATTTTATAACATCAAATATAAAAATAATTGACTTGTTTAGAAAGTTGTGTTATATTTTATTACATGATTAAATTATCAGAAAATATTGATAAATATTCTGTTTTAATCTCGAACTTTTAAAGGAGAAATTTTATGGACACAGGCTCAATTGCATTTATTTTAATTTGTGCGGCATTGGTATTTTTGATGACGCCTGCATTAGCATTTTTTTATGGGGGACTTGGACGCCGAAAAAATGTGTTAAACACAATGATGATGTCTCTCGCACCAATGGCTCTGGCTTCTATTTTATGGATAATTATTGGCTTCTCATTTTCATTTTCAGGAAGCAATAGTTGGATTGGTGATTTCAACCATTTGTTTATGAATGGTGTGGATATGGCTAAAAATTCACTTTTCCCTGCTAATCATATTCCAGATGGACTTTTTTCTGGTTTTCAAATGATGTTCTCGATTATCACAGTAGCTCTAATTACGGGATCTGTTGTTGGAAGAATGAGATTTACACCAATTTTGATTTTTATGACTGCTTGGTTAATTTTAGTTTATTATCCTTTGGCTCATATGGTTTGGGGCGGTGGATTTTTGGCTCAAATTCATGCGATTGACTTTGCAGGTGGAGATGTTGTTCACATTTCAAGTGGGGTGACAGGACTTGTACTTGCGTTAGTGCTTGGAAAGCGTCGAGATTATGAGCGTTTAGATTATCGTCCACATAATATTCCTTTTGTTGTTTTGGGCGCTGGTCTCCTATGGTTTGGTTGGTTTGGCTTTAATGCTGGGTCAGCACTTGCTGCCAATGGTGTGGCAATTAATGCTTTTATGACGACTAATACAGCAGCTGCAGCAGCAATGTTTTCGTGGATGATTGTTGAAAAAATATTGATTGGTAAACCTTCAATTGTTGGTGCTTGTTCTGGTGCGGTAGTTGGCTTGGTGGCTATCACTCCAGGCGCTGGTTTTGTTTCTTTATGGTCGTCATTGATTATTGGTCTTTTGGTCAGTCCTTTGTCATACTTTATGATTTCTGTAGTTAAAAAGAAATTGGGATATGATGATGCTTTAGATGCTTTTGGTTGTCACGGTATTGGCGGGATGTTTGGCGGAATTATGACAGGAATTTTTGCAACACCGGCTTTGGCACCAGAAAAAGGATACGCTGGTTTAATCTATGGCTCTGGGAAATTACTTTTGGCTAATGTATCTGCGGTTGTCTTCACAGTTATTTTCACTGCTCTTGTGAGTTGGATCATTATTAAAGTGATTGCCTTGTTTATGCCAATTCGTGTATCTGACCGTGCTGAAGCTATTGGACTTGACGACAGTGAGCACGAAGAAACTGCTTATCCAACCTTCTTAGGTTTGGATTCTTAAGTTTAATTTTACTGACAGATATTTCTTATATAAAATTGTGAGTTTGTCAGTAAAATCAATTTTGAATGATGTCTTTGAAGTATGCTGACAAGTCTGTCAGTAAAAATGTAAGATACAAAGAGAGAAAAAATATGAAAAAAATTGAAGCGATTATTCGGACAGATAAATTAGAAGATTTGAAAGCAGCCCTATCAGATAATGGCTTGGTGCATGGGATGACAGTTTCTCAAGTTTTGGGTTATGGTGAACAAAAAGGATTTACAGAATATGTTCGTGGTCAACGAATTGAAACTACTTTACTTTCAAAGTTAAAGATAGAAATTGTATCAATCGATGAAAAAGTTGATGATATTGTTAATGTGATTATTAAAGCAGTTCAAACGGGCGAAGTGGGAGATGGTAAAATCTTCATTCAACCAGTTGAGCGTGTAATTCGAATTAGAACCTCAGAAGAAGATGCTCAAGCGCTCTAAGTCTCATACTTTATAACAGGATAAAGTGTAGATGCTTGGAGACTACCTTTCCAGATTCACTACTGCTGACTCTCGGTGTAACAAATAGTATATTTGTAAGTCAGCAAAGCTAACAATGACTTTTCTAGGTTGGAAATGATTCTTCTTGATGAGTTCTATATTATTAAAAATTAAGCTGACAAATAGGTCAGCTTTTTGTGTTTTTTTGAAAAAATTACTGACAGACTTGTCAGTAAATAAGACTGTTGAAAAAAAGCCCGATTAGGGGTAAAATAGATTAGATAAAGTCGTCAGTGAAATATTTTACTGACAACTTAAAAAGGAATAGAAAATGAAAAAAATAACGAAATTTAAAGATCAAAAAATCTTAGTTCTTGGACTTGCCCGTTCTGGAATGGCTGCTGCCCTTGTGCTCAATGAGTTGGGTGCGATTGTTACGGTCAATGATGGCAAACCTTTTGAAGAAAATAAAGAAACGCAACTACTTTTAGAAGAAGGAATTAAAGTCATCACAGGGAGTCATCCTATTGATTTATTGGATGAAGATTTTGCACTAATGGTTAAAAATCCAGGAATTCGTTATGATAACCCAATGGTTGAACGAGCTGAAGCATTGAAGATTCCTGTAATTACTGAGGTTGAACTTGCTTATCTTATCAGTGAAGCTCCAATTATTGGAATTACCGGAACCAATGGGAAAACAACGACGACAACATTGATTGCTGATATTTTAAATGCCGATGGCCAGTCAGCAAAATTGTCAGGAAATATTGGTTTTCCAGCGTCAGAAGTAGCCGAAAAAGCGAGTGCTTCTGATACATTAGTGATGGAACTTTCAAGTTTTCAATTGATGGGCATTGATAGCTTCCGCCCTAAAATTGCCTTAATTACAAATTTATTTTCAGCTCACTTAGACTATCATGGTTCGCAAAAGGCATATGAATCTGCAAAATGGCGAATTCAAGAAAATATGACCTCAGATGATTTCTTGATTCTCAATTTTAATCAAGAAAAATGTCGTAATTTGGCTGACAAAACGAAAGCGACTGTTCTTGCTTTTTCAACAAAAGAAAAAGTTAATGGTGCTTATTCTAAAGATGGAAAAATTTATTTTAATGATGAATATATCATGGAAGTTTCTGAACTTTCACTTCCTGGTGAGCACAATCTAGAAAATGCTTTAGCAGCCATTGTAGCTTCAAAATTACAAGGGACAAAAAATGAAGCGATTGTAGAAGTGCTGACAAGTTTTGCTGGTGTAAAACATCGTCTGCAATATCTTGGTGAAATTGATGGTCGTAAAATCTATAACGACAGCAAGGCAACCAATATTTTGGCTACTCAAAAAGCACTTTCTGGTTTTGATAATAGTAAACTTTGGCTTTTAGCTGGCGGACTTGATCGTGGAAATGGTTTTGAAGAGTTAGAAAAAGATTTGCAAGATTTGAAAGGAATGGTTGTTTTTGGTCAAACAGCAAATAAATTACGTTTGACTGCAGAAAAATTGAATATTCCCGTTTTTGATAGTGAAAATGTTGCAAAAGCCCTCGAAGAAATTCTACCTCAAACGCAAGCAGGAGATACAATTTTACTTAGTCCAGCTTGTGCAAGTTGGGACCAATATAAAACTTTTGAAGAACGCGGTGATTTATTCATCAAAGCCTTTGAAAATTTGAAAAAATAAAAGTACTGACAATTATTGAATTAATTTATGTTAAAATTAATTTTACTGACAGAAAGAATAATTACGATTCATCTTGCTGACAGCTATCAGATTTAATTTGTACTTTATTTCTATCATTATTTTCTTGTTTATTAGAGAACAGGATTTAATGAAACTTGGGTACAAAAATATTTGTCAGAGAATCCCCAAACTATTGGAGAAAAACAAACATGCGAATTATCATTACAGGTGGCGGCACAGGCGGTCATATTTATCCAGCGCTAGCTTTCCTTAAGTATTTGGAAAAAGTAGAACCAGATACAGAAGTGCTTTATATTGGAACGAAAAAAGGCTTGGAGGCAAAAATTGTCCCTCAAGCAGGAATTAAATTAAAAACAGTTGATATCCAAGGATTACGTCGTTCACTAAGTCCGCAAAATTTAAAAACAGCTTATAAGTTTTTTAAATCTGTCTCAGATGCTAAAAAAATTATGAAAGAATTTAAACCGGATGTTGTTTTGGGAACTGGTGGATATGTGGCAGGGCCAGTTGTTTATGCTGCTGCGCAATTAAAAATTCCAACAATTATACATGAAGGAAATTCTTTCCCAGGAATAACTAATCGTTTTCTTGCTAAAAAAGTTGACCGAATTGCAGTAGGTTTTCACGCAGCAGAACAATATTTTCCAGCGAGCAAAACGACTTTTACTGGAAATCCAAGGGCACAAGAAGTTGCAGATGCAGCGGCTCAAGTAGAAAAATTTGAAGAGCCAACGGTTGTCATTTTTGGTGGCTCACGTGGCGCTTTAAAACTTAACAATGCTTTTATTGAAGCCCTTCCTGAATTAGCACAACGTTCATTTAAAACCGTTTATGCTTCAGGAGAGATTTATTATGATGATTACAAGGAAACTTTTAATCAATATAAAGAAAATTCTAATTTAGATATTCGTCCTTATATTAATAATATGACAGAACTTTTGGCAAAAAGTCAGCTCTTTTTAGGACGGTCTGGTTCAACAACTATTGCTGAAGTTACCGCTTTAGGCTTACCAGCCGTTTATGTCCCAAGTCCAAATGTGACAGCTGACCAACAGACTAAAAATGCTCAAGAATACGTTGACCAAGGTGCAGCTATTATCATCAAAGACGAAGACCTAACGGGTCAAACTTTGGTTGAAGCTATTTCAAATATACTCGAAAATAATGAGAAGTATCAAGAAATGCAAGCAGCTAGTCTAAAAGCGGGCGTTCCAGATGCTAGCCAACGCCTTTACAATCTAGTGAAAGAAATTAGTAAATAAATGAGTGAAAAAGATATTAACTTAACCCCTTGGCAGCAAAAACATCTTGAATATCAGAAAAGAAAAGCAGAAGAAGCCAAAAAAGAAAAGAAAGCAAATCAACCTAAAAAGGTTCATTTTTCTTCACCTTTTCTTAAAAGTCTCCCAAAAACTGAAAAAAACTTTGATGACACTAGAGACGAAGCTGAGTCAGCTGAGTTGTTAGAAGAAGGCTTTGAGACTAATAACGAAGAAACTCAATCAAGCGAAGCTCCGATTGAAAATGAAAAAATTATTGCTCAGTTAGAACAACTTTCTCAAGAGAATGAATATGAGTATGAAGAAGAGCAAATCAAAAGACCTTCGAGATTTTCTTCTTTATTTAAAGGTTCAGCTCCACTTTTAAAGAAAATGTGGCCAGCCTTAGCAATTGTTGTTCTGGTATTCGTTGGCTCTCTTTATTTGATTTCACCTTTAAGTAAAATATCAACTTTTAGTGTTTCTGGAAATGCGAATGAAAGTAGCGAACAAGTTGCATTAGCTTCTGGAATTCAAACAAGTGATAGTATTTTTAATATCCTAAATAATAAGGAAAAAATTGAAGCGACAATTGAACAAAAATTCCCTAGAATTTCTGCCGTTACAATCAATTACCATTTTCCTAATCGCTTTGAGGCCATTGTAAAAGAACATACAAACAGTGTCTATGTCAAACGTAATGATCAAACTTACCTTGTCTTAAATAACGGTTACGTGATTACAACACCAGTTGATGCAACTAAGCTTGAGAAATTGCCAGTTTTACAAAATTTTAATGATGAAGAAGTTAAAACTTTTGTAAATGCTTATGAAACGCTTAAACCAGCAATAAAATCACTGATGACTAATGTTACTAAAACTCCTACAGATGCGACGAAAGATTTCATTGCCATTGATATGAGTGACGGGAATCAGGTTCGAGTTTCATTGAGTCAATTAGCTGATCGTCTGCCATATTATCCAAGTGTTGCTAAGCAAGTTCAAGCACCACAAGTTGTAGATATGGAAGCTGGTATTTATACGAAGCCAAAAGCTGCTTATGATGCTTATCTTTCACAATTATCTACCTCAAAATCAGCATCTATTTCTGCTCAAAATGCGAAAAAGACTGATGCAAGTAGTGAAAATACTGCTCAAAGTACAACAACAAGTTCAAATTAAAAATAAAAAAAGTGATAATTTAGGATTGTCACTTTTTTAGCACAGAGTAAGCTATAAAAAAAGCTGATAAAATGCTATAATAGATAGCACGCATTTTTGTGGAAAAATAATAAATAAACTATATAAAGAAAATTTAGAGGAGAAACTGTATGTCTTTGTTTTTAGATACAGCACGAATTGAAGTAAAAGCTGGTAAAGGTGGCGATGGTGCAGTTGCTTTTCGCCGTGAAAAATATGTTCCAGATGGTGGACCTGCCGGTGGTGACGGGGGAAAAGGCGGTTCTGTAATCTTTAAAGTTGATGAAGGAATGTCAACTTTAATGGATTTCCGTTATAACCGTATTTTCCGTGGTAAACCAGGTGAAAAAGGGATGAACAAAGGAATGCACGGTCGTGGAGCCGAAGATTTGATTGTTCATGTTCCTCAAGGAACGACTGTTAAAGATAACGAAACTGGTGATGTTTTAGTTGACTTAATCGAAAAAGACCAAGAATTTGCGGTTGCTAAAGGCGGTCGCGGCGGTCGTGGAAATATTCGTTTTGCCACACCACGTAATCCAGCACCTGAGGTAGCAGAAAATGGAGAACCAGGAGAAGATAAAATTCTACTTTTGGAACTTCGTGTTTTAGCAGATGTTGGTTTAGTTGGTTTTCCATCTGTTGGTAAATCAACATTATTGTCAGTTGTTTCAAATGCGCGTCCTAAAATTGGCGCTTACCATTTCACAACAATCACTCCTAATATTGGAATGGTTCAAGTAGGTTATGGAGATAGTTTTGTTATGGCAGATATGCCAGGATTGATTGAAGGAGCGCACTCTGGTGCAGGACTGGGAATTCAATTCTTGCGTCATATTGAACGTACACGTGTCCTTCTTCATGTTCTCGATATGTCAGAACTTGAAGGACGAGATCCATACGAAGATTACAAAACAATCAATGATGAATTAGAATCTTACAATTTACGTTTGATGGAACGTCCACAAATTATTGTTGCCAACAAAATGGATATGCCAGAAGCTGCCGAACGTTTAGCTGAATTTAAAGAAAAATTAGCTGCTGATTTAGGTCCTGATAAAGAAATGCCTGAAATTTTTGAAGTTTCTGGCCTGACTAAAACAGGACTTCAAGGTTTGCTTGCACGCACAAGTGAATTACTTGCACAAACACCAGAATTCTTACTTTATGATGAAGCTGAATTAGCGGATGAAACAGCTTATTACGGCTTTGAAGAAGAAGAAAAACCATTTAAAGTTTCTCGTGATGATGATGGTGGATGGCGCTTATCTGGTGATAAGATTGAAAGACTCTTTATTATGACTAATTTTGATCATGATGAATCAGTTATGAAATTTGCTCGCCAAATGCGCGCGATGGGTGTTGACGAAACACTGCGTTCAATGGGAGCCAAGGATGGCGACTATGTTAGAATTCAAAAATTTGAATTTGAATTTGTAGATTAAAAATTTCAATATTTTCGGAGATTAAAAATGGGATTTAAAATTATTGGTGACCGTGACAAAGACGGAAATTTTATTGCCTCAGCCGATTATTGGACCGATGAACGGATTGATGACTTGTTAAAGAAATACAATCCTCATGGTAAATTGACTTTATCAAAGGCTAATCAAAAGAAAAACGATGAAAAAAAGACTGATTAATTCAGTCTTTTTTTACTGACAGCTAGAATAGTGACTTCTGTCAGTAATTTTAGGTTCAATTATTTCTTGAAAAATAACTTTATTGACCGTTTTGGATTGGTCAGCAACTTTATAAAGTGCATTACGTTGAAGGGTTTGAACTTGAAAAGTTGGAGTGATATTCAAAGATTTATTCAGATTATCAGTAATAATTTGATTGGGGTTAAAAGAAATATCATCGGGAATCAAAGAAAGAATTGCCGATTTTTCATAGTAGCGTTCCGAAATGTTTTGATTTGCAACATGAAAACTTAAAGCTTTAGGGACTTTGGGGGTTTCAATAGGAAATCCCGCAATGACAGCATTAAAAGAAATATGTTGACCAAAATTAACTTGCTTACTTTTATATTTTTCAAGCTCAGTCCTAAGCAAAAGTTCAGCTTCCTCAAAATTTAAATTAGGTTGATAATAAAATTTCTTGCGAATATTATTGGTAATCAATTCAAATCCGGTAATTCCAACAACGAACCCATTTGGATTACTTTCAAATTTTTTAAAATGACTTTGGGTAAGAACTTCATTGGTTGTAATTTGTCCATCTGAGATAATACTGATGAAATCAGGCAACATAACAATATTTATAAAACTCATGGCATAAAATCCTTAAAAAATTCTGTCAGCAAAGTGTTCAGTAAATTTTACTGACAGAAGAGGTCTTGATTTTCAAATGTTTCTTATCATTGTATCACTTTTGGTAAATTTTGTACTATATTTTCTCATACTAAAAAAACAATTTATAAAGTAATAAATTGTTTTTTTAGTAAACATAAAGATTTATGGAAAGAACACCGCTTAACTAATCAAATTTTCACTGTAGAATTACTTTGTCACTAAAAAAATTAGATACATACAACTATATTATATAATAATAAATTATTTTGTACAAGATTAACTACACAATTATTAATAAATATATCTGTAAAATTACACATTACTCAATTACCTAAACAAATCAAGACCTAAAATTGAGCAAAAACATTGCAATATAATGAAAAAATTTCCGAAAAATTGAAGTTTTTCTGAAAATTACATTAGAATTTATAGAGAAAGAGAGGTCTTTTATTGATTACAAAGATAAAAATTTGTAAATGTAAAGATTAAGAAAGGAAAGAATATTGAAAAAATTAGTATTAATTATTTTATTGCTATTCTCATCGTCAAATTTATTGACGACCATGGGTTCAGCAGATACAACAAGTTATGATACAAAAGGTCAAGTAGGATTTACGGGAAATTGGGTAAGACCAGAATCAAGTTCAAGTAGTAAAGAAAATCCTAAAAAAGACCTTCCAATTACTCAGACCATACTCCCAAAAACAGGAGATATGGAATTCTCATCAATGGTAACTAGTTATGTTGGCTTATTAATTTTGGCAAGCATAATAGTTTATAAAAAAGAAAGAGGGAGGTTAACTTTATAGAAAATAAATAATAGTCGATTACTGCACCTTTTTTAAGGATAAAACAAATGGAGAAACTTAATGGATAAACTAATTTTAAAATCAACAACACTTCTTGCCGGCATATTGATTTCTGCCCCTATGATAATCACAACCGCTAGTGCGGCGACTACAGGAGGGGATTACACTTCAAGTGCAAATTTGACTTTACAAGCAGGAACTGGTCCAGTCGACCCTCTTGATCCAACAGACCCAACTAATCCTGTAACACCAGTAGACCCAGGTACTCCAGGTGCTTCTGGAAATCTTACTGTCGATTATGGATCAACACTTTACTTCGGAACCCAATCAATTTCCACTCAATCTAAAACTTATTATGCACATCCTGATATGGTAAAAGATCAATCTAACGTTGTAAAAGTAGTGCCTAACTATGCTCAAGTAACAGACCAATCAGGTGAGCTATCAGGTTGGACATTAAGTTTAACACAAGCTTCAGATCTTCATATGACTACTGGAACATCAACAGATCCTGGATATGCACTTAGTGGTGCACAAATTAGCTTTACCGGAGGCACTCTCCTTGGGGGAAATGGTATTACCGCTGGGAAGCCAAGTGATGTTGTCGCTTCAGGAACGCTCACACCAGGAGTAGCAACAAAACTAGTTTCAGCTGCAAAAAATGAAGGAGCAGGAACTTGGTTATATAATTTTGGTGATGTAGATGCCTATGATGCAAGTTCAGTTGATACAGCCAATACCACAGATCATACTAAAGTGGCGACAAAATCAGCAATTAGTTTGGCTGTTCCTGCAGGTTTGATTGAGAAAGCGGCACCATATACTACAGATTTGTATTGGAGCTTGCAAGCCGTTCCAGGAAATGATTGGGATGGAAATACATCTGCGGTTACACCAGCACCATAAGTCTGATTTTGATAAAAGGAGAGAATAAATGAATAAAATTTTATTAAAATCAACGGTACTACTAACTGCTGCATTAATCGTGGGACCAATAATTGCCAGTGAAGCTGATGCCGCAAGCACCGGTGGAGATTATACATCAAATGGTTATGTTAACTTTGCTGAAGGGGATAATACTGGAATTAACCCCGTTGATCCTTTAGACCCCTCTGTCCCTGTAGGACCAACAAATCCTGATGGTACCGACCCAACACCCGGAACAGGAGGAGCACTTTCAATCGATTTTGCTTCAAGTCTAAGTTTTGGAACACAAAAAATTTCTTCAAAGGATGCCACATACTTTGCTCATGCACAGTGGATTAGCAAAGATAAAGATGGAAGTGCAGTTGATATGACACGTCCTAATTATGTTCAAGTTACTGATACACGCGGAACCTGGGATGGATGGACCTTGACTGTTGCAGAATCCGATCAATTTCAAAATACTTCAGGAGAAAAGCTAACCGGAGCAGAACTATCTTTTAGTAAAGGTTATACCGATGGAACCACTGCTGCAAAACCCGGTTATATCAATAACACTAATTTTGTTGTTAGTACAGCTGCTAGCAAAATTTTAGGAGCAGGTCCAAATCAAGGGATGGGAACTTGGGTATATGGTCTAGGAGCTAATGCAGATTACCAAGAAAATGGTGGAGCGCATCTGGGTAATGAAGCAGTTTCTACAGCATCACCAATCAGTCTTAAAGTTATTGCTGGTACAAATAAAGCGACGTCATATACGACACAATTAATTTGGTCCTTAACGAATACCCCAGGAAATTAAATGTTTATAATTTCTAAACTATGAAAAGGAGGGTACTGTGAAAAAAATAAGATGGTTAAGTATACCTCTCATCTTAATGACATTAGGATTGGAAATTCGAGTTAATGCAGCAGAAGTTCAAAGCTATAATTCGCAAGGAATAGTTGGTTTTGGTCCAGGAAGCGGAGTTCAACCCCCTGTTAATCCTAACAAACCTGATCCAACTTTACCTGTATTTCCACAAAATCCAGATGGTTCAAAGCCTAATCCAGGGGGAAATGGCTCACTGACAATTGATTTTGCTTCAAGTTTTGACTTTGGAAATCATAAAATTTCTAATAAAGATCAAACATATCTAGCTAAAGCCCAAAAGTATTTTGATTCTGAAGTTTTAACACCGAATTATGTTCAAGTAACCGATCGTCGAGGAACATTTGCCGGTTGGAACTTAAAAGTAGTCGAGAAAACACAATTTACTCAAATTGACTCAGGCCCTCAGAAGTACAAAGTACTTAAAGGAGCAACGATTAATTTAAAAAGTTCAGAAACAGCTTCTTTTACTAATGAAAAATCTCCCAAAACACAAACAATTTCGGGACTTATTCCCGGTGTTGAAACTCAAGTAGCTCTTGCATCAACTGGCGAAGGAGCTGGAACTTGGGTAATTCGCTGGGGAAACGATTCAAAGGTCACTGAAGATGGCTTAACAACAGCAGTTTCATTATTTGTTCCTGGAGATACCCCCAAGGATGCGACTGCTTACACTACAACTTTAAATTGGATATTGTCTGATTTACCGACAAACGTGCCAAATTAATTTGTAACACACATTATTATAGAAAAGAGGACATTATATGTCTAAATCAGTAACAAAATATCTCTCTCTAGCAACTTTAGGGATATTAGCAACATCAGTAACTCCACAACTTGCCAGTGCAGCTACAACACAATCATATGGCACGCAAGGAGAGGTAACTTTTACCGCCGGAACAGATACCACAGGTCCAGTTGACCCGCAAGACCCAACTGTTCCAGTAAAACCAACGGAGCCAGATGGCGTTAATCCAGTAGGACCGACAATGCCAGATAGTGGTTTAACTATTGTCTATGCTTCAAGTTTTGATTTTGGAAATCATCCTGTAAGCAATAAAGCAGAAGTTTACAACGCTGCTGCACAAAAATTAGACGATAATACGACACGTACCAACTATGTTCAAGTTGCAGATAATCGTGGGACTTTCTCAGGTTGGAATTTAAAAGTTCAAATGACCGACTTCACAACAGCAGATAGCAATTTAGTAGCGAATGGTCATGGTACATTAACAGGAGCAACAGTGACTCTAGGTGATGCTGAGATTCAAGGAGCTGGTACAGCAAACCCAGCAGATATTTCTTCAGCTACTACAGTTTTGACGCCTGGAGTACAATCGGCAACAATATTGGGAGCAACGGCTGGTCACGGCTCTGGTAATAGTTTGCTTGACTTTGGGGGGAAAGATGGAGCTACAAAGGACACAGCCATCAAACTTTCTGTTCCAGCAGGTGTGGCAGGTGCAGCCAAGTATACAGCAGATTTAACCTGGACACTTGACGATACACCATCTAATTAATATTTTTAGTGGTGAGAAACAAGCAAGGGAGATTTCATGCAAAGAAAATATAAATTTAAACTTGTGACTTTTATAATGTTGCTATCACTGTTACCGACTATAAATTTTAATGGATTTTCTTCAGAGAGTAATAAAGAAAATGTTAAGATTAATTCTCTTGAAAAGATACTTTCTTCTCAAGGGGTGTCAGCAGCAACTCAGACACTTATAAATCGTCAAAGCGTGAGTCCCAGTGGCACTACTTTCAATGGAAATTCAGTTTCACAACCAAGTCGTACTCCACTTCCACAAAATTCAGTTGAAGATGCAATAATGCCTAATAGCTTTGGATGGCAACAAACTATCGCTAATCTAACGTTACCAACCAATCAAGTTACTGCTGTACAAAATGGAACAATTATAGGAAGTTATCCAACTACAGATGCTGGTGTTCAACAAGCGCTTTATGCAATGTATAGTGCAACTAATGCTAGCACTTCGGATTTTGTCTTATACTATGGAGCTAATACAACACTCAGTAATTCAGTCCTAAAAGCAGTAGTTTCTAATCCAAGTGCGACTAATATGACATTTAGCACACTAAAAGGGCATGCTAAAAGTTTAACCTGGATTTCAAATCCAGCCGATCTACTTACGAGCTCAAATAGTTCTCAGCCCTCAGGAACAAATTATACTGTAACCTTACCTTCAAATGTCTATTTTGGAGTTCCAACTATTTTTCGCAATGTAACTGTGGCTGCAAGTGGGGATAATATTTATGCCCAAGGGAACGCATTTGCAACGACAAATGGCTCATGGATAACTGGTGCTCCTAACATTTATGGTGGAACGGACAATAGTGATATATCTGGAAATACAAACCTATATATTGGAGCAACAGGAAGTACTGCGGGCTGGAATATCTATGGTGGTAATGCATCGGCTGGAACAATATCTGGTAATACCCATGTTACGATTGCCCAGTCATCATCTACTATAAATAGTGTAACTGGTGGAAGTGCATCAGGAGCAACAATTTCAGGAAATACAAACCTTGATATAAGTGGAGCTATTGCTTCTCAGATAACAAATATCTACGGTGCTGGAATTGGTACTTCTAATTCTCCTGTTAATGTGAATGGGAATGTTACAACTTATGTTAACTCAACAAATGGAAGTGCAAGATACCAACTTTATCAAGGTGGAACAGTTTATGGAAATATAAGTGGTTCAATCTATAATACTTTAAGTGGGGCAGGAGGATGGACTGGCGCAACTAGTAATATAAATGGTGCTGGTGGTCCAGCATCAACTTTTAACGGAGGTTCATTCCAAGGGAATATAGGGACATCTGGTGCCGGAAATGTTATCTCAAATAGTTACAATACATCATCCTTCACAACAGGTCAAGCTTTATTTACAGGTGGTAATGCTGGAACAGGCGCTTCATATGCTCAGGCAACCAACGCCACTACCGCGGCTCAAGGGATATTATATGCTAATATTACTAACTATATTAAATCTGCTTTTACAACTGGAACAGCTGGGGCAGTTTATGGAATAGTTGGTGGTAATGGTCATGATTCTCTAAAAATTTCTCCATCACAATGGGGACTTGGAAGTCAGACTGGTCTTGATAGTGCAGTTGGTGTAACAGATGCTAAAGCTTATGGACAGATTCCATCTACTACTGTAGTTTCAAATGCCCAAAAAATTACTAGTAATGCAATTTATGGCGATGTTTATACTTGGTTACAATCAGGTGTTATGTCAACAACATCGGGTGGTGGAGCAAACGATTGGACAGGTTATTCATATGGTGCAAGTTCAAATGGGTATCTACAAGGACAATCAGTTTTAGAAGCTGGAACGGCAAATGCTGATAATTCTGTTGGAGGTGCCGGAGTAGTATATTGTAGTGCAATGGGAGGTACCGCAGAAACAACTCTTGCAGCCCAAGGAACAGTTGCTTATGGTAAAACTGATACAAGTTCTGCCATTAATTCCGGCTGGGATTTATGGGGAGGCGGAGGAACGGTATGGACCTATCGTCAAGCCTTTTTACAAAACGGTAATTCCTATCTTATTCACAATAATGATATTGCCCGTTGGACCTATGGAGGTCAATCTAATGGTAGTCAGGTCGGAAATTCATACAATATTTTGAATGGGGCTATTGTTGATACTCTTGAAGGTGGTGGTTATACCGCAACTACAAAATGGGGAAATACTACAGCACAAGTCAATCAAGGGCAAGTTAATTGGTTCTTGTCAGGCGGTTCTTGGGGAGATTTGTATAATACTGGAAGTGCAACAGTAAATGTTTACAACGGATATATCAACGCTATTACCGGTGGAAACTATGGCCAAGCTGGAGTAGAGACAATTGCTGGTGATTCTACAGTCAATGTTTATGGAGGTGATTTCTCAGGTTCGCCAAGAACAGGAACAAAACAACTTTGCGGAGGTCCGTTCTTTAATGGGGCATCCTCGATTTTAGGAAATACAGCTTTAAATGTTGATTTGACAGGTTCAACTGGCTCAAGCTTCCAACTTCCTTCTGGTACATATTTATCAGGAGGAGCAGGTTATAACAATACTGTGACTCACGTTGGTTCTGGAGTAAATAACAGTATTAGTGTCAATATATCAGCAAATGCTGCATCCGGAAATGTCTTAAATGGTGCTGTTATTTACGGCGACGGGCAGTCAACTGGTTCAAATAGTACATATACAAATGTTGGTACAATCAACATGACCATTAACGCAGATGGCAACACTGTAGGTTCGGTTTATGCAACTAATTATGTAGCCATGCCAGCTTCAGGTCAAAGATACAATACGAATATAAAAATTGGGGATGGTACTACCATTTCCGGTACGATAACATCCGGAGGAAGTAGTGATAATCTAACTGATGCGATTGCCGCAGCTAATAACAATAAATCGGCTATTACATTAGGAAATAGTACTTCACATAACCCAATTACCATAAATGGTTCACTTATCAATTTTAACAGTGCAGAAATTACTGAAAAAGCAGTAGTGAATGTAGCAGGTTCTTTTAAAAATGGAGGTGGAGCTACAGCAGCAAACCACGCTGCAACTTACTCCAAACATGGTTCGATTCAAATGGATACTGATTCTACTCTTGGAATTACTTCAACATCATCCGTTGTATCAGCAAGCCAATTAGTTGCCTATCCAAATGCAATACTTTCTACACCCTATGTCCAAACATCTGGATTGATTAATTTATCCGATTTAGATCTTTCAACCAATAAGGGTAATCTATTTTGGAAGCCGATCGGTAATCCACCAACAAGTATTAGTAATACCTATAATGGAGCCTATTGGGGAACACAAGCGGCATTCCCAATTTTGACGTTTAATGGTGGAGATACTTCTACAAAATCTGGTGCAGTAAATATTAGTCCTAATAATTTTTCTGGTGTAGATTCAGCCAAAAATTATGCATTTTTAGGGGATTATACAATGTCTTCCCTCTCCACCCCAAGTAATCCAACTTGGATTGGTTATGTTGTTCCAGGGCAGGTACGTGTATATAATACAACTGGTGAAGCAGATTCAGGAAATTGGCAACATCATTTAAAATCTAATGTTACAACAGGGAATCCCGTTGCTGGTCAAACGATGCAAGCATGGGCCTCGGTAGCATCTGATACTGATGCAAGTTCGATCAAAGTAATGTATGTGATGGGATATAGTGATAGCACAACAGCTCCCTTTAGCTTCACCGCTAAAGCACCATATTACATAAAATCTAGAACAGCCACGGCATTTGATGGAAAGATTTTAAATAATTATCCATCAACTAATCCTAATTTTGATGTCTATGCTGGAACTACTGGTGCTACACGTAACTTTGGTACGAGAGACTATTTTGTAGGAAATCAACAAGATGGCACAAACGATCAAGCAATATATGGAAGTTATATTGTACAAAATGTGGTTACTGATAACACCACTAGTCTAAGTGCTGGAAACTATATCCTACCGAATAAAGGTTCGGCAATAAATGCATCATAATTGACTCAAGCACAACTCCAAAAAATTGTTGGTTTAAAAGGAGTGGGTGTAATGACAGATATTACGACGAGTGGTGATCCATTAAGTTCAATAAATAATGCAGGTAATACGATTCAAGATCCTACAACTAGTGATACTAATGTAAAAGATAAATCATATGCAGAAATACCTGTGAGCTGGACTTTGGGAAAAAGTTCTACTAATAGTAACATTGTTGTTGTACCACAGGCAGCAGTTATTTCATCAGATAGTCAGACAGCTCTTAATGTTTATGATGCAAGTATGACAAGTGATGATGCACACGATTTAAAAGATCAAAAAGATCTGGATGTTAATTGGACCTATGCTTTAGCTTTTAAAGCGGATGGAACGATAGAAGAACCAGTGATTAGCAGTCCGTCAAATTTGGTTACAACCTTGCAAACTATACAAGCCAATAATCCAATCATTGATGGAGATGGTAATATTCGTCCTGTTACTTATACTTATAATGGATTATCAAAAGATATTACACTTAATTTAACTTTTGGCTCTATAAGTCTTTCTACACCAAATTCTTACGACTTTGGTACATTAGACGTAAGTCCCAAACCATTAATTTCATGGGCCACAAGTCCTGCCAGTGATGTGGTTGTTACGGACACACGGACAGGTTCTGCCTTAAAGCCATGGTATGTGAGTGTCGCACAAACTCAAGATTTAAAAGGTTTGACAAATAATAATAATTTGGCTTCATATCTTTTCTTCAAAGATAGTACAGGAAGTAAAGTAATTACAAGTGATGCCTTACAGATTTATGCCAATACTTCACCAACTACTGGTATTTTTAAGTTAAATCAAAACTGGAATTCAACCTCTGGTGAAGGAATCCAATTGAATATTCCGGTTGATCATCAAGAGAAGGGAACCTATGAGGGACAATTAACTTGGTCTTTAAATAATGTACCTTCTAATTAGTTGCGTATAGCAATTATATACAAAGTAGGATTAGTCCTACTTTGTATAACGGACTTATTTTAATTTTATTATAAGATTTTAATCAAAATACTACAGAGATGTAGTTCTAGAAAGAGAACATAATGAAAATTTATCAAAAAGTTTTACTGATCATTGCCACTATATTTACTTTAGGGACTGTCAGTAAAGAAGTTCATGCAAATGAATTTAATTTTTCTGTGAACCCGGTTCTTCCAGAAAACCAAATTGGCGAGAGCGGATACTTTAATTTACAAATGAGTCCAGGACAATCGCAAACTTTGACGATTAGTCTAAAAAATACTACTGACAAAACAGTAGTGGTTGAAGAAGAAATAGCTAGTGCGACAACAAATATTAACGGTGTGGTTGAATACTCACCAAATAAAATTAAAGCAGATTCAACACTAAAGTATAATCTAGTAGACTATGCCTCAATTCCAAAAGAAGTATCACTACAACCAAACTCTTCACAGCAAGTAAAAGTGAGTGTTACTATGCCAAAGGAAAATTTTAATGGTGTAATTGCTGGTGGAATTACTTTTAAAGCGAAGGACTCGGAGAAAACAAATTCAAATTCTAAGGGATTAAGTATTCAAAATAAATATGCTTACGTTGTTGCTTTACTGATGCAACAGAATAAAAATACTGTTGCGCCTGACTTGAAATTAAATAGTGTAGAGCCTAGTTAGGTTAATTATAGAAATGTAATCAATGCCAATTTACAAAATCCAATGGCTGGATATCTAAATCAAATGTATGTTCAAGCAGAGGTCAAAGGTTTAAGTAATTCTAAATTATCTTATAAGGCAAACAAAGAGATGCTGCAAATGGCACCAAATAGTAATTTTGATTATCCTGTTTCTATTGGTGATGGAAATAAGCTTGAAGCGGGTAAGTATCGTCTATCGATGACAGTATATGGACAAAAAAATAATGACGGAAAGTTCACTTATGTTGATTCAAAAGGAAAAGAACAAAAATTTGATTATCAATGGAAATTTACAAAAGACTTTACAATATTAGGTAAAACAGCAAGTAAATTAAATTCAAAAGATGTAACTGTTAAAAAGACTCCTTGGTATGAAAATTGGCTTATCTGGTTAGGTTTATTATTAATTCTTTTAGCTCTTTTCTTCTTGTTCTTTATTTTATGGAAGAGACGTAAAAAAGAAGAAGAGGAGCAAGATTTAGAAAAAGAAAAATTAAAAGCTCAACTTGAAGAAATGAGAGAGCAAATAAGTAAAGAAGATAATTCTGATGAGATAGACGTTTAGGTTCTACTTAGATTTTTGAATCATGATTATTTACATTTATTAAAGTTAAGTAAAAGTAAAACAAATTGCAGGAGGTTTTTTATGGCCGAGAATCAGCTATTCTACCCACGGTTAGAAGAATTAATAAGAATATCAAAAAAATCTTTTAATCAAGTTGAAAGAGATCTAGGATATCCTAGAAATGCGCTTCATAATTATAAAAACGGTGTGGAACCTTCGGGAATTCGATTGATTGAATTGGCACATTATTTCGGAGTAACACCTGAGTATTTGCTAGGAATAAACAATGACCCAAAAAATAACGGAACCAGAATTATTTTTGAAAGTCTTAATGATTATCAGAAAAAAGATTTATGCATTATTTGTCAAGAATGGTTGTTGTCTTCAAAATAGAGTAAAGAAAGTATAAACTATAAATAAAAAAAGCCTTATAAGGCTTTTTTATTTATAAAAATTAATTAGAATTTAATTATTTTTTGGGGCGAACGAACATTGCATCCCCAAAACTGAAGAAACGATATTTTTCATCAATCGCATGTTGGTAAGCGTCAAGAACAAAATCACGGCCAGCAAAAGCAGCGACTAACATGACCAAAGTTGATTTTGGTAAATGGAAATTGGTGTTAAAAGCATCAACAACTTTCCATTCATAGCCAGGTTTAATGAAAATGTCAGTCCAGCCAGAATCGGCTTGGATATCCCCATCAAATTTACTACCGATGGTTTCCAAAGTACGGATTGATGTTGTTCCAGAAGCAACAATTTTGTGTCCACTAGCCTTAACAGCTCTCAATTGAGCCGCCGCCTCTTCAGTTAGACGATAAAATTCGCTGTGCATTTGATGCTCATCAACATTATCCACACTTACAGGACGAAATGTTCCCAAACCAACATGAAGTGTTAATTCAACAATTTTGACTCCTTTGTCAGCAATTTTTTCTAACAATTCAGGTGTATAATGTAGGCCAGCAGTTGGAGCAGCAGCAGAACCATTCTCTTTTGCAAAAACTGTTTGATAACGTTCTTGATCCTCGAGTTGTTCGTGGATATAAGGAGGAAGTGGCATTTCGCCTAAGCTTTCCAAGATTTCAAGGAAAATTCCATCGTATTTGAATTCGACAATTCGTCCACCATGATCAAGAACTTCTACAACGACAGCTTTCAAACGACCATCACCAAAAACGACTTCCTCACCAACTTTCATTTTGCGAGCTGGTTTTGCCAATGTTTCCCAACGATTTTGCCCCATATCTTTAAGCAAGAGGAGTTCAATATGTCCACCTGTTTCAGCGCGTTCACCGTGGAGACGGGCTGGGAGTACCCTTGTGTTATTTAGGACAAGAGCATCGCCAGCTTCAAGTTCATCAATAATATTATAGAAATGTCTATCTTCAAGCTCTTCAGTTTTAGGATCAAGAATCAACAAACGTGATTCAGAACGTTTTTCCAAAGGCGTTTGGGCGATCAATTCTTCTGGCAAATCAAAATCAAAATCATTTATATTCATAAGTTGTTTTTATTTTACTCCATTCCGTAAAAGGATTCTAAAATACATTTATTTCAAATTAGTTTAGTTGATTTATAGGTAATTTTTCTCTCAAATCACTAAATCAATTGGTTGATAAAAAAAGCAATGCATATTGTTTTATTATATCATTTTTTGGATAGACTAGCTTTAGGAAGAACGAGATTTATTGTATGCCCAAAACACCGTTTTTGTAAGATTATTACTAAATAATATAAGAAGTTGCAAAAAGAAATTTTAATATTACAATGGTAAAATAAAAATTAAAAGGAATTCTATGAAAAAAAGGAAAAAAATGATTGCTTGGATTTTAGTAGTTTTATCCGTTGTTTTGGTCGGTGGCTATTTTGCAATAGGAAACTATTTTTATGACTTAGCTGTTAACGCGCGTACCAATAAATCTTTTTTAACTGCCGGGAGCAAACAGAAACCTCTTTCTAAAAAAGAAGAAGAAAGAAAAAAGGAAAATAAAATATTTTTAGCGGATGTAAAATCCGACGCTTGGTATGTTACCTCCTCTGATAAGTTGAAGTTGAAACTCTATGCTGCAGATTATAAGCAACCAACTAAAACAAATAAATGGGCTATTGTTGTTCATGGGTATGGTGGACAATCGACCGATATGGCAAGTTGGACACGTCATTTTTACAATAAGGGTTATAATGTTGTTACACCAGATTTAAGAGGGCATGGTAAAAGTCAAGGGGATTATATCGGTATGGGCTGGGATGGGATGACCGTAAAGATATGTTGCTTTGGATTGCCAAAATTATTCAAAAAGATCCACAGGCAGAAATTGTCCTATTGGGCGTTTCTATGGGAGGAGCAACGGTGATGAACACTTCAGGCGAAAAACTTCCCTCTAATGTCAAAGCAATTGTGGAAGATTGTGGTTTCACATCAACAGGCGATGTTTTTGCCTATCAATTAAAACAATTATATGGATTACCAAAATTTCCAGTTCTTTATGCGGCAAATACCGTTGTCAAAATGAGAGCTGGTTATGATATCTTTAAATCTTCGGCAATTAAACAAGTAGCCAAAAGCAAAATGCCAATTTTGTTCATTCATGGTGATAAAGATACTTTCGTTCCATTTAAAATGTTAAATCCTCTCTATGATGCAGCAAAAGTTGAGAAAGAAAAGCTGATTGTTCATGGAGCGGGTCATGGAGAATCAGAAAAAGTTAATCCAGACTTATATTGGAGCCATGTTTGGAATTTTGTTGGAAAATATATGTCTTAATTGATTACAAGAAAGTCCTTTTTTAAAAGGACTTTTTATTTTTGTTAATGTATTTTTTGAAGACAATTTTTAGTTGACATGGAGATAATTTATGATATAATGAAAGTGTAGAAAAATTGATATATACCAATTTAGAAATGGAGCATATAAAATGAAAGTTATCGTAGTAAAAAATCAACTTGAAGGTGCAAAAATCGGACTTGACCTTCTTAAAGAATCAATGGCTAATGGCGCTAAAACATTGGGACTTGCAACAGGCTCAACACCAGTAGAATTTTACAACCAAATTGTTAACTCAGACCTTGATTTTACAGACATGGTTTCAGTAAACTTGGATGAATATGTTGGACTTGACGGTTCAAATGATCAATCTTACCGTTACTTTATGACTAAACATTTGTTTGGAGAAAAACCATTTAAAGAAAACTTCTTACCAAATGGTAAAGCAGCTGATCTCGAAGCTGAAGCAAAGCATTATGACCAAATTATTGAAGAAAATCCAATTGACTGGCAAATTCTTGGAATTGGTCAAAATGGACACATTGGTTTCAATGAACCAGGAACACCTGCTGAAATTACAACTCATGTTGTTGACCTTCAAGAAAGCACAATCAAAGCCAACGCACGTTTCTTTGAATCAGAAGCAGATGTACCACGTAAAGCAATTTCAATGGGACTTGCTTCAATTATGAAATCAAAAAATATTGTTTTGATGGCTTATGGTAAAGAAAAAGCTGAAGCAATCAAAGGAATGGTTGAAGGAGAAGTGACAACAGAGCTTCCAGCATCAATTCTTCAAAACCACGATAATGTTACTGTTATTGCTGATGAAGCAGCTGTTTCATTGTTGAGCAAATAAAATAAAAAAAGTCCTGACAGGACTTTTTATTTACTGACAGAAATTCTGTCAGTATTTTTTTATCTTTTTTTATACTTACGGTGATTATCAACGACTTCTGAAACGGAGTAATCCGTCTCATCATTGAAAGAAATATTATGATTCAAATCTAAATATTGATTGAACATGTTTTCGTATTCAGGAATTGATAGACGTGTTCTTGCATCCAACATTGATTGATGCTCGATTTTAAGTAAATGATTTTCGTAACCTTCAATAAGTTCACCAGAGAAAAATTCAGCAACAGTACCAGAACCATAACTAAAAAGTCCAATACGCTGACCAGCACTCAATTTATCAGAGTTTTCCAAAAGTGAAATCAAACTCAAATAGAGAGAACCGGTATATAGATTACCCACACGACGATTATAAACGATACCATGTTCAAATTGTTCCATTAATTCTTCAGCATTGGCTGGCTTTTCTGATTCAAGCATTGGCAATAAGGCTTTTTTACCCATTTTAGTATAAGGGGTATGAAAAGCGATAGCTGTAAAGTCTTCAAACTTTAAATTTGTTCTATGGCTATACTCTTTCCAGATTTTAGCAAAAGCATCGATATATGTTTCGTTTGAAAACTTACCATCAACAGAAGGATAAGCCTGACCAAAAGGACGCCAAAAATCATAGATGTCTTGAGTTAAAGCAACGTTATCATTATTTAAGGCCAAAATTTTAGGATTGGCCGTGATAAGCATTGCAACACTTCCAGCTCCCTGAGTAGGTTCTCCACCAGTATTTAGCCCATATTTGGCAATATCAGAAGCAATAACTAAAACTTTAGTATCAGGATTCAAAAGAACATGGTCGCGAGCAAGAGCAAGGCCAGCAGTAGTTGCATAACAAGCCTCTTTCATTTCAATGCTTCGAGCAAAAGGTTGAATGCCAAGCAAATCGTGAACAACAACGGCTGAGGCCTTTGATTCATCAAGACTTGATTCAGTACCAACGATGACCATGTCAATGGCTTTTTTATCTTCCTCAGTCAAAATACTTGCTGCCGCGTTAGCAGCAAAAGTAATAATATCTTGAGTAGCAGGATTGACTGCCATTTCATCTTGCCCAATACCAATTTGGAATTTTGCAGGGTCAACATTACGAGCATTTGCTAAATCCCTCATATCAACAAAAGTATTTGGGACAAAAAATCCAAGTTTATCTATACCGACTCTCATATTTTAAAAATTTCCTCACTTATTATTATAAAAGAAAGGAACTCCTTTCAATGTCTTTGGAATGCTTTAATTTTATCATAAAAATACGTTAAATTCTTTGCTAAGATGTTTTCTTTCTATAAAATACACACATTTAATTTTTTGTTTAATTAATAAAAAAAGGAATTAAGTAAATGGTATGTATTTTAAATAGTACAAAAAATGCTTGAATAGAGTCATTGATTAGATATTGTTTATTAATTTAATGTAAAGAGACTTTGACAAAAGTAGTTTAAAATATGCTATAATGGCTTTCGGAGGTTCATTCGTGAAAGAAATTGTAATCATTGACGCCTTAAGAACACCAGTTGGAAGATACGACGGTGCTCTTGCTGAATATTCAGCAGCAGAACTTGGAACACATGTTGTTTCAAACTTATTGTCAAAACATGAAAATATAAAATCAGATGTTGAACAAGTTATTTTTGGAAATGTTCTTCAAGCTGGTAATGGTCAAAATATAGCACGTCAAATTGCGATTCATAGTGGTTTATCTAATACAGTGCCGGCTTCAACAATCAACGAAGTTTGTGGTTCAGGAATGAAAGCAGTGATTTTAGCCAAACAACTTTTACAGCTTGGTGAAGCAGAAGTTGTAATCGCTGGTGGGACAGAATCTATGTCTAATGCCCCAATTATAAAGAATCGAAAAACTCAAGAAGAAACATTAAGTATGTTAAATGATGGCTTAGTTGATGCCTTCTCAGGAATTTCTATGGGAATTATTGGTGAAACTATTGCTGAGCAATTTGATATAAGTCGAGCAGACCAAGACGCTTTTGCACAAAACTCTCAAGAAAAAGCGGTCGCTGCAAGTCAAGCTGGAATTTTTAAAGAAGAGATTGTTGCGATTGGAGAAGTCGGAGTCGACGAAACACCACGTCCTTCTTCTAGTTTAGAAAAATTAGCCACTTTAAGGACAGCTTTCAAAGAAAATGGAACTGTGACAGCAGGTAATTCTTCTCCTGTTAATGATGGAGCTTCAGCTGTCATTCTTGCAACAAAAGACTATGCTGAAAAACATGGGATTCCGTACCTAGCAGAATTAGTTGATAGTACAGAAGTTGGAATTGACCCTGCTATTATGGGAGTTTCACCAATTGAAGCTATCAAAAAATTAATTAATCGTTCAGAGCTTGAACTTTCAGATATTGACCTGTTTGAAATTAATGAAGCATTTGCAGCATCAAGCCTTGCTGTCAATCGTGAACTTGGTTTAAATGAATCACAAGTTAACATTTATGGTGGTGCAATTGCACTAGGTCATGCTATCGGTTCAAGTGGTTCTAAAATTCTCACGACTTTGTCTTATGCCTTAAAACGTGAGCAAAAACGCTATGGAATTGCTAGTCTTTGTATCGGTGGAGGCCTAGGTTTGGCTGTTCTTTTAAAAAATCCTAACCTTTAAAAATTATTGTGGTTTAAACAAGTAATTTTTAAGAAATTAATGGAGGAATTGCCCAGCTTATCTGGGCATTTTTGGAAAATATGAGAAAAAAATTTTATCAAATGTCGCCCAAAGAGCGATTAGATTCATTGAATCTGTCAGAAGATACTCAGGAAGTTTTGAGTGAAATGGCTTTAGATACAAATATTTTAAACAATCTAATTGAAAATCAAATTTCCGAATTTGAATTGCCAATGGGACTTGCTCAAAATTTTGTCATTAATGGAAAAGAATACATCGTTCCGATGGTTACAGAAGAACCATCAGTTATAGCTGCTGCGAGTAATGGAGCAAAAATAGCGGAAAGTTTTACGGCTAAAATAGATGAACGGTTAATGCGTGGGCAAATTGTATTTTATGACGTAAAGAAACCAGAAGAAATTATTAAGAAAATATCTGAATGCAAAAATGAAATATTTGAACAAGCTAAGCTTGCGTATCCTTCAATTATTAAGCGTGGGGGCGGTTTGAGAGAAATTTCGAGCAGACTTTTTTCAAGTGAGAAATTTATTTCAGTTGATTTCAAAGTGGATGTCAAAGATGCAATGGGTGCCAATATTATTAATTCTATATTGGAAGGTGTAGCAGCACTTTTTCGTGGCTGGTTTTCTGAGGAAAAAATTCTGTTTAGCATCCTTTCAAACTATGCAACTGAATCTTTAGTAAAGGTGAGCTGTGAAATTCCAGTTGATGCTCTTTCAAAAAAATCAAATGGTTTAGAAATTGCTCAAAAAATTGCAGTTGCTTCACAATACTCAAAAATTGACCCTTACCGTGCTAGCACACACAATAAAGGAATTATGAATGGGATTAATGCTGTAATTCTTGCGACAGGAAATGATACGCGAGCTATTTCAGCAGCAATTCATGCTTATGCAGCAGAAGAAGGGACATATCAAGGTTTGGCTAAATGGGAAGTTCATGCCGAAAAGTTATTTGGAGAGTTAGAAATTCCTTTACCTGTGGCGACCGTTGGTGGTGGGGTGAAAGTCTTACCTAAAGCACAAGCGGCAATGGAAATTTTAGGAATCACAGATGCTAGAGAACTGGCCAAAGTTATCGCCGCAGTTGGTTTAGCACAAAATTTAGCAGCTTTGCGCGCACTTGTTTCAGAAGGAATTCAAAAAGGACATATGAGCTTACAGGCTCGCTCTTTGGCATTATCCGTGGGTGCAAAAGCAGATGAGATAGCAGTCATAAGTCAGCAACTTCGGCAGGAAAAAGTGATGAATCAAGAAGTAGCTCGCCGTTTATTAAATAGTCTCAGAAACTAAAAAAGAACTGTCAAGATTTTTTCTTGACAGGCCGAAATTAGTCTGCTATAATATTAAATATAATAAAAATAGAAATAGGAAATATAAAATGTCTGTAAAAATTCGTTTGACTCGTATGGGTTCTAAGAAAAAACCTTTCTACCGTATCAATGTTGCTGATTCACGTGCTCCACGTGATGGTAAATTCATCGAAACAGTTGGGACTTATAACCCACTTGTAACTGAAGAACAAGTAACTCTTAAAGAAGAACGCGTATTGGAATGGTTGAGCAAAGGAGCACAACCTTCAGATACAGTTCGTAACCTTCTTTCAAAAGCTGGCGTTATGAAAAAATTCCACGAATCAAAACTTTCTAAATAATTTTTGAGATAAGCTGCTTTTTAGCAGCTTTTCGTGAATAAAGAAATCACATATATTGAACTTGAAGATTTTTCAAGTTAGAGTAGAGGTAAGAAATGCAAAAAGATGTGAAAGAATTAGTTTTAACAATTGTTAAACCATTGGTTACTCAACCAGATGAAGTCTCTTTGGAACTCATTGAGGGTGAGGAATTTATGGAATATCACCTTAAGGTTGCAGAGGGTGATATCGGTCGAATTATCGGACGTCAAGGTCGGATTATTCAAGCAATTCGCACAGTGGTTTACTTTGTTCCTGTAGAAGGGAAAAAAGTTCGACTTCTTGTTGATCAATAAGAATTAGAGGCTCACTTAGTGGGTCTTTTATTTTTGTTACTGATTCGGCTTTTAATTATTTTAAAGTAAATTAAATATTAAAAGAGTTGGAAGAGTGAGGTTTTTTAGATTAAACGAATATTTCTAATAATAATCAAAGACTTCTTTAAGATTCACTTTAATTGTATGAAAAATTATGTTAGAATGAAAAATATTGATTAACAATTGTAGATACAATCGGTTATAAATATAAATAAACTGATTTTTTATATAGGTGGAATAATGGATAAGAAAAAAGGAATCTTATTAGTAGCTTTGGGAACTCCGCGCTCATGTGAAGCAGATGATGTGAGGGATTATTTAAAAGAATTTTTGGGTGACCCTCTTGTTATACAAAAACCAAGATGGCTTTGGTTGCCAATTTTAAATGGAATTATTTTAAAAGTTAGACCGCAAAAATCAGCAGAGATGTATAAACAAATCTGGACAGATGAAGGTTCCCCTTTGATGATTTACACAGTAGCGCAAGCAAAACAACTACAGGATATGCGCGAAGATTTTGATGTTCGTTTTGCCATGACTTACGGAGAGCCACGCATTGATAAAGTAATCGCTGAGATGAAAGAATCTGGTGTTGACGAAATTACTGTTCTTCCACTTTACCCTCAATATTCTTTAACAACAGTTGAACCTGTAATTCAACAAGTTAAAAAAATTGATGATAAGATAAAAGTAATTAGAGATTTCCACAAAGTAGAATCTTATAGCGATTTACTGGCAGAGTCTATTAGAGAAAAGTGGCAAGCAAATGACTATGATAAACTGGTCCTTAGCTATCATGGAATTCCCTTGTCCTACGTGACCAAGAAAAAAGATGCTTATGAAGAGCAATGTAAAGAAACAACACGTTTGGTAGTAAGTAAACTTGGCTTGAGGGAAGAAGAATACGAGCATACTTATCAATCAAAATTTGGTCCTGAAAAATGGTTAGAACCTGCGACTATTGATAGAGTTGCTGAACTTCCTAAAGAAAATGCTAAAAAAGTATTGATCTGTTCACCAGCATTCGTTGCAGATTGTTTAGAAACTTTATTTGAATTAGAAATTGAAAATAAAGAAGTATTTGTTGAAAATGGCGGAGAAACATTTGATTTTGTTCATCCTTTTAATGACTCTTTAGACTTTACTAGAGTATTAAGTGAAGTAGTTGACCAAAATAGAATCTGAGAAATATAATCATTATTTTATTAGTTTTGGCCTTTAAATTTTATAACATTACTAAAGAGAAATAGTATTTGTTATAATGGTTCATAATATGCTAAAAATAGTAAGGAAATCCAATGAAAAAACAGTATGAAATTGTTTCAATGAAAGACCATTACCGAATTCGCCTTGGAATTTTTGAGCCAGACCAAAAAGCAAAAGCGGTAGTACAATTAGTTCATGGATTTGGTGAATATACTGGTCATTATCTCTATTTAATTAATGAATTAGTCAATGCTGGTTTTATTTGCCTAATGCACGATCAGAGAGGACATGGCGTTTTAGCAGCTGCTAACCCAAAACTTCAAGGACGAGCTAGAGCTTACGAGAGCCTAATTAGTGATGCCTTAGAAGTGAGGAAGATAATTGGTAAAAAGTATCCAAAACTTCCGGTTTATCTGTTTGGACATAGCATGGGTGGAAATATTTCACTCAATGTTCTTCTGAGAAATATTGAAAATCAAAAACTTTACCAAAAAGCAGTAATTGAATCTCCTTGGCTAGCGCTGACAAATCCACCAGCCGTGCCGCTTCAAAGACTGGCAGGTTTTTTAGGAAAAATAAGTCCAAAAATTCGAGTTCGTACAGGTTTAAAAGTTGAAGCAATTTCTCACCGAAATGATTTAGTAGATTTAGTAACTAAAGATGGAATCTACCACGAACTTCTTTCTTTGCGACTCTTTTCACAGATTATGGAAGCGGGGCGTTTTGCACAAAGTCAGGCTGGAAATTTGAAAATACCAACTTTATTATTCTGTGGTGAGTCAGATCAGATTTGTTCGCCCGTGGCCATTCGTTCATTTGCAAACAATGCTGGGAAAAACTTAGAATTAATAGAGATTGCAGATGGTTACCATGCACTCCATTTAGATACAGAGGCAGAGAATTTTATTGAAAGAACTAAAGATTTTTTTCTAAAAGAAAATTTTTAATTAGTATCAAAATAAATATAAAAAAAGAGTCATTCAATTTGATTGGCTCTTTTATTAATTAAACTAAGGGGGAATTTTTTTCATTCAAGGAAAAGATAGCTTTCCTTGAATAATAGACTTAAAAAATAGTTTTATTTAAATCAGGACTTATTAGGTATGGTATAATTGTAGAATGGAAAAATTTTACAAGGTAGGAACAATTGTTAACACACAAGGACTTCAAGGAGAGGTTCGCGTGATGCCATCGACAGATTTTGCTCAAGAACGCTTCTCAAAAGGTTCAGTTTTGGCACTTTTCGATGATAAGGATAATTATATTCAAGATTTAAAGGTGAAGTCTGGTCGCCCACAAAAGAATTTTTATGTCGTTAAATTTGAAGGATTTTATCATATTAATGACGTTGAAAAGTATAAAGGATATATTGTCAAAATTGCAGAAGAAAACCAAGAGGATTTAGATGATGGCGAATTTTACTATCATGAAATCATTGGCAGTGATGTTTATGAAAATGATGTCCTAATTGGTCAAATTTCTGAAATACTTCAACCAGGGGCTAATGATGTTTGGGTTGTTAAACGTAAAGGAAAACGTGATTTATTATTGCCTTATATTCCGCCAGTTATCTTAAATGTAGATGTGAGTCAACACCGAGTGGACGTATCTATTATGGAAGGATTGGATGACTAGAAATATGAGAATTGATATTTTAAGTATCTTTCCGGAAATGTTTGGCCCACTTAATCAGTCAATCGTAGGTAAAGCTCAAGATAAAGGTATTTTGGAGCTACATACACATGATTTTCGAGAAAATGCAACGAATAAACAACGTCATGTTGATGATATGCCTTATGGTGGTGGTCAAGGGATGTTATTAATGCCACAGCCAATCTTTGACACAATGGATAAAATACCTCAGAAGTCTGAAAAACCTGCGCGTGTTATTCTTTTAGACCCAGCTGGGAAAAAATTTGACCAAAAAATGGCCGAAGAATTATCTCAAGAAGAGCAATTAATTTTTATTTGTGGACATTATGAAGGCTACGACGAACGTATTAAAACATTGGTGACGGATGAAATTTCATTGGGAGATTTTGTTTTAACTGGTGGAGAAGTTGCAGCAACGGTGATGGTTGATGCGGTTGTGCGTTTAATTCCGGGTGTTTTAGGAAAAGTGGCTAGCCATGAAGATGATTCTTTTTCTAGTGGACTTTTAGAATATCCGCAATATACTCGCCCAGAAGATTTTAGAGGGATGAAGGTTCCTGAGGTATTAATGAGTGGTCATCATGAAAATATTCGTAAATGGCGGTTAAAAGAATCTTTGAGAAAAACCTTAGAACGCCGTCCAGATTTATTGGATAAATATCAAGCTAATGAAGAAGAGTTAAAAATGCTACAATTATTGCGTGAAAATGTTCAAGATGTGGTAGAATGAAGTAGTGTTAAGATTTTAGTTGAATATTGGGGAATATCCTTTAAATTTGGATGATGAAATCTTTGTTCTTATTGTTCATATCTGGATATAACTAAATTTATAATAAAAAAATAGGGGATTTTAAAATGGCTTTAACGATCGAACGAGAACAAGAATTTGTTAACCAATTTCATTATGATGCTCGTAATTATGAATGGGAAAAAGAAAATGGAACACCTGAGACTAATCTAAATGTTCAATTTCAACTTGTTCCCAAAGAACAACTTGAAAAACTTGGTGAAGGTGACACTGGTATTCACGCTGTTTTGACTTACTTGATTGTACTAGATAATATTGTACTTTCTGGTTTTGTGAGTCAATTGAACTATGTACGTGGACAAATTATTAAGGAACAAGAAGAACTTGAACAAGAGGAATTAGCCCAACTTGCGGCGCCTTTGTTTGAACTTCTTAAACGCTTGGTCTATGAAACAACAGAGGTTGCCTTAGACCAGCCTGGAATAAACTTGGAATTTTAATTAATAGAATAGAATTTATGAAATTAGCTGTTATTACTGACTCTTCGGCAGATTTTGCTGAAAAATATAAAACTTACGAAAATCTTTTTGTCTTAGATATTCCAATTTCCATTGATGGAGTGGATTATGATTTGCAAAAAATTTCTCATGAAGAATGGTACGATCTTATGGCGGAGGCCCAAGAAGTACCTAAAACTTCGCAACCTAGAGTTGCTGAACTTGATAGACTTTTAAAAGACTTAGAAAAACAAGGGTATACTCATGTTTTAGGTCTGTTTTTGCCAGCAGCAATTTCTGGATTTTACCAAAATATTTTTTACTTACAAAGTGAATATGAGCAAATGAAAGTAGTATTTCCTGAAACTTTTATTACCTCAAGTCCGTTGGGCTATATGGTGGAAACAGTATTGGATTTGGCAGAAGCTGATGTCGAATTTGAAGAAATTATCGCAAAGTTTGAAGAACAAAGAGACGGTGACCGTGCCTATATGCTTGTCGATGATTTGCATTGGTTAGCAAAAGGTGGACGTCTGTCTAATGGTGCGGCTGTGCTTGGGACTTTATTGAATATTAAGCCTGTGCTAACTTTTAGTACTGAAGGTAAGGTTGAAGTTTTTGAAAAAGTTCGGACTGTGAAAAAAACGATGAGCCGGATGAAGGAACTTTTGTTAAAAGATGCCAAAGATCCTTTGGCATACAAAGTTTATGTTATTCATACTAGAGCTGAAGATCGGGCACAAGAATTATATGATTATGCATTATCTCAAGGTTTTGATGATGTGGAAATCGTCACTTTTGGGCCTGTTATCGCAACTCATTTGGGCTTGAATACAGTGGCTTACGGTATTTCACCAAAAAAATAAAGCACGTTTTTACGTGTTTTTATCTAAAAATAAATATTCTGAATAATAAAAATAATAGCTACTTCTATAAAATACTAATTTCTTTATAAATGAATGGGGGATGAAATTGAATAAAATTAAAGTGATTGTTGCTGGATTTCGTGGGAAAATGGGAGCTACTGCGGTACAAATGATTCTTAATGCTCAAAATTTTGAACTTGTGGCTTTATTAGGAAAGAAAGAAGAAGTCTCAGAAGCGTTTGGAGTTCCTGTTTTTGGTCGAAAAGAGGATTTGATTGGATTTGATGCTGATACTTGGCTAGATTTAACGGCTCCTGAAGCGGCTTATGAGAACACTCGTTTTGCTTTAGAAAATGGCTTTAGACCAGTGGTTGGAACGACTGGTTTTACCGATGATGAAGTGGCAGATTTAATTAAGGTTTCTAGAGAAAAAGAATTGGGTGGTCTTATTGCACCAAATTTTGCCTTGGGTGCGGTTTTATTGATGCAATTTTCTAAGCAGGCTGTCAAATATTTCCCAGATGTAGAAATTATTGAATTGCACCATGATGGGAAAAAAGATGCTCCTTCTGGAACTGCTGTGAAGACAGCAGAATTGATGTCTGAGGAACGTCTGGCTCATCATCAAGGGGCAGTGGATGAAAAGGAAACTTTAGCTGGTGCTCGTGGTGCCGATCTTGAAGGAATGAGAATCCATTCGGTTCGTTTACCTGGTTTGGTGGCTCATCAAGAGGTTATTTTTGGTTCAAAAGGTGAAGGGCTGACTTTACGTCATGATTCTTATGATCGTTCAAGTTTCATGACTGGTATTGCTTTGGGAATTCGTAAGGTAATGACGGTGTCTGAGTTAAAATATGGTTTGGAACATTTTTTGGATTTATAATATTTACTGACGAAATAGACTGTGACCGGATGATTAGAGGGGGATTTTATGAGTGAATTAGAGATTCGTAGATTAGAATTAAGTGATGCAGAAGCTTTTATGGTTTATATTGCCAATTGGGCAACAGATACAAGTCCTTTTAAAATCGATGCTGTTAAAGCTTATGCCGAGCTTTCTTTGGAAAATTTTTCGGACTATGTGGAAAAAACTCATAGAGAAGAAACTTTTGCTGAAAATCCCGATTGGTCAACAGCAACTAAATATTTTGCTTTTATTAATGGGCAAATCGTTGGTGAAATTTCTTGTCGTTGGCAAATCGAAAAAGGAATTTTGTTAGAATGGGGTGGTCATATTGGTTATGGTGTGGCTCCTGATTTTAGAGGGCATCATTTTGCTGAAGAAATGGTTAGATTTGTTCTTCCTAAATATCGGAAACGTAAGATTTCTCAGGTAATGATTTCTGCTGACAAAGAGAATTTGGCGAGTCGTAAAAGTATTGAAGCAAATGCGGGTATTTTGGAAAATATTGTAGATATTGATGGTGATGAAATTTGTCGTTACTGGATTAATTTAGAAGAACAATAGGATAAAATTACTGATGGATTGCTAGGGTTAATCTGGCAGAGCGTCAAGACAAATTCACAGGTGAATGATACAGGGCAAAGCTTAAGAAACAGAAATTGATGAGAGCTAAAAGTGCTGACAGGTCTGTATAAACTTTCTGTCAGTAAAATTTTAAGGTGTACAATGGGGCTATGCCCCGTTTTTGTTTAAAAAATGATAAAATAATAGATATGAAATTAGAAAAATTACCCGAGGAGTTTGTACAGGCCAAGCCGGTTTTAGAAAAAATAATCGAGCATGGGTTTGAAGCTTATTTTGTGGGAGGTTCTGTACGTGATATATTGCTTGGGCGAGAGATTCACGATGTGGATATTGCAACAAGTGCATATCCAGAGGAAATTAAAGATATTTTTCCTTATACCATTGATGTGGGAATCGAACATGGAACAGTACTTGTTTTAGCGGGAAAATCAGAAGCTGAACATTATGAAATTACTACTTTTCGGACAGAATCAAAATATACAGATTACAGACGGCCAGATCATGTGGATTTTGTCAGAGATTTACGAGAGGATTTAAAACGTCGTGACTTCACGGTCAATGCTTTTGCTTGTGATGTTAACGGGCAAATTATTGATTTGTTTGCTGGACTGACGGATTTGAAGGAACGCAGGCTAACAGCGGTTGGTAGCGCTTTGGAACGTTTTAATGAAGATGCTTTACGGATTATGCGGGCCATGCGATTCGCAGCAACTTTAGACTTTCAAATTGAAAATAATACTTTCTTAGCCATGTGTGAGTCGGCTCACTTACTGGAAAAAATCTCAGTTGAACGAATTTTTATTGAATTTGATAAGTTGTTGTTAGGTCAGGATTGGCGAAATGGTTTGACCTTACTGCTTAAATCAGGGGCTTATAAATATTTACCAGATTTGCAAGATTCGGCCTTGAAAAAAGTACTGACAGACTTGTCAGTAGATTTCCATTTTCAGAATTCTGAGCAAGCATGGGCAGCTTTACTGACTAGATTTTCCAATGTTGATGTGAAAACATTTTTGCGAAAATGGAAAGTGTCCAATGAATTTGCAAAATTTGTAGCAGACCTTGTATCAGCTTATGAACTTGACTCTTGGGATTTGATGAGTCTTTATCATTTTGGTTTAGAAAAAGTGCTTTTGGTTGATGAATTGAAAGTGGCTTATGGTTTGAAGATTGATAGAGAACAAGCTGTCACTATTAATAACCAACTTCAAATTCATGATAAATCAGAGATTGTCATTGCTGGAAAAGATTTAATGGAAGAATTTTCGCTTGAACCTGGTCCAGAACTTGGTAAAATTTTAAAAATTATTGAAGAAAAAATTGTCAAAAATGAATTGAAAAATGAGCAGGCTGCTATTTTTGCAGAAGTTAAAAAAATGCTCTGATTAAATTTTACTGACAGAAATTTTGGCAAATAACCAATTGAAATTTAGTATTTATTATAAATACAATTTCTTGGTTTCTAAGTAATGTATTCTATAGATTATAAAGGAGAAATAAATGAAAATTGAAAATCGCCGTAAAGGCTCATGTACAACAGTTCTTGTGGGAAGAAAAGCATCAATTGATGGTTCAACCATGATTGCTCGTAATGATGATGGACACGAAGCTTTGGATCCACAACGCTTTATTGTGATTCAACCTGAAGAACAACCTCGTCATTATAAAGCTGTTTTATCTGATTTAGAATTAGATTTACCTGAAAACCCATTACGTTATACTTCAACGCCAAATGCAGTTTTAAAAGAAGGGATTTGGCCAGCGGCTGGGATTAATAGTGCTAATGTTGCGATGTCTGCAACAGAAACAATTACTACTAATCCAAGAATCTTGGGTCTTGACCCTTATGTGGAAAATGGGATGGGTGAAGAAGACCTTGTAACACTTGTTTTGCCATACATTAAAAGTGCTCGCGAGGGAGTTGAGCGTCTGGGTCAATTACTTAAGACTTATGGAACTTATGAGCCAAACGGGATTGCTTTTGCTGACAAAGAAGAAGTTTGGTGGTTAGAAACAATCGGTGGTCATCATTGGGCAGCAGTTCGTATTCCTGATGATTCTTATGTTGTAGCGCCAAATCGAATGAATATTGATGAATTCAAATTTGATAATGATGATTATATGTGTTCAAGTGATTTGAAACAATTAATTGATGCAAATCATTTAAATCCTGATTTTGAAGGCTATGAAAGTCATTATAATTTGCGTCATATCTTTGGTTCATCTTCAATCAAAGATTCTGTTTATAATAATCCACGAACTTGGTATGGTCAAAACTTCTTAGGAAATCCATCTGAAGATCCACAAAATCAAGAACTTCCATTCATTTGTGAAGCTAGTCGAAAAATTACTGTTGAAGATGTTAAATTTGTTTTATCAAGTCATTTTGAAAATACAAAATATGATCCTTACGGTAGCACAAATAGTCCAGAAGAAAGAAAACTTTTCCGTCCAATCGGAATAAATCGTAATCATAGTGTTCATATTTTGCAAGTTAGAAATAATGTTCCTGATGAATTAGCAGGAGTTCAATGGCTTGCTTTTGGAGCAAACACTTTCAATCATGTTGTACCATTCTACACTGCAATTAATGATACGCCAGCTTCTTATCGTGATGCTAAGGGAGAATATGACCCAACAAATATGTACTGGTTGAGCGCAACAACAGCTGTTCTTGGTGATTCTAATTATGATTTATTTGTTGATTTACGAAATACTTTTGAATTAAATACCATGGCAAAATTCCATGAAATTCAAAATGAAACAGATAAGAATTTTGAAACAGCTGAAGATAAAATTGCTTATTTGACTCAGGCAAATGAAAAATTAGCAGAGGCGGCGTTTAAAGCACAAACGGAACTTTTGGGACGTATGGTCGTTCTTGGTTCAGCTAATATGAAATTGCGTTTTGATTTTAATGACTAATTTAGTTTAAAAATAATTGTAAAAAAGTAGTTGAAAAGCTACTTTTTTTAGTTTTCTTTAAAGTACAAAATGGTATAATACTAAATAAGTCTCAAAAATAGAAAAGGGAAAGAAATGAATTCTAGAAAAAGTAAAAAAGTGAGAAAAGACCGAGGAGGTAAAATTTTTGTGATTTTATTATCCATTGTTATATTTTTTGCTTTAATTATTTTTGGAGTAGTCATGATTGGTCGGCAAGTCATTTCAAGTCAAACGGATAATATTGCTGCTAAATTTTTACCAAGCTCAGGAAGCTCAGAAGGCTCAGATAGTGTGACTGATGCAGTGAGTCAAATGGGATCGGCAACACCATCAGCTATTGCCACAAAATTAAATGAAAATGCAGATGTAATTAAGAGTCAATCGCAAGGAATGATAAGTTCAGCAAAAGCAACGAGCACTGGCTCTAAAGTGACTTACACCTTGGAATCCTCTAAACTCAATAAAGCAACCGTTGGCGCCCTTTTATTAGCAAGTGGTGACCAAGTTGAAGAAGTAGCGGATAAGGTGTTAGATTCAATGAAAAAAGCTGGGGTTGCTCAACCTAAATTGCAAGTTGATTTGACTGATGATAAGGGGAATGTCATCAAAACGTTGAATTATAGTGCTTAAAATTGGATTTTACAATAAAAACAACATTTATTCAGTTAAATGTTGTTTTTTTGAATCTTAAGTGATAGAATATTCTAATAATTACTTAATTAGGAGGAAAATTATGAATATCTCAGAAGAAGTACGTCCCGGAGCCAATAGATATGTGAGTGGTCAAGGAATTTTGCAAGATTTAGAAAGCTATCTTGCGCCTTTTAATAAACTTGCGATAATTACTGGGGAAAAATCTTTTCAGGTTTTTCAAGATTTTTATCCTAAAGACTTAAGTTATCCTGTTTTTCATTATGATGGCTCGGCCTCTGTCGAAAATGGGAAAAAACTGGCCAAAGAAATTGGTCAATCCGATGGCCTTCTTGCAATTGGCGGAGGGCGTTTAATTGATACTTGTAAAGTTGTAGCCCAGGAGCTAAACTGTGAGTTAATTATTATTCCGACCTTGGTTTCTAATTGTGCTCCTTACACACCGGTTGCAGCTCTTTACCACCCTGACCATACTTTTGATAAAGTGGGTTATTTAAATAAAGTGAGCTATTTAACTTTAGTTGATTATGATTTTTTATTGGCAACACCTCATGATTATTTTGTTGCTGGAATCGGAGATACACTCGCCAAATGGTATGAAATGGAAGGAATCGTTCGTCAGGTTTCACAGGAAGAACTTTCAGCCTCAGTTCGTTTGGGATTTGCGAGTGCAAAGGAAATTTTTAAAATATTATTTGCTGATTCTAAAGCAGCACTTAATGATTTGGCTGAACAGAAAGTGACGCCAGCTTTTGGGCGAATTGTTGATACAATCATTGAACTTTCAGGAACAGTTGGAGGTTTTGCTGGGACTTATGGACGGATGTCAGGAGCTCATGCGCTTCATAATGGTCTATCACTTTGCTCAGAGACACATCCTATTTTACATGGCTCAAAAGTCGCTTATGGAGTCTTGGTACAATTGGCTTATACGGGAGACACTTCAGAAATTGAAAAACTCTTGCCATTTTATAAGGAAAATCATTTACCTGCTTCTCTAGCAGAAATTAATTTGCCATTTGATTTGGAAAAATTGCAAGCAGTAGCAAAATTTGCAGCCAGTCCTGTAGAATCTTATCGTTTGATTGATTCAAAAGTTACTGACGAAAAAATCATAAGTGCCATCAAAGCCTTAGAAGCTCTTGTCAGCAAAAAATAAGGTTTGACATTCTGTCATTGAATCTAAAAGTTACTGACAGAAATTTTGAAAAATAGAATCAAAGTTTCAAGGTCAAAAATGAAATAAGGAAAAAGGAATGACGATAAGTTTACAACAACTCAAATATTTTATTGAAGTAGCCAGAGTGGGTTCAATTAATCAAGCTGCTGAAATTCTTTTTATTACACAACCTTCTTTGTCGAAGGCGATTAAAGATATTGAAGCGGAAGTTGATTTGTCGCTTTTTCAACGGTCAAGTAAAGGAATTTCGCTGACAGCAGATGGTGCAGAGTTTTTGGGATATGCACGACAAGTTGTAGAACAATCTGATTTATTGGAAACACGGTGGTTGGACCGAAAGCCCTCTCGAAAACTTTGTGCGATTTCGACCCAGCATTATGCTTTTGCGGTGAATGCCTTTGTCAATATGGTCAAAAAAACAGAAAGTCAGGGGATTGGAGAATACGAATATACTCTGCGAGAAGCTAGAACTTATGAAATTATTGAAGATGTAAAGTCACTGCGCAGTGAGTTAGGAATTCTTTATAAAAATTCATACAATGCAAATGTTATGGATAAGATTTTAAAAGAAAATCGATTAACTTTTCATCCGCTTTTCTTGGCGGAGCCGCATATCTTTGTCAGTTCAACAAATCCTTTAGCTCATAAAAAATTTGTAACATTAGAAGATTTAGAAGAATTTCCCCGCCTATCCTATGAACAAGGAGAACACAATTCTTTCTATTTTTCAGAAGAAATTTTATCTACGGTTTATGCTAAAAAAGACATTAAAGTAGGAGACCGAGCCACCATTTTCAATTTGATGATTGGATTAAATGGATATACAATTTCAACTGGAATTGTCAGTCAAGACTTGAATGGTGACAATATTGTAGCCATTCCCTTAGCAGTGGAAGATAATATTGAGATTGGTTGGATCTCACTAAGTGAACTTCAATTGACCAATCAGGCTGAACTTTATTTAAAAGAATTGGAAAAAATTGTACATCCTTTTGATGTTCGTGAAGGTAAAAAAAATACTGACAGAAATAAGTAGTTTACTATCCAGCTTTTTTATCAGTAAAAAATTAAAGCCGTCATTACTGACAGGCTTTTTTGTGGTATAATCAAAGGTAATATAAGAGAAATTAGGACGAAAAATGGCAGACTTCATCGCACAAAATTTAAGTAAATCAGTTGGAGAAAAAACGGTTTTCAACAAAATCAATTTTATCATTCATGATCTTGACCGAATTGGTCTTTTGGGAGTTAATGGTACGGGTAAAACAACGCTCCTAAATGTTATTTCAGGACTTTCAGGATTTGATGGAGACCGCACGCCCTTTGATCATCCACAAAATTATAAAATTACATACCTTACTCAGGAACCTGATTTTAATCCAAAAGCTACAATTTTAGACACCGTCTTAGATGATTCGCTTCCGCAAATGCGAGCAATTAAAAATTACGAAGCAGCCCTTTTAGATTATGAAAATTTAGCTAAGTTAGAACGTGCCCAATCAGAAATGGATGCTCTGAATGCTTGGCAAGTAGAAGCAGATGTCAAAACAATTTTGACTAAACTTCAACTTCCTGACCCCGCCACTCTAATCGAAAGCCTTTCAGGTGGACAAAAAAGACGGGTTCAATTGGCTCAAGCTTTAGTCAATGATTCCGATTTATTATTACTTGATGAACCAACCAACCACCTCGATGTTGAAACCATCGCTTGGTTGCAAAATTATCTAAAAAATTCTCGAAGAACCGTTCTTTTTGTCACGCACGACCGCTATTTCTTAGATAGTGTTGCAACACGAATTTTTGAACTTGAAGATGCGGGTCTTAAAGAATACCAAGGAAATTATCAAGATTATCTTGCAAAAAAAGCTGAAGATGAAGAAAGAGAAGCCGCAGCAAGTCACAAGGCAAAACAACTTTATCAATCTGAATTAACTTGGATTCGTAAATCACCTCAAGCGCGTGCTACAAAACAACAAGCACGGATTGACCGCTTTGAAGACCTTAAAGATTCTATGAAAACTAGTAAAAATCTAGGAGATTTAGAACTCAACATTGCGAGCAGTCGCTTAGGGAAAAAAGTAATTAATTTTAAAAATGCCGCTTTTTCTTATCCTGACCGACCAATTTTTAAAGATTTTGAATTAATCGTTCAAGGGCATTCGCGCTTGGGGATTGTTGGTGATAATGGTGTCGGAAAATCGACCTTACTCAATATCATTGATGGTGAGCTAGCATTAACTGACGGGATTTTGGAAATTGGTGAAACAGTAAAAATTGGTTATTTCAGTCAAGAAATTCGAGGACTTGATGAAAATAAACGCATGATTAACTTTCTTGAAGAAGTTGCATCTGCTGCACATAACAGCAGTGGTGAAAATATCTCAATTGTTAATTTATTAGAGCAGTTTCTATTCCCAAGAAGTAGTCATGGAACGCTGATTTCTAAACTTTCAGGTGGTGAGAAAAAACGACTCTATTTACTTAAAATTTTATTATTACAACCCAATGTGCTTTTGCTTGACGAACCAACCAATGACTTGGATATTGCAACCTTAACTGTACTTGAAAATTTCCTAGGCTCTTTTCCGGGTGCTGTTTTGACAGTTTCTCATGACCGCTATTTCCAAGATAAAGTGAGCAACGAATTACTTGCATTTGAAGATGGGCAAATTAATCATTATTTTGGTGCTTACAGTGACTATTTAGCTGTCAAAACGGAAGAAAAATCTGCTGACAAAGCTGTCAGTAAAATTGAAAGTCCAATAAGTACTGACAAAACTGAAAATACTGACAAAACGAAACTGACCTATATGGAAAAGAAAGAATGGGAAACCATTGAAAGTCAAATTGCTGAAATCGAAGAGCGAATTTCTGAGATTGACACAGAAATGAATGAAAATGGTTCAAATACAGAACTCCTACTGAACTTACAAAAAGAATTAGACAACAAAACAAAAGAACTTGAAGAAAAATATGAACGTTGGGAATATCTATCAGAAAGGGCCGACTAAAACATTATGACAACGCAAGAACTTATTGAAACCTTACAAAAATTTCCGGCAGAAGCAACTGTAAAAATCATTCAAAACGATATCAGTGGTGACCGCTTTTTTGATGTTAATACAGTAGAAAATCTGGCCAGAGTCCGTGTTACCACTGAAGGAGTTGAAACCGTAGATACCGTGATTATTGGTATTTAAACCCAGAGACGAAAGAGGAAGTCAAATGTTAAAAATCGGAATTATGGGTGCCGCTAAAATTGTTCCAAGATTTGTAGCAGGTGTAAAAGAGAGTGGTCAAGCTGAAGTTATTGGGATTGCCGCCAGAGATAAAGAAAAAGCACAAAAAGCCGCTTTGGAATTAGAAATTCCACAAGTTTATGATGATTATGCAAGCTTAGTAAATGCAGCAGAAATTGATTTAATCTATATTCCACTCATCAATAAACAACATTATCCTCAAGCAAAAATGGCTTTAGAAGCAGGTAAAAATGTACTTCTTGAAAAACCATTTACCTTGACTCTTGAAGAAAGTCAGGAATTATTCAAGATAGCAAATGAAAAAAATCTTTTTTTGATGGAAGCTCAAAAATCTGTTTTCCTACCTGTGATGGCCCAAATCAAAAAATGGCTTGATAACAATGAAATTGGTAAAATATCTCGTCTTGCAATAAATGATTTCAGACCCCATACCAACCGGGAGAGCTGGGCCTTAGACTTAAAAGAAGGCGGCGGCGCTTTTATCATGCATGCCAGCTATCCACTCTCTGTCTTACAATTCTTATTTGGAACAGGTTTTGATGCAGCAAAAGGAATTTATTGGTCTTCTGAAGAAAATAAAGCAGATTTAGATTACGAAATTCTCTTAAAAAAAGCAGAAATTATGATTAATATTTCACTTAGCACGCGCTTAGATAAACCAAATACATTTATCATTTACGGTGAAAAAGGAGAAATTTCAGTTCCAAATTATTGGAAATCAAACCAAGCCAGTCTTATTAAAAATGATGGAACGGTTGAAGAATTTTCTCATCCAATGCCAAGTGAATTCAGCTATGAGATTGATGAAATTGCTGAACTAATCAATAAGGGCAAGAAAAAAAGTGAAAAACTTTCCCCAGAAATGACGATGACGACAGTCGAAATTGTGGAAGACCTATACCAAGAATGGTTTGGTAAAGATTGGCCAAATATAAAATAAAAACACTAGTTATCTAGTGTTTTTTCTTAAAAATTTAAATTTCCCTTTAAAACGTTGTAAGGCTAAATAACGTTCACGTGCTTTGTGCATCGCTTGGTAACGTTTAGGATCTTTTTTATAATATTGTTGATGATATTCTTCGGCTGGCCAAAAAGTTTTTGCCTCTTCAATCGGAACAACAATTGGTTTATCCCAAATTCCAGATTTCTCTAAGGCAATTTTACTTTTTTGAGCAGCAATTTTTTGTTCTTCACTTTCAACAAAAATCACTGGACGATAATTTGCACCTCGGTCATAAATTTGTCCGTCAGCATCAGTGGGGTCAATCAATGACCAATAAATATCTAATAGTTCATCATAAGAAATCAAATCATTATCAAATAAAATTTCAACTGCTTCCGTATGGCCAGAAGCTTTTGAGAGGACTTGGTCATAAGTAGGGTATTCGATATGTCCACCAGTATAACCACTAGTTACAGCCAAAATACCTGGACGTTCTTCAAAAGGTTCAACCATACACCAAAAACAACCACCAGCAAAAATAGCTCGTTCTGTACTCATTTTACACCTCCATTTGCTCTAATTTAATTATATCATGTGAAAAAAATGCCACCTCATCATTTGACTCGAACTTTAAAAATTTTGAATTTGCCTTTTTTGTGATAGAATAGTTAAAAATAGAAAAGGGGAACGATTTTTTAATGCTAAAAACAACTTTTGCAAATGCGGAATTCGCTAATCCATTCATGAACGCTTCAGGAGTCCATTGTATGACAACTGAGGATTTAGAAGAATTAAAAGCCTCTCAAGCAGGGGCCTATATCACCAAAAGTTCTACATTAGAAAAAAGAGAAGGTAATCCACTCCCACGTTATGTTGACTTAGAATTAGGCTCAATTAATTCTATGGGTCTGCCTAACCTAGGTTTTGATTACTACTTAGATTATGTTTTAAAAAATCAAAAAGAAAAGGTTCAAGAAGCGCCAATCTTCTTTTCCATTGCTGGTATGAGCGCAGCCGAAAATATCGCTATGCTTAAGAAAATTCAAGAAAGTAATTTTTCAGGAATTACAGAATTGAACCTTTCTTGTCCAAATGTCCCTGGGAAACCACAGCTTGCTTATGATTTTGAAGCCACTGAAAAACTCCTAAAAGAAGTTTTTACCTTCTTCACAAAGCCTTTAGGTGTAAAACTTCCTCCTTATTTTGACCTCGTTCATTTTGATATCATGGCAGAAATCCTCAATCAATTTCCGTTGACTTATGTTAACTCAGTCAATAGTATTGGGAATGGACTTTTTATTGATTCAGAAGCAGAAAGCGTAGTTATTAAGCCTAAAGACGGTTTTGGTGGAATTGGTGGAGCATACATCAAACCAACAGCGCTTGCAAATGTTCGTGCTTTCTATACTCGACTCAAACCTGAAATTCAAATCATTGGAACAGGTGGTATTGAAACAGGACAAGATGCCTTTGAACACCTCTTATGTGGAGCTACAATGCTTCAAATTGGTACAGCTTTACACAAAGAAGGCCCTGCAATCTTTGATAGAATTATTAAAGAATTAGAAGAAATTATGGATAAAAAAGGCTATCAATCAATTGCTGATTTCCATGGAAAATTAAAATCATTATAAAAAATTATCATAAAAAGCTGAATTTAAACAGCTTTTTTCTTATCTTATAAATGAAATTTAAAAATTACTAAAAGAGATGATATAATGTAAAAGATTAAACAAACAAGGAGAAATATATGGAAATTTTTATGACTTTTATCGTTTATTCTTTTATTGGTTGGATATGGGAGACCTTTTATTGCTCATTTAAAGACCGGCATTTTGTTTTTAGAGGTTTTTTATTAGGCCCTTATTGCCCTGTTTATGGTTTTGGCGTCTCTGCCGTCTTACTTTTAGTTCCAGATACCGGAAATTTATTCAGTCTTTATCTTAATACGATTGTGATTGTGACAGTCGTTGAATTCATTGGAAGTTGGATTTTAGAGAAATTCTTTAATATGAAGTTATGGGACTACTCAACCCTCCCTTTCAATATTGAAGGAAGAGTAGCTGTTCCCGTTTCATTATTTTGGGGTGTAGGTTGTATTATCTTAATTAAATTAGTTAATCCACCTGTTCAAAATTGGATTCATGATTTTAATGAATTAACCCACAGTTGGGGTGTGATTTTGATATTAATTATCTTTCTGGCTGACCTTGTTTCAACATTTATTTTTACGATTTCAACCAAAAAAGAAGTCTTGGCTATGATTGATGATTCTGACAAAGAAAATGCAGCAATCAAAGAATTTCGTCTTAAACATCTCTTTACAAACCATGAAACAGCAGCAAATCGGATAAAAGTATTAGAATTACTTAAAAATAAACCTCTAAAATTAAAACATTATAATTTGCGCAGAATTCTCAAAAACTATCCAAATATGAATTTGACCAAAAAACGATAATTTAAAAATCGTAAGCGTTTTTAGTAGCCTTAGAAATAAATTCGTGGCATAATGAGGTCATGAATAAAACATTTGAAAAAGAAGAAATTTTAAATGAACTCTATAATCTTATACTAGACCGAAATATTCGTGACTGGGAACGCCAGTGTTTACTTCATACGAAAGTTCAATTAGAGAATCAAGGCCAACTTGTGGATGAATTAGCAAAATTAGAAGTGACCTTAAGACCGTTGGCATTACGCTATAATCTTACACCAAAGGTCGCTGGATTTTATCAAAAAATTTCCAACAGCAAACTCTTTGGTCGAGGAGTTGGTGGCATTATATAAGCCCTTAGTTCTCCTTATGCTTTAAAAGCATAAGGAGTTTTTAAAAAAGTATTTTTAAAAAAGTAAAATTCATTTTATAATGAATTCAATAAAAGAAAAGGAAGTAAAAAAATGAAATCAGCTTATTTTGTCGAAAAAAATAAAATGGAAGTTAGAGAATTTCCCAAAGCGCAACTTGTAAAAGAAACAGATGCTATCATAAAAATTGTTCGTGCCTGCGTATGTGGTTCCGATTTATGGTGGTTTCGTGGGATTTCTGAACGTCAACCTGGACCAGTAGGTCATGAAGCTATTGGCCTGATTGAAGAAGTAGGCACCGGAGTTAAAAATTTTAAAGTAGGAGATTTTGTCATTGTTCCCTTTACGCACGGTTGTGGACACTGTCCAATTTGTTTGGCTGGCTTTGAAGCCAATTGTCCAAATGCAAAAGACGGTGTGAATGGCGGCTATCAAGGAGAATTCTATCGGGCGATTAATGCTGATGGTGCACTTGTCAAAATCCCGGGCCAACCAAGTGATTATTCTGATGACCAGTTGGCTTCATTGACGGCTTTAGCTGATGTCATGCCTACAGGTTTTCATGCAGCTAAAGCAGCAGATGTTCATGAAGGTGATACAGTGGTTGTCTTTGGTGATGGAGCAGTTGGACTTTGTGCAGTGATTTCAGCTAAACTTTTAGGAGCAAAACGGATTATTGCAATGAGTCGCCATGAAGACCGTGCAGCACTTGCGCGTGACTTTGGTGCAACAGATATTATTGCTGAACGTGGTGAAGTAGCGATTCAAAAAATTATGGACTTAACCGATGGTTATGGTGCTGACGCTGCCTTAGAATGTGTCGGAACAAAACAAGCAATTGAATCTGCTTTTCAAGCGGTAAGAGCAGGCGGGCGAGTAGGTCGTGTGGGAGTTCCTCATGATGTTAATTATAATGAATGGATTGATTCTCTCTTTTGGAAAAATATTCAACTTGGAGGTGGAGTAGCCTCTGTCGCACGCTGGGATAAGGAAATCTTACTCGAAGCAGTTTTAAGTGGAGAGATTAATCCAGGCCGTGTCTTTACAGCAGAATTTATCTTAGATGAAATTCAAGAAGCATACGAAGCAATGGATCAACGTACAGCAATTAAATCTCTTTTGAGAATTTCAGAGGGATAAATAAGGAAAATAAAAGCTCTACCAAAGCTGGTAGAGCTTTTTGTAGAAATACGATAAATAGCTAATTTCTTTCCAAGATTTGTTATGTTATAATATAATGAATATATCTAGATAAAGGAAAAATTCATGACTTACGCAGACAAGATTTTTAAACAAAATATCCAAAATATCCTTGATAATGGTGTTTTTTCAGAAAATGCACGTCCCAAGTATAAGGATGGTCAAACCGCAAATAGTAAGTATGTAACAGGTTCTTTCGTTACTTATGATTTGCAAAAAGGTGAGTTTCCAATTACCACTTTGCGTCCAATTCCAATTAAATCGGCAATTAAAGAATTGATGTGGATTTATCAAGATCAGACAAGTGAACTTGCTGTTCTTGAAGAAAAATATGGAGTCAAATACTGGGGCGAATGGGGAATTGGCGACGGTACGATTGGACAACGCTATGGGGCAACAGTTAAAAAATATAATATTATCGGAAAATTATTGGATGGTTTAGCTAAAAATCCTTGGAATCGCCGTAATATCATTAATCTTTGGCAATATGAAGATTTTGAGGAAACTGAAGGACTTTTGCCTTGTGCTTTCCAAACAATGTTTGATGTTCGCCGTGAACAAGATGGTCAGATTTACTTGGATGCGACTCTTATTCAACGTTCAAATGATATGCTTGTTGCGCATCATATTAATGCCATGCAATATGTCGCTTTACAAATGATGATTGCAAAACATTTTTCTTGGAAAGTTGGAAAATTTTTCTATTTCGTAAATAATTTGCATATTTATGATAATCAGTTTGAACAAGCAAATGAGTTAGTTAAGCGAACAGCTTCTGACAAGGAGCCCCGTTTGGTGCTTAATGTTCCTGACGGAACAAACTTTTTCGATATTAAACCAGAAGATTTTGAGCTTGTGGACTATGAACCGGTAAAACCTCAATTAAAATTTGATTTGGCAATTTAGATTAACTAAAAAGTTACTGACAGAACTCTGTCAGTAACTTTTTTATTGATAAAATTTAAATATTGTTCGTTGACGAACAAAAAAGATTGTGTTATAATGATTCGTATGCGAACTAAAAAAGAAGCAATTGGACGACTTTTAAAAGTTGCCAGTAATCAAATGTCACGAGAGTTTGATAATTTTGCAGCTCAGCTTGATTTGACGGGTCAGCAAATGTCAATATTAGATTTTCTTGGAAACCAGAGTGAAGAAGACTCAGAAAAAGAAATCAGTCAGACGATGATTGAATTAGAATTTAATATCCGACGTTCTACAACAACGGAAATTTTGCAACGTATGGAAAAACGGCAGTTGATTAAGAGAAAAGCGAGTCCAACAGATGCTCGTCAAAAATCAGTTGAATTGACTGAAGAAGGCAAACAATATTTACCCGAAATTAGAACATATATCCAAGGACATAATCAAAAAGCTTTGGCGGGTTTGTCAGCAGAGGAGATTGCTGCAGTTGAAAAATTTCTTAATAATTTTAGCATGCAGAAAGGAAAAGAATGAACACAGAATTAGAAACAAATACAGCCAATCATAAAATTAGCGCGAAAACGCGCTTTTCAATTGTCGCCGTGGCCCTTGTGGCTTTTATGGGGATATTAGCGGAAACAAGTTTGAATGTCACGTTTCCAACGCTTGAAAATACCTTCGGACTTCCACTGAGTACGGTTCAGTGGGTAACAACTGCTTATTTATTAGTTGTTACGATTGTAATGCCAACAAGTTCATATATTAGTCAACGTTTTCAAAATAGGACATTATTTTTTTCAGGATTAATCTTTTTTACCCTTGGGGATTTACTGAGTTTAATTTCTCCGAATTTTACTATTTTAATGGCGGGACGCTTAATTCAAGGAATCGGGACTGGTATTGCCATTCCATTGATGTTTAATCTTGTCTTAACTAAAATTCCGCGTGAGAGAGTAGGACTTTGGATGGGATTTGCTGGGATGATTTTGAGTATTGCCCCAGCACTTGGACCAACTTATGGTGGACTTTTAACAGGGACTTTAGGTTGGCGAATGATTTTTGCAATTATTTTGATTATCCCAATCTGTCTCTTTCCTTTAGGAGCTTGGGCTATTGAGAAAAGTGAAAAAATACGTCCAGGCAAATTTGATTTTATTGCTTTTATATTTTTGTCATTAGTAATGACCAGCGCTCTTTTAGCTTTAGATTCACTTTCAAGTGCTCATTTTTCATGGATCTGGTTAGTGGTCTTTATCTTGGGGTTGATTGCTTTTATTTGGCGTTCAAAAACAAGTACATTGAATTTTATTGATATCAATGTTTTCAAGAGCCCAACTTTTACTTTGTCTGTCCTAGTTTATTGTATTTTACAATTTGTCAATTTGGGAATTAACTTTATCATTCCTAATTTCTTACAAGTATCGTTAGGAGCTACAAGTACATTAGCAGGTTTTGCTTTATTGCCTGGTTCATTAATTGGTTCAGCAGCTCAAGGTCCAATTGGTGCGCTCTATGACCGCAAAGGGGCCAAGGGAATTTTATATAGTGGAAATACTGTATTCTTTATCGCTCTTGTTTTATTAACGATTTTTACTAAGAATCTGACTTTACTGGGTGTGATGGGACTTTATGTTGTATTCACAATCGGTCGTTCTTCAAGTTTTGCAACAACCATGACCAATAGTTTAGCTCAACTTCCTCATGATAAAGCTGCCTCTGGTAATGCTTGGTTTACTACAACTTCTCAATTTGCAGCGTCAGCAGGAACGGCTACAGCTAGTCTTATTGCAACAAAATCAAGTAATTTAACAACAGGAACTCAACATGTATTTATGTTTTTCCTTTGTCTTGCTTTGCTTAATTTTGTCTTCTATACTTTGATTTTGAACAAGAAGATAAAATAAATCTGATTAAAAAAGTTTCGTAATGATACGAAGCTTTTTTTATAATTTAATACAGTATGCTTAAAAAGCATAATTATTGATATAAAAAGCATTTCACGTCAGCTAAAAAATATTTTATAATAAAATCATCAAAAAGATAAAGCAATGTGAAGCTTTTGAGTTGACTTGAAGTGAACTTCAAGGAATATAATGAAAACAGAAGTTAAAAATGAATGGAGAAAAAATGTCAAACAATATTGAAAACAAAGTCGTCTTAATCACAGGAGCCTCAAGCGGTATTGGCCAAGCAACTGCTGAATTACTTGCTAAAAAAGGAGCCAAAATTGTACTAGCAGCAAGGCGTGAAAATCGTTTGCAGGAGCTGGCTGATAAAATTAAAAAGGCTGGTGGACAAGCAATCTATCAAGTGACAGATGTAACTAATCCAGAAGATAGTAAAAAGTTGGTACAATATGCGAAAGAAAATTTTGGCAAAATTGATGCGATTTTTTTGAATGCAGGAATCATGCCAAGTTCCCCTTTATCAGCTCTTCATGTTGAAGAATGGGAAAATATGGTTGATATTAATTTAAAAGGTGTACTTAATGGGCTCGCTGCTGTACTGCCTGAATTTACAGCTCAAAAATCAGGACATGTGATCACAACGAGTTCAGTTGCTGGCCTAAAAGCATATCCCAATGGTGGTGTTTATGGGGCAACAAAATGGGCGGTTCGTGAATTAATGGAGGTACTCCGAATGGAATCTGCTCAAGAAGGAACTCATATTCGGACAGCTACTATTTATCCGGCTGCTATAAATACTGAGTTACTGAATACAATCACTGACAAAGAAGCAGCAGAAGGAATGACAGCTCTTTATGAACAATATGGGATTAGTCCAGAGGCAATTGCTCGCATTGTTGCTTTTGCTCTTGAACAACCTGAAGACGTTAACGTCAGCGAGTTTACTGTTGGACCTACAACACAACCTTGGTAAGAAAAGGAGAAAAAATGAAAATTGATGTCAAAAAGTTTTCTAAGATACAAGATATTTATATTAGCCCAGACCCGCAAGAACATCGTCCTGCTTGGATTTGGTTTGCTTATATTGATGATGATTTAGCGGTAGCAGCAGGTCGTGGAACGGCATCAAGTTGGTGGCATTCGGCAATGCTTTCACGTAAGGGGCAAATTCACATTGACGGGAAAGTCTATCAAGTGGAATTTGAACCTGTAACAGATAAAGAAAATATTGATAAGTTTATTGCTTCTTATCGACAACGTGCGGGTCATAGCTGGGACCCTGCTTGGGAGAAAAATTTTAGACCGACAGTGATGCGCCTAAAATTTTTGAAGGAACTTGGAAAAAGCACAAGATAAAATGTCTTAATAATTGAAGAAAATTGGAGGTTAAAATGGAAAAACAAACCGCAGGACATGAACAACTTGGAGAATTTGCCCCAAAATTTGCTGAATTAAATGACGATATTCTTTTTGGAGAAGTCTGGAGTCGTGAAAAAGAACTTTCAGCACATGAACGTAGTGTCATTACGATTACAGCTTTGATTGCTGGTGGAAATTTTGAACAATTAAATTTTCATATGGCAAAAGGAAAAGAAAATGGAATAAGTCAGGAAGAAATTTCAGAAATAATTACGCATCTGAGCTTTTATGTGGGGTGGCCAAAGGCTTGGTCGGCTTTTAATATGGCTAAAAAAATTTGGGGATAAGAGGGGAAAGCTATGAGAATTACGGTCAACATTTTGTACCAAGGTAAGGGTGAGAATGCCCGTCTTTTTGCTGACGAAATGGTCAGTTCTGGACTCGTCGATAAAATCCGTCAACAAAGTGGAAATTTACGTTATGAATATTTTGTCCCTTTGGATAATCAACACGCAATTCTATTGATTGATGAATGGGAAAACCAAGAAGCAATTGATTTTCATCATAAAAGTCCGATGATGGCAAAAATTGCTGAATTGAGAGAAAAATATCAACTGCGCCTAAAGGTAACTTGTTATCAGCAGATTGATTAGAAAAGAGAGAACGAAATGGATAAAAAAGAATTAGACAATGCACTTATTTTTCCTCAGGGAGAAAAAAATCCTTATGGTGCTTATTTTACTGGTCAATCTTATTTAGAAGGAATGATTGCAGATAAGGACTTGCCCTTTGGTGTTGGAAATGTGACTTTTGAGCCTGGCTGTCGTAATCATTGGCATATTCATAAAGAGGGTTATCAAGTTTTATTGGTTACAGCCGGTGAGGGATGGTATCAAGAAGAGGGGAAGGAGGCCCAACTTTTACATGCGGGTGATACGATTGTTACTCATGCAGGAGTTAAACATTGGCATGGAGCGACAAAAGATAGCTGGTTCAGTCATGTGGCCATTACCGCGGGAGAAGCAGTTTGGTTAGAAGAAGTTTCTGATGAACAATATGAAAACTTATAAAATAAAAGAGTATTTCCGAACATTCAGCAAAACCGAACAATAAATTGAAAAAGTTCTAGTTTTATCCGCTAGAGCTTTTTTTATTTGGCTCATTAGAATAGAATAAGAAGCATAAAGAATTCCTTAAATGGATGGAGGATATTGTGGGAAAAGAAAAGTTGCTCTATGAAGGAAAAGCTAAGAAACTGTATTTTACTGATGATTCAGAGGTGCTCTGGGTGGAATATTGTGATCAAGCGACTGCATTAAATGGTGCTCGTAAAGAACAGATTACGGGAAAAGGTGCTCTAAATAATCAAATTACGTCATTAATTTTTGAAAAATTAAATGCTGAAGGTTTAGAAACACATTTCATAGAAAAGATATCAAAAACCGAACAATTGAATAGAAAGGTTTCAATAATTCCTTTAGAAGTTGTTTTAAGAAATGTTGTTGCTGGTTCTTTTGCCAAACGATTTGGTCTTGAAGAAGGAATTGTTTTACAAGAACCAATTGTTGAGTTTTACTATAAGGATGATGCTTTAGATGACCCATTTATTAATGATGAACATGTTAGATTCCTGAACATTGCAACTTATTCAGAGATTGAATTTTTAAAGAGTGAAACGCGTAAAATCAACGAGATTCTGAAAAAAATCTGGGCTGAAATCGGCTTAACTTTGGTTGATTTCAAACTTGAATTTGGCCGTCTTGCTGACGGAAGAATTATTCTTGCTGATGAAATTTCACCTGATACTTCACGTCTCTGGGATGCGAATGGTCAGCATATGGATAAAGATGTTTTCAGACGTAATATTGGCGATTTAGTTGAAACTTATACTGAAGTTTTGAATTTGTTAGAAAATGCGAAATAAATGAGTTCTAGTTTTTAGGACAGTTCCTCACATCTTATATAGAAAGAATTTTAAAATGACTAAAGTACGTGTTTACGTGGCTTACAAAGCCTCAATTCTCGACCCTCAAGCCCAAGCGATTAAAGCGGCAACTCATAAAATGGGTTATCAAGAAGTTACAGAATTAAATGTTGGAAAATTTTTCGATTTTGAATTTGATGCAGAAGCTGAGATTGCTCGCGCAAAAGCAATTGAAATTGCCAATGAATTGTTGGCAAATCCAAATATGGAAACTTATAAAGTTGAAATTTTGAATGAACAAAGCGAAGGAGCTAATTAATGAAATTTGCAGTCATTCAATTTCCAGGGTCAAATTGTGATTTTGATTTACTTTGGGCAATTCGTGATGTTATGGGAGCTGAGGTAGAATTTGTCTGGCATGATGAGAAGTCGCTTGCAGGTTTTGACGGAGTGTTGATTCCAGGGGGTTTTTCTTATGGTGATTATTTACGCTGTGGTGCGATTGCGTCATTTGCCAATATTATGCCGGAAATCAAACGTTTGGCTAAAGAAGGGAAACCTGTTTTTGGCACTTGCAATGGATTTCAAATTTTGGTTGAATCTGGGCTTTTACCGGGTGTATTGATTCGCAATGAGGGTTTGAAATTTGTTTCCAAATGGCAAGCTCTTAAAGTTGAAAATAATCAAAGTAATTTTACGACTGAATATGCCAAGGACGCTTTGATTAATTTACCAATTGCTCACGGTGAGGGGCAATATGTTGCTGACGAAGCTCAGCTTGCTGAACTTAAAGCAAATGGGCAAATTATTTTCACTTATGCTGACGAAAATCCTAATGGGTCAGTTGAAAATATTGCTGGAATTGTCAATAAAGAAGGAAATGTGCTTGGGATGATGCCTCACCCTGAGCGGGCCATGGAAGAACTGCTTGGTGGCGCTGATGGAGTACATTTGTTTGCTTCTGTCTTGAAAAACTTTGTTGGAAAATAAAAAAATTACTGACAGAATTTAGATTTTAAAAAACGAATCTGTCAGTAAATTTGTAATTTGAAATAATTGAATTCAGAGCGCTGAAAGCTTTTAAAGTAGAGAATATACAAGTTGCATTTCTATTGGAACGTATATTCTTTAGACTACTAATGCAGTAAATTGGGCTGTAGTTTTCTACGTTTTTAAGCAAGCGTTTCTCATATCTTATAGGAGAATAACATGACTTTGGAGATGTCACCAGAACAGATTCAAGAAAGCAAAATTTACCGTGAGTGGGGACTGACGGATGAAGAATATTTGAAAATCAAGGATGAGATTCTTGAGGGCCGTTTGCCAAACTTTACGGAAACGGGGATGTATGCCGTGATGTGGTCAGAACATTGCTGCTACAAAAATTCAAAACCTGTCTTAAAAAAATTTCCGACGACTGGGCCACAGGTCTTGATGGGGCCTGGTGAAGGAGCTGGGGTTGTGGATATTGGTGATGATTTGGCGGTTGTTTTCAAAGCTGAATCTCATAATCATCCATCTTACGTTGAACCTTATGAAGGTGCAGCAACTGGTTCTGGTGGGATTATTCGTGATATTTTTTCAATGGGAGCTCGTCCAATTGCAATTTTGGATAGTTTGCGTTTTGGGCCAATTGACAATGGTAAAACTCGTCATATTGTGGACCAAGTAACCGCTGGGATTGCGGGATATGGAAACTGTATTGGAATTCCGACGGTTGGTGGCGAAGTAGCCTTTGATGAATCATACGCTGGAAATCCTTTGGTGAATGTCATGTGTGTGGGCTTGATTGAACATAAACATATTCAAAAAGGACAAGCTAAAGGTGTGGGGAATTCTATTTTTTATGTCGGAGCGAAAACAGGACGTGACGGCATTCATGGGGCGTCTTTTGCTTCTAAAGAATTTGGTTCTGGTTCAGAAACACAACGTTCAGCGGTTCAAGTCGGTGATCCATTTATGGAAAAATTATTGCTTGAAGCTTGTATTGAAGTCATCCAAAATCATGGCGATATTTTAGTCGGAATTCAAGATATGGGAGCAGCTGGATTGGTTTCATCTACATCAGAAATGGCTTCAAAAGCTGGGTCAGGCCTGCGTCTTAACTTGGATAATGTGCCTCAGCGTGAAACAGAAATGATTCCTTATGAAATGATGTTGTCTGAGTCTCAAGAGCGTATGGTGCTTTGTGTCAAAAAAGGACATGAACAAGAAATTATTGATTTATTTAAAAAATACGACCTTGATGCGGTCAATATTGGGCAAGTGACTGATGATGGCTTTTATACGCTTTATCATAAAGGGCAAATGGTTGCTCATGTTCCAGTTGATTCATTGGCGGAAGATGCTCCAACTTATTACCGTGAGGCACAAGTCCCTGAGCGAATTCAAAAATTTACTGACAGCAAAAAATACCTTCCAGAAATTACTGACAGCTCTGTCAGTGAAATTTTCAAAAAACTTTTGGCTCAACCGACAATTGCTAGCAAGAAATCAATTTATGAAACTTATGATTCGCGCGTGATGACCAACACTGTTGTTGCACCAGGCTCAGATAGCGCAGTTTTACGAGTGCGTGGCACTAACAAGGCACTTGCGATGACAACGGACTGTAACGCTCGCTATCTCTATCTTGATCCAGAAAAAGGAGGAGCAATCGCAGTTGCTGAAGCGGCTCGTAATATCGTGGCCTCTGGTGGAAAACCTCTCGCGATTACTGACTGTTTGAACTTTGGAAATCCGGAAAAACCAGAACAATTTTGGGAATTAACAACAGCGGCTGATGGAATTTCACGTTCTTGTTTGGCCCTTGATACACCAGTTATTTCAGGAAATGTTAGTCTTTACAATGAAACAAACGGTTCAGCTATTTTACCTACGCCGATGATTGGAATGGTTGGTTTGATTGAGGATGTAAAAAATATTACGACTCAAGAATTTAAAAAAGCGGGTGATTTGATTGTACTAGTCGGTCAAACCTTTGATGATTTTTCAGGTTCTGAACTTCAAAAAATGCTGACAGGCGAAATTTCTGGAAGAATTGATTTTGATTTAGAAACTGAAAAATCCAATCAAGACTTTGTTTTAAAAGCAATTACTGACGGATTGGTCAGCTCAGCACATGACTTGGCAGAAGGAGGATTGGCGATTGCTCTAGCTGAATCTGCTTTTGCAAATGGCTTAGGCGTTGATGTGAAAGTTGACTTAACCAATGCCCAATTATTCTCAGAAACGCAAGGTCGCTTTGTACTCTCAATTTCACCAGAAAATCAAGTTGCTTTTGAAAAATTACTGACAGAACGTTCGGTCAGTGGCGAAATAATCGGAAAAGTTACTGACAGCGGAATTTTGGAAATGAATGAACTTTCTATTTCTACTGACGAAGCTGTCAGCATTTATGAAGGAGCCCTCCCATGTCTGATGAAATGACAAGCGCAACATTTACTGAGCAAGAGTGGTCGCACTTTGAAGCGAAGACATTAAATGAAGAGTGTGGACTTTTCGGTGTTTGGGGGCATCCTGATGCCGCTCGCCTGACCTATTTTGGACTTCATGCTCTCCAACATCGCGGGCAAGAAGGTGCAGGGATTTTGGTCAATAATAATGGCAAACTCAATCGTCATCGTGGTCTGGGTCTGGTCACAGAAGTTTTCCGTGACGAAAAAGATTTGGAAGAGCTGACAGGCTCAGCAGCCATTGGACACGTCCGTTATGCCACGGCTGGTTCAGCAAATATCAATAATATTCAGCCTTTCCAGTTTGAATTTCATGACGGATCACTTGGACTTGCCCACAATGGAAATTTAACCAACGCCCAATCATTGCGCTGTGAACTTGAAAAATCTGGGGCAATCTTCTCCAGTAATTCAGACACAGAAATCCTCATGCACTTGATTCGCCGTAGTCATCATCCAGAATTTATGGGCAGAGTCAAAGAAGCGCTCAATACGGTCAAAGGTGGCTTTGCCTATCTCATTATGACTGAAAATTCAATTGTCGCAGCCCTTGATCCTAATGGATTTCGACCACTCTCAATCGGTAAAATGAGCAACGGTGCACTTGTTGTGGCCTCAGAAACTTGTGCTTTTGATGTCGTTGGTGCCACTTGGATTCAAGATGTTCAACCCGGTGAAATCATTGAAATTAATGATGACGGCATTCATGTGGACCAATTTACTGACAGCACCAACATGACCATTTGTTCAATGGAATACATCTATTTTGCCCGTCCTGACAGTAATATCGCTGGAGTTAATGTTCATACTGCCAGAAAACGTTCAGGAAAAATTTTAGCCCAAGAAGCCCAAATTGATGCTGACATTGTCATCGGTGTGCCTAATTCATCACTCAGTGCTGCTTCAGGCTACGCTGAAGAATCTGGTTTGCCTTACGAAATGGGGCTGATTAAAAATCAATACGTGGCAAGAACATTTATTCAACCGACTCAAGAACTTCGTGAACAAGGCGTTCGCATGAAATTGAGTGCTGTTCGAGGTGTTGTAGAAGGAAAACGCGTCATTATGGTTGATGATAGTATTGTGCGTGGGACAACCAGCCGTCGCATCGTCAAACTCCTCAAAGACGCAGGCGCCGCTGAAGTTCATGTGGCAATCGCCAGTCCCGCTCTCAAATATCCTTGTTTTTATGGTATTGACATTCAAGACCGTGACGAACTCATCGCAGCCACACATACGACTGATGAAATCAGAGAAGCTATCGGAGCGGATAGTCTGACCTATCTTAGCCAGACAGGACTTGTCGAGGCGATTGGTCATGATAAACTTTGCTTATCATATTTTGATGGTGAATATCCAACACCGCTTTATGATTATGAAGCTGACTATTTGGAAACTTTAGCGAAAAATAGCGTGAAATGAAAAACTAGAGTACTCACTCTAGTTTTTTTAGCTAAATTCATAAAGCGATTATTTTAGATTACTCCTTTTAATATGTTAGGATAAGAATAAAAGCAAGTGAGGTGAGCAAATGATTATTACAATAGTTGGAGGAACAGGACTAGTTGGCCAAGGAATTTTCAAAGAACTTGCTCAAGTTGCGGATTATGAATTACACAGTTTATCAAGAAATGGTAAATCTAAAGATAATCTAGTTGAGCCAGTCATTTATCATGCTGCCAATCTAAATGAAGCTGGGGATTGGCAAGAACTTTTACAAAAATCAGATTGGGTGATTGATGCGGTAGGAATTCTATTTCCAAGTAAATCAAAGGGAACAACTTATGAAAAAAATAGTATTCAACCAGCAAAAATAATTATTGATACAATAGTTAACTCAAAAAATCAATGTCTTTTTATTTCGGCAAATGATGGTCCTTTTTTTATGAATGACTATATGAAAGCTAAAAAAGAAGTGGAGGCTTATGGTCAAAAACGTTTGAAATCAAGATTTGTTTCTGTTTTTCCAGGAATTGTCTATGATGCTTCACGAAAAAGCAGTTATTTTCCAGCACGCCTATTGGAGCCACTCATAAAAATTCCGATTTTTTCTTTCTTAAAAAGTTATCGTCCAATTAAACGAAGCCAATTTGCTAAGGAGATTCATAAAATTATCGAAGGGAAAGAAAGTTCACTGACCACTCGTATTAAATAAAAAACTCATGTTTAGACATGAGTTTTTCTAATTTACTTTGATTTTTTTAAGAAGTGGAACTATTTTTGGATAAATAAGATAGGCGATGATAATTAAGATAATCAATGACGTAGCAATAAGATTCCATGATTTCATTAGTTCAATACTTCGAGCTGTAGGAATAGGAGTTGAAGTAATAACGAACAGGGTCTTGATAGATAAGCCGTTTTTTATGATGATGAGTGAACCTAAAAGCATCAACAAAAATTGGTGAAGAATACTTCCGATATTTTGAATGGTATATTTTACCCAGATCCGTTTATCTTCAACGATATTAACAGTATTTTCATAGTCTTGAGTTAAGCTTGAATTTAAACTTCCTTTAAATAAACTAGTAAGGAATAAACCTAGAGCAAATAGAGGACTAAAAACAATCAAAAGTAAACCTAGAAAAATTCCGATTAAAGAATAGGTTTTGACATTTTTTCCAAGTAAATTTTTGACCTTAGAGGCAAAGACAATTCCTAAAACATAAGGAAGATAAAACTGTAAAAATAAATGCTGATGACCATAAAAGCCAGCGACATACAAAGAACAAAAAAGAAATAAATAATTTCCCACTGCCCCATTAATAGCTGTCAAATATGATAATTTACGAGGGATATTTCTTTGAATTTTATTTTTGAAAAAATTCGTAGCGACAATATAGAGGGTGACCAAAAAGAAAAATCCGAAAATGAAATAATCAAATTCTAAACTATTGGCAAGTAGTCGACTTGAGCGTAATAGAAAGAGGCAAACAAAAAATAAAGCAAATAAAATAAGATATTTATATGAAGCTTTTTCTAAATCATTTGGATCAACTTTGTAATTGTCCAAATTTCCAACTAATTGGAAGGAGAGAAGATAAACTATTCCATAGAAGACAAAGAACAGGGGATATTTTAGAGAAGGGGATAAGACAAAAGAAAAGCCAAGGGCTAAAAATAAAAGTAAGCTAACTAAGGTTTTTCCTTTGATAAGCTGGTTAGTATTTTTTAGATAATAATTTACCGAAGTGTTTGACATCGGCAACCAAGCTGCACTCACTCCTAAAAGAATTCCGGATAAAGTATAGAAAGGAAAGTAGAAAGAACCCATAAATCCAAGCAAGCAACCAAGTAAACCGGCATACAATGAAATTTTTAAAAGACTATAGCTGTTGATTCTTGTTTTTATTCCTCTTATAAAGAATACGCCAGTCATTCTGAAAGTATAAAAGAGCAAAAAAGGAAGGAGGGCAAGAAGCGAGGTTCCTTTTGCAATTTGAATGAAAATCATGAATGGAAGGACAATAATTGTATTACTTAATATTAAGAGGGCAGACTTTCCCAAAGAATTTAGTTGTTGAGTCATTTTTCTCCTATCTTTTTATTTTGACATCTAAATCCATTATAAGGCAAAGTGTATTAAAAAGACAGCTTCACTTTTTTTGATAAAAATCTAATAAGAGACTTCTTCCGTTTTTTTTGTAAAACCAAAATATTAAATTGACAAAAAATTAACAAAAGAATATAATATTAGCAACATAATAATAACGCTTTCAAAGGAGGAAGTAAATTATGAAAAAAATATTATTGGCTTTATTAATAGTTGGAACCACCATTGCTGTGGGATTTCGAGTGAGTGCCGATAGCCTGGTTTATCGTCTCTATAATCATAATACCGGAGAGCATTTTTATACTACAAGTGCAACTGAACGAGATTTTGATATTAAGGTTGGTTGGACTGATGAAGGATTAGGTTGGGTAGCACCAGATAAAGGGACAACGGTTTATCGGCTTTATATTCCCAATGCTGTGGGTGGAGATCATTATTACACAAAAAGTAAGTATGAAGCGCAGTCTTTGGTAAATAAAGGCTGGAAGTGGGATAATCAAGGAAAAGCAGTTTTTTATTCAGGCGGAAATTTGCCGATATACGTTGCTTATAATCCCAATGCCCAATCTGGTGCCCATAACTACACCGGTAATTCAAATGAAGAAAATAACTTGATTAATATTGGTTGGAAATATAAAGCAGTCGCTTGGAATGCTGTCAGTCTGTCAGTAAATCCTTCGAATAATTCTTTGCAAGAACTCGCTGATGGGATGAATGCAGAAAGTTCAAATATTATTTCTGAAAGTGGAGGAATTTTTACTAAGGCAAACGTTACTGTCAGTGATAATACACTCGTTATTACTTTTACACTTTCTCAAAATATGGGAGTGGTCAGTTCTGATAAAATAGCAGAATTGAAAAATAATTTAACATCCCTATTTAATGAAAACGAATCTATTTTTAAAAGTATAGGTATTGCCAACCTTTCAGTTAGATATAATTTTAAAAATCCTGACGGAAGCTTAGCAGCAAGTATTGCTTATCCATGAAATAATTGATTTTACTTATAAATATTAAAACTACTGACAAAAAATCTGTCAGTAGTTTTTGTCTATAATAAAAGTCAAAAAAACGAATCAAAAAGTTTGACCATTACTGACCAAAGTATTATAATTAGAATGTAGTGAGAAAAAGATAATAATCACTACTAACTATGAAATCGAAATGAGGTGTTTTTATGGACATCGAAAAAATGACAACAACGATGCAAGAAGCACTTGGTTCAGCGCAACAAATTGCGCAAGTTCGTCATCACCAAGTGATTGAAGTTCCACATTTATGGCGAATTTTTGTTCAACCTAATAGTTTTGGGGCGAACTTTTATAAAGATTTAGGGATTGACCTAGATGACTTTACAAATTTAATTGAAAAAGAAATTGACAAAATTAATTCAGTAGAAGGTTCAAATATTACTTATGGTCAAAACCTAAGTCCAGATTTGTTCCAAGTATTTACTGAAGCAGACAAAATTGCGCAAAAAATGGGCGATGAGTACCTATCAACTGAGATTATTCTCCTTGCCCTCTTTGAATTAAAACAAAATCCATTGACCAGTTATTTGGTCAGCCATGGACTAACAAAAGCAAAAGTGCAAGCTGCGATTGAAAAATTACGCGGAGGTGATAAAGTGACCAGTCAAAATGCAGAAGAAACATACAAAGCACTTGAAAAATATGGGGTAGATCTCGTTGCTCAAGTTAAATCAGGTAAACAAGATCCTGTCATTGGACGTGATGAAGAAATTCGTGATGTCATTCGAGTGCTTTCTCGTAAAACAAAAAATAACCCCGTTCTTATTGGTGAACCTGGGGTTGGTAAAACAGCCATTGTTGAAGGATTGGCACAAAGGATTGTCAGAAAAGACGTTCCTGAAAATCTGAAAGATAAAACCATCTTTTCACTGGATATGGGTGCCCTGATTGCAGGCGCGAAATATCGTGGTGAATTTGAAGAACGTTTGAAAGCAGTCCTTAATGAAGTGAAAAAATCAGATGGACAAATTATCCTCTTTATTGATGAACTTCATACGATTGTTGGTGCAGGTAAAACAGAAGGTTCAATGGACGCTGGGAACCTTTTAAAACCAATGCTTGCACGTGGTGAACTCCATTTGATTGGGGCAACTACCTTGGATGAATATCGTAAATACATGGAAACAGATAAAGCACTTGAACGTCGTTTCCAAAAGGTATTGGTTACTGAACCTACTGTTGAAGATACAATTTCAATCTTGCGTGGTCTAAAAGAACGTTTTGAAATTCACCATGGAGTGACCATTCATGATAATGCTTTAGTCGCAGCAGCAACCCTTTCAAATCGTTATATTACTGACCGATTTTTACCAGATAAAGCCATTGACTTGGTTGATGAAGCCAGTGCAACAATTCGTGTAGAAATGAATTCACTCCCAACTGAACTTGACCAAGCCAATCGTCGCTTGATGCAATTAGAAATTGAAGAAGCGGCCCTCAAAAAAGAACGAGATGATGCTTCTAAGAAACGTCTTGAAATTATACGTGGTGAAATTGCTGAACTTCGAGAAGAAAATAATCAACTCAAAGCTCAATGGGAAGCTGAGAAAAAAGAAGTGGGCAATATTTCTGAAAAACGAAATGAATTAGAACATGCTCGCCACGAATTGGAAGAAGCTCAAAATGAAGGAAACTTAGAAAAAGCAGCAGCCCTTCGTTATGGTAAAATTCCTGAAATTGAAAAAGAACTCAAAGCTATTGAAGAAAAAGCAAAATCAGATGATTTATCCTTAGTTCAAGAATCAGTCACTGAAGAACAAATCGCTGAAGTGGTTGGACGCATGACAGGTATTCCAATTACCAAATTGGTTGAAGGTGAACGTGAAAAATTGCTTCACTTACCAGAAACACTGCATCAAAGGGTTGTCGGACAAGATGAAGCTGTTGAAGCCGTATCTGATGCCATTATCCGTGCGCGTGCAGGAATTCAAGACCCTAACCGTCCACTTGGCTCATTCCTCTTCCTTGGACCAACTGGGGTAGGTAAGACGGAGCTTGCGAAAGCTTTGGCTGAAAATCTCTTTGATTCAGAAGAACATATGGTTCGGATTGACATGAGTGAATATATGGAAAAACACTCAGTTTCTCGGTTAGTCGGAGCCCCTCCAGGATATGTCGGCTACGATGAAGGAGGCCAATTGACTGAATCCGTTCGTCGTAATCCTTATACAATCATCTTGCTTGATGAAATCGAAAAAGCACATCCAGATGTCTTCAATATCTTGTTGCAAGTTTTGGATGACGGCCGTTTGACTGATTCTAAAGGTGTTCTCGTTGACTTTAAGAACACAGTGTTGATTATGACTTCAAATGTCGGTTCTCAATATTTGCTTGATAATGTTGGAGAAAATGGTGAAATTTCGGAAGAAACAACTGAAAACGTGATGGCTCAACTTCGGGCACATTTCAAACCAGAATTTCTAAATCGGATTGATGATACCATTCTTTTCAAACCATTGGCACTTGAGGATATTAAGAATATTATCGTTAAAATGACTAGCCAACTTTCACATCGTCTTGAAGAAATGGACGTTCAACTTGAGTTGAGTGAAGAAGTAAAAGTTTGGATTGCCGAAAATGCTTACGAACCAGCTTATGGTGCACGTCCACTCAAACGTTATTTGACAAAAGTCATCGAAAATCCATTAGCTAAGCTGATTATCGGAGGAAAAATTCCGCCAAAATCAAAAGTTATTGTAAGGCTTATAGATAACAAGATTGACTTTGATATTCAAAAAATTGCTGAATAAATAGAAAAAAGCCGTTAGCTGATGCTGGCGGTTTTTTGGGTTCGTTTTCAAGCTGATTATTATTTGATAAAATGGTAAAATAAAAGGTAATATAAGAAATCTGGAGAAAAATATGACCGCACAAAATCAAAGACAAGAACTACAACGAAATATCTGGTCTATTGCTGACCAAGTTCGTGGTGCTGTGGACGGGTGGGACTTTAAACAGTACATTCTAGGGATTTTGTTTTACCGTTTTATCAGTGAAAACTTTCAAAATTATATAGAAGCAGGTGACCCAGAAGTTTACTATGCGAATTACCCAGATGAAGCGATTAGCTCTGAGATTATTGATGACGCAGTAAAAACGAAGGGTTACTACATTGCACCCAGTCAACTTTTCTCAAATGTTGTGAAGACTGCGCGTGAAAATGCTGATTTGAATACAGACCTCAAAGCAATTTTTACCGCCATCGAATCAAGTGCGATTGGCTATGCTTCGGAAAATGACATCAAAGGTTTGTTTGATGACCTTGATACAACCAGTAATCGCTTAGGGAACACGGTTGCAGAAAAGAATAAACGCTTAGCCGATGTCCTTGAAGGAATCAATCAACTGAACTTTGGTCGTTTTGAAGATAATCAAATCGATCTTTTTGGTGATGCTTATGAATTCTTGATTTCAAACTATGCCTCAAATGCAGGTAAATCAGGTGGTGAATTTTTCACACCTCAATCTGTCTCAGCGCTACTAGCTAAAATTGTCATGCTTGGTAAAGATGAGCATAATAAAATCAACAAAATCTATGACCCTGCCTGTGGTTCAGGCTCTCTTTTGCTCCAAGCGAGAAAGCAATTTTCAGAACATATCATTGAAGAAGGTTTCTTCGGGCAAGAAATCAATATGACCACCTATAACCTTGCCCGTATGAATATGTTTTTACATAATATCAACTATGATAAATTTGATATTAAACGTGGGGATACACTTATCAATCCATTACACAATGACGATAAGCCCTTTGATGCCATTGTCTCTAATCCGCCTTATTCTATCAAATGGATTGGTTCAGATGATCCAACTTTAATTAATGATGACCGCTTTAGTCCAGCAGGTGTTTTGGCACCGAAATCAAAAGCAGATTTCGCATTTATCTTGCACGCTTTAAGTTATTTGTCGGCCAAAGGACGTGCGGCTATTGTTACTTTCCCAGGGATTTTTTATCGTGGGGGTGCTGAGCAAAAGATTCGTAAATATCTGATTGATAATAACTTTGTGGAAGCTGTTATCCAATTGCCCGCTAATCTTTTCTTTGGGACAAGTATCGCCACTTGTATCTTGATTTTGGCAAAAAATAAGCCTAACACTGATACATTTTTTATTGATGCCAGCAAAGAGTTCAAAAAAGAAACCAATAATAACATTTTAACGACTGATAATATCAATAAAATTCTTTCTCATTTTGATAAAAAAGAAGAGTTAGACTATTTTTCAAAAGCTGTTAAATTTGATGCGATTGTTGAAAATAACTATAACCTCTCTGTTTCTAGCTATGTGGAAGCAGAGGATTTGACGGAGAAGATTGATATTGACGTGCTTAATAAAGATATCAAGACAACCGTTGAGAAAATTGATAAATTGCGAGCTGAGATTGATGAGATTGTAGCTGAGCTAACTACAAAAGGAGGAAATTGATGGTTTTAGACAATAAATTAGGCATTACCGAGCAAGCAACACTCAACCGTGAAGAAGAGCGTCTCTCAAAGCTTAAAGCAAAAGCACTTTTTGAAAGCGGCAAGATTGATGAAATTGAAATTGGAACTTTCAAAGGCTTAGTTGAGATTCATCACTATTTGTTTGAAGAAATTTATGCATTTGCGGGCAAAGTTCGAGAAGTGAATATTTCAAAAAATGATTTTCGTTTTGCTGCAGTCGCATTTTTAGAAGTAGCGCTTGAAAATATTTCAAAAATGCCGCAAGAAACATTTGATGAAATCATTGAGAAATACGTAGAGATGAATATTGCTCATCCTTTTCGTGAAGGCAATGGCAGAGCCACACGAATTTGGCTAGACCTAATTTTACGCAATAAACTTAAGACGACAATAGACTGGAATGCAGTAGATAAGGAAGAATATCTGTCTGCGATGCGACGTTCACCTATCAAAGATTTGGAAATCAAAGTTTTATTGAAAAGTGCTCTCACAGATGACTTGAGCAAAGAAGCCTTCTTCAAAGGGATTGATGCCAGCTATTATTATGAAGGCTATAATGAGTATCGGATAGAGGAATTGTGAAAATATGAGAAATCAGATTTTAGAGAAATTACTAGAAGAACGAAAAAACGGGCTTAAAGGTGGACTCTATCACAAAACGCAAGTCAGCTTGACTTACAATTCCAACCGAATTGAAGGCAGTAAGCTGACCGAAGAGCAGACGCGTTATGTCTTTGAGACAAAGACGGTTGGTTTTGATGCGGACGGTCTGCCAGTTGATGATATTATCGAAACCAGCAATCATTTTCGAGCTTTTGATTATCTGCTCGACACGATTGGCGAAGATTTGAGCAAGGAAATCATCAAGGCTTTTCATAAAATCCTAAAAGAGGGCACGAGCGACAGTCACAAATCGTATTTTAATGTTGGCGATTGGAAGAAAATTCCTAATGAAGTTGGCGATATTAAAACTAGTCTGCCAGAAAATGTTGATAAAGTTATTTCAAACCTTCTTGAGGATTATCTGGCAAAATCAGCAGTTACTTTCAATGATTTGATTGCTTTTCATGAGCATTTCGAGCGAATCCATCCTTTCCAAGACGGGAATGGTCGTGTTGGACGGCTGATTCTTTTTCGGGAGTGTTTGAAGCAGGACTTTGTACCTTTTGTGATTGATAATGAGAAAAAGTTATTTTATTATCGTGGGTTGCGTGAGTTTGCGACTCAGCCGGGTTATTTGCTTGAAACCTGCTTGGCTGCGCAAGATGTTTATAAAGAGTGGGTAAGGTATTTTTATCCAGAGATTGAGGTGGGAGTTTAGAAGGATTACCGACCATATATCAATTTGACTTTCTTTATTTTGAAAGCCAGACCTCTGAAAAGTTGAAAGATAATATTTTGAATGAAGGTGTTGAGTCATCAATGTTGGACAGTGATTATATTACTAGGAGAAGAAAAAATGACAAACAATGAATTTATTTCGTGTGATATATGTAACGAAATTTTTAACCTAAGAATACAGATGGGAAACTATAATATACCCTTTAATATTGTTTGCCCTAATTGCTCTACAAAAATTAAAGGAATGTATAATTTGGAAAATGACTCCTCTGAGAGATTATTTTTGACAAACGCTCATAAAGTCGAAGAAATTGGAGAGAGTTTTAAAGGTTATTGCGTTGAATTGTCGGCGGAGTTCCCGACTAAGAAAATGTTTTACAGGGACTTAAGTAGTCCTGGTAAAATGCTTGAAGCATCTGGTTTTACTCCCTTTCTAAGAAACTTAACATTCTACCCAAGTCATGAATTGGCTACAAAATCTGTACAAAATTCAATGAGATTTGCTGATTTCTTTAAAGAAGACTGGGACTTTCTTTATGCATATTTTAATCTTTTTTGGAATGAAAAGTATGATATTCTGTTTCCAAAGTTAGAAAAATTAATTAGTAAGATAGAAACTTCTCCTATTAACAAAGTAAATAATAAAATGGATGCAGCTATGTCTCTCCATCAAATATTGGTGACTGCTACGGGACTGGGCTCTGTCTTACCAGAAAGTTCTCTTACGGAGTATATGGAAATTGCAAAAGTCATTGGTAAAGACACACAAATACCAGATTCATCAATTCTTGAATATTCCAATTTCCTGAAAAATGATTTCAATAATATCGAGAAGAACGCCCTTGATGTAGTTAGTTCTTTTTCTAAGATATATAATCAATTAATTCCTGTAGTTGCTCTAAAAAACTCTTCTGTATTAGATACGATTGATAAAGATGAGTTTGGTATTATGACTACAAATTTTGAAGAACTCTCTAGTTTTTATGCGCAAAGCTACGAATGGATATTAGATAATATTGACATAGTAATTGGATTGAACAATGCTGTAGAGAGAGGTGATTCTCAACTTTGTTTCAATAAAAAAAGTCTTGATGATCTTAAATTATTATCAACGAAATATAATAAACTAGACTATCTAAAATCAGAAGAAGCTTTCAGTAAACCCGCTGAAAATCTGAAAAATAGGATTCGTAACGCAATTCAACATTTTAGTAGAGAAATAGATTATTCAACTCAAAAAATTACTTTCATAGATAGCCACCGTGGTAAAGAAAGTACAGAAAGAATATTTTTAATTGATTTTGCTTCGCTTTGTCTCGAAAATTTTTACTTTGTTATCTATATTCTGGAACTAATTTATAATTTGAGGAAGATTTCATATAAATCAGAAGGAATAATTTTAAGTGAAGAAAATGTGAATGTAAAAAGTACTCAAGCTATTTTAAAAAATGAACCAGCTAAGAATAAGAAAATAGGTCGCAATAAACCGTGCCCTTGCGGAAGCGGACTAAAGTATAAAAAGTGCCATGGTAAAAATAGAGGGATGGTAAATGACTGAAAATCAAGAAAATAAAACAGTTGATAGTTCTGTCAGCACTGACAAAAAGTCTGTCGAATTTGACGGAAGTCTTTTAGACCTGATTCAAGGTGTAGATGTGAAATGGAAATCCCTAAGTGAAATTTCCTCAATCTACGGGGGGTTGAAAGGAAAAACAAAAGATGATTTTTCTGACGGCAATGCTAAATTTATCAGTTATAAAAATATTTTTGATAATATCTCGATAAATTATGAGATTCTTGAGAATGTAAAAGTCGGTAAAGATGAAAATCAGCACGAAGTTAAGTATGGAGATGTTCTTTTCACTGGCTCATCTGAAACAGCAAACGAAGCTGGAATGTCCTCTGTACTAACTTTGAAAACAGATGAAAAAATATATCTCAACAGCTTTAGTTTTGGGGTTAGATTTAAAGAACATATTAAGATGAACCCAGAGTTTTCAAAGTATCTTTTCCGTTCTAACTTTATGAGAAAAGAAATCTCTAAAACAGCAAGTGGGGTGACGCGTTTTAATATTTCAAAAGAACGGTTTAAGCGAATTGAAGTTCCGATTATTCCACTCGAAATCCAGCAAAAAGTGGTTGAAATACTTGACAAAATGACAGATTATGTTACAGAGCTGACGACGGAGCTGACGACGGAGCTGACGTTACGTCAAAAGCAATATGCTTACTATCGCGACCAGCTCCTGAGCTTTGGTGTAGAGGAGAACTCTCTGAGTGTTGAGTGGATGACGCTGGGCGAGGTTGCTCGGCTAAAAAATGGCTCAGACTGGAAAAATCTGACGGGTGGTAGTGTACCGGTTTATGGTTCTGGTGGTGAAATGGGAGTAACAGTTGGCAAGGCTGCATACGACAAGCCGACAGTTCTGATACCTAGGAAAGGTTCAATTTCAAATTTATTTTATCTGACAACACCATTTTGGAATGTTGATACCATTTATTACACAAAAATTGACGAAGAGAAAATTGTTCCCAAATTTTTCTATTATTATCTTAAAATGATAAATCTGGAAGCTTTGTCAATAAATCCTACACGCCCAAGTTTGACACAAGCAATTCTTGACAAAGTAAAAATCCCTGTGCCAAATTTGATAGAGCAAAGGCGTATTGTTGAAATCCTTGATAAGTTTGATAAACTCATGTCAGATTTGTCAGAAGGCCTACCACGCGAAATCGAACTTCGTCAAAAGCAATATGAGTATTGGCGGGAGCAGTTGCTAAATTTTAATTGAAAAATAAGGAATAAGGAAATATGGGAAAGACACTAAATGAAATTGCTCAAGAATTGAAGGATTGTGATAAGAAAGCTCAAATTATTTATGCTTTCAATGGCACGGGGAAAACAAGACTTTCTAGAGAATTTAAAGACGTGGTTCAACCTGCTGATTATGAAGAAGAAAGTGATAGATTATCACGTGATACAATTCTCTACTATAATGCTTTTACCGAAGATTTATTTTATTGGAATAATGATTTAGAAAATGATAGTGATAGGAAATTAGTTATTCAACCGAATAGTTTTATTGAATGGATTGTTGATGAACAAGGACAAGACCAAAATATTATTTCCCATTTTCAATATTATACAAATGAAAAATTAATTCCTACTTTTGAACTTGAAGAATATCATTTCGTAGGCAAAAATGGCATAGAGCAAAAAAGGAACCATGTAAAAGCAGTAAATTTCTCTTACCAGAGAGGGAATGATGAAGTTCCTGAGAAGATTAAAATTTCTAAAGGGGAAGAAAGTAATTTTATTTGGAGCGTATTCTATTCCCTGATAGAGAATGTTATTGGTATCTTAAATATTGTTGAAGACAGGGAGACTGATGATTTTGATGATTTGAAATACATCTTTATTGATGATCCAGTGTCTTCACTTGATGAAAACCATCTGATAGAACTTGCAGTAGATTTAGGAAGACTAATCAAATCAAGTGAATCAAATATAAAGTTTATTATTACGACACATAATCCTTTATTTTATAATGTAATTCATAATGAATTAAAGTCAGCAAAGAAATACTTTTTGAAAAAAAGTGAAGATGGGAGCTATGAATTAAAGAACCAGCAAGATGATTCTCCTTTTTCTTATCATCTTACTTTACTGGAGGAACTCCATCGTGCGATAAAAGTAGGAGATGTACACAAGTATCATTTCAATTTTTTGAGAAATTTACTTGAAAAAACATCTACTTTTTTGGGTTATAAAACGTGGTCTGACTTATTACCAGAGGATAATAGAAAAGCCTATGAGGCTAGAATGATTAATATTTCAAGTCATTCAAAGTATTCAGCAGATGAAATGTCCGAGCCAAATGAACCAGAAAAACAAATGTTACAATACTTGGTAGAACATTTTGAGACAGATTACAAGTTTCATAAGGAGCAATCATGAATCAAATCAACCAAAATTCCCCTATCATCGAATCCAACAATTTCATCGTCCTAGACAAATGGACAAAACTAGAACAAAAAGGAAACTTCCAATCTGAGTCAGACCTTGAACGTGAGATGATTTCAGATTTACAGCAGCAAGGCTATGATTATGCTAATTATCTAACGACACCAGAAGCATTATTAGGAAATTTGCGACTTCAATTGGAAGACTTGAATGCGGTTCACTTTTCTGATAATGAGTGGGAGCGCCTTTTATCAGAGTATCTCAATAAATCAAGTGATGGCATTATCGAATGTACGCGTAAAATTCATGATGACCATGTCTATGACTTTATTTTTGATGATGGTCACATTCAAAATATTTATCTCTTGGATAAGAGAAATATTGTGCGTAATAAAGTGCAAGTCATCAATCAGATGAAGCAAAAAGGTAGTCATGCCAATCGTTATGATGTGACGATTTTAGTGAATGGCTTACCTTTGGTACAGATTGAGTTAAAAAAGCGTGGGGTGTCCATTCGGGAAGCCTTTAATCAGATTCATCGTTACAGTAAAGAGAGTTTTAACGGTGAAAATTCCCTTTTCAAGTACCTCCAAATTTTTGTGATTTCAAACGGAACAGACACCCGTTATTTTGCCAATACCACCAAACGGGATAAAAATTCCTTTGATTTTACCATGAATTGGGCACGTAAAGATAATGAGCCGATTAGAGATTTGAAAGATTTTACGGCGACTTTTTTAAGTAAACGGACGCTGCTCAATGTTTTAATGAATTATTCGGTATTTGATTCAAGTAATACGCTTTTAATCATGCGTCCTTATCAGATTGCAGCGACGGAGCGTATTCTTTGGAAAATCAAGTCCGCTCATGATTCAAAATTAAAAGCAGGGATTGAAACAGGGGGGTACATCTGGCACACCACAGGTTCTGGTAAAACGTTGACCTCGTTTAAAGCTGCCCGCCTTGCAACAGAACTTGACTTTATTGATAAAGTCTTCTTTGTGGTGGATCGTAAAGACCTCGACTATCAGACCATGAAAGAATATCAGCGTTTTTCACCGGACAGTGTGAATGGTTCCGATAGTACAGCTGGTTTGAAGCGAAATATTGAAAAAGAAGACAATAAAATCATTGTCACAACCATTCAAAAACTCAATAATCTTATGAAAACGACAGAGACACATGAGATTTATGATAAGCAAGTGGTCTTTATCTTTGATGAATGCCACCGTAGTCAATTTGGTGAAGCACAAAAGAATCTGAAAAAGAAGTTTAAGCATTATTACCAATTTGGCTTCACAGGGACACCAATTTTTCCTGAGAATGCTTTGGGGAGTGAAACAACAGCTTCTGTCTTTGGACGAGAATTACATTCATATGTGATTACGGATGCCATTCGCGACCAAAAAGTCCTCAAATTTATGGTGGATTATAATGATGTTCGGCCACAGTTTGCAAGGCTAGAAGCTGAAACAGATGAACAAAAATTATCAGCGGCGGAAAATCGGCAAGCCTTACTTCATCCCACACGGATCCATGAAATTTCAGACTATATCTTAAATCATTTTGCGCAGAAAACGCACCGAACAGCAGGAAAAGGTTTTAATGCGATGTTTGCTGTGTCAAGTGTTGAAGCGGCAAAACTTTACTATGAAGAACTCCAAAAATTGCAAGAACAATCTGAGAAGAAACTGACAATTGCTACTATTTTTTCTTTTGCCGCGAATGAAAATCAAAATGCGATTGGTGATATTGAAGATGAAACTTTTGAACCAACAGCCTTAGATTATAGCGCTAAGGAGTTTTTAACTCATGCAATTAACGACTATAATAAAAAATTTAATGGTTCTTTTTCTGTGGAGGGGAAGAGTTTCCAAAATTATTATAAGGATTTAGCCAAACGTGTTAAAAATAAAGAAGTGGATTTGCTTCTTGTCGTCGGGATGTTTTTGACAGGCTTTGATGCGCCGACATTAAATACCTTATTTGTGGACAAAAATTTGCAATATCATGGTTTGATTCAAGCATTTTCACGGACTAACCGAATTTATGATGCGACAAAATCTTTTGGAAATATTGTGACCTTCCGTGATTTGGAAAGTAAAACCAAAGCAGCAATTACTTTATTTGGAAAATCTCAAACAGCAGAAGTGCTCCTTGAACGTCCATATAACGAATATATGAATGGCTTTAAAGATGATGAGACAGATGAAGCTAGGCGGGGCTATTTAGAGGTTGTTCAGGAATTAAAAGAGAAATTTCCAGAGCCGGATAAAATTGTTAAGGAAGCAGATAAAAAGCAATTTGTTAAACTCTTTGGCGAATTTTTAAAACTGGATAATATCTTGCAAAACTATGATGAATTTGCAGGATTGCAAGCTTTACAAGAAATTGATTTATCAGATGAGCAGGCGGTTGAGGAGCTCAAAACAAAATTTTATTTAGATGATGAAAAGATTCAGGAACTTGAACAGTTAGAAATTCCAAATGTTCGAGAGATTCAGGACTATCGCTCGACCTATAACGATATTCGAGAATGGTTCACGAATGAACGACGAAACCAAAAACAAGAGGAATCAACTGTAGATTGGGATTCTGTTACTTTTGAAGTGGAACTTTTGAAATCGCAAGAAATCAATTTAGATTATATTTTAGAATTGATTTTTGAAACAAATAAGAAAGTTTCGGATAAAGATCAACTGATTGATGAAATTATTCGAACGATCCGCGCAAGCGTTGGAAATCGAGCGAAAGAAAGCTTAATTGTAGATTTCATCAGGAATACGAATATCAATGCAATCAAAAATCGTCCGGAGATTCTTGAGAAGTTTTATACTTTTGCGCAAAAAGAGCAACAAAAAGAAGTACATGATTTGATTCAAGAGGAGGGGTTAAATCCTGAGAGTGCTAAAAGGTATATTCGTGCATCTCTTAAACAAGAATATGCGAGTGAAAATGGCAATGCTCTTAATGAAAGCCTCCCTAAAATGAGTCCACTCAATCCAGCATATCATACGAAAAAACAAACAGTTTTTGAAAAGATAAGTGCTTTTGTTGAAAAATTTAAAGGAATTGGCGGTAACATATAAATTCTATTTCCGAACAATCCAATCAAAAAGTTTCAGTACTACCCGCTGGAACTTTTTTTATGTTTGAAAATCATTTAACATGGAAGTAGAATAAAATAAATCAGAAAATGGAGAATGACAGTGTCTGAGAATGCGTATGCAAAATCTGGGGTAGATGTAGAAGCAGGATATGAGGTGGTTTCTCGTATTAAGAAGTATGTTGCTAAAACCGAACGTTTAGGTGTGCTTGGGGCACTGGGTGGTTTTGGTGGAAGTTTTGATTTATCTGTGCTTGATGTGAAAGAGCCTGTATTGATTTCGGGGACAGATGGTGTGGGAACTAAATTGATGTTAGCCATTCAAGCAGACAAACATGACACGATTGGGATTGATTGCGTGGCCATGTGCGTCAATGATATTATTGCTGCTGGGGCTGAACCACTGTATTTTTTGGATTATATTGCCACAGGAAAAAATATTCCTGAAAAATTGGAGCAAGTTGTGGCTGGTGTGGCTGAAGGTTGCTTGCAAGCAGGAGCAGCGCTGATTGGTGGAGAAACAGCTGAAATGCCCGGAATGTATGATGAAGAAGATTACGATTTAGCTGGTTTTTCTGTGGGTGTGGCTGAAAAATCACAATTAATTGATGGTGAAAAAGATGTGGAAGTGGGCGATGTTTTGCTTGGTCTTGCCTCATCTGGGATTCATTCTAACGGATACTCTTTGGTTCGGAAAGTTTTTGCTGACTTTGATTTGAATGAATCGTTGCCTGAACTTGACCAATCTTTGATTGATACTCTTTTAACTCCGACAAAAATCTATGTCAAAGAGCTTTTACCCTTGATTAAACAAAATAAAATAAAAGGGATTGCTCATATTACAGGCGGAGGATTCCATGAGAATTTACCAAGAATGTTCGGAAATAGCTTGTCAGCTGAAATTGTTGAAGGTTCTTGGAATATTTTACCAATTTTCAAAGCTCTTGAAAAATATGGGAATATCAAACATGAAGAAATGTATGAAATTTTCAATATGGGAATTGGAATGGTAATCGCTGTTGCTCCTGAAAATGCTGAAGCTCTCAAAAAAGAGTTGAATGTATTTGAAATTGGTAAAATGGTCAAAAGACAAGATGCAGCAGTAGTGATTAAAAAATAATCTTTTTTCATTGAGAATAGGGGATAGCATGAAAATTGCAGTATTTGCATCAGGAAATGGCTCAAACTTTCAAACACTAGCTGAACAATTTCCAGACCAAGTGAAATTTGTTTTTTCAGATCATCATGATGCTTATGTACTTGAACGTGCTAAGCAATTAGGGGTGGCAAAGGCAAGTTTGGAATTAAAAGAATTTTCTTCAAAAGTGGATTATGAAAAGGCTTTGGTGGAAATTTTAAAAGATCAAGAAATTGATTTAATTCTCTTGGCGGGCTACATGAAAATTATTGGTGCGACGGTGTTATCAAAATATAAAGGAAAGATAATCAATGTTCACCCTTCTTATCTTCCAGATTTTGCCGGTTCACCTCATGCGATTGAAGAATCACATGAGGCAAAAAAGGGGTTGGGAATCAGTATTCATTATGTTGATGAGGGTGTTGATACTGGGGAATTGATTGCTCAAATCTCGCTCGCTTATCACGAAGATTTAGAAGTTTATGAGCGTTCTGTTCATGAAGCAGAGCACAAGCTCTATGCAGAAGTCGTTCGCCAAATTATACTTCATCAGCAATGATGAAGTTTTTTTCTTACGTTTTAGCTTAATAAAAATAAGAGAAAATTTTCAGTTCTTTTAAGAAAATAAAACATCTAAAATACTTTTGTAAGCGCTATTTACTTTTGGAATTTAAATGCTAAAATGTAGTGGTAACATAATCTTAAGTAAAATAAGAGAAGGAAAAATGGTAAAGTATCTTAAAGAATTCAAATTTGAAAATTTTATGGTTTTCTTACTTATCACGATTGATATTGCTCTCGCGGTCTTGAGTTCGGTCTTTTTAGCAAATGTGCTCAATTCTTTGATTGCAAAAGAGATGAATCAATTTTTCTTATGGTTAGCTATTGATATTATCCTTTGGATAGTCGATAGTTTTGTTCAAGGAGCGCGTGATGTTTGGAAAGAAATTGCCATACAAAAACAGCTTAATGCTGTACGCCGGGATATCATTGAGCCTCTGACGGAAATTTCTTATTCTGATTTTGAAAAAAATAGTAAGGAAGATTATAATTCGTGGTTAAATAATGATACAAAACTACTTTATGATAATGGTTTCCACCAGATTTATTTTGTTTATACGGGAATTGTTGCGATGCTATTCTCAGGAATTGCTATTATCTTTTTCCACTGGATATTGCTTTTGACAACCCTTTTGGTTGGAGCACTTTTGTTCTATTTTCCAAAAATGTTTAAACAATCAGTGGAACGAGATACGGAACAAGTGTCGGAACTTGCAAATGATGCCTTAGCAACATCTACGGATTACTTGCGTGGTTATGAAGTGCTTTATCATAATAAACAATTGGGTCTTATGCAAGAGCGAACCATGGGAAAATTTAATCAATTAGCTACGGCGAATGTGAAATTAATTTTTACCCGTGCTTGGATGCAGTATTCTTTATTAGGAACTAGTATGTTAGGGCAGTTTTTGATTTTAGCTGTCGCCGGTTTTCTTATCATGAATGGGCAAATTGACATTGGTGTTGTCATGAGTGTCGGAAATTTGTCAGGAACAGTAACTAATTACTCAAAAAGTGTAGCGAATAGTTTAATATTGCTCAATGCAACGGGAAAGCTGTTAGAGAAATATGGAAAAATTACTGACGAATCAAAAGTTACTGACGGAGAAGAAGTGACAGCTTTTGAAAGTAAATTAGAATTAAAAAATCTGGCTGTTGCATTTCCTGATGGGCAAAAAATTGAGTATCCAGAAATTGTCATTGAAAGAGGAAAAAAATACGCGATTATTGGCGATAGTGGAAGTGGAAAATCAACCTTGATTAATTTGTTGGTTGGGAATAAGCAAGACTATGAGGGAGAAATTTTATTAGACGGGAAAGATTACAAAGGAATTAATCGAAAATCTTTACCTCATGTGATGAGTGTGATTATGCAATTTCCCTATCTTTTTAAGGAAACAGTAGAAGAAAATTTGACTTTAGGGCGTAAAATTTCGCCAGATATCTTTGATAAGTCGATTAGAATTGCTTGTGCTGATGACTTTGTATTTAATAAACTTGATACGGTTTATGATAAAAATTTATCAGGAGGTCAGCAAGAAAGATTATCTGTTGCTAGAGAATTAATGGGCAGTAAGCCAATTTTAGTGATGGATGAAAGTACGGCGAGTGTTGACAAAAAAACAGCTCTAGCTGTAGAAAAAAATATTTTAGAAAATCCTGATTTGACGGTGATTATGATTACACACCATCTATATGATGAAACTCAAAGTTATTTGGATGAGGTGATTCATTTAGGACAGGAAATTGCTTAAAAGATAAATGGATATTAAAAAGACACGTGCAAGTGTCTTTTTATTTTCACTTAAATTGTAACAATTTTTCTAATGAGTTCATGTATTTCTTCAATTGGCTTATCTTGACCGTTCATTAACCATTTACGCCAAAGAGCATAAACTCCATTTGCGACAAAAGTAATGAAATATTCGTCATTTGTTTTTTCATAAAATTTCTCAATTTCTTCAATATAAATCTGACGAATAATTGGTTCGTAACCTTGACTTTCAGAAAGAAAGAGGTCATTTTTGAATTCTTCAAAGAATTTTAATTGGTTTTCAATTTTTGAACTGGCAGAAACATTCTGACGAATGATTTCAAAACTTTGAGAAATTTGAGGCTGATAGTATTGATAAATGACCTGGTCAATGGACTCAAAGTTACGATAAAAAGCCATTCTGCTAACTCCGGCTCTTTTACAAACGTTTGAAACGGTGAGTTGAGCAAGATTTTTCGGTTTTTCGGATGTTTTTTGAATTCCTAATAGTTGCAAAGTAGCTGTAGTAATAAAATCTTTTGTATCGTTTTTGATAGTTTGGGAATAGTTTGTCGCTGCCATTACACTTCTCCTGATTGTGTCACACAAGCTTTTCAAAGACTTGTATTTTTTACACTTCTATCGTACAATAATTTTACATAAGTTTCAAGTGTAACGGATGTGAATTAAGAAAAATAGAGGAAAAAATTAAATGACAAATACAAATAAAAAAACAATTCTTGTAACAGGTGGTTCTGGATATATTGCTATGTTTATCATGATTGCTTTATTGAAAAAAGGCTATCGAGTACGGGCGACATTGCGGACGATGTCTCGACAAGAAGAAGTGAAAAAAATGATGGCACAAGGCGGAATATCAGATTTTACAGATTTAGGTTTTGTCCAAACTGATTTGACAAAAGAAGAAGGATGGAGTCAGGCCATGACTGGTGTTGATTCTGTGATTCATGTGGCTTCACCAACACCTTTGCAACGTCCTGACGCTGATGATTTAATGGTGAAAATGGCGGTAGATGGAGTGAAGTTTGTGATGAAAGCAGCCAAGCAAGCAGGAGTTAAACGAGTGGTCTTGACCTCAGCATCGGGAGCAGTTTTAGCGGGGCATAAGCATCATCCAGAAATCTTCACAGAGAAAGATTGGACAAATCTTGATGCTCCAATTAATGCATATCAACGTTCTAAAACGATGGCGGAAATGGAGTTTTGGAAACTTGCAGAAGCTTATGGTATTGAAGGAGCATCGGTTTTACCTACAGCTGTTATGGGTCCAATTCTTGGAAATGATTTTTCACATTCTAGTGCGGCTATAAAAAATATGTTTGAAGGTAAAATGTCCAGACTTTTAAATTTAGCATTTGATTATGTTGACGTTCGTGATGTTGCTGATTTACATTTGCTAGCTCTTGAAAAAGATGAAGCGATTGGTCAGCGTTTCATTGCAACTTCAGGCCAAAATATTACTTACAAAAAGCAAGCCGAGTTTTTGAAAAAGGAATTTGGTACAAAAGCTAAAAAAGTATCCACTCAGGTAATTCCCGACTTTTTAGTTAAAATTTTAGCTCGATTTGATAAAAGTTTGGCGATGCCAGCTACATTTTTGGGGCAAAACACAGCTTGTTCAAATGAAAAATCAGTTAAACTTTTAGGCTGGAAACCACGTTCAGGTGAAGCAGCGATTATTCAAACGGCACAAACGATGTTGGATTTGGGAGTTATTAAAGTTGATTAAGAAAATTATGGTTTTGAAAATTTTCTATTTCCGAACGTTGTAAGCTAAAAAAGACCAAAGTCAGACTTCTGGTCTTTTTCTTCTCTCTAAAAAAGTCTAAAATAGAAACATATTGTGAAAAAAATTGGAGAGAAAAATGCATCCACATTTAAAAGAAGTTTTATTTACCAGAGAACAAATTGCCGAACGTGTCAAAGAGCTTGCGGAAGTTGTTTCACGCGATTATGAAGGAAAAAATCCACTTGTTGTTGGAATATTAAAAGGGTCAATCATGTTTACGGTTGATTTGCTTAAAGAATTATCAATTGATGCTGAAGTTGATTTTATGGATGTTACCAGTTATGGTTATGGGATTTCATCTTCTGGAGAAGTTAGAATTTTGAAAGATTTATCAACCGTGGCTCATGGACGTGATATTTTGATTGTTGAAGATATCATTGACACTGGAAATACTTTGCTCTATCTTAAAAAATTGCTGACAGGACGTCAAGCACATTCAGTAAAAATTATCTCTTTATTAGATAAACCAAGTGGTCGTAAAGTTGATATTGACGCTGATTATGTTGGCTTTGAAGTACCGGATGCCTTTATTGTGGGCTATGGAATTGATTATGCCGAACGTTACCGTCAGTTGCCATATATTGGAATTTTCAATGAAGAGTTTTTAATTAAAGACTAAAAGTAATTTCCGAACAATTATAATAAAAAAAGCCCAGTTTTAAAACTGGTGCTTTTTATTTCCAAACGATAAATGTAAAATAAAGACATGATAAATATTTACTGACAGTTCTGTCAGTTATTTTATAAGAAAAAATATTACTGACAGAATTGTCAGCAGAAAACTTGGAGGAAATCATGTCAAAACGTGCACTTATCAGTGTTTCAGACAAAGAAGGTATTGTAGAATTTGCTAAGGAAATTCGAGAATTAGGTTGGGAAATTATCTCAACGGGTGGAACGAAAGCCGTTTTGGACCAAGAAGAAATTCCGAATATTGCAATCGATGAAGTAACAGGATTTCCAGAAATGATGGATGGGCGCCTTAAAACATTGCATCCACTAATTCATGGAGCCCTTCTTGGACGTAGAGACTTGGAAAGTCACATGAAATCAATGACAGAACATCATATTTCTCCAATTGATTTGGTTGTTGTGAACTTATATCCCTTCAAAGAAACTTTGCTTGCTGGGGGCAGTCAAGCAGAAATGATTGAGAAGATTGATATTGGTGGCCCTTCAATGTTGCGTTCAGCAGCTAAAAACCATGCGTCAGTCACAGTCGTTTGTGACCCAAATGATTATGAAAAAGTACTGACAGAGCTGTCAGTAAAAGGTGAAACAAGTTTAAGTTTTCGTCAGCAACTTGCAGCAAAAGTATTTCGCCACACTGCAAGTTATGATGCTTTAATTGCACAATATTTGACAGAAGAATTTCCAGTAGAAAATGTAAAACCAGAAAAATTAACCTTGACTTACGACCTTAAACAAGGAATGCGTTATGGTGAAAATCCGCAACAAAATGCAGATTTTTATGAGTCAGGAATACCTACGACTTATTCAATTGCCCAAAGTAAGCAAATTCATGGTAAAGAACTAAGCTATAACAATGTTCGTGATGCAGATGCTGCTTTACAAATTGCAAGAGATTTTGAAGAACCCACAGTTGTAGCCCTCAAACATATGAATCCATGTGGGATTGGAACAGCAACGGATATCGAAAAAGCTTGGGATTATGCCTATGAAGCAGACCCAGTTTCAATTTTCGGTGGAATTATTGTTTTAAATCGAGAAGTAACTTTGGCAACTGCGCAAAAAATGAGTAAGATTTTCCTTGAAATTATTATCGCACCCACTTATAGCAAAGAAGCCTTGGAGGTATTAAGTAAAAAGAAAAATATTCGACTTTTAACCGTTGATTTTTCTAAAAAAGAAGCCTCAGAAAAAGAAGCGCTTGTAACAGGGGTTCTTGGAGGACTACTTGTTCAAAATCAAGATGTCATTGTTGAAAATCCAAAAGAATGGACAGTGGCGACTAAAGTTCAACCAACTGATAGACAAATGGAGGCCATGAAGTTTGCTTGGAAAGCAGTTAAGTTTGTCAAATCAAATGGGATTATTGTGACCAATGACCACCAGACGCTTGGTGTTGGTCCTGGCCAAACTAACCGTGTGGGCTCTGTAAAAATTGCCTTAGAGGCAACCGCAGATAAATCAGTAGAACTTCAAGAAAATGCGGTTCTTGGTTCGGATGCCTTTTTCCCATTTGCTGACAATATCGATGAAATTGCTAAGGCAGGAATTAAAGCAATCGTTCAACCAGGTGGCTCTGTACGCGACCAAGAAGTGATTGATGCCTGTGATAAATATGGAATTGCGATGGTCTTCACAGGACTTCGTCATTTTAGACATTAATAAAAAGTCTACCTTTAGGGTAGATTTTTTTCTCTAATTTAATATTAAAATTTCTATTGTAAATCATCTGTCTATTGTCATTGAAAAAATTTTAAAGTTTCAGAACATTCATCTTTATCTCCTTTTCTGATATAATGTAGGGAATGCAAAGAATACATTAAGCAAAGGAAAAGAAATGACTGTACTACTTTTTGATATTGATAACACCTTACTTGATTTTGATAAAGCAGAATATGATGCTTTGGGAAAAATTTTTACCCACTATCAAATTGAAGATAATCAGGAAAATCGTGCGACTTACTCTCGTGAAAACAAAGCGCTTTGGCGTTTACACGAATCAGAAAAACTTTCACGAGAAGAACTTCTATCTACTCGATTTGACCATGCTTTTAGAGCTTTAAATGTGTCAGTAAATTATAATCCAGTTGCTGTTGATGATGAATATCAACTTTACTTATCACAAGGTCATGAGCTGATTAAACATGCCAAAGAATTACTGATAGAGCTGTCAGCAAAAGGAGCAGAAATGTATGTGGTTAGTAATGGAACATCACGTGTTTCTCGCCCACGAATTTTTGAGTCTGGAATCTCTGACCACTTTAGAGAAATCTTTATTAGTGAAGAAGTGGGTCATCATAAGCCTTCTCTTGCTTTCTTCGATTACGTCTTTGACCACATTGAAGCGGCCAATCAAAAAGAATTTACAATCGTTGGCGACTCCCTAGCAACTGATATTTTAGGAGGGAATAGAGCTGGAATAAAGACAATTTGGTATAATCCAAAACAATTGGAAGTTAGTGGAGAAGCACAACCAGATGTGCAAATCCAAGATTTGCTAGAAATTCCAACATTAATAAAAGCTGGTAATTAATACAAAAAACTGTCAAAATATTGACAGTTTTTTTTGCATTTTCAATTAGGATAATTAAAGCAAATTCTTCAATATTCAGGAACTTCTTCCTTGCCAGCAGCAACATCAATCATTTCTTTAGAAAGTGGTTTTTCGGGCATAAATAGACCGAGAATCAATGAAAGAATCATTAAGGGAACAATCCAGAAAAAAGTTCTCCCAAAAGAATGGCTATTGGTCAGGATAATGGCAAAGATTGCCGAAGCAAAAGACCCACCAAGACTCTTGAAAAAATTGAGGGCGCCAGTTGCTGCACCAATTTGTTGATAAGGAACTGCATTTTGTCCAGCCACAAGAGCTACTTGAATCATAGCACCTTGCCCAAAGCCCATGATAAATAAAGCCAACAAAATCAGCCAGAGCGCTGTATGAGCAGCTAGTCCAATTAATAAAAGACTTGCTAGACCAATCAATAAACTACCGAGTACAGCTAAATATTTGTAATGTCCCGTGCGAGCAATGACTTCTCCAAAAAGACTGGAAGCAATCATTAAACCATTCAGCATGGGAATGATACTAGAACCAGCCGCCGTTGCTGAATAGCCACGAATTTCGGAAAAATACATGGGCGTAAAAACCATGCCCACAAAGAGTGCTGCTGTTGCCAAGAAAAATTGCAGACTTGAGATAGAAAATATACTAGATTTGAAGAAAGAAATGGGTGTGATTGGTTCTTTAGTATGATTTTCAACAAAAACAAAGGCAATAAGAGATAATAAAGCAACAAGGAATAAGGAGATGATTTGCAAAGAAGCCCAAGCAAAAGTAGAACCAGCAAGCGATAAGGTGAGCAAAAGCGTTGTAGTCCCAACTGTAATCAAAAGACTTCCTGAAATATCAATTTTTACTCCTGAATCATGGTTAGGATTAGCTAATTTCAAATAACTTGCGATTAGAATTAAAGAAAGAATACCAATAGGCAAGTTGATAAAGAAAATCCAGTGCCAACTAAAGATATCCGTGATAAATCCCCCAAGAAATGGTCCAGCAATCAGAGCCACAGCAGGAACAAGCCCAGCAATTCCTAAATAACGAGAACGTTCGCGAGCAGGAACTAAATCAGCAATGACCACCATACAAAGTGTATTTAAACCACCTCCGCCAATTCCTTGAAAGGCGCGAGCAATGATGAGAAACCAGATATTATCAGAAATTCCCGAAAAAAGTGAACCGATAAGAAAAATGCCGAGTGCGATTTGCAATATGGCTTTACGACCAAATAAATCGCCGAGTTTTCCAAAAATTAAGGTAGTTACTGCCGAAGTCAAGAGATAAGCAGTCGTCACCCAGGTGATTTGGTCGCTATTTCCAATCGCCCGAGCAATGGTCGGAAGGCTTGCAGCCACAATCGTTTGGTCAAGGGTAGCAATAAATAAAACGAGCATGAGCGGAATCATAAGAATCCAAAGTTTTTTATTTTTCATATTAAGATGTGATTCATCTAGCTTTAGAGAAGACGAACACAGTTCCTTTCCAAGAAATTAAGTAACTGAGTTACTTTTTATCTTTATGAAAATGATTATACTCGGTTACTTTTTGCTTGTCAAGAGAAAAAGTTACCGAGTTACTAAAAATGTGTTATACTAGAATTATGAGTAAAAGAGAAGATAAAAAGATGGCTAAAAGATTGGAAATTCTCACAAAATCAATGCATCTTTTTGAAGAAAAAGGCTTTGATAACGTAACTGTGCAGGAGATTGCTAATGAATGTGGAATCGCCAAAAAAACACTTTTTCAATACATTTCATCTAAAGAAGAGCTTGTTTTTGATAATGAGGGTGAACTTTTAGAATTGATTATTAAAGTTTTAAAAGAAATTCCAGCTGATAAAATCTGGGAAACTTACAAAAATTGGCTCTTGAATACTTCGGCGAATAATGAAAAAGAAGTTTTTTTAAATCTGCCAGCGATTATTGAAGAAAGTGATATTTTAAGACGCCGTCTACTTGAGATGTGGCATACTTACGAACAAGAGTTGACCAAATTTCTTAATGAGGAAAACACTTTTTCTTTATTATCATCTGAGATTCTTGCAGCTCGCATGGTTTTAGCCTTACGATTACTTTTTGCTGAAAAATATGAAGTCAATGAAATCTTAAATCAGATTTAAAAAACACTGTTTTGATAAACAGTGTTTTTTAATTATGCTTTTGCTTTTTTTCGTAAGAATAGCGTTAAAATGAAACCTACAATAACGAAAAGGAGGAGTAACCAGAAAGTATGGTGGAAGGCAGTTAGATTTGCTTGTAAAGGAGAAAGTCCAGTCTGTTTTTTGATTTGACCACTTAAAAATGCTGTCAAAAAGGCAATGGCAAATGAGTTGACTACTTGCATCATTTCATTTGTTAGTGGAGTAACTCGACTGATATTTTTCATTGGAACAGATTGAAGGGCGTGGTTATTAACTTGCATATTGACCAGACCTTGACTTAAACCAAGTAAAATAATAGCACAAAGTGTGAAAGGTAAAGAAGAACTAGGTTTAATTTGACTAAAAAGACTAAGACTTATAGCTCCCAGAGTAAAACCCGGCAGAACTGCAGCTTTTGTCCCAAATTTATCAAAAATACGCCCACCGATTGTCATTCCTAAAAAACTAGCAATTGCCTGCGGAACCATGATTAGCCCTGTATTTTCAGAAGAAAGTCCAACGACATTTTGTAAGTAAAGTGGGACAAGAAGCATGGCCCCGAAAACAACGATTTGATTGAGCCACATGAGCGAAATTCCTTTTGTAAATTCAGGAATTGCAAAAACTCGAAGGTGTAAAAGAGGATTCTCAACACGTAGTTCAACAATAATGAATAAAAGCAACATGATTATACCAAGGCCTACAAAAGAGAAGACAGTAGGATTTGACCAGCCTTTATCTGTCCCAACGTGTACACCATAAATTAAAATTGGAAAGGCAAATGGAGAAAGAAGAGCCCCTTTTAAATCAATTTTACTTGCTTTATTTGCCGGAAAATTTGGGAGAAAGAGGAGAACAAAGATTAGAGCTAGAACTCCAACCGGAAGATTAATCAAAAAGACAGTTGACCAATTGAAGTGTTTAACTAAGAAACCTGAAAGTGCAGGTCCTATTGTTGGAGCGAGCAACATTGGTAACCCTAGAAGGCCCATCATTGAACCTCGTTTTTCCATTGGGATAATTTTAAAAGACATCCCAATTCCGATTGGAGCAACAACGCCACCAGTTAAGCCTTGAGCAATTCGCCAAATAATAAGACTTTGCAGTGAGTGAGCGTTAGCTGCAAGAAATGAAGCGATAGTGAAAAAAATGATTGCTAAAGCAAAAACTTTTTTATCTGAAAAGCGGTCTCCCAAAAATCCAGCAAATGGAATAACTGTGGCCATAGCTAAAGTATAAGAAGTAATGACCCACTGACTATTTGAGAGATTTTGATGGAAAGCAGACTGGATATGCGGAAGAGTGACATTCATAATGGTTGTATCCATCATTACTAAAAGCATTCCAATTGCAATTGTTAGAACCGCAGGTAAGACTTTTTTTAAATTAAAATCATTAGTATTATTCATAAAGAACCTTCTTTTATATTTTTAGAACACCGTTCGGTAAAAATGATACCATTGTTCTGAAATAAAGTCAAGAAAAAAACTTCCTCAGGAAGTTTTTTATAAATTAATTAATTTTAAGCATTTTTTCAATTCCTGAAATAATAAGCTGTAAACCAAACTCAAAACTTTCAGAAGAGCTAAGACTGGTGAGGCTTTCAGTTCGCCAATATTTATCGAGAAAAGGAGCCAGTTGTACCAGAGGAATTTTGACAGTAGAAAGAGGTTTTTCGGGTTGCTCTACTAAACGATCACTATCTATTTTACTGGTGTAAATAAAATTTAGAAAAAGGTTAATGGTGTAAAATTTATGATCATCAGAAAGCTTGAGATCATCTACAATCATTAAAAGTTTATCAAAGAGCCGAAGATAGTTCTCAGATTCTGGTGGATAATCCATCATCAATTGTGCGAGGTTTGGATAAGATTCTAAAACAGCATAAATATTTTTACCATAGACGAAAAGGCGGTCTTGCCACGTTTTCTCATTTGCTGGAAAAATAATTTCAAGGCTTGCTTTATCAATAAGTTCTGCAAAAAGTGCTTCTTTACTTGAAAAATGGTAGTAAAGAGAAGACACTGTCATTCCTAGCCGACTAGCTAATTTACGCATTGAAAATTCTGTGAGAGGAAGTTCTTCTAAAAGTTCCCAGCTGCTACTAATAATTTTATCTTTGGTTGGTTGAGTCGCCATAAGTTTTCGCTTTCTTTTTCTACTTAGATTTATTTTACATGTTTTTAATGAAAATTGCGATAGAAAAGCTGATAAACAAATTTGTCATTTAAAAATTTCAAGAGGAAAACTCTGGCTAGAATTGAGTAAATACCGAACAATCTCTCTTCTTATTTGTTGAAACTTTTGTTCAGGCTTTTTCTTTTATCACAAATCTTTTAAGATAGAATTATAAGATTTATAAAGCAAGAAAAGATAGATGAGCTATCGTCACTTTGACTTTTATTATTCGTTCAAGATTTGTTGAATAATAAATAAAATAGCTGAATACACAAGTTTGTGTATATAAAAAGCGTTTGGGAATATCGGAGAAATGATGAAAATTTTGGTAATTGGTTCTGGCGGCCGCGAACATGCCTTAGCAAAAAAATTTATGGAAAGTCCTCAAGTTGAAGAAGTCTTTGTAGCTCCAGGCAATTCAGGAATGGAAAAAGATGGAATTCAAATAGTTGATATTTCCGAACTATCTAATGATAAATTAGTTGAATTTGCTCAAAATCAAAACATTGGACTAACGTTTGTTGGCCCAGAAACTGCTTTGATGAATGGCGTCGTCGATGCTTTTATAAAAGCAGAATTACCAATTTTTGGGCCAAATAAAATGGCCGCAGAGCTAGAAGGTTCTAAAGATTTTGCAAAATCAATTATGAAAAAATATGGGGTTCCAACGGCTGATTATGCTACTTTTGATAGCTTAGAGCCTGCTCTTGCATATCTAGATGAAAAAGGAGTTCCTCTTGTTATTAAAGCTGATGGGCTTGCTGCTGGAAAGGGTGTGACGGTTGCCTTTGATATTGAGACCGCTAAGTCAGCTCTGGTCGATATTTTTTCTGGTAGTCAAGGAAAAGTTGTGATTGAGGAATTTCTTGATGGTGAAGAATTTTCTTTATTTAGTTTTGTCCATGACGGGAAAATATATCCGATGCCGATTGCTCAAGACCACAAACGAGCTTTTGATGGAGATAAAGGCCCTAACACAGGGGGAATGGGGGCTTACTCACCGGTCCTACATATTTCTAAGGAGGTTGTAAATGAGGCTCTGGAAAAAGTTGTTAAACCAACAGTAGCTGGAATGATAAAAGAAGGAAAATCATTTACAGGTGTTCTTTATGCAGGTTTAATTTTGACAGAAGACGGAGTCAAAACAATTGAATTTAATGCACGCTTTGGGGATCCTGAAACCCAAGTTGTTCTCCCCCGTTTAAAAAGTGACTTAGCTCAAGTAATTATTGATATTTTAGCTGGAAATGAGCCAACATTAGAATGGCTTGAGTCTGGTGTGACTTTGGGTGTGGTTGTTGCTGCAGAAGGCTATCCTAGTCAAGCAAAACTGGGACTTATTCTTCCAGAAATTCCTGAAGGTTTAAATGTTTATTATGCAGGAGTTTCCAAAAATGAAAATAATCAATTAATCTCTAGTGGAGGCCGAGTTTATCTTGTTTCTGAAACGGGAGAAGATGTAAAAAGTACACAGAAATTGCTTTATGAAAAACTTGATAAATTGGAAAATGATGGTTTCTTTTATCGTCATGATATTGGTTCAAAAGCCGTAAAATAATTTGAATAGTAAGGGTTCAAAGTTACTGACATAAATTTTTCGGCTGGAGAAATTTGTTTAGAAATGGGGAAAGATGATTTTCGTTTTTGACCTTGATGGGACGATTTGTTTTGACGGAAAAATGATTTCGTCAGAACTTATAAAATTACTGACAGAACTGTCAGTAAAAAATCAACTGGTTTTTGCATCCGCCCGTCCTATTCGGGATATGTTGCCATTACTGTCAGCATTTCCAGAGCATTTTTTAATTGGTGGAAATGGTTCTATTGTGCGAAATAATCAAGAAATTGAGATTGTTCAACCAATCTTAGAGTCAGATTTTTTGGTAATAAAAAAAATAATTGCTGACAATGATTTGGATTATTTAGTTGATTCAGATTGGAATTATGCTCTTTTGAATAGAGATGATACAAAAGCTAAAATTAATGACAAGCTTGACCAACTTCATTTAGCACAAAATATTGGGCTTTCCGAAATTGATAAAGCTATCAAATGTTGTTTACTCAATCATCAAGAGGAGAATATTTTAAATGAATTGACAAAATTAGAGCTTGAAATTGTCAGTCACGAGGAAAGTGAAAATATTGATTTAACGGCAAAAGCTGTTAATAAATATACAAGTTTTCGTAAATATTTTCCCGAAGAAAAATATATTGCTTTTGGAAATGATGCAAATGATATCCAATTATTAGCTCATGCGGAACTTTCCATTGCTATTGGGAATAATCGAACATTAGATTTTGCTGATGTTCATTTAGACGAAAAAGAAATTTTAGGATATTTGGAGAAAATAAAATGGCAGAAGTAGCAATTATCATGGGTTCGAGCTCAGATTGGGCGACAATGAAAGAAACAGCAAAAATTTTAGATGACTTTGGTTTAGCTTATGAAAAAAAGGTCGTATCCGCACACCGAACACCAGCTTTAATGGCTGAATTTTCGAGCCAAGCTCGTGAGGCAGGTTATAAAGTTATCATCGCGGGTGCTGGTGGAGCCGCTCATTTGCCAGGAATGGTAGCTGCTCAGACCCTCGTCCCAGTCATTGGCGTTCCAATAAAATCGCGAGCTTTGTCTGGTTTGGATTCACTTTATTCGATTGTTCAAATGCCGGCAGGGGTTCCTGTAGCGACAATGGCAATTGGAGAGGCTGGAGCAAAAAATGCTGCTTTATTTGCTTTGCAACTTTTGGCGAATACAGACGAGAATTTATACCAAAAATTGTTGGTCTATCGGGCTGCTGCACAAGAAATGGTTGAGGAATCAAACAAAGCATTACTTTAATAAGAGTTCAAAAGTTGTAGGATTTCAAATAATGAAGGGTAGGAAGACTTGTGATAAAGAATACAAAGCAAACAATTGGTATTATTGGTGGAGGTCAGCTTGGACAGATGATGGCAATTGCTGCTCAATACATGGGACATAAAGTCATTACACTTGACCCAAATCCAAACTGTTCTGCGGCAAAAGTATCTGATGAACTGATTGTTGCACCTTATGATGACGTTGAAAACTTATTAAGACTCGCCTATGCTTGTGACGTCATTACTTATGAGTTTGAAAATGTATCAGCAAAAGCTTTGCACGAAATTGAAGACTGTGTAAGGATTCCTCAAGGAATACGTCTGTTAGAGATTACGCAAAATCGTCGCTTTGAAAAAGAATTTTTGACCAACGAAGCTAAAGTTAATGTTGCACCTTGGCAACTCGTAGATTCAGCGGAAAAACTCCCAGAAACAGTAACTAGAAAACAAGTTTTAAAAACAACAACTGGAGGCTATGACGGTCATGGACAAGTGGTTTTAAATGCTGATAAAGACTTGTCAGCAGCTAAATCACTGACAGAACTTTCAGAATGTGTTTTAGAAGATTTTATTTCTTTTGAACGTGAAATTTCTGTTATTATTAGTGGAAATGGTCACGAATATGTGGTTTTTCCTCTAGCTGAAAACGAACATAGAGAAAACATCTTACATCAGACGATTTCTCCGGCTCGTATATCTGCTGAAATTACAGAGAATGCTTATAAAATTGCGACCTCAATTGCGGAAAAATTAGAGCTATCTGGCACCTTATGTGTGGAAATGTTTTTAACAGCAGATGGTCAAATCTATGTCAATGAACTAGCACCAAGACCACATAATAGTGGCCACTTTACCATTGAAGCTTGTGATTTCAATCAATTTGATTTACATATTAAAGGGATTTTAGGAGAAGACCTACCAGAACCTAAACTTTTGAAACCTGCCATTATGTTGAACGTTTTAGGGCAACACGTTGAGGCAGTTAAGAATCTTAATCATGAGCATGCCGATTGGCATCAACATGATTATGGAAAAGCAGATGCTAAACATAATCGAAAAATGGGACATGTGACAATCTTAACAAATGATTTTGACCAAACGATTAATGAAATTAAAGCAACTAAAATTTGGGATTAATAAAAAATACTTGGTAAAAGCCAAGTATTTTTTTTATTTGATTTAGGTATGATAAAATGACAACATTTCCCCTGAAAAATAGAACAAAACAGTAAGATAAGATTCTTAGAAAGCGATATCATTAACTTGTTAAAAATAAAGAGTCTAAAAATGACTACTTGTTTTTTCAAAGTTTTTTTCTAAATAATATTGCAAAATATCAAAAGAGCCTCTATCAGAATAAAAAACTTGATTATCAATTTTATCTTGATTGAAAGTCATATAGTTGAGATTTGGGAAGAGTACACTATTTTTTCTAAATTCCTTCGGTAGAACACCATAAGATTTAAGAAAAGCGGTGTTGAGCGTTCTGATATCTGAGAAACCACACATGTAAGCAATATTTAATAAATTATCTTTAGAAGAAGAAAGTAATGTTCTTGCTTTTTCAGAACGAATCTTATTTAAATACTCGTTGAAATTAATCCCAAAATTACTTTTAAAGAAATGGGAAAAATACGTTCTGGAAAGTCCTTCATGCGAAGCAATCATTTCTAAAGAAATTTTATGGTCGTAGTTTTCATGAATGTAAGAAGAAATTCTCTCCATTCGCTCTTGGAGATCCATTAATTTATTTTGTTCAGAACTGCTTAAAATACTGTATTCAGAAATACTTAATAAGCGATCTAATAAAAGGGAAGTATATCCGTGAGTACGCAAGGAATTATTCTTATCATCAGCAAAATAACTTAAAGCCGCTTGTAAGAGTAATTTTAAAGTTTCAGGTTGATTTTTTAGATTGAAAGGATGATTTTCAAAATAAATTTTATCCAGCTGAGGGAAGATAATTTTAAAAATTTCTGATGAAAACTGTAGAATCAAAAGTTTCATAGAGTCGCTTGAAGATAGTTCGTGAACTTGGCAACTATTAAAGATAATTGCCTGTCCAGCTTTGATTTCAAAGCATTGCTCTTGCGTTATTACCTGACCAGCCCCTTCTAAGACAAAAGCTAATTCAATGTCAAAATGAAGGTGAGGTTTTCTGTAAGTAATATCGACAAGTAAAAAATTAAGATTATTTATTTTTGAATGATAAATATTCTCTAATTCGTTTTTCATGTTCATTCTCTCCTAATCACTATTATTATGACATATATTACAAGAAATGTATAGTAGTAATTACGAGTTTGAAAATAATATTAATATCATAAAGAGGAGGAGCTATAAAAATGGCTTACTTTAACGACATCGCACCTATCAAATACGAAGGTACAAAAACTAAAAATATGTTTGCCTTTCGCCATTATAATCCAGAAGAAGTAGTTGCTGGTAAAACAATGGAAGAACAACTTCATTTTGCCCTTGCATTTTGGCATACAATTACAATGGATGGGTCAGATCCCTTTGGGGGAGCAACAATGGAACGCCCTTGGGATTTGGAAGGTGGTTCTGAACTTGACCGTGCTCACCGTCGAGTAGATGCTTTCTTTGAAATTGCTGAAAAATTAGGTGTTAAATATTATTGTTTCCATGATATTGATATTGCACCTACTGGAAATTCTTTGAAAGAATTTTATGCTAATTTGGACGAAATTACTGACCACCTTCTTGAAAAACAAAAAGCAACAGGGATTAAATTACTTTGGAATACAGCAAACATGTTTTCAAATCCCCGCTATATGAATGGTGTTTCAACTTCTAATCGTGCTGAAGTCTTTGCTTATGGTGCTGCACAAGTTAAAAAAGGTCTTGAACTTTCTAAAAAACTCGGTGGTGAAAATTACGTCTTCTGGGGTGGTCGTGAAGGTTATGAATCACTTTTGAATACAGATATGGGTCTTGAAATGGATCATATGGCAAAATTCTTCCATTTGGCAATTGATTATGCAAAATCAATCAACCACTTGCCCATTTTCTTGATTGAACCAAAACCAAAAGAACCAATGACTCACCAATATGATTTTGACTCAGCAACAGCTCTTGCTTTCTTGCAAAAATATGATTTGGACAAATATTTCAAACTCAATCTTGAAACAAATCATGCTTGGTTGGCTGGACACACTTTTGAACACGAATTAAATACTGCTCGTACTTTCAATGCTTTGGGTTCTATTGATGCCAATCAAGGAAATTACTTGCTTGGTTGGGATACAGATGAATTCCCAACACTTGTTATTGATATCACACTTGCGATGCACCAAATTCTTTTGAACGGTGGACTTGGCAAAGGTGGAATTAACTTTGATGCGAAAGTACGTCGTACAAGTTTCAAAGCAGAAGATTTAATTCTTGCTCATATTGCAGGGATGGATACTTATGCGCGTGCTTTGAAAGGTGCAGCAGCAATCATTGAAGATAAATTCTTGTCTGATATTGTTGACGAACGTTATAGTTCATACAAAAATACAGAAGTTGGACAATCTATTGAAAATGGAACAGCAACTTTTGAAAGTCTTGCCGCATTTGCACTTGAACATGGTGACGATATTGAACTTGATTCTAATCACTTGGAATACATCAAATCAGTATTGAATGACTATCTTGTTTAAAATTTAGAACTTAAAAGAGGGCGAGGAATTCCTCCTCGTCCTTCTCTTTTATTATGAGGAATAATAATGACTTACGTGTTAGGAATTGACTTAGGAACATCAAGTCTTAAAGGAATTTTGATGGATGAAGTTGGTAATTTAATTACAACAAAATCTGCTGAATACCAAATTGATACGCCCAAACAAGGCTATTCTGAACAACGTCCAGAATATTGGATTGTGGCACTTGAATCAGTACTGACCGGTTTGTCAGTAGAAATTTCAGATTTTGGTCAGCAACTTGCAGGCATTAGTTTTTCGGGGCAAATGCATTCATTAGTTGTTTTAGATGACAATAATAAACCAGTTTATCCAGCAATTCTTTGGAATGATGTGAGAACAAGCAAACAATGTCAAGAAATTACTGACAGACTTGGTCAGCGACTTTTAGAGATTACAAAAAATATTGCTCTTGAAGGATTTACCTTACCAAAAATTCTTTGGCTCCAAGAAAATGAACCAGAGGTTTGGTCAAGAGTTAAAAAAATAATGTTGCCAAAAGATTACTTGAGCCTTTGGCTGACAGGAAATATTTATACCGAATTTTCTGACGCAGCAGGAACTTTACTTTTAGATATTGAGAAAAAACAATGGTCAGAGGAAATTACTGACGCATTCAATATTGAAAGGAAAATTCTACCTGAATTGATTGAATCCACTGACCGAACAGGATTTGTCAAGGCAGAAATAGCTGAACGCTATAAACTGACAAATAAAGTAAAAGTATTTGCTGGTGGAGCCGATAATGCTGCCGCCGCTCTGGGTGTTGGTTTAATCAATGAAGAAGTGGGCTTGATTTCAATGGGAACCTCCGGAGTCGTTTCCGCTTATGAACCTAAAATTGCAGATTATAAAGGAAAACTTCATTTCTTTAATCACACGGTTCCGGGTGCTTATTACTCAATGGGAGTAACCTTGGCTGCTGGAAATTCTTTAAACTGGTATAAGGAAACTTTTGGAAAAGGCTTGAGTTTCAATGAACTTTTGTCAGAAGTTTACACAGTTTCTCCTGGTTCAGAAGGATTGCTCTTTACGCCATATATTGTAGGTGAAAGAACACCACATTTTGATTCAAAAATTCGCGGAAGTTTTATAGGAATTTCTGCTCATCATGAACAAAAACATTTTTCAAGAGCAGTGCTTGAAGGAATTACCTTTTCATTGCGTGATTCTAAAGATATCATGGAAAAAACGAAAAACAAGAAGTTTAAACGTTTGATTTCCGTAGGTGGGGGTGCGCAAAATCCCGACATTATGCAAATGCAAGCAGATATTTTTAATTCTGAAATGATTCGCTTAACGGTTGAGCAGGGACCGGGACTTGGTGCTTGTATGATTGCTGCTTTTGGTTGCGGACTTTTTGATAGCTTAGAAGCGGTCACTAAAGCTTTTGTTCATTACAAGGAAGCCAGTTTCATACCAAATCCAAAAAATGTAGCACGTTATGAGCAAATTTATCAAATTTGGAAACAAGTTTATAAAAATATCTCTGAAATTTCTCATCAATTAGTAGAATTCAATGACGAAGGTTAATTATGACATTTACCATTTCCAAAGAATCTTTGCCTTTTAGAGCTGACAAATCAATTAGTCAGATTACATTATCAAATGAACGACTCACCATCGTTGTCCATGATTATGGAGCAAGAGTCCATCAACTCCTCATTCCTGACAAAAATGGAACATTTGAAAATATTCTTTTATCCAAAAATAATTCCGAAACCTATGCAAATGATGGAGGATATTATGGTGTAATTTGCGGTCCAGTTGCCGGGCGTATTTCAGGCGCTACTTATGATTCTGTCAGTTTAGAGGCAAATGAAGGAAAAAATAATTTACATTCAGGAAGTCATGGTTGGGAAAGACAATTTTGGACTTATGAGACTTTTGAAACAGACTCATCTGTTGGTATCACGCTAAGTTTAACCGATAGAGAGTCAGGCATTCCAGGTCAAATCCAAGCAGAAGTTACTTATAAATTAACTGACAATAAGTTAGAAGTGACAATATCAGGTCTGTCAGCAACTGACACAGTCTTTAATCCGGCTTGGCATCCTTATTTTAATCTGTCAGCAGAATTATCAACGACTCATGAGCATTTCATTCAAGCAAATGTTGACTTTCTGGTTGAAACCAATCAAGAGAATATACCAACTGGTCGTCTTCTAAATGTTGACGACAGTTCTTATTCCATTAAAGAAAGCGTTTCAATCAAAAAACTTTTAAAAGATAATCCCGTAGGACTAGATGATTGCTTTGTTTTTAATCCCAAAGAAGATAAAAGTTTAATGCTTTATGACCCTTTATCTGGTCGGAAACTAGTAGCTCAAACTGATAGACAAGCGGTCGTGATTTATACAGCCACAAATCCAGAAATAGAGTCAATGATTAATGACAGACCAATGTCCAAAAATCGCGGAATTGCTATTGAATTTCAAGAAATACCTGACCTTGTTCATCATCCTGAATGGGGAACGATTGAGCTTAAAGCAGGTCAAAAAAAGACTTTTATAACAGAATATCTATTTACAACGGATTAAAAATTTACTGACAGACTCATCAGTAAAAATAATTTTAATAAAATAATAGGAGGGATGTACTCAAAAATGAGTAATAAAATCAAACAAGTTCAACATGATGAATATCATGAATTAACGCTTGGAGAACGTATTGGTTATGGAATGGGGGATTTTGCACAAAACCTTGTCTTTGGGACTGTTGGTGGATTTTTAGCACTCTATATGACAACAGTCAATGCGATTGGTACTGCAACAGCCGGTTTTATTTTTCTGTTTGTCCGAATTATTAATGTATTTTGGGACCCAATGGTTGGGACTTTTATTGATAAAAGAACATCAAAAGCAGGAAAATATCGTCCTTGGCTTTTAAGAGCAGGTATTCCTCTAGTGATTTTAGCTGCCTTACTTTTTGCGCCTCTACCAGGTGTTAAAGGGTCTGTCCCCTTTGCTTTTATCGTTTATTTTGCCTTAGACTTAGTATATTCAGTTGTTAATATTCCTTATGGTTCACTTAATGCATCATTAACTCGTAATCCGGAATCCGTTGATAAGCTGACAAGTACACGGATGATGTTGGCAAATGGAGCAAATCTCTTAGTCTATACCCTCTTTCCAATGTTTGTTCAAATGGCAGCACCGAAAGAAAGAAGTCTTAAAGATACTGGATTATTTGGCCTTAAACTTCATATGGGGAATTATACTGATCCCTCAGCGGGACATGCTTGGTTTGGAGTTTACTCAGTTTATATGATTATTGGTGCAATAGCTTTATTCCTATGTTATAAATTGACCAAAGAACGTGTGGTTGCAACAGCAGAACAATCGGCAGAAGTTAAAACAACTGACCTCTTCCTTGAATTAAAGAACAATCGTCCACTTGTGATTCTAGGGATTTTCTTCATGTTAGCTTTCACTTTCATGTTTTTCATGAATACTGTAAATGGTTTCTTTAATCAATTTGTTGTTGGACATTCAGAATGGATGGGAGCCATTGGCCTCATTGCTTCAATTCCAGGAATTGTTTTCCCAATCTTTTGGCCTCGTTTAAAGAAAATTTTCGGTAAAAAAGGTTTCTTCCATCTTTTTATCGGAATGTTCATTGTTGGAGAAATTTTGACATATATTTGGTCCCTTAATGGAATGCATGATGCCCTATGGTTAGCTTATGTTGCTACCTTTATTAAACAATGGGGCTTAACTTCAGCAACAGGATTCATGTGGGCATTAGTTCCTGAAGTTGTCGCTTATGGAGAACTCAAATCGGGTAAAAGAAATGCTGCGATTATTAACGCAATCATGGGACTTTTCTTCAAAATTGGTTTTACATTAGGTGGAGCGATTCCACTTTGGTTCTTAGCAGCTTATGGTTTCAATGAGACAGCAGCACATCAACATGCTAATGCCTTAGCTGGTATAAATCTCACAGCAATTTGGATTCCAGCTGTTCTTGCTCTTATATCAATGATTATTATGCAACTCTATCCAATTTCTGATAAGGATGTAGCAGAGATTAATCAACAGCTTGATAAAAAACGTGCTCAATTTAAGGAAGCGGAATAATTTATATTAAAAGGAGACAAAATCATGTCACTTATTCAAAACCCAATTCTTACCGGGTTTAATGCAGACCCAAGCATTATTCGCGTAGAAGATACTTATTACATCGCGAACTCCACTTTTGAGTGGTTTCCTGGCGTTCGTTTGCACGAATCAAAAGATTTAGAACATTGGAACCTACTTCCAAGTCCATTGTCAACAACCACTTTGTTGGATATGAGAGGAAACTCAGCTTCAGGTGGAATTTGGGCCCCTGATTTATCCTATGCTGATGGTAAATTTTGGCTTGTTTATACAGATGTTAAGGTTGTCAATGGTGCTTTCAAAGATATGACCAATTATTTAACAACAGCTACAGACATCAAAGGACCATCGACAGATCCAATCAAGCTCAATGGTCTTGGCTTTGACGCTTCACTTTTCCATGATAAAGACGGACGGAAATACTTAGTTCAACAAACATGGGATCATCGTGAATACAAGCATCCATTTGACGGAATCACATTGACTGAGTTTGATGTGACAACAATGAAGTTACAACCTAAAACAGCTAAAACGATTTACAATGGTACAAATGTTAAATTGGTTGAAGGTCCACACCTCTACCAAATTAATGATTATTATTATCTTTTTGCGGCTCAAGGTGGAACAGTCTTTACGCACCAAGAAGTCGTGGCCCGCTCTAAAACATTGGATACTTTATCTTTTGAAACTGAACCCGGCGACCCATTTATTACAAACTTTGATACTCCTGATAATTATATTCAAAAGCAAGGACACGGAGGTCTTGTATCTACACCCAAAGGTGAGTGGTATTATGCTTCCTTATGCGCTCGACCATGGAATCATAAAAATGAATCAAGTACAGACCCTCGTGGTTGGAGCTCTTTAGGTCGTGAAACTTCTATCCAAAAAGTGGAATGGGACGAAGAAGGTTGGCCACGTATTGTTGGTGGTCATGGTGGGACAACTTTTGTCGAAGGACCAAAAGATGCAATTCAGACTAATGCACCTGCTGACCACAGTCAAAAAGACGATTTTGCAAGTTCTACTTTGGATATTAACTGGAATACATTGCGTGTCCCATTTACTGAGAAAATGGGTTCAGTTGGAAATGGCAAGTTAACATTGATTGGTCAGGGCTCTTTGGCAAATAATTTTGATTTATCTTTGATTGCTAGACGTTGGCAAACTTTCTATTTTGACGCAGAAGTCAAAGTAAAATTTAACCCATTTTCTTACCAACAAATGGCTGGATTAACCAACTATTACAATGACCGTCATTGGTCCTTCGCTTTTATCACATGGAATGAAATCAATGGAGCTGTCATTGAAGTTGCTGAGAATAACAGAGGAAACTATACTTCTTATTTAAAAGATAATGCCATTAAAATTCCTGACGGAACTGAATATGTTTGGTTCCGCACTGAAGTCCGTAAAGAATCATATTCTTATGAATATAGTTTTGACGGCAAAAAATTCATAGAAATTCCTGTAGTCTTAGATGCGGCTGTCCTTTCAGATGATTATGTTTTACAAACTTATGGCGGATTCTTCACTGAAGCATTTGTCGGGCTTGCTGCCGTTGATTATTCTGGATATGATAGAGTTGCAGAATTTTATAACTTTGACTATAAAGAATTAGGAGACAAGATCTTACCAGACGGTTCTTATACTTGGAAAACAAGTGAATCAAGATTTGATTAGTCTACAATCCCTTACCTACATATTTGTAGTAAGGGATTTTTAGTAAAGGAAAAAGGAGATGAGAATGTTAGATGAAGCAGAAAAATTACGTTTAGCAAAGCTATCTATTTTTGATAAAATAAATAATGGTGATTGGTACCAATATAGCAAAGAAGTAGAACTACAAAAAATAGTCAAAAATTCTAGTCAAAAAATTTCTGAAATTAATGATAAGGCAAAAGAAAATATTGATGAAGCAAGAAAACTCTTGGATAATTTTCTTCCAAATTTACCTCAAAGTTCAGAAATATATTTTCCAATAACTGCTTTGGAATATCCCAATCGTTTTAAAGTCGGAGAAAATACTTTTATTAATAGTGGACTTCAGATTATTAGTGCGGGTAAGGTTAAGATTGGGAAAAACTGTTTTATTGGACCAAATTGTCAATTATTTACACCTAATCATCATGCCAAGGATGTGTTTTTAAGACGGGAAGGCTGGCAATATGATGGGCCAATAGTAATTGGTAATGATTGTTGGCTTGGCGGTTCAGTGATTCTTTTGCCTGGAGTTTCTTTAGGAGATGATGTTGTCGTTGGTGCTGGCTCTGTGGTGACCAAATCATTTCCTAGCCACTGCATAATTGCTGGAAATCCGGCACGGTTGATAAGAAATAACAACAAAAAAACTACTCTTGATTAGGAGTAGTTTTTTAGCATGGAAGACATACGCAAAAGTCCTAAATAATATTTCTGTTTAGTTACGTTTTTGTATATAAGGATTAAAATAACAAAAAAATAGTTCTTGCTTAATTCAAACTAAAGCGCTATACTCATGGTGAGAAAATAATTTTCTCAAAATAACGAATTAACCAAAAGATTACAAATGTATTTCTTTTGCTGTTTTAGCTATTAACGATAAGGAGGTGTTTTTATGAACACACATATTACACATCAAAAACTTTTCAAAAACGGACTCTTATTTGGAGCGCTTTTGCTTGGACTCGGTTTATCAATCAAAGAAGCAACACCGGCAAAAGCTGTTACGGCAAACTTTAATGGACCAGTTTATCGCCTTTATAATCCAAATTCGGGTGAGCATGTTTATACAATGGGACTTACCGAGAAAAATAATCTTGTCCATTTAGGTTGGGGCTATGAGGGAGTCCTTGGAACTTCATACTATACGATGAACGGTCAAAATTATGATAAAATTCCTGTTTATCGTTTATATAGTAAAAATAGCGGTCAACATCTCTACACAACAAACACTAATGAAGTAAGTGAACTTAAAAATTATGATTGGGTCAATGAGGGGATTGTTTTCTATGATGCCTCTCACTATGGCTATCCACATGGGGAAATTATCAATAGACTCTATAACCCAAATAGCGGTCAACATTTTTATACTAAAAGTATTGAAGAAACAGCATTTTTAACAAAAATAGGTTGGAATGATGAAGGAGTTGCGTTTTGCTTTAGTTCACCAGAACCACCACAATCTGGTCCACTTAGTCCAGCTTAGAAAGGAAAACTTTATAATGAATAAAACAATTAAATTCTATCTACTTACCTCAGCATTACTTTTGTTTTCACCAAATGTTCTGGCAGATAGCCAACCTTTTATACCTGCAGGTGGTATTTCCGCTAGCAATGTTTATCAGCCAGATGGACGAAAAATGATAACAAGTGCTAATCAATTTCCTTACAATACAATTGTATATATTGTAACAGTTGGTGGAAATGGAACAGTCTATTATAGCAGTGGAGTAATTATTGCTCCTAATACAGTATTAACAGCGGGTCATGTAATTTACAATAGACCCAATGGTGGTTATATTAAATCTGCAACGGTTTATCAAGCCAACGCAAACGGGACATACAATTCTAATACGGCTACAACAGTAACTGGGAAAGTCGCGAATCCAGATTGGGTGGCAAAAGATTCGGTCATTACGAAAGGTTATCCAAGCAATAATGCAGATGATTTAGGAATTCTTACTCTTTCTAAAAATGTAGGTTTATCAACAGGTTGGATGGGAATGACATCGGCCCTTTCAACTAATCAGACTATCTCTTTGGTCGGTTTTCCAGGAGATCATGCGGGTCAAATGTAGGGGATGTCGGGAAATGTTTCACGATTTAGTAGTCCGTTGTTTAGCTATTCCAACATCAGTATGTATCCTGGTCAAAGTGGAAGTCCTGTTTTTAATACAAGTCAAAATATTGTTGGTATTAATGTTGCCGAGGCGCAGTATCTGAACCCAAATCCAAATGGGGATAACAACAAAGTTCCTTCCGCTCTCGCTTCACAGTATCCCAACTACGGTGTTCAACTCACTACAAGTAATATCAATTGGATTCAAAATAATGTACCAGCACTTAAAGCCACAGCACTTTATCGTGTTTACAATCCAAATAATGGTGAACATCTTTATACTAAAAATTTGAACGAAGTAATTAGTTTGACAAAAGTAGGGTGGAATTATGAGGGTGTTAATTCTCAACAACCAGCAACTGGTAATGCGGTCTATCGACTTTATAATCCCAATTCAGGTGAACATTTTTATACTTTGTCCTCTTATGAAAGAGATTCACTTGTTAAAGCGGGGTGGCGTTATGAACAAATCAGTTTTTACTCAGATCCCGCAAAACATACGGCAATTTATCGTTTATTTAATCCTAATGCTAAAGGAAAACAAATTAGTCATTTTTATACTTCGAGTAGTGCAGAACGAGACTCGCTTGTCAAAGTTGGGTGGAGATACGAACAAATTAGTTGGTATGGATTATAAAAAACATTAAAACTACTCTTACATAAGAGTAGTTTTTAGCTTTATTATGAGCAACATTTCCATTTTAAAATATCAAGGATTACAAGAAAGTAAGCGTGGAAAGCGGTATCATTTGTGGGTAGTAAAAAAGGCAAGAAGACTTGCAAATAAAAATTAAGGAGTTACTATCATGAGAAAACTTTCTCCCACTTTCATCTATTTTTTTGGTGCTTTAGGTGGTTTATTATTTGGATATGACACAGGCGTCATATCGGGAGCGCTACTTTTTATTGAAAAAGAGAGCTGGCAGGTGAGTTCTTGGGCTTGGATGGAAGGATGGATTACAGCGGCAGTTTTAATGGGAGCTGTAATTGGCGCGGTCGTGATTGGACCAATGAGTGACCGTCTTGGTCGGAAACGTCTGTTACTTTTGTCAGCGGTCATCTTTTTTGTTGGAGCTTTAGGTTCAGGGCTTTCAAATAGCGCTGAGTTACTAATTATTTCTCGGGTTATTCTCGGGATGGCTGTTGGGTCAGCTTCAGCTTTGGTGCCGACTTATTTATCAGAACTTTCACCCGCTAAAATTCGTGGTGGAGTTTCAACTATGTTTCAATTGATGATTATGACTGGGATTTTATTAGCCTATATCTCAAACTATGCTTTAAAAGGAGTTTCAGGAAATTGGCATTGGATGCTTGGTTTGGCCACTGTTCCAGCAGCCCTTCTTTTCATCGGTGGACTCTTTTTGCCAGAATCTCCAAGATTTCTTGTTCGTCATGATAATGAAGCAGGGGCCCGTGAAATATTAGGGATGATAAATGATGATCCAAACTCGATTGAAGCAGAAATTTCTGATATTCAATTGATGGCTAAGGAAGAAAAACAAGGTGGCTTACAAGAATTATTTGGTCAAATGTCACGTCCAGTTTTAATTATGGCAATTGGTCTGGCAATTTTTCAACAGGTTATGGGCTGTAATACAGTCTTATACTTTGCGCCATCAATTTTTGTTGCGGTAGGATTTGGGGCAAGCGCAGCTTTACTTGCTCATATTGGGATTGGTATTTTCAATGTTATTGTAACTTATATTGCTATGAGAGTAATGGATAAAGTTAATCGTCGGTGGATGCTCAATTTTGGTGCTTGGGGAATGGGAATTTCTCTTGTATTGATGTCAGTAGGGATGATTTTAGCAGAAAATGCTCATATTGGCTTTGGTAAATATTTAGCAGTTATCGCTTTAACGGTATATATTGCCTTCTTCTCAGCAACATGGGGACCAGTAATGTGGGTGATGATTGGTGAATCTTTCCCACTTAAAATCCGTGGTTTGGGGAATTCATTTGGTGCTGCCGTCAACTGGGCTGCTAACTGGGTGGTGTCATTAACGTTCTTACCATTATTATCATTTTTTGGAACAGGTAAAATTTTTCTGATTTATGCGGCTTGTTGTTTCCTCTCAATTTGGTTTACTAGTAAAAAAGTTATTGAAACAAGAGGCAAAACACTCGAACAAATCGAAGCAGAATTACTGCATCGTGTGCATCATTTAGAAGAAGAGTAGCAATGTTTCCTAGTGGATATATGAACAAATTATTAGAATATCAAGCATAATTGACCTATAATGAAGGAAAATCAGGAGGAAATAATGACAGAATATAATTCAGAAGCTTATTTGAAAAAGCTTGATAAATGGTGGCGAGCAGCAACTTATCTTGGAGCGGGAATGATCTTCTTGAAAGAAAATCCTTTGTTCTCTGTGACAGGTACTCCAATTAAAGCGGAAAACCTTAAAGCCAATCCTATTGGGCACTGGGGGACGGTTTCAGGACAAACTTTCCTCTATGCTCATGCTAATCGTCTAATCAATAAATATAATCAAAAGATGTTTTACATGGGTGGCCCCGGACATGGTGGACAAGCTATGGTTGTTCCTTCTTATCTTGATGGCTCATATACAGAAGCTTATCCAGAGATTACTCAAGATTTGGAAGGAATGTCACGTTTGTTTAAACGTTTCTCATTTCCTGGAGGAATAGGGTCGCATATGACAGCACAAACCCCTGGTTCACTTCATGAAGGAGGTGAGTTGGGTTATGTGCTATCACATGCAACAGGGGCTATTCTTGATCAACCTGAACAGATTGCTTTTGCTGTTGTTGGGGATGGAGAAGCTGAAACTGGACCGTTGATGACAAGTTGGCACTCTATTAAATTCATTAATCCTAAGAATGACGGGGCAATTTTACCAATTCTTGATTTAAATGGTTTTAAAATTTCAAATCCTACTTTGTTCGCTCGAACTTCAGATGTTGATATTCGTAAATTCTTTGAAGGACTGGGTTACTCACCTCGTTATATTGAAAATGATGATATTCATGATTACATGGCTTATCATAAATTAGCAGCTGAAGTTTTTGATAAAGCGATTGAAGACATTCATCAAATTCAGAAAGATGCGCGTGAAGATAATCGTTATCAAAATGGAGAGATTCCAGCTTGGCCAATTGTTATCGCACGTTTACCAAAAGGTTGGGGTGGTCCACGTTATAATGATTGGTCAGGTCCTAAATTTGACGGAAGAGGAATGCCGATTGAACATAGTTTCCGTGCGCATCAAGTTCCACTTCCATTATCTTCTAAAAATATGGGAACTTTACCAGAATTTGTAAAATGGATGACTTCTTACCAACCAGAAACTTTATTTAATGCTGATGGAAGTTTGAAAGAAGAGTTGCGTGATTTTGCACCAAAAGGTGAGATGCGAATGGCTTCAAACCCTGTAACAAATGGGGGAGTTGATTCTTCTAATTTGGTCTTACCAGATTGGCAAGAATTTGCAAATCCAATTTCTGAAAATAATCGAGGAAAATTACTCCCTGATACAAATGACAATATGGATATGAATGTTTTGTCAAAATATTTTGCTGAAATAGTCAAACTTAATCCTACGCGTTTCCGTTTGTTTGGTCCTGATGAAACCATGTCTAATCGTTTTTGGGAAATGTTTAAGGTGACGAATCGTCAATGGATGCAAGTCATAAAAAATCCAAATGATGAATTTATCTCACCTGAGGGTCGGATTATTGATTCTCAATTATCAGAACACCAAGCAGAAGGTTGGCTTGAAGGTTATACTTTAACTGGACGCACAGGAGTATTTGCAAGTTATGAATCATTCTTGCGAGTCGTGGATTCAATGTTAACTCAACATTTCAAATGGATTCGTCAAGCTGCAGACCAAAAATGGCGCCATGATTATCCTTCGCTTAATGTTATTTCGACTTCGACTGTTTTCCAACAAGACCATAACGGTTATACTCACCAAGATCCTGGAATGTTGACTCATTTGGCTGAAAAGAAATCTGATTTTATCAGACAATACTTGCCGGCTGATGGGAATACTTTGCTTGCCGTATTTGACCGTGCTTTTCAAGATAGAAGTAAAATTAATCATATTGTAGCCTCTAAACAACCTCGTCAACAATGGTTTACTAAAGAAGAGGCTGAAAAATTGGCGACTGACGGAATTGCAACAATTGATTGGGCTTCAACGGCTAAAGATGGAGAAGCAGTAGACTTAGTTTTTGCCTCAGCAGGAGCTGAGCCTACAATTGAAACACTGGCAGCTTTACATCTTATAAACGAAGTTTTCCCACAGGCAAAATTCCGTTATGTGAATGTGGTTGAATTAGGTCGCTTGCAAAAGAAAAAAGGAGCGCTCAACCAAGAACGTGAACTCTCAGATGAAGAATTTGAAAAATACTTTGGTCCTTCAGGCACTCCAGTAATTTTTGGATTCCATGGATATGAAGATTTAATCGAATCCATTTTCTATCAAAGAGGACATGATGGTTTGATTGTTCATGGTTACCGTGAAGATGGTGACATCACGACGACTTATGATATGCGGGTTTACTCTGAGCTTGACCGTTTCCACCAAGCGATTGATGCCATGCAAGTTCTTTATGTCAACCGAAAAGTTAATCAAGGTCTAGCGAAAGCTTTCATTGACCGAATGGAACGGACACTAGTTAAACACTTTGAAGTGACAAGAAATGAAGGAGTTGATATTCCTGAGTTTACTGAATGGGTTTGGTCCGATTTAAAGAAATAGGCTTAAATTTATAAAAAAACACGCTGATTTTAATCAATCAAGCGTGTTTTTTTTACTGACAGAATGATTAGGTCTGGTCTGTCGGTAATTAATTTTCTGTCAGTGAATAAGGAAGTTGTTCGTTCGTATATTTAAGTGGATTTGGTACGATTCCTAAATCAAATTTTAGGGTTCCGCCTTTTATCAGTTCTTCGTGCTTGATAAAAGTATCATTGACTTTTTTGTCAGTAAATGTGATTTGGTTGACGAAAACTTGTTGCGGAGCATTTGGTTCTGCAAGAATAATAAGTTGCTGACCAGAGGAAAGGTTGATTCTAGCTTTGTCCCAAAGTGGAATTCCTAATACATATTGATTAGAAGCAGCCGTGACTGGATAGAATCCTAAGCTTGAAAAAATATACCAAGCTGCCATTGTTCCATTATCTTCGTCACCAGGATAGCCCTTCGGACTATCATTAAATGTTTCTGTCAGTAAATTTTTGATTAAAGGCGTAGCCATCCAAGGTTTACCAATGTAGCTAAAAAGGTATGGGTAATGGAAACTTGGTTGATTTGAGATAGCCACTTGTCCAAATTCGATAGCAGCCATTTCACTCATTTCGTGAATTTCAAAACCGTATCCTTCAACATTGAAATTTGGTCGTTGGTTGCAAAGCTCGATGAGTTTGTTTTCAAAATTTTCTTTTGAGCCATGTAGTTTAATCAATCCAGCAAAATCATGAAGAACTGACCAAGAAGTCTGCCAAGCAGAACCTTCTGCATAATCACGTCCCCAACGAATATCTAAAAAGTCAGGTCTGAAATTTCCGTCAGCATCTTTTGCTCGCATAAAACCAGTTTCAGAATCAAAAATATTTTGATAGTTTTTTGCTTGATGGGCATAGAAGTCTGAAGTTTCTTTGTCACCGGTTTGTTTCGCCACTTGAGAAATACAATAATCAGAAAATGCGTAATCTAAAGTGTGATTAACTGATTCATGGTGAGTGAGCGGAACATAACCAAGTTTTAGATAATCTTTTGTGCCACGACGGCCGTAATTAGAGTTTTCAGATTGACTTGTGGCTCCTTTTTTCATTGCTTCCAAAAACTCGGGCATCAAATCAGGACGAATGTTTTTGCTTGCAGCATCAGCAATGACAGCGTCTATCAAGGTACCGGGCATTAGACCACGTTCATCAGGAGAAAGCCATTTTGGAAGAAAACCAGTCGCACGATAAGAATTTAGGAAACCTTCGAGCATATCACCGTACTCGTCAACGGCTATTAGACTATAAAGCGGATAGACTGTTCGGAAAGTATCCCAGAAGCCATTGTTTGTATAGAGCGGGCCTTTCTTGACAGTTTTAGAGCTTGTATCGTAATGGATTTTTTGATGCTCTTGGTCAAATTCATAAAAAGTTTGTGGAAAGAGAAATGAGCGATAAAGATTGTGATAGAAAGTGGAAACTTCTTGTTGATTATGATGCTCAATTTCGATACGTGAAAAAAGGTTATTCCAAGCTGATTCAGCATTTTCCAAATATGTTTCTGCTGAATTATCTTGTTCACGTTCCAGATTAAGAGCGGCTTGTACCTTGGAAATAAAAGAGGTAGCAAAATGTATTTGAACCTGCTTGGCTGCTTTGAAATCTAAGCGAACGGAAGAATCTTCATCAGATAAATTTCCACTTAAAACAAAAGGTTGGTCAGCAGTAAATTTGAGATAGAAAGTAAAATTTTCATCTTCACAACCAGCAAAATTAATAATTGAAAGCTCTAAGCTGTAATCGTCAAGTTGTTGAAGTTCATAAGAACCGGGGAGATGAAGCATCAAGCCATTATCTTTGAGGCCTAAATTTTGAAAATTCATTGATAGAATTCCACCATACATTGATGGAATTAACTGAGATGTAATCTGATAACGTAATTGAGTAATTTTGAGTTGCGTTGGATTAAAAGTTGATTCTTCTGGACGGTATGAACTTACTGTGTGCCACAAGGAAGTTTCAGGCAAAGGACCCGCAACAGGCGTCATTGTCAAATGTGAGAAATCTCCCATCCAAGGACTGGGTTGGTGAGTGATTCGGTAGCCTTCAAAGGTGCGGTCTTCTGGATGAAACCACCAAGCCCCACGAGCAGCACCGGTTGAAGGGGCAAAATAATTCATTCCCCAAGGAAAACCAGTGTAAGGAAGGCAATTCCCATGTGAAAAAGTGGATTGGTTAGCAGTACCATGACGGGTATCAATTTTGTTTATCTTCATTTCAACTCCTCAGTTGTTTTTCTTTTAATTAAATTGATTGGAACTTTGACATCTTTGGGGGTTTGCCCGCTTTTAATCCAGTCTAAAAGCAGTTCGCCAGCGATTCTTCCCATACCAATGAAATCTTGAGCAATGGTTGTTAATGGCGGATTTGATAAGCTTGCTGCTTGAATATCATCAAAACCAATAATTGATATATCATTTGGAACAGAAAAATGGCTATCTTGCAAAGTCTTCATAGTTTGAAGAGCGACTAAGTCATTTTCACAGATAAGTCCTGTGACTTTTTCATTATGAATAAGTTCCAAAACAGAACTTTCGGTGTAAAGTGAGTCATCAAGAGTAGTGTGAAACTTGATTCCTTGTTCTTTTAAAACTTTGACATATCCTAAGTATCGATTTCTTGTTGTTTGGGGATGGTGGGTATCATTACTAGCCACAAAAGCAATTCGTTTATGCCCTAAATTTAAGAGCGCTTGAGCGGCTTGTTCACCACCATTAAAGTTATCTGAGGAAACACAAGGAAATCCGAGGTCGTAAATTTGTTTATCTAAAAGAACGACAGGAAAGTTTTGTAGTGAAAGTTCTAATAAGATATCTAGATAATCTTCTGTATACATTGGATAGTAAATTAATCCATCAAAATTTTCTTTAATATCATCCGCTGTATTTTCTTTAAGGTAACTTGCGTAAGTGATAAATACGGTTGTGTTTTCAACTTTTAAAGCAGGAACCAAACCTTGTGTGAAATCTCCAAATGACATTCCTTCAAAAGGAATAATAAAGAGCACTCTTTTTAATAGTTTGGTATGATTTTTATTTAATTCTTGAACAAAAGTTCCTTTTCCTCGTGTTCTACTGACAAGACCAAGCTGTTCTAATTCAGTAAGAGCTCTTTTTGCGGTAATGCGGCTAACTGAATAAGTCTCTGAGAGTTCTTTTTCAGTGGGAAGCTGGTCTCCTGATTTAAATGTTTTAGTGACAATTTTTTGCTTTAAATCATCGGAAATCTGCTGGTAGAGTGGTAAGCTCATAGAAGTATCCCTTTGTATTTTATTTGATATATCATATTTTACTCTTTTTTTATAAAAAAACAAGTCTTTTACAAGTAAAAATGATAAAAATAGGCTTGCTACCTCTATAATATTCAGAAAAAATAAAAACAGATAACATAATTAATCTTATTTTAATAAAAAAGCGCTTGCAAAATATAAAAATTTATATTAAAATAACCTTAAATGATATATCAAATGAATTTTAAAAGGAGATGCAGTGAAAGCAAATATTCCAAAATCTGTTAAAAAGTTTATGAATGACATAACAATTCTTTGTGGAGAAGAACATAAAGAGTGGGCTGTAAACTTTAATCATTCTTTCTCAAACACACTTGAAACTACTTTAAGAGTGCATGATGACAGGACTACCTTTCTTTTAACAGGTGATATTCCAGCAATGTGGTTACGAGATTCGACAGCTCAAATGAGACCTTATTTGGTACTTGCACGTGAAGATGAAGAAATTCGTGATTTGATTGTTGGTTTAGTAAAAAAACAAATGATATATATTAATCTAGATCCTTATGCTAATGCTTTCAACGAAAGTGAAAACTTTGCTGGGCATCAGACAGACCATACCAACTTTAATGAACACAAAGGCTGGATTTGGGAAAGAAAGTATGAGATTGACTCCCTTTGTTATCCTATTCAACTCGCTTACTTAGTCTATAAAAACACAGGTTATACCAAACATTTTGATGAAGAATTTATCAAAGCAGTCAAAAACACCTTGAATGTTTTTAAAACAGAACAAAATCATGAGGATTCTCCCTACCATTTTGTTCGAGATACTGAGCGACATGAAGATACTTTAATAAGAGATGGAAAAGGAGCCAAGACAGCCTACACTGGAATGACTTGGTCAGGATTTAGACCAAGTGATGATGCTTGTGAGTATGGTTATTTGGTTCCGTCAAATATGTTTGCTGTTGTTATTTTGGATTATATCAAGGAAATTTTTACTGAGCTTCTATCTAATGAAGAAATTGCAAATGAAGCAAAGATGCTTAGAGATGAAATTCAAGAGGGACTTGAGAAATTTGCCAAAACTAAAAATCAACAAGGCGAAGAAGTTTGGGCTTATGATGTTGATGGACTTGGGAACAAAACTTTAATGGATGATAGCAATGTTCCCAATCTGATTGCAGCTCCATATTTGGGATTTTGTCAGGCTGAAGATGAAGTTTATTTGAAAACACGACAAACTTTATTGAGTAAAGAAAATCCTTATTACTATGAAGGAAAATATGCACGAGGAATTGGTTCTAGTCATACACCAGAAAATTATGTCTGGCCAATTGCTTTAGCAATGGAAGGAATGACTACAAATGATAAGAGCGAAAAAGAACGAATCTTAAATCATTTGGTCGAAACAGACGCTGGAACACATTTGATGCATGAAGGATTTGATGTGAATAATCCAAAAAATTACACTAGAGAATGGTTTAGCTGGGCTAATATGATGTTTTGTGAGTTAGTCATGGATTATTTTGATATACAAATTGAAAAATAAGTTAATGAGATTAGTTTTAGAAAGATAGAGCTTTATGAAAAAGAAAACGGTACATATCATCTCTCACAGTCATTGGGATCGAGAATGGTATATGGCTTATGAAGAACATCATATGCGTTTAGTCAATTTAGTGGATGATTTACTTGATTTATTCAAGAAAGATCCTGAGTTTGATAGCTTTCATTTGGATGGACAAACGATTATTTTAGATGACTATTTGCAAGTACGTCCCGAGCGTCGTGAGGAAGTACAAGCAGCGATTTCAGCTGGAAAACTGAGAATCGGTCCATTTTATATCTTACAAGATGATTTCCTCATTAGTTCTGAATCAAACGTTCGTAATATGCTTGTTGGGCGTAAAGAATCGGAGCGTTGGGGTGCTCCCGTTGAGTTGGGGTATTTCCCTGATACTTTTGGGAATATGGGGCAAACGCCACAAATGATGAAAGGGGCAGGGCTTAGCGCTGCAGCTTTTGGTCGAGGAGTGAAGCCAATCGGGTTTGATAACCAAGTTTTGGAACAATCAGAGGAAGCCTATAGTTCACAATTTTCAGAAATGTGGTGGGAAGGTCCTGATGGGACAAAAATTCTTGGAATTCTATTTGCCAATTGGTATTCAAATGGAAATGAAATTCCTGCTGAAAAAGCAGCAGCACTTGACTTTTGGAATCAAAAATTAGCAGATGTTGAAAAATTTGCTTCGACATCACATCTCTTAATGATGAATGGTGTGGATCATCAACCAGTTCAGAAAGATTTGAGCAAAGCGATTCGCTTGGCAAATGAACTTTTCCCAGATTATGAGTTTGTTCATTCTAATTGGCCAACTTATTTAGAAGCTGTAAGGTCAGATTTGCCTGAAAACTTATCTACGGTAACAGGGGAACTAACCTCACAGGAAACTGATGGCTGGTACACTTTAGCAAATACGGCTTCGAGTCGAGTTTATCTCAAACAATGGAATACAAAAGTTGAGCGTCAGTTAGAAAATGTTACAGAACCTCTCGCCAGTTTAGCTTATCGGGTGACAGGGGAGTATCCGCATGATAAATTGACTTATGCTTGGAAAACTTTGATGCAAAATCATCCACATGATAGTATCTGTGGTTGCTCTGTTGACGAAGTTCATCGTGAAATGATGACACGTTTTGAAAAAGCGAATGAAGTAGGAAAATATCTTGCTGATGATGCATTATTTGAACTCGCTAAAGTGATTGACTTTGAAGGCCAACATCCTTTTGTAGTTTTTAATACAGCTGGACATTCTAAAACAGGTGAGGCTGAAGTTGAAGTAGTTCTTGAGCGTAAATTATTTAAAGAAGGAATTCCTGAAAAGCTTTATGATGAACTTAAGGCACAGCCTAAGTCAACTTATAAAGTAATCAATCGTGAAGGTCAAGAAGTCCCAGCTGAAATCAGTGAAGAAGAAGTCTTATTTGATTATGATTTACCGAAAGATCGTTTCCGAGTTCCTTACATGAAACGATTTGTGAAAGTGAAATTATTTTTAAATGAAATGAGTGCTTTTTCTTGGGAAAGTTTTGATTTGGTACTTACTGACGATGCTGACAGTTCTGTCAATAATAATGAAAGTATGATTTCTGGTCAAACTATTGAAAATGAAAGTTTGAAACTGACAGTTAATCATAATGGAACATTGAGTATTTTTGATAAGTCGCTCAATAAAGTTTTTAAAGATTTGCTTGTTTTTGAAGACACTGGTGATATTGGAAATGAATATATCTATTTCCAACCTAAAAATACCAAATCCATTCTTTCTACTGACAGTCCTGTTGAGTTTTCAATTATTACTGACAGAGCAGAAATTGCGGAAGTTCAGCTTAAACAAGTGCTGATGATTCCTGAATCTGCTGACGAATTATTGGATGAGGAACAAAAAAAGGTTTTGGAATTCCGTTATCGTAATGCTGGTCGTTCTGATAAACTTTTGCCTTTAGAGGTAACAAGCAAAATCACTGTACGTAAAAATTCAAAAAAAGTTGATTTTGAAACAAGCATTGATAATCAAATGAAAGATCACAGACTTCGTGTACTATTCCCAGCGGGATTAACAAGCGAAAATCACGAAGCTGACAGTATTTATGAAGTAGTGACAAGACCTAATGTTATGCCTGAAACTTGGGAAAATCCAACAAATCCACAGCATCAGCAAGCTTTCGTTAATCTTCATAATGAAGAGTATGGTTTAACTGTTGGTAATTTTGGTTTAAATGAATATGAAATTACTGACAGCTCTGTCATTGCATTGACCTTGCTTAGAGGGGTTGGAGAACTTGGTGATTGGGGTTACTTCCCGACACCAGAGGCTCAAACTTTAGGGCGTCATACTTTTAACTATAGTTTAGAATTTCATGGACCGGCTTGTGAACGTTATGAAACTTATCAACATGCTTATATTGCACAAGTTCCATTTTCAACGGTAGAACTGACAAATCCGTCAGCAGAAAAAACTTTACCGTCAGCTGGGAAAATATTAGAAATTGATACTGATAAATTTGCTATCACGGCAATGAAACGTCGCGAATCAGATAATGGTCTAGTTTTACGAGGCTACAATATGTCTGGTCAGTCATTAAGTTTAGCGCTTGAAGAAGAAGCAAAATTACTTAATTTACTCGAAGATGAAATTGAAGCAGACGCACCCACACAAATTGCAGCTCACGAAATCCGGACTTTATTGATTAAGGAGAAAAATCAATGAAAAATTTTTTTCGGAATATTTGGCGCTATAAAGCACTGATCATTATGGCTCTGCCGGGTGCAATTTGGATGATATTCTTCTTTTATATTCCAGTATTTGCAAATGTGGTGGCTTTTAAAGATTTTCATATTGACCCAGACGGATTTTTGGCCAGTTTGACCAATAGTCCTTGGGTAGGATTTAAAAACTTTGAATTCCTCTTTTCTTCCGGTGCTGCTTTTGATATCACAAGAAATACGGTTCTTTATAATGTTGGGTTTATTACACTGAACTTGATTATTTCTATTGCGTTTGCAATTATCATGAGTGAATTAAGAAATAAAAAGTTGGTAAAAGTGTATCAAACGATGTCACTTCTTCCTTATTTCCTTTCATGGGTTGTTATTTCTTACTTTGTTTATGCCTTCTTGGCACCAGGAAACAAAGGGATTTTCAACCAAATGATTATGCATAATGGAGGAATGCCAGTCAATTGGTATCAAGAACCAAAATATTGGGTCTTCATCATCCTCTTCATTGGTGTTTGGAAGGGAATTGGTTATAATTCGATTATCTACTTTGCAACAGTAATGGGAATTAACCCAACCTACTATGAAGCAGCAATGGTCGATGGCGCAACAAAATGGCAACAGATTAAAAATATTACCATTCCTCAAGTTGTTCCACTGATGACGATTTTGACAATCTTAGCCGTTGGAAATATTTTCCGTGCTGACTTTGGTCTTTTCTATAATGTTCCACGACAATCAGGTGCTTTGACACCAGTAACGCAAGTCCTTGATACCTATATCTATAATGGCTTGGCTAACACTGGTGACTTAGGAATGGCAACGGCAGCAGCGCTTTATCAATCAGTAGTAGGATTTATTCTTCTAATGATTACAAACTTCTTTGCTCGCAGACTTGATAGTGATTCAGCATTATTCTAAGAAAGGAGGAAGCTAGTAGGTCAAGCCTTTTATCAAACTTGAAAGCTAATAATATATGAAAAAGAAAAAAATAGCCTCATTATCTGTTCGAGGATTTAATCGTCCAGTTAACTTTGTTTTTAATATCGTCATTGCACTTTTTGCAATCTCTTGTGTCTTACCTTTCCTCTTTGTCTTAGCCATTTCGCTGACAAAAGAATCGGCTTTGCAACAATTCGGTTATAGCTTTTGGCCACGAGAATGGAGCTTTTATGCTTATACCTTCTTATTTGACCAAATGAAAGATAAAATGTTGCAATCATTGTTTGTCACAGTCCTTGTTACGGTTCTAGGGACTGCAATTAATTCTACAGCAACTTCACTTTATGCTTATGCGATTTCTAGAAATAACTTTCCTTTCCGTCGCTTCTTCACTATCTTTTGTTTAATCACAATGTTATTCTCACCTGGGATGATTGCGAATTACTTGGTCATGACTAATCTTTTGCAATTGAAAGACACAATTTGGGCTTTGATTTTACCAATGGCTGTCTCGCCATTTAACATCATTGTGATGAGAACTTTCTTTAAACGTTCAGTTCCAGATTCAATTATTGAATCTGCCCGAATTGACGGAGCAAGTGAACTTAGAATTTTCACTCAAATTGTTCTTCCTTTAGCAGTACCTGGGATTGCAACCATTTCCCTCTTTGCGGCCTTAGGTTATTGGAATGACTGGTTTAATGCTCTTCTTTATATCTCAAATGATAAATTGATTCCATTGCAATATTTGCTGATGAAAGTTCAAAACAACTTACAATTCTTAACACAAAATGCAGGAGCAGGCTCACAGATTGCCGGAGGTTTAGCGGCTCTCCCTGGTGAATCAGCACGTATGGCAATTGTTATCATTTCAACTTTACCAATTGCGATTAGTTATCCATTCTTCCAACGTTATTTTGTCAAAGGTTTAACCATTGGTGGCGTTAAAGAATAAGAAGACTCTGCTTATTTAGCAGAGTAAATTTAGACGCTTAAAGAAAGCGCAAACATTAATAAAGTTAAAAAAATTGGGGAAACCCTAAAGGAGCATACTCTAATGAAAAATTATCAAAAAGTTGCACTCGGTACCGTATCAGTGCTTGCAGCCTTTACACTTGTGGCTTGTGGTTCATCTGCGAAGTCAAAAAGTAGTTCTGGTAAAACAACTTTACACATGTACCAGATTGGTGATAAGCCAGACAATTACAAAGAATTGATGGCTAACGCTAATAAAATTCTTGAGAAAAAAGCTGGTGTGAAATTGGACATTAGCTACATTGGTTGGGGAGATTACGCTAAAAAAATGAACGTCATCGTTTCATCTGGTGAAGCTTATGACATTGCTTTTGCCCAAGATTATGCAACAAATGCCGCTAAAGGTGCCTTTGCTGATTTAACTGATTTAGCCCCTAAATATGCCAAGACAGCTTATAATGAACTTAATCCTGCTTACATTGAGGGAAATAAAATCAATGGAAAACTTTATGGATATCCTGTAAATGGTAATATTTATGCTCAACAAGTGATTACTTTTAACAAGCAATATTTGGATAAATATAATTTATCAATTGACGGCGTTGATTCATTTGCCTCTGCTGAAAAAGTGATTGAAGAATTCCATAAAAAAGATCCTAATGTTGCAGCTTTTGCCATTGGTCAAGGTTTCAAAACACCAGGTAATGTTGACTATGTCCTTGGAAATGGTTTGCCATTTGCTGTAGATACAACAGGGGATGGTAAAAAAATCCAAAATGTTTATGACATTCCTGCCTATATTGATAATTTGAAGAAAATGCATGATTACTATACTAAAGGTTTAATTCCGGCCGATGCAGCTACTTCAAATACTGCATTTGACTTGAATTCAAATAACTGGTTCGCTCGTGTCGAAACACAAGGTCCTTACGATTACGGCGATACTATTTTGACTCAAGCAGCAGGACAAACACTTGTATCTAAAGCAGTAACTAATCCATTGATTACAACTGACCAAGCTCGTATGGCTAACTTCGTTGTTTCAAATACCTCTAAACATAAAGAAGAAGCGGTTAAAGCACTTGGAATCATCAATAGTGACGCTGAACTTTTAAATGGTTTAGTTTATGGTGTTGAAGGACAACAATGGGAAAAAACTGGTGATAAGAAAATTAAATTACTTCCTTCATACAGTGAAGGGGTAAAACATATGGCTGCTTGGAATACAGGAAATAATGCCATTCTTTATACAACTGATGCGGTTACCAATGAAATGATTACTAAACGTGACCAATCAATTAAAGACGCAAAAGTTTCACCATTGCTTGGCTTTACTTTTGACCAATCAAAAGTGAAATCTGAAATTTCAAACTTATCAAATGTCATGAGTCAATATTTAGATCAATTGAACACAGGATCTGTTGACCCAGTTCAAACTTTACCAAAACTCAAAGCTGAATTGAAAAAAGCAGGTTATGATAAAGTTCAAAAAGAAATGCAAAGTCAATATGATACTTATCTAAAAAATAAATAAGAGGTAAACAAATCCAAGATCTCCTTTCTAAATTCATTTTGAAACTAGTTTGGAGGTCTTATTTTATTGGAATTATTATGGAAAAAGGATTATTAGTCGATATTGGACGAAAATATTGGTCAATAGCAGAGTTAAAAAGATTAGTTCTTTTACTTCAAGAGCATAAGCTGACTCATTTACAACTTCATCTCAATGAAAATGAAGGATTTGCGCTAAATTTTACTGACAGCCCTGTCAGTAAAAAATATTCAGAAAATATGCTCAAAGAATTGAAAGAATTTGCAAAAACACACGAAATCACTTTGATTCCTGATTTTGATAGTCCAGGTCACATGGGCTCCTTGTTAGAGCAAAATCCTGAATTTGCACTACCTGACAGCAAGCAACAAGCGGTAGATGTTACTAATCCAGCAGTCATTGATTGGATTATCGGAATAATTGATAAGATAGTCGATATTTTCCCAGATTCAGATACTTTTCATATCGGGGCTGATGAATTTATTGATTTTCGGCAAATTGAAAAATATCCTTATTTAGTGGAGAAAACTCGGGAAAAATATGGAAATAAGGCAAGTGGTTTAGAGTTTTATTATGACTATGTTAATCAATTGACCGAGCATTTGCAGAAAAAAGGAAAACAAGTTCGTATTTGGAATGATGGATTTTTACGAAAAGACCTTCAGTCATTGGTTCCTTTGAATAAAAATGTGGAGGTTTGTTATTGGACAAACTGGGACAAAGGGATGGCAGAAGTCAAAGAATGGTTAACTAAGGGTTATACCTTAATAAATTTTTGTGATAATGACCTTTATTATGTTTTAGGTGAAGAAGCAGGCTATTCTTATCCAACGGCTGAAAAACTGGAAAGGGAAGGAAAAATTCAAAAATTTTCTGGTCAGCAATATTTAAATCAAGAAGAGATGAAAGCTGTCAGAGGAACTTACTTTTCGATTTGGGCTGACAATGCTGCAGCTAAGTCTGTCAGTGAAATTTTAGACGATCTTAGCAAGGTACTTCCGGTATTTATGAAAATTTATGGAGGAAATGATGAATAATTGGTGGAAAAAAGCAGTCATTTATCAAATTTATCCCCGGTCATTTAAGGATTCAAATGATGACGGAATTGGTGACATCAATGGAATAATAGAGAAATTAACTTATCTTGAAAAACTAGGAGTGGATGGTATTTGGCTATCTCCGATTTATCAATCTCCGATGATTGATAATGGTTATGACATTAGTGATTACTATAAAATTGACCCACTTTTTGGAACAATGGCTGATTTTGAAGCGCTCATAGAAAAAGCAAAGCAACTTAATATTCGTGTCATTATGGACTTGGTTGTCAATCATACATCTGACCAACATTTGTGGTTTAAAGAATCCAAAAAATCTAAAAATAATCCGAGAAGAGATTTTTATATTTGGCGGGATCAACCGATTGGAGAATTTAAAAATTGGACTTATGACTCAAGCACTCAACAATATTATTTTCATCTTTTTAGTCCACAGCAGCCTGACTTGGATTGGGAAAATGAAGAAGTGCGTAAGGAAATTCATAAGATGATGAATTTTTGGTTGGCTAAGGGAATTTCTGGTTTTAGATTAGATGTCATTGATTTGATTGGAAAAAAACCAGATCAAGAAATCACGGTTAATGGTCCAAAATTGCATGATTACCTAAAAGAGATGAATTTAGCAACTTTTGGTAAAAAGGATTATCTCACTGTTGGTGAAGCTTGGTCAAGTTCACCAGAATTAGCAAAGTTATATAGTGGCCCTAATCGTCATGAACTTTCAATGGTTTTTGGCTTCTGGCATCTATTGACATCAGCAGGAAACGGGGACAAATGGAAAAAACTCCCCTTAAATGTTCCAAAGCTAAAAGAAGCAATGACCGCTTGGCAGAAATTGACGCCGAATGAAGCATGGAATTCTCTTTTTCTAGGCAATCACGATTTGCCACGCATTGTCTCTTTTTGGGGAGATGAGGGGACATACAGAGAAAAATCAGCCAAAGCTTTTGCAATTCTCTTTCATTTGATGCGTGGCACTTCTTTTATTTATCAAGGCGAAGAATTAGGAATGACCAATTTTCCTTTTGAAAATCTGTCAGCAATAAATGACGTAGAATCACATGAATATTTTACTGACAGAAAAAAAGAAGGACAGTCAGAAGAAGAAATTATCAAAGTTTTACGAGAAATGAGTCGTGATAATGCTAGGACGCCAATGCAATGGACCAGTGATGAGAAAGCTGGTTTTACAAAAGGGAAACCTTGGCTTTCTATCAATCCTAATACTAAGTCAATAAATGCTGACCAAGCTGTCAGCGATTCTAACTCTGTATTTTATACTTATCAAAAGTTAATCAAACTTCGTCACCAAGAAAATTGGCTGATAGAAGCAGATTTTGAATTACTTGAAAGTGCTGACGAAATCTTCGCATACTTGAGAAAAACGACAACAAGAACTTTTCTGGTGGTCGCCAATTTATCAAATTCAAGCCAACGTTTTGAAAGTTCTTTTGTCAAAAAAAATGAAATCATCAGTAATGACAGCTTTCCAAATTTACTGACAGACATAGAAATTCAACCTTGGCAAGCTTTTGCTTTAGAAATAAAAAATGTTGATTAATAAATTTTATTGGAGGATTTTATGAAAAAATCGAAAAAATTTTTTATTAGAATATGCCTTTCTACAGGAATTTTGGCATCTGCAACTTTACTGACAGCTTGTTTTGGAACTTCAGCAAAACATGTGAAAGCTAATTATAAAGTGACAGCAGAAGCAATTCCAGATTACCAAAGTAAGAATGCTCCCATTTCATCTTATTGGATGCCTGATAAATTTCTAGAATGGTCAGCGGAAAATGATAAAGATTTAGTTTACAATCAATCCCGAGTTTCACTTACCAAAAGAATTTCTCCTGATAAACTAAGTCCATCCAATCAAAATCAGAACAAAAAGACAAAAATTGTTGCCTTGTCGATGATGAACTCACAAACTTCTGGAAATCCTTCGCGGGGCACGACAAAATTTGAGAGCTATACTTTTGATTATTGGCAATACATTGACACACTGGTTTATTGGGGTGGCTCATCTGGTGAAGGAATAATTGTAACTCCATCAGCAGATGTTATTGATGAAGCACACAGCAATGGTGTTCCGGTACTTGGAACAATTTTCTTACCGCCTAAAGAATACGGTGGAAAAGTAGATTGGGTCAAAACAATGCTCAAAAAAGATGAGCAAGGACAATATCCATTTGCCAGTCAAATGGTTAAGGTTGCCAAGACTTATGGATTTGAGGGATGGTTTATCAATGAAGAAACCCAAGGGCTAAATGCTGACGATGCAGCTAACATGAAAGCCTTGATTCAACAGGTGAAAAAAGAAGATTCTAGTCTTCAAATCATGTGGTATGATGCCATGACTAAAGATGGAAAAGTGGATTGGCAAAATCAGTTAAATGACCAAAATGCGACATTTGTACAAGATAAAACAGCAGACGCGATGTTTTTAAATTTCTGGTGGACTCAAAATAATTTGGCCGACCAAAAATTACTTGAAAAATCGAATCTCTATGCTAAAAATCACAATATTGACCCTTATAATATTTATGCCGGAATAGATGTGCAAGCGAAAGACGTCCAAACTCCAGTTAAATGGAACCTTTTAGAAAAAGGAAATCAAGCCACTCAAACATCAATTGGACTCTATGCAGCAAGCGCTACCTACACTAACGCAAGTAATTGGGATGATTTTCAAAATCGTGAATCAGCATTCTGGGTCAATCAAAAAGCAGACCCTCGTCAAGTTGATCATTCTGTTAATGAATCATGGACAGGACTTTCCAAATATGTTCTGGAAAAATCAGCAATAAGCGGTAATGAATTTAATACTAATTTTAATTTAGGAAATGGTTATAACTATTTTAAAGCTGATCAAAAAATCTCAGAAATGGATTGGAACGATCGCAGTTTAGCAGGTATTTTACCATCTTACCGTTGGATTATTGACAACGAAGGAAAAAATAAAATAAGTCCAAGCTTCGACTTTGCAAATGCTTATAACGGTGGAAATTCACTGAAATTTATGGCTGAACATTTAGATGCAGGGAAAAGCTCAAACATCACATTGTTTGCTAGTGATTTGAAAATTGATAAGGGAGCAAAATTCTCCGTTAGTATGCGCTCAGACCAAGCGATTAAAGTTTCTGCAATCTTAGAACTAGCAAATGGTCAAAAAGTTAGCATTACAGGAGATAAAAGCCTGACTGAGAATTGGTCAGAAATAAGTTTTGATGTTAAGAAATTTGAAGGTCAAACAATCAAAAAAATCGGTTTAAGCATAAAATCTGATCAAGCAATGGATTTTAAAGCTATTAATCTAGGAGAAATGACTTTGACCACTGGTCAAAAAGTCGCTCCAATCACACTTTCGGATGCAAAAGTAACTGATGAAGCTTTTGAAGAAGAAGGAACAGTAGGTGGTTTTAGACTTTCTTGGAAATCAGATGCAACTAAAAATAATCTTTCTACTTATGAAATCTATCAGTTGAATGATGATGGAAGTAAAGAATTTTTAGGAGCAAGCAATATCAATGCCTTCTTTGTTAATGCCTTAAAACGCGGCAAAAATATCAATTCAACAAAATTTGAAATTGTCCCAATTAATAAGGCTGGAGAATCTGGACATTCAGTTACGACCTCTGTGAAATGGCCAGATAATTCATTAGCTAAAGCGGCATTTGTAGCAGATAAAACCCTAGTTACGATTGGTGAAAAAGTAACTTTAATGAATCAATCTAATCTAGCTTCCGTCAAATATAAATGGGAAATTGACGGTGCAAGTCCCGCTACTTCTACAGAAAAGAATCCTCAAGTAAGTTTTGATAAAGCAGGGAGTTATTCCGTCAAATTAACGGCCATCAATGAAAAAGGACAAGAAGATTCAGTCACTCAAACTGAACTGATTACTGTAATTGATCAACCAGTAGAATTAACAAATTTTGCATTAAATCAATCCGTTCAAGTAGACAGTTTCACTAATGAATCTGAATCAGGACCAAAAGCAGTTGATGGAAAATTAAATACCAAATGGTGTGCCGTTGGCACGGGTAAACACAATATTACAATTGACCTTGGGAAATCAGAAAAAATCAATCAAGTCCTGATTGACCATGCTCAAAAAGGAGGAGAATCACCTGACATGAATACTTCTGATTACACCATTGAGATTTCAAAGGATAATCAAAATTGGACAGAAGTTGTCAACGTTAAGAAAAATAAATTGGGAGAAACCAAAGATTCTTTCAAACAGACAGAAGCGCGTTACGTTAGAATCACAGCCACTAAACCAACACAAGGAGCAGATACCGCTGTTCGTTTATATGAAATACAAGTATTAGGACAAAAAAATAGCTAACAAAGGGCTGTAAAAACTTGCCATAAAAGCAAATAAAAGGCTATCATGAAAACCCTAATATTTCATTGGAAAAGTGTTATAATGAAGTAATAAAAGTTAGAAAGTTATAGAAAAATGATTGGAAAAGCACTAGAAGAATTCTTTATTCGGATTTGGGTCATTGTTAAATTGACCTTGATATTTTGGCTCTTAGCGCTCACAGGGCTGTTTGTTTTAGGACTTGGTCCTGCCTTTAAAGTGGTAACAGAGTTGTATTTGGAACATGGTTTTGACTATAAGTCAATCTCAGTGAAACAGGCTTATCAAATTTTCAAGCGAGACTTTTTAAGAGCAAATATCATTTTTTGGCTCTATACGTCTTTGAGTCTTTTGCTCGCTTATAATTTATATCTTTCAGTACAAATCCAAGGTTTACTTTTCTTGGTGATTGATTTCATTCTATTCTTTGGTTTAACTTATCTTATGACCGCTTTTGAATATACAATGATTTTTGATAGTCAATTTGAAATTAGTTTTGGAAACTTATTAAAAATGAGCTTTATTTCAAATTTTATTAGTTTTAAAACCTATCTAAAACTTTTATTTGGGATTGTCCTTATCTTTGTTTTGACTTGGCAATTTAAAGGTATGATTCTCTTTGGGTTGATTGGCCTTTTACAAGTTTATTCTTTAAGTGTGACAAAAACTTGGCGTTTGAAAGTCGAAGAACAGTTAGCAGAGTAAAAAAGAAGAGTTACTGAGAGGGGTGGAAAATGGAATTAAAATTCCAAGAAAATTTTTTGTGGGGAGCAGCAACGAGTGGCCCACAAACTGAAGGACGTTTTAAAAAGCAGCATGACAATGTTTTTGATTATGATTTTGACCATTATCAAGAACGTTTTTGGGGCGGAATTGGACCTGATACAGCCAGTAATTTTTTCAATGACTTTCGAGAAGATATAAAATTAATGAAGGCTGCTGGTCTAAAATCAATAAGGACAAGTATTCAATGGTCGCGTTTGATAGATGATTTAGAAAAGAATACGGTAAATGAAAAAGCGGTTGATTTCTATAACGCTGTAATTAATGAATTTATAGCGCAAGGGATTCGTCCGATGATTAATTTAAATCATTTTGACCTACCAGTTGAACTCTTAAAAACATATGGAGGCTGGGAAAGTCGTCATGTTGTTGATTTATATGCAGGTTTTGCAGCAAAATGTTTTGCTGAATTCAGCGACCGAGTGAGTGATTGGTTTACTTTTAATGAGCCAATGGTTGTCGTTGAGTGTGCTTATCTATTAGGTTTCCATTATCCTGATATGGTTGATGGAAAAAAAGCTGTTCAAGTGGCTTATCATTTGCAACTCGCCTCATCTCTTGCGATTGAACAATACCGAAAAATCAATAAAAATCCTGAAGGACGAATTGGAATCATTTTAAATTTAACTCCGTCCTATCCAGCAACTGAAAAAATCGAAGATTTAAAAGCAGCAGAAATGGCAGACCTTTGGCAAAATCGCCTCTTTTTAGATGCATCAATAAAGGGAGAATTTCCAGAAGAATTAGTCAGCCTTTTACAAGAAGAAAATGTCTTGTGGCAGTCGGAAGCAGAAGATTTGAAACGGATTAAGGAAAACAAAGTGGACCTTTTGGGAGTTAATTACTACCATCCGAGTCGAGTACAAGAACCTGAATATTCTAGTGATAGTTTGGCTCAAGATTGGCGTCCCGACAAATATTACGCATCGTTCAATAAACGTGGGGTGCGGATGAATGCTGACAGAGGTTGGGAGATACATCCACAAACCATTTACGAAATTGCCAAGCGAATTCAAGAAGATTATGGGAATATTCCTTGGTTTATTTCTGAAAATGGGATGGGCGTAGAAAATGAAGAACGTTTCAAAGATGAAGAGGGACAAATCCAAGATGATTATCGAATTATTTTTACAACAGAACATCTTTTTTGGCTCCATAAAGCGATTCAAGAAGGCTCCAATTGTTTTGGTTACCATGTTTGGACACCAATTGATTGCTGGAGTTGGCGTAATTCATACAAAAATCGTTATGGTTTGATTAGTTTGAATATCCATACCCAAGTGAAAACTTTAAAAAAATCAGCTTATTGGTATAAAAATTTAACAGACTCATCACTTTTACAAGTTCCAGATTCAATTTTGGAAAAATACAATCAATGATTTCTGTTAAAACATAAGAAAATTTGGAGGAGAAATATGTCATTATTAACAATAGATATTGGTGGAACAAGCATTAAATATGCAAGATTTGCTGACGGAAAATTAGGAGAAGAAGGTGCTTTCGGAACTCCTGATAATCTGGATCAATTTTATCAATCACTGACAGCAGTCGTTGAACAATTTAAGGAAAATTCTGATGTTTGTGGTGTCGCTATTAGTTCCCCAGGAGCAGTAAATAAAGCGACTGGTGTCATTGAAGGAGCAAGTGCTCTCCCTTATATTCATGATTTTGATATTCATGCTGAACTAGAAAAACGATTTGGTTTACCTGTTTCTATCGAAAATGATGCCAATTGTGCAGCGCTTGCCGAAGTGAAATTTGGTGCGGCAAAAGGTTTGTCAGATGTTTTGCTTCTTGTGCTTGGAACAGGTGTTGGCGGTTCTGTAGTTATGAATGGGAAAGTTCATCATGGGAAACATCTTTTTGGTGGTGAATTTGGCTTTATGCTCATGGATGATGAACATTCTTTTTCAACATTAGGAACAACGATTAGAATGGCTGAGCGCTATAATAAACGCACAGGTGAAACTCTTGATGCCATCGAAATTTTTGAAAAAGCCTTTAATGGTGATGAAATAGCTAATGAAGAAAAAGAAATTTTTCTATACAATGTCGCAAAAGGGATTTTTAATCTGACTTATTCTTTTGATCCAGAATTAGTGATTATTGGCGGAGGGGTTTCCCAAGCTGAATGGTTAATTCCAGAACTACAAAAACAACTTCAAAAAATTATGGGAATTATTGAAGTAGCGACTTTTATGCCAGAAATTGTAACTTGTGAATTCAGAAATTCTGCCAACTTAATTGGTGCAGCGGTAGATTTTTCACAAACTTACGCAAATAAGACTGACAAATAAGCTAGAAGTTTTCTGTCAGTAATATTTTTTACTGACAGAAAATTCCTTCACTAATACTATACGAAATAGAACATAAAAAGTAACAAATTATAGGAAAAAATTATGACAAATCATTATGGCTCAATCGAAGCAGGCGGAACAAAATTTGTACTTGCGATTGGTGATGAGCAGTTTAACATTTTAAAAACAAATCAAATTCCAACGACTAGTCCCGAAGAAACAATTACTAGAACCATTGAATTTTTTAAAGAAAATCCTGTTAAATCATTGGCAGTTGGTTCTTTTGGACCTATTGACATCAAGCCTGAAAGTGCAACTTATGGCTATATAACAACCACGCCAAAAGCTGGTTGGGCAAATGTTGATTTATTAGGAAAACTCAAAGCCGCACTTGATATTCCGATGGTTTTCACTACTGATGTCAATAGCTCGGCTTACGGTGAAATGATTGTGACTGGCGGAAAATCATTGGTTTATTTCACAATTGGAACAGGAATTGGTGGAGGAGCCGTACAAGATGGGAAATTTATTGGAGGATTTTCCCATGCAGAAATGGGTCATCAATATGTCAAACGTCATCCAGACGATCTTAATTTTGCAGGCGTTTGTCCATTTCATGGTGATTGTCTAGAAGGAGTGGCAGCCGGTCCTTCCCTTGAAGCCCGCTTAGGAATTCGTGGAGAAGATATTCCAGCTGACAGTAAAGTTTGGGATATTCAAGCTTTCTACATTGCACAAATCGCCGTTAATACAACCTTGGCACTTGCACCTGAGAAAATTGTTTTTGGTGGTGGCGTTATGACCCAGACACACATGATTGAGCGCGTGCGCAAAGAATTCACAAAATTAATGGCAGGTTATGTCCACGTTCCCTATTTACTGACAGATTATATTATGACTCCGTCAGTCGCAAATAATGGTTCGGCAACGATTGGAAATTTTGCTTTGGCAAAAGATTTAGATGAAAAAAATTACTGACAGCTTTGTCAGTAGTTTTTCGTTTTCGTCAGTAAAAATAAATGTAATCACTATCATACGATTTTTCTAAAATTTATTTTATTTATTCACAAATATCTCTGCAAAAAACAATAAATTATGATAGAATAAATCTAATAAAATAATTGAACAAAAGTTCGAACTTTCCAACAGGAATTCGGACTTTTGCACCTTATTAGAGGAGGGTCCCTTGTCCGACACTACACTTGAAAAAATCATTGTACTCGACTATGGTTCACAATACAATCAACTTATTGCGCGTCGTATCCGAGAAATCGGTGTTTTCTCAGAACTCATGAGTCACAAAGTTACAGCCAAAGAAATTCGTGAGATTAATCCAATCGGTATTATTCTTTCAGGCGGTCCAAATTCAGTTTATGATGAAGGTTCATTCGATATTGATCCTGAAATCTTTGAACTTGGTTTGCCAGTTCTTGGTATTTGCTACGGAATGCAATTGATGAGCTACAAGCTCGGCGGTATGGTAGAAGCAGCAGGCGAACGCGAATACGGTGTTGCCCCACTTCAACTCACTGAAAAATCAGCATTGTTTGCAGGAACTCCCGAAGTTCAAGATGTTTTGATGAGCCACGGTGACCGTGTAACAGCTATTCCTGAAGGTTTCCACGTTGTCGGAACTTCACCAAACAGTCCATTTGCTGCTGTTGAAAATACAGAACGCAACTTGTACGGTATCCAATTCCACCCAGAAGTTCGTCATTCAGTTCACGGGACAGAAATGCTCAGAAACTTTGCGCTTAACATTTGTGGAGCAAAAGGGAACTGGTCAATGGAAAACTTCATTGATATGCAAATCAAAGATATTCGTGAAAAAGTTGGTGATAAAAAAGTTCTTCTTGGACTTTCAGGTGGTGTTGATTCATCAGTTGTAGGTGTACTTTTACAACGTGCCATCGGTGACCAATTGACATCAATCTTTGTTGACCACGGTTTCCTTCGTAAAGGCGAAGCTGACCAAGTCATGGAGACATTGGGCGGAAAATTTGGTCTTAATATCATCAAAGTAGATGCTCAAAAACGCTTCATGGACAAACTTGTTGGCCTTTCAGACCCAGAAACAAAACGTAAAATTATCGGTAACGAATTTGTTTATGTTTTTGATGATGAAGCAAACAAATTAGAAGGTGTTGACTTCCTTGCCCAAGGAACCCTCTACACCGACGTCATTGAATCAGGAACAGATACAGCTCAAACAATCAAATCACACCATAACGTTGGTGGACTTCCTGAAGATATGCAATTCCAATTGATTGAACCATTGAATACACTCTTTAAAGATGAAGTTCGTGCGCTTGGAACACAACTTGGAATGCCTGACGAAATCGTTTGGCGTCAACCTTTCCCTGGACCAGGACTTGCCATTCGTGTCCTTGGTGATTTAACAGAAGAAAAACTAGAAACTGTTCGTGAATCAGATGCAATTCTTCGTGAAGAAATTGCTGCTGCAGGCCTTGAACGTGATGTTTGGCAATATTTCACAGTAAATACAGATGTGAAATCAGTCGGTGTCATGGGAGACCAACGAACATATGACTATACACTAGCTATTCGTGCCATCACTTCAATCGATGGAATGACAGCTGACTTTGCCCAACTTCCTTGGGATCTTCTCCAAAAAATCTCAAAACGTATCGTTAATGAGGTGGACCACGTCAACCGTATCGTCTACGATATTACGAGCAAACCACCAGCAACTGTTGAGTGGCAATAGGATAAAAAACTGATAACAGTATCTGTTATCAGTTTTTTTATTTTAATAATAAATTTTAAAACTAGCACTCATTGTTCAATAGCATTATTTCCTAAAAGATTACGTAATATTAATCAATTTTATCGCTTTGAAAGCGTTATACTTGATTTGCTTGAAATTAATTAGGTGTAACTATGTTTTGCAATATTTAAGAGTAAAAAGTCTTTAATTTGCAACCTAATATAATTGTAACTTTTTACTTTCAAGAAATATATTTAAATTTGGAGAAAGTTATGGTTGGCAATGAAAAAATAAATTTTTTTAGGGAATTTTTTAGTTTCAAAACAAACAAAGCAGAAGGAATAATTGGGTTTCATCGAGCTTTAGGAATTGGTTCATGGGATATGTTTAATGGAGGAACTGGTGGCCTTATTGGTTCGTGGCTCTTATATTTTATGACCTCTTTTGGTGGGGTTAATCCTGGATTAGCTGCACTTTTAATTTCAGCTCGACTCGTTATAGATATGTTCTGGGCTCCTGCCGTTGCTGTTATTTCAGATAATTTTTATCACTTTGCACTCGGCCGAAAATATGGGCGTAGACGCTTCTTTTTAATTTTTGCAATTCCAACATCGGTTGCTTTTGCAGCGATGTGGATTCCAATGGCAGGTGGGCTTTCTTGGCTTTATTATCTTGTGTCATTTATACTTTTTGATTTTTGTTTGGATTTAGTTCTCATTCCTTGGGAAGCTATCCCTGCAGAAATTACCTCTACCTATACACAACGTAATAAAATGGGGTCAATCAGAATGTGGGCTTCAGGTTTAGCCCAACCCTTAATCGCTTTTGTCCCAACTCTCTTTATGAAACTTTTACCTGCTGAACATGGAATGCAAACTTCCGCCTGGGCCTTATTTGCAACAGCTTGTGTTTGGGGTGTGATTGGGATTATATTTACACTCTTTGTTTACTTTTCTTCTTGGGACCCTATTCTGATTTCTAAAGAAAAGACAGAACTTATGTTGCGACATTTAGATGAAGAAAGAAAACGAGCTAAAACTCCTGCTAGGTTATTCTTGGAAAATATTGCTAATTTACTTTTAACCTTAAGGATTAAAACTTTTCGTAAACATCTAGTTCTTTATTTCTCTACTTTTGGGATTATTGATTCTTTTACAGCTATTTTCGTTATCTTTGCGACGATTTCGTTTTTGCCAACTCTAACACTTGATCCAGCGCAAGCAGCTCTTATTTTAGCGACACCCTTATTGATTATGACAATTGCATATACACCATTTGGAGCATGGCTTTTTAATCACCCCAAAATTGGACCACGCCTGCTTTACCTAATTGGTTTTGGCATTGGTATTTTAGCATGTATCACTTATGGTATTGTTTATTTCACAAGAGGAAGTTTATCAGAAGCTCAGATTACGGGACTCATCATTTTTACAACTTGTGTTTTCACTGTGGGTCGTAACATCATTGGGGGCCTTCCTTGGGTCGTCTTTCCTTTAATTCCTGATATTGATATGATCATTCATAAAGAACAGCGGGCAGGAGTTTTTGCTGGAGCTATGACTTTTGTACGTAAATTCACTAATATTGTCTTTAATGTTGTCATTGGAGCGGTTATGGGAGCTGCTGGTTATAACCAACATGTTTCTAATGTGGCAGACAAAATGTCAAATTATGTACAAGTGCACCATGTGACGACCAGACAAGCTTTTCACCATTTGGTAACAAGTTCTACTTTAGAACATCAGATTCAAAGTGCGGGCTTTGGAATTGTTATGCTGATGACGTTTTTAGTTGGAGGCTTGATGCTGATTGCTTTATGGAATGCTTTTACTTTTAAACTTAATTCAAAAACACATGCTATTTTGGTTGAAGAAATTTCACGTCTACAAAAGGCTGATTCGATTGGGGGAGAAGTGGCAGTAAAAAATGCTAAAGAGTCAGCTGACCTCAAAACAAAACAAACAATTGAAGCTTTATCAGGCTTAAATTATGATAAATACATCTGGACTGGAAAATAATATATAAAAAAACGAGGCCTTAAATTTCCTCGTTTTTAATATATTATTCAGCAACGGCTAATTCAGGTTGATTTTCCATAAGTTTACCATTGTTTAATTTTAATAAATAAGGGATAAGCATGATGAGGCCTGCTACAAAGGCAATTCCTTCTGTTAGGGTCATTGACCAGATGAGGCCAGTTAATCCGTAAAAATGATGTAAGATAATGACGATTGGGATATAAAGAATCCCTTGGATAGTAGACATTACCCCAGTTTGCGCACCTAGACCAGAAGCTTCAAAAATTCCAGTAAATAATCCAGAAAAACCATTGAAGACAGATGAAACTAGTTGTGCGGCTAGTACGATTAAGCCCACTTTGATTACTGCACTATCATCAGTAAAGAGTTGCATGACAGGAACTCTAAAAAGATAGACAATTAAAGCAAAGAGAATAGAAATTCCGCCAATCCAAAGAGTTAACTCTTTAAGTGCTTCTTTTAATCGTTGAGTATTGTTTGAAGCAAAACTATAGGCAAAGAGTGGAATGGCCCCTAAAAAGAGTCCCATAGTCAAAAATTCAGGCAGTTGAGTGATTCTAAGGGCAATCCCAAAGCTAGCAAGAACATTATCACCATATTGAACAGAAAAATGATTTAACAAAAGTGTTGTGACAATCATAAATGCTGATTTGAAAACTTCTGCAATCCCAATTTTATAGATTTCAAATTGGTCTTTTAAACTGATTTTAAAATGCTTTAAAAATCCTTTAAGCGATTCACTTTTATTTTCTAAAAACCAGATATAATAAGCTGTAGAAGCTAGATTTGCGATCACCATTGAAAGTCCAGCCCCAATAACATGAAGATTTAAAACTAGGATAAAGAGGGCATCTAAGACAATACTAGTCGCAACCCCAACAAACATTCCATACATTGATTCTTTTGAGGCACCTTCTGCACGAACTAATTGTTCCAGTCCATAGTTTAAAATCATACTAAAACCACCACCTAATAAAACTCCAGCATATTCTTTAGTATAAGTGAGAGTTGCGGCGTCTGCTCCTAAAATATGAGCGATTGGACTTAAAAAGAAAAGAGAAACAAGCCCGATAAGTAAACCAATGATTAAACTCATATAGAAAGAATAACCAGCGATTTTCTTTCCTTTTTCTTTATCGCCAGAACCTAGCAGGCGAGTGATAAAGGTTCCACCTCCGACACCAAAAAGGTTTCCGATGGCCATAAAAACAATGGTTATTGTTAAACCTAGAGTGATTGTTGACATCATATTTGTGTCATGGACAAGGCCGATAAAGTAGGCATTGATTAAGTTATAGATTGTTGTTGCGGAAATTCCAATCATCATGGGGATTGATAAGTGAGCAATTGCTTTTCTGATGGGCGCTTCCTTAAGATAATAAGAGTTGGATTTTTTACTCATTTTTATTGTTCTTCTTTCTGAATCGAAATGATAGATATTCTAATAGTTAGATATCTAACTATTGGAATATCATAATACTTATTTTTTATTTTGTCAACCCAAAACTATCGTTTAGAAAAATAATCTTTTTTGACGAAGAAGAGAGTCAGTAAAACTGACAAGAAAAGGGCTAGTAAACAAATGATTTCCCAAGATATTTTTGGGAGATTAGTCAAGGGCAGAGGAACATTCATACCATAAAAACTAAAAATGATGGTAGGAATAGTCAGAATAATTGAATAAGAGGTCAAAAATTTCATGACACTATTTGTATTATTATTAATGATTGAATCATAAGAATCAGTCATCTCATTCAAAATCCTATTTGAAATATTAGACATATCAAAAGCTTGGTCAACTTCAATCATTAAATCATCAAGAAGTTCCTTTTCATCATCATAAAGTTTTAAATATTTACCACTTTTAATTTTAGAAATGACTAAAGAATTTGATTTCAAGGACATAATGAAATAAATTAAACTTCGCTCAATTTTCATCAAATTAATCAAGTCTTCATTTTTCGGTGCCTTACCCAAAGTTTGTTCAATTAATATTCTTTTACGATTGAGAATTCTAATTTTATCGACATAAATTTTGGCAATAGCTAGCATGAAATGAAGGACAAAAGAAGTCTTATGTTTTGGATTTAACTGATGAAGCAGTTTTGAATTTTTCAAGATTGTTGCCATCTTTTTATCCGCTACATTTGTGATGATGACCTCTTTTGTTACAATAAAACTCATAGGTCCCGATGAATAATAAGCCACATCTGTTTGATCTTCAAATGGCATATCAAAAATAATGAGTAGACTTTTAGTTTCATCGTCAATCTCTATTCGAGCACTCTCGTCTTTATCTGTTGCATAAGATAAGAACTCTTCCGGAATGTGATATGTTTTTGAGAGATAACTTTTATCAAACAGTTTTTGGTCTGAGAAATTAATCCATTCTCTTGTTAAATTTTCAGACATTTGATTCTCCTTTTTTTAAAAAATAGTTAGAGTTCTAACTAACAAGAATTATCATAAATCAAATAAATGGAAATGTCAAGAACTAACTGTTAGATGTCTAATTGTTATAAATTGACAAATGAATAAAAGACCATTATACTAAGAAATAAGAAACAGCAAATCAAATAAGAGGAGTCCTCCAAATGGCTAATACAATCTATTCAAATTTATTTCGTTCTATTTCACAAAAATCAATGATGACCTCTAGTCAAATGATGAAAGATTTAGAAGTGAATCATCAACAAGCTAGAGTAATCGCATATATTGCAGAAAATCAAGATAAAGGTCTCATCCAAAAAGATTTAGCAGAAGTATTTAATAGACGAGGAGCAAGTATAACAAGTATGCTCCAAGGTTTGGAAAAAAAAGGGTATATCGAAAGACGAATTCCTAAAGAGAATGAACGTCAAAAAAATATCTATATTTTGCCCAAAGGGCTAAAAATTATTAATCAGATTAATCAAATATTTGAAGCATCTGAAAAGAAATTGATTGAACCCTTGACCGAGAAAGAACAAGCTGAATTCTTGAGACTCTTAGAAAAAATCGATGACAATTTATAAGATAATAGGAAAAAGACTAATAATTATGTTAGTCTTTTTTTTTTTCAGTCCAATGCGTTTCCCAAAATAATATTATAGACTTTCTTTAAAAAAGATGACAGATTTCTTGACAAGTAAAATATAAAAAAGTATAATTTCTTTATCGTTTACAAACGTAAACGATAATGTTATATTAACTTATTAAACTTAAATAATATTAAATTTTACTCGCAGCTTTATAATCTAAATAGAACTAGGAAGAAAAAATTATGACAGTATTAGACAAAGTAAATGACCCCAAAGACATCAAGGCTCTTACGGCGCTAGAACTAGAAGAGCTTGCTACAAATGTACGCGATGCAATTCTTAATCGTGTCAGTCAATATCCAGGGGGCCATCTCGGACCAAATCTTGGTGTGGTAGAAATGACTGTTGCTTTACATAAAGTCTTTAACTCACCTGTTGATAAATTAATTTGGGACGTTAGTCATCAAAGCTATCCGCATAAAGTTTTAACAGGACGTAAAGAATTTTTTACTGACAAAGACAAATTTTCTGGAACAACAGGCTATACAGACCCTGAAGAAAATGAACATGACTTTATACGAGTCGGTCATACATCTACATCTATTGCAACAGCTATGGGATATGCCTTGGCTCGAGATATGCAAGGAAAAAAAGAAAATATTGTAGCCATCATTGGTGATGGCGCGCTCTCAGGAGGACTTGCATTTGAGGGACTTGATGGCGCAGGTACACTTAACGGGAATCTTATTATTATTGTAAATGATAATGAAATGGCCATTACCGAAAATCATGGAGGAATCTATCAACATCTTGCAGATCTGCGAGCAAGTAAAGGAACCTCAGCAAATAATCTTTTTAAATCATTTGGGCTTGATTACCGTTACCTTGAGGAGGGAAATGATATCCAAAGTTTGATTGCCCTTTTTGAATCAGTAAAAGATATCAATCGGCCAATTGTTCTTCATATTCACACAGAGAAAGGACATGGCTATAAACCAGCAGTTGAAAATAAAGAAGGAATGCACCAAGTCTTTGCACCCTTTGATATTGCTACAGGTCAACCAGTCAATAGCTCAACCAATATCGTTCGCAGCTATAATAATATATTTCTTGACTTTATGGAAGAAAAGTTAGCCAAAGGTGACAATCTTATCGCCATTAATGCCGCAATTCCAATGTTCTTTGGCCTGTCACAATTTGCTAAGAATCATCCAAAAAATTATGTTGATGGAGGAATTGCTGAACAATATACAGTGACACTTGGTGGAGCAATCGCAGCAGCAGGAACTCGAGCTATTATTTTCCAAAATGCAACTTTCTTACAACGTGCCTATGACCAACTTAATCATGATTTGGCATTGAATAAAGAACCAGCAATTGTTATTATCAGTAATAGTCAAATTGGCGGAACAAACGATACTCACCAAGGAAGTTTTGTTTATAGTCAAACATCAAATATTCCCAATGTAATTGACCTTGCAGCAACAAGCGAAGAAGACCTTTTTGCAATGCTTAATTGGGCATATAATCAACATGAACATCCAGTGTTTATACACTTGCCAGAGCATACTTTGGAAAATCGCCCAACAAAAATTACTGATTTTAGCAAACCTCAGTATGAAGTCGTTAAGTCTGGCGAAAAAGTTGTAATCTTAGGGCTTGGTGCAATGCTTGAAAAAGCTGAAAATGTGGCAGAAGAACTTGAAAAATTAGGATTTAATCCAACGGTTGTAAATCCATTCTTTGCAAATCTTTTGGATGTAGCTGCTTTAGACAAATTATCTGAAACTCATGGACTCTTTGTTACGATTGAAGATGGCACTAAAGATGGGGGATTTGGTCAAAAAGTGGCGACCTATTTAGCAAGCAAAGGGATAAAAACACTTGTATATGGTGCAGATACTGAGTTTATTGATGCTGTTCCAAAAGATGAACTTTACAATCGTTATCACATAAGACCAGAACTTATGGCAAATGATATTATTGAAGCAACCAAAGAATCTAAAGGACCTAATTTTTTTAAGAAAATATTTTCTAAATAATAATTTTGAAGGCAGAGCTAATCTGCTAGATAAAATATGAAATAAATAGCTAAAAAAGATACTAGCGATTAACTAGTATCTTTTTTTATTTAAAATATTAAATATTAAGCATTTTGATTGGTTGCAGCAATATCAATTTCTCTGATGTTAACCGTTTGAGGCATATCATAAATGAATTTCACGGTTTGCGCCACTCTTTCAGGAGCAAGTGTTGTACCACCCATTGATTCTTTCCAAAGATTATAATCATTTAGGGCACTTTCGTCAGTAACATGTGTCAATAATTCTGTTTCGGCAGCACCAGGTGCAACAAGTGAAATTCGAACATTTTTACCAGAAACTTCCTCTCTGACAGTCTCACTTAAACCGTGGACACCAAATTTTGAAGCGACATAAGCGGCGTGGTTGGTAAAAGTTTTTTTACCAGCAAGAGAAGACATGTTAATTACTGTTCCTCCTTGGCGTTCAACCATTTGTGGAAGAACAATTTGCATTCCATTAAGGACACCCAAAACATTAGTATCCATCATTTGTTTCCATTCTGCTGGATTTTGATTAAGAACATTTCCTAATAACATGACACCTGCATTATTGACTAGAAGATCAGTTTTGCCATATTTTTCCTCAGCTTTAGTAATTGCATTTTCAAATGATGTTTTGTCCGTGACATCTACAGATTCCACAAGAACATTCGTAAAATCAAGAGGCAAGGCTTTGATTTTATCTGTACGACGGCCTAAAAGCAACATTGGGAATCCATCAGCATTAAATAATTTTGCAATTTCAGCACCAAATCCTGAACTTGCTCCTGTTATAACAATAAGTGGTTTAGACATTTTATTTCTCCTTAAGAGTATTTTTTTGATATACTGATTATACAACATGGAGTTAACTCCATGTCAAGGAGAAAGAATGACAAAATATACAATTGGCGATATTTCACGTAAATTAAACGTTTCTAACGATGCTGTACGTTATTATGATAAGGAAGGTTTGCTCCCTTTTGCTAAAAGAAATAAAGCTGGTCGAAGAGAATTTACAGATGACGATCTTGGCTATATTGAAGTCATTGATTGTTTAAAAAAATCAGGCATACCCATAAAAGATATTGCTCAATTTATTGATTGGTGTATGGAGGGCGACTCAACACTTGATGAACGTTTAGATTTTATGAAAACACACGAAGAGCAATTAGAAGAAAAAATTAAAGTTTTAGAAATGAATTTGGCCTTTTTAAGATGGAAAATTTGGTACTATCAAACAGCAGCAGAAGCAGGCACTGAAAGTATCCACTTTATTCCGGGAACAACACAAGTTAAACCAGAGATAAGAGATATTTTCAAATAATATTAAAAAAAACAAAACGTATTTTTTACGTTTTGTTTTTTTATTTTTTCTTAGTTGGAAAATTTATGAGAAATAGCGACAGAAAGACGACAAAAATACCTAACTGTTGGAATCCTAAAAATGAAACGCCTAGGAATAAAGTGGAAATTAAAATAGCGGTGACAGGTTCAAGCATTCCAAGCATACCAACAATATGAGGTTCTGTATATTTTAGACTATTGATATAAAGAGAGTAAGCTAAGAGCGTTCCAACAACAACGATGAGGCTGACCAAAAGTAAATCAGTCTGATCAAAATTTTTAGGTAAATTTGTGACTGGATGTAAGAAATTAGAAATGACACCACCAATTAATAAGGCCCAAGCAACAAGGCTTAAAGGAGAGTGTTCTTTGATAAGTGGACATGGAATAAGAGTGTAAGCACAAACACCAAGGGCGGATAAAAGCCCCCAAACAAGAGCAGAAGCTGAAAAACTAAGTTCTCCGATATTTCCATTGGTCACAAGCAGAAAAACACCAATTAAAGAAAGAAAAATGGCAATAATATCAAGACGACGTGGAATTGCTTTACTTTTGATAGCTAAAATAATAATAATGATGGAGGGACCTAGGGATTGTAAAATAGTTGCAATAGCTGCATTTCCGTAATAAACAGATAATAGAAAAGAAGATTGTGCAAAAAGTACTCCGAAAATCCCAAAAGCTACAATTCTTAGACTTGATTTTACAGAAGACCAGACACTAAAGATGTTGTGCTTAGTAATTGCTAACCAAGCAAGTAACAACAAGCCTGAAAAGAGCATGCGCGTGGTAACTAGCCAACCTGGCGCAATAGAACAACGATTAAAGAGGAGTCCAGCAATAATACTACTAATCCCAAAAAAGGCGGCTCCCAAAGAAGCGTAAATAATTCCTTTAAATTTAGTCATGATTAGACCAACACTTGATACTTTTTATTTTTGTCATTTTATCCTCGATTTCTAAGTACTTTATATACTTCGTATTATTAATAGTTTAACATAGATGATTTATGTTTATCAAAGATTTACCGAAAGTTTGAATAGTCTCGAGTCATTAATCCTTTTAAATGAAAAAAGTTCCTAATTGGCTTAGGAACTTTTTTTATAATTTATCTAGAGCCTTTTTGGGGATTGCAGTTTTTTTAACTTCTTCCCAGTTTGTCACTCCTTTTTGCTTATTATAAGTTAATTTCAAATAGGCTTCATGGCGCAAGTTATGCGTGGCAGTAAAGTCTAGTGTTTTTTCTTGTCCTGCATTGTTGTAGGCTTTTTCTTTATAACCATAGCCATGCCAAACCGAACCGCTTTGCGTTTTTTCCTCAAGTTTTTTTCCGTCATTATGGATTTGGACATAATAATTTGTTCCTCCATAATTTATCTTGTACCAAGCGAAAGCGGAACCACCAATAATAAAAACTAAGGCCACAAGTCCAATTAATATTTTTTTCATAAAATCCTATTCCTTTCCTGTTAAACAAATCTATTTTATCAGTATTTTTCAAAAAATAAACTTACTATATTGTAAGATTAAAATTACTTAATTAATAAAATAGAACAAAAAAACACTAATGATTATCATTAGCATTTTTGATAAATTTAATCTTCAACTCCATAAATTTCAACTTTGTAACCAGTAATATTAAGACCGCTAGCTTTTCGAGCAGCCTCTATCAGTGGACGAAAATCAAAATTATCTACATTCATAATCTCACCTGTCGTTTTATTGACAACATGATAATGAGGCTCTCCGTAGTAGTCATATCTTCTTTTACTACCGTCATTTATAGCAATCACTAGCTCACTATCAACCAATTTATCAAGGGTATTATAGACCGTTGCTAAGCTAATATTTTCCAAATCTTCGTGAATTTGCTCTGCCGTTGGGTGAGTTTGATGTTTTATCAGGTATTCTAAGACAATGAGACGCTGTGGCGTGGCTTTTAAACCATGTGATTGTAATAGTTCTTTTAAGTCTTGTTCCAAAATCAGCACTCCTATCTTTATTATTTATTTTATTATATCATCAACAGAAAATCATTTCAATGACTTGACATTTGTTTAGAATCATTCTAAAATATAGTTTAGAATGATTCTAAACGGGTGGGATAATGAAAGAAAAAAATAACTTAATTCAAAGAAATAATATTGTCAGGGCAAGTATTATGGGAGCAAATGACGGGATTATTTCGATTGCAGGGATTGTCATTGGTGTCTCTGGCGCAACCTCTCATATTGGGACAATTTTGCTGGCAGGTTTTGCCGGAACTTTAGCAGGTACGGTCAGTATGGCAATGGGAGAATATGTTTCGGTCAGTTCGCAACGTGATGCTCAGGAAAAAATTATCCAAGAACAAAAAGTAGCACTTGCTACTAATTATCAAAATGAATGTGATTTTGTTTATCAAAAATATAGAGCAGATGGGATTTCTAATGAACTAGCTCATAAAGCAACGGATGAGATGATGAAAAAGGATGCTTTAGCAACAACGGTTCGTGAAAGACACGGTTTTACAATTGGACAAGAATTGAGTGCTAAAGGAGCGGCAATTGCCTCAATGCTCTCATTTCCAACTGGAGCGCTTTTGCCTATGATAGCCATTTCTTTAATTCCTAAAAGTTGGAGTGCTTTGGCAACATTTATTTCCGTACTAATCGCTCTAGGATTTACAGGTTATACTGCGGCTTATTTAAATGGTGCTGATAAAAAACATGCAACTTTTAGAAATATTATTGCTGGGATTTTAACGATGCTTGTTACTTATGTAGTGGGTTTACTCTTTAAACAAGGAGGTTTGTGATGAAAAAACAAACAATGACAATAGATGAAAAATTAAATAGTGTCCGTGCGGGAGTCTTGGGTTCAAATGATGGAATTCTTACAGTTGTTGGTGTGCTCTTTTCGGTTTCCGCAGCTTCTGGAAGTAGCTTTGCTTTACTGATTGCTAGTTTGGCAAATTTGATTTCTGGTGCTTTTTCAATGGCTTCTGGTGAGTATGCAAGTGTCAGTTCTCAATCTGATAGTGAGAAAGTTGTGGTTCAAGAAGAAAAAATATTACTGAAAAAAGATTTTAAAAATCAAAAAGCAGCAGTGAAAGATTTTTATATTGAAAAAGGAATCAGTCCGGAAACTTCAGCAGAAATTGCTAATGAATTACTTGCTCGAAAACCTTTGGAAACTGTTCTGTCAGTAAAATATGATATTGCTTTAGGACATTATATGAATCCTTGGCAAGCGGCAGGTTCATCATTAATTTCATTTACGATTGGTGGACTTTTTCCTTTACTAACCATGATTTTAGTTAAGGGTGTTTGGCAATTTCCAGCAACAATTTTTGCAACAATGCTTGCAATGGCCTTAACTGGAATGATTAGTGCTAAACTTTCTGATGGCTTGGTAATTAAAGCAATTCTTAGAAATATTATTATTGGTTTACTGACAATTTTTATTCATTATTTTATCGGTCGGATTTTAGGTTAATGAATTTAGGCTTAGTTAAAAGCTTTTGTTATAATTATAGATAGGACTTATGATTATTGAGAAAGAGGCTGACAAATGGATGATAATACTAAAGAATTAGAACAATATTGGGATGAGTTTTCTCAAGAATATGAAGAAATTCAAAATGAAAGCTTGGTTGATATTGGTCAGCAATTACAGGAATTTTTGGTGACTGAAAAACTTTTACCAACAAGTCAATTTTTAGATTTAGCTGGTGGGACAGGTAAATATATTCCACACTTTTCAAATTTTACTGACAGCTATCATCTTGTTGATCTGTCAGCAAAAATGTTAGAATTTGCCAAGAATAAGTCAGCTGATTCAAATAAAATCACTTTTACGCATCAAGAACAAAATAAATTTTTAAAGAATACAAAAGAAAATACTTATGATTTTGTATTTTCAGCTATGAATCCTGCATTGGAGTCAAAAGAAGCCTTAGTAGAATTAAATCGGATTGCCAATGGAAATGTTGGAATTTTACGTTTGATTTTTGATGAGGATAATCTCTTTAGTCAGGTCGAACAATTGTATTTGCCTAATCAAGAACAGAATAAAGAAGCGCAGATGTTGCTTTATAAGGTATGGTTAGAGGAATTAGGCTGGGAATTTAAAAGTAAGAAATTTAGATTCTTTTTATCAGAAAAAGTAAGTTCACAGTTTTTCTCTGATTATTTCTCTGATGAGCTTTCAAATGCAGAATTAGCGGCTTTGACGCAATTATTTTTTAGTGAAACAGAAATTCGAGAAATGGAAAGATTAGTGATATTTGAGTTATTATATTGGGAAAAATGCTAGGTTGAATCCTAGTTTTTTATTTCTCAATTCTTTTAGTTGTAATTTATTTATTTTAATACTATAATTGACTAATCAATGATTGACCAATCAATTAAGAAAGGAGAAATTAATTATGAAGCTTGAAAAAGTCAGCCAGTTACTCTATCAGCTCAAAATTGTAAATCAAGAAATGACGGCAAAATTTGAGAAGTCAACGGGTTATAGTATTACTCGTTATCAACTGATGATGATTTTAAAATGTAAAGGTCGTTGCTCTCAAAGTCAATTACAAAATGAATTAAAAATTGATAGTGCTGCTGTAACTAGACATTTAAAATTACTTGAAGAAAAAAATCTTGTCAAAAGAGAGCGCAATAAAGAGAATAATCGAGAAGTATTTGTCGAAATTACCGATAAAGCTAAAAATGATTTAGCACTTTGTGCAAAAAAACATGATGATTTTCTAGAGGAAAGTCAACAAATATTAAATATTGGGCTCAGCGATTTAGAAGAAGAACAACTTTTAGAACTACTCACAAAATTAACAAAATGAAAGAAGAAAAGATGAATAAGAACTTTAAAAATAACGATTTCTCAGATATTACTTTTGGTAGAAAATCTGTCAGACTTTATGATGAAAACTACAAAATTTCTCACGAAGAAATGCTTGAGATGATTCAAGAAGCAACAGCCGCACCTTCATCAGTAAATATGCAACCTTGGCGTTTTGTTATTGTGGAAAGTGAAGAATCAAAAGCAAAATTGAAACCCTTAATTCGCTTTAATACACGTCAAAATGATACCTCATCAGCGATGATTTTGATTTTTGGAGACTTGAAGAATTATGAATTTGGTGAAGAAATCTATGACCAAGCAGTTGCTGAAGGAAAAATGCCTCAGGAAGTTAGAGATCAACAAATTGAAGCGATTATTCCTCATTACAAGAGCTTCTCTAAACAAGAAATGAATGATGTTGTCAAAATTGACTCAAGTTTGGCCGCAATGCAATTGATGTTGGTGGCAAGAGCTCACGGTTATGAAACAAATCCAATTGGTGGTTTTGAAAAAGATCAATTGGCAGAAGCTTTTGATTTAGACAAAGAACGTTATGTCCCCGTTATGATTTTATCCATTGGTAAAGCCGTTGAAGAAGGTTATGAATCTGTCCGCATGAATGCTGATAAAATCACTACTTTTAAATAAAAAGGAGAAGTAATTTGACCATTTTGACAATTATTCTGGCGCTTTTGGTTGCTTTGGAATTTTTCTACATTATGTATTTAGAAACCTTTGCTACAAGCTCAAAAACAACCAGTCGTGTATTTAATATGGGAAAAGAGGAGCTAGAACGTTCTTCAGTTCAAACGCTTTTTAAAAATCAAGGGATTTATAACGGTTTGATTGGTTTAGGATTAATTTATGCAATATTCTTTTCGTCAGCTCCACTTGAAATTGTTAGATTACTACTTATTTATATTATTTTAGTGGCTTTATATGGCTCTTTGACAAGTAATAAAAAGATTATTCTCACCCAAGGTGGTTTAGCCATTTTAGCTCTAATTTCTTCATTTTTTTAAAAAAATATTTTTAAATCCTTGACAAGTCTCATAAAAAGTTTTACAATTATTTTCAACATCAGAAAAGTAACTCTATATCAGAATTTTTTCAGGAAGTCTGCGGTTGTGCGAGCAGATAAATTCATCAGAGCGAATGGGCTGATTTGAAAGTCGAGAACGATTTGTTTTTCGCAATTTGATTTGAAACAATAAAAATCACGGATGCTCCCGATACCAAGCAACTTGTTGTTAGACGAGGAAAAGAAGAGTTTTTCTAGTATTTTTGTAATACTTTTAGGGACTCTTAAATTACGGTGGCACCGCGTGACATACGCCCGTAGAGTATTTGATACTCTACGGGCTTTTTTGTATTTTTTTGAAAGGATTTCTAAAATGAACCAACGATGGCGAAGCTTAAATTTTAACTAATCAGTATCAATGGAAACGCCTTCCTCAAACCTATAGATAGAGAGAAAACATGAGAAAAATTAAAGAGATTTCAGCAGACACCATGACCCCGATTTCGGTTTATCTTCGCCTGAAAGGGAGAAATAAAGTAATTTTAGAATCCATTCCCAGAGAAAATGACCAATCACGTTTTTCAATTATTGCGTTAAATCCTGTGAAGCACATCAAATTTACTGACGGAATTTTAAGCGTAAATGACGAAATCATTAGCGATGAAAATCCAATGGAATTTCTGGAAAAATTAGTTTGTCAGCCAGAAAGTAGTGACGAAAATTTAGACTTGCCTTTTACAAGTGGGGCGATTGGATATGCTGGATTTGATACCTATGGTATTTTTGAAGGCATTCAACCTGAACTGAAAGATTCGATTGGAACGCCAGATATGTATTTTATGTTATACGAATCAGCTCTAATTTTTGACCACAAACGTGAAAAACTGATTTTTATTGAAGACAATACTTACAGTCAACGTTCAGAAAAAGAGTTACAAAACGCGCTGTCAGCAAATATTGAGTCATTATCTTTACTGACAGAAGCAGAAAATGAACTGACAGAATTAAGTAAACTGAATTTCGTTAGCAATATGTCTCAAGAACTTTTTGAAGAAAAAGTTTCTAAAGCAAAGGAACTTATCAGAAATGGTGACATGTTCCAAATTGTTTTATCACAACGTTTAACAGCCGATTTTACTGACAACCCCTTTAATTATTACAGAAAGCTTCGGGTTGAAAATCCATCATCGTATATGTACTTTATGGAATTCGATAATTTTCATGTCATAGGCAGCTCACCAGAGCGTTTGGTTGCTGTTCACGGCAATCAAGTTTCAACCAATCCAATTGCCGGAACAAGAAAACGCGGGCAAACTGAATTTGAAGACCAAGCTCTTATTGAAGATTTAGAAAGTGATCCCAAAGAAGTCGCTGAACACAAAATGCTTGTTGATTTAGGACGAAATGACATTGGTAAAATCTCCAAATATGGTTCAATCGAAGTTCCTGTTTTCATGAAAGTTGAGAAATATCGCTACGTCATGCATATTACAAGTGAAGTGACCGGCGAGCTTCGTCCTGAATTTACAGCTATGGATGCCTTACGCGCCACATTGCCAGCGGGGACGCTATCAGGAGCACCGAAGCATCGCGCCTACCAAAGAATTTATGAATTTGAAACGCAAAAACGAGGAATTTATGGTGGAGCTATCGGTTATCTAACGAAAAATGGAAATTGCGATTTTGCAATTGCCATTCGGACAATGGTCTTGAAAGACAAGAAAGCACATGTTCAAGCAGGAGCCGGAATTGTTTACGATTCAGTACCCGAACATGAATATCAAGAAACCTTAAACAAAGCCCAAGGCTTATTGAAAGTTGGTCAATAAATAGACCCAAAAAGATGTAGACATAAAAAATTTAACATCATCAGATAATTTTGTCAGTGATTTTTTACTGACAGAAAATAAAAAATTACTGACAGGCCTTGTCGTTAAAAATAGGAGACAATATTGATTTTAATAATAGATAATTACGATAGTTTCACTTACAACTTAGTGCAGTATGTAGGTGCTTTGACTGATGTAGCAGTTGTGAAAAATGACGATGATTCTTTGGAAAATATGGCAGAAAAAGCAGATGCCTTAATCTTCTCACCAGGTCCAGGTTGGCCTGCAGATGCTGGAAAAATGGAAACACTTATTCAGCAATTTGCAGGTCAAAAACCAATTTTAGGAATATGTCTAGGTTTTCAAGCCATTGTTGAAGTTTTTGGTGGGAAACTTCGATTGGCACATCACGTCATGCATGGCAAGAATTCACAAGTTAGGCAAACCTCAGGAAATTTACTCTTCAATAAACTTACTTCAAAATTTCTAGTCATGCGCTATCATTCAATTGTCATGGACGAGGCAGTCGCTTTACCAGATTTTGCAATCACAGCAGTTGCGACAGATGATGGTGAGATTATGGCTATTGAAAATGAAAAAGAACAGATTTATGGATTACAATTTCACCCTGAATCCATTGGCACATTGGAGGGCATGACCATGATTGAAAATTTTGTCAACCAAGTAAATGAAAACAAGGAGTCATCAAATGAAAAATGAACTTGAAAAAGTGATGTCAGGCCGTGACATGACCGAAAATGAAATGAATATGCTTGCGAATTCAATTATCCAAGGTGAATTAAGCGAGGTCCAAATTGCTAGCTTTTTAGTAGCACTAAAAATGAAAGGTGAAGCAGCAAGCGAATTGACTGGTTTGGCTCGAGCTTTACAAAAAGCAGCGATTCCCATTCCAACAAATTTGACAAATGCGATGGACAATTGTGGAACAGGAGGCGACCGCTCATTCAGTTTCAATATTTCAACCACAGCCGCTTTTGTTTTAGCAGCTGGTGGAGTTAATATGGCAAAACACGGAAATCGCTCCATTACCAGTAAATCAGGCTCGGCAGACGTTCTTGAGGCCTTAGGAATCAATCTTTATTTACCAGCAGAAAAGTTAGCTCAAGTTTTTGACAAAGTTGGTTTAGTTTTCCTTTTTGCTCAAAATCTCCACCCAGCGATGAAATACTTCACGCCAGTCCGCAGACAACTCGAAATTCCAACAATTATGAATTTGACTGGGCCACTAATCAATCCAATTCCACTTGATACACAACTTCTTGGTACCTCACGTCCAGATTTACTTGAATTAACAGCAAATGTTTTGAAAGGCTTGGGCCGTAAGCGAGCATTAGTCATCACAGGTGAAGGCGGAATGGACGAAGCAACTCCCTTTGGACTTAATCATTACGCACTTTTAGAAAATGACAAAGTGACTTTGCAAGAATTTAGAGCCTCAGACGTTGGTATTTCAGAAGTTCAACTCAATGATATTCGTGGAGGTGAAGCCCCAGAAAATGCTGAAATTTTAAAAAATGTCCTTGAAAATCAACCGTCAGCCTTTTTAGAAACGACCGTTTTAAATGCCGGACTTGGATTTTATGCCAATGGGAAAGTTGATTCCGTCAAATCCGGAGTTGACCTTGCAAGAGAAGTAATTAGTACAGGTGCAGCTCTTACCAAGTTGCATGAATTACAAGCAGAACAAATTGGCTAAAAATCTTAAAATAAAAGGTTAAAATTTAATGACAGAAAAAATATTTGTCGAAGTTGGTTTTGATTTGGATAACAACAGATTTGGCTTTGGGCGGAGTGTCGAAATCGAATATGGTGACGGAACAGAAAAACGTTTTAAATTTACTGACAAATCTGTCAGTAAATATTTCAATCCAAATTCTTTTTATTTAAGAATTTGGGTAGGCAAGCGCATTTTTATTATCGACACTAAAAGTCCACATTTCAGAATAAAAAATAAAAAACGAACTAATTTCAAGTTTGTCCTTGGAAAATGGGGAGAGAAAAATGATTGACCATTTAGATATTCATGTCCAAGATTTATCAAGAGCAAAAAATTTCTACACTGCAGTTTTAGCAAGTCTTGGCGGTCACTTAATTGATGAAAGTAATTCTGGTCTGACATACCAGACAGGAGAAAATGCTGACGGATATATCTGGTTTGAAATAGGAGAACCTTATCCTTTTCATTTTGCATTTCAAGCAAAAACAAATAGCGAAGTTGACGAATTTTACAAAAAAGCACTGGAAAATGGTGGAAGAGACAATGGAGCACCGGGCTATCGGCAAGACAATTATTACGCAGCATTTATAATTGATCCAGAGGGCTATCGAATTGAGGCAGTCTGTCATACAGGGAAAGAATAAGAGAAAAATATGAACATAAAAAAAGGAAAATTTCTAGAAACAATCCTAGCAGAAAAACGACTTGAAATTGCTAAAATGCCAGAAGAACAAGTAGGAAAAGTTCGTCAAACATACAATTTTTATGATTACTTAAAAGAACATTCCGACCAGCTTCAAGTGATTGCCGAAGTCAAAAAAGCTTCACCCAGTCTAGGTGACATTAATTTAGAAGTGGATATCGTTGACCAAGCCAAAAATTATGAACAAGCCGGTGCCGCTATGATTTCCGTCTTAACTGACCCTATTTTTTTTAAAGGAAATATTGAATATCTCCGTGAAATTTCAGAAAATGTCCAAATTCCCACCTTGAACAAGGATTTTATCATCGATAAAAAACAAATCAATCGGGCAGTAAATGCGGGAGCAACAGTTATTTTACTCATTGTCGCAGTTTTTGAAAATCAATACCCCAAACTCCAAAACCTCTACAACTACGCACTTTCACTAGGACTTGAAGTTCTTGTTGAAACACATAATAAAGCAGAACTTGAGATTGCTCATCAGCTTGGGGCTAAAATTATTGGAGTTAATAATCGTAATTTAAAAACCTTTGAAGTGAGCTTGCAAAATTCAGTAGATTTGACTCCCTACTTTAAAGAAGACAATATCTACATTTCCGAATCAGGCATTTTTAGCGCAAACGAAGCCCAAAAAGTTTCCGATACTTTCAATGGAATATTGGTTGGAACAGCACTCATGCAATCAGAAAATCTATTAAAATCTTTGAAAGATTTAAAAGTCAAGAGGAAAACGAATGAAAATTAAAATCTGTGGTTTATCTACAAAAGAAGCTGTTGATACAGCCGTAGAATCTGGTGCCACACATCTCGGTTTTATTCTTAGCCCCTCAAAACGCCAAGTTGCACCAGAAGAAATTCTTCAAATCACAAACGATGTCCCAAAAACAGTCAAAAAAGTAGGAGTTTTTGTTGATGAACCTATTGATTTTGTAAAAAAAGCCATTCAAGTTGCTCAACTTGATCTGGTTCAGCTTCACGGAAATGAAGAGATCAATTACATTAATCAACTAGATATTTCGGTTATTAAAGCAATAAGGCCAGACCAAGAATTTAAAGAATACGAAGATGTAATTTTATTATTTGATAGTCCACAAGCTGGAAGTGGTCAAGCATTTGATTGGGAATCTTTGGTGACTAGTGGTCTGAAAAATAAATTTTTCATCGCTGGTGGACTTAATCCAGAAAATGTAGCAGCTGCTATTCAACATTTTCCAGATGCCTACGGTGTGGATGTTTCTTCTGGAGTAGAAACTGACGGAATTAAAAACCTTACAAAAATAAATAACTTTGTTCAAAATGCAAGCCTTGCCTCATCAAAGCAATTATTTATAGAATTTTTAAGAATCACAAAAAAGCTAAATGAAAATAAGATTATCCCTTATTTAATGGGAAGTTTAGCAGTTGAGCAAATAATCAATTTTCCAACAAATCCTGATGACATTGATATTCAACTCAAAAAGCCTGATTTTGAAAATTTTGAGCAATTAACAAGTTTAATGGAAGAATTAGGTTATCAGCTCATTGACTTACATGAGCATAAATTTGAAAAAGCTAGCATTCATGTTGGCTTTGCAAGTGTGGAGACCCTTAAAAACTATGCCGGGGTTGACTATTTGACCATTCAACAAGAAAGAATGGAAAATGGCGAAAAATATCATCTTCCAAATGTTGAACAATCCCTTAAAATCTATCAGGCAGCAAAACGAGATGAGTGGCGAGGAGGGAAGCAAAAAGATTCCTTTATTTTAGATAAGTTAATAAAGGAACAGAAGAGGAATGACAATGAATGATAATCTTATTGAAGAGGGTGTAGAGATTCGAAATGATCTCATTATTAAGTCAATTCAAAAAGAAGATATATTAGAGCTTTGGCAAATTAGTTATGGGCCTAAATCTGATTTACATTGGATGTCTTTCAACGCTCCCTATTTTGAGGAGCCAATTTTGAGTTGGGAAGAATTTTCAAGAAAAATACCTCTTAAAATAAATCAACCAAATGTTGCACTTATTATCTTTCAAAATCGAATCATTGGAATGCTGTCAGCTTATTGGGAAGACGGTAAATTACAAAAATGGCTTGAGTTTGGTATAGTGATTTATGATAGTAAATTGTGGGGACGTGGAATTGGACAGGATGCCTTATCTTTTTGGTTGAAGCACCTTTTTGAAACTTATCCGAAGATTCAGCACATAGGATTTACAACTTGGTCAGGAAATCAAGGAATGATGAGACTAGGAGAAAAAAGTGGTCTAAAACTTGAAGGGCAAATCAGAAAAGTTAGATATTGGCAAGAAACTTGGTATGATTCAATAAAATATGGAATTTTAAGAGAAGAACTAAAAAAATAAATAAAAAAAATCAAAGGAGCAACAACATGACCTACAACCAACCTAACAACAAAGGATTTTACGGCCAATTCGGGGGCCAATTCGTACCTGAGACACTAATGACAGCAGTAAAACAATTAGAAGAAGCCTACGAAGATAGTAAAAAAGACCCCATTTTTCAAGCAGAACTTAAAGAATTACTTAAAGACTATGTTGGACGAGAAAACCCACTCTATTATGCAAAACGCTTAACAGAATATGCGGGCGGAGCAAAAATTTATCTTAAAAGAGAAGACCTAAACCATACAGGAGCACACAAAATTAACAATGCCCTCGGACAAGTCCTCCTTGCCAAAAAAATGGGAAAAAATAAAGTCATTGCTGAAACAGGTGCAGGCCAACACGGTGTCGCAACCGCAACCGCCGCTGCCCTCTTTGGCATGGAATGTACGATTTATATGGGTGAAGAAGACGTTAAAAGACAATCTCTCAATGTATTTCGCATGGAATTACTCGGGGCAAAAGTTCATTCAGTAACTGATGGTTCACGCGTACTTAAAGATGCGGTTAATGCAGCACTTAGAGCATGGGTTGCTCAAGTTGAAGATACGCATTATGTAATGGGCTCAGTTCTTGGACCACATCCATTTCCACAAATTGTGCGTGATTATCAAGCTGTTATTGGACAGGAAGCGCGTGCCCAATTTTTAGAAAAAGAAAATAAACTTCCAGATGCTTTAGTAGCTTGTGTCGGTGGAGGTTCAAATTCGATGGGACTTTTTTATCCCTTCGTTAATGATGAATCAGTTGCCATGTATGGTGTTGAAGCTGCTGGTCTTGGAATTGATACGCCACATCATGCGGCAACAATTACTAAAGGGCGCCCCGGTGTTCTTCACGGAACACTCATGGATGTCCTTCAAGATGAAAATGGTCAAATCTTAGAAGCCTTTAGTATTTCAGCCGGTTTAGACTATCCAGGAATCGGACCAGAACACTCTTATTTCAATGCTGTTGGACGAGCAAAATATGTTGATATTACAGATGAAGAAGCACTTGAAGGTTTTAAAATCTTATCTAGAACTGAAGGAATTATCCCAGCACTAGAAAGCTCTCATGCTATCGCCTATGCAGTCAAACTAGCTAAAGAATTAGGACCAGATAAATCAATGATTGTTTGTCTTTCAGGACGTGGGGATAAGGATGTGGTTCAAGTTAAAGAACGACTTGAAGCAGAAAAAGAGGTGAAAAAATGAAAACTTTACAAATGACTTTAAGCAATAAAAAAAATAATTTTATTCCTTATATCATGGCTGGCGACCATGAAAAAGGCTTAGAAGGTCTTAAAGAAACCATTCAACTTCTTGAGCAAGCCGGGAGCTCCGCTATTGAAATTGGCGTTCCATTTTCAGATCCGGTTGCTGATGGTCCAGTCATCGAACAAGCAGGTTTGCGTGCTTTAGCAAGAAATGTATCACTTTCAAGTATTCTTGAAACCTTAAAAACAATTGATACAAAAGTTCCTCTAGTAATTATGACCTATTTCAATCCCGTTTATCAGTTTGGAATTGAAAAGTTTGTTGCAGCTCTTGAAGAAACACCAGTTAAAGGCCTTATCATTCCAGATTTACCTAAAGAGCATGAGAACTATATCAAACCCTTTATCAATGATAAAGATATCTGTTTAGTTCCTCTGGTCTCATTAACCACGCCACTTTCTCGGCAAAAAGAACTTGTAGCCGAGGCTGAAGGATTTATCTATGCCGTTGCAATCAATGGAGTAACTGGGAAAGAAAATGCTTATAGTAACCAGCTTGACCAACATTTAAAAGCGTTGTCTTCATTAACGGATGTTCCTGTTTTGACAGGATTTGGAATTTCTACATTATCTGATGTAGACCGTTTTAATAAAGTGTCCTCAGGAGTTATTGTTGGTTCAAAAATTGTTCGTGATTTACATGATGGTAAAGAAAACGAAGTTATTAAATTTATTGAAAACGCAATCAATTTTTAAGATAATTGAAAAATTAATAAAACCATATATCCTTGACAGTCCACTTTACAAATGGTATACTTTTATTAAATAAAACGGTTACAAAAAATTGGATAGTGATTATTAAGTTAAGCTAGACCTTATCAAACCTATAGTCATAGGGGGATAAGGTCTATTTTTGTGAAATGGAGAAGAATGTGAAAATCAAAAAAGTTCTGAACAATAATGTAGTCATTGCTCAAAATGATAATGAAGAAACCATTCTTATGGGTTTAGGCTTAGGATTTGGGAAAAAAGCAGGTGAAGTTGTTGAAGACAAAAAAATTGAAAAAATTTTTGCATTGAAAGTAACTTCTGAGCAACAGAATTTTTCAGAATTACTTTCGGAAATTCCAAGTGGAATCGTAGAACTTTCGATTTTAACTTTAGCAAAAGCAAAAACAAAATTTGATAAAACAATTTCTGATACCGTATTGGTTGCTTTCGCTGACCATTTAAATGCAGCAATTATTCGTGAAAAAGACAATATAACTATTAAAAATTTTCTTTTGTGGGATATTAAGAGATTTTTTCCAGAAGAATTTGCACTTTGTCTTGAAACACTTCAAAAAGTTCAAGAAAAACTTAATATCTCACTTCCAGAAGATGAAGCAGGTTTTCTGGCCATGCACATTGTTAATGGAACCCTGGGAAGTGGTCATGAATATGCAACGGAATTAACAAAATTAATGGAAGAAATATTAACAACTCTAAAGTATACTTTACAAGTAAACTTTAATGAGCAAGATATTTATTTTCAAAGGTTCATTACTCACCTTAAATTTTTTACCGAAAGAATACTTTCTAATACAAAAAGTGATGAAAGCACTGATGAAGATTTATTCCTTCTAATAACCAGAAAATACCCAAGAGCATACATAGGAACAAAGAAAGTCAGTGAGTTTCTTAAACAGACAAGGTTATACGAAGTTTCTCAAAATGAACAAATATATATGACCGTCCATCTAGCACGTATTTTAGAAAAAATACAAGATTAATTTTTAAGATGACTTTAGTCATCATCAACTATGGTAACAATTGGATCGTGACATTAAGTTGGCGAAACCTCTAAAAAATATATTATTTTGGAGGTTTGTAATGGGCAAATATGAAGCTCTTGCAAAAGACATTGTAGCAAATGTAGGTGGCAAAGAAAATGTCATCTCAGTGATTAACTGTATTACACGGTTACGTTTTAAACTCAGAGACGAGAAAAAAGCAAATACCGATGTCCTGAAAAATATGGATGGTGTAGTTACAGTAATGCAATCTGGCGGCCAATACCAAGTCGTTATTGGAAATCATGTACCAGAAGTGCGTGCAGATGTAGATGCTGTCCTTGGGGTACTTGATACCTCACCAGCAGACTCTGCACAAAAAGGAAACCTTTTCGATCAATTTGTGGAATTGATCTCAGGAATTTTCCAACCAATATTAGCTCCATTAGCAGCAGCGGGTATGATTAAAGGGGTTAATGCAATTTTATCCTTTGCCTTGGGACAAAGTTTTCAAGCGTCTGCAACCTATGCTGTTTTTAATGCAATGGGTGATGGTCTATTTCTCTTCCTACCAATTTTCATTGGATATACTTCAATGAAAAAATTTAATGGCTCACCATTTGTTGGAATGATGATTGCCACAGCACTTGTTTACCCAGGTTTCGTAGACGGAACAGTTGCAAAAACATTTGCAGAAAGTGGTGGATTAAGCCTCTTTGGAATTCCTTTTTCAGTACCAACTGCTGGCTACGGGTCTTCTGTAATGCCAATTATTGCCATTACAGCATTTGCAGCATTTTTAGAACACCAGTTAAAGAAAATTATTCCTGATGTAGTAAAGCTTTTCTTGACACCATTCTTTACGGCAATCATCTCAATTCCTCTAGGCTTCCTAGTTATTGGACCAGTAATGAATCTTGCTTCAGATGCTTTAGGTAAAGGTTTACTAGCATTACAAGGATTTAATCCTATTATCTTTGGTTTAGTGCTAGGATTTGCTTGGCAAGTCTTAGTCATGTTTGGACTACATTGGGCAATTGTTCCATTTGCAATTATCGCATTAGCAAAAGGAGAACCAACCGCGCTTTTAATTGCCGCAAGTGTTGCATCGTTTGCGCAAACTGGAGCTGTTGGAGCAGTGATGTTAAAAACAAAAGACAAACGACTTCGTGAATTAGCAATACCAGCCTTTATTTCTGGTTGGTTTGGTGTTACAGAACCAGCAATTTACGGAATTACCCTCCCTAAGAAACGTCCATTTTGGGTTTCATGTATCGTAAGTGGAATTTTATCAGCTGTTGCCATGGCCTTGGGAATTAAAGCCTATACAATGGGAGCTTTGGGAATCTTCAGTTTTACATCTAATATTACCCTTACAGGTGAAGTTTCAGGCGCGATTAAAATGATGATTGTATCAGCTGTAGCAGTTATAGCAGGCTTTGTAGTAACCTATCTTGTGGGATTTGAAGATGATGTTATTGAAAATCCAATCCCTGACAAAAAATTTAATAAACAAAAAACGAATAAAGAAATAATTGGAAGCCCTCTTGAAGGAAAAGTTATTCCACTATCACAAGTTAAAGATGCAGCCTTTTCTGCAGGTGTAATGGGCAAAGGAGCAGCGATTGAACCAACACTAGGTGAGGTTCGTGCTCCATTTGATGGAATGGTTATGATTTTGTTCCCAACTAAACATGCCATAGGTTTAATTTCAAATGAGGGAACTGAACTTCTCATTCATATCGGAATAGATACTGTCCAACTTGAAGGAAAATACTTTGAAACCTTTGTAAAACAAGGACAGAGTGTAAAAAAAGGTGACTTACTCCTCAAGTTTGATATTGAGCGCATTCAAAATGCGGGATACAGTACTCAAGTTCCAATCATTGTAACAAATACTCAGGATTATATGGATATTCTAGTTACAAATCAATCGACGATTCATCAAAATGAAGTGTTACTAACTGCAGTTAATGCACAAACAACTGAATTAGTGGCAAATCCAGTTTAAAATAGCATTGATCAAAAACTTTAAAAATTAGATAGGATAATTATAAAATGACATTTAAAACAGACTTTTTATGGGGTGGAGCAACGGCAGCAAATCAATTAGAAGGTGCTTATGATATAGATGGTAAAGGGCTCTCAGTAGCAGATGCAATGCCAGGAGGTAAAGAAAGATTGGCAATTCTTGCAAGTCCGGAATTTGATTGGACGATTGACACTGAACATTTCACTTATCCAAATCATGATGGAATTGATCATTATCATCAGTTTAAAGAAGACATTGCATTATTTGCAGAAATGGGATTTAAAGCTTACCGTTTTTCGGTAGCTTGGTCAAGAATTTTTCCAATGGGAGATGAAACAACTCCAAATGAAAAAGGTTTGCTTTTTTATGATCAACTAATTGATGAGTGTTTGAAATATGGAATTGAACCAGTGGTTACAATTTCCCACTATGAAATGCCACTTAATTTAGCTAAAACATATGGAGGATGGAAAAATCGCGAACTAATCGAATTTTATGTCCGTTTTGCAAAAGTTTTGTTAGAACGTTATCAAGACAAAGTGAAATATTGGATGACTTTTAATGAAATCAATTCAGCAACATTCTTTTCAGGTTTAAGTCAAGGACTTGTTCCATCTAATGGTGGAGATGACAAAACTAATGTTTTCAAAGCTTGGCATAATCAATTTGTTGCAAGTGCTCAAGCTGTAAAATTTGGGCATGACTTGAATAAGAGTTTACAAATTGGTTGTATGAGTATTTATTCAACAACTTATTCGTTCGATGCAAACCCAGTAAATCAATTAGCAACACAAGAAAGCATTCAAGAGTTTAATTATTTCTGTAATGATGTACAAGTTCGAGGAGCCTATCCCGCATTTACGAATCGACTTCACCGTAAACACGGAGTAAATGCAGATGCACTTGAAATTTCGGAAGAAGATCTAAAGATAATAAAAGAAGGAACAGTTGATTATATAGGATTTAGTTATTATATGTCGACTGTAGAATCAAAAACAGGGGAAGGCGTTCAAGCTTCAGGAAATATGGTTCTTGGAGGAGTTAAAAACCCCTTCTTAAAAGAAAGCGAATGGGGTTGGGCAGTTGACCCAGACGGACTTCGTTATGCCCTTAATGATTTATACGGTCGCTATCAAGTTCCGCTCTTCATTGTCGAAAATGGCTTAGGCGCAATTGATAAAGTAGAAGAAGACGGAACGATACAAGATGATTATCGTATTGATTATCTCAAAAAACACATTCAATCAATGAATGAAGCAGTTGAAGATGGTGTCGACCTAATGGGTTACACACCTTGGGGCTGTATTGATTTAGTTTCAGCATCTACAGGAGAAATGAGTAAGCGTTATGGATTCATCTACGTTGACTTAGATGACGAAGGAAATGGAACAAAAAAACGTTCTAAGAAAAAATCATTTGATTGGTATAAAGAAGTAATTGCTTCAAACGGTACTAACATGTAAAAGATAGAAACCTCATCAATATGATGAGGTTTTTTTAATTGTTAACTCAAAAGATAATTAAATGAAAGGTAAAATCAAAATGTATTCTATGAAATACTATGTTTATTTAAAATAAAAACAAAAAATCTAAAAGAAATATATTGAAATAAAAGAAAGAAAGTTGTATAATTTATCAAAAGGAATTTGTACATATTCCTGATAAGGTTTTCATTCTTTCATAAAGGCTGAAAATACATCATTTTACATTTATTCATGGAAATAATCATTGAACTAAGTCAAAAGAAAAGAGGCGTGAAGATGAGAATAAGTAATGTTACCATTAGGGGCTTCCCTGTTTATTGAAAGAAGTCACAATGACTTTTAGTAATTTTAGTTGAAACTTATCATATGTTAAATTATTGGAATATTCACTAGTCATAATAAAAATATTTACTCTAAAAAATATTATGACGGACAAAGGAGAACTGATGAAAAACAATCAATTCAAAATTCCTGAAAATGCACAAGTTCATGAAAATTTTAGAACTTGGAAATCAGGAAAACAATGGCTCTATGCCTCATCTATCCTTGCTTTAGTAGTTTCAGGTGGAGCAATTGCTTCCTCTTCCCATGGCGTTTTTGCTGACCAAGTTCTTTCAACTTCAACAGGTAAAACAACTGGAGCAGAAAACACTGCAACTGGAGGACTTGGATCAAATGCTACAGCTGGGGCTGATAATGCTTCTGTAGCAAATTCAGCTAATACAGTGGCAAAATCTTCAGCAAATCCGAGTAGTTATACTGATGCACAAGTAAATTCTTCAAGTGCTGTACTTAAGCAAGATAATAATTCTGGAAATCCAATTGGTGCACCAGAAACGAGTAACTCACAAAACACAAACGGTACTGGCGGAGCAACAACAATTGGTATCAATAGTTCATCTACTGCTTCAAGTGGAGGAACGATTAATACAACCTCTTCGACAAACTTGAATTCAAATGGAGCAGTAACAGCTGGTTCTGGAGCAGCTTCACAAACAACAGTTGATATTAAAGCAACTCAGTCAATTTCAAATTCAGGTTCTACGCTTTCTGATGGTTCTTATTCATGGACTGTTTCGCCATCGACTGACCAAACACAAGCAGGTTATTCTGTAGCTGCTGTAACAATTACAACTCCTGGTACGGATTCTGGTCAGTCCTCTGCAGGAGGAGCGACAGCTCAACTTGCTGGTGGGACATACACAAAACTTACAAGCGGTCAGCCATCTTCCGGAAGTTTTACAGCAACTTCAACAGCAAATACAATTACAGCTTCTTCAGTAGCAGCAAATAATTCAATGATTGATGCACTTCGTAAATCAAATGCTTCTATCGAATCTGCATATTACTCAGAAACAGCAGTATTAATTTCTGATGGTGCCACTACAGTATTATCTTCTTTAGCTAGTAATGTTTCATCAGCTTTTGCGCTGGTTTCAGCTGTAGCGACATCTGATAATTTATTAACCTACAGCTCTGCTTATTCTCTACTGAGTGCAACCCTGACATCTATCCAAGCCAGCTATACAGCAAGTTCACTGCTTGCACTACAAAATATGTCATCTGCAGGTTCTTATGCGATAGCTGCATCAAATGCTACAACAACGATTTCTTCTGCAAGTTCAGTAGTTTCATCAGCAACCTCAACAGCATCAGTAGCTTCTTCAAATGCCATTTCGAATTCATCTGAAATGAATAAACAATCTGCTTTTTCAGTAGCAGCAATTGGGGCTAACTCTGCTGGCTTATCAAGCTATACTTCATCAGCTACTAGTACTTTTACTTCTCAAGTAGCCGCAGGTCAATCGGCAGCAAATCTTGCAACAACGAGTAATTATATTTGGGAAAGTTTGGCTTCAAGCTATACATCAAGCGTAGCTTCATCATACGCCCAAAGTGCCTATGATTCCGCTTATAAAGCAGCAGGGGGTACCATTGTTGCCGGTGTCTATATTCCCAACCCATCAGATCTTATTACAGGATCTAGCACGAGTAAAACTGCCCAAGCAGCCGCTGATTCTGATCCTAACAATATTTCTTATGCTTCCCTTGCAAGTTCTTATGGTTTGATAGCTAATTCATATAGTACAGCAGCAATTAATGCCTCTGGGGCCTATGTACAAGCTTCAAATGCATATTCTTCAGCAAATGCCACAATGAAAACTATGAGTTCTATAGTTTCATCTGCAACTTCAGTAGCAACTTCGGCAACTTCACTATTGAATTCAGCTTCGGCAGCACAATCGGCTTTTAATAGTATTGCTAACTCTTATATTACTGTTATTCATTCAGAGTCAGTTTTACTTGATGGAGCACAGTCTGATTATATCTCAATCGCTACTTCAATTACAGATTCCATTGCAACTAATAATTCAGGTACAGCAATTGCGTCATCTGTAGCGGCATATAATGATTTACAAAAATCACAAGCAGATGATTTTGCTAACGCTTCTACATTTGCATCTAATGCGTCTACTGCAAATACTACTTTTGATGAACAGAGTGAGATACTTTCCTCAGCTTCGGTTGTAGCAGCTTCTGCAAGTGCTGGAATTGCAATGCAAAATTCTTTAGCAACTTCTTATTCAATAATTGCATCCTCATATCAAGCACAATCGAATACAAGCTTAGCTTCATCATATGCTAATATTGCTAACTCTTATAGTACAATTGCTTCAAGTTTGGCCACAGTTCAACAAACTGCGCAATCATTATATGATATGGCATCAACAGCGGCAGCTACCGCGTCAACTGCAGTTTTCACTAATAACACGAATTTAGCAAGTCTTTCAGCTTTAATTACTGCTCAAACAGGGTCAACCCTTGAATTTCTTGAATTAGGGAATATTCTTGCGCTATCCTCAGCTGTAGTTGCAAACAATCAAACAATTGCTTCGCTTGGTTCTAACAATGCTTTGACAACAACTTATGGAAATTATCAAACGACCCAAGATTCGCAAGCCTTAGTTTCTGTTCAGTTTACAGGTAATTCATCAGCAACATCACTTGTGAATACAGCCTTTAGTTCAGGAGTTGCTTCTTATGCTGCCGCAGCAGTAGCAGTTGACTCTTTAGCGACGGCAACGAATTCGACATTACTTAGCCTTGCATTACAGCTTTATACAGCTCAACAAGCAGAAAATAACATGCTTAAAATGGTTGGAGCATCAAATCTATTAATTGATACAACCAATACTCAACAACTTATAACTCAATTGAGTGCTTCCCAAGCAAATAAATTGATGAATTCCGCAGCAGTTGTTGCAGCATCTCAAGCAACTACAGCTTTGATTGGAACGCCAACATATTCACTATTAGGAGCAGTAAATAATGCAACCACATTTAATATTGATATTAATGGAAATGTAACGCCAGTAGCTGGAGGAACAGGAACGACTCAAATTACTGTTTATAATAATGGTGCATTATATAATATCTATTCAGAAGATTTGCAAACCTATCAACTTAATGCTTTGATGGATTATGTTGTGAACGTTGGAATCCCAATTACAGGTCCTACTTTTGGCTCTTTTAAAATTTCCGATATCCTAGGACTAAATAACTATCAAGATATTACTCAAGCGACAACAGCAGTGCTTGGAAATTCGATAGCTCAAGCAGCAACTCAAGCACAGCAACCCTTATCTGCTTTAATTAACGCATTACTTTCTTATCAACAAACAGTAAATGCAGCACAAACGACTTTGGATGGTTTAGCAACAAATGCTAAAGCTGTAGTTAAGGGAACAAATGGTATTTATACACAATCTATTTTGGCGCCTGTAACAATGAATACTGATGGTACATTAACGATTAATGCCGATGGGATTTCATATACAACAGCGGTTAGTCAAAATATTTCAAATATCATGGCTAACTTAATTAGTCAGGCGACATTGGCAGCCAATACCGTATCTACACTTCCTATCGCTGTTTCTACAGCACAAGCAAGCCAAGCATCAACAAAAGTATCCGCAGCAGCCTTATCTTCATCCAATATTGCTGGATTAATGCCAATCAATCTTTCTGCAGCAGTTTCTAATGCAATTGCAGCAGGTGATTTGCAATCTAACCTTGGATTAAATCTTGCCTATGCAAAATATCTTGCATTATCAGGCGCCCTCGCAATTTACGGTCTATCAACGAATACTAATACAGCTTCTGTTGCAGGTAGTTATATTGCAACAGCTCAAGGAAATATTAATACGATTTTCCAAAATATGTTGAATACTGCAAATAATGCAACGGGTTCAGTAGCAGCTGACACGTCCGCCATGAATGTAGTTACTCAATCTAATGGTATTTTATCAGGAGCTTCTAGTGCAATGTCTGTTGCAATGTCTTCAGCTGTTCAACAAATTTTAACAAGTTCAGGTTATTCAGCAACTGGACTTGCGACAGTTGCAGTTGGTTTGACATTTAACGATCCAACAGAACAAATTTTAGAGAATTTAAAAACAGCTAATTATTATTATGAAGGTCAATCTGCAGCTATAACTGATAGACAATTAGATAACACTTTTGTTCCGGAAACAACAGTAATTACTGCAGACGCTTTAGGAGCAGTACAAGGAGTATCAGCAGCGCCAGGCCAAACCCAATATACTTCAATTGTTTATCAAGTAAATACAGATGATATTCAAGGGGTCATCAATGCTGTAACCTCTGATGGTACATCAATCGGTTCATATACCTATGACAAGTATGATGGAGAAACAGTTTCAGCACCTACAATTTCAGGATATTCACTTGTAGCTGGAACTCCAAGTTCAGCAACGGTTGATGCAGCTGGAAGCCCAATCACATTCACCTACGAATCAAATGATCCATCAACTGGTCAAGAGTTCACAGGTTCTTATGGATATACACTTGCCTATGAACAAGGAGAAATTCTTCCAGCAGGTACAAATCAAACAGTTTATGCTGTTCTTGATGTCTGGGGTGCGGATATGCCAAACTCTACTCAAGATGGAACTGCTACTTTGTACGCAGATGGTAAAGCAATTGCCACTATCAATGTGTCTATCAAAGTTGGAGCTGATGGCGTATCTAAAGAAAATATCTTTAAATTCTCTGGACTTGATTTGAGTCAATATGCAAATGCATTCTTGACTTCTGACTTTTCTGTTGGGGATCCTTTGACTGGTAATTCAGGAAATGGTCTTTATGTCTCACCTCTTTGGGATGAAACACAAAGTACAGCTTCATCTGCAGTAAGTATTGCATCTGAAGTTTCAAATGAAGCCTCATCTGGATCCTCAACAGCAAGTTCTCTTGCAAGTCAATATCCAGATGATACTAATGTCCAAAGCTTTGCCTCAGATGCCTCAACATCAGCAAGCACAGCAAGCTCATTAGCGAGTCAAGCAAGCGATCATGCAAGTCAAGCGCAATCACTTGTTGATAAAGCAAGCTCAGAAGCAAATCAAGCTGGATCTGCAGCTATTAGTAGTGATCCTGACTTTGATTCTTATCGGTCAGAAGTTATGGCAGACTCAATAGCAGCATCAAGTCTTGCTTCACAAGCATTAAGTGAAGCTGAAGCCGCATCATATGCTGCAAGTCAAGCTGAATCAGATGCTTCAGCAGCTTCAAGCTATGTTGCTTCTTCAAATGCTAATTCGGATAGTTCAGGCGGAACAACAAACCCAACATCAAGCACAGATGGCGGCTCAAGTTCAGGCGGAACAACAAATCCAACATCAAGCACAGATGGCGGCTCAAGTTCAGGTGGAACAACAAACCCAACATCAAGTACAGATGGTAGCTCAAGTTCAGGCGGAACAACAAATCCAACATCAAGTACAGATGGTAGCTCAAGTTCAGGCGGAACAACAAATCCAACATCAAGTACAGATGGTGGCTCAAGTTCAGGCGGAACAACAAACCCAACATCAAGTACAGATGGTGGCTCAAGTTCAGGCGGAACAACAAATCCAACATCAAGTACAGATGGCGGCTCAAGCTCAGGCGGAACAACAAATCCAACATCAAGCACAGATGGCGGCTCAAGTTCAGGCGGAACAACAAACCCAACATCAAGTACAGATGGTAGCTCAAGTTCAGGCGGAACAACAAATCCAACATCAAGTACAGATGGTGGCTCAAGTTCAGGCGGAACAACAAATCCAACATCAAGTACAGATGGTGGCTCAAGTTCAGGCGGAACAACAAATCCAACATCAAGTACAGATGGTGGCTCAAGTTCAGGCGGAACAACAAACCCAACATCAAGCACAGATGGCGGCTCAAGTTCAGGCGGAACAACAAACCCAACATCAAGCACAGATGGCAACTCAAGTTCAGGTGGAACAACAAACCCAACATCAAGTACAGATGGCGGCTCAAGCTCAGGCGGAACAACAAATCCAACATCAAGCACAGATGGCGGCTCAAGTTCAGGCGGAACAACAAACCCAACTACTCCTAGTGACGGTAAAACCGTTACCTTACCAGGTAAAGATGGTAAGCCAGGTACAGATGATGATGTTACTGTAACTGGGGATCAACCATTGACACCAGGTTCAGACGGAAGTGTTACACTTCCAAGTGATGGAGGAAAAGTTGATCGTCCTGATGGCTCATACAATGTTCCTGGAGGAACAATAGTAGACCCAGATGGAACAGTTCATCTCCCAGGTGGTGATATCGTTAACCCAGATGGTACTGTTACATTACCGGGACAAGACGGTAAAACTGGTACAGGCGATGACGGTAAGGTTAAACCAAACGGCCCAATTATTCCAGGTGATAATGGAAGTGTCACTCTCCCAGACGGAGGAGGTACAGTTACAACACCAGGAGGAACGATTAATGTTCCAGGAGGAAGTGTCGTAGACCCAGATGGAACAGTTCATCTCCCAGGTGGCAATGTCGTTAACCCAGATGGTACTATTACATTACCTGGACAAGACGGTAAAACTGGCACAGGTGATGACGGTAAGGTTAAACCAAATGGTCCATCTATTTCAAACCCAGATGGAAGCATTACGCTCCCTGGCGGCGGTACAGTTCAAACGCCTGGAGGAACGATTAATGTTCCAGGAGGAAGTGTCGTAGACCCAGATGGAACAGTTCATCTCCCAGGTGGCAATGTCGTTAACCCAGATGGTACTATTACATTACCTGGACAAGACGGTAAAACTGGCACAGGTGATGACGGTAAGGTTAAACCAAATGGTCCATCTATTTCAAACCCAGATGGAAGCATTACGCTCCCTGGCGGTGGTACAGTTCAAACGCCTGGAGGAACGATTAATGTTCCAGGAGGAAGTGTCGTAGACCCAGATGGCACAGTTCATCTCCCAGGTGGTAATGTCGTTAACCCAGATGGTACTATTACATTACCTGGACAAGACGGTAAAACTGGCACAGGTGATGACGGTAAGGTTAAACCAAATGGTCCATCTATTTTAAACCCAGATGGAAGCATTACGCTCCCTGGCGGTGGTACAGTTCAAACGCCTGGAGGAGCTATTGATCTTCCTGAAGGTACTGTTATTGACCCAGATGGCACAATTCATCTTCCAAACGGTGAAATAGTTAATCCAGATGGCACCATTATCGGTAAAAATACTAAATTAAATACTTCTAATAAGACTCAAAATTCAACATTGACTCCTCTTGGAACTCCTGTTGGAATCGGCATAAGTAATACTACATTACCAAAAACTGGCGATGATTCTGTAAGTAGTGCAGAAGCGTTAGTTTTAGGATTTGGTACCTTACTTGGTGTACTCACTCTTACTGAGGTAAAACGTCGTAAAGAAAATTAATTTGCTTATGATTAAAGCAGATAGTTTATGAGCGCAAATTTAAAATTTCAAAGATTATACCATTGAAAATCATAAAGGGAAGAAACTAAAAAATATGAAAAAAGTAAGTATTATCATTCCTTTCAAGGGGCAGACGGAATCGGAACTAATGCTTCCGTTAGCATCTATTTATAATCAGATTGGAATTGATCTTTCACAACTGGATGTCCATCTTGTTAATGATGGGGGAGAACCAATTAATTTAAAAAAGTTTGATGTTTTAGCAGACAAACTTGAAATTAATTATTATGAAATATCAAGTAGTGGGCCGGGTGTTGCTAGGCAGTACGGTATAGATCATTCTAAGAGTGAATACATTATGTTTATTGATGCTGATGATGTTCTCTACTATGTGGGCGCATTATGGCCGTTTTATAATGCGGCTAATCAAGGCCATCAAATGATATTGGCCGGTTATTGGGAACAAGTTGCCGGAAATCCCTATACTTACATCGTTCATAATAATAAGGATGTTAAAGCTGTTTATGGAAAGTGGTATAAACGTACTTACTTAGAAATGATAAATTTAAGATTTTTGGTTGATTTACCAATTTATGAAGATACTTATTTTGTTGGTTTGGCTTGTATACTATCAACTGATAAATGTTACCTTGAAGAAGTCGTTTACATGTGGTTATGTAATCCTAAATCCATTACAAGAAATTCTGAAAATATGTTTAATTATCAAGCTCATATTTGGGCAAGAGAAAACAGGCATTGGTTTGAAATGATTCGTAAATGGAAGCCTGAAAGGTTACAATCTGATTTTGAAAACTATTTAACAGATATGTATTTGAAATCCCAAAAATTTTCGCCAATAGATGAGGAAAAATGGTTAAAGGAACAGCGTATACTGATCGAAAATGTTTCTGATATTTTCTCTGGCTGGACTCCAGAACTTCAAAAACAGGTTAATGAGAAAAGCGCCGATATTAATAATCAGTGGTATGGAATTAATACTGATGGTTTTAAGGAGTGGATAGCTCAAACTCTTCCCTGGTAACATAAAGGATTTTTAAAAGTTAAGTTAATCTTTTGAAACGAATCCTTTCCAATTTTAGGCGGATAGATAAAAATATCTATCTGCCTAATGTTATTATTTATTATTATTATTTTTTAAACTTTATTTATTAGAGAGGTTGGGTTCGTTAATGAAGAAACAAGGCAGACAACTTAATATTTTGAATAGTTTGTTCTTGAAAAATTCGAAAGAGCAAAAATCGTCGTCAAGGGAGATTCCTGACAGTCAAATTGAATTGAAAGCTAGTAAAGAATTAGGAGTGGCAATACGGCAAAAGGAAGTGAGTAATATGGTGGGAAGGAGTAACTATTCTTCAGAATTGAGAACACACAAACAACTACTTGAAAAATATCTACAACATTCAGAAAAATACTTTAATGATTTAGCTGAATATAAAAAAGGATATCTAGTATTAAATCGTAGTTTAGAAGATTTTAATCAACTTTCTCAAAAGATGACTAATAAAAAAGAAGAATATACTTCTGAAATGGTCAAATACGAAGGAATAAAACAAAAGTATGAACAAAGCCTTAAGGAATATCAAGAAATCACTGAAGAATATGAAAATATTATTCAAGATAGAGAAGTGGTTCAAAGAAAGTTTGAAGAACACTCTATAGCTCTGAAAAAAATTAACGATGAGGTACAAGAGTTAATTGATAAAAAGTCTGAAAAAAACGATATTTTTGTTGAGTTAAAGGGTAAATTGGTGATAGAGAGAGAAGTATTTAAAGCAACACAAAGTCGTTTAAACGGGATTGTCTCTGTCTATGAGTTACTTAAAAAAAATTATCAGGAAAAGAAAGAAACTTTTGAAGAATCCCGTAAGAAATATCACCATGCAAATACCATAAAAAATGATTGGGAGATGCTAGTCAAAGATTTTGAAAAAACTAAAGCTAATAAACAGAAATTCGAGCAAAACCTTCAATCTATTGATAAAAAAATAAAGAATACAGAAGAAGAAGCAAAAACCTCAAAAGAAATTTATAGTTTTGTTGAGCCTTCTTTAGCAGCAATGGAAGAAAAATATAAAGAACACAAAAAAAACTATGAAGCAGTAGCTATAGCTTATAATATTTCCAAAAAAAGCTATGATGCAGAATATGCTAAGTATGCTGAGCTTAAAGAAAATCTTGAGGAAATGAATAGTTTAAAAAATCCGAGTAAGACTGTCATTGGTTATATCACCCGTGACAGGGATGTTGCCAAAAGTAGGGTTGATAGTTTAGCGAAAGATTTTTATCCTTTGGAAGAAAAGTTCAAATTACAAAAAAGTGTTTTTGAGCAAATTAATGCTAGCTATGAACTGGTGAAGAAGCTGGTTGATGAGAAAAAGGATAAGTCAAAAGTTTATAATGATTCCTTAAGCCAAACATTGGCTGCTCAGAAAAAAATTACAATGGTTTTAGAAGTTTTAAAATCAAAATATGGGATTCTTAACCACCAACGGGGACAATCACAAGAAGCATTTAAAGTTATTTCTCAGGAATACGATAAACTCGAACGAGAATTCATAAAAGAGCAAACGTCCTTCAAAAATATAAAAGATGATTATATAGCTTTTGAAACTCGGTATAACTCCACTAAAGAATCTTATGATACTGCCAAAGAAAAGCTTGCTCAAAGTGAGGAAAATCTTGAAATTGTTAAAAAAGCATATTCTGATGTTGCAGGTCTTCTCAGAATTGCAACGGCAAATAAAGAATCTATTCTAGCAAACTATAAAGAATCTGAAAAAGAACTCAAGAAGTTGACAGGCATAAAAGATGGACTAAAGTTTGAATTAGAAGATAATTTCTCAGCTTTAGAGGAAACATACCAAAATGGTGAGCAACTTTATTTACGACTAAAGGAACAGTCAAAAAATTGGCATGACGAATATCCTCAGTATAATAGTTTATATAAAAAAATATTACCGGAGTATACAAAGATGAGTAACCAACTCGAAAAGCTAAATCAACAATACAAAGTTATTTATAGTGATTATCAATTTTTAGATAAATCTAGAGAGGCTGCTCAAAAGCAATATCAAGAAGAAATGAAAAAATATAATTCCAATCAGGAATTATATAATCGATTGACTCAAGAATTTAATCATTGTTTAGATTTAAGAAATATTGTTCAAAAAAAAGATAATGACTTTGAAACTGCTTTGCATAATTTGAATCAATTTATCTTTAAAAATGATATGTTTACTTTCCCAATTAATGAAGCAACCGGTTCTAATTTTATAGATGAATTTAATATTCCTGAAATTGAGTTTAATGAATCATCAATAAGATTAACCAGGAAATTCGAACTATCAAAATGGACAGAAACATTTCAAAGATTTTATTCCCAAACTGAGGTAATAGCTAAGGATCTTGTTAAAGCATTGGCGGAATATCAAAAACAGGTTTCAATTTTTATACGACTTGGAGGGAAAAGACTTATCGATTTGGGAAATAGTGATATAGCTTATCGTGGAACAAACATTGAAAACTACTTAAATAGGCTATTAACCAACTTCAAGGAGTGGCAGATAGAATATGAAAATAGAGAGCAGGTTTTCGCCTTATTAGTTAAAGATTATCGTCAATATTTGGATGAATCAATTAAATTAAATGAGAACATTGCTAAAATGTCAGATTCTAAGAATGGTTTGCAAGAAATTGTGAATGCAATTAATTCACTTCCAAATTACATGGATATTTATAGTGCTTCTTACCGCAATGTTGAAGTGTTAGCGAATAGTCTTGGGAGTGAGGTTTCAGACTTAACACATTTACAAAGTGTTGATGAATTAAAAGTGACAATTCATAAAGTTTATCTTGAGCATATTCAAGCTTTGATTGATGAAAACCTAGAAGATACAATTACACATTTTACCAAAATTCGTTCCAGTTACGATCAAAGTATTAGTAATTTAAGAAAACGATTGGATTCAATGGAAAAAATGACAGGTATTCCGACAAGAAAAATTGTAATAGAAAGCTCCCTACCAAATGATCTTGATTTAAAAACCTACTTTAAGAGTGCATTAGATGATAATGTAAAACAATTACTTTCTACAATTACTGGAAGTTCATCATTTATTAATAGCGTGAAAAAAGTTAATCAATTTAAACGAGTTCAAAATCTCTTATCTGTTAATGAAGGAGGAATTGCAATTGTTCTTCCAGAAGTACCAATCAATTTTAATCCAAAGGAACTAGAATTTTCACTTGTAGTAGCTAGCGTAAAAAATATTGAAGCTCCGAATAAGGTAGAAAAGTTGGTTTCTTCTTATCCAACGCCAGAACAACCAGATATTCTCAGTGAGAAACCAAGTTTTATCGAAGATATTCTTGAAATAGAGAAAATAGAAAAGCAACACCAAAACATAGAAAAAAAAGAAGCGCTAAAAGCTCTTGCTTAATATCAGTTTTAATAATATATCTAACTGAAAGGTATTGATAATGAATTATTTTGTAAATGAGAATATTTTTACCCTGAATTCTGGGACAGAATTTTCAGCGATTAAACGATTGAAAATGTTCAAAAATCATCGTGTTGAAGCTAAAATTTTGACAAGAAATTACAATCCTCAACTCTCTGGAGATTTAAAGAGGGTAGGTTTAACTCATGATGATGTCATAAATATGTATGATTATTTTCAAGATGTAATAAATGTTTCTGCAAGAGATGTTGATGTGCGTTACACAAACAAGATTAATAAAAGAAAATATCATATTGAAGGAATTGATGCTAATGAATCACTGATTAAGCATGCTGGAAAAACAATTGCTAAAGTAATGATTGCACCAGCGACAGTTGGATTAGTTGGTTCAATGGAATATAATGATTCGATGAATCATGTAGTAGCTAAAGATATTTGGGATCGTAGAGGTTTTCTTTCTTCTACACAATACTTTCATCCAGACGGAACTCAAGGGCCGCAAATCTTTTTTGATATCAATGGAACTCCTAAGTTGGAAATCATACATATGAATATTCAAGGGATTCTACATCCAACAATGTATAAATTATTGAATTATAAAGGTAAGAATAGACGATTTAATCGAGAAGAAGAACTCTTTACTTTTTTCATGAATGAGATAGCAAGTCAAGAAGCAAGCGTATTTATAAATGATCGACCATCACTCATCCCCGCTGTTGCAGGTGTGGAAGGTGCAGTAGGAAAATGGCAATTTTTACATAATTCTCATTCAAAAAATAATCAGCAAGCAGGAGCTTCAAGATTAGTGGTGGATTATCTTAATGATTTATTTACTGTGTATAAAGATAATTTTGATGGTTTAATTGTTGCTACTAAGCAACAAAAAGATGAAATTACTAAATTTTATGATTTTAAGCAGGTCATAGCTCTCACTGATACTTTTGCTAAAAAAGTTAAAAAATCAGCTTCTCGAAATAAAAATAAGATTATTTATGTTGGGCGTTTATCATCAGAGAAAAAACCAGCTGATGTTGTAGAAATTTTTGCGAATGTTTATCGCAGATTACCGGAAACAAGCCTTGATTTTTATGGCTATTCATCTCCTTCAGAGATTCAAAAAGATTTAGAAAAACTTGTAGAAACTAATAATTTAAAAAATGTTGTTAACTTTAAAGGTTACCAATCAGAGGAAGCGCTAGAAATTGCTTTAAATAATGCAGGACTTTTACTTAACACTTCGGAAGGAGAAGCGTTTGGGATGAATGTTTTAGAAGCTTTAAATCATGGGGTGCCAGTTGTAGCATATAAGGTTAAGTATGGGCTGACTGAACAGATAGAGAATGGGGAGAATGGCTACCTTGTTCCTTATGGAGCAATTCAAACTGCTGCTGACTCTATTGCAGAAATTATTCAATCAAAAGCAAATTGGGATAAGTTTTCTCGCTCTGCTTACGAAAAGGCAAAAGAGTATAGCGAAGAAGCTGTTTGGGGGCAGTGGCTTAACGAGAAGATTATTGCTGATAATTTATTCATAAGATAATCAAATATAGGAATGAGGAATCATGTTATTTTTTATTAACTCAACATTTAATCAAAAAAATTCTGGAATAGAGCATGCACAGCTTAAACGTGCGGCATTATTTCGAAAAAATAATGAGGCTTTTAAACTTGTTTTTCGAGAATGGAATCCTAATATTCATCGATTTTTAGGTGAAGTAGGCATCTCTAATTCAGAAACTTTATGTATGTTTGATTATTTTCAGAAAGCAGAACTTGTAGAGGAAAAAGTCCTCCATGTTGAAGATTTAGATTTTGGAGTCGATTCTTTAACTTATAATAAGGAACCTAATCAATTTAGATATCTTGTCTTTCAAGGACAACAACTTATTGCTCGTGTTCGATATTTTGGCGAAGATCCTCTTGAACGAGTAAGTGCTGTAGAATTTTTCGATGGGTTTGGAAATCTTTATCGAGTTGACTTTTATGATTTTCGAGGTTTTTTGAGTTTAAGTCAATGGTATACACCTGATAACAAGATTGGCACAGAAGTTTGGATGGATATCAAAGGCAAGCCAGTATTGGAAACTTTTAATAAATATGATGGAAATCACAAGTATACCAAAAGTGGTTGGCGTCTGAATGGTGCTGATGGAGCAATTTATAATTTTACTAATATTGATGAGTTAACGCTCCATTTTCTTAATTTATTAAACGAAGAGTATTGGCAAGATGATAAAGCAAATATTTTTATCATGGATCGAACACATTTGGCGGATTGGGCTTTATTGAACTTGGATCGTCCTGCTTATACGGTACTTCATTTGCATAATTCACATGCTGGAAATGCCCAAGAGCCCATGCATTCGGTCATGAATAACTTTTATGAGTTTGGATTGATGAATTCAAATGGTTACGATGCTATTGTTTCAGCAACAGAAAAACAAACACTTGATGTTTCAAAACGATTTAATCCTCAAAGCAAATTATTTACTATTCCTGTTGGAGTTGTTCCAAATGAAGTTTTTTCAGAAAAGCGAATTGATATGAAGGAGCGTAAAGTGCATAGCGTTTTGGTGACTGCACGTGTTGCACCTGAAAAACGAATTGATCATATCATTAGGGCGATAGGGATTGCAAGACAAACTGTTCCAGATATTACGCTAGATTTTTATGGTTATGTTGATCATCGAGATGATGATTCTGCACAAAAGGCCATTAATGCTGCGATAAAAGAATACCATATGGAAGAAGCAGTGCATCAATTTGAGTATGCTAATAATGTTGGGGAGCTGCAAAAAGAGTTCCAAGTCTATGCCCTAGCTTCAATCATGGAAGGGTTTAATTTATCTCTCATGGAGGCAATAAGCCATGGGATGGTTGGTGTCACTTATGATGTAAACTATGGCCCAAATGAGTTGATAGTGGATGGAGAAAATGGTTTTGTTGTACCTTATGAGGGAATTCAAGAAATGGCTGACCGTTTAGTTGAACTGTTTACTCAGGAAGATAAACTACAAAAAATGTCTATTCAGTCTTATGAATTAGCTAGACGCTATTCTGAAGAAAATGTCTGGAAAGCTTGGCAGGCCCTTATTGACGATGCAAACAAAAAGAATATTGACTATCGTTCACCGATTACAGAGGGAATAGGGGATCAAAGGATTTACTCTACAAAAAAATCTAAGTAGAAAAGGAAAAGTTATAACAATTGTTGTTATAGCTTCTTTTTGTTAAAAATTTCAGCTAAAAAAGGATTATTAAAAATATATTTGGCTTAGGAGTTTGAGAAAACTTACTAAATGGTATAGATTGAAAAATAAATGATAAAGCGCTATAATATGAAAGAATTTCATTTTGTTCAGGTAAAAATAGATTTTTAATGACTTGTGATGAGGAGAATTAGATGCGCATAGCGAGACAACCAAGATATCAGCAAATTGCATTACAAATTGCTGAAAGAATTGTACGTAATGAACTTAAAGTTGGACAAAAAATATACGCTCGTTCAACTCTTGCAACAACTTTTGCTGTCTCACCCGAAACGGCACGTAAAGCAATCAATGTTCTAAGCGATTTGGGAATAGTTGACCCTGTTCATGGGAGCGGAGTGAATATTGCTTCAAAGCAAAAGGCACAGGAATATCTGGCTCAATATCAAGAAGTGGAAACAATGCAAGATTTACGGACGCAAATCATGCAGAGTGTGGAGAGTCAGAGAAGAGAATTAGCTAATTTTTCATCCATCTTGGATAAATTGGTTGACCAAACTGAGCATTTTCAAAAAATAAACCCTTTAACTCCTATTGAATTTGAACTGGAAAAAGACTCTGAAAAGTTCGGACTGAGCCTAGGAGAAATGAATCTTTGGCAAAATACAGGGGCGACAGTTGTTGCCATTTTACAAAATGCAGAATTAATTGTTTCGCCAGGACCATACGCAACATTAAATCAAGGAGATACCTTATATTTTGTGGGTGCTTCTGATACAGGACAAATTGTCCAAAATTTCTTTTATGGCAACTAAGACATCGTTTACAAAATGATGCCTTTTTTTTAAGCTTAAGTTTAGTTATTTGACATAGTGACTACATATTGTTATTATTGAGTGGTCACTTTAAATGAGAAAATCACTTGCGTAACTTAAAACTTCTAATTATTAATTAACCTATTTATTTAGAATTTATACTTCTAAAAATGTTTTAAGCTTCCCTGTGTTAGAGTAAAGGAGAGTTATTTTGCCAGTAAAAATAAAAATTGAACATTTAACTAAAATTTTTGGCAAGCGGATAAAAACCGCATTAACAATGGTTGAAAAAGGTGAGCCCAAAAATGAAATTTTGAAAAAAACCGGTGCAACTGTAGGGGTTTATGATACAAATTTTGAAATCAATGAGGGTGAGATTTTTGTAATCATGGGTCTATCTGGTTCAGGTAAATCAACTTTGTTGCGTTTGCTTAATCGGTTGATTGAACCAACGAGCGGAAAAATATTTATTGACAACCAAGATGTTGCTACATTAAATAAAGAAGATTTGCTTCAAGTTCGCCGTAAAACAATGAGTATGGTTTTCCAAAATTTTGGTCTATTTCCACATCGAACAATTTTAGAAAATACCGAGTATGGTTTGGAAGTTCAAAATGTACCAAAAGAAGAGCGGCGCAAACGTGCGGAGAAGGCCTTGGATAATGCAAACTTATTAGACTTTAAAGATCAGTATCCTAAGCAACTATCTGGTGGAATGCAACAACGGGTAGGACTTGCGCGTGCCTTAGCTAATGACCCAGAGATTCTGCTTATGGATGAAGCGTTCTCTGCTCTTGATCCTTTGATTCGTCGTGAAATGCAAGATGAGCTACTTGAACTTCAAGCAAAATTTCAAAAAACAATTATCTTTGTTTCTCATGATTTGAACGAAGCCCTCCGTATTGGTGACCGCATCGCAATCATGAAAGATGGTAAAATCATGCAAATTGGTACTGGTGAGGAAATCTTGACCAATCCAGCAAATGATTATGTTAAAACTTTTGTAGAAGATGTGGATCGTGCAAAAGTTATTACAGCAGAAAACATCATGATTCCAGCTTTAACTACTAACATTGATGTTGATGGACCTAGCGTTGCCTTGAAGAAGATGAAGACTGAAGAAGTCAGCTCTCTAATGGCTGTTGACAAAAAACGTCAATTCCGTGGTGTTGTTACGAGTGAACAAGCTATTGCTGCTAGAAAAAATAATCAACCATTAAAAGATGTGATGACTACAGATGTCGGAACAGTTTCTAAAGAAATGCTTGTAAGAGATATCTTGCCAATTATCTATGATGCCCCAACGCCTTTAGCAGTTGTTGATGATAATGGATTCCTTAAAGGTGTATTGATCCGAGGAAGTGTTTTAGAGGCCTTAGCTGATATTCCTGATGAGGACGAAGTAGAGGAGATTGAAAAAGAGGAGGAGAATAAATGATTGATTTAGCTATTGGACAAGTCCCCTTAGCAAAATGGGTGTCATCGGCAACAGATTGGATTACTAGTACTTTTAGTTCAGGATTTGATGTGATTCAAAAATCAGGAACAGTATTGATGAATGGTATTACAGGTGCTTTAACTGCTGTTCCATTCTGGTTGATGATTGCTGTTGTTACTATCCTTGCCATTTTGGTTTCAGGTAAAAAAATTGCCTTTCCTTTATTCACTTTCATTGGTCTTTCTTTAATTGCTAATCAAGGCTTATGGTCAGATTTGATGAGTACTATCACACTTGTCTTACTTTCAAGTTTATTGTCAATCATCATTGGAGTTCCTTTAGGGATTTGGATGGCCAAATCTGATTTAGTGGCTAAGATCGTTCAACCGATTTTGGACTTTATGCAAACAATGCCTGGTTTCGTTTATTTGATTCCAGCGGTTGCATTCTTTGGAATTGGAGTTGTTCCTGGGGTATTTGCCTCTGTTATCTTTGCACTTCCACCAACAGTCAGAATGACTAACTTGGGAATTCGTCAAGTTTCAACAGAATTAGTTGAAGCGGCAGATTCATTTGGTTCAACTGCCCGTCAAAAGCTCTTTAAATTGGAATTTCCTTTGGCTAAAGGAACAATTATGGCCGGTGTTAACCAAACGATTATGTTAGCTCTTTCTATGGTTGTTATTGCTTCTATGATTGGGGCGCCTGGCTTAGGTCGTGGTGTACTTGCAGCCGTTCAATCAGCTGATATTGGTAAAGGGTTTGTAAGTGGGATTTCATTAGTTATTTTGGCTATTATTATTGACCGCTTTACACAAAAACTTAATGTTTCTCCTCTTGAAAAACAGGGAAATCCTACAGTTAAAAAATGGAAACGTGGAATTGCCTTAGTTTCATTGTTAGCTTTAATTGTTGGTGCCTTTTCAGGAATGTCTTTTGGAAAAACGGCCTCTGATAAAAAAGTTGACTTGGTTTATATGAACTGGGATTCAGAAGTTGCATCAATCAATGTTTTGACTCAAGCGATGAAAGAACATGGCTTTGATGTAAAAACGACAGCTTTAGATAATGCAGTGGCTTGGCAAACGGTAGCCAATGGTCAAGCAGATGGAATGGTTTCTGCTTGGTTACCAAATACTCATAAAACACAATGGCAAAAATATGGTAAATCTGTTGATTTGTTAGGTCCTAACCTTAAAGGAGCTAAAGTTGGGTTTGTTGTTCCAAGTTATATGAATGTTAATTCAATTGAAGATTTAACAAATCAAGCGAATAAGACAATCACAGGTATTGAACCAGGTGCAGGTGTAATGGCTGCTAGTGAAAAAACGCTTAATAGCTATGATAATCTTAAAGATTGGAAACTTGTTCCTTCATCATCAGGTGCTATGACTGTAGCTCTTGGTGAAGCAATCAAACAACATAAAGATATTGTCATTACTGGTTGGTCACCTCATTGGATGTTTAACAAATATGATTTGAAATATTTGGCTGATCCAAAAGGAACAATGGGAACTTCAGAAAATATTAATACCATTGTTCGTAAAGGTTTGAAGAAAGAAAATCCAGAAGCTTATAAAGTTTTAGATAAATTTAATTGGACAACTAAGGATATGGAAGCTGTCATGCTTGATATTCAAAATGGTAAAACACCAGAAGAAGCTGCCAAAAATTGGATTAAAGATCATCAAAAAGAAGTTGATAAATGGTTTAAATAATCAACGAAGATTTAGATTTAATGAAAACTTTCTAGCATTATAGTTAGAAGGTTTTTTATTATTTCATTCTAAGTTTATTATTTTTAGATTTATAACATTTATGTTAAAATGATTTTGTAGAGTCGAATGAGGAAATTTTACTAAAGTTTTATTATTTGACTGTTTATCTATAAAACTAGGAGGAGAGACAAATGAATCGTACATTTATTAAAGGCTTTTTGGCAGGGAATGCACTTTTGATAGCTGGACTTGCTGCCACTGCTATTGGCATTAAAGCAAAAGTTATCAATCCTATCAAGAAAAAAGAAGAACAAATTGAAATGGGTAGAAAACGAGCAGCCAGAAAACGGATTGCACCTTAAGTTAACAAACATAATAAGAAAAACGTAAATCGAAAGATTTACGTTTTTTATTTTGTTCCTTTAAAAATAAGCTCATTGATTGAAGTGCTCATAAAAAAGATAAATTTTGGACGAAATTTTTCATATGCAATGGGAATATCGGCTTCTAACCAAAGAGTGAGAACGGTAATAAGTTGAGCGTTAAAGTATCTTAGGAGTTCTTGAGCAGTAAAATAATTTGCTAAACCATGTTTTTTTATAAGAGAGTTAAAGTGTTTTTCAGCCCACTTCCAAGTTCTATCACTGATTGGACCGATTAAACGGAAAGGAAGTTGAGAACCAAAAATAATATGAGCTTCTTCTTTATGTTGCCAAAGGACCGGAAGTAGAAGGTCAGAAAGGAGTTCAATAGTAACATCTTCACAGTTATATTGAAGTAAACGCTCATTAACTTCATCTACAATATTCAGATAGATGTATTCGACAATTCCGGGAACGCCCGTTTTAAAATTATTTTTAATCGTTGTGCGGGTAATGTGTGACCTTTTAGAAATTTCTTCAATGGTCACTTTTTGGGATTCGGAGGCGATATTTAAGCGAGTGCGAATAATAATTTCTTTCGTATCTTTTGTCATGATGCATCTATTTTATACTTCAAGGAGTATAAAAACCTTTCTTTTTTTAAGTTATCTACTTAATAGGCAATAATTAAAAATAATCTATTATAGATAATTTTTTTAGTATTCTGAAATAGTATATCATTGTTTTAGTAAGAAATTAATTGTTTTGATTATTTTTTAGTTTGATAAAAACTTTTACAAAGTCTTTGCTTTTTCGTAATATATAATTGTTGATAGTTTTGACATAGCGCTGTGAAAAATAAAATCAATAATGGAAAGGAAAGATGAGGTGAAAATTTATCAAAATGAAAGTGTTTATGAAGCATTTAATCATAGACTAGAATATATTTGTAGTTACTTTGACCATCTGATTATTTCTTTTTCTGGAGGTAAGGATTCGGGTTTGATGTTGGAATTGGTTCATCTTTATTATGAAAGTCATGAATGGATGAAAAAAGGGATAAAAGTTTCTGTTTTTTATTTGGATTATGAGGGAAATTATCAAGAAACTAAAGATTATATCGAACGTTCAATGGGAAAGTATCCAGAATTTGATTATTATCACGTCTGTCTTCCTGTATCGGCTTCTTGTGGAATTTCGATGTCACAATCAACTTGGTTGCCTTGGGACCCAGAACATCAAGAACTTTGGTTGAATTCAATTCCTCCAAAAGCTATTTGTTTAGAAAATCAAGTATTTCCATTTTTTAAAGTTGGAATGTCTGATTATGAGTTTCAAAGTAAGTTTTGCCAGTGGCTTCATCGAGAAAAAGAGGCTGTACGAACGGCTGTTTTGGTGGGGATTCGTGCTCAGGAAAGTTTAAATCGTTATAATGCGGTAACGCGCGAGGAAACTTTTTCTCGTTTTGGAACGACTAATTATAGCCATCGTATTAGTCAAGATGTCTTTAATTTTTATCCAATGTATGATTGGCTATTTGAAGATATCTGGCGAGCTAATGCTAAATTTGAGCTTGATTATAATCATCTTTATGATTTGTACTATCAGGCGGGAGTTCCTTATAAATCAATGAGGGTTGCTAATCCTTTCCATCAGTGTGGGGTGCATTCATTAAAGCTTTATCAGGCGTTAGAGCCAGCGACTTGGGGAAAATTAGTTGGTCGTGTTAATGGAGCAAATTTTGCAGCGCTTTATGGTGGAACTGCAGCAATGGGCTACCGTGGAGCTGTGCTACCTAAAGGACATACTTGGAAATCTTACGTTGAATTTTTACTTGAGACATTGCCGAAGGAAACTCGAAAGGTTTATCGTAAAAAATTTAAATCTTCAATGGATTATTGGATGAAAACTGGTGGAGCTTTACCAGAAAATGTGGTTGATGAGTTAGAGGAGCTTGGCTCGGACTTTGAACGTTTGGGTCCACCAACAAATAAGCGCAAATATAAGCAAAGATATGAAGTGATTCGCTTTAAAGATTATCCGGACGATGTGCCAATTAAAAATTTCAGGTTGGTTCCTTCATATAAACGCATGTGTATCACGATTTTAAAGAATGATACTTCTTGTCAGTATATGGGGTTTGGTCAAACGAAGGATGAATTACAGAAAAAACAAGAGGCAATGGAAAAATGGGAGACATTTTTATAAGTCCAGCTTATGATATCAGGCGAGTGCCAATTGAGAAGATTAGAGCAAATGCTTATAATCCAAATCGAACAGCACCTCCTGAATTTCAATTACTTGAACGGTCGATTTTGGAAGATGGTTATACAATGCCTATCGTTTGTTATTACGATAAAGAACAGGATTTTTATGAAATTGTGGATGGTTTTCATCGTTATCTTGTCATGAAAAATTCTGAAGAAATTGCTAAACGAGAAGGAAATTGTTTACCTGTGTCGATTATTGATCGTCCACTTGAAGATAGAATTGCTAGTACCATTCGACATAATCGTGCTAGGGGGACACATTCAATCGAATTGATGACAGAAATTGTTCAACAATTGGTAGAATCGGGGTTGAGTGACCAGTGGATTATGAAACATATTGGAATGGATAAAGAAGAGTTGCTTCGTTTAAAACAGTTGAGTGGTTTGGCTTCACTTTTCCAAAATCAGGAATTTTCTCGGGCTTGGAATTGGGAAGAGGATGAAGAAATTAGTGAAGAGTGAATTTGAATGTTTCTTTGAATTTATTTTATTCACTTATTGAAAACTTATCTATAAAAAATTAAAAAAGAAGGATTATTATTATGGAACATGAATATTTGTTTGTTTACTCAAGATTAAAGTTGTTGATTAAAGATGCTCATAAATCTTTTAATCAAGTTGAGCGGGAACTTGGTTATCCTCGGAATACTTTGAAAAATTATAAGTATAAGAAAAAACCGAGTGTTGGTCGTGTTTTTGAAATGGCAAACTATTTTAATGTGTCAATTGAATTTTTGTTAGGAATGGAAGAAAAAGACAATAAAAATAGTTTAGCTTATCGTTTAGAAAAATTGAATCGTGAGAAAAAAGAACTTGAAATTTTGATTTTAGAAGGTCAAAAATAATAAGAAACGTTTAGATTAATTTTTCACTAAAATATTTACGTTAAGGAATTGACACTTTTTTGTAAATGTTGTATTATTGTTTTAGTTGAGTGAAGTTTCATTAGTGGAATTCATTTGACTTCTTTTCTTACATAGTATTGAGGATAGGTTTTGATGATTTATTCTCTTGAAGGTTCTTTCTTTGTAGGAAGAGCCTTTTAGTTTTCTTTATTTTTGACTTAAAAGTTACAAATTAAATCTTAAATAAGGGCTTATGTTATAATTAAGATATATTGAATAGGAAATGAGAGAGTTATGGAAGAGAAAAAATCTTCAGGGATGTTTGCGGTTTTTGCGGCACTTGGGGCTAATGTTCTGGTTGCAATCAGTAAGTTTATTGGATTTGGTTTATCTGGCTCAGCTGCGATGCTTAACGAAAGTATTCACTCAGTGGTGGATTGTGGGAATCAGATTTTACTTTTGTTTGGTGACCGTCGTTCAAGACAAGCGAGCACTAATCTCCATCAATTTGGCGAAGCTAGGGCAAAATATTTCTTTAGTATGATAGTGGCAACATTCCTCTTTTTTGGTGGGGGTGTCATTGGTGTAATGGAGGCCTATGATAAGTTGGTTCACCCAGCACACAGTGTTGAAAATGCGGGCATTGTTATTGGAATCTTGTTGATTGGCATGGCAATTGAAGGTTCATCATTAAGAGTGGCTTTTAAAGAAATTAGCGAATTGAATACAGAAAAATTACCGATCTTTAAGTTTTTACATGAAAGTCGCCATAGCGAAATTTTAGTTATTTTTGCTGAGGATTTATGCGCAATTATTGGTTTACTTTTAGCGCTTTTAGGAACTGTCTTGACGATGGTGACGGGCAATCCTGTTTTTGATGCAATTAGTGGGTTATTGATTGGTTTCTTGCTTATGGCAGCAGCGATTTTCTTGACAAGAGAATTTTATAGTTTAATTGTTGGTGAACGTGTGACAGATAGTGATTTAGAAAAGATTTTGACAGCTTTTGATCGTCCTGAAGTAGAACGAGTAATTAATGTTAAAACAGTTCACCTTGGCCCAACAGAGATTTTGATTGCAGCAAAAATTGATTTGGTGAGTCAACTTGTTTTAGAAGATTATGAAATTATTAATCAAATTGAAGCGGAAATCAGAAAAAAAATTAGTGATAAGAAGTGCTATATTTATATTGAAATTGACGAATTCGTTCAGGGCTATGTCCAATCTTCAGATTTATAAGCCTAATTTACTGACAGAAATATTTTAAAGATAAGACAAGAAGGAGAGCGCCTATGAAAAATTTTTTTAATCGTATTGAACTGAAATTTGCTAATCTATTATCGAAAATTAGTTTTATGTTGCTTATGGTAGTAGGGCTTTTGATGGTTTATTTTCTATTTAGAGAAGTTTATAATCTTGTTTTACTTGCTTTTCTTTCTGAGAGTGAGGTTCATTATTATGATATTTTGGAAAGTATTCTCTCCTTCTTTATCTTCTTTGAATTTTTAACTTTGATTATCACTTCATTGAGAAATAAAGGACATGTGTCATTAATTTTCCTCTTATCACTCGGGATTACTTCACTGATTCGACTTTTGTTAACCTATCATGAACGATTGGTTGGAGTATTATTGATTGCTAGTGCTATTCTGATATTAATTATTGGTGTCTTTGTCTTAAAGAAATTTGTTTTTCCAAATGATGATACAGCAGATTATTTCTAATCTTGTCTGACAGTTCTGTCAGTAAAATTGAAGACAATAAAAATACTGACAGATTTGTCAGTATTTTTTTTTAGAATTTTTTCAGGTAAATTTTGTCAATATAGTGATTTTCTGTTTTGTGAAGAATAATTTCTGCCCGATTTCTTGTGGGCTCAATATATTCTCTGAGATTGACACGATTGACACGTGCCCATGTTTCACGGGCTAGATTGATTACTTTATCTTCTGGCATTTTTGTAAATTGATGATAGAAGTTTGTCTGGTCATATTTAGCTAATTTTAAAAGGCTGTCAAAACGTTCGAGGTACCATTTTTCAATGAGTTTTTCGTCAGCATCGACATAAATTGAAAAATCATAAAAATCACTGATATAAAGCAGTTGATTTTGTGGATTTTGAAGCACATTAATTCCTTCTACGATAAGAATATCAGGGCTGTCAATGATTTGACTTTGGTCAGGCAAAATATCGTATGTTTCATGTGAGTAAATCGGAACTTCAAATTTTTCACCATTTTTGACGTGATAAAGAAAACTTGTTAATTTTTCCATATCATAGCTTTCAGGAAAACCTTTGCGGTCGAGAATCCCCATATTTTTTAAATCATTAGTCGTGTACAAAAATCCGTCGGTTGTCACTAAATCAACGGTTAATTTTGGAAAGGCACGTGAAAGGAGAAGCTGGAGAAGTCTTGCGGTCGTTGATTTTCCAACGGCGACTGAGCCAGAAATCCCAATGATGAGTGGGGGAGTTTTGACAATTTTTTGTAGGAAAAGTCCCTTAGAGTAACTCATGTCTTCTAAATTTTTTTTATATAAGCGAAGAAGATGAATCAGTGGTAAATAGACGTCCTCCACATCTTGTAAACTGATTTCATCATTGAGTGAGCGGATTGATTCTAACTCATCATGAGTTAAGGGAGCAATCGAAGTATTATAAAGATTTTGCCATGTTTTTCGGCTAATTTCGTCAAAATTAATGAATTCATTCATGACAAATATTTTATCATATTTTTGGCTTATCAAGGTAAAAAAACTAATAAATCTGTAAGCGTATTAAATAAGTTACTGACAAGATTTTTACACTTCTGTCAGTAAAAGTGTAAGAGATTACAAAATAAGTAGAAGTTCTAAAAATTTTTTTAAGATAAAAAAGGGCTTTTATGTTAAAATAAAATTAATGGTTAAAACAAATATGTATTATGAAGACAATCAAGATTTATCGCATGACTTCCAGACCTTAACAGTTGAATTGTTAGGTCAGTCAATGCGTTTTAAAACAGATCGTGGTGTCTTTTCAAAAAATGGAATTGATTATGGTTCTCGTGTTTTATTAGAAAACTATCAACCTGAAAGTGCAAAAAGTCTTTTAGATGTTGGGTGTGGTTATGGAACATTAGGGTTAACCTTAGCTAAAAAGTTTGATTTAGATGTGACAATGGTTGATGTCAATAGTCGGGCGCTTGATTTATGCCGTCAAAACGCGATTGACAATGCTGTCAGTAATAGTAAAATTGAACTTTCAAATATTTATGAGTCTGTCAGTGAAAAATATGATGCGATTATCTCAAATCCGCCAATTAGGGCCGGTAAAGAAGTGGTCCATGAAATTTTAGCTGGTGCTTTTGGTCACTTAAATGATGGAGGGCATTTGACAATTGTTATCCAAAAGAAACAGGGTGCCCCGTCTGCTCAAAAGAAAATGGAAGAAGTATTTGGTAATTGTCAGCTTGTAGCCAGAGATAAAGGATACTTTATTTTAAGAAGTTATAAAAATATATAATTATTGATAAGATAAAACGAGGAGGAGCCTATGACCTATCGGATGGTTGATCTCATTCAAAAGAAAAGAGATGGTGGTGAATTTAGCCAAGCTGAAATCGATTGGATGATTGAAAATTATGTCAAAGGAATCGTGCCAGACTATCAAATGTCAGCACTTGCGATGGCAATTTATTTTAAAGGGATGACTACAGAAGAAACTGCTCATCTCACGCTGGCAATGGTTCATTCAGGAAAAGAATTCGATTTGACTGATATTGCCGGAATCAAGGTTGATAAACATTCTACTGGTGGAGTGGGTGATAAAGTAACACTTATTTTAGCTCCGCTTGTAGCGTCATTTGGGGTTCCTGTTGCGAAAATGTCTGGTCGTGGGCTTGGACATACGGGAGGAACTTTGGACAAATTGGAATCAATTCCTGGCTTCAAATTTGAAAAAACGGAAAAAGAATTTATTGATCAGGTCAAAGAAACAGGAATTGCCATAATTGGGCAATCCGATGAACTTGTTAAAGCCGATAAATTACTCTATGCTCTTCGAGATGTCACAGCAACTGTTGATATTATTCCTCTAATTGCTAGTTCTGTCATGTCCAAAAAAATTGCCGCAGGCTCTGACGCCATTCTACTAGATGTAACTGTAGGAGATGGGGCTTTTATGAAGTCAGTTGAAGATGCTCGCCTTCTCGCTCAAACAATGGTTGACCTTGGTAAATCTGTAGGACGAGAAACCGTCGCTGTCATCACAAATATGAGTCAGCCTCTTGGTTTTGCTATCGGAAATCGAAATGAAATGACTGAAGCAGTTCATACTCTACAAGGAAAAGCACCAAAGGAATTCCAAGAATTTATTGCGGAACTTGCCCAAATTATGCTGCAACTTGCGGGACTTGAAAAATCAATTCCTGAAATTTTAGAGCATTTTACTAATGGTTTAGCTTACGGAAAATTTGTTGAAATGGTCAAGGCCCAAGGTGGTGACCCAACTGCCTTTGACTATTTGACAGCCCCTCTTCAAGTAAAATATCAAGTGGAAATTAAAGCAGATAAATCAGGATTTATTAGTGAAGAAAAAGCCTTAGGAATTGGTCTTCTTGCTATGAAATTAGGAGCAGGACGTGCAACTAAGACTGATGATATTGATTTTGAAGCAGGTGTTACTCTTACGAAAAAGGTAGGAGATAAGGTGAGTGCCGGTGAAGTCATTGCTCAGCTTTATTCCAACCGCGAAATTACTGACGAATTAGTTGCTGAATTTAATGACAGTTTGGTCATTAGTGATCAACAAGTTCATCAAAAAGAAATTCTAGAAATTATCAGATAAGATGAAAAATGATTTAAAAATCCCAACACCTGTCATGGCCCTGCAAGTCATCTTGTCAGCTTTGGCTGGAGCAGCGACCAAATTGTACTTACAAAATTTTGGTTGGCTTATTCAACTTATTGCTTTTATCATTATCTTCGTTGTAGTCTATCTCATCGTTGGAATGATTTACTTAAGATTAAAAAAATAGAAAGAACATAAAATGCAAATTAATAAATATATTGACCATACTATTCTTAAAGCCGATGCTCCCAAATCTAAAGTTCAACAAATAATTGATGAAGCAAAAAAATATGATTTCATGAGCGTTTGTATTAACCCAACATGGGTAAGTTATGCCAGTCAAGAACTTAAAGACTCAGACGTTAAAGTATGTACAGTAATTGGTTTTCCTTTAGGTGCTAATACTTCTGAACTCAAAGCTTTTGAAGCTAAAAACGCTATTGAAAATGGTGCTGATGAAATTGACATGGTCATTAATATTGGCGCAGCCAAATCTAAGGATTGGAATCTTGTTGAGTCAGATATCGCAGCTGTCAACGCAGTAAAAGGTGATAAACTTCTTAAAGTTATCATTGAAACAAGCCTTTTAACTGACGATGAAAAGATTAAAGCTTGCCAAATTGCTAAATCAGTTGGTGCTGATTTTGTCAAAACTTCAACAGGTTTCTCAACAGGTGGAGCGACTGTTCATGATGTAAAATTAATGCGTCAAACGGTTGGCCCAGATATGGGAGTTAAGGCTTCTGGTGGAGTTCATAATCTTGAAGAAGCAAAAGCAATGATTGATGCTGGTGCAACACGTCTTGGTGTTTCGGCCGGCGTTGCAATTATGGAAGGTCTGACTTCAAATGACAACTACTAAAAAAATGATTGCTGCCGCACGCGAAGCGGCGAGTTTGGCATATGTTCCCTACTCTCATTTTCCTGTAGGAGCAGCTTTTCATACAACTGATGGTCGAATTATCACAGGTTGTAATATTGAAAATGCTAGTTTTGGACTTTCTAATTGTGCTGAACGAACAGCTATTTTTAAAGCAATATCAGAAGGCCTGAAAGATTTTGATGCTCTTTATGTATTCGGAGAAACAGAAGAACCAATTAGCCCTTGTGGTGCTTGTAGACAAGTTATTGCAGAATTTTGTCCAGCAGATATGCCAGTTTTTTTGATTTCTAAAAATGAAGATGTAAAAGAAACTTCAGTTGAGGAACTTTTACCATATTCTTTCAAAAATCTTGATTAAAATAAAATTGATATGCTATCAATAGGTAGCATATTAATTTGTAACTAAAGTAAGCGCTTTAACTTTTTTCTTTTAAAAAATGTAAAAATGGTAATTACTGATAAATATGAATAATTCTTAGTAATTGATAGGTTATTTCCGAACATTTAGCGAGAAAAAGGGATATTCAGCTTATTTGGACTTGCAAAAAGGCTAAATATATCTTAAAATAGTCTTAAGCTATATTTAGCCAAACAAAACTCGGAGGATACCCTTTCCATGAAAAAACGTGTAATCGCAGTTAGTGCTCTCGCACTTGCATCAGTCGCAGTCCTTGCAGGATGCCGTTCACATGACGCAGCCGGATCAGGTAAAGCAAAAACTGACCTTAAAGCAGCAATCGTCACCGATACTGGTGGTGTAAACGACCGTTCATTTAACCAATCCGCTTGGGAAGGTCTTCAAAGCTGGGGGAAAGAAAATAACCTGAAAAAAGGTACAGGATACACTTATTTCCAATCTAACTCTGCTTCAGATTATACAACTAACTATAACTCTGCGGAACAACAAGGCTACAAACTTTTGTTTGGTATCGGATTCTCTTTACAAGATGCAACATCAGCTGCAGCAAAAAATAATCCTAAATCTAACTTTGTAATCGTTGACTCAGTCATCAAAGACCAAAAAAATGTGGCATCAGCAACTTTTGCTGATAACGAAAGTGCCTACCTTGCTGGTGTAGCTGCCGCAAAAGCAACTAAGACTAACAAAATTGGTTTCATCGGTGGAATGCAATCAGATGTTATTACACGTTTTGAAAAAGGTTATGAAGCTGGAGCTAAATCTGTAAACCCAGATATTAAAGTTGATGTTCAATATGCGGGATCTTTCTCTGACGCGGCCAAGGGTAAAACAATTGCTGCGGCTATGTACGGTGCTGGTGATGACGTAGTTTATCAATGTGCTGGTGGTGTAGGAACTGGTGTCTTCAGTGAAGCTAAAGCATTGAACTCAACTAAAAATGAGGCTGACAAAGTTTGGGTTATCGGTGTTGACCAAGACCAAGAATATCTTGGAAAATACAAATCTAAAGACGGTAAAGATTCTAACTTTGTACTTGTATCAACAATCAAAGAAGTTGGTAATGTTGTAAAAGATATCGCTGACAAGACTAAAGATGGTAAATTCCCTGGTGGAACAATCGTTACTTATGACCTTAAAAATGGTGGGGTTAACTTAGGACTTGACAGTGCAAATTCAGAAATCAAAGATGCAGTTGCTAAAGCAAAAGCAGATATTATTGATGGAAAAATCACTGTTCCTTCAAAATAATTGAATACTGATAAAAGATAAAAAAGAGTTAGTTATATTAACTAATTCTTTTTTTATAAATTAAAAGCTAATAGAAGATAAGATTTGCGATTATTTTAAATGTTCTTTATTTGTAAGTCATATGAACTGTGATATAATGGTAGACAGATATTAAAGTGGTATATATTGTTATTATTTAGTTAGGGGGAACTATGGCAAGAAAATCAGTACCGAATTATGTAAAAATACATGATGCCTTAAAAGATGAAGTTGAAAAAGGCATCTGGAAAATTGGACAACGTCTTCCAAGCGAACGTGATTTGGCTGAGCGCTTTACTGTCAGTCGAATGACAGCAAGACAAGCGGTAACAGCCTTGGTTGATGAAGGAATTCTTGACCGTCGTGTGGGTTCTGGAACTTATGTTGCTAGCCGACGTGTTCGTGAAAAAATGCGTGGAACAACTTCCTTTACAGAAATTATCAGCTCACAAGGTAAAGTTCCTTCAACAGAAGTTTTGAGTTATATTAGAACGGCGCCAAATGAGGTTGAATGTGAAAAACTAAATATCACCAAAAAGGATTCAATCATCCGAATGGAGCGGATTCGTTATGCGGATAATGTTCCAATTTGTTATGAAGTGGCAAGTATTCCTTTCAAATTGGTCAAATCTTTTGATAAAAAAGAAATTACGAGTAACTTCTTTAAAACTTTAGAAAGTCACGGACATGTGATTGGTCGTAGTGAACAGATTGTTTCAGCTAAAAGAGTCAGTACAGAGGTTTCAGAGTATTTAAAAACAAGAGTTGGAGCTGCTATTCTTGGCTTAACTCAGGTTTCTTATTTAACAGATGGCACAGCTTTTGAATATGTCTTATCTCAATATGTTGGTGACCGTTTTGAGTTTTATTTGGAAAGATAAAAAGGACTTAGTGAAGTCCTTTTTTTACTTGCCGACGATATTTGTACTGACGAAGTTGAAAATGAATCCAACATCCTATACAAAAACCACTTAAAGCAATAGAAGCGGTTAGAAAGACAAAAGCTGCAAAGATTATTGCTAAGATAGGATGATTAGTGATTGAGGAAATCAAACTAGCACTTAATAGAGCAGTAGCGATAATTTGATTGAAGCGAAGGTCTGATTTATCTTCGAGCACATATTCTGAAGCTTTCTTCTTTAGAAAGCTTTTGGCGATTAAAATAATAAAATTTTTCTCGAAAAGAATGCCAGATAGTCCAGCGAGAATAGGAAGTAGTAGAATCCAATAGAAATGAGTGATGACTGCCAAAATGACACTGAGAACAATAAAAGTTTGATTAGTACGAACGAGTGGGCGAGGAATGCCCTGAAATGTATATTTAGCCATAAAAACTCTCCAATCTTGATAAATTGATTTTATCTTAATTGGAGAGTTTTGGTTATAAGAATTTTTTAATTTGATAAGTAAATTTGTTGAAGGCTTCAATTAGAGATTTACGGTGAAAGTTGTCCCTTTTCCAAGAATGGATACAACGTCAATTGTTCCGTGAAGCTCTTGAACATTTTTCTCAACGATAGCAAGTCCTAAACCTGTTCCATTAACTTCTGCACGACTTTCATCAACCCGGTAGAAGCGGTCGAAAATTCGCTCTTTTTGAATTTCACTAAGACCAGGACCATTGTCAGTTACACTGAAAATGACTTTATTTTGTTCAAGATGTAAGCTGACAAAAATTTGTCCATTTGCTGGAGTGTATTTAATTGCATTTTCAATCAAATTCTCAAAAATGCTATGAACCATTTGTTCATTGGTTTTAAAAGTGATTTCTTCAATTTGGGATTCTAAATGAAGTGATTTTTCATTAATTTGTGGTCCTGAGCTTTGGAGAATATTTTGTATCAAAGCTGAAAGATTAATTTTCTTTTTATCAATTCGATGATTTTGTTTGGTCAAAAGCAGTGTATCCTGAACTAAATCCATCAGGCGTGAACTTTCCTTATTGATAATTGATGCGAAATTTTTTGTGTCAGAACTTGAAATTGAATCTGTTTCCAGAAGTTCAGCGAAGCCTTTGATAGAAGTAAGGGGAGTTTTTAATTCATGAGAAACGTTAGCAATAAAAGCATTGTGGGCATCCACTGTTCGACGATAAGAGCTAACATCCATCATAGTCACCATAAATCGACTATCCAAATCAGGTAAAGGAGTGATACGGACTTGATAATAAGCCCCAAGTTTTTCAAAATAGAAAAGTTTTTCTTGAATATCAGGATGTAAAATTTTATCAACAAGAAAATTTAAGAAATCAGCATAGGGGCTGAAAATATCTAGATTTTCAGTATCTGAAAATTCATTTTTGAAAGAAGCATTGGTCCGACGAATTTTTCCTTTATTATTATAAATGAAAATCGGAAATTGGAAAAATTCAATAAATTCGTAGAGATTTTCTTTCTTTTCAGTATGAGAGAGCGCTTGTTTCTGAATTTTTTCGCCCAATTTATTGAGCTCAGTTGTAATTTTATCGTCGTTCTCATTCATCAAATAGCTTTGAGTTAATGGACTACGCTCGATATTTTTAATTTTAGCAACGGTATTTTCTCGAAAAACATAAGCTCTCTGAGCAGAACGTAAAACTTGGATGGCGACAGCCAAGTAAAATAAAATTGCAAAAATGATAATGGCAAAATCTGTAAAGAAAGTAGAGGTACGATTTTCTGTAACCTTTAGATAACCGTTAATTTGACCCTCGCTAAATATGGGACTGGTCACGGTTATTTCTTGAGAATCTAAACTACGTGCGTAAGTCGCACCCTTTTTAATTTTTTTAGTATCCGAATTTACTGTATTCTTTGGAAGATGTTCAAAATTATCTGGCAGAGGATTATCAGGATGTTTTTCTAAAAAGAGTTGTATTTTATCTATTGTTTTTAATACTCGATTTGTATCATTTTCTAAGATATTTTGGTTCGATAGAATCACCAAACTTAAGGTCGCAATAATATATAGGACCGTCATAAGCATGATGTGTTTAAGTTTCATTTTCTTCAAAATAGTATCCGAATCCTCGTTTTGTTTTGATATAATGATTATTTAATTTTTTACGAATTTTAGAAATGAGCACATCAATGGTGCGGGTTTCAGCAGTGTCTGAAATTCCCCAAAAATGTTGTAGGAGTTCTTCACGACTGACAATTTTCCCCTCTCTTTTAGCTAAGAGCTCAAGGATTTCAAATTCTCGTTTGGTTAAATCTAAAACTTTTTCGTCAAAAGTGACTTCTTTTTTTATAAAATCAATGACCAATTTGTCAGTAACTAATGATGAAGGACTTTCATCTAAAGATTCACTGACAGTTTCGGAGGGTGCTTGGTTATACATTTGATTTCTGCGAATGAGCGCATCGGCTCTGACAATGATTTCTTTCATTGGAGTCGTTTTATCTAAATACTCATCAGAACCTGCTGACAGCCCTGTCAGTTTCATTTCATCATCATCTCGAGCAGTTAAAATTAAAATTGGTGTAAAATTACCTTCTTTACGAAGTTTTTGGGTGACTTCAATTCCGGAATATTCGGGCATCATTAAATCAAGTAGAAGTAAATCAAAGGGATTTTTACGAGCTTTGTCATAAGCTTTTTTCCCGTCTGATACAATAGTTACTTCGTAATCATTTTGCCGAAAATTATAAGATAAAAGGGTCAAAATTGCCCGATCATCATCAGCAATTAAAATTTTTTTCATACTTTTAATTATAACGAAAACAGGGAGTTTTGTATAGAATAAATTATTAATTTTAGCTAAAAAAAATAATGGATACTTAGACTTTGATAAAGATAAAAAAATTACATTTTATTATTTTAAATCATCAATTAGAAAATAATGAATAAACATAAAAAATGATATAAATTTTGTTATAATAGAGCTTATGGAAATCGAAAAAACGAATCGAATGAATACTCTTTTTGAGTTTTATGCGACACTTTTGACTGATAAACAAATGAATTACATTGAACTTTATTATGCCGATGATTATAGTTTGGCAGAGATTGCTGAAGAATTTAATATCAGTCGTCAAGCTGTTTATGACAATATCAAAAGAACAGAAAAAGTACTTGAAAGCTACGAAGAAAAATTACACCTTTTTAGTAATTATGTGGTTCGTAATCAATTATTAGAAGAGCTAATGAAAAAATATTCTACTGACCAATATTTAATCACTAAACTACAAGAAATTCAACAAATTGATGAAGAAGAGTTTTAAAGAATTTACTGACAGAAATTTTTTTATTACTGACAGCTTTGAATCAAATGATAAAGGAATCTGTCAGCTCACCTTTCTCATATAAAATACAAACTTTAATGAAATTTTACTGACAGAAAAGTTAAAATATGCTATAATTAGACTTCAAGGTTCAAAGAATTACTGACAGAATAATCAGTAGGTCTCTCCTTAAATTTGGGGGCGTTACGGATTCGACAGGCATTGTCGCGCATGAACTGCAACTGCTGAGGGATCAGGATAATCATCCGCAGATAAATATAACTGCTAAAAATAATACACAAACTTACGCAATGGCAGCCTAAACAGCACCATGCGTGCCTGATTTTTGCTCACTGATGGCAATTTGACGGCCTAAACTTTTAGTCAGATACGTTGTTGTGGAGGCTTGACGCAGCAAAAGAGATTTAAAGCCCCGCAAAATGTCGCTGTTTGAGACTGGCTTTGGCATTTTGTTAAATTTGAGAAAGTCCTATGGTTGTAGACGTTGATGTAGCAAGGTGTTTGGACAGGGGTTCGACTCCCCTCGCCTCCATTGAATGGATTTTATAGAATCCAACAGTATTAGAAATCGTTCAATAGAGCGATTTTTGTTTTTCTTAATCCGATATAATCGGATAAAAAGCAGAACCATACCCAAAAAAGTATAGAAAAACTAGCTCTTTTTAGCTCGTTAAAAGTCGATGTATGTAGAGAATTTATCTTCGATATTATCTTTAGTGAATTCTGTGATATGTGTATAAACATTAATAGTAGTTTTTTAATCAGAATATCCTAATCTATATTAAACTTGTTTAAAAGTCATACCTGAATCAAAAAGGAAGCTAGCATGAATGTGTCTAAATGCGTCAATTCTGATAGGTTTAATCTCTTTTACTTTGAATATCTTAAACTGAAATTTGATGAATTAAAACAAATGGAAAATATCACGATAAAAATAACGAGTATAGTTTTTATCGTGATATTAGTTTGGTTCTTATGAGCTTAGTGCTTTTTATAGCAAATAAAATCTATTGATAAACTAATACCTGCCCTCTGAGCATTCTCCTTTTGTAAAAAATTTATTTCAGAAATGAGCATAAAAAGGGTATAATAATTATAGTAAAAAAATCTTTTTATAGATTCATTCTTAAGTGCCTCTAGCCCAGGTACTTTTTTTATTATTCATTTAATAAAAAAACTTTTTAAATAATTTTTTCCAAAAGAAATTCTTTAATAAATACTTTCAATCACCACCTATGGCGCTTTTTATGTACGCATTTTTAGTTGTTGTATTGTCTTGGTTACGAAATTGGTTTATTTTTGTAATGTTTAGCTTAAAGTGATATACTCTAATCGTTGAATTATTAAAAGACACACAATATATTTGAGGATTCTTGTTTAATATATATAAATGTGATGTCTAGGAGAATATCTAGGAGGATATTATGAAAAAAATTGGTTTAGTAATTTTAGCAGCAATGGCATTGATAACAGGAGGGGTTATTAATGCACATCAAGTTTCCGCTGATACAGCACAACAGCCTTCCGAAGAAAAATTTGATACTAGAATTTTTAGAATTTACAATCCTAACACAGGTGAACACTTACTCACGCCTTCTGGTTGGGAAATAGTTGTTTTAGAGAAAGAGGGATGGAAAGCTGAAGGAGTCGCATTTTATGCTCCTCAGGTCAAACCTCCATATAGTGGCTATCCAATTGTACAACGTTTATATAATCCAAATGCAGGAGATCATCATTATACAACAAGTAATTTTGAAGTCATGAGCCTTGTTTCGGTTGGCTGGAGCAATGATGGGGAAAACTTTACATTCCCAGTTGCTAAGGCCAATACTGGTGTACCTGTTTACCGTTTATATAATCCAAATGCAAAGGTAGGTTCGCATCACTTTACAATGAGTTCTTATGAGAGAAATTATCTAATAAAAGCCGGATGGAAAAATGAGGGTATCGCATTTAACGCATATTCTGAACCGAATTATTAAAAATAACCCTGACTTCGGTCAGGGTTTTATTTTATTTTTTTATAACAATGTGGCGAAAGCAATAACTAATATACAAATGATTGTGCAAGATAAGTTATCTAGCGATTTATTAGATATCATCGTGTAAACAAAAAGTATGAGAATAATTGGGCTTATACTTGCTATAATCAAATATAGCTGCTGTACTTCACCAATATTTCTGTGCAGTTTATTCCGTGTTACCTATGAAATACACTAATTCATATTAAAACAACGATAAATAAGTAAAAATGAACAGATAAAGTTCTACTTACAAAGTTTGATTTAATCTAAATAAAACTAAAACTATAAATATAATGTCAGTCATCTGCTGCCATTTTTATTTTTATAATCGACCATTTTACTTGAAAATATCTATACAACTTCATATAATTGAATTATCTATGCACCAATTTCTGTCTTATAAAGTAATTTATTCTATAAGTTTTTTATTCTATAAGATATTTCAGTGTGTAGCAAGACGTTTAAATTTATTAGACGTCTTTTTATTATTCATTAAGAAAAGAAGTGTGTAATGAATTTATTCCAGTCGTCTATCACTTTAGACGCTTTTTTATAAGAAAAACCGCTAGAATTTTAAAAACTAGTGGAATTGATGTGTACCAGATCTTTTAAGTTAAAAATAAATCATGATTTCTATATTTTAGAATGGTACATTATAATTCTATCAATTCTAGCTTAAACGAATAATAAGTTTCATAAAATTAGTATGATACGATGCATGTTCTTAGACACTGTTTCTAATTTATTGATTGAGATTTTTTAAGCATTGTGATTACAAAATAATTGGAATTATAAGAAGGATAGGGAAATTCAAATACTAGTCATCAAAATATAAATTTAGTTCACAATATATTGATGAAGAAAATAAAAAACCTCTACTAGACAACAAAATAGTAGAAGAAATTATTTCAAAATTGGCCGGATTCTGATTATAAAAAGATAATGTGTAAATAGCAAATATAGTCAAAAAAATAGTTTTCTTTGGCAATGATTATTATAACACTAGATAAAATATCTTGTCGTTAACAAAAGCTAACAAAAGACTCAAACTTGCTAAGAATGAGAGCCCTGTAAATGAGTAACAATAAAACTAACTCGACTAGCTTTATTAAACTAAAAATATTTTATCACTAATATTATTACCTATTACTATTACCTATTATTAACTAATGATAGTATTCCTTAATGATATACTTTATCAATCAATGGAGGATTACCCAAGACTGGCTGAAGGGAACGGTCTTGAAAACCGTCAGGCGTGTAAGAGCGTGCGTGGGTTCGAACCCCACATCCTCCTTAGGCAGCCAATGTATATTGGTTGTCTTATTCATCATCTTCCTATTTGAAGATTTCTTTATATGGCCCACCAATGGTGGTTTTTTCATGTTATTACTGTCCCTCAGCTTCTCATCGTTGAAAGGTGGAATAGTCAACTAAGAGAAAAAATATAAATTATTATATAATATGTTAATAAAAATAAGTGGAGCATTATTATGAAAAAAGTATATTTTCTTTGTACAGGTAACTCTTGTCGTTCTCAAATTGCCGAAGGTTATGGGCATAAAATTTTGGAAGGGTGGGAGGTTCGGTCCTCAGGGATAGAAATGCATGGTTTAAACCCCCGTGCAGTTAAAGTAATGGCAGAAGAGGGAATAGATATTTCTTCTCAGAAATCTGAGCTAATTGATTTAGATTATTTTAATGAATGTGATTTGATAATTACTTTATGTGGAGATGCTCTTGATAAATGTCCGATGATTCCTAAAGGAGTTAATCACGAACACTGGGACTTACAAGACCCTGCTCGTGCGACAGGGACAGAATCAGAAATTTTGGCTGAGTTTAGAAAAACAAGAGATTTAATAAAAGGACAAGTTAAAATGATTGAAAAATGATTTATTTTATCTATTAAAAAGGAGTAAAAATGAAGTATAAAATCGGACAATTAGTAAATTTACCAGAAACAAGATATAAAGGAATTATCGGTACAGTAATCGCTGAAAATAAAGCAGGAATCTTAGTTAGGTTTAACGGAAGTCAACAATTGTATTTTAAAGAAGAAGAACTTAAAGCATATAAAAAATAAATAAGTTTTAACTGATTTCGGTCAGCTTTTTATTTTCATTTATTATATAATGTTTATCGCTTTCATTTTGTTAGTGATAGTATTATAATAAAATTATAAGAATAGGTGGAGGTATTATTATGGCGAAACAGTATAAAAAAATATTAGTTCCTGTCGATGGTTCTGACCAAGCTTATAATGCGGTTCGAGAAGGAGTGATGTTAGCGCAATGGTCTGAAGCGGAGTTAATTGTATTGACCGTTAAAGATTTAGTGCGATATTATGGCATTGCTAACTATGGTATTGTTGAGACTCCAGGATTGGATAAGTTGGCAAATGATATTTTACTCAAAGTAGGCTCTATTATTCCAGCAGAATCTAAATTCAAAACGCAAATTTTATCGGGTTCTCCAAAACGAGAAATTGTTCAATATGCTAAGGAAAACGATATTGATTTAATTGTCATGGGGGCAACAGGAGCAGGAGCGTTTGATAGATTACTTGCAGGATCTACGACGAATTATGTTGTCAATCATGCACCTTGTGGTGTAACTATCGTTCAAGGATAAGAATCAGTTTATAATAAAAAGGCCTATCATTAGTGATAGTTCTTTTTATTTTTTATATCTAATTTATACTGATATAATCTAGTTGAGGAGAAATTTATGATATCACTTATTTTAATAATTATTGTAGGAATAGAGCATTTATTGTTTGGATTTATTGAGATGTTTGGAGGAACAAAGTTACAAGCTGACGCTTTTGGTTTTGATGAATCTGAATTAAAAAATAAGACATTGCAGGTTGCGCTCTCCAATCAAGGGATTTATAATCTTGGTTTTGGTTTGATAATTATATTACTAGCCATAATGAATGCAGCTACTTCCGTTTTTATTATTGCGATGCTTTTTGTCACCTTAGTTGGAATCTATGGTGCTTTGACAGTGACGAAAAAAATATTATTTGTTCAAGCTTTACCGGCACTTGTAACTTTAATAGTTCTTTTGCTATCGCTTTGAACCTAAAATTAACTTCTTTAAGGATAAAAAAGCGCTGCGATTAGCGTTTTTTTATTTCAAATTTATTTAATGGTTTAGTAAGTGACCAATAATAAATAAAATCCAGATATGAATTGGATAAAAACCATAGAAAAAATATTTTTCAAAGGCTGAAGAGCGACCACCCTTTTTGCCATTGTATAGGTAAATAAAAGGAAGAACGGTGATGATTAGGAATTCTGGGTTAAGAGAAATACTTTGCCAAAGCGACATGGAAGTCTCAAAAGAAAAGGCCTGTAGAAGAAATAAGATTGATAAAAGTAGTGTACCAATATAAAGAATCCAATCTTTTCCACTTTTACGTGATGCGTACATTAAATATGGAAGGATTAGAGCAACTAAACTTGCTTCAGTAAATATTGAGAGAGCTGAAACGAAAATGAGCGGAAAAATCAGCAATATTTTCTTCTTTTCTATAATAGTATCAAGGAGCCATACAGCACCAAAACCACAGGCTAAACTCAGAAAGATATTTGGATTAAGGATGGTAAAAAAGCTTATGGAGACATTCATGAGATAATGTATGACTAAATTTCCGAGAGCCATGACTGCTCCAGCAACTAGAAGGCGTGTTAGATATTTTTTTCGACTTCGGGTATAAAAGAACCCTTCAATCATTAGAAAAAAGAAGAGAGGAGAGACGAATTGGGATGCCATATCTAAGATAGAAAAATCGGGTATCCCAGGAAGTCCTAGAAGAACTTCTAGGTAAATATGGTCAAGTAGCATGAATATGATTGCTATTATTTTAAGTTGATAGCCAGATAAACCAAAACGTTGTTTCAAAAAAGTACCTCACAAAAATATATTTTACCTATCTATTTTAATATGGAAAATAAAAGGTATAACTTACGTTTATGTAAGGTCAGTTTTGAGGAAATACTCATTTATATTTCAGAAATAAATTGTTTGGAGTCAAGAAATTTATAAATCGCAAAACGGTAATAAAAAAAGCGTTGTTTAGACGCTTAATCAAAATTGCTATGTCTTCCCCAATTTATTGCCATTAAAATAGTCACTATTGGCAGAGCGTACAACCAAATAAGTGATATCAGAGCTCCAGGTAGTAAAAAGACTAGAAAGATTTTAATTCTTTCCAGATTTCTCGTTCGAAGAGTAGCACTCCCATTGTATTGTTTATAAATTATTTGACTGAAAACAATCAAACTAATCCAAGGAATTAAATAGGTTGAAACATAGGCTAAACTTGCAGTCAAAGAGTTTGGATGTTCTGCGTGTGCAACAGTTGAAAAGGGAAAGAGACAAACAATAAGTAGAATCCAATGATTAGACCAGAGAATTAACTCATCAATTTTATTTGATTTGATAAATGTCATTACATGGTGCAGTGAGTTCCAAATGGAAGCAAGAGCAACAAAAGTAGTGATATAAATAAGGAGCATAAGTAATACATTTGGTGAAAAAAGATTTCCATCTTCTGGAACTTTAAATTCTAAAACTGTTAGGGTCATTACTACGGCAAATATTCCGTCAGTAAGCGCCTCTATTCTGCTTTTATTCATACTTATAATTATAGCAAAAAAAGCTAATAAACTCTGTTATAGAAAGAGCTTATTAGCTTTTTATTAATATCTTATATAGGTGTTATTAGTTGAATCACGAGTGACTAGATAGAAAGACCCATCTGGCAAAACTTGATAAAATTCCACTGTTCCACTTCCACCATTTGCAAGTATTTTATTGGAAAAGTTTAGAGAGAAGAAAAATCAGTTATTTTAGTGAGTAGATTATTTTTGTGATTAACAAAAGTTATCAATAAATGGTATTGAAAGCAAACTCGAAAATATGTAGAATTATCTTATCCAATATCTCTTAGATTTTTCAAATTTCCAAGAATTTGATTTAACAGATATAATAACCAATAGTGGCCTCTTGAAAGAGGTCATTTTTTATTTCAAAATGTGATATAATAATTGACAGAAATAGAGAGAATATAAGGATGTAATGATGGAAAATAGTTTAAATATCATTGAAAAAATGAATCCTAATCAAAAAATAAATTATGATCGTGTTTTTCAAAAAGTTCGGGAAAGTTGGGAAAGAGATTCTGTTCGTCCTAAAATTTTACTTCATAGCTGTTGCGCTCCCTGTAGCACTTATTCTTTAGAATATTTGACAAAATCAGCTGATGTGACGATTTATTTTGCTAATTCAAATATTCATCCGTCAACTGAATATACAAGAAGAAAAATGGTTCAAGAACAATTTGTAAACGATTTTAATGAACGGACAGGAAATAATGTTCAATTTATTGCTGCCGAATATGAACCAAATGTCTTTTTACAAATGGTTCGTCAAAAACATTTAGAAAATGAACCTGAGGGTGGAAAACGTTGCACCTCTTGTTTTGAAATGCGATTGGATATAGTTGCTGAGAAAGCTTTAGAACTTGGTTTTGATTATTTTGGTAGTGCTTTGACTTTATCACCAAAGAAGAATAGCCAATTAATTAATGAAATTGGTCTTGACATTCAAAAGATTTATGATGTGAATTATCTTCCAAGTGATTTTAAGAAGAATAATGGTTATAAACGTTCAGTAGAGATGTGTAAAGAATACGATGTTTATCGTCAATGTTATTGTGGATGTATTTTTGCCGCTAAAGCACAAGGGATTGATTTAAAAGAACAGAATCGAGAAGCTATTAAATTTATTAGAAATCAATCATAATCATAGATTTGTATTTAAAAAATAAGAAAATAACTTGACAAAAGAGCCCATTTTTAATAAAATGAGGGTAACTTAAATATTCCAAAGGGGAGTAGCGTCGGTAAGACCGAAACAAAGTCGTCAATTCGTGAGATTCTCACCGGCTTTGTTGACATACTTATGTATGTTTAGCAAGACCTTTGCCAGTTTTGATATCTGGCAGAGGTCTTTTTTTGTAAAACCTCTCATGATATCAGTTAGAAATAAAGGAGAATCATTATGCAGCCTTACAATCAATCCGTCAATGAAGTTTTAGAGAAAACTAAAAGTCAATTCGAAGGTTTGAGCCCAAAAGAAGTTGAAAATCGTCAAGCTAAAGATGGTTTCAATGAATTGAAAGAAAAGAAAAAAACTTCAACTTGGGAACTTTTTATTGATACTTTGAAAGACACAATGGTTATCATCTTACTTTTAGTTGCTTTTGTCCAACTTTTCTTGGGAGAATTTGTTGAATCACTTGTTATTTTCATTGTTTTGATGATTAATTCAGTGGTCGCAGTCGTGCAAACTAAACGAGCAGAAAGTTCTCTAGATGCTTTGAGACAGATGTCGGCACCCTCAGCTAAAGTTTTACGTAATGGAGAGAAAACATCAATTCCTGCGCGTGAGCTTGTTGTTGGCGATATTGTTTCACTTGAGGCCGGTGATTTTATTCCAGCAGATGGACGTTTAATTGATGTTCAAAACTTACGTGTCGAAGAAGGAATGCTGACAGGTGAGTCTGAACCGGTTGAAAAATTTTCAGATGTCATTGAGGGAGAAGTTGCACTTGGTGACCGCAAGAATATGGTCTTCAGTTCAAGTCTTGTTGTTTATGGACGAGCAGATTTTCTTGTAACAGCAATTGCTGAGCAAACCGAGATTGGTAAAATTGCTCAAATGTTGGAAACTGCGGAAGCTAAACAAACGCCACTTCAACAAAAATTGGAAAAATTTGGTAAACAATTAGGTTGGGCAATTTTAGCGCTCTGTGCTTTAATTTTTGCTGTTCAAATTTTGAGACTCTTTACGACAAATCAAACGGCTGATATGCAAAAGGCTGTTCTTGATTCATTCATGTTTGCAGTTGCAGTTGCGGTTGCTGCAATTCCTGAAGCTCTTTCATCAGTTGTTACAATTGTTTTATCTGTTGGAACAAATAAAATGGCAAAACAGCATGCGATTATGCGTAATTTGCCAGCTGTAGAAACATTGGGTTCAACTTCGGTCATTTGTACTGACAAAACCGGAACTTTGACTCAAAACAAAATGACCGTTGTTGATTCTTTCTTGCCAACGCAAGGCAGTAAAGAACTGACAGATTTAACACAGGCAGACCAAAAATTGTTACTTAATGCAATGGTACTTTGTAATGATTCATCATTTTCACAAGAAGGTCAGCTACTTGGTGACCCTACTGAAGTGGCTTTAATTGCTTACAGTGACAAAATCGGCTATCCATATCAAGATTTAAGAGAAAAATCACCACGTCTGGCTGAATTTCCATTTGATTCAGAACGTAAATTAATGAGTACAATCAATGATTTTGAAGGTCAGAAAACAATTTTTGTTAAAGGTGGCCCAGATGTACTCTTTAATCGCTGTAATCAAGTTTTCTTGGATAGAAAAGTGCAAGAATTTACTCCTGAATTGAAAGAGAAATTTCAAGCTCAAAATGAAGTTTTCAGTCAAAAAGCGCTCCGTGTATTGGCTTATGCTTACAAACCTGTCAGTGATGATAAGACTGAACTCACACTTACTGACGAAAATGATTTGATTCTGATTGGTCTGTCAGCAATGATTGACCCACCTCGTGAAGCTGTTTATGATTCTATTGTCGAAGCAAAAAAAGCCGGCATTAAAACGATTATGATTACGGGTGACCACAAAACGACAGCACAAGCCATTGCCAAAGATATTGGTTTGATGAACGAAGGAGATATGGCGCTCACTGGTCAAGAACTTGACGCACTGACTGAGGATGAACTTCGTGAAAACTTAGAAAAGATTTCGGTTTATGCTCGTGTTTCTCCTGAAAATAAAATTCGGATTGTTCGTGCTTGGCAAAATGAGCATCAAGTAACCGCGATGACTGGTGATGGTGTAAATGATGCTCCAGCCCTGAAACAAGCTAATATTGGGATTGCAATGGGTTCAGGAACAGATGTAGCAAAAGATGCGTCAAGTATGATTTTGACTGATGATAATTTCGTATCAATTGTTTCTGCTGTATCAATTGGTCGTGTGGTTTATGATAATATCAAAAAATCAATTAGTTACCTTTTCTCTGGAAACTTAGGAGCGATTATTGCGATTGTCTTTGCTTTGGTCGTGGGCTGGGTCAATCCATTTACTGCTTTGCAACTTTTATTTATTAACTTGGTCAATGACTCTGTCCCAGCAATTGCCTTAGGAATGGAAAAAGCAGAACCAGATGTTATGGAAAAAGCTCCTCGTCAGTTAAATGAAGGAATCTTTGCCAATGGGTTAATGCGGGTTATTTTGATTCGTGGTTCATTGATTGGGATTGCGGCGATTATTTCACAATATGTTGGACAAAAAATATCACCTGAAATGGGTGTGGCTATGGCCTTTACAACTTTGATTTTGGCACGTACTTTGCAAACTTTTGCTGCACGTTCAAATTCACAAAATATTTTAAAACTTGGTTTTACAACGAATAAGTACGTTTTGATGGCTGTGACTTTCTGTCTTGCTTTATACAGCTTGACTACTCTTCCATTCCTCAGAGAAATTTTCTCAATTCCAGCTGCTTTTGGTTGGTCTCAATGGATTGTAGCAGCAGGACTTGCCGTAATTGCTGTAATCTGTATGGAAATTCTCAAGTCAATTAAAGGTGTTTTTGAAAAACATTAAAATTTTAAAAAAAATCACTGACAAAAATCTGTCAGTGATTTTTAAATACTTGAATTTTTATCATATTGATTTAAATGATAAGTTTCAATCATATTGATAAGTTTGTCAGCATAAGTGGGGTCTGTTGCATAGCCAGAATTTTGAACGGCTTTAGCAGCAGTTTTATAATCAGTTGCACTAAGAACCGAAGCATATTGTTTAGAATTCCATGTTGTTCCGTAAAGGAAAAGCTGGGTGTGTGCCGAAACTGAATCAGCAAAATTTGGATAAACACGGAAAACACCTTGGACAGTGACCCACTGACCATTTTCATATTCTTGCGTAGCAAGCGAAACCTTTGGCACATCACCAGATGCTTTGACACCAAAAAGATTATGATATTTGCTTGCAAGTTCGCTTTTGCCAAAATTAGACTCAAGACAGGCTTGAGCAATGGTGATAGAAGCGAGTACTTGACTTTCTTTTTGTGATTTTTGAGCGAGTGGAGCAATTTCTTTGATGAATTTATGTTCATTAATTTCTTGAAGTTGTGCTTCAGACGGCTTTTGTGCTTGGTTATTAAAAATTTTATTATAGACTAAGATTCCTAAAATAACTAGGAAAATAATGATGAGCTGTTTTAACAAGGATTGACGTCGATTTGGTTTTCTTCGTCGAGTTTTATATTTCATAAAAATAGTTTAACATAAAATTCAAGTTCTTGGCTTAAAAATCAATATTTGTTATACTAAAATTAGTTGAGAAGTAAGCGATAAAATTTCTGTCAGTAAAATTTTACTGACAGCCATAAATTTTTACTGACAGAATCGGTATTGTCAATAAATAATTAAATAAAAGCCATGGAGGCAATCAAATGAATTTTTATGATTTTAGTGCCGTTAAAATGAACGGCGAAACTGTTTCAATGTCTGATTTTAAAGGTAAAGTTGTAATTGTGGTCAACACTGCAAGTAAATGTGGCTTTACACCGCAATTTGAAGGACTTGAAAAGTTGTATGAAAACTATAAAGACCAAGGATTGGAAATTCTAGGTTTTCCCTGTAATCAATTTGCTAATCAAGACGCTGGCGAAAATTCGGAGATTAATGAATTTTGTCAGTTAAATTATGGAGTCACTTTCCCCATGTTTCAAAAAATTAAAGTCAATGGTAAAGAAGCACATCCCCTTTATCAATTTTTGAAAAAAGAAGCAAAAGGGGCACTTAGCGGGACCATTAAATGGAATTTCACAAAATTTTTAATTGACCGAGAAGGAAATGTTATTGAACGTTTTGCGCCAAAAACGGAACCTAAAGAAATGGAAGAAGAAATCCAAAAATTACTTTAATTAATTTCTTAAGGAAAAGTGTTTTAAAACTTGTAAAAGCTCAATTATTTTGCTAAACTAATAAACAATAAAACTTTTAATCTAGTCCAGAGAGGCTAGCAAGGTTGTGAACAAGAAATATTATCCTTAAAAGTTACTGACAGAACTGTCAGTAAGTTGCTAAGGCATTTTAGGACACATCTGCTAGGTTTCTGGCAGATGTTTTTGCTTTATTTATGACATTTTAATGTTGAAAATAAAGTGCGCAAGGAGCGAAGCGGGTTGTGAATCATTTGCAACGAAGTTATGCTTTACTACAAAGGAGAAAACAAATGCCAAAACGCAATGATATCAAAAAAATCATGATTATCGGTTCTGGACCAATCATTATTGGTCAAGCCGCAGAATTTGATTATGCAGGAACACAAGCCTGTCTTGCACTTAAAGAAGAAGGCTACGAAGTTGTTTTAGTCAATTCAAATCCAGCAACAATCATGACTGACAGAGAAATAGCTGAAACTGTCTATATTGAACCAATTACTTTAGAGTTTGTCAGTAAAATTTTGCGTAAGGAACGTCCTGATGCCTTATTGCCAACACTTGGTGGACAAACAGGACTTAACATGGCAATGGAATTATCCAAAACAGGAATTCTTGAAGAGCTTAATGTTGAACTTCTTGGAACAAAATTAAGCGCCATTGACCAAGCAGAAGACCGTGAGCTCTTTAAAGAATTATGTGAAAGAATTGGTGAGCCACTCTGTGCCAGTGATATTGCAACAACGGTTGATGAAGCAGTTGAAATTGCTAACAAAATTGGTTATCCAATCATCGTCCGTCCAGCATTTACCATGGGTGGAACAGGTGGAGGAATTTGTGATACCGAAGAAGAACTTCGTGAGATTGTGGCAAATGGACTAAAACTTTCTCCAGTAACACAATGCCTAATTGAAGAATCAATTGCTGGTTATAAAGAAATCGAATATGAAGTTATGCGTGATTCTGCTGACAATGCGATTGTTGTCTGCAATATGGAAAATTTTGACCCAGTTGGAGTTCACACAGGTGACTCAATCGTTTTCGCACCAAGCCAAACGCTCTCAGATAACGAATATCAAATGCTTCGTGACGCTTCACTAAATATTATTCGTGCCCTAAAAATTGAAGGGGGATGTAATGTTCAACTTGCCCTTGACCCACACTCTTATGAATATCGAGTAATCGAAGTTAACCCACGAGTAAGTCGTTCATCAGCCTTAGCCTCTAAAGCAACAGGATATCCAATTGCAAAAATGTCTGCTAAAATTGCGATTGGGATGACACTAGATGAAATCATTAATCCAGTCACTAATAAAACTTATGCCATGTTTGAACCAGCACTTGACTACGTTGTAGCAAAAATCGCTCGCTTCCCATTTGATAAATTTGAAAATGGTGACCGCCACCTAGGAACACAAATGAAAGCAACAGGCGAAGTCATGGCAATTGGACGTAACATCGAAGAAAGTCTTCTAAAAGCTGTACGCTCACTTGAAATTGGTGTTTTTCATAATGATTTACAAGAAGCACAAGAAGCAGATGATGAAATCCTCTATGAAAAAATGGTTAAAACACAAGATGACCGACTTTTCTATGTTTCAGAAGCGATTCGTCGTGGAATTCCGATTGAAGAAATTGCTGATTTAACCAAGATTGATATTTTCTTTCTTGATAAATTACTCCATATCGTCGAAATTGAAGACCAATTAAAAGTAAATATATTTGAACCAGAACTCTTAAAAATGGCTAAGAAGAACGGATTCTCTGACCGTCAGATTGCCAAATTATGGAACGTTAGTCCAGAAGAAGTAAGACGTCGTAGACAAGAAAATCAAATTATTCCAGTTTACAAAATGGTTGATACTTGCGCAGCTGAATTTGAAAGCTCAACGCCTTACTTCTATTCAACTTATGAATGGGAAAATGAATCCAAACGTTCAAGCAAAGAGAAAATAATTGTACTCGGCTCAGGTCCCATCCGTATTGGACAAGGAGTTGAATTTGATTATGCGACAGTTCACTGTGTAAAAGCACTTCAAGCCCTTGGAAAAGAAGCCATTGTCATCAACTCTAATCCAGAAACCGTTTCGACAGATTTCTCAATTTCAGATAAGCTCTATTTTGAACCACTAACTTTTGAAGATGTGATGAATATCATTGACTTAGAACAACCAGAAGGTGTGATTGTTCAATTTGGAGGACAAACAGCTATCAATTTAGCGGAACCTCTCTCTAAAGCTGGGGTTAAAATTTTAGGAACGCAAGTTGAAGATTTAGACCGTGCTGAGGACAGAGATTTATTTGAAAAAGCATTACAAGATTTAGAGATTCCACAACCACCAGGAGCTACAGCAACAAATGAAGAAGAAGCTGTTGCTAACGCCAATAAAATTGGTTATCCAGTCCTTATTCGCCCATCTTTTGTTTTGGGCGGTCGAGCAATGGAAATCATTAATAATGAAAAAGACCTGCGTGATTACATGAATCGTGCGGTAAAAGCTTCACCTGAACATCCAGTACTCGTTGATTCTTATTTACAAGGACGTGAATGTGAAGTCGATGCAATCTGTGATGGCACAGAAGTTCTTCTTCCAGGAATTATGGAACATATTGAACGAGCAGGGGTTCACTCAGGTGACTCAATGGCTGTCTATCCACCCCAAACTTTTTCACAAGAAATTATTGATACAATTGTTGATTACACTAAACGATTAGCAATTGGTTTGAACTGCATCGGAATGATGAATATTCAATTTGTTATTTTTGAAGAACAAGTTTATGTCATTGAGGTAAATCCACGCGCGTCACGGACTGTTCCCTTTTTATCTAAAGTGACAAACATTCCAATGGCACAATTGGCGACACAAATGATTTTAGGGAAAAACTTGAAGGATTTAGGCTACACAGAAGGCTTAGCAGAAACTCCTGATATGGTTCACGTGAAAGCACCAGTCTTTAGCTTTACAAAACTAGCAAAAGTTGACAGCTTACTTGGTCCAGAAATGAAATCAACAGGTGAAGCAATGGGTTCAGATGTGACCCTTGAAAAAGCACTTTATAAATCATTTGAAGCCGCTAAACTACACATGGCAGATTATGGTTCGGTCTTATTCACAGTTGCTGATGAAGATAAAGAAGAAACGCTAGCACTTGCTAAAGATTTCGCAGAAATAGGTTATTCATTAGTTGCAACTCAAGGAACTGCAGCATTCTTTAAGGAAAATGGACTTTATGTCCGTGAAGTTGAAAAACTAGCTGGTGGAGAAGATGAAGAAGGAACATTAGTTGAAGATATTCGTCATGGACGCGTTCAAGCAGTTGTGAACACAATGGGAAATACTCGTGCCTCATTAACAACGGCTACCGATGGTTTCCGTATTCGTCAAGAAGCAATTAGTCGCGGTATTCCACTTTTCACATCACTAGATACTGTTGCTGCAATTTTAAAAGTAATGCAAAGTCGTAGTTTTACAACTAAAAATATTTAAAAAAATAAAGAAGTCCCAAACGGGGCTTTTTTTATTTTTAAATAAAAAAACAAAAATTACTTCAATTATGTATTAATATTCGTACACATGTATTAAAGAAAGCGTTTTATTAGACTTGAGTTAGAAAAAAGGTTATAAAAGATATATAGACTACTTAGTAATTTATAAACGACAAAATATTGAAAGAGGGTAGGTGAATGACTAGAGAAAATAAAGTAAAAATATTCATTTTAAGTTTCTTTTTTATTAATATTTCCTTCCTTTTATTTGTCGAAAGGCCCATCTCAGCAGATACTGCTATAGACAGTCAAAATTCAGTAGCGAATGCCTATATTAATGTGACTGCACCAACAACAAACACTTGGTCTCTTACTGCTCCAAATTTTAATTTTGGCACTCAAACAGCAAGCTCTTCAGTAATCAATAGCAATGCAACGGGAGATGCAGCAATTAAAATTGTTAATTTATCTGGAACATCAACAAGTTTTTCTCTTCAACAATCAATTTCGGACTTTACTTTAGTATCTAACACTATCGTTTTACCAGCGACTGGCTTTTATGTTTCAGTAGCGAATAGTTCTGACGGAAAACTTATTGGAAGTTCCAACGTCAACATTTTCAAACAGAATGGTGTTGTTTTGCGAAGTGGAACGGGAGCGAATGGAACGATGAATAGTGGTGCTGTGACAGCCCAACTAACAGTAGATGGGACAACTAGAGTAATTGTTACAGGTTCTTATAAAGCAACGATTACCTCGACACTTGTAACAGGACCATAGAAGGGAGAAAAGGTGAAAATAAAAAGATTTATTCTTCTCATGACTTTAGGATTTTTAATTATCCTATTTGGTTTAGCTCCCAAGGCTAGAGCAGCTATTGTAGGTGGAACAGTTGATACGACAGGAACAGTGACAGGCATAACAGGAGCAACCTACTATAATGTGAGCAATTGGCAAGATATGATTGATACTTATAAAGGAGTGACACCAAATGCAGCTTCAGGCAATACTGTTTTTCTTAATGTAACGGCAAATGTTCCCGGAAATAGTATTTTGAACTCTGGCAACACCGTTTCTAGTGGGAAATCTTTATCAATAAACGGAAATAATTATACTCTCTATCTTGATAATGACACGAATTATACAACGGCTCAGAGTATTGGTGGAAGTGATGGAACAGCCAGAGCTTTCGGCTCAAATGGAACGATTTCTACGGATACGATTCTAACAGTTAAGAATGCAACAATTGTAAACAATATCACGAGTGGAATTTTTCAAATGAAAGGTTTAAACGCTAAGGCTACGGCTGTATATGAAAATGTGACAGTAAGCAATGGTGATGCAATCTACGGAGCGCAACCAATTAGAAATGATAATGGAAAAGTATTATTTCGAGGAACAAATACCTTTAATATTTTACAAAATCACAATATTAATGATACAGGTTCAGCTGGAGCAGATAATCAAGGCGAATGGATTCAAGGAGGAGCCTATCTTGAAGTGGTAACTGGTACAACGACTTTGAATCAAAGTTGGGGAAATGACCAACCTTTCTACGTATATTATTCAAGTGGTGGTTCAACTTTACAAGTTGATGCCGGAGCATCGATGGTTTGGAATCTAAATAAGACCTATACGATGTACTATGATGATGGAAGTTTATTGACAGTTGGAGCTTTGAATTGGAATATTAATGGAAGTTTTGTCATTAATGGAACTTTAAATACCTCATCTACTTATGCTGGAGGCTGGTTTATGGCCTTGAATACATTAAATAGTTGGAACTTAAATGTTGGACAAAATGCAGCACTTAAGGTAACAACGGGTGGGGTAATTAGTTTAGATGCGTTTTTGACGGGTGCAGTAAAATGGAATTTTGCACAGGGTTCAAGTGTTCTATTTAATAACTTAAATCCAAATCAAAACGTAGTTTCACTTGCTCCAGGATTAGGAAGTAGCATCACAATGACCGACCCCAAAGTTGTGACTTTTAATACAGCGGGTGGCTCAGTCTTTTCTACTACCGTTCTAACATTTCCGATTACGATTTCGGGAAGTGGCTTGCGAACCCACTCATCATCAACCGGTTATACTTTTGATTCGACTTATGACTTGATAACACCCAACAAAGGAATAATTACCCCAACGAGTTCAGATATTTGGTATCGAATGAATACGGGAACACTCACGACCTTTAACCCTACTTTACAGGTAACAAATTTAAGTCCTAATAGTTATGGAAGTGACGCATCAAGTATTGCAGCTGGGAAATATATTTCATGGTATCAGCCTCTAGGATTTCAATTAAATGCAGCTTTATCAAGTATGAATCGAACATTTAATGTTTCATTAGATCCTACTTTAGCTCAAGGGACACCGGTAGATGGGTCATGGTCTTCTCTAATTAATGGTGCAAGTACTGAAACACTTGTTGTCGGTGATGATCGAGCACAAAATCCCAATATACATGTCCTTGTCAAAATGACTCAGAATAATTTTCCTAATGGACTTCAGTATTATTGGGTTGACCCAACAACTAAAACAGCCAGCCAATTAAGCCTTAATTCTGCTTTACAAATTGCAAGTATCACAAGTGATAGTACATTGCCATCTTGGATTAAAATGACTGGTGCAGGAAGTTGGTATACAATGATATTTCCAACTGATTCAGCCCTAAATATTAAAGCGAATAATAGCTTGTTAACACAAACTAATACTAACGCGGGAACTTTTCAGTACACCGTAGCAAATGGACCATCATAAAGGAGGAGAAAGTGAAAAAAGTTTATAAATTAATCTTTCTATCCATCCTTAGTATATTATTGATAGTTCAATCTAAAGTTGCTTATTCAGAAAGTCCAACCAGTGATTTTAGCGTAGGAGCTATACTTGAAGGACACCAAAAAGATAGAAGCATTACTTATTGGTGGTTGCAAGTAGAAAAAACGCAGTCAATAAATTTAAAGTTAAAAATTAGTAATGGTAATGAAGAAAATAATTTTGAAATTACATCTAATCAAGCGGTTAATAATAATAATTTTACTCTCGATTATAGCTTATCAGAAGAGGAAGTCAGTCAATATTTACATCATAAAAATTCAAAGTTTAATTTCTATCAAGATATCTATTTTGATGAAGCGCAAGAAGCAGGTAAATTCAAAATTACTTTGGCTCCTAATGAAGTTAGAGAAATTACGATTAATCTAAAAATTCCTAAAGAAGGAATCAAAGGTCAACTAATTGGCGGGATAAATGTCACAAAAGTGCCAAAAGAGAGCGACCGTCAAGAAGGAATCTTAAACGTTTACAGTAACGTTGTTGCTCTTGTGATGGAAGATAAAGATTACTCAGAATCACATAAACAGAATTTAGAATTTGCTTTGGAAAAATCTAATGAGAAAGAACAAGTCATAAAAATCGAAAATCCCAATTCCTTTCTTCTAAGTAATATGAATATAAAAGCGGTGATAAAAGACCAAAAAGGGGAAGTTGTTTCAGAATTTAGTAATCCAAAAACAGCAGTAGTCCCTAACGCGTCGGTAAGTATTAAACTGAATAATCAAAAAGAACTAGTAAAGGGAGCAAAATATTATTTAACAGTTTACTCCTCTAATCAGACTTTTAAGCGGAATCTAATCGTTTCTGACTCAGGGAACTTGAAGGTTCTAGAGAAGAAAAAAGAAGAGATTAAGCCCTTAAATAAAAAATCAGTAGGGCTATCATTAATTCTAATGGTTGTCATATCTTCTGGCGGAATTTATGCCTATTTCAAAAAATAGTCAATCAGTTTATAAATCAAGATTGATAAAATTAGGAAGGAGATTAATGAAAATCAAATATATTCTTTGGGTTATCTGTGCACTCTTACTTTTAAATACAAGTGTCATTCTTGCTCAAGAAATTGGGGGAACTAACACGACAGGAAAAGTGGGATTTTTAGAAAAAAAACCAATTGAAAAACCATCAGTAACTTCTAGTTCGCAAGCTACTGGTCAAAGTCAAATATTGACTAATCAAAATTTACCAATTGTAGGCACTAACCAGAATGATTCTTTAATGCCTTTCGTGGTAGGATTAGTGGCAATTGGAGTTGGAAGTTTAATGATTAAAAAGACCAAACGAATAGGATAAAGGAGAACTTTAATGAAAAAAACAATATTCAGCCTTAGTGGCGTCGCAGTAATTACAGCAATACTTTTGTCAACAAGTGTTTTAGAAGTCAGTGCCGCATCAGTGGGAAGCACGACGAGTGGAGCTAATGTGGCCTTTCAACCTAAGAAAACGCCAACTAATCCGGTATCACCTGGCGATGGTAAAACGCCAATTAGTCCAACTACGCCAGGAGTTCCTAATACTTCAAATCCTGTTGCTTCAGATGATGGATTGACTTTGGATTATGTACCAGCCATTAACTTTGGTACTCACTATGTAGATGCTTCAACAGCTCATACTTGGTCAGCTTGGGCTGCAAATGATGGAAGTGGTAAAGCTATTCCGCAATTCATGCAAGTAACAGATAACCGAGGAACAGCGACTGGTCCAACAGGATGGTCAGTTTCTTTGACGCAAACAGCTCAATTTAAAGGAACGAAAGCTGGTGATTTAGTCAATGCTGTTATGACTTTTAACAATGATAAAACTAATGCGGTTGTTAGTACATCAATGAATAAAGCAAGTTCAACCGTAAATACGGCAACGAATGCTCTTGTTCCAGGAACGGCAGTAAATATTTTCCAAGCAGATGCAGGAACGGGGACAGGAACAAACTTGCTTAGCTTTGGTGCGGGAGATGGTTCTACTTTGGTAACCGACCCAGAAACTTTGGATTCTGCAACGAATACAACAGGTAAGGTAGATCCCAATATTACTCTTAATGTACCAGCAGGATCTGCCAAGGTGGATACCTATACTACAACTTTAAACTGGAATCTTTATAGTGCACCAGGTAATGCATAATAGTTGATTCAAGCAGCTGAGTCTCTCAAAAGGGAGACTCAACTTTTATAAAAAATTGGGGATTATGGGGGGTATAAATGAAAAAATTACAATTATTTTTATCAGCGATTTTTCTTACGCTATCATTTGGTTTGGCTCAAACTGGCTATGCTCGGACTGATGATTATACTGTGAAGCCAATTATTCCAGAAAATCAATCGAACAAAGATTTAGGATATTTTGATATTCTTTTAGGGGCCGACGAAGAACAGACTTTACAAGTTGAATTATCTAATAATACTGAGCAAGAAATAAAAATTGATGTTACCTTATCTAGCGCAGTAACAAATATGACGGGTCTTGTTGTTTATGAACCAACGGAAATAGTGGCAGATTCTTCACTGAAATATAATTTAAAAGACTATGTTAAGACTCCCAAAGTTGTGACATTGCCACCTCTTACTCGCCAAAAACTGGACCTGAAAGTAAAAATGCCAAATGAAGCGTTTAATGGTCAAATTGCTGGTGGAATTACCTTTTCAAAAGAGGGACAAAATGATAAGGAAGAAGATTCAGAAGGAATTACAGTTAAGAATACCTATTCTTACACTATTTCCCTACTAATGAGGCAAAATGATAATGAGGTCTCGCCAGATTTAAAGCTAAAGACGGTCAGCCCTAGTCAAATTAATGGACGAAATGTGATTAATGTTAATCTGCAAAATCCAACGATGACTTATATCAATACGATGAACGTAAAAGCAACGATAAGTGGTATAAGTAATACAGATATAAAATATACTTATTCAAATTCAATGATGCAAATGGCCCCAAATACAAGTTTTGATTTACCTATACCAACTAGTAATCAAAGTGCGGCTACAAGGGTATCAGAACCTCTAAAACCTGGGAAATATCGTCTTCAACTTGTCGTTAATGCCAGAACGGATGATCAAGGAAAATATGAGGCACAGGTCGATAATAAAACGGCACGATATAAGTATCAATGGACCTTTGATCAAGAGTTTACAATTTCTGATAATCAAGCTCAAAAACTGAATGATAGTGACCCAACCGTTAAAAAAGAAAAAGACTGGACATGGCTATTATTTGTCATCGGTATATTACTACTTGTCTTATTCTTCATTATCTTATTATGGAAACGTAGAAAAAAATCTCAAAAGGAGGAAGAAGAAAAGCAAGCACTTAGAGAAAAAATAGAAGCCCAAGAAAAAATAATTGATGATTTGAATAAAAAGTGATCCCTATTTACTTCAAAATAAAAATCCTTCCATTTTAAACGGAAGGTTTTGTTATTATTATTTGATTAGTGCTGATATCATAAAAGATTAAACATTTCATAGGCTCATAATGAGGTCCTACAACTGCAATTCAAAAGTAAGATTAGTCAGAAGTACTCTTGTTTTTTTTATAAGTAAGTGCGCGTGCCTTATTAGTATGGAAATTAATGCACCAACTAAGTTCATCAATAATAGCCAAAGAACAAACTAAAACTTTGTTTGTAAGCTAATAATAATTTTTTTTGGTAAAATAATTAATAGAAATAGATTTGAGAAAGATGAACTTTTGCAAAAAAATTATGATTATATTATTTAATAAACCTTATGATGTACTAACAAAATTTACTGACGGAGAGGGTCGGAAAACTTTAAAAGATTATATTAAAATACCAAATGTTTATGCTGCTGGAAGATTGGATAAAGATAGTGAAGGTCTACTTTTACTGACAGATGATGGAAAGCTCAATCATTTACTGACAGACCCAAAATCAAAATCTTACAAGACTTATTTGGTTCAAGTGGAGGGAGAATTTTCATCAGAAGCAGCGCAAAAGTTGCAAAAAGGTCTTTTATTAAAAGATGGAAAAACATTGCCTGCGAAAGTAAAATTAATTGATGAACCTGATTGGCTTTGGGAACGGACTCCACCAATTCGTGAACGAAAGGCAATTCCGACAAGCTGGGTTGAAATTTCAATCAAAGAAGGAAAAAATCGGCAAATTAGAAGAATGACGGCAGCGGTTGGCTTCCCAACACTTCGATTAATTCGTTGGTCAATTGGTCAATATTCACTGGGAAATCTAAAATCTGGGGAATATAAAATTATTCAAAAATAAAAAGGAATCATTTTGTGATTCCTTTTTATTTAGAAAGAACGTCCGCCACCAGAACCGTCACTGAAATTATTGTTATCAGAAGAAGGACGAGGGATAATTCTTGTAGTTATAAATGTGTTGACTAAAATATCTTCACGTTGATGGAGTTCTAAATTACCATTTCGGCCGTAATCGTAGCGCCATACGGCATGAGCGTCTTTCATTTGATAACGACGATAGATGGTCCAAACGAAGCCACCAGCTGCAATCAAAGAAATGATAAGAGCAATCAAAATTGATAAGGGTTGAAAGCTGCGATGGAAAGTTACAGCTCCTGTTTCGGAATTGATAGAATACTTTCTTGATGTTGGAATTCCTGCTTGGTAATATTTAGAAACTTGGTCAAAAAATCCACTGACAGCCTGATAATAATTATTGTCAGTCAATTCGGGTTGGACAATGTCTAAGGTTTTTTCAATTCGACTTGAAGGCAAGTAGTATTTAAGATTTCCTGTTGCCCAAATATAAACTTTACGTAAGTTCATGTTAATGACCAAAACGACACCGTTGTTTTTAGCGCCTACTTTATCAGCCAGATAAGTTTTTGCCATTTGACTGGCAGGGGTAGAGCTATCTGTCGTGACAACATAGACACCCGCTTTTGTTTCATTGGCCAATTTCTGAGCTTCTTGTTCAAGGAGGGTTACATTTCCACCTAAAAGCTGAAGATTATCTTCAAGACCTGATGAGAACGTCGCCGCTGCTGTCTTTGGTGCAATGAGTAAAAAGAAGAAGCTTAGGAAAAATAAAGAAAGAATGACTAATTTTTTTCTCATGATAGCAAATACCCCACAATAATTCCAAGAAGAAGCACTAGAATAAAGATTCCAATGGCAACTGTCCAAAGTTTTTTCTTATCAATGGGTAGAAGTCCGGCTACTTTACCAGTTTGACCATTCATCGCGTAATAAAAGAGACGGTCATTGCCAGCTTCTTTATAAGTAACCAGCCAGATTGGGAGTAAAACGTATTCTTCATCGATATTTTTAATCTGCTGATTACTCTGTAAATTACTGACAGAAGTATAACCGACAATTGTTGATTCCATTAATCCGTCAGCATATTGACGAAATTCCCGTTCAACATTTTCTTTCATATCAGGGAATTCAATATCTCGTTTTTCAGTTAAAAAGCCAGAAAGATATTGATTTTTAAAAGGAATAGCAGCAGTCATATCAAAAGGTTGAACGGCGCCAACCATTTTGTCTGACAGATTTTTTTTCAAGGCATTTTTGATTAAATCCTTAAATTTTGTCTCTCCGCCCCGCTGAATTTCATATTGAGAATGCTCAGTGTACTCGGTATCGCCAACCATCCAAACGCGTAAATTGGTGGCTTGCGCCGAAATACCGCCAGATAGTTCAGCATCAACAGCCCAATAGGGGAAATAAACGCCTGACAGATTTTGAATTTGTTTTTTGTCAAAAAAGGCCTTGGGAACAAATTTTTTCTTGCCCACCCAGTCTAAAAATTGTTCTTCAGCCGCTTTTCTCTCAATTTGAAAAGGGAGAATTTTTTCGGGGAGAAATTTACCAGACAATCGCTCGGTCAGAACAACCGGATTATGACAATAATAGCACCAAGTTGAAGCAGTTGTCGCATCAGTGACGATTTCTGCACCACAAGATGGACAGAGAAATAGTCCAATTTCTTCGTCAGTGTTTTCGTCAGCTCTTTTTTCGTCGCTGTCAGTAATTTTTTCCTTTTCGTCAGTCGTTTCAGCGTTACTGACAGAGCTGATAGGACTGTCAGTAACTTTTGCTGCCTCTTGCTTGGCCTCGAAATCAGAAACTTCTTGTTCCGTAAATGTTGAACCACAATATTCACAGTGAAATTTTTGATTTTTGGGTTCAAAGAGCAGTGGACCTCCACAATTGGGACATTTATGTGTAAGAACTTGGCTTTCGCTCATCGTTACTCCTTACTTTTAAGTTATGAAACCTGCTTATTTAGCAGGGGAAATTCAGTTAGAAACTAAAAGAATTTTCATCAGAAATAAATTCTTAAAAATACGCAAAGACAAGCAGCCCTAATTTAGAACTACTTTATCTTAAATCATTATTTACATGTCTTAGAGCGCTTTGGCAACAAAAGGCTTACCACATTCAGGACAGAATTTAGGAACACCATTCGCCAAATTAACGACCGCTCCACACTCGTTACAAGCCATATTTAATTCAGGCATAACAGGAGTTGCTGAGGGTTTCGCTTGCCCACAATTTGAACAGAACTTACCGGTATTTTTAGTATTACATTCAGGACAAGTCCAAGTATCAGCCTTGTTCTCTGCTTGGGCTTGCATTTGAGCTTGGTTAGTTTGTGAAAAACCAGCTAGATTTTGTCCACCCATATTCATTCCCATAAAGGCATTTGTCGCACCACCAGTGTTTGAACCAGCAGCCTCAAGACCACGAGCAACAGCTCCTTGGACAAAACCTTCACGGATAGAAGGGTCACCAAGCATTGCGCCTTGATTACGCATGTTAATCAATTTTTGACTGTCATCAGTGTAAGAAATGCTAGCGACAGCAACAGAAACAATTTCCATTCCTCGCAACTGTTTCCAATCTTCATCAAGAACAGAGGCCATGTATTTGCTGAGCTCCATACTTTTTGAAGTTAAAAATGAAACCCGTTCGCCTTGAGCAGAATATTGGTTAATTGACGTATTTAAAGCCGTTAAAAATTCAGCCAAATATTGGTCATTAATTTCTTGAATTTCGACATGATCAGCATTTTTAGGAATGACGTTTGCGTAAAAAGCAAGAGGGTCAGTGATTTTTATTGAATAAGTTCCATGTGTACGCAAGAAAAGCTCTGCATTATAAAAATTATCAAAGTATTGAAGAGGTGTCGCTGTTCCAAATTTAATACCTTTAATTTCTTGAAGATTGACATAATAAACTTCTTGTTTTTGAGGAGTTGTTCCACCAAATTTGAAACGGAAGAAGCTTTCTTGAATTGAATCCCGCAAATCACCATTAAAAAGACTTGGCGCAGTGTCATTTTTGACAGTATAATATCCAGGTTCAGCGGTGTAATCAATAATTTTACCACCATCCACAAGAATCATCATCATGTTTTCATAAACGTGAACGATAGAACCGTCAGTAATTACGTCTTCGGTTCCTTTACGATTAGAACCACGTTTTGCATCTTTTCTTACTTTAATTCCCTTAGTGAAAACCGTTTGGTCTGACATTTCATTTGGCTCAATGACCTCAAGCCATTGGTCAGCCAACGCCCCACCGAGTGAACCTGTTGCAGCTTTAATAATTCCCATGTATTCTTTTACAAACAAATTCAATTCAAAACAAAATTTTAGAGAATGAATTTGCCTTCCTTTCCTTTAGTGAATAGCTCAGCTATTTGACTTAATTATATCAAATTTCTCTGACGAAACCTATCAATTATTTGAAAATTTACTAAAATCAGACTAAAGTCGGAATTTATTGATTCTCTCCTGTTTCTTTAAATAAATTTTTATATCATAGGATTAACAAGTTAAGGCTTGCATTTTATCAGATTTATAGATATAATAGACAAGTTATAACTTTCGTACAGATAACATAAATTATGTTGAATTATACAGAGGCGAAATTATTATTTTAGGATAATAATTTCGTCTCTTTTTGTTTAGTTTTAGGAGATTTTATTGCATGAATAAAAACAACCATTTCCACTTATTGGGGGCAGTGATTGCTACAGGGATTTTGTCATTTTCTGGCGTTTTGATTGAAACGGCGATGAATGTGACTTTCCCAACGCTGATTAATGAGTTTGGACTTTCTACTTCAAAAATACAATGGGTAACGACGATTTATCTGCTTGTGATTGCGATTACGATTCCGCTCTCTTCTTATTTTAATGAGCGATTTTCAGCAAGAAAACTTTTTTTGGTCGCTAATCTTATCTTTTTAGTTGGGGTTTTGACCAACTGTTTCTCACCAAATTTTGCCATGCTATTATTTGGCCGACTTTTACAAGGGGTGGGAACTGGGATTGGTTTACCTCTGATGTTCCACCTGATTTTGACTAAAGCACCACTTCATAAAAGAGGAATGATGATGGGGATTGGGACTTTAACGACTTCCATCGCTCCGGCTATTGGCCCAACTTATGGAGGAATTATTTCTAATTCGCTTGATTGGCGTTATATCTATATTTTCCTTTTACCTTTGGTGGTAATTTCTTTAGTGCTTGGTTTGGCTTGTCTTCCAAGAGAAGGGGCAAAAACGTCCAAGAAATTGGCGCTTCGCCCAGTTATTGCATTATCAATCATGTTCTTTGCTTTCATTTCGGCTCTAAGTGCAGAGCATTTAATGACCTTCGCCTTACTCTTTATTGTAGGATTGGTCGGAGCTTTCTTGTTTGTTCGATTCAACCGCAAAGAAAGTTTAATTGATTTAGGAATTTTGCAAAATCACCGATTTGTGGCGCTGATTTTTAGCCTTTTGGTATATCAAGCTTTGCTATTAGGTCTATCTTTTGTTTTACCAAGTTTTATTCAAGTTTCTGCTGGATTTAGTTCATCAGTGGCGGGACTTTTTATGTTTCCTGGAGCTTTGATTGGTGCAGTTTTAGCACCAATTTCTGGGAAAGTTTTGGACCAAATTGGTGCCAGAAAACCAATTACGACTGGTTTGATTTTAGCAGCCCTTGGTCTTGCTTTGCTCTTCGTCTTTTTACCAACAAAAAGCCTTGCTTTGCTCTTGGTGGCACACATTGTCTTGATGTTAGGTCTTGGGATTTCATATAGTAACTTAATGACTTGTAGCTTGAGCACTTTAGCTACTGACCAACTTTCTGATGGAAATGCTTTGGTCAATACTTTGCAACAATTTATTGGTGCGGTGGCAACGGCAGTTGTCGCAACGACACTTTCAATTTTCCAAGGACTCAATGGCTTCAAAGTTGGAACGAGTCATGGAACTTCAATTATTTTAGCTCTATTTTTCATCTTGATTATCGTGAGTTTAATTGTCAGTTTCCCAAATTTGAAAAAAATTAGGGCCAATCATTAAAAAAATCTTTGACGAATGACACTTTTTTCGTTATAATATTTTAAAACCTTTAACTAAGTCCAGAGAGGCTTGCAAGGATACGGAAAATTTAATTTGGCTTACTGACAGCTTAAAGATGAACTTCTCTTTAGCCCATTTATTCTGTCAGTAAATTACCAGTTTTTTAGTACACTTGTAAGTTCTCTTACAAGTGTTTTTTTGTGTCAACTAAAGAGTTGTCAGTAAATCTGCACTTTCTGTCAGTAAAATGCGATTAACATGAGCATTTTATCGATGAATAAAAGAAGGTTCATTAATCTGAACTTTCTGTCAGTAATGCGATTAACATGAGCATTTTATCGATGAATAAAAGAAGATTCAGCAATCTGAACTTTCTGTCAGTAATGCGATTAACATGAGCATTTTATCAATGAATAAAAGAAGGCTCAGCAAGCTGAACTTTCTGTCAGTAATGCGATTAACATGAGCATTTTATTGGTGAATAAAAGAAGGTTCAGTAAGCTGAACTTTCTGTCAGTAATGCGATTAACATGAGCATTTTATCGATGAATAAAAGAAGGTTCAGCAAGCTGTAGCTTCTGTCCGAATAAAGAATGGAGAAATAATGCCTAAGTTACAAGAGATGATGACGATTGTCAGCCAACGTGAGGTTGCTTCTAATATTTTCGAGATGGTTCTTAAAGGAGAGCTAGTAGAAGAGATGGATTTGCCGGGACAATTTTTACATCTTGCGGTGCCTAATGCTAGTATGCTTTTACGTCGCCCAATCTCTATTTCCAGTTGGGATAAAGTCGCAAAAACTTGTACGATTCTTTATCGAATTGGGGACGAAACAAGTGGAACTTATGAAATTTCAAAATTACAAACAGGTGCAAAAATTGATGTAATGGGCCCACTGGGAAATGGTTTTCCAGTAGATGAAGTAGTTTCGACTGATAAAATTTTAATTGTCGGCGGAGGAATCGGAGTTCCACCTCTCTATGAATTGGCTAAACAACTTGAAGAAAAAAACTGCCAAATGACCATTTTGCTAGGTTTCGCTTCTGAAAAGGTCAAGATTTTAGAGAAGGAATTTGCTGAACTAAAAAATGTAAGCTTGAAAATTGCAACTGACGATGGCTCTTATGGAACAAAAGGTCATGTTGGGATGTTAATGGAAGAAGTTGATTTTGAAGTTGACGCTCTTTATACATGTGGTGCGCCAGCCATGCTCAAAGCTGTTGCAAAAAAATATGACCAGTTGGAACGACTTTATATTTCAATGGAAAGCCGGATGGCTTGTGGAATCGGAGCATGTTATGCTTGCGTTGAACATGATAAAGAAGATGAGAATCATGCCCTTAAAGTCTGTGAAGATGGCCCTGTATTTTTAGGAAAACAACTATCACTATAATTGGAGTACTCTATCAGCATAAAAAAATCATCAGTAGAGCTGATGATTGTCACAAAAAAATTAGGAGAAAAAATGACCGAAAATAATCGTCTGTCAGTAAAATTACCCGGACTTGATTTAAAAAATCCAATCATTCCAGCTTCAGGTTGTTTTGGCTTTGGTGAAGAATATGCCAAATATTATGATTTGAACAAATTAGGGTCAATCATGGTCAAAGCAACAACCCTTCATCCTCGTTTTGGCAATCCGACACCCCGTGTGGCTGAAACAGCGAGTGGCATGCTTAATGCAATTGGACTACAAAATCCAGGATTAGAAGTGATAATGGCCGAAAAATTGCCTTGGCTCAATGAAAATTTTCCAGACCTTCCGATTATTGCCAATGTAGCTGGTTCTGAGGAAGATGATTATGTGGCTGTTTGTGCAAAAATTGGAGATGCACCCAATGTGAAAGCCATTGAATTAAATATCTCATGCCCTAATGTTAAACACGGCGGACAAGCTTTTGGGACAGATCCAGATGTTGCAGCTGCGCTAGTCAAAGCTTGTAAAGCAGTCAGTAAGGTGCCTTTGTATGTGAAACTTTCACCCAACGTGACCGACATTGTTCCGATTGCAAAAGCAGTTGAAGCAGCTGGAGCAGATGGATTGACAATGATAAATACACTGATGGGTGTACGTTTTGATTTGAAAACACGAAAACCTGTTTTAGCAAATATCACAGGTGGATTGTCGGGTCCTGCAATTAAACCAGTTGCACTCAAACTCATTCATCAAGTGGCTCAAGTAGTTGACATTCCAATCATTGGAATGGGTGGGGTTGAAAGTGCTCAAGACGTTTTAGAAATGTATATGGCAGGAGCTTCAGCCGTTGCCGTTGGCACTGCAAATTTTGCTGACCCATTTGTCTGTCCAAAAATCATTGAAAAATTACCAGAGGTAATGGATCAATATGGAATTGATAGCTTAGAAAACTTGATTCAAGAAGTTAAAAACTCAGAAAAATGATTTTATTATTAGCTAAAATTACTGACATCCTGTTTAATCATTCTGTCATTAAAATGCGACCAAGCGAGCATTTTATCTGTAGCTAAAAGAATTGTCAGCAAAGCTGATCATTCTGTCATTAAATATTTAGAAAAAGGAAGTAGAAAAAATGCAAGAAAATAGACCTGTCATTGCCCTTGATTTCCCTGAATTCTCAGACGTAAAAGATTTTCTCGAAAAATTTGACCCGTCAGAACAATTGTATATTAAACTAGGAATGGAACTTTTTTACACGGCTGGACCCCAAGTCGTTTACTATGTAAAATCGCTCGGCCACAGTGTATTCCTTGATTTAAAACTCCATGATATTCCAAATACTGTTGAATCCTCAATGCGTGTTTTAGCACGTTTGGGAGTAGATATGGTTAATGTTCACGCCGCTGGTGGTGTTGAAATGATGGTCGCAGCTAAACGCGGTTTAGAGGCTGGAACGCCAGTTGGACGGCAAAGGCCAAAATTAATTGCGGTCACACAATTAACCTCAACTTCTGAGGAAATTATGCAAAATGACCAAAAAATTATGACTAGTCTTGAAGAATCGGTTATTAATTACGCACAAAAAACCGCTCAAGCAGGACTTGACGGTGTCGTTTGTTCGGCACATGAAGTTGAAAAAATTAAAGCAGCGACATCGAAAGAATTCATTTGTCTCACACCAGGAATCCGCCCAGAGGGTGCAAGTAAAGGCGACCAAAAACGAGTAATGACACCTAAAGAAGCAAGAACAATTGGTTCAGATTATATTGTTGTCGGCCGTCCAATTACCCAAGCAAAAGATCCAGTAGCTAGCTATCATGCGATAAAAGCAGAATGGAATCAATAAAATGAAAAAATTACTTCACTTTTTGGTTGTGTTACATGGTTTTTGATTACATGCTTTTATTAGACTTAATTGTTGTCGTCGTCGTAAGGTCATGGTTTAAAATTCAAAATAAAAGTCAAAAACAAAGTCAAAAAGTGTGGAAGAATAAATTTACTAAATTTTGGTTTCGCTATCGGTCAATACATATTACTTTTATCTTACTCTCAATCTTTACTAGCCTTTCACTGACGGCACCTGCAATGGTCATGAATAGTTTTACTGCGATTGTTTCTATTTCAGTATTGGTGATTAATCTCAGCAAAAAAATCGGCTAAAAATGGCCGATTTTTTTATTTTATTGGATTTTTTGCAGGAGTTCCTGCTTTGCGTGGGTATTTTTTAGGGGTTTCTTTTTTCTTTTCAATCAGAGCAATGTGACGCTCATCACCGTTAGGCAATTCATAAGCGACTTCTTTGATAAATTTTCCACCAAGTGTAGCAATTGCCTTTTTAGCGTCATTCAATTCTTCTTCAAATTGAGCTGCTTTTAATGACAATAAAATACCATTTTTCTTGAGAAAGGGAATCGTAAATTCAGTCAAAACAGAAAGTCTAGCAACCGCACGGGCAGTAACAAAATCAAATGTTCCACGATAATTAGTATCCTGACCAAAATCTTCAGCTCGTCCGTGAAGTAAAGTCACATTTTCGAGGCCTAATTCCTCTGTCAGTAAACTTAAGAAATTAATTCGCTTATTGAGAGAATCAATGATAGTCACTTTTAATTCAGGGAAAATAATTTTCATTGGTAAGCTAGGAAAACCTGCTCCAGCACCAATATCTAAAATACTGACAGGTTGGTCAGTAATCAATCCATATAAAATTGGTGCAATAGAATCATAAAAATGTTTTAAATAGACTTCATTTTTTTCAGTAATTGCTGTCAGGTTAATTTTTTCATTCCATTCAACCAAGAGTTCAAAATAGCGTTCAAATTGTTTGATTTGTTTATCAGAGAGTTGAATATCAAATTCTGTCAGTGCTGACAAAAATTCATCAGGGGTCATAAATTTCGCTCCAAAAGTTTTCTAGTAATTTCGGCAATCAGCTCACGATTTTTACCTTTTGGTAATTTATCAATTAAATTTAATGCTGAAAGAGTATAAGATTTCGCAAGTGCTTTGGTTTTTTCAAGGGCATCAGAAGTTTTGATAAAATCATAAACTTCATCAAATTTTTCATTTTTAATTAATTCAGAAACAAGAGCATTGTTTTCCTGTAAAGCAAAGAGAACAGGAGCAGAATAAATGCCTTGTTTAATGTCTTCAAGTACCGGTTTTCCAAGCGTTTGAGCAGTCGATGCATAATCTAAATAATCATCCATAATTTGGAAAGAAATCCCAATATTCATTCCAATTTTATAAGCTCGTTTGGTCAATGTATTATTTTTAGAAATTAAAGGAGCAACAGAAGCAGAAAGTGCAAAAAGTTCTCCCGTTTTTCCTGAAATATTTTCAATATAATCATCTAAAGTTTGTTGAAGATTAAAATGATGATTAAGTTGACCAAGCTCACCACCTAATAAACGCTCAATTGAACCAATATTTTTGGTTAAATTTGATAATTCTAATGAGTGTTCAGACATTAGACGAAAGACAGCAATAAATAAATAGTCCCCAGCATAGACGGCAATTTCTGGTCCGTATTTTGCTGACAAAGTAGCTACGCCACGCCGTGTGTCTGCGTGGTCAATGACATCATCGTGAACCAAAGTCGCTGTATGCATCATTTCGACAGAAGCCGCAAGTGCCAATCTTTCACTTTCAGAAAGATCAGTAAATCCTGAAAATAAAAGTAAATAAGCTGGACGCAACATTTTTCCGCCCGCATCAAATATATCAAAAATAGCCGATTTAACATCTGAATTTTTGATGGTAACGTGGCTTTTCATTAATTGTTGAACTTGAACCAATTCTTTTTCAAGCTCTGGATAGTCTTTCCAAAAGTTATTTTTTAAGTCCATTGTTTACTTTCTTTAATAAATAGTTCTTGAATAGGTTTAACACGTGTAATTAATTGATTCCCAGCAATGCCAATTGCAAAACCAGCAAGTATTCCAAAAAAGGCAAGCCAAGGCAAATAAAGCATCACAGAAGTTGTTTTAGCTAAAAGAGAAGCCATTGCTAATTGGCCAAAATTATGAAAAAATCCACCAACTGTCGAAATTCCAATCATTGAAACCAGTTTTGGTCCAAATTGCTTCATCAAATACATGGCTAACAGAGATAAGATTCCGCCTGCAAAAGAGTACAGAAAAACGGAAAAACCAGTAAAAAGTGCTGTAATTAATAGACGAAGAATTTGCATGACCCAAACTTGTCGCCATCTTAAAGTGAAAACTGCAATAATCATCACCAAATTGGCAAGGCCCACTTTAGCTCCAGGTGCAAAAGCAAAAAAAGGAGGTAAAGAGCTTTCAATAATTCCCATAACTACCGCAGCAGCTGTCAATAGAGAAACATAAACGTATTCTTTAATATTCATACTTTATAATCTACCTGTTCATCCTTTTGACCACTCATAACTTCAATCACTAAATTATGAGGTAAACAGACGATAGTTTCCCCAGTCTTAGAAATATAGCCCCTTTGGACGTCAATTTGGTCTTTACAATTGGCTTCGACAACCGCAATTTCACCATTTTTAACTTGTATTTTATTATAATCGCCATCTTTATCACGGTAGGTCCAAGTTTGATTTTTATTTAAATCAAAAGTTTTAATCACCTTACCACTAATTCTTAGTTCGGCCTGAGCTCCTTTGGAACCAGTAGCGAAGAAGAACAAAGTTGAAAAAGAAGCGATGAACAGTAGAAAAATAATAACAAAATCAAGCGGTTTTGTCTTTATGCTTTTAAAAAAATTAACCGTGTTTTTAAAGAAGTTCATTAAGGTTAATTATAGCAAAATTAATGAAAAAATTCACGAAATCAAAAAGAAAAAGCCTTTCGGCTCTTTCTTATTTTTTAGTGATATTTTTTGAGTCATCTTTAGAAAGCTCTTTTGCTTTTTCAATGATGTAGTTTTTCAAATTCGCCCCGATTTGTGGGTGTTCTAAACCATATTCAATTGTTGTTTCAACAAAACCAAGTTTATCACCAACATCATAACGTTTTCCAGTAAATTCATGAGCAAAAACGCGTTGTGTTTTATTCAAACGTTCGATAGCATCAGTCAATTGGATTTCATTTCCAGCACCGGGAACTTGTGTTTCTAAAACATCAAAAATTTCAGGAGTTAAGAGGTAACGACCGATAATTGCAAGGTCAGAAGGAGCTTCATCAACATTTGGTTTTTCGACAAAACGTTCAACATTGTAAAGGCCTTTAGAAACTTCACCGTTAGGGTCAATGACACCATATTTATCAACATCATCATGAGGAACTTTCATAACCGCGATTGTTGAAGCGTGAGTTTTTTCATAATCATTGATTAGGTCTTTAGTTAAAGGAGTTTCATTCCCAGTAATATTCATCAAGTCATCGCCAAGCATGACTACAAAAGGCTCATTTCCAACAAAAGCTTTAGCTTGAAGAACGGCATGTCCCAATCCTTTTGGATGAGATTGACGGATAAAGTGAAGATTAATATCTGTAGTTTCTTCAACAAGTTTGAGTAATTCTGTTTTTCCTTTTTCAAGCAAATTTTGTTCAAGCTCAATGTTTGAGTCAAAATGGTCTTCAATAGGACGTTTTGCTTTACCAGTAACAATCAAAATATCTTCGATTCCTGATTTCAAGGCTTCTTCAACGATAAATTGAATAGTAGGTTTGTCAACGATTGGCAACATTTCTTTAGCGATCGCTTTAGTTGCTGGCAAAAAGCGAGTTCCGAGACCAGCAGCAGGAATAACAGCTTTACGTACTTTTCTGGCTTTAGTTGGAATAGTGTTTTGTTTCATGGATAATAACTCCTTTATAGTTAGATAAATCGTATTTACTTTTTATTTATTATTAATGAATTCATTTTCGGCACGAGTTTCGCGGCGCATGATATCAAGAATTCCAGTTTTTGCATCTAGATTTTCATAGAGAACTTTGTAGATTGTTTCGGTAATTGGCATATCGATACCTAGCTGTTGAGCGAGCTCAAAAGCAGCTTTAGTGGTTGAAACACCTTCAATAACCATTCCCATATTTTTTTCAATATCAGCTAGCTTTTCGCCGCGACCAAGAGCATCACCCGCGCGCCAGTTTCGTGAGTGAATTGAAGTACCTGTTACAATTAAGTCACCAACACCAGACAAACCGCTATAAGTTAAAGGTTCAGCTCCCATAGCCACACCTAAACGAGTAATTTCGGCAAGACCACGCGTAATAATTGCTGCTTTAGCATTATCACCAAAACCAAGACCGTGAAGAGCACCCGCGCCTACAGCAATAATATTTTTAAGGGCACCAGCTGTTTCAACACCAATAACATCAGTATTAGTATAAAGACGGAAGTAGTCGTTGCTGAAGATTGCTTGAGCGTATTTCGCTTCATCATGGTCTTTAGAAGCTGCAGAAATTAATGTAATATCACGAACAATTGTTTCTTCAGCATGAGAAGGGCCAGAAACTACCACGATTTCTCCTCGCAATTGAGCGGGGATTTCTTCTTCAAGAATAGTAGAAATTCGCTCATGTGTTCCCTGTTCAAGCCCTTTAGAAGCGTGAAGGATGTGTACTTTGTGTTTGAGGACTTCGGCTACTTGTTTTGCGACCAAACGTGTCACTTTAGTTGGTACAACAAATAAAATAGCATCAACATCTTCTAAAGCTAAATCTAAACGATCAAATGCTTTTATTTTTTCATCCAAAACAACATCTTTAAAATAGCGTGTATTTGTATGCTTTTCATTAATTTCAGCCATCTGTTCTGGATTATTTCCCCAGATACGAACTTCATGACCATTATCATTAAGAACTTGTGAAAGTGCAGTTCCCCACGAACCTGGACCTAAAACTGCAATTTTTTGTGGATTCATAGAAATGATCCTTTCTTTCGTTTTGGTTTCCTTTACATTTTAACATAAGCAAGAATAAAAATCAGCCCTAAGTATGATTTAGGGTTCAAATATTATGATAAAATAGAGATATATCCGAAAGGTTATTCTTAAAAATGAAATTTAAAAATTAGAAACTTGTGAGAACAGGACGCAAGCGGGAGGAAAAAAAATATGCCAGTCAGTTTATTTATGAATCATCAGGACATGATGTTCGGTTATGGTCATCTAGGAATCGTGAATGTGATTTTTGGATTAGTTCTCTTTTTCTTAATTATAAAAATGATTATCGGAATTAGTTTTATGCGAAAAAACCCTGATGAAAGAGAAGAAGGATATAAGGATAAAGGAATGAGCAAAAAAGAAAATATTGAACGTTACCACGAAGCAGGACTCTCAGATACGGATATTAAAATTTTCCGTGAAAACTTGTCAGAAGCAAAAGAAAATATCAAAACTTGGGAAAAATTACTGAAAAAAGAAGATGATTTACAAGTTGTTGAATCAGTGACAGGCGGTTTAGAAGCCAGCAAACAAACGTTTAAATATATTGTTCAAAATCCACAAGAACTCACAAAACAAAATGAGTTTCTATATAAAGACTTGCCAAACATGGTCAAATTGTCAGAGAAATTTATTGAGATGAAGAAACAATCAGTAAGAACAGAAGAAATCAATCGTGATTTAGATGAAACCTTACTTTTGATAAAAACACTCTCACATTCAATTTCTAAAAACTACCATGAAATTTTGATGGACGATGTCAATGTCATCAAACATCAAGTTGATTTTGACAAATAATTTTACTGACAGACGTTTTAAAAATTCTTGTCAGTAAAACTGATGATTCTGTCAGTAAAAAAACAAATATTCCTGTCAATTTTGGCAGGAATCATTTATAATTAAAAGTAAAGAAATATAAGTATAGCAAAGGAAATTAAAGATATGGATAATCCAATTTTAGATGATTTGATGACCAATGATAAAGTCATTAAAGAGGCAGAGCAATTAGATGAACAACAAAAGTCAGAAATTGTAAAAATGCACGAAAAAGCCTCTTTAGCAGCAGTAGAAGTTCTTTCTACTGAAGAATTAGAAAAAGCAAAAGAATTATCAAAACAGTTGGATGAATCAAGTGCTCAATCTGTCATTAACTATGGAGCAAGCGCCCAAGATAAGATTTCAGCTTTCTCACAAAGTGTCTTAAATAAAGTTCAGGCACAAGATTTGGGTGAAGTTGGTTCTTCACTGACAGATTTGATGTTTAACTTACAACAAGCCAATCCAAACGAATTGGTGGCTGAAAATAAAGGGATTTTTACCAAAATGTTTGGTAAAGTTAAACGTTCAATTTTTGAAGTGACGCAAAAATACCAAAAAATTGGAGCAGGTATTGATAAAATTTCTGCAAAATTGAACAATGAACAACAAGGACTTTTGCAAGATAATGAAATGCTCGATAAACTTTACGATGAAAACTTGAATTATTTCAAGGCTTTGAATGTTTATATTGCAGGTGCTGAATTAAAAGTCCAAGAATTAGATACAGAAATTATTCCGCAAGCTCGAAAAGAAGCTCAAGATTCTACTGACAATGCCTTGATTGTTCAAAAAGTGAATGATTTAGAATCATATAAAAATCGCTTAGAAAAACGAGCTCATGACTTGCGTCTTGCTCGTCAGTTGACAATTCAACAAGCCCCACAAATTCGTCTCATTCAAAATACCAATCAAGAATTAGCTGAGAAAATCCAAACTTCAATTAATACAGCCATTCCACTATGGAAAAATCAGGTTGCGATTGCTTTGACCCTCTTAAAACAAAAAGATGCTTTGACAAGTCAACGTATTGTTTCAGAAACAACCAACGATTTGTTGCGTAAAAATTCAGAAATGCTTAAAGCATCAACAATTGAGGCTGCAACTGAAAATGAACGTGGTTTAGTAGATATTGAAACATTAAAATTAACTCAACAAAACTTAGTTGATACTATTCAAGAAACTATGAGAATTCAGGCTGAGGGACGCCAAAAACGTCAACAAGGTGAGGTTGAACTTTCTAAAATGGAAGAAGAAATTAAAGAAAAATTGTTACAATTATCAAATAACAAACAATTAAATTAAATTTTAAAATTACTGACAGAAATTGAGCGCTATTTTCATCTGCTAAAGCATGATTTGTATAGGCTCAGGCAAAATCTGTCAGTAATTTTTTATAGTGATAATTGGTATATACTGTTTATTGACAAAAAAGATAAAGGGTGCTAAAATTAAAGAAAAAGAAGAGGAGATATTTATGACTTACTATATTAAAGCAGATCAATTTTTCTACGCTTATGAAACAAAAAAAGGTGGTTTCTTAGAAATTACTGATGGAAAATTTGGAGAGTGGACAGAAGAAGCACCAGCAGGAGCTGACATTTTAGATTATTCAGGTCAATCAATTGCCCCAGGTCTTGTTGAAACACATATCCATGGTTTTGGTGGAGCGGATGCCCAAGATGCTGAAGTTGAAGGAATCATGGGAACAATGTCAGAAGGCTTGTTGTCAGCAGGGGTCACTTCATTTTTACCAAGTCCTTTGACCGATGACCACGAAGGATTGAAAGCGGTTTGTACGGTTGTAGGAGAACATTACCAAGAAGCTCGCGGAGCCAAAGTTCGTGGTATTTTTTTTGAAGGTCCATTCTTTACAGAAGAAAAGAAAGGGGCTCAAAACCCTAAATACATGCGCGATGCCAAAATGTGGGAACTTGAAGATTGGCAAGAAGCTGCACATGGAATGCTCAAAAAAATCGGTCTTGCCCCAGAACGTGATGGTTCAGAAGACTTCATCCGTAAAGCGACTGAATCAGGTGTTGTTATTGCATTGGGACATTCAAATGCCACTTATAAACAAGCGGTTGCTGGGGTACAAGCTGGAGCATCTGTTTGGGTTCACACCTTTAACGGAATGTCTGGAATGACTCACCAAGAACCAGGAATGGTTGGAGCAATTTTAAATACACCAAACACTTATGCTGAGTTAATTTGTGATGGTCATCATGTTCGTCCAGAAGCAGCTGAAATTGTAATGAAAATGAAAGGCGCTGACCATGTTGTTTTGATTACAGACTCAATGCGTGCCGCAGGACTTCCTGATGGACCTTATATGCTTGGCGAATACGAAGTAGAAGTTCGTGACGGAGCCGCATGGCTTCCAACAGGACGCCCAGCTGCTTCAATTTTAACACTTAAAACAGCTGTTAAAAATGTCATTGACTGGGGGATTGCCACACCAGCAGAAGCAATTATGATGGCTTCATTGACACCAGCAAAATCTGTAAACATTGATGATGTTTGTGGTCAAATAAAACCAGGTTTGTCAGCTGATTTTATCGTTTTAGACAATGATTTTGATTTAGTTGCAACTTATCTTGATGGTGAAAAACGCTATGAAGCGTAATATAAAAAATGAATTTCGCAAGGAATTCATTTTTTTATGAAAATATTTCATTTTTCAAGTTGAATAATCAGAAAAATAAACAAAAAGGTAAAAGATTATTTACTTTTTTGTTAAAATATAAAAGAATAGAATGGCTATTATTGTGTCATATTATAGAAGAATTAAGAGCAAATGAAGTCTATAAATTTTATTTGAAAATGCTAGAAAACCCTTGCAAAATAAGGCTTAGAAAAAAAGAAACAATGAAAACGTTTCATACAGTTTGTAAAGAGATTTTTTTATAAATACGTGATATAATGAACTAGACAACAAATGAACATGGTAAAAATATTAATAACGTTTACGTATTTTTGCTATGTATCTCAATTTCGGAGGACAGATTTAAATGAAACGCATTGCAGTTTTGACTTCTGGTGGTGATGCCCCAGGAATGAATGCGGCTATTCGTGCAGTTGTTCGCAAAGCAATTTCTGAAGGTATCGAAGTTTACGGTATCAATCACGGATATGCGGGCATGGTTGCGGGAGATATTTTCCCGCTTACGTCAGCTTCAGTTGGTGATAAAATCGGTCGTGGTGGTACATTCTTGTATTCAGCACGCTACCCAGAATTTGCTCAAGTAGAAGGACAACTTGCTGGGATTGAGCAACTTAAAAAATTCGGTATCGAAGGTGTCGTTGTAATCGGTGGTGATGGTTCTTATCATGGAGCTATGCGTCTTACAGAACATGGTTTCCCAGCTGTTGGACTTCCAGGAACAATCGATAACGATATCGTAGGAACTGATTTTACAATTGGATTTGATACAGCTGTTTCAACAGTTGTAGATGCCTTGGATAAAATCCGTGATACTTCATCATCACATAACCGTACTTTCGTTGTAGAAGTAATGGGACGTAATGCTGGAGATATCGCTTTGAATGCTGGTATCGCTGCTGGTGCAGATGATATTTGTATTCCAGAAAAAGAATTTAAGTTTGAAAACGTAGTTAACAACATTAACAAAGGCTACGAAAAAGGTAAAAATCACCACATCATCGTTCTTGCTGAAGGTGTAATGACTGGTGAAGAATTTGCTACAAAACTTAAAGAAGCTGGTTATAAAGGAGACCTTCGCGTTTCTGTCCTTGGGCACATCCAACGTGGTGGTTCACCAACAGCTCGTGACCGTGTTCTTGCTTCACGTATGGGTGCTCGTGCCGTTGAATTGCTTCGTGATGGAATCGGTGGCGTAGCCGTTGGTATCCGTAATGAAGAACTTGTAGAAAGTCCAATTCTCGGAACAGCTGAAGAAGGAGCACTCTTTAGTTTGACTACTGAAGGTGGAATCAAAGTAAATAACCCGCATAAAGCTGGTCTTGAACTTTACCGTCTTAACTCAGCACTCAACAATCTTAACCTTAACTAAGTTACTGCAAATCTGTTTCTAGTTAAGTGTTAAACGCATAATTAGGGCAGAGATATATAATTAATCATTATAGGAGAAAAACACAAAATGAATAAACGTGTAAAAATCGTCTCAACTCTTGGACCTGCTGTCGAAATTCGTGGTGGCAAAAAATTTGGTGAAAGCGGCTATTGGGGAGAATCTCTTGACGTCGAAGCATCAGCAAAAAACATTGCAGCTTTGATTGAAGAAGGTGCAAATGTCTTCCGTTTTAACTTCTCACACGGTGACCATCCTGAACAAGGTGCTCGTATGGCAACAGTTCACCGCGCTGAAGAAATCGCTGGTCATAAAGTAGGTTTCTTGCTTGATACTAAAGGTCCTGAAATGCGTACAGAACTCTTTGCTGACGGTGCTGATGCAATCAGCGTTGTTACTGGAGATAAATTCCGCGTTGCAACTAAACAAGGTCTTAAATCAACTCCTGAATTGATTGCTTTGAACGTAGCTGGTGGCCTTGATATCTTTGATGATGTTGAAATCGGTCAAACTATTTTGATTGACGATGGTAAACTTGGTTTGTCATTGACTGGTAAAGATGCAGCAACTCGTGAATTTGAAGTTGAAGCACAAAATGATGGTGTTATTGGTAAACAAAAAGGTGTTAACATTCCTAACACTAAAATTCCTTTCCCAGCTCTTGCTGAACGTGATGATGCGGATATCCGTTTCGGACTTTCACAACCTGGTGGAATCAACTTTATCGCTATCTCATTTGTACGTACTGCAAATGACGTTAAAGAAGTACGTCGTATTTGTGAAGAAACTGGAAATCCACACGTACAACTTTTGGCTAAAATTGAAAACCAACAAGGTATTGAAAACCTTGATGAAATCATCGAAGCAGCTGATGGTATCATGATCGCTCGTGGTGACATGGGTATCGAAGTTCCATTTGAAATGGTTCCAGTTTACCAAAAATTGATCATCAGCAAAGTTAACAAAGCAGGTAAAATCGTTGTTACTGCAACAAACATGCTTGAATCAATGACTTACAACCCACGTGCTACACGTTCAGAAATTTCAGATGTATTCAATGCTGTTATTGACGGAACTGACGCAACAATGCTTTCAGGTGAATCTGCTAACGGTAAATACCCACGCGAATCAGTTCGTACAATGGCTACTGTTAACAAAAACGCTCAAACAATGTTGAAAGAATACGGACGTCTTCACCCAGAACGTTACGACAAATCAACTGTAACAGAAGTAGTTGCTGCATCAGTTAAAAATGCTGCAGAAGCTATGGATATCAAATTGATTGTTGCTTTGACTGAATCTGGTAACACTGCTCGTTTGATTTCTAAACACCGTCCTAATGCTGACATCTTGGCTATTACATTTGACGAAAAAGTTGAACGTGGATTGATGATTAACTGGGGTGTAATCCCAACAATGACTGAAAAACCTTCATCTACAGATGACATGTTTGAAGTTGCTGAAAAAGTTGCTTTGGCTTCAGGTTTAGTTGAATCTGGTGACAATATCATCATCGTTGCTGGTGTTCCAGTTGGTACTGGTCGCACAAATACAATGCGTATCCGCACTGTTAAATAATTTGTCAATTAAGAATCTTAAAACAATAATGCCTGCCGCTATCGACAGGCCCTATTGTTGAAAAGATTATATTTTATAAAATACTCGTTTATAATTTGAAAGGAATTAAAGAAAATCATGGCTGATAAACAACGTAAAAAAGTTATCCTTGTAGGTGACGGTGCTGTAGGTTCATCATACGCTTTTGCTCTTGTAAACCAAGGGATTGCACAAGAATTAGGAATTGTTGACCTTTTTAAAGAAAAAACTCAAGGAGATGCAGAAGACCTTTCTCATGCCTTGGCATTTACTTCACCTAAAAAGATTTACTCTGCAGACTACTCTGATGCAAGCGACGCTGACCTCGTTGTCTTGACTTCTGGTGCTCCACAAAAACCAGGTGAAACTCGTCTTGACCTTGTTGAAAAAAATCTTCGTATCACTAAAGATGTTGTAACTAAAATTGTTGCTTCAGGTTTCAAAGGAATCTTCCTTGTTGCTGCTAACCCAGTTGATATCTTGACATATGCTACTTGGAAATTCTCAGGTTTCCCTAAAAACCGCGTTGTAGGTTCAGGTACTTCACTTGATACTGCACGTTTCCGTCAAGCATTGGCAGAAAAAGTTGATGTTGACGCTCGTTCAATCCACGCATACATCATGGGTGAACACGGTGACTCAGAATTTGCCGTTTGGTCACACGCTAACGTTGCTGGTGTTAAATTGGAACAATGGTTCCAAGAAAATGACTACCTTAACGAAGCTGAAATCGTTGAATTGTTTGAATCTGTACGTGATGCTGCTTACTCAATCATCGCTAAAAAAGGTGCAACATTCTACGGTGTCGCTGTAGCTCTTGCTCGTATTACTAAAGCAATTCTTGATGATGAACATGCAGTACTTCCTGTATCAGTATTCCAAGATGGACAATATGGCGTAAGCGACTGCTACCTTGGTCAACCAGCTGTAGTTGGTGCTGAAGGTGTTGTTAACCCAATCCACATTCCATTGAACGATGCTGAAATGCAAAAAATGGAAGCTTCTGGTGCTCAATTGAAAGCAATCATTGACGAAGCTTTTGCTAAAGAAGAATTTGCTTCTGCAGTTAAAAACTAAAATTAAAAAGAGTTGGTTGAGATTTCAACTAGCTCTTTTTTTATTTTAAATTATATTTGTTAAGCTAAAAGTCTAATAAAAAAAGTCTGTTCATCAACAGACTTTTTATTTTTGTAAATTTATTTAGATTTGATGTAGTTAACACCATCAGCCTTAGGAGCAATTGCTTTTCCAAGAAAGAGTGCCAAGACAATAATTGTAAAGACATATGGAGCCATTTGTAGGAATGAAGAAGGGATTTCTTTGATTCCAGGGATTTGACCACCGACAACAGCAAGTGAGGTAAAGAGCCCAAAGAGAAGTGATGATAACATTGCTCCAATAGGATTCCATTTACCAAAAATCATCGCTGCAAGTGAAATGAACCCTTGACCAGCAATTGTTGAAACTGAGAAGTTACCAGAAATTGCTTGAGCATAAATTGCACCACCTACACCACCGAGGACACCTGAGAGAAGCACACCAGCCCAACGGTAGGCATAAACGTTGATTCCAAGGGTATCAGCTGCTTGTGGGTTTTCACCAACTGAGCGAAGGCGAAGACCGAAACGTGTTTTAAATAGAACGTACCAAGCGAGAATGGCTACAACAATTGCAAGAAACCCTGGTAGAGAAGTTTGGCTAAAGAAGATTTTACCAATGACAGGAATGTTTGATAGTAGTGGAACGTTCCAATAACCGATTTGTTCATTGATATTAATTTGACCTTGTTGATAGAAAACTTGAAGTAGGAAAACTCCGAGTGCTGGAGCCATCAAGTTGAGTACAGTACCAGATACGATATGGTCTGCTCTTAGGTTCACTGTAGCCACCGCATGAAGAGAAGAGAAGAGAGCACCAATTAAAGCTCCAAAAAGGATTGAGAGCCATGGAGTCATACTTCCAAACATTCCGGCAGTAGTTAAGTTGAATACAACGGAACTGAAAGCTCCGATAGTCATTATTCCTTCAAGACCGACATTGACGATACCGCCTCGTTCGGAGAAGACACCACCAATACTTGTAAAGATTAGAGGAGTTGAATAGATGAGCATATTAGCGACAATGATTTGTAAAGTATTTACAAGATTCATGCTTTTTCTCCTTTCTTCTTAGTAGCTTCTGATGCTTTGATTTCTTTAGCTTTTGGTAACATGACTTCGATAATGAATTTCACTGCAATGAAGAAAATAATTGAAGCAGTGACGACTTTAACGATTTCTGGTGGGATACCATCATTTGTCATACCAGGAGCACCTGTTTGAAGAACTGAGAAAAGAAGAGCGGCAAAGAGAATACCTATAGGACTATTACTACCAAGAAGTGCAACGGCCATCCCGTTGAATCCGATGTCGAGGGACGCTGACTGAGAAACAAAGTTTTGCATGTATCCAAATCCGTAAACAACACCACCAAGACCAGCAAGGGCACCAGCGACAACCATAGATAGGATAAGTGTACGTTTTGCTGAAATACCAGCATATTCTGAAGCATCAGGATTTAAACCAACAGCTTTGATTTCAAATCCTAGAGTTGTTTTTGTAAAGATAATCGCCATAATCACAAGGGCAATCAATGCAATGATTAATCCAATATTTAAGGTTGAATTATCAGTTAATGACGACATCCAATTTGTTCTGAAAGAAGCATTGGTACTAATTAGTTTTGTTTGGTCAGTAGTATTATCCATCAGGATACTTTTTTGGAACATGCTATGAATCATAAATGTTGAGAAGAACAACATAATATAGTTTAGCATGATTGTGGTGATAACTTCTGATGTTCCAAGGAGAGCACGAAGAATACCTGGTATGAATCCCATAAATGCTCCGAAGAACATTCCGATGATTACAACTAAAGGAATCATCAATAAACGTGGGATATCTGGAAAACTCAAAGCAAACCACATCGAGCTAATCCAACCAGCAAGTGCTTGACCAGACATCCCAATATTGAAGAGGCCTACTTTCATTGCAACTGCAAAAGATAAAGCTGTCAAAATTAGTGGACCCATTGTTTGCAAGGTTTCACCAATTGCTCTTGCATTTCCTAAAGCAGAAATGAAGAGATCTTCATAACCCCAAATTGGGTTGTAGCCAAAGGCTAGCATGATAATTGCTCCCAATAAGAAACCAAAAACAATGGCCACCAGAGGAACAAGGACTTTTTTCGTTTTACTATTCATTTATGTTTCCTCCAACCATTAAAATACCGAGCTCTTGTTTTGTGGTTGTTTCAGGTCTTACAATTCCCTGAATTTGACCATCGTGAATAACAGCGATTCGGTCGGAAACATTTAGAATTTCGTCAAGTTCAAAAGAAATAACAAGAACTGCTTTTCCTTCATCACGAGCTTGGATTAAACGTTTATGAATATATTCAATCGCACCAACATCGAGTCCACGAGTGGGCTGTGATACGATTAGGAGGTCAGGATTTCGGTCAATTTCACGGGCGATAATTGCTTTTTGCTGATTACCACCAGAAAGAGAAGCAGCAGAAACCCATTCACCAGCACCACGAACGTCAAATTCTTCCATGAGTTTGCGAGCGTGACTATTTATTTGATTATAATCAAGGAAACCATATTTACTCATTGGTGGTTTGTAGTAGGTTTGCAGAGCAATATTTTCGGCTACTGACATTTCCAAAACAAGTCCGTCCCGATGTCTGTCTTCTGGGACATGCCCGACAGATTGTTCCGTGATTTTACGAGGACGTTGGTTGGTGATATCTTTATTGTGGAGTTTGATAGAACCTGAATCAACCTTTGTCAAACCAGTAATAGCTTTCACTAATTCTGTTTGACCATTTCCATCAATTCCGGCAACCCCTACAATCTCACCGGCACGAACATCAAGTGATAATCCTTTAACTTTTAGAGAACCGCGACTTTCTTTGATATTTAAGTCCTTAATTTCGAGGACAATATCTTTAGGTTGAGCGGGAGCTTTTTCGGTGATGAATGAAACTGAGCGTCCGACCATTAATTCTGCAAGTTCTTGGTTCGTTTTGTCACCAAGTTCAACAGTATCAATTGATTTACCACGACGAATGACTGTGATACGGTCAGCTACCGCACGGATTTCATCCAATTTATGTGTGATGAGGATGATTGACTTGCCTTCTTTAATTAAATTCTTCATGATTTGCATCAATTCAGAAATTTCAGCTGGAGTCAAAACTGCTGTTGGTTCATCAAAAATTAAAATATCAGCTCCACGATATAGTGTTTTTAAGATTTCAACCCTTTGCTGCTGACCGACAGAAATATCACGGATGAGCGCATCAGGTTCAACAGAAAGACCATAACGCTCAGAAAGTTCAAGTATTTTTTTCTTAGCAGTCTTTAAATCGAGATTGATTCCTTTAGTAACTTCATTACCAAGGATGATGTTTTCAGTAACTGTGAAGGCGTCAACTAACATGAAGTGTTGGTGAACCATTCCGATACCGAGGTTTGCTGCTTTAGACGGAGAGTCGATATTTTCGAGCTTTCCCTTAACGTGGACTTCACCTTCGCTAGGCTCGAGGAGTCCTGAGAGAATGTTCATCAAGGTTGACTTACCGGCTCCATTTTCGCCGAGCAAAGCATGAATCTCACCTTTCTTCAACTCAAGATTGACTTTGTCATTAGCGACAAAATCACCAAAACGCTTGGTGACATCAATCATTTGAATGACAGTTTCATTTGCCATATTGGCTCCTTCTTATAAAATAATATAATAATGTAAATTGTAAAAATTACAAATTTAATTATATCAAATTTGTCCAATTTATGAAAGCCCCGTCATTCCAATAATGAGAGTGCTTTTTCTAATAATTGGTTTTTAAAAAATCTTGGTTAAAATACAGTTATTTTTCAGTTAAAAAGATTTATTTTTGTCGCTTTAATAAATCAATTTCAATACTGATTGTTACTTCCAAGGATTCAAATTTCTTTAAATTTTCAATTCCTTCTGGTTTGATTTTCCAATAATGTGGTGTCATCAATAGCAGACTTAATAAATCTTCGGTAGATTGAATGGTAACTTTATATGAAAAATTTTCTTGTTCAACGCAAAAGCCGGGGAAAGTTTTGATAGATGAAGTTTTTACTTTTTCATGAATTTCGGGATAAATAATATTTTTTAATTCGATAAGATGATTGTTTGCGGCTCTGACAATAATAATATTTCCGTCGTCAGTAAGAATTCGGTCGATTTCTGGAACAGAGTATTCGGCAAACATTGATAAAACGGTACTGACAGATTTTTCCTTGAAAGGAAGTTTGGCAAAATTAGCGACTAACCAATGAATCATCGGATTTTTTTTAGCTGCCATGCGAATTCCTAATTTAGAAATATCCATTCCGTAGAAATTAGAGGCTTTCGGAGCAATCTCTTTTTGGAAGCGTGAAAGGTAGTAGCCCTCGCCGCAACCAATATCAAGGATAGCTTGGTCAGTTAAATGAGATTTTTTAAGTCTTTGATTAACTCTATCTGATAGTTTTTTATAATAGCCTTTGGCGAGAAAGTCGCGTCTGGCTGCCATCATTTCTTTTGAGTCGCCAGAAGTTTTTTTGGCATTTAAAAGAAGGTTGAGGTAACCTTCCTTAGCTAAATCAAAAGTATGGTTATTTTCACACTTATAAGTATTTTGTTCCTTTATGAGCAAGTGGCTGCATACAGGGCAGCTGATGATTTCAGACATTTGTTCTCCAATATAAAAATTAAGTTTTGTCAGTAAAATTTACTTACCAATTTTGCGAGTTTTAATGACAGATTCGTCAGGAGTCACTCGAATCGTTTTTTCACGGTCATAAGTAACAAACCCTGGAGCTGTTCCTGTTGGCTTGTGTAATTTTTTTACATCTAAAACATCTACTTGAACAAGGTTGGAATAGCGTGCTTTGCTGAAATAAGCTGCTAATTCCCCAGCAAAAGTAATTGTTTCATCAGATGGATTTGCATTTCCTGTAATCAAAACATGGCTTCCCGGAATATCCTTAACGTGAAACCAAAGATCGCCACGGCGTGAAAGTTTGAAACTGACTTGTTCATTTTGTAAGTTATTTTTACCTACTAAAATAATTGTTCCATCTTCAGCTTGATATTTTTCTGGTGGGAGCATTTTTTGCTTTTTATTACGATATTTTTGCTTAATATAGCCTGTTTGAATTAATTCTTCACGAATATCAGCAATTTCAGCAACGTCAGCATTTTCAAGATTTGATTCAACAGATTCTAAATAATGAATCGTTTCCTTGGTCTTAGCAATTTGCTCTCCTAAAAATTTGACGGCTTGTTTCAATTTTTGATAACGATGAAAGTAACGTTGAGCATTTTGAACAGGACTTAAAGCTGGATTTAGAGCAATTTCAATTGGTTCATTAGTATAGTAATTTTCCAAAGTTACACTTGCTTTATCATTAGGAACTTGATTTAAAAATGTATTAAGCAGTTCACCTTTTTGACGGAAAATTTCAGCGTTGTCAGTCGCAAGTAATTCTCGTTCTTGTTTTTTTAATTTATCACGATTTTTCTTCAGTTCATTTTGAATTTTTTTAATGACAGAAGCAGCAACCTGTTTAACACGGTCACGTTCGGCCTTATCCGCATAGTAAGTATCAAGCATTTCAGAGAGGCTGTCAAAACTTACAAATTCGTCAGCAAGTTTGATACTGGAAAAAGTATCGTTAGGATAAATTGATGGAGTGACTGTCAGTAATTTTTCATGGAATTCTTTTACTGACAGACCTGTCAACGCATTTTTAGAATCACGTCCGATTCCTTGTAATTTTTGTTGTAATTGTTCAGTTTGTAAAGCTTGGAAAATTTCTTCGTCAGTAGCTTTGAAAGGGTCAATAGCAGTATTTAAAGGTGGTGCAATATAAGTTGAACCTGGTAGAATTGTGCGATATTGATTCTGTGAAAAACCAATATGTTTAATGGATTCAATAATTTTTTGCGAGGTTTTTTCTAGTAAAATAATATTACTATGTTTACCCATAATTTCTGTAATCAAAGCAATTTTTAAACTGTCACCAATTTCATCTTTGGTTGAAATATGGAAAATAATCTGACGATCATTGCCCACTTGTTCAATTTGTTCAATAAAAGCGCCAGCCAAATATTTGCGTAAAATCATCACAAAATTATTTGGATTTTGTGGATTTTGAAAATCAGTTTTGGTCAGCTGAACACGACCAAAAACAGGGTGAGCTGAGAGTAAAAGTTTATGAGATTTACCAGCTGACCGAACTGTTAGAACAAGTTCTTGGTCAAAAGGTTGATTAATTTTTTGAATACGTCCACCAACCAATGGTTGAAGTTCAGCCGTCATGTGGTGTAAAAAAATACCATCAAAGGACATTAGGTGCCTCTTTCATTTTATAATTCTTATAAGCAGTTTTCACTGTTAATTAGGGAGTGATTATATCTTTTCGATTTATTGACAAACCTGTCAGTAAATATGAGAAGTTTTATAATTATTTCTATGCCAATTTTATCAAAAAAAGAGTAATTTTTCTTCTATTATTAAAGAATGGTTTGTATTTCTTTCAAAAATTTTGAAAAAGCTTTGGATAAGTGAGAAAGTAACTTTTATCAGTAAAAAATGTTAAAATAAAATAGAAATAAGTTCAGGAAAATTAGTAAATTAGAAAATATAGGATAATTAAATGAATAAAATTGTCGGCATAGTTGAGCGTATTCTACGGATTATCATGTTTGTCGTTGCTGTGGCAATGCTTGGAGGAGCTCTCTTTTTATTAGGCTTGCATCAAACAAATAAAAACTTAGAGAAAGTACCTGTTTCAGGAAAAATTGTTTACGGAACAGAGGTTAAAGCAATCCATGAAGTAACATACAGTTTTGAAGGAAAAGAATATCAAAAAAGACCTTTAGATGTATATTTTAGAAAATTAGGAGATGATGGCAAAAAAATTACTGTATATGTGGCTAAAGACCATCCTACTCGTATTTTCATTTCAAAGACTGGGCGACCACTCATCGATTCAGCAGGACTAATTGGAGGTTGGAGCTTGGTTTTATTACTAATTTTATTTGGAGAACATCAACTTTTGCGTAGAATGAAAATGTTAGAAGAAAATTCCGAGAAATAAATAAAATACAAAATAAAATCATATAGAATAAAAATACAAAAATAAAATAAAAACACAAAAATAAAGAAATCGCTATCATTGGCGGTTTTTTTTATTTTGAAAATGTCATCAATAATTGATAGAACGTCCTGAAAACTGGGGGTTTAAGACTTAATCGTTTTCACACAAGCTCTTGTGAAAGTCAGCAATGGTCAAGCAAAAACAAAAGTATTTTTATGTTTTTTTATAAAGAAATGATGTATAAATAGTGTATAGAATAGATTACTTAATACATGTTGCTTAAAAATATTTTATGCCTGATCAACATAAGATATTTTTCCAAACGATTTAGGAGGAATTTGACAAAATGGAAATGCAGAAACAAAAACCACCACGTAAGAAAAATAAAATTATTACTAAACGTAAAGTATTATCAGCAACGATGTCAGGAACTCTATTAATGACATCGGTAGTTATTCCAACAGCTTACAGCCTTCTTTCTAATCAGATCACAGCACAAGCAGCTGCCTTGAATATTGACCTATTGCAAAATATCACTTCAAGTAATAATAGTGGTACAAGTACAACAAATCGATGGACCAGTAATTCAGGGAGTCACAACGTCGATTTTACAATCTCAGGCCATGCTTTAGCTAATGTCTCTTTACTTTCGGGCCCAAGATACGCTGCTTTGGCGATTCCTCAAGAATTGCGTGGATTTGTTGTAGCGAACGGAAACACTTCTGTAACAACTAATCTCACAATTGATTTCAATCAAATTGCGCTCATCAATGCGATTGTGAGTGCTGGTGATACTTTCGTTGCAGGGGTTGCTACCATTTTAAGTAACAATCCGGCAGCCAGTATTAACTTGACACAAGTAACGACACAATTGAATTTACTAAAAGGTATCCAAAATATTGGTGGAGGGACTTTTTCAACACCCACCACTCTTAATGGAAATTCAATGCTTAGTGCACCTTTAAATGACGGAATGGGGGCGATTTTATCCCAAAACGTCACGGCTATTTTGCAAAATTTACGAACAGCTGTTAATAGCCTAACCGCAACCGGTTTGGCGGCTCCTGCGGCTAATACTGCCTTAGCTTTAATTAAACCTCCACTCATTACAGCAATCGATGCTGTATTAGTGCCATTAGTTAATGGAACTGGTGGAATTTTAGATCTCCTTTTAAACGCTTCAGCATTGGGTGATACAAGTATTACAATTCCGACCAAGATCACAGCACCAACTACTATTGCAAGTAACATTGATGCCAAATTTGTAGGATCAGCGGTTCAAACCAATTTATTGGATGTCAATATTCTTAGTGGTGCAGATGGTATTTCCTATGTTTATTTAGCAGGTGATGTCAATTTAACGTTAGTAGCGCCCACAGGAAACCTGAGCGCAACAACATCGGCAATTGGAGCGTCAGATGCGACAGCGACCCTTCCAACGACTTTAAAAAATAATGCTGGTACAGACATTCCGGTAACTTCAGTCATTACCAATAGTTCAGGAACTACAGTAACTAATGGTCAGCTGTCAGCTGGTACTTATACCGTGACATATTCGGCCACAGGCTATTCTAGCGTTACCCAAACCTTGGTTGTTACAGACCCCGCAGATACCACTGCTCCAGATGCACCAATTGTCACAAGTGTGACTGGGAATAGTACAAATGGTTATACGGTGACAGGTACAGCCGAGTCAAATTCAACAATTACTATCAAAAACGGAGCCGGAGCAACGGTCGGTACTGCCACTACTCAACCAAACGGAAGTTACAGTGTAAATCTTCCAGGTTCAGTTGGCCCCAATGCCCCACTTAATGTTACCGCCGCAGACGCAGCAGGGAATGTAAGTAATCCAACTCCAACAACAACACCAGCCGATCCGATTAATCCAGTTCTCGTAGCCCCTACTGGGAACTTGACTGCAACGACCTCAGCGATTGGTGCTACAGACGCAACAGCTACACTTGCAACCACTCTGAAAGACAGTGAAGGTGCCGACGTTCCAGTTACAGCAGTTATCACGAATGCTTCAGGAACCGCAGTCACTAATGGTCAGCTGTCAGCTGGTACTTATACTGTGACATACTCAGCTTCAGGGTATGACGATGTCACTCAAACCCTAGTTGTTACAGATCCCGCAGATACTACTGCTCCAGATGCACCGACAGTAGGCAATGTGACAGGAAACAGCACGAATGGTTATACGGTCACAGGTACGGCTGAACCAGGATCAACCATCACAATTAAAGATGGCAGTGGTGCAACCGTTGGAACGGGAACTGCGAATGAAACAGGAGATTATACGGTTACCCTCCCAGGCTCAGTCGGCCCTAACGCTCCAATTAGTGTCACAGCGACCGATACCGTAGGAAATGTGAGTGATCCAACTCCAGCGACAACTCCAGCAGACCCAGTAAGTCCAGTTCTCGTAGCTCCAACTGGTAACTTGACCGCAACAACCTCAGCGGTTGGTGCCTCAGATGCCATGGCTACTCTGCCAGCAACTCTGAAAGACAGTGAAGGTGCCGATGTTCCGGTCACAGCAGTTATCACAAATGCTTCAGGAAGCGCAGTCACCAATGGTAACTTGGCCGCAGGTACCTACACCGTCACTTATACGGCAGGTGGTTATGTAGACGTCACTCAAACTCTAGTTGTTACAGACCCCGCAGATACCACCGCTCCAGATGCACCAACAGTAGGCGGTGTAACTGGCAACAGTACGAATGGTTACACGGTCACAGGTACAGCTGAACCAGGTTCAACGGTCACAATTAAAGATGGCAGTGGGGCAACCGTTGGAACAGGAACTGCGAATGAAGCAGGAGCTTACACCGTTACTCTTCCAGGTTCAGTCGGTCCTAACGCACCAATTAGTGTTACAGCAACCGATGCCGCTGGAAATGTGAGTGCTCCAACCTCAGCGAAAACTCCAGCTGATCCTAAGGCTCCGTCAGATACTACAGCTCCTAATCCTCCAAGTGTAGATACCGTGACTGGTAACACTGATACAGGTTATACGGTTGGTGGAAAGGGGGAACCTGGATCCACAATAACAATTAAAAACCCAGCAACTGGTGAGGTTTTGGGAACTACTATAGTGGATAAAGATGGAAACTATAGCATCAAACTTCCGACGGGGGTTAAACCGGGTACTCAACTTACGGCTACCGCAACTGATGCTGCAGGAAATGTAAGTGATCCAACAGACTTTATTATTCCGGTCTTGACTTCTGGAATGGCAATAGGTAATAGTGGGGATAATATGGGTGGTAAGTATTTCTCAAGTGGTAAATTACCAGCAACAAATGGTGCAGACACTGGCTGGCTTGGTGTAATTGGAACAGTCATTCTATCTCTGCTTGGTAGTCTATTGTTCTGGCGTAAGAATAAAAAGGAGGATGAAAGCTAACATCAATAAAATTTTTCAAACAAATAATTAGTTAAAGTTTATAAAATACGATAGAATAAGAGAGTCAAGGCATATCCAACCTTGATATCTCTGAAATTCTTTTCAAATTACAAACATTGAGCCAGTCCATTCGACTGGCTTTTTTGTTATTTAATGGGGTATTCAAATTATCTATATCAAAAGTAAGCTTTTTTCTTCATAAAATGTTATTTTTTTGGTATAATTACGTTAAGAGAATGAAATGATTCTCTATATCCTTTAGATTTTTTTTAAGCTATATAGTAGTTTTAGAGGTGGCCTGTTCGGTTAATCATCTAAGAGCACTAATGGGAGGAAATCAATTGTCTAAAAAAATATCAGTAAAAGTGGTCAAAAATAGTAAACAACAAACAGAGAGAAATACTCTGCTTGCAGACACCTTTGAAAATCGATGGTTCCAAAACGAATGGAAGCATAAATTTAAGACATTAACTTCTGGGGGGAGAAAATAAGTATTAAACAAAAGCCATCAAAATGATGGCTTTTATTATTTAATAGAGGTATGCATAAAAACTATAGTTAAATAACAAAAAAATTAAATTAAAATAATAATATATATTGACGAAAAATGAAAGATTTAATATAATATATTTGTAAATGAGAAAAAAATAATAAAAAACAAAAAAGGAAATTATGCCATGATTAAATTATTTTCTTCGACAAACTGTAGCTCAAGTAAAAAAATGAAACAATGGTTAATTACAAATAAATTAGAATTTGAAGAGATAAGTATCTTAGAAAATACTTTATTAAAAAAAGATATCTTAAGAATACTCTCATTAACAGAAACTGGAGTAGAGGAAATTATCTCTAAAAGAAGTAGTGCTTATAAAAAACTATCAAAAATCATTGATTTTGATGCGCTCACTCTAAATTCACTTGTAGAGTTAATTGTTCAGAATCAAAAATTATTGCGTCGTCCACTTGTGGTGGATGAACATAGGTTGCAAGTAGGCTATAACGAAGATGATATTCGTAAATTTCTTCCACGAAAAGTCAGACAGCTTGGCTTGATAACCGCTATTGAAAATGTTCGAATTTGGGATCAGGCAAAATAAGAATATCTAGTGAGGGTTTGTTGAATTTTCAAAATATCTCTGTCTTATATTTTGAAAGTTAATTTTTGATTTTTGACTAATAAAAAGCTACAATTTTAACTATAAATAATTTGTTATCTATAAATTACTATAACTGAACTCGTTTAAAAATAGCGAATTCAGTTATTTTATGGAAAAAATATGTAGATTGAGAGATAAAATGAGAATTACAATTGCCGGTGCAGGAGCGATGGGGAGTCGTTTTGGTTTAATGCTTCATAAAGGTGGCAATGAAGTAACCCTTATAGATGGATGGCCTGAACACGTAAAAGCGATTAAAGATCATGGTTTGCGAGCTAATTACAATGGAGAAGAACTCACCGCTCATCTATCGGTTGAGTTACAATCTGAGATTTCTTCTAAAGAAAAAACAGATTTAATTATTTTGTTTACAAAAGCCATGCAATTAGATAAGATGCTACAAGATATTAAACCATTAATTGACGAGCATACCAAGGTACTTTGCTTACTAAATGGAATTGGGCACGAAGATACTATAGAAAAATATGTTTCGAAAAATAATATCTTTATTGGTAATACTATGTGGACTGCTGGATTAGAAGGTCCAGGTAAAGCTAAATTATTTGGTGATGGTTCGGTTGAGCTGCAAAATCTTATTTCAGGTGAGGAAGAAACGGCTAAAAAGTTAGCAGAAATATTATCAGAATCGGGACTGAATGCTAAATATTCTAACAATATTCATTATTCTATTTATAGAAAAGCTTGTGTTAATGGAACAATGAATGGACTTTGTACTATTTTAGACACTAATATGGCCGGATTGGGTGAAACAAAACCAGCACATGATATGGTTGTTACTATTGTTAATGAATTTGCAGCAGTAGCAAAATTTGAGAATGTAAACCTTGATATTGCTGAAGTAGTTCAGCACGTTGAAACCTGTTTTGATCCAGCCACAATTGGATTACATTACCCTTCTATGTATCAGGATTTGATTAAAAATAATCGATTGACAGAGATTGACTATATTAATGGGGCTGTTTCACGTAAAGGTAAAAAATATAATGTAGCCACACCATATTGTGATTTTTTAACACAATTAGTTCACAGCAAAGAAGAGTTATTAAAAGCAAAATAATAAATAATTGAATTTATTGAAATACTAGTGTTAATGCTAGTATTTTTGTTTTATCAGATATTCTATCAACTAATAATATAAAACTATTTGATAATGTTATAATGAAAGGTGAATATTATAAGGATTAAGATTATTTTTGGGGGATAGAGATATGAAATTTTTACACACATCAGACTGGCATATTGGAAGAACACTCAATGGTTTTTCTTTATTGGAAGAACAAAAATATGCATTTGAGCAAATTTTATCTTTGGCAAAACAAAATCAAGTTGATGGAATTATCATTGCTGGAGATCTTTATGACCGAGCAGTTCCGAGTGCAGAATCAGTCATAACATTCAATCAGATGCTGAGAGAGATGAATATTATAGAAAAGTTTCCTATTTATATGATTTCAGGGAATCATGATGGAGCCAAAAGACTAAGTTATGCTAAGGACTGGTTGGATTATAATAATTTACATCTACGAACATCCCTTGAGGAATCCTTTATTCCAGTGGAAACAAAAGAAACTCAGATTTTTTTACTTCCCTTTTTTGACCCAATGGATGCAAGAATATATTTTTCGAATCAGGGATTAGATGAAGAGGACACAAAGCAAATTAAGACAATTGATGATGCGATGACATTGGTAATTTCTAAGATGAAAAGTCAGTTCAATAATAAGAAAAATCAGGTTTTAGTCACTCATTTTGCGGTGAGTCCTCATAAAGAAGAAATTGTTTTAACAAGTGAAACCCCATCTAAAGTAGGTGGATTATCGACCTTAAATGTTTCACAATTTGCAGATTTTGATTATGTTGCGTTAGGTCATATTCATACTAGGTTAGCTTCCCCAAGTGATAAAGTACAGTATTCGGGGAGTCCAGTAAAATTTAATACCAAAGAAGCGTCAACACAAAAAGGAATCTTTGTTGTTGAAATTAAAGAAAAAATGCTCAATTCTAACTTTCTTCCACTACAAGTTAAAACAGATTTAGTAGTTCTTGAAGAAGAATGGGAGCAACTCATAAACCGTGATTTTTATGAAAGGCAACCAATTAATAAAGCTTGGTTTGCGATTACAATTAAGAATTTTGACCGGACAAAACTCGTGGGACAAAATTTACGTGCCCAACTGCAAAAGATTTATGGAACAATTATAGAACTTGACTATCAATTTGAAAAAAGACAATTAACAAGAAGTAGGAGTCAAGATATTGAAACTTTAGATAATGTGGAAATTCTTTCTAGTTTTTATAAATTTACTACAGGGGAAACGCTAGATGATGTACAGACAGCAATCATTGAAAGTACATTTAATGAATTAGAAGGAGAAAAATAAAAATGAAGCCTATATATTTGGAAATGAATTATTTTGGCCCCCATGAGAATTCTGTCGTAGATTTTCGACTGCTAGATGAATCTCCTATATTTCTAATTAGTGGGGACACAGGCGCTGGAAAATCCACGATATTTGACGCGATGACATATGCGTTGTTTGGAACAACAACGGGTGATAGAGATGCCAAAGAAATGAGAAGTCAGTTTGCAACAGCTGATGATAGGACAAGCGTGACTTTTTATTTTGAACAAGGAAATCTTTTATACAGAATTGAAAGAAGTCCTGAACAAAAACTCTTAAAGAAACGAGGCAGTGGATCTACTCTTCAAAAATCAACAGCAAAATTAGCTATTGTAGATAGAGTAAAAGGAATCGAGAAAAATAATATTGCAATAAATCCTAAAAACGTTGGAGAAGAAATCACTCGTCTTTTACATCTGAATGCCGAACAATTTAAAAAAATAATTCTTCTACCTCAAAATGATTTTTCGAGATTTTTGAAGTCTTCTACTCCAGATAAAGAGGCAATATTAAAAAGAATATTTGGTACCTACATTTTTACATCTTTTAGCAATGAGATAAAGGCTAAAAATTCAGAGATGAATGCTGTTTATTTAGAACATGATCGAAAACAACAAAATTTATATGAATCATCAATTTGGAATCCTATTGAATTAAAAGAACTAGAAGATGCAGCTGAACAAGAAAAACTGGATCTAGTCACGTCTCTATGGAAGGATCGTGTTGCGAGAAAAAATGAGATAGAAGGTCAAACTTTTGAACAAGAAGAAAAAGTAACTTCGCTTGAATTAGCTTATAAATCCGCGTTGGAATTAGAAAATCAGTTTAAAAATCTAAATAATTTAGAAAATGATTACCAGCAGAATATTATTGAAAAGTCAGCTATTTTTGAAGAAAATTCCGAATATCTAAAAAATTGAAATGGGCCTCTCCCTTAAAAGAAAGTATTCATGAATTAGAACAAGATATAAAACAGTCAAAAAGTTTAAAAAATAATATTGCTGGGATAATTTCTGAAAAAGCAAAAGATGAAATTCTTTTGAAAAAATTAACAAACGAAAAAGAGGACCTAAATAAACAGCAAGAAAATATTAATGAGAATAAAAAAGCAGCAGAAAAAATATTTATCCAGATTCAGCTATCACTTCAAGTAGAAAAAAAACAATCAAAGGTAGAGGAGTTAAAGTTAGAGCAAGCTGATAATCTCACACTACTAGAAAGTTTTAAAGCTAACTTGGGACAAGCAGCCGAAAATATTTCAACTCTTCAAGATGATGTTATTTCTGATGATTACTTTATTAATAAAAGAGAAGAGAGAAATCAATTAGAATTAACATTTCGAGGGAAATTAATTCCGACCTTTCAGAAAGTGAAACATTCAAAAGATGATATTGTTGGGTTAGAATTAAAATTAAAAGAAAACACAATAGCGCTTTCTGAAAATAAGGACAATCTAGAAAAGGCTAAATTTGCTTATAATGAAAAATTAAAAGGTAGAAGGCGCTTAATGATCGTACAGCTGCAATCTGAGTTGCAAGAAGGCGAAGCATGTCCCGTGTGTGGTGCATTAGAACATCCGTTTACAGAAACTATTGAAGAAAGCTCTTATAAAGAACTTGGAAATTTATTGAAAGAGATTGATGAATCACAAAAGAAACAAACAGTCCTTTTGGAGAAAAATAAACAATTACAACAATTAAAGACTGAACTTAAAACTAGTCTTGATTTGAAAAAAATAGAGGCAGATGAGTTTGAAAAAGAACTTTCAATTCTTTATAGTGAATTTATTGCTGATTATTCAAAAATATTTCCTGATTCCTTTGATGAAGTATCTATTGAGGAAAGTCTTTTAAATTTAACGAAATCGTTAGAGATGGAAGAGGTAAAAAATGATGAAACAAAAGTAAAGCTTGCTGATTTGGAGTCAAAAAAACTTGAATTACAGGAAAAGGTAAAAGACTTTGAATATAGTAATCAAGAGTTTAATAGGCAGATAGAAAATTTAATCGCCGAAATAACAGAGATAGGGATTATTGAAACAAGTTATAATTTGATAAGGAAGCGAAATAGGCTAATAGAAGAAGCTGATTTATTTGAAAAACATCTGTCAGAACTAATGGCACAACTTTCAGATATTAAAATAAAAATTTCTTCAAAAACGGCCAGCTTAGATTCATTGGAAAGTCAAGAAGCAACATTACTTGAAAGGATAAGGGCCAATAAAGAAAAAATAAAAGAAAAATTTTCTGAGCAAGAGGCATTCACGACAGAATTTCAAATATTAAAAGAGTGGGCTTATGATGATGATTTAATTCAGATTTCCCAAAAAGTTGAACAATATAAAGCAGATAAAGCAAGATTGAAAGTCGAAATTAAAAATATTCAGCAATTAATTCAAAATAAAAAGCGACCAAATCTTGCATTGATTGAAGAAGAAAAAAAACAGACAAATGAAAACTATGTTTTTTTGCAAAAAAAATTGGTATCTGCTGAAAATGAAGTAGAGCAAGCGAAGTTGATTCTTAGTGAATTAAAAAAAGTCATAAAAGAACAAGATAAGGATGCTAGCAAAAAAGCTGCAATTACTAAGCTTTATAATGCAATTTCAGGTAGAGCTTCCGAAGATAAACTAAGGCTTGAAACATATGTGGTCCAAAATTATTTAGAAAAAATTCTTGATTATGCTAACCTTCATTTTATTAATCAGTTGTCAAACAATAGATATCGATTTGAACTTGCTGGCGAGGGAAATAATCGACGAATGGATCATGGCTTAGATATTAATATTTATGATAATGAAACAGGGGCGGCTCGTTCAGCTGATACCTTATCGGGTGGAGAAACATTTATAGCCGCATTGTCAATTGCTTTGGCTTTAAGTGAAGTCGTACAAAATACAGCTAATGGTGTCCAAATAGAAGCACTATTTATTGATGAAGGATTTGGTTCTCTTGACCAAGAAACATTACAAAAAGCAATGCAAGCTCTTGAACAAATTGGTGAAAATAGATTAGTTGGAGTAATTAGCCATGTAGAGGAAATGAAAGCAACTATTGGACAACAAATTATCATAAATAAAATGGGGGATGGTAGAAGTAATATTAAATCTGTTATTAAATAATTTTTTTATGCTAACTAAAAATGATGTAATATTTCTATTTCAGTTGTAGCTTTGTGTTCAAGTAAATGTTATAATTACTCTAACGTATAAGAATTATAGGAAGAAGCAATAAGGGAAATTGTAAATTATGAGGGAGTTAAAGGATTTTCTGCCACTTGGGAGTGTAGTTTTACTTGCTGGGGGAAGTGAAAAATTGATGATCATTGGTTATAAGCAAGTAGAGTTAGATTCAAATAGTGAGCTAGACTATTCAGCAATAGTAATACCAGAAGGATATAAAAATCTCAAATCGATTCGTTATTTTAATCAAGAAGAAGTTGTTTATATTTTTCAAATGGGTTTTTTAGATAATTAATTGAAAAGATTATGGAGTTAGTTCTATGAAAAGGCAGGAGGTTTTATATCTTTTGCTTTTTTTATTGTCTACAATTACTGTTGATGGCGAAAAATAAGAATTTTTGTATGTCGAAATCTTTTTATTTCGCTTTAAAAAAAATACAACAAGTATTATTGGATTCTTAATGAAAGAAAATAATTTGTTTATAGCAACTATTAGGTTGATATTAGGCTTTTACTCGATTTTTTAACGATTATGAATAATTATACATTATAGAAAGTGAGTTTTTGATGAATAAAAACTATTTGTCTATAGTGTAATCTATATAAAACTGTTTATTAGAGAGGGGTTGTGTATTAAAAAAATATCAAAAAGGAAACTATTTATAAAAGCAAATCATGAATAATACTTCCAAACGCTTGAATTATTATTAATTTAAATGTATTATGTTATTGTGAAACAATTTTATTTTAAACGAAAAGGAATAAACTATGGAGAAACTTAAGAAAGAAAATCTCAAAGAAGTAAACACTCAATTTCGTACTTGGAAATCTGGTAAAACTTGGCTTTATAGTTCTGCAGTTATTGCATTTATATTAGTAGGTGCTTTAGGAACTGAACTAGACGTACATGCAGATGGACAAGTTCTTAGTTCAGCGGGTGCTACTGGGACGGAAAATACCGCAACCGGAGGTTTAGGATCTAATGCCACCGCAGGCGCTGATAATGCCTCATATGCTAATTCACTGCAAAGTTCAATCACTTCTTCAAATATGGTGGTTGCAAGTAGTTTAGCAGCTACCTCAAGTGTGGCTAGTTTTACAACTGTAACGAGTACGAGTAACGTTGTTTTAAGACAAGATGGAACTTCAGTAATTTCAAACTCTTTAGGCTCTACTGCAGCTCCAACAGGACTTCCAGAAACTAAAAATACAACTAATACTGACGGAACTTATAGTGTTAATAGTTCTGTTAACAGAGTTGATTCCTCAGCCTCACCAGCTTTAGGAGTTACAAATAGCACAGCATTAAATAATAATGGGGCAATACAAGCTGGTAGTAGTGCAAACCCTTCGACATCATTTGATATTAAGCAAACTCAAATAGTACCTTCAGGAGAACCAGCTAATGATATTCTGTCTGGGGGAAATTATTCATGGACAGTCGAAGCACCTTCTAATTTAGTGGAGGCTGGTCTATCAGTAGCAGATACCAAAGTAATTTATGTGGCAAATCAGGAATCGACGGCTAATTTACAAGGGACTACAACAACTCTCGCTGTAAAAAATAATGCAACGGCACAAACAATTGGTGGTTCTTATCAGATAATAAATGAAGGAGCTCAAAGTTATTATCCGAACGATGTGGTAGGAAGTGAAGGGTTTGTTCAATCAACTTCTACAACTGCAAAAAATTCTGCTATTGCATCCTCGATTGCTGATTTGTCAAAAACTACTAGTTCTATGGCGATTGATTATGCTTCATTGTCTGCCGCAGAATCACAAGCAATTGCAGCGGGTGGATTTAATGCAAGTGCGGCTTCTTTACTTACACAGATGACGAATCTATTGACTAGTATTACTGCAAATAGTACAGCCATTGCTTCAATGCAAAATATGATGAGCGCAGAAGAAACTGGCTATATCGTCACTTCAGCAGCCAGTACTGCAATGGTTAGCATTCAATATACTGCTGACTCAAGTACGACAGAAGCTTTAGCTAATACTCTTGGAGGTGCAGTAGGAAGTGTGGCTTCCCTTGTAAATGATATAGCTGCAGGTGCGGGCTCTGCTTGGGTTTCAACTACTGATACAATCAATCAAATTTTGAATGGTAACTTAGCTTCCTCTCTTGCAACATATTTTACTGGTGCTTTAGAGGCTGTTATTGATCCAGCTGTAAGTGTTCCAGACAACGTCCTTAAGTATGTTGGACTCTCAGCAACAGATTATGTGAATGGAATTATTTCAAGTTCAGTAAATACTATTCTTTCGCCTTTTAACCAGTTGTCATTTAATTCTATTTTAAATGGCGGTCAACAACAACTTAATAATTTAATTACTACAGTTTTAGGTACTGAAATATCTATTCCAAATCCACTTACTGGAGGAGCACTTTTCTCTGGACCTACTATTGGTGAACTTTTAAAAATTAATCCTACTAGTTTTGAACAAGGAATTTATAATGTTTCTACTCAGATTCAGTCTATAACTACAGTTGCAGCGACAGCTTTACAACAGTATGGTAATAATGTTCAGTTTGCAATAAATTCTATTAATGAATCTGGAAAGGTATTGGCAAATGCTAGCTCCCCAACGAGCGGAATATTTACTGAAAATTATCTTGCACCAGTTGTTGATAACGGTGATGGTACCTTTACCGTTCAAGGAAGTGGTCATGGCTTTATTACAGCTGTAGCTAACTGGGCAACTAATCTTGTGACAAATTATACCCAATCAGTGGGTAATGAACTGGGAACGATTGTTACTCTACCAAGTTCGATTACAAATCTATTTGATGATTACTCAAGTAATACTTCTTATACAGGGCTTGCTATTGTAGATAACTTTTTGAATGGTATACTCAATACAACCACGGCAGCTTATAGTACCGCTTTAAAAGGATATAATTCTATTGTCCAAGGATTACAAGCAGATATTACAAATAGTTTAACAAGCGGAACTAATAGTATAGGGTATTCTTTAGGTCAAACTTTAGCAGGAATAGGCAATATTGCTAATTTATCAAATTCTGCTATTGCTGGTTCAATACAAGGAAATTTAAGCAGCCCACTTGATGCTATCCAATTTGGTATTGGTGTGATTGATGGTGTTCTCAGCCTTGGTGGGAATGTTGGTGCAAATGGTACAGGAACAGCTGCTATTCCTACAATAACAGCATCTGCAACTATGACAGTTGGGTTTACAGCACAAGACCCAAGCAGTCAGATTAGTCAAAACCTTGCATACGAAAACTATTATTATCAAGGTCAAAAAGCTGTTACAGGATCAAATCAGGATGGTATGTTTGTACCCGAAACGTTTGTAGTTAAACCAACTTTAAATGGAGCAACTACAACAATGGGGACTGCTGCAGCATCTACGCAAGGAGGGAATACTGCGGGAGTAAGTTTAAACAGCGCTCCAACACAGGCTGGTTATACAACAATTGTCTATCAAATGAACAATGAAAATATTAACCCTATAATTGCTCCAACTAGTGCTGTAACAATTACGACCCAATCTCAAACCGTATTTGTTGGGGATCAATATTCTCCAGATGCTGGCTTCGTTTCTGCAATTATAACTGGAGGTAAGAGTTTATCATTGGATGAACTCAGTGTATCTGGATACGTTAATACAAACTCAGTCGGAACTTATACAGTAGATTATAGTTATATTGATCCTATAACTGGTAAAATTTATAAATCATCTGCGCCAGTTTATGTTGCTTCTGGTAATCACCAACTTGCGGGAGCATATTTACAAGGACAAATTTATGCGGATGGAAACCAACTAGCCTATGATTTTGTTCAAATTGAAAATGATATGATGGACGCAAATACTTCTCAACCTACGGAAGGGACCCTTTATGACACCCATACAGGTAAAATTATTGCTACCGCCCATGGAAATATGGTAGTTGATAATATCGGTGCTGGTCATGTTGTTTTGACTTATAGCTTTGATGCTTCAAGTATTCCTGTGGGAGACATATTGACAAGTACAGTTACTTTTGCCGACCCAATTACTCTACCTGGATCAGGAAGCTTGACGGTTGTTGCATCAAACAATTCAAATAGTTCTAGCTCGACAAGTAATAGCAGTAATGTTGCATCTAGTTCTAATAACAGTGCTGAAAGTTCTAGTGCAACTAATAATTCAAGTATTGCTAGTAGTTCCTCAAGTTCTATAAGTAGTTCAGCTGCAACAGGAGGTGTAACACTTCCTGGTGAAGGATCACTCACGGTTGTCCCTCCTACCGGAACAACAGATCCAGGAGTAACAGGTCCAACAGGTCCTGAGGGTAAAGAGCCAGATATTAGCATTGGAGAAAATGGTGATTGGTATATTGATGGAAAAGATACGGGAGTTTCAGCACAAGGGCCAACAGGTGTAGCAGGTAAAGATGGTGCCGATGGTCAAAATGGTACAAATGGTAAAGACGGAGAAAGTCCAACACTTACAATTGGAAATAATGGAGATATCTTTATCAATGGAAAAGATACGGGAGTTTCAGCGCAAGGGCCAGCAGGTGTAGCAGGTAAAGATGGTGCTGATGGTCAAAATGGTACAAATGGTAAGGATGGAGAAAGTCCAACATTTACAATTGGAAATAATGGAGATATCTTTATCAATGGAAAAGATACGGGAGTTTCAGCGCAAGGGCCAGCAGGTGTAGCGGGTAAAGATGGTGCCAATGGTCAAAATGGTAAAGATGGAGTTAATACAGATGACACTCTTGGAAATAATATGAGAGTAAAAGTAATAGAAAAAGTACCATTTTCAAAAGTTGGGAACACTGCACTCTCTGTTCCTACAATATCGACTGGTAATAATTCAGCTCTTCGTAACAAGGTGAATGTTCTTAGTACGCCTATAGTATTGGAGCCATTTGGAGCTTCACTTCCTACTACAGGCTCAGATGAATTAATGAGTTCAGAGTTGATGGCACTTGGCTTAGATTTGCTTTCAGTATTGACAATTGGAGGAATTGCATGGAGAAAGAATACATTTGAAAGATAATTAACTAGTTTCTTTTGAAAATAAAATATAAGATTTCTTTTTTAAAATAAAAAAGGCTCTCGTTTGTGAGAGCCTTTTTACTAGTTAGAGAAATTTTTTCATGAAATCAATTTTTTCCCATCTCAGAATTCATCCAAACAGGCTCTAAACAGTTGCCGTCTAGATCTTGGACTTCAAGACCATACATCATTTCTTCAGAAATACCATTATCTAAATAAAGGCTTTTTCCGCCATTTTCATTTGCCAATTTACCAAAGTCCTTTACACTCTGCGCACTTGAAAAAGTAAATGAAATTAATGCAGCACTTGATGATTTTGTATCCGCAATTTCTTTTTCACCAATGAATGTTTTATAACGAGCATGTGATAGTAGCATGATAAAAAAATTTTCATCCCAAACCATGCAACTAACCAATTCATCTGAGAAATTAGGGTTCTTTTTGAAACCTATTTTTTCATAAAAACTAGTTGATGCTTCAATATCAGATACTGGAAAATTTACAAAAACCATAGTTGTCATATTGTTTGCCTCCTTGCGTAAATGAAAACGTTCTCTAAAAGATCTTACTTGAAGTATAACAGATAATAGTGCAGGAATCCAAACTTATGACTTAAACTTTTTGAGAACGAAATCTGCAATTTAGTATGGAAAGAAAACTGTGAGTTTTCAAATATATTAATTAATATTAAAAGATAAATAGCCTATGCAAAATATATTGATTAAATATTTAGCGTATGCTATAATTGTGAAAAGATTTATAAGTTTTTATTTACCAGCATAAGGAGAGAACAATGATAAGTACTAAACATTTAAATGTATTCTATAATGAAAATAAAGTCCTGAAGGATATTCAACTAGAAGTTAAACCTGGGAAAATCACTGGTATTATCGGACCAAACGGTGCAGGAAAATCTACTTTAATCAAGGCTATTCTCAATATTATTCCACATTCTGGAAAAATATTAATAAATGGTAAGGTAAGTAAAAAGGAACTGAAAAATATAGCTTATGTAGAGCAAAAAAGTGATATTGATCATACTTTTCCAATTAAAGTTAAGGAGTGCGTATCTCTTGGTACTTATACGGGATTAAAGTTGTTTCAAAAACTTGGAAATAAAGAATGGTCAAGGGTTTCTAACGCTTTACAAAAAGTTAACTTATCAGAATATGAAAATAGGCAGATAGGTGAACTATCAGGTGGTCAATTTCAAAGGGTTTTGTTGGCAAGGTGTTTAGTTCAAGAAGCAGACTATATCTTTTTAGATGAACCATTTGTAGGGATAGACTCAATAAGTGAAAAGATTATTATGAATATTCTTCAAGATTTAAAAAGTCAAGGGAAAACCATTTTAATAGTACATCATGATCTAAGCAAAGTAAGAGAGTATTTTGATGACATTATTATTTTAAATAGAGAATTAATTTCTTATGGTTCAGTAAGAGATAGTTTTAATCAAAAATACTTAAAAGCGGCATATGGAGATAATATATTTATAGGAGATTAAGAATCAAATGATACAGAATTTTATAAATGGTTTATATGAATTCCATTTTTTACAGAATGCTTTAGTTACAGCAGTTGTGATAGGCGTAGTTTCAGGAGCACTTGGTTGTTTCATCATTTTGAGAGGAATGTCCTTAATGGGTGATGCGATTTCTCATGCAGTACTTCCTGGTGTTGCTATTTCCTATATTTTAGGAATAAATTTCTTTGTAGGGGCAATTATTTTTGGATTACTTTCCTCGATAATTATTACTTTCATAAAAAATAATAGTATTATCAAAGGAGATACTGCGATTGGAATTACATTTAGTTCATTTCTAGCTTTAGGTGTTATATTAATTGGAATTGCCAATAGTTCAACGGATTTATTCCATATCCTTTTTGGAAATATTTTAGCAGTGCAAGATATTGATAAATGGTTGACAATAGGAGTTTCGGGAATTGTTTTAGTAGTAATCATCCTTTTTTTTAAGGAACTTTTAATTACATCATTTGACCCCTTAATGGCAAGAGCAATTGGAATGAAAGTTAATTTTTATCACTATCTTTTGATGGTTTTATTGACGCTTGTATCAGTGACTGCAATGCAAAGTGTTGGAACAATTTTAATTGTTGCTATGTTAATTACGCCAGCAGCAACAGCATATTTATATACTAATAGCTTGAGGAAAATGATAATTCTCTCCTCATCATTAGGGGCAGTTTCTTCCGTTTTAGGTTTATTTATAGGTTATAGCTTTAATATTGCTGTCGGCTCAAGCATTGTTATTACCTCAGCTATCATTTTTGCAATTAGTTTTTTAGTTTCACCAAAACAAAATTTTATAAAAAAGAAGGTTAAAATTGATGAACAAAAAATATAAAAATATATTGATAACTTTTATAGCACTAGGTGCTATCGTTTTTCTAGTAGGTTGCTCAAATAAAAAAACAGACCAAGTCACAGATAAAAAAATAAATGTGGTCGTGACTAATTCAATTTTGGCAGATATCACAAAAAATATTGCTGATGATAAAATCAATTTGCATAGTATAGTTCCGGTTGGAAAAGACCCGCATGAATATGAACCATTGCCTGTAGATGTTCAAAAAACTTCTAAAGCAGATTTAATCTTTTACAATGGTTTAAACTTGGAAACAGGTGGAAATGCATGGTTTACAAAACTAGTGAATAATGCAAATAAAAAAGAAAATATTGATTATTTTCCTGTAAGCACTGGAGTTGAGGTCATTTATCTTGAAGGAAATAACACTGAAGGAAAAGAAGACCCGCATGCTTGGCTCAATTTAGAGAATGGGATTATTTATGCAAAAAATATTGAACAACAGTTATCTAAAAAAGACCCAGTTAATAAGGACTTTTATAAACATAATTTAGATAAATATGTTAAAAAATTATCTGATCTTGATCAGCAAGCAAAATCCAAATTTTCTTTAATACCTGAAAATGAAAAGATGATTGTAACGAGCGAAGGTTGTTTTAAATATTTTTCTAAGGCTTATAATATTCCCTCTGCTTATATTTGGGAGATAAATACAGAAGAAGAAGGCACACCAGACCAAATAAAAAATCTGGTTAGAAAGTTAAGAGCTACTGAACTCAAATCGCTTTTTGTAGAAAGTAGTGTTGATAATCGACCAATGAAAACTGTCTCTAAGGATACAGGAATTCCAATTTATTCAACAATATTTACAGATTCAGTGGCGAAAAAAGGAGAAAATGGGGATAGCTACTATAGTATGATGAAATGGAATTTAGACAAAATTTATAAAGGGCTTGATAGATAGTCTTCTTGATTAATTTTAGCTGTTTTATGTTTGAAGAATATATGTAATAGCCTTAAAAAAAGGACTTTATCTAGGTCCTTTTTGTTATTACTTATAAGTTGAATAGTATTTACATATAAAAAAATTATAAAATCGTAAAAATAAAATTCTAAACGATATTCAATATGAGTAATAATGACATATAAAAACAATTATGTCATTATTTCTTTTTTTATAGAAAGTAGGAATGGCTCTATAAAGGGTTTATATCTATTTTGGTAAAAAATAATGAATAAAAAATAAAAAATTATTCTATAAAATAAAAAAAAGACAAACACTAAAGTGTTTGCGATATAATACATCAACCTTATTGTAAACAGTAGAACATAAAGTTATATAAGTGTAAACCATAAAAGTTGTAGTTAATTTGTTACAACATGTACTCTATACCATTTTATTTATTGATTTCAATATATATAACAGGGATTTAAAGCTGTAATTATAGGAATAATGAAGGTAATTTATCAAACTTATTCATAGAAGAAGTTTTAAATGTAAAAAAATTTCAAATAAGGCTAGTCTTTAAGAAAACTAATCTTTTTTGTAAAGTTATATGAATACATTACAGATTCCGAAATATACGTAACACATATATGATACTGTATAGTGTACATTATCTTTACGATTATGTCAAGTATTTTTTATAAAAAAACTTTGAGTGTTTATTATGTCTGATTGACTATCCACGTTAATACAACATTTTCTGTTGTTTCTTTCGGAAAAAGATTAGTTTTTCTGAAAGTACTTGAAATTATAGAAAAGAATTCCTTAATATAATTAAGATTCAAAATTAGAGGTTATCTTAAAATAAAATAATATTTAGTTTATGAGGAGAGTATGGAAGAGAATAGTAATTTTTACTTGCGTTTAGAAGAACTTGTTCGCCTATCGCATAAATCAAATAATCAGGTAGAAAGAGAACTCGGTTATCCCCGTAATGCCTTAAATAACTATAAGGGTAGAGGAGAACCTTCAGCTGTTCGATTGCTAGAATTAGCAAGTTATTTTGAAGTATCTCCAGAATTCTTGATTGGTAAGAGTCTAGATAAAGAAGTTAAATCTATAAAAGAGATATTTGAAAGATTAAACATGGCCCAAAGAAAAGAGATTTTTGAGTTAAGTTTAGACTGGATACTCTCACTAAAAGAGTCAAGTCTTAAATAGATATTAAAATCCTAATTTTGAAGCTTTAGACACGATATATGATTGTTTGTTAGTTGAAAGGGGGTAAAAGGTTAATAAATATTGTTCCGTCCAGATAATGGGACTCATTGTCACCTTCTAAAATTATTTTAGAGGGAAGAAGTAAAAAAACTAAATGGAGAAAGAAAAATGAAAAAATTCAAAAAGGCTAGTGCAGTTGCACTATTCTCAACAGCTTTGATTGGTGCAAGTGCAGTGGCAGTTCCTTTGATGAATGCTACATCTATTACTGCGCAAGCCTCAGAAGTAGACGTTACACTAGCTTCTAAAACTAAACTTGATTCTACTTATGGTTCACCAATTAATACAACAGGTTCACATATGGGGACACTTACTGTTACGAATAATATTGGTGCTCAAGCAAATATTTTACTTCAAACATTAAAATCTGCTGAAATTAAAATCCCTGCTGAATTAGCAAATAACATCAAATTTGATGATAATGCTGATGTTTCTGTCCAAATGGGGATTAATATCACTAAAATTCCTGTACTTGGAGATCTTTTTAATAGCCTTGCTACTGGAACAGATAATGCAATCAAAAAACAACTTGCAATTATGGTGAATAATCCTCAATTTGCTGGAAGCAACTTGGATAAAGTTTATGATGCTCTTAATGTTTTAGAAACTTTCCAAAATATGGATTTATCTAAGCAAGTTTCAAATATTACCGTTCAAGATGGTGTTGCGACTGCTAAATTCGACGATGCAACTGCTCGTCATATTGCAAATCAAATTATTACTATGCTTGATAACCTTCAAAATGCAATTAATATGGTCAATTGGGGAAGCGGAATTTTCGGAACTATCGGTAATACAATTACAAATATTGTAAAACCAGGTATCAATGTGGCTCTTAATTCAATTAAGAGTATCATCAACGGTTCAGCAAATATTGCAAGTATGTTTGGTAATGCAGGTGTATTTACATCAGCTACAATTAAATTCCCTGTAGACTTAGATCTACCAATGAGCTGGTTTGAACAATATGCTCCTAATGGTTTGACAACAAACTTCACTGCTGGTATTGAAAATACTTCAGGAATTAGCTGGGATATCTTTGCAAATACAGCAGATGCAAACAAAGATGTAGTGTTCTCTGATATTGTAGCTCCAGCTACTCCTATTCTTAGCAACGTTAAAAAATCATCTGTAACTGTAAAAGCAGAAGCTGGTTCAACAGTTACTGTTTACAATGCATCAGGTGCTAAAATTGGTAGTGCTAAAGTTCCAGGAACTGCTGACGGTAAAACACAAGCTACAGTAAATGTTAATATTACTGAGCAAAAAGCTGGGGCCAAAGTCTCAGCAAAAGCAGCAGATGCTAGTGGAAACACATCAGTAGCTGCCAATGCTACTATTCCAGGAGACCCGACCCCAACTCCAGATCCAGATAAGACTCAAGTAGTTTACCGTTTGTATAATCCAAATACTGGGGAACACTTCTACCCAACATCAGCTTACGAACGTGACCAAGATATCAAAGCTGGTTGGAGAAATGAAGGAACATTAGAAACTGCTCCAACAAGTGGTACAGCAATTTACCGTGTTTATAATCCAAACGCTAAAGGTGGAGACCACTACTATACAACAAGCCAGTATGAAGCAAAAAGTCTTGTATCTAAAGGATGGAGATGGGATAACAATGCTAAACCTGTATTCTATTCAGGCGGAAGCAAAGCAGTATATGTTGCCTATAACCCTAATGCTGAAACAGGTGCCCACAACTATACTATGAGCTCATTCGAACAAAATTCATTGCTCAGCATCGGATGGAAATATGGTGAGACAGCCTGGTTTGCAGTTAAATAATAGATTTGGCTAAACGAATTTAATATTCTATATAAGCAACTATCGCTATTAAGCGATAGTTGCTTTTTTATTATAGTATGAAGTTCCTGAGGAATAAAATTAATCAATGATATACCATACAATATTAATATTGTATCTCACTTAGTGTAAAGCTATAATATTAATCGAAGAAAATTTATATATTAGCAAAAGAAACTAGAATGAAACAAGTAAGTTATGATGAAGTAGTTGAACTTTTAAGTTTTAAAGAATCAATTCAGGTAATGAGTGATTGTTTAAAAGGTCATGAGAACGGAACAATTGCTCAAGTAGAACGAATGGTCGAAATATTACCTGATGGAAAAAAATAAAAGTGTTTTTGCTTTAATGCTAGCTTGTCTTGGTGAAAATCGTTATTTTGGTGCTAAAATTATAACTGCTTTTCCGGTTAATCATGCCTTAAATCTCCTTTCTCATGTTGGAGAAGTAATGTTATTTGACTCAAAAATGGACTTCCTGTTGTATTGGTTAACGCTAATGTAATTACTTGGATTAGAACGCCAGCTGTATCAGCTCTTGCTACAGACTTTTTGGCAAAAAAGATTCGTCAATTCTTACTTTATTTGGTAATGTATATTAAGCAAATTTGCCTTTGGAAGCATACTTTGCGTTCGTTCCATAAAAGTTATTCATGACTTTAATCCAAATATATGAAATACAATCTATAGATAAGATACCAGTAGAGGTCTTGACTAGATAATTTTAGTATAATTGAAGAAGGAGGCTGAAATGAGATTGCTTTTAATTGATAATTATGATTCATTTACTTATCTATTGGTACAGTATTTCGAGGAATTAGATTGTAGTGTAACAGTGGTTAATGACCAAGATAAAATGAGTCAGAAAATTAGAATTTCTCCGGATTTTATTTGTGAAAATTATGATGCGATTATCATTTCTCCAGGTCCAAAAACACCAAAAGAAGCCGTTTTTAGTAGGGATGTAGTTCAATTATACGCTGGAAAAATTCCTATGTTAGGAATTTGCTTGGGTCAGCAAGTCATTGCTGAATGTTTTGGGGGAAATGTTGTTCTTGGTGAGAGGCCAATGCATGGAAAAATTTCTGTCATTCGTCATAATTGTCAAGGAATTTTTAATGGACTTCCACAAAATTTGAAAGTTGCACGTTATCATTCATTGATTGTCGATAAACTACCTAATGATTTTGAAATTGATGCGCAAAGTGAGGATGGTGTTATTCAGGCGATTCATCAGCCAAAATTAAAATTGTGGGCTTTACAATTTCACCCAGAAAGTTTAGTTACTGAATATGGTCATGAAATGTTAAATAATTTTTTGAAAGTGGTGTAGTCTTTTGAAGGAATTTATAATAAAAAATACGGATATTTGGAAAATTTTCCTAAAATATTATCGGTCAGATGAAGAAATTGTTTTTTTACATAGTAGTCAGGTGACCGAAAATGAGCATTATAGTATTTTAGCTCATAAACCTTATAAAAAGGTTTCAAAATATAAGGGTCAAGTGTTTTTTAATGGTGAAAAAAAGAAGTTCAATTTTTTAGATGCGGTAGATTTGCTGAAGGATGAGAGAGTTGAACGACCTAAAAATTGGCCTTTTTATCCAGAATTATTGGGTTTTGTAAGTTATGAGCAAGATCCGGCTTGTTTTGCAGCTTATGATGAAGTTTTACTTTTTGACCATAGAACAAAACTGTTACGGGTCGTGCAATTTGAACAAACTGATGGCCAATATTGGCTGACTGAATCGGAAGAAATTGAAGTGGATTCAGAGATTGAGTTTGATGGTCAGAATGGCATAGGGGCTGTTTTTATTGACCAAACGAGGCAAGAATATATTGCTTCAATAAAAAAATTACAAGATTATATGAAGGCTGGCGATATTTATGTTGCCAATTTGACGCAACAATTTAAAATTTGGTCCGATCAAAAACCTATTGATGTTTTTAAGAAAACAAGGAAACAAATTCCTGCTCCTTTCTCATCATTTTTACACTATCCTGAATGGAAAATGACGCAAATTTCAAGTTCTGTTGAACGCTTTGTTTCTATTCATAATGGAGCATTAATTTCAAAACCAATTAAAGGAACAATTGCCAGAGGAAAAGATGTTGTAGCTGATAGATTACAAAAGGAAATACTTTCCAACAGTAGTAAAGAACGGTCTGAGTTACTGATGGTGACGGATTTATTGCGTAATGATATTGCCCGAATTAGTCAACCTTTTTCTTTGTCTGTCCCTAAATTTGCAGAAATTGAAACTTTTTCTCATGTTCATCAACTGGTGACTTCAATAAAAAGTAGAATTAAAGAAGATTTGACTTTTTCAGAATTTATGACGGCTTTATTCCCGGGAGGGTCAATCACAGGTACACCTAAGAAGCGGGCAATGGAGATTATTAAGGAAGTTGAAAAACAACCCAGAGGAATTTATACAGGGATGCAGGGTTGGTTAAGTCGAGAAATGGATTTGGATATGAACATCGTGATTCGGACATTAGTTCATGACGGTGAGCATTATCAGCTTGGTGTAGGCGGTGGAATTACGTTCGAGAGCGAAGCAGAAGCAGAGTTTTCAGAGATCTTACTAAAAGCAAAACCTTTTTTAGATATATTAGGTGTAAAAGATGTTCCAAGTATTTTATTTACAACGGGTCTTGTCAAAAATGGTGAATTGTTAAATTTAGAGGGTCATGTCAATCGCTTGAAAAAACAATACCATCATCCAGATTTGGAAAAAAAATTGAGAAAATTTGCTCAAAATGTTACTGACGGAGTTTTACGTGTCAGCACTGACGGAGATTCTTTGACCCCTGAGATTCGTCAACTGACGCATTCAAATGAGGCCTATCGAGTTAAACTGTCGTCAATTAATGACAAGCCTAGTCTTTTGTCTAACTTTAAACTTTCAGGTCCAGATTTTCAAAAGGTCTTTCGTCAGGAAGTCTTAGATGCGAAAAAAGAAGGGTTTCAAGATATTCTATTTCATACAGATGGTTTGATCAGTGAATTATCAATCGGAAATTTTGTGGCAAAAAAGGGTAATCAGTACGAAACGCCAGCCAAATATGCTCTAAAAGGAACTTTTTTAGATTTATTTGCGAAAAATCATACCCTAATATATAAAGATATTGCGCTTTCTGATTTGAAAACATATGATTGTTTTTATATGACAAATGCTGTCAGAGGATTAGTTGAAATTAAAATTGACGGAATTTCCTAATATAAGTCCTTGGTTTTACTGACCAAGGACTTTTTTTGGAGCAAAAATTACTGACAGAATCTGTCAGTAAAAATATTCTAAAAATTTACTGACAAAAATAAATTAAAATTAAGAAATACATCTCAAGTCTGAATTTTTAATCGCAAAAATGAGTTACAATAGATTTTATAAAGGAGAGGAGCGTGAAGATGATTAAAATCTACCAAAAATCAAGTTCAAACCAGTCAGCTGAGCGCGTTACCAGTTGGTTTAAAAAGCGAAATATTCCTTATGTTGTCATTTCCAAAACTTCATTGTGTAAAGAAGATATTGTCAGAGTCTTAGAGCTTTCAAATAAAGGTTTTGAGGAAATTATTGTTTCGGAATCAAAAGCACCCAAACTTTATTCAGAATTAAGAAGTTCTTGTGATATGGACCAAATTTCGACGGAGCAAATGATTCAATTTATTTTGAAAAATCAGCAATTATTACGTTCACCAATTACTTTTGATGACCGTCGTTTACTTATAGGTTATAATAACGAAGATATTCGGACCTTTATTCCTTGGCGTCTCCGTTAGTGAATTTGACCTGCTCTTTTGGTATAATAATTTTAATGACAAAAGACAGGACATTAAGATGAAAATTGAACTTTTTGAGGAAGATATTCCCGAATTTAGTAATGAAATGATGACATTAACCCAAGTTTTTGCCACTTTTAAATGTGGTGAAGACTTGCAAATGGCACGTTACAATTTAAAAAATCAGTCAGAAATTTTTCAAAACTATCCTCAAGTGACACAGATGTTGGAAAAAAAGGATGTTTTACCTCTGACCCTTGTAGATGGAGAAATCACATTGATTGGTGACTATCCAACGGTGGAAGATTTAACAGAAATCACGGGCTTAAGTTTTCAAAATCTCGGATGTGAAGAAGACTGTCAGGACTGTTCTTGTCAGTAAAATTTACTGACAGAAATGATTAAACTCAAGAAACTAATAATAAAAATAAAAAACCTCATAGTTCTGAGGTTTTTTTGTGTAATTTAATTTTTTTATAAGCCCACTCGTAGTGCGATGACATAGAAGACTGAAAATATTGCCCCAGACTAGTTGAACCTGTCCAATCAAAATATTTTTTTGTGAACAATTCTTTGTTTGAAAAATTTTCAATGAGAGTGATTAGCTCCATATGGCTTTCAGAAAGTTGTTGTGTTATCTCAGATAATGATTTTTTTTGCCCATTTATTTGAAAATTATCATTCATTTCACCATAATTTTTCCAATTATAAGGAGAGGGCAGAAAGGGCGTTTTCTCTCCTCTTTTATTTTTTTCGACAAAGTTGATTAATAACTGATGCAACTCATAGAGATGAACCATGACGTCTCTTAGATTTTTATCTCTTGCCCAATGCTTTTCTTTTTTATCTTCAACATTAAAAGTAAAATTATCATTTTTTGTTTCTTCGTTTAGTGAATTGATTAGTGAACATAATTTCTGCCAACTTTCTTCAGAAAAAGTAATTAATTCCTCTTTGGATTGAGCTCTTGCCATTATGATATCTCCTATTTTCAATTTTATTAATATTCTATCACAGTTATATTCCTTTTCAAATAAGAATACTAATTTATATCTCACAGTTAGAGTCTTTTTGTACTCTAAAATATATTAATTAAAAATTTGTCCAGAGTTCTGGACAAAAAAAAGTAATCACGTTCTAGAAAGTAGGATAAAATAAGGATATAAGATAAGAGTAACAAGGAAAAGAGGGGAAAGGAACAATCATGTTTTTAAATACCAATGAACGACAGGTAATGGGCCTTCTAAATTTTGAAAATTATGTTGCTGCCATAGCTTTAGCCAAACAGTTACTTGTCTCTGATAAAACAATTAGAAGAATAATTATTAAAATTAATGAAGGATATTTAGAATATCATGGAAAACCATTAATTATTTCTCAAGCAGGCAAAGGATTTAAACTTTCTGATTACTATAAAGATAAAGATATTTATAAAGAGTTAGAACATAATGAGCATGAAGATAATGACAATGATTTATTCAGAATCATGTTGACGATATTATTTAGTCATCCCTATAAGAGAAGAGATGATGTTTTAGAAACTGATTATTTATCTGCGAGTGCTAAAACAAATAAATTGAAGAAAATTAAAGAAATTTTCAAAAAGGATGAACTATTATTTAAGGCTGAGCAACATTATGTCTGGATTGAGGGAGAAGAGCCACGGATTAGAAAAGCAATTAATAACTTAATTATGCTGATAAATAAAAATAAAAGTATTCATAAAATAGGCCTTCGACTCTTTTCAGGAGATAGTAAGTTTATTGATCATCAAGTAGAGCTAATTGAAGAACAAATGGAACAATATCTCAATTATCCTTATGATTGGATGGTAAAGCTTCATCTATCAGTATTAGTTAAACGCGTGAGAGAGGGCAATATAAAACGTTCTATCAGTAAAATTGATGATAGAGAGCGTGAAATTATGTTAAAGAACAAACATCTCTCAAGTCTGTCAGTAAAAATTACTGACAACCTATCACATTATCTTAATTTTTCCTTAGATGAAGTTGAGAAACTTTTATTGTTTCAAACCTTATATGCCATTAATTTGAGCAGACAAGAAAGTTTGAAAATCGATGAACAATTGGCAGATGAACTTACTAAAAATCTGATTCTCGATTTTTTTGAAATATCAGAAGTCACAAGTTTAAAGTTCAGTCACAGGCTTCGTGAAGATTTATATCACCATATTTTGCCCATGCTCTCACGTTTAAGACTTGGCATTCATATTGAAAATAATTTATTAGATGAAGTCAAATTAAAATATAATAAATCCTTTGAAAAAATATCAAAAATAATTGCTTCAATTAATCACGAACTTGCATTTGAAACTGAAATTGATGAGTCAGAGATTGGCTATATTACACTTTACTTTGAAAAATATTATTTAGAAATTAAAACTAATAAAAGAGTGCTACTAGTCTGTTCAACAGGTATTGGGACAAGCGAATTATTAAAAGTCAGAATTCAGCAAAAAGTTCCAAATCTAAATATTATAGGAACGATGAGCAATCGACAAGCGAAAAAAAATCAAGATTATATTGCTGGAAATACAGATTTAATCCTGACAACAATTGACACACCGATTGAGGCTATTGGTAATATTCCAATTATGATTATCAATCCATTGCTAACCGAAAATGATGTTCAAAAAATAAATTATATTTTAGAAAAAGGTAGGGAAAAAAATGACCGAAATCGATTTGAAAAAAGTAGTTCATAAAAATTTATTGGTTGTTCCGTCAAAGTCGAAAAGTAAATCAGAAGTTATTCAGGAACTAGGAAATTTACTTGTCAGTAAAGGCTATGTTAATGATGCTCAAGAATTTATCAAGGATGTCTATCTACGCGAAACCGAAGGTGTCACAGGAATTGGTCAAGGTGTCGCTATTCCGCATGGAAAATCCTTATCAGTCAAAAATACAACAATTACAGTTGCCGTCTTAGAAGACGAAATTGAGTGGGAAACTTTGGACGAACAACCAGTAAAAGTAGTGATTATGTTTGCTGTTAAAAATATCGATGCAACTACCACTCATGTTTTATTGTTGCAACAAGTCGCTCAACTCTTAGCACACGATGATTTTCTTAATAAACTGGGAGAAGTAAAAACAGTCGATAACTTATATCAGTTACTGACAAAAACTCATTAAGCGCACATGGCAATTTTGCCTTAAAATAATAATTTTTATAAAGGAGATCCTAATGGTTTTAGTAACAGGAAAAGAACTACTCGCAGTCGCAAAAGAGAAAAACTTTGCAATTCCAGCTTATAATTGTGGCTCAGGCCCATTGCTAAATGCTACTTTAAAAGCATGCGAGGAAGATCAAAGTCCGTTTATTATTGCAATTCATCCAGACGAATTAAGCTTTTTAGAAGATAATTTTGTCGCTTCATGTATTGATGCAGCCAATAAGACAAAATTGCCTATTGCAATTCATTTGGACCACGGAGCAACTTATGAACAAGTGATTCATTCCATTCAACTTGGGATGACATCAGTCATGATTGATAAATCCTTGGCCCCATTTGAAGAAAATATTGCAATTACAAAAAAAGTTGTTGAAGCAGCACATGCCGTGGGGGTCTCAGTAGAAGCAGAACTAGGGACAATTGGAAATACTGGAAACAATGTCGAAGGAGGAAATCAAAAAGGCATCTATACTGCTCCTGAACAAGCCAAAGAATTTGTTAAACGCACTGGTTGCGATTCACTGGCTGTCGGAATTGGTACCTCTCACGGACTTTATCCAAAAGGCATGCAACCAAAATTGGCCATTGATGTTTTAGAAGAAATTGTTAAGGAAACTGGAATTCCTTTGGTTCTTCATGGAGCATCAAATAATTTAGATTCAGAAATTAAAGCAGCAGTGACTCACGGAATTAACAAAGTAAATATATCATCAGATATCAAGATTGCATTCGCTGAGAAATTACGAGACGAATTAAACGATGGAAATTTAGAAAAAAGAGAACCAAATGTGCTCTTCCCAGAGCCTATGAAAGAAACAGAAAAAGTAGTTCATCATAAAAATCAACTTTTTGGAGCAGTTGATAAAGCTAAATATTATTTCCAATAAACTAAACAATAAAATTAATAAAAAGTTCCCTTTGATTTAAATTTAATCAAAGGGATAACTTAAAAATACAAAAGTAAGCGATTACTTTTTAGAGATAAGGAATCTTATTATGAAAATCGTTGGAATTGCAGCCTGTACAGCTGGTATTGCTCATACATATATTGCTAAAGAAAAATTGACTCAATCCGCAATAGAACATGGTCACGAAGTCCACATTGAAACCCAAGGATTGGCTGGACTTCAAAATAAACTTGACTCCAAAGAAATTGCAGAGGCAGATGTTGTAATAATTGCAGCTGACATTAAAATTAGTGGTCGTGAGCGATTTAAAGGCAAAAAAATTGTCGAAGTACCAACAAGTCTTGTTGTGAAATCACCTAATAAGTTGATTGAAAAATTAGAAGAAATTTACCAAGGAGCCTGAAAATGAACACTTTAAAAACACTAGGTTTTAAAAGACATTTAATGACAGCAATTTCCTTTTTTCTACCTGTTATTTGTGCAGCTGGTTTTTTACTGGCTATAGGTAATATCATGGGTGACGAAAGTATTGATGATTTTTCACAGACTTTTTCTTTTGCTGATACGATGTCCACCATGGGGGGATATGGTCTTGGTTTTTTACCTATGATTGTTTCAACCGCAATTGCTTATTCGATAGCAGATAAGCCAGGAATTGCTCCAGGATTAATTGTTGGGTTTGTTGCCCACGGAATTAATACAGGCTTCATTGGAGGGATTGCTTCAGGTTTTGTTGTTGGGATTATCACCCTCCTCTTTTATGAGAATATTAAAGTTCCGAAATGGATGGAGGGGTTGTTACCTACTCTCATTGTTCCTTTCGTTTCCTCATTTCTTGGGGGAATGGTCATGTACTATATTCTTGGCACACCAATCAATTATTTGGTCAAAATATTAACAGATTATTTGATGAATCTAGACTCATCGCAGCTTTTGATTTATGGTTTAATCATTGGAGTATTATCATCTATTGATTACGGTGGTCCAATTAACAAAACAGTATTTGCGGTTGTATTTACTATGTTTTCAGAAGGAATTTATCCACCCCTCACTGTGTTAATTGGAGCCTCAATGATTACACCTTTTGGTTATGGATTTGCAGTGATTTTTCAAAAAATATTCAAAAAAAATGTTTTTGATAAACAAGATATAGAAACATTGAAATCGGCTATTCCAATGGGATTCTGTCAAATTACTGAAGGATGTTTTCCAATTGTTTTCAAGAATTGGTTAAAAAATATGATTGCAACCGGAATTGGTGGGGGAGTTTTTGGAGCATTATCAATGTTTTGGGAATGCGATAGCCATATTCCTGCGTCAGGTATGTTTGCTGCACCAACTATGACAGGTAATCATGGCCTACTTTTTATTCTTGCCCTCGTCATCGGTTCAGTAGCTCAAGCTCTTACTTTTATTATCATCATGAAACCAGTTAACCCAGATGAAATGATTGAATTCGAAGAAAAAGAAGAGGAAGAAATCGATTTCAAAGACCTCAAAATATCATAAGGAGAGAAAATGAACTACGAAGAAAGTGTTAGAAGAGCTTTTAAAGATTCAAAAATAGCTTTTACAAGAGAAGAACTAGATAGAATAGAATATGCAGATTTTGGGTTAAATAATATTAAGCAAGAAGGTTTGAATTTAATCATCTATATTAATAACGACCGCTATTGTGCAAAGGAAATGGTTCTTTTGGCAGGACAAACCTGCCCAGAACATAAACATCCACATCGAGGTCAGAATCTAGAGATTGAAGGAAAAGAAGAAACCTTCCGGGTTCGTCAAGGGCAAGTTTATCTTTATGTTACAGGAGAACCAAATGTCAAAACAATAATTGCCAAAATTCCCAGTGGTAACAAAGAGTGGTATACAGCAAGACATGAAATCATTCTTAATGCAGGTGAACAATTCACGATTGCACCCAACATACTTCATTGGTTCCAAGCTGGGAAGGACGGGGCAATTATTTCAGAGTTTTCTTCTTCAAGTGAAGACTCTTCTGACATCTTTACTAATCCAAAAGTTAGACGATAAATGAAATAAACTAGGACATTGTCCTAGTTTTTATTTTAGGTCAGCTTTTTCCGATATTGATTTAGAGTCATTCCCGTCCATTTGCGAAAAGCTCGAGTGAAAGAACTGACCTCAGAATATCCTAAGAGATAAGAAATTTCATCAGTTGTGAGATTTAAATCCTTTGAAAAATGGAGAGCCATTTTTTTCTGAACGGATTGTAACTCTGCTTTAAATGTAGTACCAGCTTGTGCAAGATTTCTTTGAAGGGTTCTGCTACTAATTCCCAGTTTTCTTGCTACATTTTGAATGGAACAGTCCCCAGAAGGAATCAAGAGTTGAACTTCTTTATGAAGGCTATTGATGAAGTCAGAAGGAGTTTTGATTTCTTCTAGCTGACGATTCAGTTCGGGTTCTATCATCCGCCACATACTATTATTTCTGGTCAAAAAAGGTAGTTCTAAATCTTGGAGATTAAAACTCAAAAGATTATCATTTTTTGAAAGCTCAGGAGAAATCCCAAAAACTTCCAAAATTGAAGAACTGAATGGATAAGGACTGATTACTTTTTCAGGAATAATATTTTGACCTGTTCCAGTTCTTAGAATACTTAAAATAATAAGTTGCTCATTAAATAGAGAAAAACGTGAAAGATTTTGTATTTCAGAAATATCATTTAATTCAACTTGAACATGTTTTTCTTGAATACTGACTTTAATTTCAACTGGAGCAATGATATTTTTATATTTTGCCAAACGTTTTATAGCTTGTAAGCCAGTAGCAGAAGAAAGAGCGACGAAAAAAATAGGCATAAATAATCCAAAATTTTGGACATCACTTATCAAAAGAAGTTGTTCATCAGTCAATCTTTTTGATAGGACCTCTTGAAATTTATAAAATTGTTGATTCGTTAAAACAATTTCCTCTTTCCAAAGCAAATTTGGAATTTGGGCTTCTTCTAAAAGAAGGTTCAAATCTAAATGATGTAATTCGAGAAAGTTTTGAAACTGTTGGTCAATACTTATTTTCATAATTTTCCTTATTTTATTAACTGGCCCGCATGATTAGCCAATCAAAAATTCTTGTTGGCAGAATGGTATGAAGAAAGACAAGGGGCTTTGCTCCAAAACCGATTAAATAACGAGCTCTCATCCTTTTTGAGCTGACTGCCTTTAAAATCGTTTTTGAAATTATTTTAGGGTCAGACATCATGTTCCCAGAATACTGTTTTCTCATACCGGTAGCTGTTTTTAAGGCGGCTTCTTCGTAAGCTCCTCCTTTGGCAGAATCCGCTAAATGATCGGCTGCGATTAATCCCCAATCGGTTTTAATTCCTCCTGGTTCAATTAAAGAAACATCAATGCCAAAGGGTTTAACTTCCATCCGGAGGGCATCGCTAAAAGCTTCTAAGGCATATTTCGTTGCATGATACCAAGCACCAAAATAGGTTGTGAATCTACCGCCCATTGAAGAAATATTAATAATCCGACCAGCTTTTTGGTGACGCATGTGAGGCAAAACTAGTTTAGTTAGAGCAGCTAGTCCAAATAAATTCACCTCAAATTGACGTTTAGCCTCTTCAAGCGGAACATCTTCGATTGCGCCATAAGAACCATAACCCGCATTATTAATTAGTATATCAATTTGTCCTTCATTGTCAATTATTGTATCTACCAATTTACTACAAGAATCTTCATTTGTAATATCTAGATAAATTGGCTCGACACCTACGCTTTTTAATTTCTCAAGTTTGTCCATTCTTCGTGCCGCACCATAAACCTTATGCCCATTCTGAGCTAAAAACTCTGCTGTTTGATAGCCAATCCCACTACTTGCTCCTGTGATTAATATAATTGCCATATCTTTTCTCCTTTATTAATTATAAAACTATTATAGATAAAGTTTAGCAAGAATAAAATGACATTTGGCGCCAAATTTAGTACAGTTTGCGCCATTTTTAAAAAAGATAAAAAATTAAATAGATTTTCTTTGATGTAATATTTTTTATTTCGTATTATTATATCGTAATTAATTGACATCAATTTGCTTTTGACTTATAATTAAATGTGAAAGAGGTAATAAAATGAAAATTACATTTAAAACTTTGGATGGTCGCACATTGAACAAAGAATTTATTGATGCTAATGACTTTATTCGTCAACAAAATCTTGAAATTCCAGCAATTGATGATTCTGCAAAAGTAGTTGAAGTTCTTATCGATGAAAAACCTTATGATTTTACAGGAAATATTGCTGATTTGTACTTCAAATTAAACAAATAATCTATTTACAAACGAAATTAAGAAACAAAATGACCTTCTCAAACTAACTTTGAGGAGGTCTTGTGATAGTTGAATTAGAAATACAATGTAGTTAGGAGGAAATAAGATGAAAACTTTTAATTATGGTAAAGATGAATTACAAGCGCTTGACCTCTATCAGCCAAAAGAATGGAACGGAAAAACTTTAGTATTGATTCATGGCGGTGGTTGGTGGCAAGGAGACAAAGGCAAAGAAAAAGAAGTTGCTACAGGATTAGCTGCCGAAGGTTATCAGGTTGCAGCTCTGAATTATCGTTTGGCCACACAAGCTAAAAATCTTTTTCCAACCCAAGATGAGGACGTTGAAGCTGCCTACACTTGGCTTCTTAAAAATATCCCAGATTTCAAGGCTGATAACATCGCTTTTATTGGTGGCTCAACAGGTGGACATTTAGCTGTTTATTTGGGATTGACAAAAGGTCGACCATTTGTCAGCCTGTCAGGACTTTTAGATTTAAAGGGGTTTTATGAAAATCATAAGGAAACGATTCCTAAACAATTAATCATTGCTCCAGACTTACCCAGTAAGAAGATTGACCAAGCAGGAGCCAATGATTCTTACTATAAGTGGATTATCGAAAACTTACTGGCGTCAATAAATGACGATAGTTTAGAAAAGGCCTCAATTTTTTCTAAAGTAACTAAAAAGAGTGGACCGGGCTTGCTTTGCAACTCGATGAATGAGCTTGTTCCTGCTTATGAACATCAAAAATTAGCAGAACTATTGCGACAAGAGCAAATTCCCGTAGAAACTTGCCTACTTAGCGGTTCACGACATGGGGAGGCTTATATTGATGACATTTGGCCTAATCTTTTAAACTTTTTAAAACGTTATATCTAAAGATAAAAACAATCAACTCAGTAGTTGATTGTTTTTTAATTTATTTAGTAGAAGACTTTATCATTTCTATAAGCTTTAAAATTTCATCAGTATGAAAATTATTTGATTTATAGAGGGCATAAAAACCATTTTTAACTCCAGTATAGTGATAGTTATAATCTTTTTCAAAATATTTTAGAAAACGAGCAGAAATGAAAGTTGCACTATTTTTATTAATATTAATATTTGAGAGAGCATCTTGAGTCGACTCAACTGCAGTATAAGGTAAATGTGAAAATAATGGATTATTTTTTTCTAATATTTTGTAAACATCAATTTTACTTTTACTGACAATAAGGGAAGTAACTTCGCTTTCTAGTGGATTTTTACTGACAGAAATAATTTCATCATCAAAAATTTTTTTGACCGAAATATCTGCTGACAGAACGGGCTGACTAGAAGCACTAATCAATGCCAAATCACAGTAACCATTTTTCAATTCTGTCAGCGCATTAAAAGAAGAAGTGCTTTTGATAATTAAGTTAGCCTGATTAGTTTCATGCTCGAAAATTTGAGGAATCACAAAATTTGTCATTAAAAAATTTCCTGAAATCCGGAGAATAGAAGAATTTTTTAAGAGTGATTCTGCGGAAACAATAGCGTTCTCAAAAAAGGAGCGAATAATTTCATAAAGCTGAATTCCAAGAGCTGTCAGCTGGATTCCCTGACCATTTTTTTCGATTAGGTGAACACCATAAGCAGACTCAAGTTTTTTGATTTGGCTACTGACAGCTGGCTGACTGATATAAAGTGCCTCTGCTGCCCTTGATATTGACTGAAATTTTGCGACATGATAAAAAATTTCAAGCTGATGTATATTCATTGATGTCTATTTAACTTTCACTTGTAATTGATAGAAGTCTGATTAAGACCTTATAAACGATTGACATATTTTTCACCAATTTCATTGGCATATAATTCCATGACCTTAGTCCAAAAACTGCCCTCTTTATCGCCAGATTCACTAAAATATTGCTTCATTTTATTGATTTGATTTTCATTCATACGTTCATCTAACATGTTTCCTTGTTCGGTCAGATAAAGCTGTTTGATTCTTTTGTCATTTTCATTTGGCTTGAAATGAACCAATTCTTTTTCTTTTAAATCATTCATAGGACCGTTCAAAGCTTGTTTAGAAATATCAAGCACTTCAAGTAATTCATTAACAGTTAAGCCAGGAAGTCTTCCGATGAAAAATATAATTCGCCGATGTACTTGACGAATTCCGTAAGAAAGTACTAGGTCGTCCTCTTGTTTAATAAATGCACGGTATCCGAAGTAAAATAAAGCCAAATCTCTAGTAAAATTTAAGTTATCGTCTATTCCTGAGTTTTCTTTAGTCATAGCTCACTCCTTTTATTAGTCTATTATACTTGATAATTTAAATAAGTCAATATCGTTGACTTATTTAAAGAAAAGCGTTATTCTATAAATGTCAAGTTGATTGACCAATATATAATAAAATATGGAGGAATGCGATGTATACAGTAGGAGATTACCTATTAGACCGATTACACGAGTTAGGAATTGAAGAAATTTTTGGAGTCCCTGGAGACTATAACTTACAATTTTTAGATCAAATTATTTCCCGCAAGGATATGAAATGGGTCGGAAATGCTAATGAATTAAATGCTTCATATATGGCTGATGGCTATGCTCGTACTAAAAAAGCTGCCGCATTTCTTACAACCTTTGGAGTAGGTGAATTGAGTGCAGTTAATGGATTAGCAGGAAGTTACGCCGAAAATTTACCAGTAGTAGAAATAGTGGGATCACCTACATCAAAAGTTCAAAATGAAGGAAAATTTGTTCATCATACGCTGGCTGACGGTGATTTTAAACACTTTGTGAAAATGCACGAACCTGTTACAGCAGCTCGAACTTTACTGACAGCAGAAAATGCAACCGTTGAAATTGACCGAGTACTTTCCGTACTACTAAAAGAAAGAAAACCTGTCTATATCAACTTACCAGTTGATGTTGCTGCTGCAAAAGCAGAGAAACCCTCACTCCCTTTGAAAAAAGAAAATCCAAATTCAAATACAAGTGACCAAGAGATTTTGAATAAAATTCAAGAAAGCTTGAAAAATGCCAAAAAACCAATCGTGATTACAGGACATGAAATAATTAGTTTTGGCTTAGAAAAAACAGTCACTCAATTTATTTCAAAGACAAAACTACCTATTACGACATTAAACTTTGGAAAAAGTTCAGTTGATGAAGCTCTCCCTTCATTTTTAGGAATCTATAATGGTAAACTCTCAGAGCCTAATCTTAAAGAATTCGTGGAATCAGCCGACTTCATCCTGATGCTTGGAGTTAAACTCACAGACTCTTCAACAGGAGCCTTCACTCATCATTTAAATGAAAATAAAATGATTTCACTGAATATAAATGAAGGAAAAATATTTAGCGAAAGCATCCAAAATTTTGATTTTGAATCCCTCATCTCCTCTCTCTTAGACCTAAGCGGAATAGAATACAAAGGAAAATATATCGATAAAAAGCAAGAAAACTTTGTTCCATCAAATGCGCTTTTATCACAAGACCGCCTATGGCAAGCAGTTGAAAACCTAACTCAAAGCAATGAAACAATCGTTGCAGAACAAGGGACATCATTCTTTGGCGCTTCATCAATTTTCTTAAAACCAAAGAGTCATTTTATTGGTCAACCCTTATGGGGATCAATTGGATTTACATTCCCAGCAGCATTAGGAAGCCAAATTGCAGATAAAGAAAGCAGACACCTTTTATTTATTGGTGATGGTTCACTTCAACTTACGGTGCAAGAATTAGGACTAGCAATTAGAGAAAAAATTAATCCAATTTGCTTTATTATCAATAATGATGGTTATACAGTCGAAAGAGAAATTCATGGACCAAATCAAAGCTACAATGATATTCCAATGTGGAATTACTCAAAATTACCAGAATCATTTGGAGCAACAGAAGATCGAGTAGTCTCAAAAATCGTTAGAACTGAAAATGAATTTGTGTCTGTCATGAAAGAAGCTCAAGCAGATCCAAATAGAATGTACTGGATTGAGTTAGTTTTGGCAAAAGAAGATGCACCAAAAGTACTGAAAAAAATGGGTAAACTATTTGCTGAACAAAATAAATCATAATTTATAAATAGTAAAAAACATTAGGAAATACCTAATGTTTTTTTGTTGACTAAATCAATCCCTCTTTCTTTAGAAAACCTTAGTTTCTCAAAGACAACTTAATTAAGCCTGCCAAATATAAACTAGAGAAGTTGGAAGAAAACTCCATTTGCGGAAGGGTTCCTTTAGGAAAAATCTCTCTGAGTTCATCCTTTATTTTTTCTATATTTAGGAGCTTCTCCCAAACTTGAGGAATAAAGATAATTAATTGATGAGGGGCATACATTGCGATAATTGTTTGAATTGAATCAAATACTTTTAGATAAATCTCGTTTTGACTCAATGGAAATTCAGCATTTCTAAAAGTAGGAAGATATTTTATTTCCCCACTGATATTATTGCTTCCTTTAAAAATAGTTTGATTAATAATCAAAGAAGAACCTGGCGGAAATTTTTCTGGAAAATAAACGCCTGATAAAACCTCATTCTCCTCTAAAGCATAGCCTAGAGTAGCGGCATTAATATCATTTTCAATAATGGTTTCAATCTGAGTTGAATCTCTAATTTCTTTAGCGAGATTAATATTTTTAAGCGGTGAAAAATCCATAATACGTAATTCTCCGTCAATCTCAACTCCAGTAATACCACAAGTAATTAAAACGATTTGAGGAAAAACACTTCTAAAATGATTAATATTAAGCAGAAGTTCGTCTAAATTATTAGTCTTTAAATTTTTTTGTTCAATGACATTTCCCAGAAGATCGACAATATGATAATTGACCACTAAATTTTTATCATTTTCGATAAATTGAAGGATTAGTATTAATTCTTTAGTAGTATTAAATTCATAGGCTGTTGCGAAGCGACCGCCAGTTTTAGCATGTTTATCAAGAGATTTAATGGTATCACTTTCAATCAGTTCCACAATAAGTTTATTAATTGTAACAACACTGAGTTGAGTCCCGTCTGATATTTGACGAATTGTAAGTGGTAAATGAGCATTTTTAATGTAATCAGAAATTAGTTCCTTATTGTGTTCTTTGATATTTTTAGGTTTATAGGCTTTCATAATTCTCCTTATATGATCATTTTTCAAAATAAAAACGCTTTACTAATTTTGATAAAAAAGATATAATGAAATCAACTTATTAAAGTTTGTTAATAAAGTTTATTTAAAAAAATCGGCCTGCTCTTATTATTCTTAATAAAAGGAGCAATCATTGCCATTAGAATCATTATACCACTATTTTTAAAAGATTATCCAGCAATTGGATAAAGCTAGCTAGAAAATGGAGAAACAGAATGCACATCGAACACGTAGCGATTTATGCTGAGGATATTGAAAAAATAAAAGCTTTTTATGAAAAATATTTTAATGTCACTTCAAGTGATTTATACCATAATCAAAAAACAAGCTTCAAATCTTACTTTTTAACCTTTGACTCAGGAAGTCGAATGGAAGTCACAACAAAAAAATTCTTATCAAATAGAATTGCTGAGAGTTTAGGATATGCTCACATTGCCATTGCAGTAGGGGATAAACAAGCAGTAGATAAATATGCTGAAAGATTTGTAAAAGATGGTTATCCATTACTCAACGGCCCTCGTACTACGGGAGACGGCTATTATGAAGCAGTCATTCAAGATCCTGAGGGAAATTTGATTGAACTTACGACAACGCTAGATGAAGAACATAAAAAATAGAGAGTGGGTAAGAGGTTTTGGCAGTTGATTTTGATTATCAACAGATGTTGTTAGGTAACTTATATCTTGCTGGGAATATTTTACTAGAAAACAAATCCATCCACGGCAAGAAGATTGTCCAAAAAATCAATAATACTCCGATTGAAGAAAAAGAAACAATCGTTGCTTTAGAGCGACAAGTTTTTGGGAAAACAGGGGACAACCTGTATGTAACTCCCCCATTTCAGGTGGATTATGGCCGACACGTAGAAATTGGAAATAATTTCTATGCAAATATGGATTGTATTTTCTTAGATGTTAATAAAATAAAGATTGGCAATAATGTTATGGTGGGTCCACGTGTCAGTTTTTATACGGCAGGTCATCCAATAGATCCTCAAATTAGAATAGAAGAACTTGAATTTGGCTTGCCTATCACGGTTGAAGATAATGTATGGATTGGTGGGAGTGCCACTATCCTTCCAGGAGTGACCATTGGTAAAAACTCAATCATTGCTGCAGGCGCAGTAGTAACGAAAGATGTTGCAGCCAATACAATTGTCGGAGGAAATCCAGCTCAGCTTATCCGAGCAATCAATGAAGAGGACAAGCGCTATTGGAACAAGAAAAAAGAAGAATATCAATCAAGATTAAAAGAAAAATAGAAATAAATCGATATATTTTTTAAATTGGAGATAATGTATGATTAAAGCAATCGCCGTGGATATGGATGGAACCTTTCTTAATTCAAATAATGACTACGACAGAGAAGCATTCCTTGAGCTCTTTAAAAAATTAAAAGCTAAAGAAGTGAGATTTGTGGTAGCAAGTGGAAATCAGTACGCTCAAATAAGTTCTTTTTTCCCAGAAATTTGGCGAGAAATAACATTTGTCTCAGAAAATGGCGGACTCGTATTTGAAAAGGGAAATTTATTAATAAAAAAGATCATTGCCAAACCAATTATTCAGGATACTTTGACTCTTTTAGAAAATACTTCCTACAAAGTTGGAATTATTCTTTGTGGTGTAAAATCTGCCTATATCCTCAAGAGTGAAAATGCTGATTTGAAAAAGGAAGCAGCAAAATACTATTTTGCAGTCAAAGAAATCGATTCATTTCAAGACCTTCCAGATGATGAATGGGTAAAAATCGCCCTTCAATTAGAGGATAAAAATGCTTTTTCGATTATTGATTTAATGAATGAAAAGAATAATTCTCAACTAAAAGCCGTATATAGTGGACATGGAAGTGTTGATTTGATTGCAAACGAAGTAAACAAAGGGAACACACTTAAGCATTTATTGAATCAATGGGAAATTAATCCCGAACAATTTCTAGCTTTTGGTGATAGCAATAATGATTTAGAAATGTTAGAGCTCGCAGGCTATAGTTATTCTATGACTAATGCAAGTGAACAAGTAGCCCGAGTAGCAAAATATCAAGCACCATCAAATGATGAGAATGGAGTAATTTCTACTATCAATGCTTTATTTGATAAATTAGGCTAAAACTTTATGAAGTGGAAGGAACAAGTAAAAACCACTTCATTCTAAGGCAGTAAACTTAAGAGTAAATAATTGATATTATAATGAACAACAATAATTTTGACCTCCTATAGAAATATGATTGTAGAGCTCTCACCAAGCACAAGGCACATTATAATGATCTAAGTAGCAATAAATCTTGTCTTCAATTTGATTTACTGTCTTAAAATGAAGTGGCTAGTTCTTAACTCAGATTCTTGAACAAAGAAATACTAATAAAAGAAAGATGATAATATGATTAAACTTGTACTTACAGATTTAGATGGTACTTTCTTAAACAAAAGCGGTAGTTTTGATCAGTCTTACTATGAGAAAGTTAAGACAATAATGGATCAGAATAATGTTATTTTTGCCCCCTGTACTGGTAAACAATGCGAGCGGGTTGAAGAACTCTTTGATACAGATATTTCTAAAAATATCTGGATATTGGGCGATAGTGCAACACGAATTAAACGTGAAGGTAAATATATTTATGAGTCCTTATTACCAAACAAGTTAGGACTTCAAATTATTGAAAAACTAGAAAATATTGCATCAGATCATATTATTATCGCTTGTACCCCAACCGCTGCCTATATCAAGTCAACGGTCTCTGAAGAGGACACTCAAAAAATAAGAAAGTCATATGCTGTTGTCAAAAAGCAGGAAGATTTACAAAATATTGAGGAAGACTTTGTAAAAATAACCGTTTTTGATCAAAAACTGAGAGCATTTGAAAATGTTAAAGAGCTGTCCGAATTTGAAGCTCAAGCCTATATCGTGGCCTCAGAAGCAGCATGGATTGATATTTCCAACTATAATATCCACAAAGGAACGACCGTTCAAGCACTACAACATATTCTTGGGGTAACAAAAGAAGAAACAATTGCCTTTGGCGATGGACTCAATGATATTGAACTATTAGAAGCCGCTGGCTGTAGCTTTGCCGTTAATAATGCTTTTGACATCGTAAAAGAAAAAGCTGATTTCATAACAAAATCAAATGAAGAGAGTGGCGTTCTTCAAACCATTGAAAAGTTGTTGCTTTTACAAAAATGAAATGAATCATAGATCTAAGTTAACTGATTAAAATGCAAAGGACAATAATACCTATTGTCCTTTTTTATGTTTTATTATTAAAGATTATCTACTACATTACTTTTGATAGCAAGACTCATAACTTTTACTTATATCTGCTTAATTAAAACGTATTTTTAAAAAGCTATTTATTTTACTAAAATAATTTTTGAGGTGAAAAAAATGCTAGAAATTTATTTAATACGACATGGACAAACAAAGTGGAATCTCGAAAATAAAATGCAAGGTTCACTCAATTCTGACTTGACAGTTGAAGGAGTTAAACAAGCAGTATCATTAGGTAAAGAGCTGAATAAACACTATTTTGATCATATTTACTCAAGTACAAGTCCTAGAGCCCTGGAAACTTCTCGACTAATATTTGGTGATGAAAAGAAAACTTCATCAGATTTGTTAGGTGAAATCGCTATGGGCGCGTGGGAAGGAAAAACTTATCAAGAAATTGAAAAACTCGCCCCTCTAGAATGGAATAATTTCTTTAATCATCCCTTTAATTACTTTCCCTCTAAAGATGGTGAATCATTTGCTCAACTTGAAGCCAGACTAAAAGTTTTTATCAAAGAAGAAGGACTTAGGGAGCGTTCAGGCAAAATCGCAATCGTTTCTCATCGAATAACGATTAGAATGCTGATTTCTCTCTTATTAAACAATAAAGAACTCTATGGTGAGATGGACCTTAGCTCGACATCATTGAGTATCATAGAAGTAGAAAATAAAAAAGCAAAATTAAAGCTCTTAAACTCTACGTCGCATTATTAATAATAAAAAATCAAATCAGAAAATGATTTGATTTTTTTATCAATATTATCGAAGAAACAAAATCCCAATTCCGATAAAAACAAGTAGATAGAGAAAATTTAAAAACGTAAAAAGACCGAAAAATTTCAAGGTAGATTGATCTTTAACATTCAATTGATATTGCCTCAAGGCTAGCAAGTTAGCCAAAGAAGCCACCAGTGTTCCTAAACCACCGATTGTCACTCCCAAGTATAAAGGAGAAAGTTGTCCGGTAAATTTTGATAGTAAGACCGCAGCAGGAACATTGCTGATGACCTGACTAGATAAGATTGAGGTAAAGAAAATAGAGAGGTCATTATTCATCAGCTGGTGAAGCCAATTATGAATCAAAGGAATACGCCCAAGTGCACCAACAATAATAAAGAAATTGATAAAAGTTAAGATGATTCCATAATCCACTTCTTGATAAACTTTTTTCTCGATAAGATAAGCACAGACCAAGCTTGCAATTAAAGAAATCCAAACAGGAATCAGAGCTAATACACCCAAAAGTACAATTAAGGTTGTGAATCCTAACAAGTAAAGATCTCGTCTTTTGATAGAAAACACCTTGTTTTCTAGCTGTTTGACAGTTTTCTTTGAAAATAATAAGGTACATAAAAATAAAGTCAATAAGCTGACCAGTCCTAAAGGTATGGAGAGTTTGAAAAAGTCTAAAAGTTTTAAATGATAATAAGAAACTAAATACAAATTTTGAGGATTACCAATAGGGGTAATCGCACTACCTAAGTTGGCATAAATAGTCATCAAACTAATCAAGCCAATTTTAGGTAACTTCACCTTTCGGTCAATATTAAAAACAATCGGCACCAAAGTTAAAATCGCCACATCATTTGTAAAAAACATCGAACCAAAGAAAGACAAGAGCAGCACCATTAAAGCCACTTGTCTCAAGTTTTGACATTTATCAATAATAAACGCCGCAAAATATTTTAAAATACCAAGAATTTCAAAAATAGAAATAAGAATAATCAAGCTCAAAAGAGCCAAAATGGTTTTCAGATCAATATCAGAAGCTCTGACCGTTCCAAAAATTAAAGAAAGTAGCGCTAGAGCGAAAGTAAATAAAAAAGTTTTATCAGAAAAAATACGTTTTAGAGTAGTAGCCATGAAAGTTCCCCATCAGGAAGTTATTTTTAATTAATTTTAGCATAAAACTAACATCTGCTATCATTTTTAAAACTACAAGATTTAACTGTTTTAATAAAAAGATTATATTTGTTATGAATCTCACAAAAAATGTTTATTTATTTGATATAATGGTATTTATATAGTACTGACTAACAAAAAATTAATCTTTTGATGAATTTGAAAGGGATGTGATGACTGAAATTGATAAAATTCTTCCAAAAAAGCAAGAGAAACAACAAGCCTTTATTCTCGATCATGGTAAAATCGAAGAAGGAAAATTAAAATATGCTGATGATCAAACAAGTTATTGCTGGAACATCAAACGTTATAATCGTCTAAAAGAGGGAGCTTTTGTTCTTAACCGTCATCCAAGTAAACTATCGAAAGATAAGAAGTTTGAGATTTACGCTGGAGGGTATGTCGAACAGATTTCTAAACCAGATGAAGATGGAAATGTAAGGGCATTGATAACACATTCCTTTAATATTGAACCACCCATAAAACAAGGGGACGATTTTATAGAAAGTTTTAAATGGAGTAGTAAAAAGAAAAAATCGAACAATTGGGCGAATTTCTGGAATCAGTATGGAATGAATGAAATAAAAATTGATGAATTCGAAAAATTAGTAAATGCTGTCCAATGCGTTCCTGCTGAAAGTATTGCCTCTAAAGACGAAAAAATATCTGAAGAAGAAATTAAAACTTTTGTCGAAAAAGGTTTTACTGTTTCCTATGAAGAAGATAACACAACCCACTCTAAAAGAAAAAAAACAACTAAATTTATTGCAAAACAAATTGACTTTGAAAGTATTCAAAAGCAAAGACAAAAAATAGGCGCACTCGGAGAAGCAATTGTATTTGAACTTCTTATTAAAAATGCACAAAAAAATAATAATAAACTACCGATTCACGTATCTAAAGTTGAAGGAGATGGATTAGGTTATGACATTCGGTGTTGGAATGAGCTTGGAGAAGAGTGCTACATAGAAGTGAAAACTTCTACAAGTAAATTTTCAGATGGATTTGAGATGTCCAGAAACGAAATAAAAGCATCAACTTCGAAAAATGCAAATTATTTTATTTATAGAGTTTATGATTTAAATATAAAAACAAGAGAATGCAAAATTAAAATATTTGAAGGTCCTGTCAGTAGTGAGACATTTAATTTGGAAGCTACTTCCTATAAAGTTTATCAAAAATAAAAAGTATTTTAATTAAATAATTAATCAAAAAGAGAGCAAAATAAATTTTGTTCTCTTTTTAGTTTTACATTTTTGTTTATTATAATAAAAATCAATAATAACAGAACGATAAACACAACATTTCCCAGTTCACATCGTAAGAAAAATCAGAAAACCAAACCATGAAAGCGCTATATTTATTTTTAGATAAAAACTTGTATATAAGTTTTGTAACAAACGAAAGAGATAAACCATGAAATCATCTATCTTTATTCCATATCTTCTAAGATATGGCGCAATCTTACAAAGAAATCAAGAGAACCGTTTCTGGGGATATACGGGTTCAGAACAGGAAGTCATATTGTCGTATGAAGAGATAATTTTAAAAACTAAATCTGATGAAAAAGGTTATTTCGATATTATTCTTCCAGCACACGAAGTAAGTGAGAGCATTGACTTTAAAATTTCAACTGTTGATGCAGAAATTGTTCTCAAAGATATTTGTTTTGGCGATGTGTTCCTACTTGGGGGTCAATCAAATATGCAACTTTGGATGGAACGTCTCAAAACACGCTATCCTGATGAGATAGAACAAGCCAGAAATCCTTTGCTTCGTTATTTTGAGGTACCACAAGAACCTTCTTTCAATAACATTAAAACAGAATTAACCTCAGGACGATGGAAAAGAGCAGTTGGCGAAGATTTAAAGAATTTGTCAGGGATAGGTTATTTTTTTGCTAAAGAAAAATTTTTAGAAGATGGTGTACCAATAGGCTTGATTGTTACAGCAGCAGGTGGGACACCGCTTAATGCTTGGTTGAGTGAAGAGTCTTTAACCAAATTTAATTCTCTTCCACCATCCTATAATGCTTTAAAAAATAAAGAGTATCTAAAAGAAATTCAAAATCTTGATAAGCTCTATCAAGATAGCTACCAAAAACTTTGTGAAGAAACTGATGAAGGTTTATATCAATCTTGGCAAGACCCTAACTTAGATGATAGGAATTGGCCTGAGATTTCATTAAGTGAGACTTGGAATGAAAAATATACTTTTCCAGGTACATTTTGGTTAAGAAAAGAACTTGAAATTTCAGATGAATTTATTGGAAAGGAGGGGGAGTTGCGCTTTGGAACAATGACCGATGCTGATGTTATCTATGTCAACGGAAAGAAAATAGGCAATACTGACTACAAGTATCCACCTAGAAATTACAAAATATCTAAGTTAACAAAAACATTTACGATTGCAATTCGTCTTAAAATCTATAACGCTCCTGGTGGAATCACACATAGTAAGCCTCATATTCTCTTAGTTGGAGAGAATCGTTTAGATTTAAATCATGGATGGAAAATTAGGCGAAGCAGTACATTGCCTGAACGTCATAAAGCATACTTTATTAATTATGAACCAACTGGTTTATATAATGGTATGATTATCCCTTTGCAAAGGTTAAAGTTTGCAGCTATTCTCTGGTATCAAGGTGAAAGTGATGCAGGTAGTCCGCAAAATTATGGTTTACGTTTTCGCGAATTAATCGAAAGTTGGCAAAAACTCTTTAAGCAACCAAATTTACCTTTTCTCTATATCCAATTACCAAATTGTGATACTGAAAAAGAGGCAGATTGGGCAAGACTTCGTGAAGAACAAAAAGAGGGGCTAAAAATATCACGAACAGCCATGGTCGTGACAATCGGAGATGGAGAAGATGATGACCTCCATCCTTTAAATAAAAAAGATATTGCTCGCAAACTATTAAACGCTTATCACAATGTTAAATTATTCCCAAATGGTTATTGTATAGGTCCTCTTGCTAAAGAAGCTATACAAGCGAAAAAGAATGTCATTATCCTTTCATTTGAAACTTTTGGAAAAAAATTTAACGTTGAGAAAAATAAGGATTTTGAACTTTTTCAAGGAGGACATAGTTATAAAGTAAGAGACTATCGTCAAGTTGAGGAACAAATTATTTTAGAGCTTCCTGCAACCTTATCACTTCAACCTGATGCGAAAGTCAGGTACAACTGGAGCAATGCTCCGCAAGCATTTATTTGGAATGAAGAGGGATATCCAGCTTCTCCCTTCGAATTAAATATTCAATAAAAAACTCATAATAGGAGAAAAACAAAATGAATCTCGCAAAAAATTGGAAAAAGCTTTGCCTTGGTTCTGTTGCTTTACTTGCAACTGTAACCCTAGTGGCTTGTGGCACAAGTACAAGTAGCTCGAAAAAATCTGCTGGCAATGCTGATTTGAACAAAAAACAGACTATTACATTATGGTCATTTACTACGATGCAACCACAGATCGATGAATTAAAAAAGGAAAAACCAAACCTTACCATCAAACAAGTTGTTGTTCCCTATGCTAACTTTCAAACAAAACTAGACTCTGTTTTGGGAACAGATAAAGCGCCAGATATGGTGGCGTTAGATGCCGGTTTCGTTGAAAAATATGTTCAATCAGGTAAATTAACAAATCTTGGAGACTATGGAGTTGCTTCTGCCGACAAAGGGAATTATCAATATACGCTTGATATGGGGAAAGATAGCAAAGGAAAACAAGTAGCAGTTTCTTACCAAGCAGCTCCGGGGGCTTACTACTATAATACTAATGTTTTTCAAAAATATTTGAGAATTGCTCCAAATGATGTAGCTTCTGCTCAGAAAGCTTTGTCTAGTTGGGATACAATTAAGAAGACCGGCGAAACAATCAAAGAAAAATCTGGTGGACAAGCTTATCTTTTTAGCTCACTTGAAGAAATTTATAATCCAGTTATTGGTGCAAGAAAAGATGGTTGGGTGATTGATAATAAGCTTAAAATTGATAGTTCAATGACTGATTCATTAGATTTGATGAAAGAAGCTGTTTCAGAAGGTTGGTGTCAAAATACAACCCCTCAAACTCCTGACTGGTATGGTGGAATTTCATCTAACAAGATTGGGGCTTATGCAATGCCATCTTGGGGGCTCTTTTATTGGTTGAAAAACTATGCTAAAGATACAGCTGGAGCATGGCGCGTGACAGAAGGACCTGTGTCTTATTCATGGGGTGGAACTTGGCTTGCAGGAGTTCAAGGCTCTAAAAATGCTGATGCAGCTTCAGCACTTGCAGTTTATATGGGAACAAACAAAGAATTCCAAACTTGGGATGTCAAAACACAAAATGACTTTGGTTCAGTGAAAGCAATCAATAAAGAACAAGGTAAAGATGCCAAGGTCAGTTTGATTGGTGGACAAAATCCTTATCCTGTTTGGTCAAAAGTTGCAGATACCATTAATGGTAAAAATCAAACACAATATGACCAAAGTATCCAATCAATTTGGATTAATGATGTTGTTAACCCTTATGCTACAGGAAAAGTCACTAAATCTAAAGCACTCGATACATTCAAGTCAGATGTTAAGTCTGCCTATCCTAATATTGAAGTGAAATAAGTAAATTTAGAAAACATAAGAGAAGCAAGGACTATGTTTGCTTCTCTTTTTATAGTAAGGAGATAAAATGGAAAACACTAAAAAGAGTGTTCGAAAGAAAAAATCAAATTTCGAGAAATATAATCGTTTTGGTTATTATTTCTTAATTCCATTTTTTGTGGGATTTTTACTTTTTACACTTTATCCAATGATTTATTCAATTGCGATTAGTTTTACCAGTATGAATGGCTGGCAATCTTTTTCAGATGCGACTAATGTTGGTTTACAGAACTTTATAACATTACTGACAAGCACTCCGCTTTTTATGAAAGCATTGGGTAACTCAGTAATGCTTTGGATTTTTACTTTTATTCCACAAGTGCTTTTAGCTTTAATTTTAGCAGCTTGGTGGACGAATAGAAAACTAAATTTAAAAGGAAGTGGCTTTTTTAAAACAGTATTTTATTTACCAAACATGATAATGGCAGCTTCTATTGCAGCCTTATTTGGTGGGATATTTGGCTATCCAACAGGTCTTGCAAATCTACTCTTACAAAATTTGCATCTCATTAATCATCCTTTTAATTTCTTTCAATCGGTTTGGGGGACAAGAGGGATTGTAATCTTCATTCAATTTTGGATGTGGTATGGTCAAACCTCGATTGTTTATATTGCAGGAATTACATCAATAGATGAGGGACTCTTTGAAGCAGCTCGAATTGATGGAGCTAGTGATGGTCAAATATTTAGACGAATCACTTTGCCCTTGCTGAGACCAATTGTACTTTATACCTTTGTTACCAGTTTTATTGGTGGTTTGCAGGTCTTTGATATTCCTTTTATTATGACCCAAGGTGGCCCACAAAATGGAGTTTATACTCTGTCCATCTTTATTTATAATCAAGCCTTTGCTTATCGTAATTATGGCTTAGCTTCAGCAGCCTCTGTACTTTTATTGATTATTTCCGCTGTTGTTTCTATTCTTATGTTCCGTGGATTTAGAGAAAGAGTAAATATTGGAGGTGAAGAATAATGGAACCTAAAAGTATGAGTAAGCAATTAAGAGCACGTCGAACATTGATTTACATCTTTTTTGGAATTCTGACTTTATTAAGTTTAATTCCATTTATTTATATGTTAGTGAATTCCACGCGCTCTCTAGTTCAAATTACTTCAGGTGTGTCGCTTTTACCAGGAAGTTCTTTGGCTCATAATTTACAAATATTAAAAGGTTATGGGATGAATATGTGGCAAGGAATGGGAAATTCAGCTTTTATTTCCATTACGTCCACAGCTATTTCTGTTTATTTTTCAGCTTTATCAGCTTATGCACTAACGGCTTATGATTTTAAAGGAAAGAAAATAATCTATGGTTTTATAATTGCTTTGATTATGATACCGGGGCAAGTGTCAATGATTGGGTTTTATAAATTCATGATTCAGTTAAATTTACTTGATAATTATATTCCATTAATTTTACCTGCAATATGTGCGCCAGCATCCATCTTTTTCCTTTGTGAATATATGAGTACTGTTTATAACAAAGATTATGCTGATTCAGCGAGATTAGATGGTGCCAGCGAGTTGAAAATTTTCCATAGAATTATGCTTCCGATGATGAAACCGGGTTTAGCAACAATGGGTATTTTTGGCTTTATTTCCTCTTGGAATAACTTTATGATGCCATTAATTTTGATTACTAATCAAAAACTATATACATTACCGATGCAAATACAGGTATTAACCGCAAATGGTGGTGGTGGTCACGTCGTAGAATGGGGAGCAGTATATGTCGGCGTTTCGATTGCAATTGCGCCTACTATTCTCGCTTACTTACTTCTTTCACGCTTTATTATAGGTGGTGGAAATGCAGGAGGTGTTAAGGGGTAACATGGAAAACTTATTACTGAAAGTTGCACCAAAAGAAGAAATAGATAAAAAACTGGAAAATGTCTTTGAAACGCTCTTTGGACAAGAGTCTCCTGAACGTATTTATTTTGAAGAAGATGATATGGCATATATTGTGGATACGGGCAATGATGATGTCAGAACCGAAGGAATGTCTTATGGGATGATGATTGCTTTGCAGTTGGACAAACCAAAAATGTTTTCTCGGTTATGGAAATGGGTGAAAACCTATATGACAGTACCTAAAGGTCATGAAAACGAGGGATATTTTATCTGGTCTTGTGCACCTGATGGTCAGGCTAATAGTGACGGTCCAGCTCCAGATGGGGAAGAATATTTTGCGGCAGCATTATTACTGGCTGAAAAGAGATGGAAAATCAAAGAATATGGTGATGAAGCGAGAGCTTTACTTCACGCAATGGTTCATAAAGGGGAAAATCACGATGGCTATCCTATGTTTGAACCGGAAAATACCTATATTAAGTTTGTGGCTCATCTTCATATGACTGACCCTTCTTATCATTTACCACATTTCTATCAACTTTATGCCAAATATGGCAATCCAGAAGACTCGCCTTTCTTTCTCAAAGCTGAAGAAGAAGCTCGTAAGTTTTGGCTTAAATCAGCAAATGCTAAGACTGGATTGACACCAGAATATGCGGATTATGAGGGGGAACCTTATGATATTGATGGTCATTGGACTTTCTTTAGTGATGCTTATCGGACGGTTGCTAATATTGGTTTAGATTGGCTTTGGGAGCACCAAGAGATTGGACAAGCCCAGATTACCGTAAATATCCAAAAATTCTTTGAGCCTTATCTTGAAAATGATGAAGAAATTCCTGTTTTTAAAATTGATGGTCAGCCTTTAAGGAAAGAAGAACAGACCGTGGAAGGTTTTCCACCGCTAAAAGTTCATCATCCGCTTGGTCTTTGGTCAACTTTAGCTCAAGCCTCACTTGTCACCAATGAGTTTGATTCCGCTTTATCTTTGAAATATCTCAAATACTTCTGGAATTTGAAGCTTAGAAGAGGGAAGTATCGTTATTATGATAATCTGCTTTACTTTTTTGCTCTTCTTGCTTTATCTGGATATTATCAAAAAGAATGGTCATGAAAGGAGAAAAGAGTGAAAAAAGAAATTGCCTTAACTTTTGATGATGGACCTTGGGGAGCAAGGACGCTTTGGGTGCATGATGAACTCATTAAGCGACAAATTCCAGCGGCTTTCATGATCTGGGGTGAGCATATGGCAGATTATCCTGAAATTATGAAAGCAGCGGTAGAAAATGATCTTTTTACTTTTGGAAATCATACATATAGTCATCCTCATTTGACTGACTTATCGGAAGAAGAAGTTTTGTCTGAGATAAAAAGGACAGATGACCTCTTTTACCGACTGACAGGTATGACTTTTGATTTTGTTCGTCCACCATTTGGGGATTGTGATGCTCATACTTTATCTCTCATTAATCGTCCGTTAATCTGTTGGTCTTTGGATACAATGAGTTGGAATCATGGTGATCCTGCTAAATGTTTTGAAGCTATCCATAATGCTAAAGATGGCGATATTGTCTTGATGCATGATTTTCAAGAAGCTGATGTTTTTGCTTTGTCTGCTATTTTAGATTACTTACAAGAAGAGGAGTTTACTTTTAAATCGCTTCCTGAGCTTTTGGGGACTCAACTTAATGATGAAGCTTATATCTACTACTCAAGGGATAAACGAGAAAAAGTTGGTTTTAAAGGTATTTGACTGTAAGTCTAGATAAGAAAGGGAGAAAATGATGATTGATGAAATGTGGCTGAAGTCTTCAGTCTTGAAAGAACGGCTGTTCGAGGAGATTTTTTATGTTGATGTGGCGTTTGAAGATAAAATTACGCTTCGTTTGCGCTCAGAAATCAGTGAATGGTTAGGCTGTCAACTGACAGGAGAAAAGTCAAAAGCAACAGTGGTCTTGTCAGTAAAAAGTGATCTGGATGATAATTTAGAAGCTTATGAAATCAGAGAAAATGAGATTATTGGTGCTTCGTCAGTTGGTTTGCTTTATGGATTTTATGCTTATTTGCGTTTAAAACTAACAGGGCCCAAATTATCTGAAAAATCAGCACCTAATCAAGCTTTGCGGATGATAAATCACTGGGACCAAGTGGATGGTACTATTGAGCGTGGTTATGCTGGTGAGTCTATTTTCTTTGGTCGCTTCGGTTCAAATGATAACACAGACACAGGATCCTTTGCTGTCAAAGATATCGGAACAGATATTTTTCGTAATGATTTCACGCGCTTAGAAATGTACGCTCGCTTTCTTGCTTCCATTGGAATTAACGCAATTTCACTAAATAATGTGAATGTTAGAGATTTGGGAACAAACCTGATTATCTCGCCTTACATTGAAAAAGTAGGTGAGATTGCTAGAATTTTTGCGACTTTTGGTCTCAAGACCTTCTTAGCTATTAATTGGGCAGCACCAAAATTAATTGGTGGGCTAAAAACGTCAGATCCCTTGGATGAAAAAGTATCTGAATGGTGGCAACAAACTATTGACCATATCTATAATGTCATTCCAGATTTTGGTGGTTTTGTTGTTAAAGCAGACTCTGAGGGTGAACCTGGTCCTTATCAATATGGCCGAAATCATGCGGACGGAGCCAATATGCTTGCTAAGCCTTTTGAAAAATATGGAGGATTTGTTATTTGGCGAACTTTTGTATATAATTCGCAAACGGACTGGCGGAATCGTAAGAATGACCGAGCTAAAGCAGCTTATGAAAACTTTATGCCCCTTGATGGTGATTTTGCAGACAATGTGATTTTACAGATTAAATTTGGTCCCATTGATTTTGGAGTGAGGGAACCTTTGATGCCCTTGTTTGGGGCACTTAAAAAAACTAATCAATTAATGGAATTTCAAATCACGGCCGAGTATTTAGGACATCAAATTGACTTGAACTATGTTCTTCCTCAATGGTTGGAAATGATTCATTTTGATAACTATGGTCTACCAAAAGACACAATCAGAGCGAATTCTCCTATAGCGATAAACTCAGGTTTTGTTGCCATTGGTAACGTGGGAATGGATGAAAATTGGTGTGGAAACAAGCTAGCCCAAGCAAATTTTTATGGTTTTGGTCGAATGGGTTGGGCCAATGATTTGACAGCAGCTGAGATTTTGCAAGAATGGATTGCATTATCTTTTCCAGAAGTAAAAGAAGAGGTACGAAAAGAAATTTTTGAGCTCATGATTGATTCTAATCGAACATATGAACTCTACAATGCACCGCTTGGTGTGGGTTCAATGATGCTTCCTCATTATCACTATGGCCCTTCCGTCAATGGTTATGAATATGATCGTTGGGGAGCCTATCATTTTGCTGACCGCAATGGTCTTGGAATAGATCGAACAAGTGCGACAGGAACTGGTTATGCGAGCCTTTATACCCCGGAAGTATCCAAGATTTTTGAAGATAAAAGTCAAACTCCAGATGAAATTCTACTCTTTTTCCATTATGTCGAATATGGACAACTTTTAAAAAGTGGAAAAACATTGATTCAGACTATTTATGACCAGCATTTTGAAGGCTTTGAGCGAGTAGAGTCTTATCTTAAAAGTTGGCAGACATTAATTGGAGAAATTGATGAGCTGACATATAATAATGTGCTTGAACGCTTGAAGCTACAATTAGAAAATGCCAGAAATTGGCGAGATCAAGTTAATACTTATTTTTATCGAATGTCAGGTATTCCCGATGAAAAAGGTCGGGAGATTTATCGATGATTTTAGAAAAATAGCTAGTATGATATACTAGCTATTTTATTTTTGTTTAAGTTTGAGTGCTTTTTTTGGATTGTGGTATAATTATTCTTTGGGTTTATAAAAAATGATATGGGAGTAACAATGGCTACAAAAGAAGAATGGAAAGACTATTTTGAACTAACGCATAAAAGAACGCCAACTTTGGAAGAATATTCAGAAGCCTTAAAGAATAATGAATTTCAAAATGAGGAGACAGTTGAAGAGGCATTTTCTTCTCCAGTTGAGATAAGTCCACAGAAAGTGAGACGTTTTTTTTCAAATAAAATAGTAATTATCAGTAGTTCATTAGTGGTACTACTTATCATTGCTTTTTTTATTGTAGAATTAGTTTTTTTCTACAAACCTTCTCCTAAAGAAGAATTAAAAAGTTTTGGTAATTCTAAAACCAGTCAGACAAGCGAAATTAAGCCTAGTGAAAGTCAAATAAAATCCTCTTCATCTACAGTAAGTTCTTCATGGCAGACTTTAAATAAGGAACAAAAATTACCGTACTTTGCGGCTTGGATACAGAATTCTCAAGGGAAGTATGTTGTATTTGATGGGAATGAAAACATAACATATATTGTAAATATGGGGACTAACGGAGTCCAAAGCCTTGATGATATTGTTAAAGTGAGTCAAAATGCGGTACGAATAATAAAAGAAAATAACAATTATAGTTTACAAGTTGTTAATATGAGTCAAGTTAATTCTGGAATGAGTTGGTCAGAATTAACTTGGGAAACCAAAGAAACTATGAGTGATTCAGCAATTTATAATCGATTCAAAGATAGTCTTGAACCAAATCAAATCAGTGGAATTAAATCAGAAAGTGAACCACAAATTACTAAAACAAATGTTGTTCCAGCTTCGTTTAAAATGGATATTGGAGGTGGTGCAGGAGGTGTTGAACTTGGTTCCAGATTTGTAAATACTGATGGAACTAGCAATAGCGTGACTCTTGATGTTTTAAACACATCCAAAAACCAGATTAGTTATAAACTACATTGGTTTGAAAAATCAAATGAGGCGTTAGAATATACTATTCCACCCGAAACAGGCGATTTATCATTAGGATATAGAGGATTTCCAACTTCAGGAGCGGATGGTAAGGGGAATAAGTTTGTCTTTTCTCAACAAGATATGGGACATTTTCAAGTTCAATTTACTGGGCCATTAGGTGATAATATTGCTAGTGTTAGCTATACTGGTAATCATGGTTGGAAAATTGATTTTACAGATGGAATGCAGGTTAATGGAAGTGTAACAAAAATTCCTGATAGCCCACATAGTTCGGGTACATTTACTGTCAGTCAAGGACAAGGTAAAACAACAGAAGAAGAAATCGGTATTACTAATTGTATTGCCTATATCTTCTTTAATGGTAGTGTTTGAGTTTAAAAAGTTTCCTAAAAAATAAACAAGAGACTTCAACAATTTTTGAAGTCTCTTATTTATTCATTTTTAAATGGCTTATCTGATATAATGGATTTAGATAAAAACAGGACATGATCTTTAATTAAATCTAATAAAATTTTACTGATGGTAAAGAGTTAAATTTATTAAGGTTAGTTAAAAAATAGAAGGGTTTAGATGACTTGAAGGCTAAAAATGAAATTTCTAAAGAGCGAAAAGAAACCGTAGAAACTGCGATAGAAATTAAACAAAATAATCTTGAAATCGGTCAAAATTTATTAGAAGGTCGATTTGAACTTTATCCAGAAAATCGTCGTCGTTCAGTCAATAAAGTTATTTATCAGAGTCAGTATTTTCAATTAGTTTATAATCTAAATCACAAATCTTTAGCAATTGAGAGTAAGGGGGATTTAATCTACTCTGCAATTCCTTATGATACAGGAAGAAATTATATACAGAAAGCCTCTATTCAAGCAATCTTGCATCCGAATGAAACAAGAAAATATATTGAAAGTCATGAAAATAATCTAAAAAAATATTTGGCTTTATCTATTTTTCAATTAACAGGACAAAGAGTTGCACTTGATTCCAATGAAGTAAAGCAGGATTATCAACAAATTTTTATGGACCCTTTGTTTGAAATGCAAGTCTTGGGAAGGATGATGCAACATGACGAAACGGGCCCTCTTTCTGCTAATTTGGCAGGTAAATTCTTACATAGTGAAAATATAAAAACTGGAATTTCGCCTTATTTAGCCGAATACTTGAAATTTGTTGTTGAAGTGACACAGAATTTACCGATTTCAACGGATGGTAAAACTGTTCATTTGCTTGATTCTGAGCATGAACAATCGAAAGAATCAGTTTATCTTGATCAAAGTAAGAATTTAGTACTTTCAAGTCAGTCAGATTTGAAAGTTGGTTTAGAAAATCTTCCTGCCCCACTTAAAGTAGAAATTGAAAACATTCAAATTGCTGAACCTATTAAAGAAGTGGTGACCAAACCACTACTGAAATCAAATGTGGGTAATCAATTGAGGAATTTACGGAAAAATTATGTTGCACATAGTCAAAATCCGAAAGACCTTGAGCAGTACTTTGAAAATGTTCATTCTACTGAAAATAATAATAAAATTAATGTTATTTCAGATATTGATAGTCAGGATGGAAAACTTCCTTTCTCTAATCCTGACTTCAATATTTTAGTAGGAAATATTTCTGATTCTGTAGTTTTGGATTCAAAAATACAAGGTATTTATGTTATTGGAAATCATGAGCTAGCAGATATTCTTTCAGAACAAAAGATTTTTTCTAAAAGTAAATGGGATGATTTTAGAGAAAAAGAATGGTTTAAGGATTTAGTTTTAGACCCAGATCAGGCATGGCCAAAATTACCAATAGGGGATAATTCCTTTTATGAACTCATAAAAGAGGAGTTAGTGCAAAATTATCCCAAAATGAAGATATTAAATAATGAATCGGTGATTTATGAGGGGGTGCGTTATATTGGCTTAACTATACCAGTGGCTCTTGCGAAGCGAAAGAAAGAACTGCAAAATTTTATTGCTATTGAACTGAAAAGACTTCTTGCTCAAGATAAACAAATTCCAACAGTAGTTGTTTCTCACGCGCCATTATTTAATGAATTAAGTATGCTTTCACCCAAGAGCAGCTCCTATAACAAATCTTATAAATGTGCTCATAGAGGGATATTAGATTTATTCAAAGATTTTAATATTATTGGAGCCATTCATGGCCACCATCACATTCCAGCCTCATCAGGTCAATCAAAAATGGTCAAATTTTCTAACAAAAATATCTTTGTAGTTTGTTCTATTTATTCAAAAATTAATACAGGATTTGAGCTCGCAAAATTGTTACCTGATACGAATATGGAGAAACTTTTAGGACTTAAGGAAGATAAAAATTAATAAAATCTTTATTAGGAGAAGGATGAATGAAAAAATTTTTTATTGGGATACTTTCACTACTCATACTTTTTACAGTTACGGCTTGCAGTAAGACCAATAGTTCATCAAAAGATAGCAGTCAAAGTACGACAAAATTGATAAAAGAGTCTTCCAAAGAGACTCAAACCAAACAAGATAGTTCAACAGAACTGAGTAGCAGTAGTAGGCAACAAAGCTCAGAAAATATATACTATGTTCAATTAAAAAAGGCGTGGCAAGATGAATTAGATTACATTAATTCGATAAGTGATCCGCATATCAAACAGGCAGTTCAATCACCTGAATCTGACGCAATCTTTAAATCTAATGAATTAGTCAATCAACATCCTGAAGATACCTCTGTAATCAATCAAAATTTGAAAAAGGTGCTTTCAGGTCAATGAGGAAATTAAATGAATAATCTAAAAAGACTTTGTAATTAAGTCTTTTTTTAGTAAACTTAAATTACTTAACCAGTTGACAAATTATAAAACTTTAGATATACTTAACTGGTTAACTATATAAGGAGGTGTTTTTTGAAAAGTGAAATTTAATAGGAAATTAAATGTTTTTTTGACTATAAAGTTAACCGGTTAATCAACTACTAACTGGTTTGATATTTATCTCTAGAGTAAATGAGTAAAGATGATTATTTTTAGGAGGATTTTAAGAGTGAACTTAATCAAGTATAAGAAAAAACGGATTATTAGTGTATGTTTAGGATTAGTGGCTTTAATATTTTTAGCTGCTTGTCAGAATACAAATTCAAAAGAAAATGAAAAAAACGCCAGTTCAAAACTATCAGTTGTTACCACTTTTTATCCCGTTTATGAATTCACAAAGAATGTTGTGGGTGAGACCGGAGAAGTATCACTATTAGTACCAGCAGGTACAGAGCCTCATGATTATGAGCCTTCAGCAAAAGATATGTTGAAAATTAATCAATCAGATCTTTTTGTTTATCATAATGATAATATGGAAACTTGGGTAGAAAAGATGAAAAATACTTTGGGAGAAAAATCGCCCAAGATCATCGAAGGAACAAGAGAAATTGTTTTACTTCCAGGTTCTGATGATGAGCATGAACACTCAGAAAACGAAAGTGATCATCATCATGAGTATGATCCACATACTTGGCTTTCACCAAAGATGGCGATTAAAGAAGTAAAGATAATTGAAGCTCAATTAAAAAAACTCTATCCTAAACAAGCTAATCTTTTCAGTGAAAATGCTGAAAAATATGTTAAAAAATTAAGTAAACTTGATCAAAAATACAGTGAAGAACTAAAAGATGCTAAGCAGAAAAATTTTGTGACTCAACATGCTGCTTTCCGCTATTTAGCATTGGACTATGGTCTTAATCAAGTGTCTATTGCAGGTTTAAATCCTGACAAAGAGCCTTCAGCTAAAAGATTGGGGGAATTAAAAAAATATGTTGAAGCTAATAGTATTCAGTATATTTATTTTGAAAAAAATGCTAATGATAAATTTGCCAAAACACTCGCCAAAGAAGCAAAAGTAAACGTTGAGGTGCTTAATCCATTAGAAAGTTTGACGAAGAAAGAACTTTCAGTAGGCGGGAATTATATCAAAGTTATGGAACAAAATTTAATAGCACTTAAGAAAACAACAGAAACAGAAGGAAACGAAATTCAAGCAGAAGATAAAAGTAATGAAGTGAAAACGGTTGCCAATGGTTATTTTTATGATGCTGATGTGAAAAACCGTTCCTTAAGTGATTATAGTGGAAATTGGCAATCAGTCTATCCTCTCTTGGAAAAAGGAACATTAGACCAAGTGTTTGAGCTTAAATCAAAACTTAATAAGGAAATGTCAGCTGCTGACTATAAGGATTATTACACAAAGGGTTATAAAACGGATGTTGACCAAATTTTAATAGATGATAAAACGATGAGTTTCGTTAAAAATGGAGTAAAAGAGAGCTATACATATCAATATAAAGGTTTCAAAATTCTAAACTATAGTAAAGGAAACCGTGGGGTTCGCTATTTATTTGAATCAAATGATCCCAAAGCTGGTGAATTTAAATATGTTCAATTTAGTGATCATAATATTAGCCCCGTAAAGACAAGTCATTTTCATATTTTCCATGGTGGAGAGAGCCAAGAAAAAGTTTTATCTGAATTAGAAAATTGGCCAACTTATTATCCGAAAAAGTTGACGGGCTTTGAGATTGCTCAAGAAATGATTGCACATTAGTAACGCGTAATATAAAGATAATTAAATGTTATTAAATCGTAAAAAAGTTTTTCAGAGCAAACTGAGAAACTTTTTTTTACTACAAATTAGAAATTGCAATAAATTAATTAATTTGTTTACCATTAAGAATAAAAGGGGTAAAGTGAACAATAGATAAAGTTAATAACGGTAGAAGTACTAAATGTAATGAATAGTCTAAAATAGTATTGAAATATATATGTTTTAACAGTTTTGAAATGCATTGACATGAAAACGCTTGTGTGATAAGCTGTAACTTAAACATTACACAAGGAGTTATTATGAAAAAGATACATTTAAATAAATGGAAACATAAGAGTAGTCTTTATCTTATGCTGTTTTGTTTGTCTTTACCATTGGCCTTAACACCCTTAAGTGTCTCGGCAACTGAAACAGAAACAGAAACTGAACAAACAGCACCAACAAGTCAAAAAGATGCTTCTGAAACTACATCTGAAAGTCAAACGGTGGAATCCTCTACTAATGATCAAAACCAAAATAATTCAACGATTTCCTTACCAGAAAGTTCTTCTACTACTAGCTTAGCGCCTTCTGAAAGTCTGACTTCTGATTCAAAAAAATTGGCGCAAAAAGAGGAAGTAGTTGCCTCAACAACGGTTGCTGAACCAAAAGCAGCAGCAAGTTCTACAATCTCTGTACCAGACCCAAATTTAAAACAAACAATTTTATCAACTTTAGGGCTTGCAACGACTGCTGAACTGACTCAGACAGATATGGATAAATTAACGAATTTAACTTTAAATTCAGTAGATATTTATAGCCTAGTTGGACTTGAACATGCAACTAATCTTTCATCAATTTATATTAATGTCAATAACAAAATCACAGATTTTACACCATTAGAATCATTAACCAAACTGACATTTGTTACCCTACAAACTAGTTCATTAACCAGCGATAACTTTCCAAATCTTACAGCAAGTCAGGGTTTGACAAATTTGTCAATTGGTGGGACTAGTGTGGATAATTCTGTATTAGCAAAAATTGTTAATTTAAAAGCTTTAGTAAGACTTTATATGGATAGTAATATGAATATTACAAACATTGAGCCATTAAAAGTTCTTCCGAATCTAAAGAGTCTTAGTGTTCAATTTTGTGGAATCACAGATTTTACTGTCATCAAAGATTTTCCAATAATGTCTGACTTGGCAGCATTTGGCCAAAATACTGGAAGAAATGATCCTCCAACTACGGTGACAAGATCGAGCTTGAAATATAATGAAGATGAGCAAAGTGTTTATATTCCATTTTCAATGATGCCTAATCGAATGACGAATTTTGATGGTTATATTCCACCTTTTTCAACTTCAAACTCTGCCAGTAATACTTATTTTGATTTTAATGGAACTCAACTTCCAGCCAGTCGTTTGCAAATAGATGACAATGGAATCACTATCAATTCAGTTAGTCCTGAAGAATATCAAGGAATAAAATCTTTTGAGTATAATGCTCGTTTAAATAACCCAGCAGGAACGTATGCAGTTCCCGATGGCTATACGTTTTATGCAATATCCTCAGGTACTTATTTACATCAATTTGATGTCGTTGATGATGGGGCCCCAGTCACAGTTAAGTATCAAGATGAAAATGGTCAAGAACTAGCACCGTCAGAGCTTTTAAATGGCTATGTAGGAGCAACCTATAATTCAAAAGAACTAAGTTTCCAAGGATACTCTTTAATTAAAGTGGATGGTGATGCAACCGGTAAATTTACGGATAGTCCTCAAACAGTAACTTATATTTATCAGAAAAATGCTAAGTTACTTGGTCAAGTGACGGTCAAGTATATAGATACAGATGGTAAGGCACTTTTCGGTGATGTTATTCAGACAGGGAATATTGGTGAAACTTATCATACAGAAAAGAAAGAACTAACTGGTTATACTTTCAAGAATATAATTGGTAATGCCTCTGGCCAATATACTAATAGCCCTCAAACAGTGACTTATGTTTATGAGAAGAATGCCAAGATACTTGGTCAAGTAACAGTTAAATATATAGATACTGAGGGTAAATCACTTTTCGGTGATGTTATTCAGACAGGGAATATTGGTGAAACTTATCATACAGAAAAGAAAGAACTAACTGGTTATAGCTTTAAAAATATAATTGGTAATACCACTGGTCAATATACTAATATCCCTCAAACAGTGACTTACGTTTATAAGAAAAATACTAATCCTAATAAACCAGAAGAAGTTATTCCAGATTCTAGTGATAAAAATAATGTAAATCCAGACTCTAGGGAGAATGAAACAACGAAAGGGTCTAAGACTGTTAAAGATAAAGAATCAGTTGTAACTTCTAAAGAAAAGAATCTACCTGAAACAGGTGATAAAGAACAAGGAATGAAAAAAATTACTTTGTTTGGTTCTTTCTTACTTATACTTGGTTCACTTGTGCTATTTATTCGATTTAGAAAAGTAGATAAATTATAACAATTATTTTATAAGAGCTTTGTTTTCTTAGCTCTTTTTTAATTAATATTGATAAAAAAGGAGGGGCAATGGTTGGAGAAGTTGTTTTAGTCAATGCCTATAAAAAATTTTTTAGAGAATATTTTAATTTTAAAGGTAAAACGAGTCGGCTGGATTTTTGGTATGTCATATTAAGTTTATTAATACTTTCGATCATTCCAACAGTCATTTTATCTTACTTAATTTTTGGTTCTTTAATGAATATTTCAGGTGGAGGAAATGTTCAAGAAATAATGGAGAGTACATTTCTTAATATACCAATCTTTATTATTGGAATCATCTATTTGTTTTTACTTGTCCCAGTTATTACGATGACTGTTAGAAGATGGCGTGATGTCGGGTTAAGAGCAAGTGGCATAATTTTGATATTCTGTTTATTGGTACTAATTGTGATTCTAGGTTTTATAATTCATCTGAAACAAAATATTATTATTGATTTTCTTATCGTTATAAGTTCATCAATGTTTTTGATTACTTTAATGCCTTCCCAAATATGTTGTACTAATTCTAAAAATAGAATTAGTCAATTCTTTTTTTGCTCAAAAGGTGAAAGATAGTTTTATGTGAAAATAAAAGAAGAATTCTGCCGAATAGAATTCTTCTTTTTTATAAGTATTAACTTTATTTAACTTTCAAGGCTTTCGACTTTTCTAAGAGGAAAGGTCTTAGGTAGCCCACTGTATTTGATAAAGGAAGCACATCTGGACTTAAATTGATGTTTAATTCATTTATGAGGTAGTTTCTTCGTGTTATAATTCTTTGCCATAGTTCGGGATATTCATTTTTAAGTTCATTTTTAAGTGACTTATCAGCAATAGCTACGCATTCTTCAGCACTTACGCCTGCTAAACCTTCTACAGATGGAATAATATCAATTTGAAAAATCATTCCACTAGCAATTTTCACTTTTGAATTTTTATAGAAAGGAGAGGCCATCCATTCTTCATCAGCGACATAGTGCCCTGGATTTAAATGCCAATTATACTTTGCTTTTGGCAAATTTTCATCAATCATTTTATAGAAATCATTTCCTAACATTCCGATGGAAATATTTTCTAGCCAAGAAACGACTCCTTTATAATAAGGAATGACAAGATCAGTAAGATATTGTTTTTGATTATCTGGCAAATCTTTTTCTTCATTGACTAAAAAACCAGTTCGACTAGACAAGCCTCCTTTGAAACCTGTTGTCATTGAAATTGGTTCTCCAAAATTTATTTCTTTATAAGTGGGATAGAAGTTGGCTTTTTTAAATCTTTCTCCAGAAGCTGCAATTGTAATTACAGAATGGGCTTGTCCTTCGTCAGAGAGTATTGCGCCAATTTCACTTTCTTTCATTCCTATTTTAAGCTGATTCATGGCATTTAGAATGCAACGAGAGGCAAGATTAGCTCCATATTCATAATGCGCGAGTTCGTTTGCATTGTTTATCGTCCGAATTCCTTTTGGACCAATGAGGAGGTGAGCAGCGTTAGTTAAAATTGTATCTGTTGAGAGTGAATTCTTTACTGCGTCTACGATAAAGTAGGGAAGATCAAATAATTCTGAAGGCTCTTCATTTTGTGTTGTAAACATCTTCCAGCCAATCAAGCCAATTTTTTTGTTTTTATAAAGTTCTAACTCCTTAAAAATCTGAGTTAGACTTTTTTCGTTATCCATGGGTTGATTTGGCAAAGAAAATTGAGGGTAATGAATAAGGTTAGCTTCAATTCTTGAGTGTTTAGACATTTTTAAATTCTCATTACCCAAAACAAGCGTGGCTTTATCATTTTTATCAATAATGAGTAATCCTTCCTCAAAACGTGGAATAAATCCAGTAAAATATTCAAAATTGCTGCCATGTTCTTTGTCTGCATAGATAATTAATGCATCGTATTGTTCTTTAGCCATTATTGTTAAAAGCTTTTCTTTTCGGTCCTTTAATGTTTTGTCCGTTAGTATAACCGGTGGAACATTATTAAAGAGCTTTGGTTCGTTTATTTTTTCGTAAACAATTTCTTTATTCATTTATAGTCACCACTTTCACATTATTATCATTTAAATTATTCATCAATTCACCTTCAATTTTTTCATCGGTGATGAGATAGTCTATTTCTTTTAAATCACAAATTTTAAAGAATCCTTCTTTATTAAGTTTGGTATGATCTGCTAAGGCTATGACTTGCTTTCCTTGTTGAATCATTTTTCTTTTGACGAGGCCTTCCTCTTCAGTATGAATAAATAAACCATTATTAGAAAGAGCGAAAACGCCTAAAATTGTATAATCAACTTGATATTGAGAGAGTTTTTCAACGGTTTCCGCGCCGTACAAGAATAGTTGATTCTTGTTTAATTTTCCGGGAAGAAGTTGTACAGTTGCCTTCTCATACTTCGAAAGTAATATTGCATTGGTGAGGGAGTTTGTGATGGTTGAGATAGAGAAGTTATCAAGTTGTTTTATAGCAGCTTCGACGGTTGTTGATGAATCAAAAATAAGAGTGCTATGATCTTTTATGAGATTTTTTATTTTACTTGCTATTTTTTTCTTTAAACTGCTGGAAATATTTGAGCGTTCTTCATAATTCAAAATCTCAGCCTCTTTGCCGATTGGAATTGCTCCACCGTGAACTCGATGCAATTTTTTTCTGGATTCTAACTTTATTAAATCTCTCCTAATTGTATCTTTTGAAACTTCAAGTTTTTGAGCTAGAAAATCAATTGTGGCACTGCCTTCTTTATCAACGATTTGGCTAATTTTTGATAGTCTTTCTTCTAATAACATTCTCTCTCCTTTTTAACTATCATAACATAGCGCATGAGAACAAGCAATAAACTGCAATTATTTAATTAAAACTACACTAAAAATGCAAGTTAGTGCAATTTATTTATTTGTCTTATTAGTATAAATATATAATCGTTTTAGTTTTTGTTGTCATGTTATAATAATTATAATATCAATATGGAGAATGAAGTAAGAATGAAAAAAAGTAAGTTAAAGAAAATTTTAAGTTTTTCGGGAGTGGTAATACTGATAATTGCTACGTTTATATTTTTTTACCTTAAGACGAATAGCTATCATCCCACTTCTGAAGCTTTAAAAATTTCACAAAAAGCTGAAGTTCAGAATGATACCCTTGTATTTAAAGGAAATCCTAATAAAACAAGCATTATCTTTTATCAGGGGGCCCTAGTAGATAATAAGAGTTATAGTATTTGGGCAAATAAACTTGCTAAAGCAGGATATACGGTTTATCTAATAAAAGAACCTTTAAATTTAGCAGTGTTTAATCCAGATAAAGCTTCCTCAATTATTAAAGCGAATAAAATCAATAATTATGTGGTCGGTGGCCATTCATTAGGTGGGGTAATTGCAAGTCGGTTTGCAGAAAAAAGAATATCTGATTCATCATTAAAAGGAGTTTTCTTTTTAGCTAGTTATCCTGATAAAAAAGGAAGTCTAACTAATTTTAATGGAGGAATATTATCTATAGTTGGTTCTCAAGATGGGGTCCTAAACTGGTCATCATATCAAAAGGCGAAACAATATCTTCCACAACAAACGAAGTATATTACTATAGAAGGTGGAAACCATAGTGGATTTGGGAGCTATGGTTTTCAAAAAGGAGATAAAAAGGCGTCAATTTCTAATCTTCAACAGCAAGAAGCAATCTTTCAAACATTAAAGAATTGGCTTATAAGACTAGATTAGATATTTTATACTAATAGTAAAAGGACTTCATTATGACCTCTAAATCTTTTTTGATATAATCGATATATTACCCTTAAAGTAGAGGAGAAATAATGAATTTAGAAATAAAAAATGTATCTAAAACTTTACCGGAATATCGTCAAGTCATAGATTTAGTTAAAAATTCTTTTCCTAAAGAAGAACAATATCCAATTTGGTTGCTAAAACTTTGGGCCTTGAAGAAAAATGTACATTTCTGGGCTTACTATCAAAATGATGAATTTTGTGGTGTTTCTTACCTTGTGAGTCATGAAGAGATGACTTTTGTTTTATATTTAGCAGTTAATAATCAGGTTAAGTCTAAAGGTTATGGTTCAGCGATTTTAGAAACTTTAAAAGAAAAATTTTCAGGTAAAAATATTACTTTGAACATTGAGAGACTTGATCCGAGTGCAGATAATTATGAACAGAGAGTAAAACGTCTAAAATTCTATAAAAAGAATGGTTTTTATGATACAGACTACACAATTACTGATAGGGGAGAAACTTTCTTAACTTTGACAACATCCCCCTCTTTCTCTGTAGAGGTTTTTAAAAAGGTCTTAAGAGAATTAACTTTGGGTCTTGATTTATTAAAAATCGGAAAATCTGAATCCTGAAAATTGAGGATTACAAAAAAAGTTGAAAAATGCTAAAATGGATAAGGTAATCTTTGTCCATTTTTTATATTCTTTTGGGTTTAAAAGAGGGCAAAAATTAGAATTCAAATTTGTATTCTTTTAGTAGAATAAAAACTCAGCTAAGTCTTGATTCTTATCTGAATGTGAAATTATAAATATATAAAAGCTGTAGAGATTACAGTTGATTTGAGGAGTATTAATATGGTGATACAATGGTTTCCTGGGCATATGTCCAAAGCACGTCGTCAGGTGCAAGAAAATTTAAAATATGTTGATTTTGTGATTGAATTGGTTGATGCTCGTCTCCCTATTTCTTCACGTAATCCGATGTTAGGGCAAATTATTGGGGATAAACCAAGAATTATTGCTTTAAATAAAGCTGATTTAGCTGATTCTAATGCAGTAGCACAATGGATTGAATATTTTGATGATCAAGGTTTTATAACTTTAGCCATTAATTCTAAAGAAGAATATACAGCAAAAAGATTAACTGTTGCTGCTAAAAAATTGATGGCAGATAAGGTCGCTCATGATAAGGAGCGCGGTATTGCTCATACTACTTTGCGAACAATGATTATCGGAATTCCGAATGCAGGGAAGTCAACTCTGATGAATCGCTTAGCAGGTAAAAAAGTTGCAGTGACTGGGAACCGTCCAGGGGTGACTAAGGGTCAACAATGGATTCGAACTAATAAAGAATTAGAATTATTGGACACACCAGGTATTCTTTGGCCAAAATTTGAAGATCAACTTGTTGGTTTAAAATTAGCTTTGACTGGGGCAATTAAGGATGATTTATTGCCTATGGATGAGGTAACAATTTTTGGATTAAATTATTTTTTGAAGAATTATCGAACAGTCACAATGAAACGATATAGAATGACAGAAGAAGATTTGGAGCTTGAAATTCCAGACTTAATCATGGAGTTGACCGCAAGATTTGGTTTCCGTGATGATTATGATCGTTTCTATAATATGTTTGTCAAAGATGTCCGGGATGGAAAATTGGGCTTGTTCTGTTTGGATGAAGTTGGAGTTGATGGACTATGAGTTTATAATTATATTGATAGATTTTAAGCGCTTATAACATAAATAATATTATGTAAAATTACTGACAGAAAAGCTGTCAGTAATTTTTGAGAGTTGGTGAGTAAAATGGGACAAACCATTAAAGAAATTAAAGCGGCCTTAGCCAAACTGACAGACGTGTCAGCAAAAGAATTCTTAGAGTATGAAGCAGATGAACGGGCTGGGGTTCAAGCAGCACTTAAAAGTAGAAAAAAACAAATTTTAGCAGAGTTAGCAGAAGATGCTCGTTTGGAACAAATGTTGGAATTTGAGAAAGAACTTTATGGTCAAGAAATTCAATTAATTGCAGGTATTGATGAAGTTGGTCGTGGACCGCTTGCTGGTCCTGTAGTGACTGCAGCAGTCATTTTACCTAAAAATTGTAAAATTCGGTGTTTAAATGATAGTAAAAAAGTGCCAAAATCAAAACATCATGCTATTCTATCCGAAATTCAAGAAAAAGCTTTAGCAATAGGGATTGGGATTGTTGATGCGGAAAAAATTGATGAAGTAAATATTTATGAAGCAACAAAAATTGCAATGATTCAAGCAGTATCAAAATTATCTGTTAAACCTGAGCATCTCTTAATTGATGCTATGGTTTTGGATCTACCTATTGCACAGACAAAAATTATTCACGGGGATGCTCGCTCAGCCTCGATTGCGGCGGCTTCAATTGTTGCTAAAGTAACTCGTGATGAAATGATGAAAGAGCTTGCTCGGGAATTTCCTGAGTATGATTTTGAACATAATGCAGGTTATGGAACTGCAAAACATCTTGAAGCTCTAACAAAGTATGGTATCACAAGAATTCATCGCAAGTCCTATGAGCCGATTAAAACTATGGTCAATTTTAAATCGTAGATTCTGTCAGTAAAAATATGTAAAACGTGAACGTTATCTGTTCACGTTTTTTTGCTGACAGGTCTGTCAGTAATTATTTAGGCTATTCCTTTTTTAATAAAAAACTAATTTTATATTAACCTAAATGACATAATAAATAAAAGGAGTTTTTTATAGAATTAGTTATTAATAAAATATTTTAAATTGGTATAGTTACATCTGTTATAATTTCCAATATTTTTTAATAATAATTATTTTAACAAAAGTCTTATATAAAAATTCTAACAGAGCAGATGATGAGCCCAGTATAAGCTTTTAAACTGTTTTCTTTAATAGCCTAAGAGAAATATAAAGTAATATAAATGTTTTTTATTATAAATTATGTAAGATATACTTTTGTATGAACTGGTATAAATTTGACGATTAAGTCCTAAATAAGTTATAATCTCAATTGCGTAATTTCTTAAATACATAAAAAACAGCTACATTGACATACTGATTAAAGAGTATAACTAATGAACTGTTATAAATCTTGAAAAAACAATAAAAGTAATAGTTTGGGGAGGTTGAGAATGTATAAAAAATATGGAGATTGTTTTAAAAAGTTACGAAACCAAAAGAATTTAGGATTATCATACTTTAGTAAACTAGGGATAGACCGTTCAAATATATCTAGATTTGAACATGGAAAGTGTATGATGAGTTTTGAGCGCATAGATTTGATGTTAGAAGAAATGCAAGTTCCATTAGCTGAGTACGAATTGATAGTAAATAATTATATGCCGAATTTCCAAGAATTTTTTATATTAGAATTGGAAAAAGCTGAATTTAGTCAAAATCGAGATAAAATAAAAGAGTTATATTCTGAAGTTAAAGAAACGGGGAATCATTTACTGATGATTACCGTTAAAACGAAGCTTGGGACTATTAGTCAGACAGAAGTTAAGGAAATTGAAACTTATCTTTGTAATATTGAAGAGTGGGGATATTTTGAACTAACTTTATTCTATTTTGTATCTGATTATCTCAATGTCAATCAATTGGAATTGTTGCTCTTTAACTTTGACAAAAGATGTGAAAATTACTGTAGAGTCTTAAAATATAGAAGGAGATTATTGCAAATAGCCTATAAAAGCGTTGCGATATACGCGGCTAATGGAGAAAGAACAAAAGCCGAAAATATTTTAGAAATGACTAAAAAATATCGAACTGTAGGTGTTGATTTATATTCTGAAGTATTAAGACATCTTGCCAGAGGTATCATTATTTTTAATTTTGAAAATGCAGAAGTGGGAGAAGTAAAAATAAATTATGCGCTTGAAACTTTGGAAGAATTTGGAGGAATGAAGATAAAAGAATTCTATCAGAAAAAAATGGAAAAGTATTTGAAAAAGTCAATTTAGTCTCTTTTGAGCTGTTGCTTTAAAGCAACAGTTTAAAAGAGATTTTTTTTATTCTGGAGCATATACTAGAAAATGAAGATGAGTTGTATGAGGCTATATAACATGTCTTTTAAAAAATTCAATCATAAATATAAGGAGGTATGATGAATCAAAAAAAATTATCATTATTCGGTTTTTTTGCATTAACCGCTTCAATGGTTTTGACTGTCTATGAGTATCCAACTTTTGCCACGTCAAAATTACATTTGGTGTTCTTTTTACTTCTCGGAGGACTACTCTGGTTTTTGCCCGTAGCGCTCTGTGCAGCAGAAATGGCGACGGTTGAAGGTTGGGAAAATGGTGGAATTTTTAGTTGGGTGAGCCAAACTTTAGGGGAGCGCTTTGGTTTTGCAGCCATATTTTTTCAGTGGTTCCAAATTACAGTTGGCTTTGTCACTATGATCTATTTCATTTTAGGGGCCCTCTCTTATGTGTTAAATTTTCAGGCACTTAATACAGATCCATTGATTAAATTTATTGGTTTACTCATCATTTTTTGGGGATTGACATTTTCTCAGTTAGGTGGGACACAAAGAACTGCTAAATTGGTAAAAGCTGGTTTCGTAGTTGGAATAGTGATTCCATCGATTATCTTGTTTGGGTTAGCTGCGGCATATTTTATCGGAGGTAATCCTATAGAGATACCAATTAATAAGCATGCTTTTGTCCCAGATTTTTCACAACTATCAACTTTAGTAGTTTTTGTTTCTTTTATTCTTGCTTATATGGGGGTAGAAGCTTCAGCTTCGCACATTAATGAACTTGAAAATCCAAAGAGAAATTATCCCTTAGCAATGATTTTATTAGTAATTTTAGCTATTTCTTTAGATGCCATAGGTGGATTTTCTGTAGCAGCGGTTATTCCTCAAAAAGACTTATCATTAAGTGCAGGGGTAATTCAAACTTTTCAAACGTTAATCTTACATTTTAATCATCATTTGGGATGGTTAGTTAAAATAATTGCACTAATGATTGCCTTTGGGGTTATGGGAGAAGTGAGTTCATGGGTTGTTGGTCCTTCTAGAGGGATGTTTGCAGCAGCACAAAGAGGCTTATTACCAAAATTTTTACGTAAAACAAATACGCATGAAGTCCCTGTTCCGCTAGTTATGATTCAAGGAATCATTGTTACACTTTGGGGCGCTGTATTAACTTTTGGAGGAGGAGGAAATAATTTATCTTTCTTAGTTGCCATTTCACTGACAGTAGTGATTTATTTGGTAGGTTATCTCTTATTTTTTATTGGTTACTTTGTTTTAATCTATAAAAAACAAAATTTAAAGCGCACTTATAATGTTCCAGGTAAAAGAGTTGGAAAAACAATCATTGCGGGAATTGGATTTTTATTATCAATTTTTGCTCTATTTATTTCCTTTGTTCCTCCAGCATCAATTGCGAAAAATGAGACTCATACTTACAAAATGATACTTCTTATAAGTTTTGTTGTGACTGCTATCTTGCTATTTATTGTTTATGAATTGCATGATAAAAGGGGACATGATACTATTGAAGAACCAAGGCACTTTAAAGCAAGAGATGTGAACCCCGCGATTTATCCAGCAGCTCGTGGTGAGCATCATATTATTAAAAAAGAAGAACATATCTTAAAACATTAAAAAATTGGAGGATGTACCTATGTTATACGGAAAAGAAAATCGCGATGAAGCAGAGTTCTTGGAACCAATTTTTGGTTCAGAAAGTGAACAAGTGGATTTGCCTAAATATAAATTAGCTCAACAATCAATTGAGCCTCGAGTGGCCTATCAATTAGTTCAAGATGAAATGTTAGATGAAGGGAATGCTCGTTTAAATTTAGCCACATTCTGTCAAACTTATATGGAACCTGAAGCAGTCAAGCTAATGAGTCAGACCTTGGAAAAAAATGCGATTGATAAATCGGAATATCCAAGAACAACTGAAATTGAAAACCGTTGTGTCAACATGATCGCTGACCTTTGGAATGCGAGTGAAAAAGAAAAATTTATGGGGACTTCAACAATTGGTTCTTCAGAAGCTTGTATGCTTGGTGGAATGGCCATGAAGTTTTCTTGGCGCAAGCGAGCAGAAAAATTGGGATTAGACATTAATGCGAAAAAGCCAAACTTAGTTATTTCATCTGGTTATCAAGTTTGCTGGGAAAAATTCTGTGTTTATTGGGATATTGAAATGCGAGAAGTGCCAATGGATAGAGAACATATGTCAATCAATTTGGATAAAGTGATGGATTATGTTGATGAATATACGATTGGGGTAGTTGGTATTATGGGGATTACTTATACTGGTCGTTATGATGATATCAAAGCTTTGGATAATTTGATTGAAGAATATAATAAACAGACAGATTACAAAGTTTATATTCACGTAGATGCTGCTTCAGGAGGACTTTATGCTCCCTTTGTTGAGCCAGAACTTGAGTGGGATTTCCGTTTGAAAAATGTCATTTCAATCAATACCTCAGGTCATAAATATGGTTTAGTTTATCCTGGCGTAGGTTGGGTTTTGTGGCGTGACAAAAAATATTTACCAGAAGAATTAATTTTTAAAGTAAGTTATCTTGGAGGAGAACTACCAACGATGGCCATTAATTTTTCTCACAGTGCCTCTCAATTAATTGGTCAATATTATAATTTTGTACGTTATGGATTTGATGGATATAAAGCTATTCATGAGAGAACGCATAAAGTCGCCATGTTTTTAGCAAAAGAAATTGAAAAAACTGGAATGTTTGAAATTATGAACGATGGGTCACAATTGCCAATTGTCTGCTATAAATTAAAAGAAGATTCAAATCGGGTTTGGAATCTTTATGATTTGGCAGACCGTTTATTAATGAAGGGATGGCAAGTGCCTGCTTATCCACTTCCCAAAAATTTGGAAAATGAAATCATTCAACGTTTAGTGATTCGAGCAGATTTTGGGATGAATATGGCATTTAACTATGTTCAAGATATGCAAGAAGCAATTGAGGCTTTAAATAATGCTCATATTCTATACCATGAGGAACCTGAAAATAAAACATATGGCTTTACTCACTAAAAAAATTGATATTCATCTTAGGAAAAAATAAAAGCGATATAGTTAATCTATATCGCTTTTATTTTGATGATAAATTTTGTTTTTTCTATTTAGTCATAAGTCTGTCAGTGATTATTTTTCATAATATTTATCTAAAATCTCCATTTTTAAAGGAGTAATCTTAGATAATGGGGCTGTTAAACTTGTTCTTAAGAAGAGTTTGTCTTCAATGTTGATAATTCCTAAATATTTAAGTTGAGGATAATTTGCATTAACTTCCATAATCTGATTTTTTCTTTCAATCAGATTTTCACTTGTTACTGGCACATCAAGATTAACAGTTCTTTCTTTGTATGAGTAGTTTTTGAGGGCAGCAATATTTCGATTAGGAATAAAAGTCGTTGCGCCATCAGCGCCAATTACTGTAATTGAACGAATTCCAACAGTTTTTACTACCCCTTCAATGTCAAGGCCAGCAAAAGCCACAGTATCTCCAACGTTGATTTGATGTTCAACGATTATAAAGAAGCCATTGATAATATCAGCGACTAAATCTCGCCCAGCGAAACCTAGAGCAACTCCGAGAATACCAGCACCAGCAAGGATATTTGCAACAGGAATTCCGATGACTCCTAGAACAGTATAGATATAAAGAAAAACTGTAAGATAATGGATGGCACTGGTTGTCAGTCGAGAGAGGGTTAAGATTCTCGAAGTATCTGTCCATTTTTGCTCACTATAATTTTTAAATAAGCGTTTAACGATACGAGAGCCGGCTTGATAGAGAATAAAAAAAAGAATACTAATTAATAAAATTGTAATTGCTTTATCTAATAAAAATAAACCAAAGTCTTCCCAGTTTGTTTTTAATAAGTTCATTTTTGCTCCTTTGTTCAGTAATTTTATAAATTCATTTATAGAGAAATTGACTATATTTGAAAAAATTGTTTGAACTTTTACCGAATTTCATGAATATTTTCTTGTTTTATGTTACAGAAAATAATATAATCTATTATAACAAAAAAATTTGGAGGATGTTATGGCAATTAATTTAGACTGGGAAAATTTAGGATTCAGCTATCGGAACTTACCTTTTCGTTATATCGCTCGTTTTAAAGACGGAAAATGGAGTGCTGGAGAACTAACAGGAGATAATCAACTTCATATTAGTGAATCATCACCTGCTTTGCATTATGGTCAACAAGGTTTTGAAGGATTAAAAGCCTATCGAACAAAGGATGGTTCAATCCAACTTTTCCGTCCTGACCAAAATGCTGCTCGTTTGCAAAATACGGCGCGTCGACTTTGCATGGCAGAAGTTCCAACTGAAATGTTTATTGATGCAGTTAAACAAGTGGTGAAAGCCAACGAAGATTTTGTGCCTCCTTACGGAACGGGTGCAACGCTCTATCTCCGTCCACTTTTGATTGGGGTTGGTGATGTTATTGGGGTAAAACCTGCTGATGAATATATTTTCACCGTTTTTGCTATGCCAGTTGGTTCTTATTTTAAAGGCGGATTGGCTCCTTCAAAATTTGTAATTTCAAGAGATTATGATAGGGCGGCTCCACTTGGTACAGGTGGTGCCAAAGTTGGAGGAAATTACGCAGCTTCTTTACAAGCAGAAGTTGGTGCCAAAGCTTCAGGCTATGCAGATGCGATTTATCTTGACCCAAGCACACATACTAAAATTGAAGAAGTTGGGGCAGCGAATTTCTTTGGAATTACAGCTGATAATGAATTTATCACACCATTGAGTCCATCTATCTTACCTTCAATTACTAAATATTCTCTTCTTTATTTAGCTGAACATCGTTTGGGGCTCAAAGCGATTGAGGGTGAAGTTTATGCCAAAGATTTAGGTAAATTTGTTGAAGCAGGAGCTTGTGGGACAGCAGCAATTATCTCTCCAATTGGTCGTATCGACGATGGAGAAGATTCTTATATTTTCCATTCAGAAACAGAAGTAGGACCAACGGTTAAACGTTTATATGATGAGTTGGTTGGCATTCAGTTTGGTGATGTTGAAGCACCAGAAGGCTGGATAGTTAAAGTTGAATAATTTTAAAAAGCTAAAGAATACTCTTTAGCTTTTTTATTTTGAAATAAATAATTTATCTTTTTTAATCCATTCTTGATCCTCTGTTCGAATTGGACGAATCACTTGGCAAGGATTACCAGCAGCAATCACATTTTCTGGAATATCTTTGGTAACGACGCTTCCTGCACCAATAATACTATTGTCACCAATGCTTACACCAGGAAGAAGGCTGACATTTGCCCCCAACCAGACTTGGTTCCCAACCGTAATCGGCTTTGAATAGACCCCACCAGCAGTTCTTAAACTTGGATCTTCCGAATGATTGGCAGCAAATAAACCACAACGGGGGCCAAAGTAAACATTATTGCCAATCGTGACCTGGTTACAGTCTAAAATAATCATATCATGATTAATGAGGACATTATCGCCAATTCTTATATTGAAGCCAAATTCACAGCGAAAATTAGATTCAATATAAGGATTTTTACCTAAATGTTCAAAAAGATTCTTTAAGATTTCTGGATGATAACCCTCATTGTTATTAATTTTTTGATTATAACGGCGGCTTTCAAAAAGGGCATGGTTACGATATTCAGACAAGTCTAAATCGGCGTCATCGTATGTTTTTCCTGAATTAATTAGTGTCTTTAATTGTTCCTTATTCATTCTTTTATCTTATGATTTTAGTCTCTTTTTGTCAATTGTAAGGGTTTTTATAGTTTTGATAAAGCTACTAAAAATTACATTTATATATAATTGTCAGAATATATTGATATTTCATAAAAATTTTAGTAGAATAAAAGAACCAAATTGTAAAATAAAAGAGGTTGTGTTATGAATAAAAAAGCTAAACAAGCCATGAAAACGACACTTTGGCAGCCTGATTTTGAATCGGATGCTTGTGGAATGGGCTTCATTGCCCAAATTGACGGTAAAGCTAGTCACCTTTTAGTTGAGAGAGCGCTGACCATGTTAACAAGGATGAATCATCGTGGTGGAACGGGTGCTGAACCAGAAACCGGAGATGGGGCAGGTATTTTACTTGCTTTGCCTGACGAATTCTTTCGTAAAATTGCAAAAGAACATGATGTAGAACTACCAAAACTTGGTGATTATGCCGTAGGGCAATTTTTCTTATCGCGTAAGGAAAATAAAAAACATCAAGAATTAGAAGCGATTAAGGCAGCTGTTAAGGCTCAAGGATATGAAGTCTTATTCACGCGCACAGTTCCTTTTAATTTTGAAGCATGTGGAGCAACGGCTCAAGGAATTATGCCGTCTTTTGTTCAAGTTTTTATTGAGAAAAAATCATCTGAAAAAGCTGTCAGCGAAATTTCTAATTTTGAAAATGATTTATTTATTATCAGACGAAATCTTGAAAAACGTTTTGACGAAGAGGAATTATATATTTGTTCATTATCTAGTCAGACGGTTGTTTATAAGGGAATGCTTCACGCGTATCAAGTAAAACTCTTTTATCCTGATTTGTCTGATGAAGATTTCAAAAGTCATATTGCACTAACACATAGCCGTTTTTCTACCAATACTTTTCCCTCTTGGAATCGGGCTCAACCTTTTCGTTTTCTAGCACATAATGGCGAAATTAACACGCTTCGCGGAGCTGAAAACTGGATGAAAGTCAACGATATTGAAATGTACAATGAAGAAAATTCTGATTCAGCCAAATTAGAAAATTGTATGGAGTATTTCTATCGAAATGGTCGAGAACTTCCAGAAAGTTTACTGACCATGATTCCTGAGGCTTGGGGAGAACAAACTGGCTTAAGTCCAGAATTGAAAGCTTTTTACGAATATTCAACTGCTCATATTGCGCCTTGGGATGGTCCGGCAGCTTTAGTATTTACTGACGGAAAAACTGTTGGGGCAAGACTTGATCGGAATGGTTTAAGACCAAGTCGTTATCTTGTGACAAAGGATAATTTTATCATTCTGTCAAGCGAATCTGGTGTGGTTGATATCCCAGCCGATGAAATCATTGAAAAATCAGTTCTTGGACCTGGTAACATGTTGTTAGTCAATACTGACGAAGGAAAAATTATTCGTAATGAAGAAGTTAAGAGTTATTATGCTAATAAATATCCCTACCAAAAATTTCTGTCAGCTGGTTTGAAGAAACTGTCAGCACTGACAGAAAGTGAAAAAACAAATCCAATTCCGTCAGCAAAAATGAATACCCTATGGAAATTATTTGGTTATACTGACGAAGTCATTCGGACAGTACTTTTACCAATGGCAGAATCAGCCAATGAACCTACAATTTCAATGGGCTTTGATGCTCCTTTGGCAGTTTTATCTGACCAAGCTCAATCACTCTATAATTTCTTCAAACAACAATTTGCTCAAGTGACCAATCCGCCAATTGATGCGATTAGGGAACAAATTGTCATTGGAACAGAAACCTATTTGGGAGAAGATGGGAATCCAGCAAAAATCACAGGTGAAAATGTTCGTAAGTTAAAATTAGACAGTCCAGTCCTTTCAACGGCTGACTTTGAAAAAATCTTAGCATTGAAGGAAGAACATTATCATACAGAAGTTATTTCCACCCTATATGATAAGGATGATCTTTTAGAAAATGCATTGAACAAACTCTTTTATAAGGCAGAAAGTTTGATTAATCAAGGAACAACTATTATCGTGCTTTCTGACCGTGACTTTGCTGAAAATAAAGTACCAATGCCTATTTTACTTGCTTTGTCAGGACTTTATCATTATATGTTAGGACGTCATAATGCGTCTAAATTTGCAATTATTGTAGATACAGCTGAGGTCTGTGAAGTTCATCAATTTGCAGCGCTTGTAGGTTATGGCGTTTCAGGAATTCATCCTTATGGTGCATACGCAACCCTTTCAGACTGGGGTATGGGAGCCCCTGAACAACTTGAAAATTTCCGTCATGCGGCAGAAAAAGGTATTGTTAAGGTCATGAGCCGGATGGGGATTTCAACAATTGTCGGTTATAAAGGGGCTCAACTTTTTGAAGCAATTGGTTTATCTAAAGAAGTCGTTGACAAGTACTTCACAGGTACGAGTACAAGAATTGGTGGACTTTCTCTTGCCCAAATCGAGGACGAATATCGTTTACGATATGAGAAAGCTTATGGACATCGGGCACAGGATTTATTGGAAACAGGCGGTTCTTTCCAATACCGGGCGGATGAGGGAGAACATCATATCTATGACCCACAAATGATTTACCAAATTCAAAATGCTGTCCGTCAAAATGATTTTGAAAAATATAAAAAATATAGTCAGTATCTAAATGATATTGCTCTAAAATCGCCGACAAGCTTACGTCACACTTGGAAAATCAAATCTGATCGGAAGTCCATTCAGATGAGCGAAGTAGAACCAGCTCGTGAAATTGTTAAACGTTTCAAAATTGGGGCCATGTCATTTGGCTCATTGTCACAAGAGGCTCACGAATGTATTGCTCAAGCCATGAACTCTATTGGTGCAAAATCCAATTCGGGTGAAGGTGGTGAAAATGCAAAACGTTATGGCACAATCAATAATTCTAAAATTAAACAAGTCGCCTCTGGACGATTTGGTGTGTCAGCTGCTTATTTAATGTCTGCCGAAGAGATTCAAATTAAAATTTCGCAAGGTGCTAAGCCAGGTGAAGGTGGGCAATTGCCAGGTAAAAAAGCTTTTCCTTGGGTGGCAGAAGTTCGAAACTCAACTCCAGGGGTAAGTTTAATTTCACCACCGCCTCATCATGATATTTATTCCATTGAAGATTTGTCGCAACTTATTTTTGACTTGAAAAAAATTAATCCTTATGCAAAAATCAACGTTAAGTTGGTTTCATCGACTGGTGTTGGAACAATTGCTACAGGGTGTGTTAAAGCCGGAGCTGATAAAGTTGTTATTTCTGGTTATGATGGTGGAACTGGAGCAAGTCCTAGAAACTCAACAAGAGATGCAGGTCTCCCTTGGGAAATGGGACTGGCAGAAGCACATCAAACGCTTAGTTTGAACAATTTACGTGACCGAATGATTTTGGAAACTGATGGTAAAGTAGTCACAGGTCGAGATATTGCGATTGCTGCAATGCTAGGTGCTGAAGAATATTCATTTGGTAGTTTAGCTTTGGTTGCGATTGGATGTATCATGACAAGAAATTGTCATTTAAATACTTGTCCGGTAGGTATTGCCACACAAAATCCTAGATTAAGAGCAAATTTTGCTGGAAAACCAGAGCACATTGTGCGTTTAATGGAATTTATGGCTGAGGAAGTTCGAGAACTTTTAGCCGAACTTGGTTTTAGAACAATCAATGAATTGGTAGGTCATGCCGAGCTCTTGCAAGCTAAAGAAGATTTACCAGCTAAAATGCGAGGTTTGGACTTTAGCCGTATGCTTGGTCATGCCTTACCGATTGCAACAAGGCATAGTGATCCTTTTGCTAATCCTCGTGCTTGGAAAGAATTAGACCAATTCACGGAGGCTACACTTAATAATGGTTCTCAGGCAACGGTTCATGGCACGATTAAAAATATTAATCGAACAACGACCGCGCGAATGGCAGGTTGGATTGCTGAACGTTATGGTAATTTTGGTCTAAAAGATGCTTCTGTTTGCTATGAATACGAAGGGGTTGCTGGCCAGTCCTTTGGCTCTTACGCAACCGCTGGTATGGAGGTTACTTTGATTGGCGAAGCCAATGATTATATTGGAAAATCATTGTCAGGGGGCCGTTTGATTGTAAAACCACCTCTAGATGCCGCTTATGATATTGAAAATACTTCTATTGTGGGGAATGTTTCGCTCTTTGGGGCTATCGGTGGCGAAGCTTATTTCCGAGGTCGTGCAGGTGAGCGTTGTGGTGTCCGAAATTCAGGAGCACATTTTGTTGTGGAAGGAACGGGTGACCATGGTTGTGAATACATGACTGGTGGTATCGCTGTTGTCCTTGGCACAACAGGTCGTAATTTTGCAGCTGGGATGTCTGGTGGTATCGCTTATGTTTATGATGTCGCTGGCAATTTTGAAAATAAAGTGAATCGGGAAATGGTAGATCTTTATGCTTTAGATGAAACTTCAGGTGATGAAGTTTTAGAAGAATTATTGAAGAAACATTTGAATTATACTGATTCAGCAAAAGCAAAATTTATTTTAGAACATTGGCAAACAGAACGCGAAAAATTTGTCAAAGTTTATCCAAGAGAATATCATCATATTAAAAATATTGAAGAAGATTTGGCTAAAACAGGTTTGTCAGGCGAAGCACTTACGATGACAACCTTTAAAAAAGTAACGGAGGTGAGCTAATGGCTGATCCAAATGGATTTTTAAATTATCCAAGAAATGATAATCCTTACCGTGAATTAGCGGAGCGGATAAAGGATTTTGCTGAATTGCAAGTTCCCTTATCTACTGAAGAACGACAAAAACAAGCGGCACGTTGTATGCATTGTGATGTTCCTTTTTGCCATCAAGGGATATTTTATGGGGGCAAACGAGCTGTCTCAGGTTGTCCAAATGATAATCACATCCCAGAGTGGAATGATTTGATTTATCGTGGTTTACAAAGAAAAGCCTATGAACGTTTGATTTTAACCAATCCTTTTCCAGAGTTTACCGGGCGAGTCTGTCCTGCTCCTTGTGAAAAATCTTGTGCCGAGGCCTTAAACGGTGCAGGAGTAACCATTAAAGATAATGAACGTTTCTTGGGTGATTTAGGAAATGATGAAGGTTGGGTGGCTGAAATTGGCAAAGCGGCGGAGCCGACAGGTTATAAAATAGCGATTATTGGGTCTGGACCTGCCGGTCTGTCAGCTGCTTGGCGTCTTAATCAATTGGGACATAGCGTTACTGTTTTTGAAAAATCAGATCGTTTGGGCGGCTTATTGATGTACGGCATTCCAAATATGAAATTGGATAAAAAAGTCGTTCAAAAACGGATTGATTTAATGACAGAACTTGGTGTGACTTTTGTCACCAATACTGAGATTGGAAAGACAATCAGTTACGAAGACCTGTCAGTAAATTTTGATAGAATTATTTTGGCGATTGGCGCAGGAATTCCACGTGATTTAAATATTTCAGGCCGTGAAGCAGTTGGAATTCGATTTGCCATTGATTTTCTGACAGAAACGACTAAAACTGTCCTTGAAGAGGGCGAAGATAATATTAGTCAATCATTAAAAGGAAAAAAAGTAGTAGTCATTGGTGGTGGAGATACAGGGAACGATTGTATCGGAACAGCAGTTCGTTTAGGAGCAGCATCGGTTTCTCAATTAGAAATCACACCAAGTTTACCCACTGATCGTTTAGATAACAACCCTTGGCCTGAGTGGCCAATGACCTTGAGAGCAGGTTATGGGCAAAAAGAAGCAGAATTTGTGGGAAATACTGATTTGACAACCTATCAAATGACTGCAACAGCTTTTCAAACAAATGCTGAAGGTCAACTTACTGGTTTAAAAGTAGCCAAAGTTGGACCTGACTTCAAGGCGGTAGAAGGGACTGAACAAGTAATTGAAGCTGACTTAGTTTTACTTGCTATGGGATTTGTTGGGACTGACACAGGATTATTGGATAAATTTGGTGTTCAAGAAATTTATGATGATTATCGAACAAATAATGACAAAGTTCTAGTCGCAGGCGATGCCAGACGAGGTCCATCTTTGGTTATTTGGGCAATCCGTGAAGGAAGAAAAACAGCCGAAATTGTTGATGAACAATTAATAAAAGTCGCTACAGCATAATTTATCATTCTGTCAGTAAAAAAAGTTTCTGTCAGTAAAAATGGCAGGAACTTTTTTGTGTCCAAGCTTTTGATGATATGCTATACTTATAAATAATCTAAAAATGAGGTGAGAGATGAAGACACCATTTGTAACAAAAGAACAATTAGAACAAATCACAAAGGAATTTCCAACACCATTTCATCTTTATGATGAAAAAGGAATTCGTCAAAAAGCGCGTGACCTTCACAAAGCCTTTGCTTGGAATAAAGGATTTAAAGAATTTTTTGCTGTGAAAGCGACACCCACACCAGCTATTTTAAAAATTCTTCATGAAGAGGGGTGTGGCGTTGATTGCGCCTCTTATGTCGAATTGTTACTTTCCGAAAAATGTGGGTTTGACGGCTCTGAGATGATGTTTTCATCAAACGATACTCCAGCTGAAGAATTTCAATTTGCTAATCAATTGGGTGCGACAATCAATCTTGATGCCTATGAAGATATTGAATTTTTGAAAAATCTGACAGATTTTATTTTTCCGGAAACAATGAGTTTGAGATACAATCCCGGTGGAGTTTTTGCTATGGGAACAAAAATTATGGATAATCCAGAAGAATCTAAATTCGGAATGACAAAAGCCCAACTCATCCAAGGAATTAAAGATTTGCAAAAATTAGGCGTGAAAAAATTTGGAATGCATAGTTTTTTGGCTTCAAATACAGTGACAAATGATTATTACCCAGAACTTGCCCGCAAGCTCTTTAAGCTTGCTTTAGAAATTAGAGAAGAAACTGGAATTACCCTTGATTTCATTAACTTATCAGGCGGAATTGGTGTGAACTATCGTCCTGATGAGGAGGCAAATGATATTGCCAAAATCGGTCAAGGTGTTCACGAAGCTTATGAAGAAGTTTTGAGCGCTAACGGAATAGAAAATCTAAAAATTTATACCGAATTGGGACGTTTTATGCTAGCTCCACACGGTCATTTGATTACAAAAGTTTTGCACCTTAAAGAAACTTATCGAAAATACGTTGGCGTTGATGCATCAGCAGTTAACTTGATGCGTCCAGCCTTTTATGATGCTTATCACCACATCACAGTTGCTGGAAAAGAAAATGATGAAGCGACTGAAATTTATGATATTACAGGTTCTTTATGTGAGAATAATGATAAATTTGCAAAAGAAAGAGCCTTTCCTAAAATAGAAATAGGAGATTTATTAGTGATTCATGATACTGGTGCGCATGGATTCTCAATGGGTTATCAATATAATGCTAAATTAAGAAGTTCCGAAGTTTTGCTTCAAGAAGATGGAAAGACTCGTTTAATTCGTCGAGCAGAGAAGCCAGCTGATTATTTTGCAACATTAGATGGTTTTGATTTTACAATTTGAGAAATAAAAAGTTACTGACAGCTCCGTCAGTAACTTTTGCCTCATTTATCCTTTCTGTCAGTAATATAAAGTGCTGACAAAAGGACTAAAATTTGATATAATAAGATGTCATCAATGGCGAAAGCGTTTCGCCAAAATTAGGAGATTCAAAATGAATTTAATCTTAGCTATTTTGCTTATGGTTGTATGCCTTTTGGCAGGTTTTTTCTTGGGAACATGGTTCTCACAACGCCAAACAAAAAAATTACTTATGGATAACCCACCCCTTAATGAAGACGCTGTTCGTCTTATGATGGGATCTATGGGACGTAAACCAAGTGAAGTTCAAGTCCAACAAGTTCTTCGCCAAATTCGTGCTGCTGCAAAGCAATCAGACACAAACAAAAAATAAGCTATTAGATACGCTGAGCGAAGCAGTAGAACACAAGTTCTAAACTCTCTCAGCGTTTGCTTTTATCATCATAAATAAAGTATCCATTATATTAAAAAATACAGATTTTGGATAAGAGAGAATTTGAATTAGATATTTTAAAAGGAGAAGAAAAATGGACAATCGACCAATCGGCCTCTTAGATTCTGGTGTTGGTGGACTGACTGTTGCTCGCGAACTCCTTAGACAACTCCCAAATGAAGAAATTGTCTACATAGGAGATACAAGAAGAGCTCCTTATGGTCCGCGTAGTCGTGAACAAATCATTGCGTTCACTTGGGACATGGTTAATTTTTTACTATCAAAAGATGTGAAAATGATTGTAATGGCCTGTAATACAGCAACAGCGATGGCCTTAGAAATTGTAAAAGAAAAACTAGATATACCGGTGATTGGTGTCATCCTACCCGGAGCAAGCTCAGCGATTCAAAAAACAAAAACAAACAAAATTGGTGTAATTGCCACTCAAGCTTCGATTCGTTCAGATGAATATCATAAAACAATTGCTCGTAAATCATCAGCAGTAGAAGTATATAGCCTAGCATGTCCAAAATTTGTTTCAATCGTTGAATCAAATGAAATGGAATCTGAAATTGCTAGAAAAGTTGTATCAGAAAGTCTTGTTCCACTAATTGGAAAAGTAGACACCTTAATTCTCGGATGTACTCACTATCCTCTCTTACGTTCCTTAATCCAAGAAACAATGGGAAAAGAGGTACGTTTGATTGATTCTGGAGCAGAAGCTGTACGAGATATCTCTGTTTTGCTCAACTATTTTTCAATAAATGGACAAGAACGTCAACCACTAGAGCATCGTTTCTTTACTACTGCGGGCGTTAATTCATTTCGAGAAATTGCAGAAAAATGGTTAAACATCGGACAACTTCAGATTGAACATACTGAAATAGAGAATTTCAATAAGGAAAAATAAATGGAAAAAACACTTATAATCGCAACAAGAAATTCAGGAAAAACAAAAGAATTTAAGAAATTATTTGCTGATTTCGGTTATGAAATCAAAGATTTAACAGATTATCCAGAACTTCCTGAAATTGAAGAAACTGGAACAACCTTTGAAGAAAATGCTCGTTTAAAAGCAGAACAAATCGCTGAAATTACTGGGCAAGTAGTCATTGGCGATGATTCAGGACTTTGTGTTGATGTTCTTGGTGGTTTGCCTGGCATTTGGTCGCATCGTTTCTCAGCTCCGGATCCTACTGATGAGAAAAATATCGCAAAACTTTTGCATGAACTCGCTCCAACGGCAATTACTCCAGAACGTAGAAGCGCACATTTTCATACTACGCTTGTGGCGGCAAAACCTGACCGTGAGAGTTTAGTTGTGGAAGCAGATTGGGATGGTTATATTGCTCTCGCTCCTAAAGGAGAAAATGGTTTTGGCTATGATCCTATTTTCATGGTTGATGCCTTTAGAACAGCCGCGGAATTATCAGAAAAAGAAAAAAATCAAGTCTCTCATCGCGGACAAGCCTTGAGAAAATTGATGGCTGAACTTCCTGAGTGGCTTGACAAATAAGTTTAAATAAATTAACATAAATATAATTATAATTATGTAAAAGAGGGATGCTTATGTTTGTAGTAATGTCTGATTCACATTATGACCGCGATGTGGTTGAATCCATAAAATCAAAATATTTGAATGAAGCAACGGCTATCTTTCATTGTGGAGATTCTGAACTTCCTAGTTCTGATGAAATTTGGCAAGGAATAACTGTTGTTGCTGGGAACTGTGATTATGATAGTGGATATCATGAATTTCTTACTCAAGAAGTTGAAGGAAAAAAGGTATTAATTACACATGGTCATCTTTTTTATGTTGGTTTAGGATTAGACCGTTATTCTTATTTTGCTGAGGAAAAGAACGCAGATATCGCGCTTTTTGGACATATCCATCAACCAGTAGCACAAAAAATTAATAATATACTTTATGTAAATCCAGGTTCAGTTGCACAACCTAGAGGGAAGTATGATATCAAAATGTATGCTATAATTGAGATTGAAGGAGAAGAGTTCAAAGTTTCTTATCGAAATCTGCAACATGAACCTATCCCGGAACTACAGTTCAGACTCTAAGTCTACAAAGCTCTTTAAGGAGTAATTTGCATGATTGATAAAAAGATTGAGGATTTTATCTTGAATCAAAGTGAAACCTTTATGATTCCTGCCTCAAATGTTGCTGTACTTTATGCTGAGCATAATATTGCTCATGCCAAACTGATGCTTAGTCAGTATAAGTATTCACGAGTTCCAGTTTTAAATGAAAAAAAAGAATACGTTGGTGTTTTGGGTTTAACAGAAATCGTTGAATTTGAAATGGAACAGAATTTCTTTTTTGAAAAATTACATAATACATCAATTTCGGAAATAGTTAATAAAGATGTTCAAACAGTTGGACCATCAGTAACCTTGGAAGAAATGATGCACAAATTAATTAAGGAGCCATTTCTCCCAGTAGTCAAAAGACAGGAATTTATGGGGATTGTTGTTAGGCAAGAAATATTAAAGGCCTTTAGTGCCTTTGCTCACGACTTTACAAAATATTATGAAATTACCAAACGAGATTGACGAGTATTTAGCAAGCAGAAATTTTTCAGAGAATACTCGTTCAAATTACCATTATGATTTAGTTTCTTTGCAGGCTTTCTTTGAAGATAAGTCACTCACAACAGAAAACTTAGAACTTTACAAAATTCAAATTAGTAATCTTTCGCCAGCAGCACAGCGAAGGAAGATTTCGAGTGCAAATCAATATTTGCTTTTCCTGTATCAACGACAAAAAGTTGACCAGTACTTTAAAATTAAACAAGTCGTTCAAAAAAAATCACAGACTGCTCAAAGTTATCATCCAATGATTAAGGAATTTCCTGAGTTCTATGGTCCTTTGACCTGTCCAGGACAATTTTTAGCCTTATTAATTTTAGAATTTGGTTTAAATTTTGCTGAGATACAAAAATTGAAATGGGAAAATTTTAATTGGAACTTTAAATATCTCACGATTGAAAAAGCCGGAATAAAACGAGTTTTACCAATTAGAGAAAAATTTGCCATAAGAGTTAAAGCCATTAATAATGCTGATGAATTATTCGCAAAATCTCGTCAATTTCTTTATACTGAATTGAAAAAATTTACGAACTATTCTTCCAAAGAAATTAGAGAACAGTATATCTTGCATCAGGTTAAAGCAGGGAAGTCAATTTATGAACTGGCAACTCTACTTGGTTTAACAACTATTACAACGCTTGAAAAATATTATAGATAGGAATTTACACTATTTTTATTATGTAAAATATGATTAAAGAAATCAATATAAAAATTAAAAACTTCGAGGGTCCTCTCGACCTTTTATTGCATTTGGTAAGTCAGTATGAAATGGATATTTTTGAAGTTCCATTGGTACCAGTTATTGAGCAATATCTTATCTATATTCAAACCATGAAAAAACTTGAATTGGAAGTAGCTGGAGAGTACATGTTAATGGCAAGTCAACTGATGTTAATTAAATCAAGAAGACTTTTACCGACAGTTACCGAAACTTTTATTGAAGATACAGAACAACTTGAGTATGATTTATTGGCTCAAATTGATGAATATCGGAAATATAAAATGTTGTCACAAGATTTAGATGAACTTCATCAGGAACGTAGTCATTTTTATTCAAAAGCTAAGACAGAAATTATCACTGATGAAACTGTACTTTTGCAGGATAAATCTGCTTTAGATTTATTTCTAGCTTTTACTAAAATTCTTGAGTTGCAAAGACAACATTTTCAAGACGAGAATACAAAAATAGCAGCTGAGAAATTTACAATCGCTGATAAGATTTTAGAGTTAAGTACTAGATTTACAGAACAAAAAATATGTAAATTTTCAGATTTGTTTTCTAGCTCTACTAATAAAGATGAACTCGTCACCACTTTTATGGCTCTTTTAGAATTAATCAAAAATCAACAGATTTCTTTTTCTCAAGGAGAGCTTTTTGGAGAAATTATTTTAGAAAGAAAAGAAACTAGTGAATAAGACAGCAAGTTGTGAACTCTTACTTTTTGTATCTGGCGAAGCTGGTTTAACCTTGGCAGAATTGTCAGCATTGACAGAAATGTCTAAACAAGCTTGTCAGCAACAAATTGATTACTTAAAAGAAAAATATCATTCTGATGAAGAATCTGCTTTAACGATTATTGAAACTGCAGGTAAATATCGTATGGCTACAAAAGAAGAGTTTGCAGAAATTCTTAAAAACTATGCCAAAACTCCTCTTAATCAATCGTTGTCAAAATCAGCTCTTGAAGTTTTATCAATTATTGCTTATAAGCAACCTTTAACTCGACTCGAAATCGATCAGCTCCGCGGAGTGAATTCCTCAGGTGTTCTCTCAACACTTCGTGCTTTTGATTTGGTTGAAAAGGTCGGACAAGTTGAAGCACCAGGACGTCCGAGTCTTTATGCAACAACTGAATTTTTCTTAGACTATATTGGGATTAATCATTTAGATGAATTACCTGAAATAGATGAGTCAAGATTTATCGCAGAAGAACAAACCTTATTTAACGAAAGTGAAGAAAATGAGAATCAATAAATATTTGGCCCATGCAGGTGTGGCAAGCAGACGTAAAGCAGAAGAACTAATTTTAGCGGGAAAAGTAACGGTAAATAATGTTCCAATGACAAACTTGGGTTATCAAGTTTCAACTGGAGATATCGTTGAAGTTAATGGAGTAGCAGTTTATAATGAAGAACCCGTTTATTATCTTCTAAATAAACCAAGAGGCTATATTTCTTCAGTTAGCGATGACAAAGGACGTCAAACGGTAATGGATTTAATGCCTCAAGTTAAAGAACGTATTTATCCTGTGGGACGTTTGGACTGGGACACAAGCGGTTTGCTTTTGCTTACAAACGACGGTGAGTTTACGAATATGATGACTCACCCACGTCATGGTGTTGATAAGGTCTATGTTGCTAAGGTAGAAGGCCAAGCGAACAAAGAAAACTTGCGTCCTTTAACTTTAGGTATGACTATTGAAGGTAAAAAAGTTAGTCCCGCCCGTTATGAGATTATCAAACAAGAGAAAACAAAAAATCATTCGATTGTTAGTTTAACTATCCATGAAGGACAAAATCATCAAGTTAAAAAAATGTTTGCGGCTGCAGGACTTCCAGTACAAAAATTGAGTCGTATTCAATATGGAACTCTTACATTGGATGGACTTCCAACAGGACAATTTCGTCGTTTGAGTAAAAAAGAAGTTTCTCAATTGATTAATGCAGCCCAAGGAAATTAACTGATTATTATAAAAGACAATTCTGATAAAGAGTTGTTTTTTTATTTCTTAAGCAAATCTTATTCTTGATAAGCAAACTATTTTTGTGCTATAATAAAATTATCTTCAGGGCACCGTGTAATTCGGGACCGGCGGTAAATAGGGCTTTGACCTTATGACTCCGCGATTCGCTACGGCGATTGAAGCAGTGAGAATCTGCTAGCGACAGTAAAGTCTGGATGGAAGAAGATGAACAATTTTTGTAGTGTAATCAACTTCGGTTGGATTACTGTTTTTAGCCAAACCAAAAATGTCTATCAACTTCCTCGAAATTTGAAGAATTATTTTCTCATATTTGGAGGTTTTTTTATGTCTAAAACACGTCGGATGGTATTAATTGCCATGCTTGCTGCATTATCAACAATCTTATTATTGCCGATTTTGCAGTTTCCGCTATTGCCTGGAATTGATTTTATGAAAGTTGAACTCTCAATCATTCCAGTACTTATTGGAGTCTTTACTTTGGGATTGGGTGATGGATTTATTATCCTCTTTATTCGCTCTATCTTATGGTATCTCCTATTTAATCAAGGTCCATCAACTTGGATTGGTGTGCCGATGAACTTCATTGCTTTGGGAATCTTCATGGCAATTGTTTGGTTCTTTACAAAGAAAAAATTCTCAATCAAAAACTATACAGTTGGTGTAGTTTTAGCAGCCATCGCATCAGTTCTTGTGATGATGGTATTGAATGTTTTCTACGCACTCCCTCTCTATCGTTTAGCTGCTGGCTTCGATGTTGATAAGATTTTTGTTGGAGCAACTCATCTTTTTAATATGGGTTCTCTATCAGTTACTTTGAATCCAACTTATCTTTTGACAGTAGTTTTACCTTTTAATGCTTTGCAGTACATCATCTTTGCTCTGGTATTTGGATTGATTGTTGCAGTGTTCAAGAAAAACAAAGTCGTAAAATTTTATAATGCTTAATTTAAATAATTAAGTATTTCACTCTCGAATAGACACTCGCTAGGACTTTCCTAGCGGTTTTTTTATTTGCTAATTTTATGATAGATTTTTAGCATTGAAGATATAAACAAAAGCCCTGAATAATATTTCTGTTTGATTACATTTTTGTATATAAGGATAAAAATAACTAAAAAATAGTTCTTGCTTAATTCAAACTAAAGCGCTATACTCATGGTGAAAAAAATAATTTTCTCAAAATAACGAATTAACCAAAAGATTACAAATGTATTTCTTTGACTGTTTTAGCTATTAACGATAAGGAGGTGTTTTTATGAACACACATATTACACATAAAAAACTTTTCAAAAACGGACTCTTATTTGGAGCGCTTTTACTTGGACTGGGTTTATCAATCAAAGAAGCAACACCGGCAAAAGCTGTTACGGCAAACTTTAATGGCCCAGTTTATCGCCTTTATAATCCAAATTCAGGTGAGCATGTTTATACAATGGGACTTACCGAGAAAAATAATCTTGTCCATTTGGGCTGGGGTTATGAGGGAGTCCTTGGAACTTCATACTATACGATGAACGGTCAAAATTATGATAAAATTCCTGTTTATCGTTTGTACAGTAAAAATAGCGGTCAACATCTCTACACAATAAATACGAATGAAGTAGTTCAACTCAAAAATTATGGATGGGTGAATGAGGGAATTGTATTTTATGATGCTACGGTCATACCGTGGAACCAAGAAACGACGGTTGAGAGACTTTATAATCCAAATAGTGGTCAACATTTCTATACTTCTAACTGGGATGAAAGAGACTATTTGAAAAAAATTGGTTGGCACGATGAAGGAGAGGCTTTTTCATTTACATCACCTGAGCCTTTACAAACTGGACCAGCTAAGGCTGTTTAAGATGAAGGGAAAAAGAATGATGAAAATAAAGAAACTTCATATCACGCTTGCTTCAACTTTGCTTTTAATTTCTTCTAGTACTTTTGCGGATACGGTGCCATTTATTCCATCTGGTGGGGCTACGGCAAGTAATGTCTACCAGCCTGACCAACGCAAACTGATTTCAACAGCCAATCAATTTCCTTATAACACAATAGTCTATATTGAAACAATTGGAGGAAATGGAGTTCGCTATAGGGGGAGTGGAGTTATCATTGCACCGAATGCTGTATTAACAGCAGGACACATGATATATAATGCGACGGAAGGTGGACATATTAAATCTGCTACAATTTATCAAGCTTTTGCAAATGGAAATTATAATTTTAATGCGGCAACAGCTGTAACGAGTGAAGTTGCTAATCCAGATTGGTTGGCAAAAGATAGACTTGGAACGATAAATTATCCTTTAGGTGCAGACGATTTAGGAATTCTTAACCTTTCGAAAAATATAGGATTATCAACAGGCTGGATGGGGATGAGCTCGGTTCTTTCAAAAAATCAAGCGATTTCTTTGATAGGTTTTCCGGGGGACAAGCCTAAACAAATGTGGGGAATGTCAGGAAATGTTTCTCAAATTGGTAATCCTCTATTTAGCTATTCCAACATCAGTATGTATCCTGGTCAAAGTGGAAGCCCTGTTTTTAATACAAGTAAAAATATTGTTGGTATTAATGTTGCCGAGGCGCAGTATCTGAACCCAAATCCAAATGGGGATAACAGCAAAGTTCCTTCCTCTCTCGCTTCACAATATCCCAACTACGGCGTCCAACTCACTGCAAGTAATATCAATTGGATTCAAAATAACGTGCCAGCATTGAAAGCAACGGCCCTTTAGCGTGTTTACAATCCAAATAATGGTGAACATCTTTATACTAAAAATTTGAACGAAGTGATTAGTTTGACAAAAGTAGACTGGAATTATGAGGGTGTTAATTCTCAACAACCGGCAACTGGTAATGCGGTTTATCGGCTCTATAACCCTAATTCGGGTGAACATTTTTATACTTTGTCCTCTTATGAAAAAGATTCGCTTGTTAAAGCGGGGTGGCGTTATGAACAAATCGCTTTTTACTCGGACCCCGCAAAACATACGGCAATTTATCGTTTATTTAATCCTAATGCTAAAGGAAAACAAATTAGTCATTTTTATACTTCGAGTAGTGCAGAACGAGACTCGCTTGTCAAAATTGGTTGGAGATATGAACAAATTAGTTGGTATGGTCTTTAATTTTATATAGAGTTATTGTAAAGGGTTTTGTAGAGTATAAAATCCTTTTATTTATTAAAAAATTAAGTAAATAATCAACCAAGTAAGGTGTTTTAATCGCTTTCTTTATGGTATACTAATATTTAGAATATTATAAAATAAAATGGAATAGACTGTATGAAAATATTTAAAGATTTATGGTGGTTTTTTAAGGCAGAGAAAAAAGGTTATGGCGTTGGTCTATTAGCCCTTTTTATTGTTTCTTTAACTCACTTGATTCCGCCTTTAATTATCGGAAAAATTATTGACCATATTGTTAAGCGTAACTTGACTTTACCCTTAATTTTGGGTTTTTCTGGTATTTTATTGGTCACTGCACTCGTCGAATATGGCTTTCGTTTTCTTTGGTCCACAAATATTTGGGGTAAAGCCTTTAAACTGGAAAAAATAATCCGTAGTCGGCTTTTTAGACATTTTTTACGAATGGATACCCTTTTTTATCAAAGAAATCGGACTGGCGATTTGATGGCTCATGCGACTAATGACTTGCAAGCGATACAGAGTGTTGCTGGACTGGGTGTTTTGACTTGGGCAGACTCTTTAATGACGGGCGGGATGACAATCATTGCTATGCTCTTATTTATCGACTGGCGTTTGACGATTATTGCCGTCCTTCCTTTGCCTTTACTCGCGCTAGTATCTAAAGTTTTAGGGGATAAAATTCATGTAAGTTTTGAACATGCCCAAGAAACCTTCTCTGAAATGAATGATAAGGTCCAAGAATCGATTACAGGAATGAAAGCAATCAAATCTTTTGGTGAAGAAGAACAAGATATGGCTGATTTCCAAGTTAAGTTAGATAATATTGATAAAGCCTTTATCAGGGTCAATTGGATTGACTCAATGTACGATCCTTTAATCACTTTAATTGTTGGTTTATCTTATACTTTAACCATTCTTTTAGGGGGCTACTATGTTGTTCACCATGTTTTAACGATTGGTCAGTTGGTTGCTTTTATGACTTATATCGGAAATTTGGTCTGGCCGATGTTTGCTATTGGTGTTCTTTTTAATGTTATTGAACGTGGAAGAGCTTCATACAGTCGAGTAGAAAAATTATTAGCTCAAAAAGCGGAATCAAAAATTTCCGAAGGTACTTTGAAAATGCCAAAAGAAGGTCAACTCCTTTTTGATATTGAAAGTTTTACTTATCCAAATGAGAATGAAGGGCGCAATCTGGAGAAAGTTCAATTTAAATTAAAAGAAGGTCATGTTTTAGGTTTGGTTGGACGAACAGGTGCAGGAAAATCAACGATTATTAAACTTTTAATGCGAGAGTTTGACCATTACAAAGGACATATTACTTTTGCTGATCATGATATTATGGATTATCAATTAGATGAATATTTGCCAGCGATTGGTTATGTTCCGCAAGAACATTTTCTATTTTCGATGTCTGTCAGAGATAATATTCGCTTTGCTAAGATGTCAGCGAGTCAAGAAGAAGTTGAAATTGCAGCTAAAACAGCTGGAATTCATGATGATATTATTGCTTTTCCTGAAGGTTATGATACTTTGGTTGGCGAGCGTGGCGTTTCACTTTCTGGTGGACAAAAGCAAAGGTTATCTATTGCGCGGGCGCTACTTATTCAGCCTAAAATATTGATTTTAGATGATGCGCTGTCAGCTGTTGATGCCAAGACTGAACAGTTAATTTTGTCAAATCTGAAGGCCTTACGTCATGAAAGTTCAACGCTGGTTGTCAGTCACAGATTGTCATCAGTAATGGAAGCTAATGAAATTATCGTGCTAGATGAAGGAAAAGTGATTGAGCGTGGCTTGCATGAAGCTTTGATTAAATCTGGGGGTTGGTATGCTCAAATGTGGCAAATGCAACAGATTGAAAGTAATTTGGCAGCGACTGATAAAGATGAAAATTTACTGACAGGTTCGTCAGTAAATCGGGAAGGAGAAGAAAATGGAGAAATCTACTGACAAAATGTCTGTCAGAGAAAGTTGGCAAGTTTTTAAATTTATTTTCAAATTCTTATTACCTTTCAAAAAGTATTTCGTTTGGGCTTTTGTTTTTAGTGTGATGACAACTGCTCTGGCTTCACTTATGCCTTTTGTTTTGTCCGTTTTTATGGATTCTTATTTGACACCCATGAAAGCGACTGACCAGATTATTTTCTATTTTGCAGGTCTTTATTTGATTTTAGCAATAATCAATTCAATTGCTTTCTTTTTCAAATGGAATTATCTGCAAAATGGTTCGATTTTTGTTAATCAATACATTCGTAAGAAAGTTTATCGAAAAATTCATCAGCTAGGCATGCGCTATTTTGACCAAAAACCGACGGGTTGGTTAATCACCAGAATCACAAATGACACTGATTTATTTGATTTCTGGCAGACTTTGTTTAATGCATTAACAAGTTTGCTTTCTATTATCATTGCCTTCATTGCTTTGTTTATTATTGACCACCAAATTGCGCTTGTGATGTTGTTGATTCTTCCCCTATTGATTTTGGCAGTATTGATTTATCAAAAAGTGAGTACAAAAGTTTATCAAGCCATGCTTGCTAAGCGTTCAGAATTGAATACGAAATTAAATGAATACATTTCTGGGATGAGAATTATTCAACAATTTCGTCAAGAGAGCAGACTAGGAAATGAATTTGAAAAAACAAATGATGAATATTATGGTTATCGAAAACGAGTGATTCAGATTAATGGGATTTTGTTGAGCCCTTTGGTTAATTTTTTGATGGCCCTCTCAATTGTTGTTGTCTTGTTGATGTATTCTAATCGAAGTCTACATGCAATGGTTGAGGCTGGTTTAATTTATGCTTTCATCAGTAATGTACAAATTTACTTTAATCCTATTTCAGGATTGATGGATTCCTTATCAAACTTTTCAAATGGATTGGTGGCCTCTAGTCGCATTAAGACAATCATGGAAGAAAAAGAATTTGCGCCACAACAAGGAATTTCAACTTCTGTCAGTAAAAATGTTGATGAAAAATTTACTGACAGAAAATCTGTCAGCAATTCTCCAATCATTCAAGAAGGAAAAATTGAATTTCGCAATGTCAGTTTTTCATATGACGGAGAACATCAAGTTTTGAAAAATATCTCATTCATTGTGAATCCTGGAGAAACGCTTGCTTTTGTAGGTCATACAGGTTCAGGAAAATCGAGTATTATCAATGTCTTTATGCGATTCTATGAATTTACAGAAGGTCAAGTTTTGATTGATGATCAGGACATTAGAAGTTATTCAAAAGAAGAACTTCGGAAAAAAATTGGTTTAGTATTGCAAGATTCCTTTATGTTTGTTGCGTCAGTTACTGACAATATCAAAATGATGAATCCACAGATTACTGACCAAGCAGCCAAAGAAGCGGCTCGATTTGTTCAAGCTGACAAATTCATCAAGGATTTGGAAAATGGTTACGAAACCAAAGTAATTGAAGGTGGAGCTGCCTTCTCGGCCGGTGAACGTCAATTAATTAACTTTGCTCGAACGATTGTGCGTAATCCGAAAATTCTCTTATTAGATGAAGCAACAGCCAATATTGATACTGAAACTGAAGCGCTTATTCAAGAAGGTCTGACAAATATGCGACAAAATCGAACGACAATGGCCATTGCTCACCGATTATCAACGATTAAAGATGCTGACCAGATTTTAGTCTTGAACAAGGGAGAAATTATTGAGCGAGGAAATCATGACCAACTTTTAGCACTTAATGGTTATTATGCAGACATGTATCGAATACAAACGTTACAAAAAGAACTATGAAAAACCACTGATAGCAGCGGTTTTTTGATTTATCAGTTTTTCTGATAAAAAATATTGACAAAAAATAAAATAAGCGATATAATATAAGAAAGATTGATAAAGAATCGGGAAGGGAGAGTTTATGAATTTTGGTCAGAATTTAAAAAAATTAAGAAAAAATGCAAAATTGACACAGAGTCAATTAGCAGAAAAGCTAGGAATGAAGCAAAATGCTTATGTACTTTGGGAACAAAAATCAACCAACCCAACGTTAGAATTACTAGAAAAACTAGCAGATATCTATGATTTACCTATTCAACAATTAATCAAAGAAACTGATAATAATGCAGAAAAACAATTAATCGATAATTATCGTTCACTGACAGGAGAACAACAAGAATCAGTTATTAATTTTACGGATTTTCTCATTGAACAAAATAAAACAGAGATTATTAATTTGAAAACTTACAGACGTTCTTCTTTAGATTACGCCATTGTTGAAGATGAAGAATTATCGGCAGGTTTTGGTCAATCTCAAAGCAATACAGGTGGCCACTACAAAGCTTACACATCTGAAACTCTTGGTCGATATGATGGTGCAGCCAGAGTAAAAGGGGAATCGATGGAACCTGAATTCCCTAATTTTTCTATTGCAACATTCTTACACACGGGTTTTGGTCGCAGTGGTGATATTTACGCCATTGCTGAAGGAGATTTGGGCGAAGAACGTTTGTATATTAAACAAGTATTTGAAGAAGAAGATGGACAATTTAGGATTCATTCACTCAATCCAGATCCACAATACAAGGATTTTTATCTAGGACAGGAAGATAATTTCCGAATTATTGGACCAGTAGTTGATAATTTTGAAGAAATTGAAGAATCACAGATTATAGATTAAAATGAGGGCTTAAAAATGAATTGGATAAGAGAAATTTTACCAATACTGGGAATTGGATCAATTTTTGCAATTGCTTATGAATTAGTTTTATGGCTTTCACAGAAATTGATAGAAAATGATAGCAAAGAGAAAATAAAAAAGGAAAAAAAGATTGTTAATGTCAAATTTTTTCATCTTTCAAAAAACCAAAAGAATATTGCATGAACTAAAATAAAAAAGAAAAAAGAATAAGTTTAGTCTTGCAATTTCAGAAAAACTTTGATATACTTATTTACGGTTCTAAAAGAACTGACCGAAGACAGTAGGGGACGAAAGTCATAAACTTCCTACCGAGGACAAATATCAAAATGATAATTGAACTCTCTATGTCTTTTGTGTGTAGAGATTTTTTATTTCTACAACCAAAATAAAATGGAGGTAAAAAAATGAGCGATTACAAAGTAAATGAAGCAACAATTGCTAAGAAAGCAGAATTGGTTGATGTTTACGCACAAAAAATGACTGAAGCAGCATCTATCGTTGTTGCAGATTCACGTGGTTTGTCAGTTGATCAAGATACTCAACTTCGTAAACAACTTCGTGAAGCAGGCGTTGAATTCAAAGTCGTTAAAAATTCAGTTTTGCGTCGTGCAGCTGAAAAAGCTGGTCTTGAAGGTTTGTCAGAAGCACTCACTGGCCCATCAGCAGTAGCATTTTCTAATGAAGATGTTGTAGCACCAGCAAAAGTTTTGGCTGACTTTGCAAAAGATGCTGAAAATCTTGAAATCAAAGCTGGTGTTATCGAAGGTAAAGTTTCTTCTAAAGAAGAAATCCAAGCTATTGCGTCTCTTCCAAGCCGCGATGGACTTCTTTCTATGCTTCTTTCAGTGCTTCAAGCACCTGTCCGCAACGTGGCTCTTGCAGTCAAAGCTGTTGCAGAAAAAGAAGAATCAGCTGCTTAATTATAAGCAACATTACTTATATCGGCGGATTTACGCAACAAACTAAAAAATTAATAGGAGAATATTAAAATGGCATTGAACATTGAAAACATCGTTGCTGAACTTGAAAACGCAACAATCCTTGAACTTTCTGAACTTGTAAAAGCAATCGAAGAAAAATTTGACGTAACAGCAGCAGCTCCAGTTGCAGCAGCAGCAGGTGCTGGTGATGCAGCAGCAGCTAAAGATTCATTCGACGTTGAATTGACAGCAGCTGGCGACAAAAAAGTTGCAGTAATCAAAGAAGTACGTGGAATCACTGGTCTTGGACTTAAAGAAGCTAAAGAACTCGTTGATGGTGCACCAACAATGATTAAAGAAGGTCTTTCTGAATCAGAAGCTAACGAAATCAAAGAAAAACTTGAAGCAGCTGGTGCTTCAATCACACTTAAATAAGAATTTAAGTCAATTTGAACGCGGTAGACCAATTTGAGCGCATTTGATTGCGCTAGAGTGCGATTCGCGATTTAAAAAATATAGAAATTTTATAAAAATTTCTACCAAAAAGTCTGCCAAATAACTTTGGCAGACTTTTTTTATTTTCTTCTAATAAAATCTTTAAGTATGTTTGCTCAATAATTATAAAATTTTAAAGATTAAAATATATTTTCTGTTTAGTAAGTAAATGAAATTCTGATAAACCTCGAAATATTATAAAAAAAGATAAGCTCTTAAAAATGAGCTTATCTTTTTTTTATGTTCTTTGAACTAATTAAAATCCACCTTCTAAATTAAAGTCAGAAATATCAAAATGCGAATTATCAGTAAAACCATTATTTTTAGAAAATTTATTGATTATAATGCTTAATATTTCAATCTCATCGGCAGAAAGCTCATTGTTCATTTTTCGTGCAAGTCCACGGACCTTATAATTTTTAATTTCTATATTAGGTGAATGACTATCATTATCTAGTAGATAGTCTATTGAGACATCTAAATGACTAGCTACGGAGCGAAGTTTTTGCACAGTGGGATTCCTTGTTTTCCAATGTCTGATAGAGCCATTCGCAATTCCAGAATTTTCCTCAAGTTTCCGAATTGGTATATTTTTTTCGTGTGCAATGGAAATAATTTTTTCATACAAATCCATATAGAATTCCTTTCATACGTGATAAAAAATTTAAATTAAGAATAAGCAACAATACAAAGGAGTAGACTATTTTTCTATTTATGATTCGCGACACTTAAATTTTATTTCTCTTGAAGAGAGCAAGCAAGCAAGTCTTAGCACGAGAAGATAAAGGCCAATTGTATTTTAATACAATTAATAAACGTATTAAGGATTTGATGGCATTTGTTACAAATCAAGGAAATGTTCTTAACCAAATGAGAAAACTTTTAGATCTCTCAGATCAGAAAAAACTTGATAATTCAGAATTAGTATCAAGTATTACTGAGAATGTAGGTGGCGAAATCAAGCTTGTGAATGAATCATTGAATAAAGTAATTAGAACTCAACAAGAAACTGAAATTAGCCTAGAAAAACTATTAATTGGGCTAGGGATTAAAGCACAGGAAGAGAATGCCAAATCAGATAACATGAAAAAAACAACAATGGAAGAATTACTTGGATAAAAATTACCTTTAACAAATTTAATGCTATTGAAAAACCTAAGTAAGTTGAACGAAAAAATCAATTTACTGGTTTTTTTATTTTAGAATATAAAAATAGAAAATTTTATTTGAGTAGGAGGGATGCAACTTATGTTGTTTATATGCAACTTATCTAGAAATTTAAAAAGTTATTATAATCCAGAGATATAATCATAATGTAAGCAGAAAGAAGATGTTTGGAGGTGCATGATGAAAAAACAAAAACAAAAACAAAAACAAAAACAAAAACAAAAATACATATTCATGTTTTATGGTTTAGTGGTGGGATTAATTTATGCCCTCTATTTCATCATAGAAAGGAGTTAAACAAAATGAAAAATGACGAAATGAAAAATGACGAAATGAAAAGTAAAATTGAAGTTCATGAACTCAATGCCGAAGATTTTTTGGCAAGTGAACAAATGAACTGGAGTGTTACACTCTGTTGTTGTCCTTGTTGTTGCTGTTGTTAATATCTTTGAATCGTGCAGGTACAGATGAAAATTGTACCTGCACTTTTAGAAAGGAAATAAAATTGAGAACAAATATTGATCTTGTTATTGGAAATCAAGGAACATTCTACCTTAAGTTTGGAGAGATGTTATACGAATTTACTGGTGCAGATACTAAGCTTGCTTTTCAAGCATGGAATGAAATTCAAAATAATGATTTAAAACCTAAAGAAAACAATCCAGTAAAAATAAAAATACTAGAGACGATTGACAGGCTTGGTGGAAATAAAGAAATACAAAATCTAAATAACTTACTAAGGGTGAGTGGATTGCCAGTAATAGAAAAAAATAAAGGAAACTATAATGTAGGACTTTTAGGTGATGATGATCTCATACAATATACTTCGACCAAACTTTCATCAGATATTTTTAATTATGAAAAAGTAAAGGACTTATCTACTTATGATTATTTTTTAATTGTAACAAGAAAATTTAATAGAAAACAACAAATCAAAAGTAATAAACTATTATTTAGTGTTGGGAAGCCTTTTATTAGCTTGATATTTGAACCTCTAAGCTTTTCTGTTGGTCCATTAACTATACCGAAGCAAACCTCTTGTCTAAACTGTAAACTACTTTTTGAAGAGGAAAATAATTATTATGGAAAAATTTTGAAATTGTTCAATGACTCTAACCAAGAAAGTAAAGAATATCTTCCAGAAGAGCTTATAAATTTAGGTTTAGATTTTACTCATTTACAGGTATTTAAACAAACTCTAAAAGAAATTGGTGAGGCGTTGGAACCTGAATTGGCACAAAATATAATGGAATATTCACTCTTAGATGGGACGTGGACAGAAAGGTCTCTTATTAAAAATTCCCGTTGTCAAGTTTGTTTCCCTGGTGAAGAGCAAAGCCAAATATTTGAGGTAAAATTATGACTTTAATCAAAACAGATGCTTCTCCATTTGTTGATGACAAATATGGATTAATTAAAAATATATATGATTTGCCTACCTATTCTGGTTTACCTAGAATAGCAGTAAAAATGGCCTTTGGAGGTGACTATTCAACTGCTGGTTTCAATGCAAGTGGAGCTGGAATAACTGCACAGCATGCAAAAAATTCTGCGATTGGAGAGTATATTGAAAGATTTTCGTGTCTTCATCAAGGTAATGTGAAAGTTTTAAAGAAAGAAAATTATGTGTCCCCAAAAAGACTCAATAGTTTAGCTAAAGGAGTCGAAACCGACTACATGTGGGTAGAAGGAAAAGACATCATAGAAGATAAATCAATAATGTTGCCGGCTGATGCAATCTATTTAACATATAGGAGTGACGATAATAGTTCAAAAGGAAAATGGATAACAACATCAACAGGAGCAGCTTGTGGTCAAAACCTAGCTCAAACTTGTTGGAAAGGAATCGCTGAAATACTAGAAAGAGATTCCTTTCAGTATCATTGGCGACGTCAATTAACTTGTCAAGAAATCGATCTTTCAAGTAATAAAGAACTCCAAGATTATTATCTCCAATATATCGATTCAGAGAATATCAAAATAAAACTCTATAAGTTTGATATGGACTGGCAGGTACCATCAGTTTTTGGAGTTGCTGAATTTGAAAATGGGGGTTGTGTTGTTGCAGCGAGTGTCAGAATGACTTGGATAGAGGCATGTAAAAAAACGCTATTAGAATTAGCTCAAAGCATTATTGGTTATGCTGCAGTTATTTTTAAAGACGATAAAACTGAAATTACGGACTTTTCACAGGTAAGAGAATATCAGGATCACTCAATTCTTTATATTTGGGATAATATGGCAAGAAATTTGGACTTTCTACAATCTAAGGAAGAAAAATTTCAAATACCTTCAGAAATTCTTGAAAAAGATGACACAAAAATACTAAATTTTTTTATATCTGAGATAAAAAAGATTCGCCAACATATTTATTTTGTAGACGTTACGACTTCCCCTTTAAAAAACAGTGACTGGTTAGTTGGAAAGACAATTATTACCGATATGCTGGATATCGAACCAAATTATATACCGATTTTAAAAAGTAGTCGGCTTGAAGAAATAGATAAGAACATGATCAGGTTACATTTGAGAATAGAGGAAGAACTAAAAAATCCTCAACCAAAGGTACCTCATCCGTTCCCGTGAGAAGAGGTAAAAATGGACGATTTTAAATCAACGATGATTAGTAATTATTATGCTAATAAACTCATAATTGATGATTCGCTGTATCAATCATTTCACCAAAATACAAAGCACAGTAATCAATATCTTCTGAAGAACATGTATCAATCTAGAAAGTTACTCAACAGTCCCAATTTTCATCAAGTGACTCAACTACCGGAAAAATATTATCCACTTAGTAAATCATATTTTCTTAAGAAACCAATGCATGATTTACTTTATACTTGTCTAAATGAACGAAAATCACAGATAAAAGAAAATGAAAAAGACGTGTCTTTATCAGAGCAAGTAATGGCAGATTTATTCTGGGCGGGGTATGGAAAAAATAGAAAAAATACTCGTGTAGTTCCTTCAGGAGGTGCTTTATACCCACTTGAATTATATGCGATTATTTTTGAAGATTCAGGTTCGGTATCGAGAGGGCTTTATCATTATAGTTCTTCAGCGCATAGCATTCAGTTACTTCGAAAAGATGAAGAAGTCTTCGATATGAAAAATTATATCATGATGGACAATTTCAAATACCCATCCATTATTTTTTTCACTACGGCTATCTTTAGTAGAAACACCTTTAAATATGATGCTAGAGCCTATAGATACACTTTAATAGAAGCTGGAGCAATGGCTCAAAACATCTCATTAATGGCAACGAAATATCATTTAGTGAGCACCTATTTTGGAGGAACAGATGATTATGCAGTTGAAAAATTGCTTTCAATAGATGGTAGAAGAGAAAGTTTGGTTAATTGCGTTTTTATCTCAAAAGAAGGGGAATGGTAGGATGGATATTGAAACCATTAAAAGAGAAGTTAACTTAAATTATGATACTTACTATATAAAAAATACTAACCTCTTTTTTGGTCACGTTCTTGAACATATCCTTATTTTCAGGATAAAAAAAATTGTTAAAGAAATAGCTGAAGTAACAGGTCAAACTACTCAGGAGCTGATAAAGATTAATATTAGTGAAAATGTACTTCTCCCTGAAAAAATTGTTGAAATAGTGATGTCACCTATTTTAAGTAAAGAATATGAACGAGCTAATCAGGAAATAGAACAGGAAAACTTGATGAAAAACGAGGCATATTCTTCTCTATTATCTGCAATTAGAGATAATAAAGAAATTAATAAAAAGATGGATTTATTTGAGTTTCAACAGTGGTTTGATGAAAATGTTAAATATAGTACTTTATATTGTTTTTCATACCAGAATGGAAGAAAATCGTTTAAAACTGAACGCTCCTATTTTCAACGTCAATATCAAAATTTATCAGATATCTTTATAAAGAATGGAATCCAAAAGGTTGGAACAGGAGAGTTTTCATACATTTATCTTGTAATTCCTTTAAATATGATTTCAAAAAGTAGTCAGATTTACTTTCTTCAAAAATTGATGATTTACATCCAAGTTTCTCTTCAAGAATTGAGAGACGAGGGAATTTATTATCAAGTTTCATTTTCACTTTACCATTATGAAAATATTGAATTATTCATATTCATTTCAAGTTCAAATCATAATCGACTAAGTTTAAAAATGAAAGAAATAGAAAAGAATTTTGATTTGGATACTGATTTAAATTACCCAAAAAGTAAAGCATACCCCTATCAAGAAGAATTGGCGGTAATTTATCATAACTTAGACTTCTTGTTGGACACCTCTCCTAAAGCGGATTTCGAGGATATAAAATTTATTAACCAATTATTTCATACGATAAATGATGAAAGGACTGATAAAGATAATGACTTGTAAAAATGAATTAGTTAAAATTATGGATATATCCAAAGAATTTAAAGGGAAGTCAATATTCAGTAACATCAATCTTTCGATATCAGAGGGAGATATTATTGGTTTCTTAGGACTTAATGGGCAGGGAAAAACAACATTAATCAAATGCCTATTAGGACTAACTTCAATAGATAGCGGAAATATAAGTATAGTTCTAGATAAAAAGAAGGAATTTGGAGTAATGCTACAAGAAGTAGCTGTCCCTCAAAATGTACGAGTAGAAGAAGTGATTCAACTTGTCCGACATTTTTCTGACCAACCGATGGATTTAGAAAGCATTTTATATATAGCGAATCTATCTGATAAGCGTACAAAAATAACGCAAACACTTTCAGGGGGAGAAAAAAGGAGAGTACAGTTTGCTGCAGCTATAGCTAACAATCCAAAATTTTTAATTTTAGATGAACCTACGGTGGGTATGGATCTAATTAGTAAAGAAAACTTTTGGAAAGAAATGAAAGATTTTGCTTTAAAAGAAAAACGAGCAATTTTACTTGTGAGCCACGATTTAGAGGAAGTTGAAGAAGTCGCAAATCGAATCGTTATTTTGCATAATCAAAAAATTAGAATTGACTGTCAAATAACTGAATTAAATCAAAGTGTAAAAGAAAAATTTAGAGAGGTAATTCAAAATGACTGAACTAAGATTAGTCGGAGATACAAGCGCCTTTACTTTGAGACGAACACTACGAGATATAAGATATATTGGCTTCATAGTTATATTACCTATTATTTTTTATGTTATGTTTACCGCTATTTTTGCTAAAAATGCTGCAGTGAATGACTTGGCATGGAGTAAATATTCTTTAATTTCAATGCTTTCTTTTGGAATTGTTGGAAATGCGATAAATCTTTTAGGCACACGAATTGCCAATGAACGTCAAGATAAATGGATGGATTTTATTAAAGTATCTCCAATATCTAGCCTATATTACAATGTCAGTTTTGTCATTACTTTTCTTGTTATATCATTACTAACGATGTTTCTGCTCTTTGTAACAGCCTTTTTTTGGCAAGGCGTTACATTTTCGATTATGGACTATCTAGGGATTGCGATTTTATTACTTTTAGGGAGCATTCCATTTTTACTTTTTGGTGTAATAGTTGGTTATCTTGGAAGTGCGGCTCAACCAGTGGGGACCATGTTGTATTTAGTCCTTTCTTTTCTAGGAGGATTATGGATGCCTGTTGTTGCTATGCCTGATAAAATCCAAGGCATTGCTAAGTTATTACCTACATTTTCACTTGCAAGCTTAGGATGGAATTTTTTATCAAATACTTCTACTGTAAAACCATTTTTAATTCTGTTTATTTACTTTATTTGTGCGGTTCTAGTTTTAGTGATTATATGGAAAAAACAACAAAAGCAATAACACTACATTGTGATATAATCATACTATGAAAATTTTTTCGGAATTAGATGATAATATTACAAAATTGGAAAAGAAGTTAAAGAGTTGGGATAGAGTCCCATTAGATGTATGTCTTACCGAAGGGAAGAAGCAACAAGCTACTCTTGAGTTCATGAATTATACTCAATCAGAAATTGAGGCTTTTTTTGGAAATTATATTATTTCAACGGTGAAAGAAGCCTTTTTAGGAGTACAAGTATCAGGGATAAATAAAGATACTTACAAGAAAGTTGCTTTTAAAGATATTTTATATTTTGAAGCTATCGGTGATAAACTCTTTGCATACACAAAAAAGGAAGCTTTCTTGATTAAAAACAAACTGTATGAAGTTGAAGAGATTAGTCCTAGTTTTGTAAGGATTAATAAATCAAATGTGGTGAATGTTTTGGCAGTTGATAAGATTTCTCCTTCCTTAAATAGTCACCTTACCTTATGGTTGACAGATGGCCAAGATTTGGAAGTAAGTAGAAAGTATAAAAAAATATTTTTGAATTATCTGGAGGAAAAATGAAAATCATTAAAGCTTTCGGTTGGGTTGTGGTATTAGGAGCGTTGTTCAATCTCTATTTCTCACTTATAAATGGGAGTATTGGAGATGTAGTTAGTTTTGTCGTTTTTTTGGGTTGCGGTTTATTAGGATATCTATCAATTAGTCTTTTATTTCAAAAAAATAAATCATTTCAAAATTCATTTACTATCCAAATTATAACGATATTCATTATTTGTACGATATTAGAAATTGTATATGGCTTATTAGTAGGACTGAAAATAAGTTCTATTTTCATGATGATTCTTCTGGGGATTCCAATTGTTTTTATTGGATTTGTCTATTGGTGGCAATATAGTAAAAGAATAAATAACAAGCTACTGAAAAAGCAACAAAGTCTTCTTAAAGAAGAGAAAGTATAAATGTCTTAAAATTAACTATAGATTATTTAATAAAAAATCTGTCTTAACTGACAGTTTTTTTATTTAGCAATTTCATTTAGTTTCTGAGGGTTAAATTGCGGAGTTTTTCAAGGGGTTTTAATATTGTTAAATATAATAAAGTAAATCATTAAATTTTGAAGGGAAAAATAAGTGTATATGAATTTTATCAAATTTACATTTTTAGTGAGTATTTTTATTGTATTATCAATAGGCAACATAATTGAAGGAGATGCGGAAATAAAAACAGCTGCGGATGCACAGAATCAATCACACTTAAATAAGAATTTTATTCTTGTTTAAAAAGAAAATTGAATATTATCGATTTTCTATTAAAAATACTACCAAGTCTTTTCTTGGTAGTATTTTTTTTGCTATCTCTGAGTCTCAAATTTTCAAAATACTTCTTCAAATAGAGCAATTAGTTTAACTGGCCCAATACCAGCAGGAATAATCGTATATGGTTCAAAAATTGTTTGTTCAGTTGAATCGACGATGCTTGTCCAACCGGCAAACTCGTAGCCACGCAACTCGGGTTTTAGATAGGGAATGAAATTTTTTTCAACTGTTCGTACATCTGAGGGGTGGGTCCAAGAGAGTTCGACCTTGTTTATTGTACGAGAAGAATAGCGAATTTCGTACTCTAAAGGAGTCCACTGGGCATATAAATCATATTCTTTACCAACATTTTCAAGATAATCACCTGCAGTCCAAAGGAAATCGGGTCTTATTCCTGTTTTGTGCAAGGCAGAATTTTCACCAGCGTAGAGTGCAGCTTGCTCGCGGGAGATATTATGCGGGATCACATAATGACTATCGCGAACAATTTTCCAACCTTCAAAGTGGTAACCAGGCAGAGTGAGCGAAAAATCAGCAATTTCATGTTCTGTTTGACTAGCGTCTGAACTGATTGTCAATCCGACTTGTCGCTTATTATCAAAAATAGGCTGATAATCTTGTCTATTTTCAAACTTGACAGATGGACTAGTGCCACTATTTTTAATAAAGTTTTTCATTTTATCAGTGATGTTAAAATAATAGGCTAATAAATTCCAAATTTAATCCTATTCCATGCAATATATTTGCTCTTGAAACCAATATCTATTAGAATAGATGTAAAATAGGAAATAAACTACAACAGGAATAATTCTAGATGAAGCAAAAAGTATATTTTTAAAAATAGATGGTGAGGTAGAGATGAAAAAGTTACTTTTTATATTTGGGACTAGGCCAGAATTTATTAAAGTTTATCCAGTAATCCAGGAGGCGAAAAGGCAAGGGAATCCAATTGTACTGATTAACACAGGGCAGCACAAAGAAATGCTCAATGAACTTTTAGATGAATTTTCTGTGGAAGTTGATTACGATTTAAAAATCATGGAAAAAAATTCTGGTTTATCAGAAATTGTGGCAGGATCAATCAGCGGTCTTGACCCAATTATTAAAAAGGAACAACCAGATGTCATCTTAGTTCATGGTGATACTGCAGCTACTTTGTCTGGAAGTTTGGTTGCTTATTTTAATCAGATAAAGTTGGCACATATTGAAGCAGGTTTGCGAACTTACAATAAATTTTCACCATTTCCTGAAGAAATGAATCGTCAAATTGTTGGTTTGATGGCTGATTATCATTTTACACCAACGGAAATGACGAAAGAAAATCTTTTAAAAGAAGGAAAGCCAAAAAATCAGGTTTTTGTAGTTGGAAACAGTGCTATAGATATGTTTCAGTATACTTTAAAGGATGATTATACAAATGAAGCTTTATCATGGCAAGCTGACAAGAAAATGGTTTTAGTGACAGCTCACCGTCGTGAAAATTTGAGTGATTTAGAAGAAATTTTTGATGGAATTGCAGAGATTGCTGATGAATTTAAAGAAACACATAAAATCATTTATCCAATTCATATGAATCCAATCATTCGTGAAAAAGCGCAAAAATTACTGGAACATAGTAATATTAAAATCATTGACCCGCTGGATACAATTAACTTTCATAATGTGATGCGTCATGCCGAGTTGATTTTAACTGACTCTGGTGGAATTCAAGAAGAAGCGGCTTTCTTAGGAATTCCAGTGCTTGTTTTACGTGATACAACTGAAAGACCCGAAGGTGTACTGGCTGGTACTTTAAAGCTTGTGGGGACTTCAAAAGAAAATATTGTTAATGAGACTCGGACTTTACTGACAGACAAGACTAAATATGAAAGGATGTCAGGAAGTAAGAATCCTTATGGTGATGGAACGACTTCCTTACAGATTATTAATATTCTAAATGAAAAATAAAAAAATTAATTTAAAGTCTTTCCAGTCTGTCTGTCTCATTTTTATCTTCCTTTTTAATTTTGAGTTTATTTTCCGCTTATCAAATTTTACTTCTAGAGAAAAATTCTTTACCATTCTCTTTTTTGTGGCTCCTTTGATGCTTAGCTCATTTTTTATCATTACGGATAGCGAAAAAATTCCGAATTCAGTTAGAAATTTGAGTATTCTCGGTGTCTTTGGTTTCCTGATGTATGGTTCCAATCGCTTAATCGTCTCCTTGACTTACCTCATAGGTGGGGAACATGCTGTTCCACAGTTATTTTCCTTCCGATTTTTAATTGCTATCTTCATTTTACTTTGTTGTGCTTTAGCTTATTATGTTTCAACAAAGAAGAGGTTAATTTATAAATTAGCAACATTGATTGCTTCTTTGTGGTTCGTTACATTGCCAATTATAACGATTCAATTCATTATTAAATTCTTGGTTGAACATGAGGGGTTTGATTTCTCGATTGTCAGTAATATGGATATCAGGTATCTGATCGTACCATTTATGCCAATCATGTATTTGAGTTTTTGTAAATTTAGTGGGATTGATGCCAAACAATTAGGAAAGAATATCAAATATACGGTTTATGTGCTCTTAGTTGTCTACATCGTTGCATTAATCGTTTATTCAGGAACTCAAGTAAATATTACCTTTAATTTTGCACAAGAAGGTTTCTTTAATAGCATTGAGCTTAATTATAATGTCTTTTTGGCACATTGGATAGAAGGATTGACTGTATTTTCTCAATTCGTCCTACCAATTATTGCTTTTGCTTTAGTTATTGGATATAAAGGAGAAAAATCAAAGAAAAAGATACTGTCATTAAAACCAATTTATGTATTAATACTGGTTGTTCTAGGAGTTTATGCTTATCTTTTCCTTCTTAATCCACCAACTAATTTTATTCATTTTAATAACAAAATTTTCAATAGTTATTTTGCGCTACAAATTTTTGAAGTTGTTGTGATTATGCTTTTGACAATCTATACAGGTTTGAAAAAATTTATCAGACCAAGAACGAAGATCTTACTATATATTGGTTCAAGCTTGCCTTTCCTCTATTTATATATTGTAAGATATCATTATTGGAAACAAAGCTATTTGGTTTTTGATATTTTTGACCGTATCAATTATATTTTCTTTATTTTTTCAGTTTTCGTATTTCTTTACTTTACGGTAGAAGCCGTTATTTTGTGGTATTCATATAATAAAAGACAAAAGATAACGGCATTAGATTTCAAAGATGAGAAAATAAAAAAACAATTTCATATTTACGTTTTGATTCCGTGTTTGAATGAAGAATTGGTTATTCAAACGACTTTGAAAAGTATTTTGAAAAATAATTATGAGAATTTGGTAGTAACTGTTATTGATGATGCAAGTGATGATCGGAGCTTAGAAAAAATTTCTGAAATTCAAGATTCTCGATTGAATGTTCTAAGACGTATTAAACCTAATGCGCAAAAAGGAAAAGGGACGGCTTTGAATTGGGCTTATTATCAAATTAGTGAGCAAATTCAAGAAGCTGGAATTGCTCCGGAGGATGTTCTTATTGCGATAATTGATGCCGATACAAAACTTGATAACAATTATTTTGAAAAAGTAAATATGGCTTTCAATCATGATGCAAAGCTTACTGGTTTGCAATCCAAGGTTCGTGTTACCAATTTGCTTAAAGATGCTTCACAAGACTTGGAATTTTCTGAAATTATCAATGCGACACAGATGTTTCGGACTTTGACCAATACAGTTGCTTTTGGTGGAAATGGACAGTTCTGTAAATTAAGTACTCTTCAGGCATTGAATGAAGACCCTTGGACAGATTCACTTGTTGAAGATTTTGATTTATCAACTCGTCTCTTTCTGTCAGATATTGAAGTTAAAAATGCTCAATTCGATGATATTTACATTGAACAAACAGGGATTATCAATGATAATGAGGCTTTGGTTAAACAACGAGTGCGGTGGGCACAGGGAAATATTCAATCTTCAAAATATATTTTGCCGACGATTCGGTCAAAAAAATTGCAGAATAAACAGAAGTTTGAATTATTGATGACCTTACTGAAACCTTGGCTAATGGGAATTGAATATATTATTGTAATTTATACACTGATTATGATTGTTAATTCTGCTATCTTATCAGGGATTACTCAATCACTTAAAATTGTTGTTTTGCTTTTTATCGTGATGTCAATTTATATTATCTTTGTGAATTTTGTATGGGCTATTCTTTATAACAAAGGAAAATCTCAAGAAAAAACAAGGGTGTGGGATGTAGTGAAAGATACTGTTAATCTGACGAAATTTCTACTTATTTTAACTCAAATTTATCCGCAGTCAGCCATTCGATATTTCAACTCTAAAAATGATTGGGTAAAAACTAATCGGCAAGAAGAAAGTGTTGACCCTCATATTGATGAGCATAAAAAATAAGAAAAACCTGCCTTTTGGGCTAGGTTTTTTCTTTTGTAGATTTGCGAAATTAGTTTTTTTAGTTTAAATATGTTAAAGTAGTTGTAGTTTTAAAAATAAATCAATCACACAATGGGTACTGGTAAAACTAAAATTACCGGTTGAGAAAGACCATCAGACTTGAACAGGTTAAGACCTGCGTAAGAATGTGTCCGAGTTTTAATTGTATTTTCTTTATGAAAATCTTTTAGCTTACTTTCTTATCATACTAGAGCCCTCCTTGTGTTAATAAAGGAGTTTTTTGATGTCAATTTTAGAAAAGATTCAAGAAAAACAACCACTTATCTTAAATTTAGCGAATTTTGTAACTCCACAAAGAGTTGCGGATGCGATTAGTTTTGCTGGTGGTTCACCATTAATGACTGCGGAAATTTCAGAAAGTGAAACTTTAGTTGAAATTGCAGATGCTGTAATGGTTAATATTGGTACCATTTCAGAAAAGGATTATCCGCTTTTTTTGACTATTTGTCAGTTAGCAAATCAAAAGCACAAACCTTTAATTTTGGACCCAGTTGCTGTCAATGTCCCTTTTAGAGCAAATTTTGTCAAAAGATTAATGCAAGAGGTAAAATTTGATATCATTCGTGGGAATTCAGCGGAAATTGCTTGGTTTGCTGATAAAGAAAGCTTGAACAAAGGAATTGATGCACTTGAGTCAAATTTAGAAGTTGAGCACGCGCGAGTTGCTGCTCAAAAAACAGGGGCAGTCATTATTCAAACTGGAAAAGTTGATGTTATTTCTAATGGGTTCGAGGAATTATTTGTTGAAACTGATAGTCCACTTTTTAAAATTAATGTTGGCTGTGGGGACATGCTGTCAGCAATTGTTGGAACTTTTGCGGCTGTATCTGATGATTTATTTAAGGCGGCTCATGAAGCGACAGAATTCTTCGGTGAATCTGGTGTGCAAGCTACTGAGCAAGTAGAAAATCTACCAGGAAATTTTGTGAATCGTCTTCTTGATAAAATTTATCAAGCAACGCAAGAGGTTATATAAGGGAGAAAAAGAAATGATTGATGTTTCTCAAGTTGTGACAATCGCTGGAATTGATTCTTCTGGTGGGGCTGGTATTAATGCCGACCTGAAAACTTTTCATTATCAAAAAGTATATTCGGCAACGATTGTGACAGGGTTGACAGCGCAAAATACCTATGGGGTACAAGAAATTTTACCGACAAATAAAGCTTTTATTTTGGCTCAATTTGACTCTGTATTTTCTGATTTGGAAATTTCGGCAGCTAAAACGGGGGCACTTTTTGATACTGCTCAAGTTGAAGCGGTAATTCAAGGCTTGAAAAAATATAAACCGAAGCATTTGCTGGTTGATCCGGTAATGGTGGCTAAAGGCGGGGCAATTCTTTTGACAAGAGAAGCCATTGATTTGATAAAAAATGAATTGTTACCTTTAGCAGAATTGGTCACTCCCAATTTGGAAGAGGCAGAGGTTATGTGTGGCTATAAAATTACTGACGAAAAGGAAATTTTAAAAGCCCTTCATGATATTCAAAAGTTAGGTGCTAAAAATGTGCTGATTAAAGGGGGACATGGTAATGGAGAACTGGTCAGAGATTATTTATTGATGACAGATGGTTCTGTTAGTACTTATGACTTTAAAAGATTACTGACAGAAAGAACACACGGAACCGGAGATACACTTTCTTCTTATATTACAGCTCATTTAGCTTTAGGAGAAGATTTAAAAGAAGTGATGCCAAAAGCTAAATTGTTTATTAATGAAGCTATTTCACAAACAATTAATGTTGGTCACGGTCATGGACCGTTAAACCATTGGGTGACAATTAATGAAAAATAAAATTTTAGACCTGAGGGCGTATTTTATTGCTGGCCCACAAGATTTTCCAAAACTTTCAATTGATGATGCAGTCGATAAAATTTCTGTAATCATAAAAAGTGGGGTAACGGTTTATCAATTTCGTGATAAGGGAACAATTTATAAAAATAATAATCAACGATTAGAAGTAGCAAAAAGACTACAAGGAGTAGCTCAGAAAGCGGCTGTTTCTTTTATTGTGAATGATGATGTTGAATTAGCGCGTGAATTGTCAGCTGACGGGATTCATGTCGGACAAGACGATGATTCTGTCAGTAAAATTCGCGAGCTGATTGGCCAAGAAATGTGGGTAGGACTTTCTGTCAGTAATGATATGGAATTAGAAAGCGCTCAAAAGAGTGGGGCTGACTATTTGGGAATTGGTCCAATTTATCCAACAAATAGCAAGTCCGACGCAGCAGAACCAATTGGGATTGACCATTTAAGAAAAATGCTTGAGCATAATCAATTACCAACTGTTGGAATTGGTGGAATTACTGAAAATTCACTGACAGAGCTTTCAAAAATTGGTCTGGGTGGAGTTGCGGTAATTTCTTTGCTGACAGAATCCGAAAATTACAAAAATATGGTTCAAAAAATTAAGCAAAATATTAGATGAAAAAGATGTTGTACCCTTAAAAATACAACAAAACAAAATGATTCCGTTTTCTTTTTATTATATAAATTAAACTTACACAAATGTAAGTTTTTTTTCTTTAATAAATGTTATAATCAGAGTCATAAATGATATGAGATTAACTGAGTATTCTAAAACCTCTTATTGATTTATATTTAAAAGGAGTTCCAATGGACAAGAAAAAAGAAATTCGTCTATTTTTGGCTAAAACAGTATTTTACTTTATAATTATTTTAATTCTGCTCTATCTTTATTCCTACAGTCATACTGGCGGAGCGCACTTTATCTATAACGAATTTTAGAGAGAATTATTGAAGGAATTAATTATGAAATTATTAGAACAAATTTTTGAAATTGCAAAAAATGAACCAGACCTCATCGTACTTGCCGAGCGTGAGCAGAAATTTACCTATCGTCAATTATTTGCCGCGGTTTCACATATCTCAGAACAAATCAATGACCGCAATTTAAATCAGCGTCCAATCTTGATTTTCGGTAAAAACGATTTTATCACTTTAGCGGCCATGCTTGCGACAAATTTAACTGGTCACGCTTATATTCCTGTTGATGCTCACACACCATTTGAGCGGACAGAAATGATTAAATCAGCGGCAAAACCAGCGGCGGTACTCACTACAGTTGAGCTGTCAGCAGATTTTGAAGCACTTTTTACTGACAGAATTTCTCTTGAACTTACTGACCAGATTTTGACTGACAAACTTCCAGCACTTGATTTTTCTAAATCTGTTTCTGGAAATGACAGCAATTATATTATTTATACTTCTGGAACAACAGGAGTACCAAAAGGTGTTGAAGTCAGTCATGATAATCTTGTGACTTTCACCAATTGGATGAACAATGATTTTATGAAAATTGAAAATAATCAAATCTTGTCACAAGCCCTTTACAGCTTTGATTTATCAATTTTCAGCTTGTATCCAAGTCTTACAACTGGCGGAACATTAATTTCACTCTCACGTGACGAAACAACCAACTTCAAATTACTTTTTGAGCGTTTGAACAAAACGGTCATTAATACTTGGATTTCAACACCATCATTTGTTGATATTTGCTTATTGGACCCTTCGTTCACTGAGAAAGAACACCCTCAATTAGTTCAATTTATTTTCTGCGGTGAAGAATTAACAAAGAAAACAGCAGAAAAATTACTGACAGCTTTTCCGTCAGCAAATATATATAATACCTATGGTCCAACAGAAGCAACAGGAGCCATTTCGTCAGTAAAAATTACGAAAGAATTACTGACAGAAAATGATCGTGTCCCAATTGGTTTTGCCAAACCAGGTGTTGACTTAAAAATTATGGATAAAGAAATCATCATTGTTGGTGATTCGGTAGCCAAAGGTTACTTTGAAAATCCAGAAAAAACTGAGCAAGCCTTTTTCACAGTGGACGGAAAACCCGCTTATCATACAGGAGATGCCGGTTCAATTTCCGCTGACGGAATGCTTCGTTACCAAGGACGAATTGATTTTCAAGTTAAATTTAACGGATTCCGTATTGAACTTCAAGATATTGAAGCCAATATTCAAAACTTAAAAGAGATTGAAAAAGCAGTAGTCTTACCGAAAACGAATGACCAGCATAAAGTCACCGCATTAATCGCTTATTTAGAAACAGAAAAAACATTTGAAGACCGTGCAGCCGAACGCGCCTTCACAAAAGAACTCAAAGCTGAACTTTCAAAAACAATTATGGATTACATGATGCCAACTAAGTTTGTTTATCTTAAAAAGTTCCCATTGAATCAAAATGGCAAAGTTGACCGCAAGGTACTCGCCCAAAAAGAGCGAGGTGACAACTAGTGCAACCCTATTCAACACCCTTTTACTTCGTGATTTTAGGACTTGCTTTAATTCCTATCGTTATTGCCCAGCTTCTGGGTAAAAAACTCATGTGGTATCAAGTCCTATTGACCATCGCTTTTCTTTGGCTGACATTTTCAGGAACAGTGACAATTTGGGCATTAATCGGCTTCGGAGTCTTCCAGACTATCATTGTAAAATTCTATGAGTGGTATCGAGTAAAACAAAACAAGAATCAGAGTTTCGTTTTCTACCTCATCATTCTGCTCTCTATTTTGCCATTAGTGATTGTCAAAGTGCATCCTCTGTTCAATCCAGGACCTGGACCAGGTTCAATTCTTGGATTCTTAGGAATCTCTTACATCAGTTTTAAGACAGTAGCCATGATTATGGAAATACGAGACGGACTTATTAAAGCCGTTCCTCTTAAAGAATTTCTATATTTTCTCTATTTCTATCCAACGATTTCATCAGGACCAATTGACCGCTTCCGACGTTTTGTTAAAGAACTAAAAGCGCCAGTTGTCACTGAGAAATACCTTGATTTATTAAATAAAGGAGTCTTTAGAATTTTCCAAGGTTTCCTTTATAAATTCATCATCGGATACTTGATTGACCAATATTGGCTACATGGCATTGCAATCTCTGCAACGATACACCCAAGCTTCTTGAATGTTTCATCATCAATGTATGCTTACGGACTCTATCTATTCTTTGATTTTGCTGGCTACTCGCTCTTTGCCATTGGTGTCAGCAATTTAATGGGATATGACCTCCCACACAACTTTAACAAACCCTTCTTAGCAAAAAATATTCATGATTTTTGGCAAAGATGGCACATGACCTTGAGCTTTTGGTTCCGTGACTTTGTATTCATGAGATTAGTGAAAACATTCATGGTTAAAAAATGGTCGAAAAATATGGTAACCATCTCAAATATTGGTTACCTCGCAAATATGTTACTCATGGGATTCTGGCATGGTTTAACTTGGTATTACATCCTTTATGGTTTCTACCACGCTATGTTAATGATTGGGTATGACGCATGGAAACGTCTGAAGAAACGTAAAAACTGGAAAATTCCAGATAATAAATGGACAAGTGCTATAAGTATTTTCATTACATTTAATCTAGTATTTATCAGTTTCCTTATTTTCTCAGGAATACCAAATCACATCATTATGCACTGCATAGATCCACATTTCCCACTTCCTAACTTCTAAAAGTGGTTAGGCATATCATAAAAAAACATTAGGAGAAACAAAAATGAAAGAACAAATTTTTGATATTATCGAAACCGTATCAGGCACAGACGAATTCCGTGAAGACTTAGACATGGATTTATTTGAAGAAGGAATTCTTGATTCAATGAGAGCCATCATGCTCATTGTTGAATTAGAAGGCGCTTTTGATATCAGTCTTCCACCATCAGAAATGGACCGTGAAGATTGGAATACAGCAAATAAAATAGCAGCACGCGTTCAGGAAAAAAAGGATGAAAATTAAAATTTTTAGAGCCATTGGCCCATTAATTGCAGCTTTAGCCCTTGTTGGCTTACTGATATTTCTCCCAATAAATGTTGGAATGAAATACTCAAAAGACCAACTTGTTAAATTTGCTCAATCACCCCTAAATACTCCAAGCTTTACAGGCTATTCAATTAAAAAACAAGCCTATTCAGACCCCGAGTTTTTACCAGTTCTTGGTTCATCAGAAATGGAACATGTGGATTCTTTTCACCCAAGTGCCTATTTCAAAAAATACAATTCTGGTTTTACGCCATTCTTAGTAGGACAACCAGGAACGACTACTTTAACCCACTTTTTCTATATGAACTCTGTGGCAAATGAGTTAAAAAATCGTAAAATTGTTTTTGTCATTAGTCCACAATGGTTTTCAAAACAAGGAATTGTTGAAAGTGAATTGAAAAACTTTGTATCCAAAGGTGAGATTTACGGTTGGTTAAAAGAAGCAGACCCTAAAGCAAATACCACCACCCAACTTGCAAAACATTTATTAAGATTTAGATCGCTTAAATCTGAAGAGACGATTTATAATTCTCTAGAACGTCTAGCAGATAAAAAACCACTTACCACTCTACAAAAAATGACTGTGGCGACCAATCTTCAATTTTGGCGAAAAGAAGATTTACTCTTCTCAAGTGTTTCACAATTCACAGCACAACCTCTTGGACTTACACCAAAAATTAATAAGTTTGCTAAAGAATTACCCAATGATCCAACCTCTGAAAACTTAGAAAAATTGGCAGTTGACCAAGGAAAAGATAGTTCAAATAACAATCCTTTCCAAATCAATAACCAAGTTTGGGATAGGAAAATAAAATCTAAATACAAACATCTTGAAAATTTTAAAAAGCATGTTACCTATTTAGAAAGTCCAGAGTATCAGGATTTTCAACAGCTTTTAAATGTGTTTGCCAAAAATAATAATGATGTTTTATTTGTTATTCAACCAGTAAATGGCTCATGGTCATCTTACACTGGAGTGTCAAAAGCAACACTCGAAAACTTCAGCTCTAAAATTAAAACACAATTGCGCAGCCAAGGCTTTTATCAAATTGCTGACTTAACAGATATGTATAACACACCTTATGCCTCTGGTGATACTGTCCACTTTGGTACTAAAGGTTGGCTAGCTACAGACAAAGCGATTGAAAAATTCATGAAGACACCAAGTAAGGTCAACTATCATATTGATAATTCGTTATTTTTATCAAAAGATTGGGCAATGAATGGTGCAACAGAGTCTATCATAAATTAAATAATAAAAAAAGATTGACAAAAATAGAAAGAACAGTTATAATTATTTTGGTTATGCCATAAGCATAGCCGTCGGTAGGTGAGGCTACCGCAGGGATACGGGTTGCTGCCGCAGAGTCGTGGAGACACGATGAGAGGGCCAACAGTTCACGTCGAAAAACAAGGCGTGAAATAGTGCAACAACATCGCCCTGCGGAGCTAAAGCTTGAACGATAGCTTGTAACTGATTCGCTCTATAATAGTGATATCTTTTTTTGGAATTATTCCCTTGCCTACGTTCAAGTTTTGTAGGCAAGGTTTTTTGTATTTAAAAAAGGAGGTGAAAAACGGAAATGGAATCCCAGACCATTAATAGTCCCGAGCCTGATAGGCCGCAGATAATTAACGTGATAAGAGCAACTTTCCGTTTTTATCACCTTCTTTAAAGTGCCTAACGTTTGGGACTGTACACACAAAAATATTATAGAATATGAGGTACAGACCAATGAAAAAAATTAGAAAAACACTCGAAAACACAAAAAGAGCTACAACATTTGTAGATAACAATGAAATAAATGCAAGATTAGAATTTGCAAAAACTTCTACAAAAGAGGAGCTATTTCAAAAATTTAAAACATCAAATAAAGGATTAAGTGAAGAACAAGTAGAAATCTCTCGTGAACAATATGGAGATAATACGATTACGCGTGGTAAAAAAACTTCACTTATTAAACGGCTTTATCAAGCGTTCATCAATCCTTTTACCATTATATTGTTTGTCTTAGCATTAGTTTCAGCTTTTACGGATATTATCTTAGCAGCTCCTGGTGAGAAAAATCCACAAGGACTCATTATCATTACTACAATGGTTTTAATCTCAGGAATTCTGCGTTTCGTTCAAGAGACAAGAAGTGGAAATGCTGCTGAGAATCTTTTAAAAATGATTACGACGACGACAAATGTTCATCGCTTGGAATCAGGAAGTCAAGAGATTCCTATTGAAGAAGTTCTCGTAGGTGATATTATCCATCTATCAGCTGGAGACATGGTTCCAGCAGATCTTAGGATTATTCAAGCAAAAGACTTGTTTATCAGCCAAGCCTCTTTAACTGGTGAAAGCGAACCAGTAGAAAAACTAGATTTAGCTACTGATGAAAAAGATGATTCAATCACAGAATCAGTAAACCTAGCCTTCATGGGTTCAAATGTCATTTCTGGTAGTGCTTATGGAATTGTAATTGCTACTGGTGATGCGACCATTTTTGGTGAAATGGCAAAAAGTGTAACCGAAGACTCAACTCAAACAACTTTTGAAAAAGGCGTTAACTCAGTTTCATGGGTCCTTATTCGCTTTATGTTAGTTATGGTTCCATTTGTCTTGTTGGTCAATGGTTTCACTAAAGGTGATTGGATGGAAGCCGCACTATTTGCTTTAGCAGTTGCTGTTGGTTTAACACCAGAAATGTTACCAATGATTGTGACAACTTGCCTAGCAAAAGGTGCAGTCACAATGTCAAAAGAAAAAACAATCATCAAGAACCTAAACTCTATTCAAAATCTAGGTTCAATGAATATTCTCTGCACTGATAAAACTGGAACATTAACACAAGATAAAGTAGTATTAATGCGTCATTTAGATATTCATGGGCAAGAAAATATTCGAGTATTAAGACATGGATTTTTGAATAGTTACTACCAAACTGGTTTAAAGAATTTAATGGATTTGGCAATTATCGAAGGAGCTGAAGCCAAGCAAGATAAAAATCCTGAACTGGGTGGTCTAAGTAGTAAATATACAAAAGTTGATGAAATTCCTTTTGATTTTGAAAGACGTCGGATGAGTGTTGTAGTAAAAAGCAATACTAATGGAGCGACTTCAAAAACGCAAATGATTACTAAAGGTGCAGCTGAAGAAATGTTAGACATCTGTACTTTAGTCGAAGATAAGGGAAATGTTGTTCATTTAACTCCTGAACTCAGAGCATACATTCTGAAAAAAGTTGATGAACTTAACGAAGAAGGAATGCGCGTGATTTTAGTCGCTCAAAAAACAAATCCTTCACCAGTAGATACATTTTCGGTTCAAGATGAATCTGAAATGGTGTTAATGGGTTATCTTGCCTTTCTTGATCCACCCAAAGAATCTACAGCAAAAGCAATCAAAGCACTCAATAAATATGGAGTATCAGTTAAAATCTTGACTGGTGATAACGATAAAGTTACTCGTTCAGTTTGCAAACAAGTAGGACTTCCAGTTGATAAAACTATTTTAGGTTCTGATATCGACCAATTAGATGATAATGAACTAGCAAAGGTTGCCAAGGAAGCTTCTGTTTTTGCTAAGTTATCACCTCAACAAAAAGCCAGAATAGTAACAACACTTAGAAATTCAGGAAATAGTGTCGGCTATATGGGAGATGGTATTAATGACGCAGCAGCAATGAAATCATCTGACGTTGGAATTTCAGTAGATAGTGCTGTAGATATTGCCAAAGAGTCAGCTGATGTAATTTTGTTAGAAAAAGATTTAATGGTTCTTGAAAAAGGAATTATTGAAGGAAGAAAAACCTATGCTAACATGATTAAGTATATAAAAATGACAGCAAGTTCTAACTTTGGTAATATGTTCTCAGTTCTAATCGCTAGTGCATTTTTACCATTTATCCCAATGCTATCTATTCATATTCTCTTACTTAATTTAATCTATGATTTCTCTTGTACCGCTATTCCTTGGGATAATGTCGATGAAGAATATTTAGTTGTTCCAAGAAAATGGGATGCAAGTTCTGTAAGTAAATTCATGTTATGGATTGGACCAACAAGTTCCGTATTCGATATTACAACTTATCTTCTAATGTTCTTTGTGATTTGTCCAGCAACATTTGGACCATTTAGCTCTCTTGTTCCTGGAAGTGCAGCATATATTGGATTTATCGCGCTCTTCCATACTGGTTGGTTTGTTGAATCAATGTGGACTCAAACCTTGGTTATCCATATGATTCGTACTCCTAAAATTCCATTTCTACAAAGTCGTGCTTCGGCTCCACTAACAATCTTAACTTTCATGGGAATCATTGGACTCACAATCATTCCATTCACAAGCTTTGGACATTCAATTGGTTTAATGGCTTTACCAATTAACTTTTTCCCATGGCTAATTTTAACTGTAGTGATGTATATGATGCTTGTCACTATATTTAAAAAAATATTTGTTGCAAAATACGGTGAATTACTTTAAATAAAAAATAAAAGTGGTGATAATTTATCCCACTTTTATTTTACTTTGGTATAGTCTATGCTATAATTAAGTCAAGAAAAGTAAGGTAAAAAAAATGAAAACATCAAAAAATGAACAAGACTATCTAAAGGCTATATATAGCCTAAAAAGTGAAAATAATGGATCTGTTAGTATTAATGCCATTGCTCAAAAATTATCAGTATCATCACCAAGCGCCACTGAAATGATTAAACGATTAGCCAAAAAAGAACTTGTTATTCATAAACCTTATTACGGGGTATCACTTACAGAATTAGGAAAGCACGAAGCACGATTTATTTTAAAAAGTCATCGAGTTTGGGAAACTTTTCTTTTTGAAAAGGTTGGGTATACAATGGAGGAAGTCCACGATGAAGCTGAAAATTTAGAACATGCTTCATCACCAAGGTTGATTGAATCTCTGTATGTCCTGATGGGCTATCCAGCAGCTGACCCTCACGGCTCAGAAATTCCTACAGAATCATTTTGGCTGAAAAATGAAGTGGAACTGACTCTTGACGAGACACAAGTTGAGCAAACCTACCATGTTACTGCAATAGAAGAAGAAGGAAAAAACTTTTTCAAAAAATTAGAAATTTCTCTTCCACATCTTATTAAAGTAATCGATATATTAGAAGATAAATCAATAATTATTAAAGAAGATCGAGAAAGCTCAATTGTTATTCCACCATTTTTACAGGATAAAATTCACTTAATGCAAAGAAGATAATGAAATACAAAAAGTCCAAGAAATTTACTTGGACTTTTATTATTTTCTGATTGACCTATAGTTTTAAACTATAGGTCATCATACTAAAAATGTATTATTAAAGTTTTATTAAATTTGATAAGATAGACCTATTAAAAATTGGAGACTATGACTATGAAAAAATCAATTATTGCTTTCCCACGTATCGGTTCAAACCGTGAATTAAAATTTGCTCTTGAAAAATATTTTCGTAAAGAAATTACAGAAAAAGAATTACAAACAGTAGCCAAAAAAATTCGGTTGGAAAATTGGAAAAGTCAAAAAGAAGCTGGAATTGACTCACCAATTTCCAATGACTTTTCTTTCTATGACCAAACCTTAGACCTATCAATTGCTCTTGGTGCAATTCCAGAGTCTTATAAAAATTTAGAATTAAGTGAACTAGATACCTTATTTGCATTAGCGCGTGGTTTCCAAGATGAACAAAATGACGTAAAAGCAAGACCAATGAAAAAATGGTTTAATACAAACTATCATTATTTAGTTCCAGAAATTAACAAAGATACGACTATTAAAGCAAATTTTTCAAAATTATTAAATGAATATAAGGAAGCAAAATCAGCTGGCTTTGAAACCAGACCAACAATTATTGGCCCATATACATTTTTAGTTTTAGCAGATTACAAGTCAGGAGCCACGAAAGATACAGTATTATCTGATGTTATTGTAGCTTTTCAAACACTACTAAAAGAACTTAATCAACTAGGAGTAGAATGGTTACAGATTGAAGAACCAGCACTTGTTTTAGACCAAACTGAAGAAGAAAAAAATTTATTTGTGAGTATTTATGAAGGACTACTTAAGAATAAAAACAACCTTAAGATACTTCTTCAAACATATTTTGGAGATGTTCGTGATAGCTATAAAGAAATAATAAAGCTTGATTTTGATGGTATTGGTCTTGATTTTATAGAAGGAAGAGATTCTTTAGCTCTTATTCAAAAATACGGTTTTCCCAAAGAGAAAATACTTTTTGCAGGATTAGTAAATGGAAAAAATATTTGGCGTAATAATTATCAAAAGACACTTGAGCTACTAACCGCTTTAGATGAAGTAGCAGATATCGTAATTAATACAAGCTGCTCTTTACAACACGTTCCAGTAACAGTTAAAAACGAAACTAAATTATCAAAAGAAATCCTTAAACACTTTTCATTTGCCACAGAAAAATTAAATGAAATTGATGAAATTTCCGATATTTATTTTAATAAAAACACTTCTTTTTTGAAGAAGAATGTCGAACTTTTTGAAAATGAAAGAGTTCGTGAAAATTCTCTACTTAAGCAAAAACTTGATAAATTAACAGAAAAAGACTTTACTAGACAACCGTCACTAGTCGAAAGACGAGCAAGTCAATCTCAATCGCTTAATTTACCACTTTTACCAAGCACAACAATCGGTTCATTTCCTCAAACGGCAGAAGTGAGAAAAGTTCGGCTACAAAATAAGCGAGGAGAATTAAGTCAAGCAGATTATGACACATTCTTAGAAGAAAAAATAAAAGAATGTCTTAAACTCCAAGAAGATATTGGATTAGACGTTTTAGTCCATGGTGAATTTGAACGAAATGACATGGTAGAGTATTTTGGAGAAAAGTTAGAAGGTTATGTTTTTACTCAAAAAGCATGGGTTCAATCTTATGGGACACGTTGTGTCAAACCTCCAATCGTGTGGGCTGATGTCACTAGACCGGAAGCTATGACCGTCCGTTGGTCAGCCTATGCTCAATCTCAAACATCTAAACCAGTAAAAGGAATGCTGACAGGTCCTGTAACGATTCTAAATTGGTCTTTTCCGCGAGAAGATATTTCGTTAAAAGCAAGTACTTTACAATTGGCATTAGCTGTTCAAGAAGAAGTGCTTGACTTAGAAAAAGCTGGCATTAAGATTATTCAAATTGATGAGGCAGCTTTGAGAGAAAAGTTACCTCTGCGTAAAAGTGATTGGTATAAAGAATATCTAGATTGGGCAATTCCTGCATTTCGTTTAGTTCACTCTAAAGTAAAACCGGAAACGCAAATTCATACGCATATGTGTTATTCTGAATTTGAAGATATAATTCCATCCATTGACGCGATGGATGCTGATGTAATTTCTTTTGAAGCAAGTAGAAGTGAGCTATCAATTATCGATGCATTAAAAGCTCACCATTTTCAAACTTTGGTTGGTCCTGGAGTTTATGATATTCATTCTCCAAGAATACCTAGCGTAAAAGAAATACAAAATCAATTAAAAAAAATATTGGGAAAATTACCAATTGAACAAGTTTGGGTAAATCCTGATTGTGGTCTTAAAACACGTGGTAATGCCGAAACGATTCCTAGTTTAAGACACTTAGTTGAGGCAACTAAGAAGTTAAGAAAGGAAAAGGTTGAATATGACAAGTAATTCCAAAATTCTTTCTTTTGAAGTTTTTCCACCTACAACTCAAATTGGAAGTACCAACTTGGTAAAAACCTTGGATAGCCTAAGAACTCTCTCGCCAGATTTTATCAGTGTAACTTGTAGTAACAATAATTATGATAATATTGGAGATACAACTATAAAGTTTGCTGATTATGTAAACAATACACTAGATATTCCAGCGGTTGCTCATTTACCTGCCGCTTATTTAGATAAAGCTCAAGTGATCGAAATTTTGGAACGGTTAAAAGATAAACATATCAAAAAAATTCTTGCATTAAGAGGTGATATCAGCGACGAACCGATGAAAGATGATTTTAGATTTGCAAGTGATTTGGTTAAGTTTATCAAAGATTATGATGATAGTTTTGAAGTTTTAGGTGCTTGCTACCCCGATATTCATCCCGAATCAGTAAATCGAGTGAGTGATTTTCATTATTTGAAAGAAAAAGTAGATGCTGGTTGTGACAGATTAATCACACAACTATTTTTTGATAATGATAGTTTCTATGATTTTCAAGAACGATGCGCAATTGCTGAGATAAATACTCCAATATTCGCTGGAATAATGCCAGTAATCAATCGAAATCAAATTCTTCGTCTATTAAAAAATTGTAATACGCCATTACCAGAAAAATTCATTAGAATACTCGAAAAATATGAACATAACCCTATCGCTTTAAGGGATGCTGGAATTGCTTACGCCATCGATCAAATCGTTGATTTAGTAACAGAGGATGTTGCTGGAATTCACCTCTATACGATGAATAATGCAAATACAGCACACTCCATCCATGCTTCAATATCCTCTTTATTTACCGTATGATACATAATAAAATTTATGTAAAAAGAAATTTTGAAATAAAATTAAGAAAAAATAGATAAATAATTGACAAATCAAAAAATTTTAATTATACTAACTAATAATATTAAATATCGAGGTTCCAAAATGATTAACAACTTTAAAAAATTTTATTTTTTCTTTATGAATGATCCACATTAGTTTTTGGCTAATAAAATGTGGGTCCTCTTTGATGTTCGTTAATCATCTAGGGGATAAAGAAGACGTCCCCTGGGACGTCTTTTTTTATTATAAAGGAGGCACATAAAAAGTAAAATAGAAAAATTTATTGCAAGTAAAATATTATTAAGTATTTTTATTAAAAAACGATAGAAAAAAGGTAAAAGATGACTTTTAAAGAACTCAGTAACAAAATTAACATTAAAGATGTAAAAGAGCTAAATCATTTAAATGATGTGCAGCGAGAAAAGAAAGAAAAACGTGATAAGGAACTTGAAGCGATAATTAAGGGTGAAGATGATAGAATTCTCTTAGTCATTGGCCCCTGCTCATCAGATAATGAAGCTGCAGTTTTAGAATATGCTCACAGATTGTCAAAACTTCAAAAAGAAGTAGAAGATAAAATTTTTATTGTGATGCGTATTTACACTGCAAAACCACGGACAAACGGAGATGGCTATAAAGGTCTCATTCATGAACCTGATGCAGATGGACACACAGACCTTATCAATGGGATAAAAATGGTTCGCGACCTTCACTATAAAGTAATTACTGAGACTGGTCTGACTACAGCAGATGAGATGCTATACCCAGAAAATCTACCATTAGTTGATGACTTAGTAAGTTACTATGCGGTTGGCGCTCGCTCAGTTGAAAATCAACAACATCGCTTTGTTGCCTCAGGAATAGATGCCCCAACAGGGATGAAAAACCCGACATCAGGGAATTTAAAAGTTATGTTTAATGGAATGTATGCGGCCCAACAATCTCAAGATTTTCTATTTGGAAATGCTGAAGTAGAAACATCAGGAAATCCATTAGCTCATGCCATCCTTCGTGGGGGACAAGATGAAAATGGTAAAAACCATCCAAATTACTATACAGATAATCTTCTTGAAAGTATCGAAATATACGAAAAAATGGGCTTAAAAAATCCATTTATTGTTATTGATACTAATCATGATAACTCTGGGAAGAAGTATATGGAACAAATAAGAATTGTTCGTCAAACATTAGTCAATCGTAATTGGGATGAACAAATTCATAAATATGTCAGAGGATTTATGATTGAATCATATCTTGAAGACGGTCGTCAAGACAAACCAGAAGTATTTGGAAAATCAATCACTGACCCATGTTTGGGTTGGGATAAAACAGAAGAACTTATTAATGAAATTTATAATTCGTGATTGTAAAATGAAAAGAGGAGGAAGGAAGATTAATAGGAAGCTTTCATTATCACACCATCTTTTAGTATAAATAATATAAAAGAGTAGTTTTGCTACTTTTTTAATTTATCTTTTTATATAAGTTTTAGTTTATTAAAAAATAAATCTTTCATTTGTGTATTTTTTTTAAATAAGATGTATAATGTATTTATCATCTACAGATGTAAACTTTACGAAAAATAGGAGAACTAAGATGACTTATAAAACTAGTACTGAAAACAAAGCGTTAGAAATTGTAAATGTTAAATCACTTGAAGGTAAAGTGAAACAAAGTATGGAGGCTGCGGGAAATAAAGGTGCCTTTGGGTATATCCGTGGTGGCTCTGAAGATGAGTGGACACTGAATGAAAATACATCAGCATTTAACAAAAAACAAATTATGCCTCGAGTATTAAGAGGAGTTGATTCTGCAGATTTAAGTACCTCACTCTTTGGTATAAAATTAAAAACACCAATTATCCAAGCACCAGTTGCCGCACAAGGCCTTGCTCATGCAGAAGGAGAAGTTGCAACAGCAAAAGCGATGGCTGAAGTTGGCTCAATCTTTTCAATTAGTACTTATGGAAGTACATCAGTGGAAGATGCTGCAAAAACTGCACCTGGTGCTCCACAATTTTTCCAACTGTATATGAGTAAAGATGATAAATTTAATGAATTTCTTTTAAAAAAAGCTGTAGATGCCGGGGTTAAAGCAATTATTTTAACCGCTGATTCAACACTAGGTGGCTATCGAGAAGAAGATATTGTCAATCATTTCCAATTTCCTTTACCAATGCCAAATTTAGCAGCTTTTTCGGAAAGTGATGGAACCGGAAAAGGAATCAGCGAAATTTATGCAGCAGCAAAACAAGGACTTGTTTTAGAAGATATTCAAAAAATTAAAAAAATAACTAATCTTCCTGTAATTGTTAAGGGGGTTCAATCTCCTATTGATGCAGATGACGCCATTAACGCCGGGGCAGACGGTATCTGGGTTTCAAATCATGGGGGACGACAATTAGATGGAGGACCTGCTTCAATTGATGTCTTGCCCCTCATCGCTAAAAGTGTTAATCATCGAGTTCCTGTTATTTTTGATAGTGGAGTTAGACGTGGGGAACATGTCTTCAAAGCTTTAGCACAAGGAGCAGATGTTGTTGCGGTAGGTCGTCCAGTTCTTTATGGTTTGAATTTAGGGGGAGCCAAAGGTGTTCAATCTGTTTTTGAACACTTAAACAAAGAACTAAGTATCACTATGCAACTTGCTGGAACAAAAAATATTGAAGAAATCAAACATACCTCATTGATTGACTAATAGTTCAAATAAAAAAGTACCTTATAGAGGTACTTTTTTTATCCTATTTGATAAAATAGTTAGTTTTGAAAGTTTATTTGATCAATTTTTGAAACAATTTCCTTATCTACCCAAACCGAAACACTTCCATCATTGACGTAAAATTCAGCTCCACCATTTTGATCCAGCGTAATAGGTATTTCATGTCTTCCAAATAAATCTATATAAACTTTACCTGCATACGCCTTATCAATTATCATATATTTTGAGCCACCATTTTTATTAGTTAAAATACATGATAATCCATATTCCTTATTATCTATTTTTAAAATATTTGTCCATCCAATAATATCAGGATGATCAAAATAATCATTTTCCCTTAAAAACTCAGAGTCCTTACGCAATGCTATCATAGTTCTCAAGTTATCACCTACAGGATTAACATTACGTGAGGGTATTCCATATAAATCTCCCCAAAAGACAGTAGGAGTTCCTTTTTTGCGAAGTAAAATTAAGCTATAAGCGTGCTCTTTAAACCAAGCTGGAATCCAAGATTGAAGAGCCTGTCCTTCTTGAGTATCATGGTTATCAACAAAAGTGACCGAGAGTTCTGGTTGGCTGGCAGTGAGTGTGTGATCAAAAAGAGTACGCATATCAAATTCTCCATTGGTTGAAGAGGCTTCTTTCATATTAAAATGTAGTGGTACATCAAATAATTGTATTTTATCACCAGATTGTTCAAGATAATACTCTAATTTGCCAAGATCATCAGACCAGTACTCTCCAACAATAAAAAGTTTTTTATCTAATTGCTTTGCTCTCTGTTCAAGCCATTTATCAAAATATTTGAAATCAATATGTTTAATTGCATCTAATCGAAAACCATCAATTTTTGTCATTTCTGAAAACCAATGTCCCCATTTTTCAAGTTGTTCTACTGTTTCGGAAACACTAAAATCAAGATCAGCCCCCATTAAATAATCAAAATTATTATTCTCTGAATCTACATTTTCATCCCATTCATGTCCTTCAAATTCAAGAATTTCTTCTTGATTTTTCCTTTCGTCATAATCAATTCCCGTAAAGTTGTGCCAGGTCCATATATAATTGTCGTATTTTCCTTGTCTTCCTGGAAATGTAAATTTGGTCCAAACTTCAACAGTTTTATTATTTTCGATGTTATGAAGATGATTATCTTCTGCTTTAATATCAGCTTCAATAGTTTCTGTTTCATCAGCACCCATCATGTGATTAAAAACGATATCCGCATACACTTTAATATTGTTGTGGTGTAGTGTATTAATTAAATCAAGATATTCATCTTTAGTCCCATATTTTGTAGGAATTGTCCCTTTTTGATCAAATTCCCCTAAGTCGAATAAATCATAGGTCCCATAACCAACATCTTCAACTCCAGAAGCTGCCTTGGAAGCTGGAGGTAACCACAATCCTGAAAATCCTAACTTTCCTAAGTCAGGAATATTCTCTTTTATATTATTCCAGTGCTGAGAATCTGAGGGTAAATACCATTCAAAAGCTTGAAGGATTGTTTTCATAAAATCATTTCTCCTTTTTCAAATTGATACAATTCTTTTCTAAAAACTAGCGCTATTAATAATTAGTATACACAAAAAGGAATCTGAAAGACAGCAGAATGTTTTAGAATTAATTAGAATATTCAAAAATATAATACTATCATCATTGGTGAATGTATTTTTTGTAAGACGATATTTTTGAATATTCTGAAATTTAATCATACAATGAATTTATACTGAATTGAAAGGAGTTAGAACATGAAAGAAATTTCTTACAGCAAAATACTCTTAGTAGCTAAAAATGCACATCTTTATTTTTTCGATTCCTTAAATAATATTGATGTAATTTCAGGACGCCGATTAGTCCATTTTATAAAAAGTGATGTGGGAAAGCACCGGCTTGCCCGTTATCACCTTATTATATTTTTAGATTCTGGTTTTAAAGCTAACTATCCTAATATTATAAAGGATTTTACCGAGGCAAAGATGATTCTATTTTTTTGGAATCATTTGACTCAAAAATATATTGATTTGCTACACACCTCTAGAGAAATAGGAGTAATTGATTCCTACTATAGTTTTGACCCTATTGAAGCAAAAAAATATGGGCTCTATCATAATTCTACTTTTTATACTCCTTGTATAAATTTACCTCTTCAAATACCAGATTATGATTTGTTTTTTGGAGGAAATGATAAAGGAAGAACTCAACTTGCACATGTTATTTTAGATAAATGTGCCAGTTTAGATATTTCAATATTACTTTATATCATTAATGGAGAAAAAGGTTTTAAAAATAAAGGATATTTACCCTATCCAAAATTTTTAGAGTTCCTAATTAACAGTAATGGTATTCTTGAAATTATGCAAGAAAACCAGACAGGTTTGACCTTGAGAACAATGGAGGCTATTTTCTTTAAGAAAAAATTAGTTACAACAAACAAAGCCATCAAGCATTACCTATTTTATCATCCAGATAATATTTTTATTTTGGGAGAGGACTCAATAGAGAACTTATCTAAATTTTTGGAAAAAGACTATCATCCGCTAGAACATGATAAAATTAATTTTTTTGAAAGTCAAAATTGGTTAGATAGATTTTTATTTCCTGAAAAAGAATTACTAAATATTGAATATCGAGATAGTTTACTGGATGGTTAAAATGTTTAGCAAAATTACTAATGACCAAATCAAAATAAATAAATAAAAAGACATCAAAATAGATGTCTTTTTATCATTATATTAATAATCTAAATAACTTTTATATACTATGAAAATGACAAATCGTCTTGTATATTTCATAATTTTTAATACTAGTCTTGGAAACCCAATCTTGAACATGTTATACTGTAAGAGTATAAAAATTAGGAAATGGTGTTATATGTCAGCTATTAGTTTTATTGCTGTGATGATGATTGGTGTTATCGGGGCAAATATAATCAAAGAGTTTTTTCCACAAATTTCAGAAACTTTTATCTTGATTGGTGTGGGCCTTATTTTGAGTTTCCTACCAGAATTTCAAAATTTTGAATTGGAGCCAGAGTTTTTTATGATGTTAATCATTGCTCCATTAATGTTTTATGAGGGAAGTAAAACTTCATTAAAAAAAGTACGTAAAAATTTTAGAGGAATATTTTTTCTATCAATTACTTTAGCAGTGGTAACTGTACTTTTGGTAGCAGTGCTTACGAATAATATAATGGGTAGTTGGATTTTTCCTTTAGCTATCTGTTTTGCAGCAATTGTAACGCCAACAGATGCAGTTGCTGTAAAGTCAATAATTTCCGGAAATAAAATGCCCGAAGGGGTTAATGAAGCAGTTGAATTTGAATCTTTATTTAATGATGCAACGGGGTTAGTTTTACTGAGCTTAGGATTATCTGTTTTAGAGAGTGGGCATTTCAGTATTTGGGAAGGACTTGGTCGCTTTATATTTGTCTCAATTGGTGGAATTATAATTGGTTTAGTTATCGGTGCTCTACTGGTACGAATTAGGACGGCAATCAATCTCAGAGCAACTCGGCCAGAAGCTACCATAATTCCTATTTCAATTCTGACCCCCTTCTTTATTTATTTGTTAGCAGAACATTTTGGAACTTCTGGTGTCCTAGCTGTTGTTGCTGCTGGGTTGATTCATAACTTTGAAGGAGATATGCTCAAACTGACTTCAACAAATGTTCAATTAACGAATAATACAATCTGGGAGATTTTAAGTGATATTCTGAATAACTTTGTTTTTATTCTCTTGGGTGTAAGTCTATTTGGAATTTGGGACATTTTTAAGTCACTTGGTTGGAAAGAATCAATTGTACTATTTTTGATAAGCGTTTTAGTTTATTTGCTTATGCTATTTATAAGAAAATTTTGGACTAATAGAAAAAGAAATAAATCAATCGAACACTTTTTCTCTGATGTTAAAGAAGAGCGTAACAGTGATTCAACAATTTTTGCTTTGTCAGGAGCCCATGGAACAATGACATTAGCAATGGCTTTCTCTTTACCTTTAAATACTAGTATTTTGAGCAACGAGAACAGGGAAATTATTATTACAATGGCCGCTATTGTTATTCTTTTAAGTCTTATTGTACCAACACTGATTCTGCCAAAATTATTACCGGCACTTGGAGATGAAAGTTCTGATAATATCAATCAGGTTCGTAACGATATGGTTGATTATGCGATTCTTCATATGGTAGAAGAAATCGAGGATAGTAAAGTTCGTAGTAGTCTTACCAAACAACTACAATCACAAAAGGGATTACAAATTCCTGACCATACCAAGAGTAGTAAATTAATGGACGAGATAATAAGTTGGCAGGAAACATTACTTGATACAACAACTATAAAAGCACAATTTTCATCTAAAGTTATTGACTATTTTAGAATTTATCTAGAAAACAGTAGTAAACATTCAACTGGTAAGAAAATAAGACGATTATTCTCCAAAAGACGACGTGGCAGAAGAGTAGATTCAGTAGAAATGCAAGAATTTGCGACAATAAGAACTGATATAAGCCGACTAGAAAGCAGTTTATATCAACAAACAATCGAAAAATTAAGTTCTCTTGAAAAAGAGCGATTAGAAAATAAGATAACTGACTTTAGTGATATTGAAGAAGTAAAACATATTTTGGAAAATAGACATTACCGTATTCGTAACGAAATTCAAGAAGATACAATTATTCCAAACGAATTACTCATAGAGGCTTTTCAACTTGAATATCAATTTGTATTGAACCAGGTAAAAACTGATGTAATTTCTAAAGAAACAAGTAATAAACTTTTTAAAGAGATAAATAATGCTCAAGTTTTACAATTACAGAAACAATAAAAAGCCTATTGAGGCTTTTTTCTAAAGTAACTAAATATATTACCAATAAAGTTGATTCGCATGGTTCATAGCAACGATAAACGATTATGTTCCATCAAACAGTCGTAGGATCATTACCCTCTTTATTAGAACTCAGTTGATTACTGGTAATTATCAATTCTATTTGCTAGAATATGCTTGTGTTGGACAAGAGCTTATGATGTTGGAGTGTCTTTATTATTTCATTGATAATAATAAAATCAGTCTATAACAAGTAATGGGTGCCTAATGAATTTACAAAAATTTAAAAGATTGTTGCTAGAGAAATTGATACATGGAGGTGATGATAGATGAAATTAATACTATCATCAATTTTGTTAGGATTCGGTGGATTTGATCCAGTGGGAGCAGTGCTTATAATGGCTGCACTAGCAAATGGAACAAAGAAAAAACAAGTATATTTATTTTCTTTAATGGCTCTACTTTCCACGGTTATTTTCGGATTAATATTTTCATACGGTACAAGTATAAGCTTGAATTATTTTATAGATATAATGAATCATATTCCAAATATGGCTTATGTATTTACCGGTTTTTTGATATCCATTGTATGTGTAGCTTGGTTTATAAGATCTACCTTACTGAAAGAAAATAAAGAAAGAGTAGATGATCAGAAAGAATCGAAATTTATGAAATTTGCAAAGAGAAGTATGCCACTTGCAGGTTTTATTTTTGGGTTTTGGGCTATGTCAGATCCGACTTTTTGGGCGGAGGTGGCACTAAGTGCAAAAGAGGGGAATATACTATCAACAATATTATGTTTAACAATTTGGATGTTGTTAGGACAGATTCCTTTATATACTTTAGTATTATCATTAATATTTAATGTCTATGAAAAATTGATTAAAATAGCAAGTAGTTATTTAGATAAAAATAACCGAAGAAAAAAATTAAGTAATGTCACTAGAATAATAATATCATTATTTATATTAGGTATTGGTATTTATTTTTTTATTGATTCATTGGTATATTTACTAAAAGGGATTTGGTTATATTAGTTTATATATTATCGTGAATTAATATAAAACATGTTTAGTGTTTGATAAACAGATTATAATCTAAGTTTATCTAATCACTTTTATAGTTTAGTCGCAAAATATACAAGTTTAAAAGAAGAATAAGGCTTTTGGTCATATTCTTTTTAGTGTCCAATTTACTATGTTCATACTGAGCAATTTTTAATAACAAAATATAGTGAAATGATAAAATAGAATGAGAATATGAAAACTCCTACAAAAAATATTAATTTAGAAAAAGAGGAACAGCTGTGAATATTGAAGTTTTACTTGAAAAGAAAGAACAAATACAGGTTAAGATTTTACGTCAGTTGTTCCTCAAACATGATAAGCTAACTGCGCAGGAACTGTGTGATTGGGTAAACCTCTCTCGACCTTCGGTTCAGAGTTATTTGGAGGATATATCTTATATAGGACGGATGATTGGGGAACCCATGGAAGTTATTCGTCAGAACAATAAACTCGTTCTAAACATGTCGGAATCACAAACCTTAGATGAAGTCATCAGTTTTTTAATCCAAGATAGTATCAAATATCGCCTGATTCTCTTATTTTTAGAACAAAAAAATTACATGATTTTTGAATTAGCAGAACTCTTGCTACTCAGTGAATCTACTTTGTTTCGCAAAATCAAAGAACTCAATAATCTTTTATTGGAATTTGATATTCAAATCAAAAATAATAAATTGATCGGAGAAGAAAGTCAAATTCGCTATTTTTACTATCTGCTATTTGATTCGCTTCACCCTAAATTTCGACCAGATTTGCTGCAAGTCACTAAGTTTCAGGTTGAATTTGTACAGCAACTTGAAGAAACATTAAAAGTAAATTTTTCCGAAAGTAGCAAAGATAAACTTTATCGGTGGTTGGCAATCACAGAAAGAAGGCGGAAACTTACAGATATCCAAATTACTAAATCTTTGGAAATGAAGAAAATATACCAAGATGATCATCTCTATCAACTATTGGATTCTCTTTTTTATCAACATATTTATGATAATCAGAGTAAGGATAACTGTGAGACAATTTTTTTCTACAGTTTTCTCCAATCTTTTTTCATTCTAGATAAAGAAAGTTATTACCGTTTTGATATTTACCGCAGTAAAAAAATTCCAACTGTCCTCTTGAATATTTCATTAAGAGAGCGAATGTTAAACCACTATCGTCCTCATCGTTTAGGTTTCGAAGAGGAGAAAGCCATCAGTTATCAGTTAGCTCAAGTAAACAATAAATTCACCTTTTTCCAAGGTAGCCTCTTTACCAAAATTCAAGAAGATTTGATGCTGCATAAACAAAACTGGGTTGATAAGAGTTTTCAAGATTTACTGGATAACCTCAAAGATATTGCTTTAAGTTATATTCCCAAAGAGCAAGATTTACCAGAACTCATCTTTGGTTATCGCAATGCCCTAATGCTGCTGGAGCTCTTATCTGCTCAACAATTGACGGTGGCTTATGATTTGTCTGATACACCTGCCTATCAAATCCCGATGGAACACTATCTGAAAAATCACCTCAGATCTGTTGAAAAGATAAAATTAGAGCATTATCAAGAAAGCCAGAGTTATGATCTACTTATCTCAAGTAAAAGAAATGACAGTCGAAAGTTTGTCTATATACTTTCCGAGTTTTCCAGTGATTATGATTTTGAAGAGTTATTGTCGCGTATTGAAAACTTAAAAAAAGAAAAATTTCAAAAAAAAGCAATTTTGAATTAAGAATAAAACACGAAAGAGGGGTGCTCTCCTCTTTTTTTATGTTTTCACGTGAATATTATTTTACATTTATGAAGATATTACTGCGGTCCCATTATTTAGCATTTTCTCACTGAATTTATTACAGAATAGATGAAGAATTAAGAATAGCAACTCAAATAAGGTTAAAATTAAATTGGGGTAGAGACTCCCTCTCGAATCTGTTGTTTATTTTCGACTGCCAATTTTTTTTTGAATTTGATAAAAAATGAAAGTTTCTATTCGTTTTAAAATGCTATAATATAAATTATAGAAAGCGTTTACAAAGGAGAAACAACATGACAGAAACTTCTTACATTATGGCAATTGACCAAGGTACAACAAGCTCAAGAGCTATTATATTTGATAAACAGGGTAAACACATCGGAAGTTCCCAAAAAGAATTTACACAGTACTTTCCTAAAGAAGGTTGGGTGGAACATGATGCCAACGAAATTTGGAACTCTGTTCAATCTGTTATCGCAGGGGCTTTTATCGAATCTGGTATTAAGCCTGTGCAGGTTGCTGCTATTGGTATTACTAACCAACGTGAAACAACCATTATCTGGGATAAAAAAACAGGTATACCAATCTACCATGCCATCGTTTGGCAATCACGTCAATCTGCCGATATTGCAAACGGTCTTAAAGATGGAGGACATGATGAACTATTCCACAAAAAGACAGGACTTATTGTCGACTCATACTTTTCAGCTACAAAAATTCGTTGGATTCTTGACCATGTTGAAGGAGCACAAGAGCGGGCTGAACGAGGTGAGCTGCTCTTTGGAACAATTGATACATGGCTTTTATGGAAGTTGACAGATGGCGATGTACATTATACAGATTACTCTAATGCCAGCCGTACTATGCTCTACAACATTCATGAGTTAAAATGGGACGAAGAAATCCTGAAAATTCTGAATATCCCAGCTTCAATGCTTCCAGAGGTTAAATCAAACTCAGAAGTTTATGGTGTGACTAAAGGCTTCCATTTCTTTGGATCTGAAGTACCAATCTCAGGTATGGCTGGTGACCAGCAAGCCGCATTATTTGGTCAAATGGCCTTTGAACCGGGGATGATTAAAAATACTTATGGTACAGGTTCATTTATCGTTATGAATACAGGTGAGAAACCACATATTTCCAAAAATAACATGCTCACAACAATTGGCTATGGTATTAATGGAAAAGTTTATTATGCCTTAGAAGGAAGTATCTTTGTTGCAGGTTCATCAATCCAATGGTTACGTGATGGTTTAAAGATGTTGGAACGTGCCAGTGATTCTGAAGAAGTTGCACTCCAGTCTATGAATCAAGATGAAGTTTATGTGGTTCCAGCTTTTGTCGGCCTTGGAGCACCATATTGGGACCAAGAAGCGCGTGGTGCAATGTTTGGATTGACACGTGGAACGACAAAAGAAGATATTGTAAAAGCGACCTTACAAGGCATAGCTTATCAAGTCCGTGATGTAGTCAGCACTATGAAAGAAGATACAGGAATCGATATGTCTGTACTCAAAGTAGATGGTGGCGCAGCAAATAATGAATACCTGATGCAGTTCCAAGCTGATATCTTGAATATCCCTATTCAACGTGCGGGAGATCTGGAAACGACAGCGCTCGGTGCAGCCTTCCTTGCAGGTCTTGCAGTTGGTTTTTGGAAAGATCTAGAAGAACTCAAAGAATCTTATGAGCCTGGCAAAATTTTCCAAACGCAGATGCAAGAAGAATGTAGAGAAGAACTCTATGCCGGTTGGAAAAAAGCTGTGAATGCAACACGTGCTTTCAAATAATAATCAATCAGACAGTAACATAAAGGAGAATAGAAATGGCTTTTTCTAAAAAAACAAGACAAGAAGCAATCACAAAAGTTCAGAATGAAGAAATGGATTTACTCATTATCGGAGGTGGTATTACTGGTGCTGGATTGACTTTACAAGCGGCAGCCACTGGTATGAAAGTTGCTGTGCTTGAAATGCAGGACTTTTCAGAAGGAACATCGTCACGCTCAACGAAACTCGTGCATGGGGGTATCCGTTATCTAAAAAACTTTGATGTCGAAGTCGTTTCCGACACTGTTTCAGAACGTGCTGTTGTTCAAAGTATTGCGCCACATATTCCTAAGCCAGACCCGATGTTACTTCCTATTTACAATGATGAAGGCAAAACGACTTTTGATATGTTTTCTGTGAAAATCGCCATGGATTTGTATGATCGGTTGGCAGGTATTGATGAAGGTTCTCCATATGCCAACTATACCATCTCACCAGAAGAAGTGCTACGCCGTGAGCCACTGATCAAAAAAAAGGGTTTGCAAGGTGCAGGGGTTTATCTTGACTACCGTAACAATGATTCACGTTTGGTGATTGACAATATTAAAAAAGCTGTTGAAGACGGCGCAAAAGCCATCAGCAAGATGAAAGTGATTGATTTTATCTATACTGATGGACAAATCTCTGGTGTTCGGGCGCGTGACTTATTGACAGATGAAGTCATTGAAGTAAAATCTAAACTTGTGATTAACACAAGTGGTCCTTGGGTAGATAAGATACGTTACTTGAACTTCACTCGTCCGATTGTGCCAAAAATGCGTCCGACAAAAGGAGTCCATCTCGTTGTTGATGCTGCCAAATTACCTGTGCCTCAACCAACATATTTTGATACAGGAAAACATGATAAACGTATGGTTTTTGCTATTCCACGTGAAAATAAAACATATTTTGGTACGACAGATACGGATTATCATGGGGACTTTACCGATCCAAAGGTTACTCAAGAAGATGTGGACTACCTTTTAGATGTCATCAATTTCCGTTATCCTGGAGCAAATATCACGATTAATGACATTGAAGCGTCATGGGCTGGATTGCGTCCATTGCTAGGTGGGAATTCGGGTTCAGACTATAACGGAGGTGATAACGGTGCAGTTTCTGAAACTAGCTTTAACGCTGTCGTAGAGGCCGTGCTTCGCTATAAAAATAAAACAGCAACTAAAGCCGAAGTAGAGCATTTATTGAATAATATGGAATCAAGTCTTTCAGAAAAAGGGGACGCGCCATCTTCAGTTTCTCGTGGGAGTTCACTTGAACGTGAGAGTGATGGTTTGATTACTTTAGCTGGTGGGAAAATCACTGACTACCGTAAAATGGCAGCAGGTGCTATGGAGCTTATCTGCCAGCTGCTTGTTGAGGACTTTGATTTGAAATATGAACCAATCGACTCTAAAAAATACCAGATCTCTGGTGGTGAATTTGATCCAACTAAGGTTGAAGAAGTCGTTGCTGAAAACATGAAAATCGGTGTTGCTGCAGGTCTTACAGAAGAGGAGTCGAAATACATAGCAGACTTTTATGGCATGAACGCACTCCAAGTATTTGCCTATGCTTCTGAAATGAGACCTTATGAAGGATTATCTTTAGCAGAATCAGCCCGTCTGCGCTATGCGCTTGAGGATGAAATGATCTTGACACCGGTAGACTACTTGCTTCGTCGTACTAACCATATTTTATTTATGCGTGAAAGTGTAGATACAATCAAAGTTCATGTTGTCAATGTCATTGCGGACTTTCTCGGTTGGTCTGTAGAAGAAAAAGCAGAACAAGAAAAAGCTTTGGAAAAAGCGCTTCGTGAATCTGACTTATCAGACTTGAAGAAATAAAAATAGTTCGAAGATAATTGAAACAAATAAAAAAATAGAAATAAGGGGTCAATATGCACTCAGAAATGGTACAGCTACTTGGTGAATTTTTAGGCACATTTATCTTAATACTTCTTGGTAACGGAGTCGTTTCAGGCGTTGTCCTGAACAAAACGAAAGCAACAGGAGCGGGTTGGGTTGCTATCACTCTCGGTTGGGGATTTGCAGTAATGATGGGGGTTTATGTTTCTGGATTTATGTCGCCAGCCCATTTGAATCCAGCAGTAACAATTGCAATGGCAATGATTGGGAGCTTTAGCTGGAGTTTGGTTCTTCCTTATATTATTGCACAAATGCTTGGTGCAATGGTCGCCAGCATTATCCTCTACCTAATGTTTTACCCTCACTATGCTGAAACAAAAAATCCAGCAGATATCTTGGGCACGTTTTCTACAGGTCCGGCTCTTCGTCAGACAGGCCCAAATTTGATTAGTGAAATTGTTGGTACTGCAGTATTGACGACAGGAATTCTTGCCTTCGGTCAATACGCTATTACGCAAACTTCAGGTGTTTCACCTCTTTTAGTAGGTGCCATTATCACAGCTATTGGTTTATCACTTGGTGCAACAACAGGATACTCTTTAAATCCCGCACGTGACTTAGGTCCCCGTATCATGCATGCCATCTTACCTATCAAAGGTAAAGGAGATTCAGACTGGTCTTACGCATGGATACCTGTTTTAGGTCCAATCATTGGCGGTAGCTTAGGTGCCCTTCTCTTTAATATAGTTATTCAATTTGCAAGTAAATAAACTGAAATAATATACAAAAAAAGAGTTAGACAAAGTTCTAACTCTTTTTTTTAAAAATAAATGAGCCATAAGAAAAAATTTTCTATAATCAAAGTCACATAATCAATTGGGAAAAAATTTTATTCAAATATAATTCTTGATGATGATGGAAAGTCTGTCCAGCATGTTTAAGAGTTTCCTACTTGTACTTGATTTCTATTGTTAGATTATACAATTTGGTATTGGTAGTTATCTAAGTCCGTTCCATAGAGATGTTTGATGTTGACATTATAAATGTTCTGTAAGGGGGGATATATTATTTAGTTATGCATGTCATATATATTTTTATTTCGAATATGGGAATATTGGTGGATTCCTTTAAATAATTCATTATAGAAACTAAAAAAACCACTTGAAAATTTTAGTGGTTTTTTTGAAGTAATTCTTCATATATTCAATTGAAATTAATTATTCAAGAGCAGAGTAATATAATTATACAAATTCTTCATACTCATTAGGATCTTGATTATCTACCCTGCCATCTTCTCGTTTTAAGGCTGTGATTTTATTAATCTCTTCAGTAGAAAGTGAAAAATCAAAAATATCTATATTTTTTCTTTGGTGTTCTGGAGAAGATGCTTTAACAATAGGTATAATACCTCTTTCAATTTGCCATCTTAGAATGATTTGACCAGTATCCTTATCATATTTTTGAGCTATGTTTTGAATCAGGCTTTCCTCAAGCTCTTTACTACCTCGGCCTAAAGGGCTCCATGCCTCAGTTAATATGCCATACTTTTTATTAATTTTCAATAGCTTTTCTTGAGGCCAGTAAGGGTGAATTTCATTTTGATTAATTGCTGGTATAACACCAGTTTCTTGAATTATTTTGTCGAGATGGTCTTCCTCAAAATTAGATACCCCAATTGATCTTACAAGACCCCGTTTTTTTGCTGCAATTAGTGCTTTCCAAGCTTCAACATAATTATCTTGCTTTGGTAGTGGCCAGTGGATCAAGTAAAGATCAAAATAGCTCAATCCCGTTCGTAATAAAGACTCTTCAATCATCTTCAAAGCATCTTCAAAATGATGATATTTACCAGGTAGCTTAGTTGTCACAAAAAAATTTGATCGAGGGATGCCAGAACGACGAATTGCTTCTCCAACTGCTCCTTCACTATCATAATTAGTTGAGGTATCAAGTAAACGATAACCACTTTGTATAGCCGTTAAAATTTGCTCCACCCCTTCATATCCACGAATCTGAAATGTTCCTAACCCTATTTTAGGAATCAAATGTCCATCATTAAGCGTATGTTTTTCTTGTTCAATCATTTTCTTGTTCTATTTTCCTTTCTGATTGTTTAAGTTTATGAATATTATGTCAATATAAACTTTTGCAGGTTTTCAAAGTTAATCGAATATCTAACCGTTAACTGTGTATAGTACAAAGTTTAACGTAAGTATACTCAATTGTGAAATAATATGTTTATTATTGTTTTTCCAATAAGCTTTACCTCTATTGTATAAGTTTTATCATACCAGGAGCAAATCTTTGATGCAAATTTAGATATTAAAAAATGATTTTTAAAACATGAGATTTGATGGTAGCATATAATATTATCGTGCTCAAAAAATGAGAGATATAATAAAAAGTGGGGTTAAGTAAAGGACATTATTCAGTTCTTTAATAGTCTTTCTGAGATAGTTGAAGGTAAATATAGTATTAATAAATTATAAAATAAGTCATATCATTTGAATGCGCTTTCTAATTGTGTTAGATTAGGGTTAAATCATAAAATGTATTCTAAAGAAAGAGGTGACATATGATTTGGTCATTAATTGTTGGTGCATTAATCGGATTAATCGCTGGTGCGATTACAAATAAGGGAAGTTCAATGGGCTGGATTGCTAATATCTTAGCAGGGTTAGTTGGATCTTTTGTAGGTCAAGCCTTACTTGGAACTTGGGGTCCCTCGCTAGCTGGTATGGCGCTAATCCCATCCATTGTTGGTGCAGTGATTGTGGTTGCTGTTGTATCTTTCGTCCTATCTAAAATGAATTAGTAGATCTTAGGATCTAGAAAGGAGGAACTTTGGCAACTGGAAAGAAAATAATACTCATTATCCTTGATCTCCTTTTACTTACGCTTGTTCTACCAATGACTTGGGATTATTACAATTTCATGGAGTATGATTGGAGGACAACGACCTCTAGTAACATTCCGTTCATAGGAAAATATATGACAGACTATTTGTTTTGGGGGAACATCGTTTTAACAGTCATATTAATTCTCGCCTTGATTGTAATTCTTTTTTATCCTCGAACCTATATGGATGTACAACTCACTTCAAATAATGGAGATTTAACTTTAAAAAAGTCTGCCATTGAAGGTTTTGTAGGTGAAAAAGTAAAAGAAAATGATTACCTTAAAAACTCAAAAATCGCTGTTTCACTTTTTAAAAATAAGATAAAAATTGATATAAAAGGTGAGATTATTCCTCGAGTTGAAGTGGCACAAAAAGCCCAAGTTCTGGAACAGGAAATCATTGAAGGCTTAAAAAAATTCTTTGGATTGGAACATACGGTTAAACTTAAAGTAAAAGTCAATACATTAAGTAAAGACGATAACCCTAAACGACAACGTGTTATGTAGGAGGGATCAATGGATTATTTCGAAAAAAATCGATACCCGATTATAGGGGGAATCGTAGGTGCACTCATTGCTGTGTGTATCTTCACTATTGGATTTTGGAAAATGATTCTGGTTTTATTTTTAATTGGATTAGGAATTTACATTGGTCTATTTTTAAAAAAATCAGGAATCATTGATCAATTTATAAATCGTAAATAACATTATAAAAGGAGAAGATTATGGTACAAGAAAACATGAAAGCATTTGGAACAATGGCAGAAAAAGAAACTCCTAAAACAAAGGAAACCCAACCAGAAATTAAGGGGACTTTGACTTATGAAGATAAAGTTGTGCAAAAGATTGTAGGACTAGCATTAGAATCAGTGGATGGACTTCTTTCTGTAGAAGGTGGGTTCTTCTCAAACTTAACAGGAAAACTTATTAATACTGATGATGTTACAACAGGTGTTGACGTAGAAGTTGGGAAAACACAGGTTGCAGTAGACTTGAAAGTAGTTACAGAATATCGTAAGAATGTGCCTGATATTTATGAAAAAATTAAAGAAGTCATTCGTAAAGAGGTTGCGGCAATGACAGAATTGGAAGTTGTTGAAGTTAACGTAACAGTCACAGATATTAAAACGAAAGAGCAACAAAAAGAAGATGATGTAAGTATTCAAGATCGAGTGACTAGCGCGGCTCAAACAACTGGAAAATTCACCTCTGAACAAGTTGATAAAGTAAAAGACAAAGTAGAAGACAATACAGATAAAGAAGCTAGAGTTAAATAAATTTCTAGATAAATCGTGAGAAATAAAAGCCTCTATTATGAGGCTTTTTTAGTAAGTGAGTTCAATTATATAGTTTTTTATTTAGATAGAAGTATCGAGTCAAATAAGTCTAAGGAGATCTTTCATGATAGATTATATTGAAGTGGACGGGGGAAATAGTAATTTAAAGGAGCTTAACTGTTCAAACAGTAATTCTTTACACTCAGTGGTATATCTTTTTAACCCTAAAAATAAAATCTACGATTTTTTTAAAGAAGAGTATCAGCTTGATTTGGAAAACCTTTTGTATGAAGAAGAGGAAGTGATACACGAGATATCTGATACAAAGACAGGTAAAGAAGAATTAAAGATACTTTTTATTTTACCTCACCAAAACTTGAAAAATGATTTGAATCGGAAAATAAAGGCTTTAGTTATCTTAAAACTAGAGGAAAAGCTCATTATTGTAACGAGTGAGAAAGAAGACTTCATTTCTGATTTTTTTAACAATACAGAAGAAAATGTTGAAAGAAGTGAGGTAAATTTTATCCAGCTTTTGAATGTGAGCATCCAAAAAGTAATTAAAGATGTTAAAGAGAAAAGAGAAGAAATTAGTTTGTTGGAAACACAAATACAAAGTATAGGACCTTCAGGGACAATATTTGATGAAATTTTGCGACTGAAAAAATATCTTATCTTGTTAGATTTTATTATTGATTCCGATAGAAAAATATTAAGCTTTATAAAAAGAGAACAAATGGAAAATATTAAAGAAATTCATATGCAAACTGAAGTAACTCTTCTTCAAGAGAGGATGGACACCTTAGAGTCTTTGGTAAGAGCTTATAATAAGTACCTTTCTAGCTTGGATGCAATTATAAATAATAATAGTTCGTTTCAGTTGAACAATATTATGAAAACGTTAACTGAGCTTACAGTTGTCTTAACAATACCAACAATTACTTATGGGTTTTGGGGAATAAATCTCAAGTTGCCTTTTCAAGGTGTCCCTTATGGTTCGTTACTTGTAATTGTTATTTCACTTCTAATCAGTCTATTAGTTTGGTACTGGTTAAAAAAGAAAAAATCTCTTTAGAAAAATTTATAAAATTATAAAGAAAAGAAGGAAAAACTATGAAAATTGGCCTAGTAAAAGCAAACTTCCCTGGAGAAAGACGAGTCCCACTTCTACCAAAAGATATTAAAGATTTTAAAAATGAAATATTGGTAGAGGAGGGGTTTGGAAAATTTCTTGATATTGATGATCAAGAATACATTGACAAAGGATGTCACATTTTATCAAGAGCTGAAGTCTTTGCGGAATCAGAAGCAATCTTCTCACTAAAACTCATCCAGCCTACTGACTATTCCCATCTTAGAGAGGGACAGATGATTATAGGCTGGACACATCCTTTTGGTTCAGGACAATCGTTCATGAAAGAGCAAGCTCTGCCTAAAAAGTTAATTGTTGTAGATTTAGATAGTAACTCGCCTTGCATTTATTATGAAAATGAGATATTTGAATCAGGTATTCCAAAGGGACTATTATATAAAAATAGTTTTTACGCAGGCTATGCAGGGGTTATAGACGCTTTGTTGCAATATGGATTTATTCCAACTGAAGAGACAAAAATAGCTATTTTAGGTTCTGGAAATGTTGCGCAAGGTGCCTTTAGTAGTATCTCAAAATATTCCTCAAACATCCGAATGTATTATCGAAAAACAATGTCAATTTTCAAAGAAAATTATACAAAGTACGACATCATTATTAATGGAATTGAAATTGGGAAAGATGATGATCCAATTTTAAGCTTTTCAGAACAAAAATCATTGAAAAAAGGGGCATTAATAATTGATGTAGCAGCTGATGCTGGAAATACAATTGAAGGAACACATTTTACTAGTATGGATGACCCTATCTACGAAAATGATGGAAAATACTATTATGTTGTTCCTAATACTCCATCACTCATCTATCGAAATGTAAGTCAAAATTTAAGTAAGATTTTGAGTGAGAATATCTTTAGTGAAGATTGTTCACGATTTTTAAGTATTAAATCTTGAAGAAACAATTATATTTCTTTGAGTATTAATTCCATTGCTGCAGCAGCAATAGTAGCAAAAAAATATATTAGCTCATTCTATCACCAATTACATTAAAATAAGCTTTATGCATAATAAAATGTATGTAAAAAATTGACTGTCGCAATTAGGTGCTTTTTGATTACTAATTTATATAAAAAAAAGCTTGTACAAAGCGGATTGGTATTAATAACATATAAAATAATTATGGTCAGTCAAAAACTCATCTTGCAATAAATAGCAGATAAGTTTCTAATATAAATCAGATCTATTTTGATGAACGAAGTTTAAAAATGCATCTAAGATAGGATGATCATTTTCTTTAAAAGCATAAACCAATTTTTGTGAACTTCTCTCTTCGTTCAAATTTAAAAATTTTACACGATATTTTTTTGACAAATAACCATTATCCATGCCAGAGTAAAGAAATGCGATCCCTTCACCAAGTGATGTTTTAGAAGGTCCTTCATCTAAACTCTTAACATAATAATTAGCCTTTGCATGAAAGCCATGCTACAAACACTTGTTAATCACATAATCAAATACTAATGGGGATTTATTTCGTTCAATGAGAATGAGAGTTTCATCAGCTAAATCAGAAAATTTTATTTCTTTTTTGGTTGCTAATTTATGATTATTTTGAATGGCGACTTGTAAATTATTGGTTTTAAATAAAGAAGTTTTAATTTTATTATTATGAGGAATATAATCCTCTAAATTCAGTACTAAATCATAGTCGTCATCCGTGAGTCCGTTACTTAGTTCCATAGGAGAACCTTGTTCAATTACAAATTTTACATTTGGATATTGTGTTTTAAACTGCTCTATTAAATCATATAATTTACTAAAGTCAAAAATTAGATAAGCAACCAACTTTAATTAATGCCCCATTATTCTCGAGAAGGCCGTCAGACTCAAACATAGATGATATAGAGTCAATTTGGTCTAAAACTTTTCTAACTTTCACCAGTAATTGTTTAACTTCTGGAGAAAGGATTATATCATTTGTATTACTGCGGTTAAAGAGTGTTACCCCCAACTCTAACTCTAATTCTTGTATCCTTCTGCTTAAAGTTGGTTGAGAGATAAATAAATTTTGTGAAGCTGTTCTCAGTTGCTACCTCAACAAAATATCGTAGAGTTGATAGTTTCATCTGACCTCCGATCATTATTAGAATATCATAAATGATCCGTAAAGTCATATGGTAAAAGCTAGAATAATTAGTTTAGAAGAGGAAATTGAAGATAAGAAGTATTAATACCTCCAGTATGTAAAATATGAACCCCTGAATTATCAGGAGTGCAACCAGGTGTGCCTGGCATTACTGAACCAAGCTCATCTTTTGAACTTATAACGATTCTAAGTGTTTCATCTTTATCGGAGGATAGACCGATTGGGCTTAAGATGATATCAAGTTCTACCACTTGTTTCTCAGAGAGTTTTTCAACTCGATCCAAACTATAAGCAGGGATTTCGTCAGTTGAATGCTCTACATCAAGATGGCGCATTGAAGCTCTTAACCTACCCCAAGCACCTTTATACCGAAGTGCTGAGGCACCATTTTGGGTAAAGTCTTGCAATGCTGCACCGTGATTAGGTACAACAAATTCACTTAGTACGTTACCAAATTTATCTAGTTTTTGTAGCCACACAAATACATTCATATCATTATAATTTTCAACTTTCATGTATAACTTAACCTTAGGATAACCTACAATTGTCTTTATCATAATAGTATGGCCATTCTTGCTTATCGTGAATTCTCAGCCATTTTTCTTTTGAACCTAAGTTTCTCCAAGAGCGGAAAGTACCCATTTTATGAAGTGTGTTAGAATAACTTGCAATGACAAAAGCAGGTACAGTAATTTTTGATGTATCAGCTACTTTATCTTTCCAAACTGCAGCAGTGGCTAGAGGGTAGCACTCCATTTCTTTTACCAAGTCTTCTCGCTTTGCTCCTTTTGCACTTACATGATTAACTTGTAATCTCTCAATGAAGTTTTTATCTCGAATCACTCCAATAAAGGCCAGATCTCGATAGCCATCTGAGAGCCCTTCAGTAGGATTAATACAAGTGAGGTGAGGAGGTTGTTCAGCAGCTATGTACCACTGAGAAAGGGCAAGGTAAGAGGTACCAGTAAGTGCTGTTTTACCATTACTCCATTCTTTATTAGCAATCCATTCAATTAAATCATAACCATCTTGAGCTTCTTGAGATCCTATCATAGTGGTATTGCCTTCACTGTGTGCAATCCCCCTCATATCTGGATTACATACTGCATATCCGTGGGCACACCAATATGAAGGATCTGGAGCTTCAAATTTTGTTAGACCAGAATTCCATGCATTGCCCATACCAATCATATTGAAGAGATTTTTATAGCGAGGCGCAGTCCCAGCGCTTTTACCATAGGGACTCCAAGCAATAAGTGTGGGAACTTTCTCACTTTTATTTGGTAAGTAGATATCCGTGTAAATAGTTACACCATCTCTTAATTTCACATGGATATCTTTAAGCAATTTGATATCACAATCCAACGGTTTGAAACCTTCAGCGATAAGTGTTCCTTTCTTTAATAAAATTTCTTTGGGTCCAAACTTACTTAATATACCATGTTCCATACCATTATCTACATAATCGAATGATTGACTAAATTTCATTTTATCTGTAATTTTTACTACCATAATTGACCTCCATTTTTATTTTGTAAAGTTTATTATAAATGGTATACCGGTACTTGTAAAATACTAATTATGAATGATGTTTGTATATATAGACTCGGTATTCAATTTTTGAATAGTGCTAAGAAAAATTGCATAAAGAGGCTTAAATTTCCTGATAAATTCACATTCTCTAAAATAAGTAAATATTGTGGTCAGTATTAAAGCTATTATAAATCTTTATTCTGTTTTTGAAACAATTAAACATCTAACTAGAGAGTCACTTCAATTCTTTTAAAACACTTAATCTCATATATAATGAAACTTTCTTGTATCAGATCATGACACGAAAAAGATCAAAGGAATAGCTACTAAGAAAAAATTAGATAGAGGGATATTGTATGTATATTCTTTTTTTTGATATCTAAGAAATTGATTTAAAACACACAAAAATTTAATCTTTTGACTTCTTAACGGTTTAATGGTTTAATTTATTAAACTATTAAAAGAATGTTCATAGAAAATAGGAGATAAAATGGACTTAAAAACACAATTCTCTGATCTGACCGGATTTTTACAAGCTTTAGGTAATACGAATCGTCAGGATATTATTATGGCACTGCTTGATAATCTTTCTTGTGAAGGACTTCGAGTTGAGGAAATAGCCCACAAAATAAATTTGTCGAGACCAGCAACATCACATCACTTAAAAGTATTAAAAAGTGTTAACATGGTAGATTTTAAAAGAGAAGGCACCAAAAATCACTACTATCTGACACACAATACGGATAATATAAAAAGATTAAAAGACTTGTTAGATAATACCCTAGAAATAATGGAGGAAAAATCATGAAAAAGGTCTTAATAGTTGAAACAAATGTTGAAAAATATGGCGATAGTTATGAAGCTACCGGCTTATGGCTGGGGGAAGCGGCAGAATTTGTTGACGAGTTAAATAAGGCTGGAGTTCAGTATGATTTTGTTAGTCCTAAGGGAGGGTATGTACCTATTGACCCAAGAAGTATGAAATATATTGATGGATCCATTATGAAAATATATTCTAATCGAGATTTTATAGTTCGTGGACTGTCAAATACTTTATCGCCTAAACAGGTGAATCCTGCAGATTATTTTGCTATATATTATACAGGCGGTCATGGAGTGATGTGGGATTTTTATCATTCCGAGGAGATAGAGCGTTTAGCAAGTGAAATATATGAAAATGAAGGCTTTCTTTTATCAGTTTGTCATGGTATTGCTGGGCTTCTTAACATAAAAGATGAGGAAGGAAATTATTATATTAAAGATAAGAATATCACTGGTTTTACTAAAACAGAAGAAATACTTGCTGGAAAGACTAAAATAGTACCTTTTTTTAATGAAGTTGAAGCAATAAAAAGAGGGGCAAATTTTAAGAAAAAAAGATTTTATAAGGAATTTGCCGTTAAAGATGGGCGAATCATTACAGGACAAAATCCTTTTTCTGTAAGAGCAGTAGCAAAACAATTTCTTGAGGAGGTAAAATAGGTGCAAACAGTATTAGGTAGTAACGGACAAATAGGTCAGGAAGTTGCAAAGGAAATATATCGAAAATATACAAAAAAAATTCGTTTAGTTGGACGCCGACCTAAAAAGATACATCCAACAGATGAGTTAGTTTCAGCGGATTTAATGGATTTTGAACAGACTAAAACTGCTATAGATAGGAGTGATATTGTATATTTTACTGTAGGATTACCCATGGATAGTTCACTTTGGGAAGCCAATTTTTTTAAAATTATGGAAAATGTTATTACAGCATGCAAACTATATGGAAGCAAATTGGTATTTTTTGATAATACCTATATGTATCCTAAAGACAGCGAACCACAAACCGAGAATACACCATTTATTCCAGTAGGAAGAAAGTCAATTGTACGTGCAAAAATGGCTGAAATGGTCTTATCTGAAATACACAATCGTGAGTTAGATGCCGTGATATGTCGAGCACCAGAATTTTATGGACCTGATAAAACACAAAGTATCACTAATACAATGTTTTTAGACAAAATTAAAGAGGATAAGACGGCTAATATCCCCATCAATTCAAGTTGCCAGAGAAGCTTGATATGGACACCTGATGCGAGTCGTGCTATGGTCTTAATTGCAAATACACCTTCAGCCTACAATCAAACTTGGCATTTGCCCTGTGATAAACCACACAGTTACAAAGAACTGAGACAAATTGCAGAAAAAATATTAAATAAGAAAGTAAAAGCCAGAGTGATTCGAGAGTGGCAATTTAACCTCATTAAGTCATTTAATAAAAGTATCCAAGAACTAAACGAATTACTTCCACGCTATCGTCAAGATAATCTATTTATTTCTGATAAATTTAAGAAGCAATTTCCAGATTTTAAAATCACGACTATTGAGGAAGGCCTCTCAACTGTTTTAGATTGAATTTAACTAAAAAGGCCACAATTAAAGTGGCTTTTTTTAGTATTAGGGTCGGTATTGAGGTCAGTATTGGGGTTGGTATTAGAGAAGGTTATTAATATTAATATTGTATCTAAAAATGTTAGCAATGCTGTGAGAAAAAGCAAACTTTTTCAGAAAGATATATTTACCATTTATAAAAAGTAAATAACTGCTATTTATATTTAAATCAAATAAAAAACTACGAATTTTTTATATCACCAGTAATTCCTTAAAGTGATAAATATCAAAAAATATGATTAACGTAGAGAAAATTAGAATAATGAAAATTTTGGAGGGAAAATCTTCCTATGAAGAAGCTAAAGAATTGTCAGTACTGTTACTCTCATATCGTTAATTAGCCTTACTTACCTGTAGAAAAAACCCAAAAACATCTTTGAAGCACTAAAAACTCTAACTAGAGAGTCACTTCAATTTTTAATTATAATTAAAGATAAAAAAGAAGTTGTAGGTTAAGACAACTTCTTTTTTATCTGGTGAAAGGCTTTTGTTGACACATAAATTATATTTTACAATAAAAATCGAAACATAAATAGTCGTTTATGTTTGACAATACATAAACATTTGTTTATATTATATATAAACGTACGTTTATGTTTAGGAAAGGATTTTATGAATTACGAAAAAATTGCAATGAGTTTGAAGGCATTAGCTGAGCCAAATCGTTTAAAAATTGTCGACCTGCTGTCATGTGGAACAAAATGTGCTTGCGACCTATTAGAGCATTTTGATTTTTCACAACCTGCATTGTCCCATCACATGAAGGTTTTAGAAAAAGCAGAAATTATCACTGTTGAGAAAAAAGGGACTTGGAATTATTACACTTTAAGTGAAGATTTTGCTAAAGAATTCCAAAGCATGTGTATGACTCTATTCTCACATAATGAAGAAACTTGTGTGTGTGGTGCTGATAAAAAATGTAATTGTTCTAATTAAGAAAGGGAACTATAATGAAAAAAATTGAAATTTTTGAACCTGCGATGTGTTGCTCTACTGGAGTTTGTGGTCCATCAGTTGATTCAGAGTTACTTCGTATTACAAACCTGTTTGATACGTTGAAAGAGAACGAGGAGGTGAAAGCTTATCGTTATAATCTTACAAGTAATCCTCAAGCGTTTGTGGTTAACGAAAAAGTTCTGAATCTCATACAAAATCAAGAAAATGATATTTTGCCAATCACATTAATTGATGGAGAAATTCTCAAAACCGAAAGCTATCCAACTTCTGAAGATCTCGGACTAACCAGTATTAATTCTGAAAAAGATGCTTGTTGCTCAAATTCTCAAGAAGAAGTCAAAGTAGAGGCAAATGCTTCATGTTGTGGTGGAAATACTGGTTGTTGTTAATAGGGAGAAATGATGAAAGCTTACGATCCAAAAAAATTAGAATTGACTAAATACCTGTTCTTTACAGGAAAAGGTGGGGTTGGCAAAACAACCTCTGCTTGTGCAACTGCAGTAAGTCTTGCGGATTCAGGTCATAAAGTGATTCTTGTCAGTACTGACCCTGCTTCTAATTTACAAGATGTATTTCAAACAGAATTAACCAATAAACCAAAAGAAATTCCAGAAATTCCTAATTTAAAAGTCGCAAATTTTGACCCAGTATCTGCGGCAAATGATTATAAAGAAAGCATTGTTGGTCCATATCGAGGAATTCTGCCAGACTCAGCTGTAGAAAATATGGAAGAACAACTTTCAGGTTCGTGTACCGTTGAAATTGCTTCTTTTAATGAATTTGCAGGTTTCCTAACAAATAAGGATGTTGAAAATGAATTTGACTATGTCATTTTTGATACCGCACCAACTGGACATACCCTCAGAATGCTTGCTCTTCCTTCCGCATGGTCTAACTACCTGGATGAAAATGATACTGGTGTTTCGTGCTTAGGTCAACTTTCAGGACTGGGAGATAAAAAGGAAAGTTACGAACGAGCAGTAGAAACATTAGCTAACGGTGAATTAACAACGCTTATGTTAGTAACACGTCCTCAAAAAGCATCAATTGAGGAAGCCAATAGAGCTTCTGGTGAACTTGCGGAACTTGGAATAAATAATCAAAAATTAATTATTAATGGACTTTTAACTCAAGCTGATGATGAAGTATCAAAGATTATTGCCAATCAACAAGAAGATGATTTAGAGCATTTGCCTAACTCTCTCAGTAAGTATGAACAATTCTTTATTCCACTCAGACCCTATAATGTGACTGGGTTAGATAAACTTCGCATCCTTTTAGATACAGTTCAACCCGAATTACCTGAGATTGATTCAGAAATGAGAGAATATCCAGAACTCTCAACTGTGATTGATAATTTTGTCAAAACAGGTAAAAAAATTGTCTTTACAATGGGTAAAGGTGGAGTTGGAAAAACTACTGTAGCGATTAAAGTTGCTCAAGCTTTGCAAAAGCAAGGTAAAAAAGTTCATCTGGCTACCACAGACCCTGCGGACCATCTTAATTTCTACTTGGGAGATACTTCTGGGCTCTCATTAAGTCATATTGATGAAGAAAAGGAACTTCGAGAATATAAAGAAGAAGTTTTAAGCAAAGCAAGAGAAACTATGTCAGGCGATGATTTTGACTATGTTAAAGAAGACTTGGAATCACCATGTACGCAAGAAATTGCAGTCTTTCGTGCTTTCGCTGAAATTGTTGAAAAAGCAGATGATGAGATTGTAGTAATTGATACTGCGCCAACTGGTCATACCCTTTTATTACTTGAATCAACTCAAAGCTATGCGAAAGAAGTTGAACGAACAAGTGGTGAAGTTCCAAAATCAATTCAAAAACTTTTACCAAGATTACAAAACTCTGATGAAACAGAAGTTTTGATGGTGACTTTACCAGAAACCACTCCAGTTTATGAATCAATGCGGTTAGCAGATGATTTAGATAGAGCAAATATTGCACATACTTGGTGGTTAGTAAACCAAAGTATGAGTGCAACTCATACCTCGAATGAAGTTTTGAAAGCACGTGCATCAAATGAAGTAGAATGGATTAATAAAGTTGCCAAACTTTCTAATCAACACTATGCAGTAGCTAAATGGCAAGCTGACTTTGAAAAATAAAGGAAATGATTATCCTATGAAAATTATTATAATTGGTTCTGTAGCTTCAGGAACAAGTGTTGCTGCTAAGGCACGTAGAAATACAGAGAGTGCAGAGATAACTCTTTATGATAAGGACACTGATATTTCTTACGCAGTATGTGGTATTCCATATGCTATTGGTGGGGAAATTGGTGATTTTGATGAGTTAACTCCTCGTGATGCTCGATGGTTTAAAAAACGTTACAATGTTGATATTCATACTTCTCATGAAGTTTTAGATATTAATCACTCAACAAAATCTCTCAAAGTTAAGAACCTTTTGACTGGTGAAATATTTGATGATTCTTATGATATCCTTGTTTTTGCTACTGGATCAACTTATTACACACCTGAGGTTTTTCAAGGTAAATCATTCGATAATGTATTTCAAGTAAGAAATATTAATAGTGGTAAAAACATTAAATCTTTCTTAGATGATAAAAAACCAAAAACAGCAATTGTTGTAGGAGCAGGTTATATTGGTCTTGAAGTTGCCGAACAACTCAAAGAACGAGGACTTGATGTTACTGTGCTTCAACGTGGAAAACACCCAATGGCACACCTAGATTGGGATATGTCTATTCGTATTGAAGATGAAATGGAAAAGCAAAATGTTCATTTTCTATCTGAGGAAGTAATCACTGAAACAAAGGGAGAACAAACACTAAAAAGTGTCATAACAAGTAAAGGAAATGTCCTTAGCGCTGATTTGTATATATTGGCTACTGGTGTTCGACCAAATACTCAACTCGCAGAATCAATCGGTGTGAAACTAGGTGAAACTGGAGCGATTGCTACAGATACAACGATGGAAACTAATATTGAAGGTGTCTATGCCGTTGGGGATGTTGCAGAAAGTTTCCATGTGATTACTGGGAAAGCGACATACCGCCCTTTGGCATCAACTGCAAATAAGATGGGGAGAATTGCAGGAGATGCAATGACTGGTGGACCTCTTCGTTTTCAAGGTGTGCTTGGAACTGGAATCTTACGCTTCTTTGATTTAACCATTGCTCAAACAGGATTAACTGAAAAAGAAGCGATCGAAGAAGGTTATGAAATAGCAGTATTATTCAATATTAAACCAGACAAACCTGATTACATGCACGGTAAAGAAATGGTTATCAAAGCAGTCGCAGATAAGTTATCTCATCGAATTCTTGGAGTTCAAATTATTGGTCCTCAAGGCGTAGATAAAAGAATAGATGTTTTTGCCTCAACAATTACACTAAGGGTTACTGCAGAAGATTTGTTCCATATGGATTTAGCTTATGCTCCACCATTTTCAACAACTAAAGACCCTGTCGCATATACAGGAATGGCACTAACCAATGCCTTAACTACTGCGCCATTAATAACGCCTCATGATTTGATGGAACTTCAAAAAAATAGTGCAGACATAACAATTATTGACACACGTGCAAAAGCAAGTTATGAAAAGAAACATATACCAAATGCAATAAATATTCCGTTGGCAGAACTTCGTGAAAAATCATCTATCCTTGATAAGGATAAATTGACAATCGTTTACTGCAATAAGGGAGTCACTGGTAATGCTTCTCAAAGTGTCTTGAGGAATGAAGGATTTAGAGAAGTATACAATTTATCAGGCGGAAATAAAAATTATCAAGAAATTGCAAAACAAGAAAAAATTAGGGGAAAAACTCAATTATGAATCAAGTCACAAAGAAACTGTCGTTTTTAGACCGTTATCTGACGCTTTGGATATTTGTAGCAATGGGAATTGGAGTCGCTTTGGGATACTTCGTTCCTAGTGTTGCAACCACTATTAATGACTTATCAGTAGGAACAACATCAATTCCAATTGCCATTGGACTAATTCTCATGATGTATCCTCCATTAGCAAAAGTAAAATATGGAGAAATGGGAAAAGTATTTAAGGATTGGAAAGTCTTGTTGCTTTCATTAGTTCAAAACTGGATTATTGGTCCGATACTAATGTTTATTCTTGCAGTCGTATTTTTACAAGGTTATCCAAGCTATATGATTGGGCTTATCATGATTGGCCTTGCACGTTGTATTGCAATGGTTATTGTTTGGACTGATTTAGCACATGGTGATAGTGAGTATACAGCAGGACTTGTAGCCTTCAACTCACTTTTCCAAGTATTCTTTTACTCAATCTTTGCTTATTTCTTTGTAACCTTGCTTCCAAAATGGTTAGGCTTAGGAAATTTTGCAGTGCATATAACAATTGGTGAGATTGCTACCTCAGTATTCATCTATTTGGGAATTCCATTTATTGCAGGGATTATCTCTCATTTTGGTTTGATTAAATTAAAAGGTAAAGAATGGTTTGAAGAAAAATTCATTCCTAAAATTAGTCGTATAACATTGATTGCTCTTTTGTTTACAATCATTATCATGTTTGCAGTTAAGGGTGAAAAAGTAGTAGAGCTTCCATTTGACGTAGTTAGAATAGCAATTCCATTGCTTCTGTACTTCGTATTGATGTTCTTTGTTTCCTTCTTTCTCTCTAAAAAAATGGGAACAAGTTATCCTGTTACAGCATCTTTATCATTTACAGCAGGAAGCAATAACTTTGAGCTTGCGATAGCGGTTGCGGTAGGCGTATTTGGAATTAATTCAGGAGAAGCCTTTGCGGCAGTTATTGGTCCGTTAGTGGAAGTCCCTGTTATGATTGCTTTAGTTAATGTGGCGTTGAAATTTAAAAAAGAATCCGTATAAGGAGTATTATGAAATTTAAATTCACATCTCTTTCTTCGGCTGAAGAGAATTCTATCAATAATTACACGGGTGAAAAAAGTGGAGAATATATTATTAAAGAGTTCATTAATATGAAATCAGCTGTTCAATATGTAGCTAATAATTCTGGTTTTGTAACTACTGATGATGAGAAAAAATCATTTGTTGTTAGAAATATTGAAAAAATAAATTAAAAAAACACCATGTTTTGGTGTTTTTTTAATTTATTAGGGTCAGTATTAGGGTCAGTATTAGGGTCAGTATTAGGGTCAGTATTAGGGTCAGTATTAGGGTCAGTATTAGGGTCAGTATTAGGGTCAGTATTAAGGTCGGTATTGAGGTCGGTATTGAGGTCAGTATTAGGGTCGGTATTAGGGTCGGTATTAGTTCGGTTATCAATCTTAATATTGTATCTATAAATGATACTAATGCAGTAAGAAAAAGCTAACTTTTTCGGAAAGATATATATCATTTCAAAAAGTTCATATTATACGATGCTGAAGCATCTTTCTGAGACTAAAATACCGAAATACTGGAAACCCGTTTTTCGGATGAAATAACCGTAATACTGAAAATCCGTATTTTGGTAACCGTAGAACGCCTTATCCGTATTACGGATATTCCAGAAACTGGATTTATCGGATTACGGTTTTTCCAGATTCCGTAAAATCAGCCACTACAAATTACCCACTATATAACAAACTAAAAATAGAAACAAAATATATATCTTTTACAAAAAAAATATTTGAATAGATGAGGAGGAAAAAAATAATAAAAAAAGTCCAAACAAAAAAGCGGACAGAAATAAACAGAACGCTAAGAATTAAGTTTTGAGTTCTAATAAAAATTGACAATACTTTAATAATTAACTACAATATATTCTAATTTGAATAGAAAATGTTGAGGAACAATAAAAAGAGATGTCAGAAAACCATGGTTATCGTTATAATGTAAATAAACTTATGCTTGAGTTTCCCTACTACGTCAATGAGTTTATTCAGTCTAAGGACACTGTACCACTGAGTATTGCCTCTATTTACTCTTACTGCTTAGAATTTAGAAAATACTTGAAATGGATGAATGAAAATAACATAACGAGCCATGCTAACATCAAAGAAATAACTTTGAAAGAAATGGAAAACGTAACGAAACGTGAACTAGAGGACTTTGTTCTTCATGAACGGTTGCGATTAGAAACAAAATGCGGTTCAAACACGCATACATCAGCATTAAATCGCACCATTGCAGCGATTAAGAGTTTATATAATTATCTTTGTGAACAAACTGAGGATGAAGACGGAAATACATACATGACACGAAATGTTAGTCGTTTAATTCATATCCGAAAGAAAAGCGAAACTCTGCATTATCGTGCAGCACAGCTGGAAGGTAAACTATTTCTTGGAAATGAAACCAAAGCCTTTTTAGAATTTGTTGAACATGACTATGAAAAGTCTATCAGTAACCGTGCAAGAACAAGTTTCAAGAAAAATAAAGTCAGGGATTTAGCCATATTAAGTCTTTTTTTATCATCTGGATTACGTTGTGCGGAACTTGTAGGGATCAATCTTAACGATTTAAACCTTGAAACTGGGAAAGTAAGTGTGATGCGGAAAGAAGGCAAGAAAGATGTAGTACCTATTGCTCATTTTTCGCATAAGTATATATCAGATTATTTTGAGGCAAGAAGTAGCTTAAATACTGATGTAAAAGCCTTATTTATCACGGACTATAACCAAACAATCAGAAAAATTTCTAATGCTTCGATAAATAAGCTAGTAGCGAAGTATTCAGAAGCCTATAAAGTTCGAGTGACACCTCATACACTAAGGCATACATTCGCAACAAGACTTTATAATGTCAGTCACTCTCAAGTCCTTGTCAGCAACCAATTAGGACACTCTTCAACCAAACCAACTGAGTTATATACCCACATTGTCAGTGCTGAAGCTAAGGACGCTTTAAGAAAGTTATAAAATTCACAAACTGTCTGAAATTTATTTACTGTACTATTTTTGATATAATCAGGTTAACGTAATTAAATAACAGGGGAGTAATCATGAAAATCATTCAAGCCGTCCATATTAACGGAACTGACAAACATAAACGCTATTGGAAGGTACCAGACCACCTACAACCAATTAGACTACGTAAAGGCGACGAGGCGGCTGTTGAAACTAAAAGTGGACCACAGAGGGTTAAGATTGTTGCTGTAGTTACCTCGAAAGACGGATTTTTGTATTGGAAAAATGGAGATACCTGGCATAAATTTGAAGTTAAACAGGAGGTTTTAGCATTCTTTGACAGAAAAACAATGGAAGTTAAATACCCACCAAAAGCCGAGTAATTAGCATAACAGAGCATAACAAAAAAATCCTTGCACGCAAGAATAGTTTATGCTATAATTAAGGCAAATAAAAAAGGCCTAATTAAGTAACAGCTTAATCAGACCTGCCGATTAAGAACACAGTCCGTTCAATCGACTTACTTAATGATATTATAAATAAATATGCATAAAAAGTCAAGTCAAATGATGTAAAAGGGAGATTCTTAATCGGAATCTCTCTTTTTTGTGAGTAACTGAGTCTTTATGATAACTATTATAAGTCTTATTTTATGGAAAAACAAAAAAACTTCGGAAAAAATTTTTTAGAAAGATAATTAAAACAAAAAGCAGGAGAGCAACGTGTCACATAAACCTTATAATAGCAAGGTTTATGAAACCTTTCGGAAAGGTGTGATACAGAACTCCTATATGTTTTAAGCAACATCTTTCCGAAAAACTGTAATTTTCTTGACAATTGCATACCTCTTCTGGTATACTTAAATCTATGAAACGTGAACAATTAATACAAAATATTGAAAAACTAAAACATATCATGCCTTCTTATGTTTTAGAATATTATCAATCTAAACTTACTATTCCTTATAGTTTGAATACACTTTATGAATATCTTAAAGAATATGAACGTTTCTTTAGTTGGTTGGTCGATTCTGGAGTTGCTGATGTTGATAAGATAACTGATGTTTCACTCTCGGTTTTAGAAAACTTAACTAAACGAGATTTGGAGTCATTTATCCTCTATCTTAGGGAGAGACCCCGTTTAAATACGCGCTCTACCCGTTATGGGGTAAGTCAAACAACAATTAATCGTACTCTATCTGCTCTTTCTAGTCTTTATAAATACCTTACTGAAGAGGTTGAAAATGAAGATGGTGAGCCTTACTTCTATCGTAATGTTATGAAGAAGGTACAGACTAAGAAAAAATCCGAAACTTTAGCTTCTCGTGCTGAGAATATTAAAGGGAAGCTTTTTTTGGGAGATGAAACTCAAGGTTTTCTTGACTATATTGATAATGAATACGAAAAAACATTATCAAATAGAGCTCGTTCTAGTTTTTTCAAAAATAAAGAACGTGATTTAGCAATTATTGCACTTATTTTAGCCTCTGGTATTCGTCTTTCTGAGGCAGTTAATGTAGATTTAAGAGATTTAAATCTTATTACTATGGTTGTTGAGGTGACTCGTAAAGGAGGAAAAAGGGATGCTGTTCCTTATGCTCCTTTTGCCAAAACTTATTTTGAAAGATACTTGGAGGTACGAAGTCAACGTTATAAGACTACAGCGAAAGATACTGCATTTTTTGTGACACTTTATAGAGATGTTCCTAGCCGAATAGATCCTTCTAGTGTTGAAAAATTAGTTGCTAAATATTCTCAAGCTTTTAAAGTACGAGTGACCCCTCACAAACTTAGACATACACTTGCGACTCGACTTTATGCTCAAACAAATTCCCAGGTATTGGTGAGCAATCAGTTAGGGCATGCTTCCACTCAAGTTACAGACCTTTATACTCATATTATCAATGAAGAACAAAAAAATGCTCTAGATAATCTATAACAAATAAAAAACACTTGATTCAAATTTCAAGTGTTTTTATTTGTTATAGATTATCTTTTGAAATAATATCTGTTAAGCTATTTAAAGCACGCTCTGCTACCTTAGTATAACGTTCTTTTTTATCACGAATTCGTGGGCCTTCTAATTCTTCAACAATTCCGAAGGTTACATTCATTGGTTGAAAATGTTTGCTGTCAGTATGGGTGATGTAATAAGGTAAACTTCCAATCGCCGTTGTTTTTGGGAATATAACTACTTCTTCGTCATTAAAGAGTTTGACAGCATTAATTCCAGCAACTAAACCAGAAGCAGCTGATTCTACATAGCCCTCTACTCCTGTCATTTGTCCTGCAAAGAACAGATTCTCTTGTTTACGAGATTGGAAAGTTTGTTTAAGAAGATTTGGAGAATCCATGTAAGAATTACGATGCATGACTCCATAACGAACGAATTCAGCATTTTCAAGACCTGGAATCATTTGGAAAACTCGTTTTTGTTCTCCCCATTTTAAATGAGTTTGAAATCCTACGATATTGTACAAAGATGCGGAAGCATTATCTTGGCGAAGTTGAACAACTGCATAGGGAGTCTTAAAATCACCATCTCTGGGTCCTTTATAATCTTCAGGATATTCCAATCCAACAGGTTTCATCGGGCCAAATAGCATTGTTTTATAACCACGTTTGGCCATTTCTTCAATAGGCATACAACCTTCAAAGACTTTTAAATCTTCAAAAGAGTTTAAAGGAGCTTCTTCAGCAGAAATTAAAGCTTCTTGAAAGGCTTGGAATTCTTCCTTGGTCATTGGACAGTTGATATAGTCAGCTTCACCTTTATCATATCGAGATTTTTTATAGACTTTATCAAAATTAATCGAGTTGGCGTCAATAATTGGTGCTGCTGCATCATAAAAATAAAAGCCATCCGCACCGTTAAATTCATGAATTTTTTCTGCTAATTTATCTGAAGTTAGAGGTCCAGTAGCAATAATTGTAATTTCATCTTCTGGAAGATCAGTAATTTCTTCACGAATTACTTCAACCAATGGATGGTTAGAAACTTCTCTTGTGACAAAATCAGAGAAACCTTCTCTATCAACAGCTAAGGCTCCTCCAGCAGGTACTTGAGTCACTTCCGCTGCCTTGATAATTACAGAATCAAGTCTTCTCATTTCTTCTTTTAAGAGACCAACCGCGTTAGTGATTGCAGCTCCACGAAGAGAATTTGAACAGACTAGTTCAGCAAATTTATCTGTTTTGTGTTGAGGGGTTTGTTTAACGCCTCGCATTTCGTATAGTTTAACGGGAATGCCACGCTTAGCAATTTGATAAGCAGCTTCAGAACCAGCAAGTCCCGCTCCAATAACGTTAATATGTGTTTTTTTCATAGTCCCAATTATATCTAAATTTAGTAAATTTTTCCATTGATTAATATAATAAAAAAGCGCGAAAGCGCCTTTTATTTTTGTTTTTCTTCTTGATAATCACATTCATCATTTGAACATACCACTTGTTTACCGCCACCACGAACTTTCTTTTCAACAAGAAAATGTCCAGATTTAGGACAATCACGTCCGATAGGTTTGTCCCAACTTGTGAATTCACATTCTGGGTAACGATCACAACCATAGAAAATTCTATTTTTCTTTGTTTTGCGTTCGATAATATTTCCTTCATGACAAAGCGGACATTTTACGCCGATTTCTTTGACAATTGCCTTAGTATTTCGGCAATCTGGGAAGTTGCTACAAGCATAAAATTTTCCGAAACGTCCCAACTTAATTACCATCGGACTTCCACAAACATCACAGTCAAAGCCAGCAGGTTCATCCTTGATTTGGATTTTTTCCATACCTTCTTCGGCATTTTCAAGTTCTTTTGCAAAGGGTTTGTAAAATTGGTCAACAACCTCAATCCATTGACGTTTTCCCTCTTCAACTTCATCAAGATCTTTTTCCATTTCAGCTGTAAATTCAGTATTTACAATGTTAGGGAAGAACTCAACAATAAGCTTATTGACAATTTCTCCAAGCTCTGTAGGCTCAAAACGTTTTGCTGATAATCTCACATAATAACGTTTTTGAATTGTTTCTAGTGTAGGCGCATAAGTTGAGGGACGTCCCACTCCATTTTCTTCCAATGTCTTGATGAGTGTTGCTTCGGAATATCTAGCTGGTGGTTGAGTGAAATGTTGTTCTGGTTTAACATTCGCTTTTTTGACAGTTTCATTTTCTTCCATCTCTGGGAGCATATTTGATTTATCAGAATCATTGTAGATTCGCAGATAACCGTCAAATTTCACTTGTGAACCATTCGCAATAAAGATAACACCATTTTGAGACAGATTTACTTTAACAGTATCAAAAATAGCTGCGACCATTTGACTGGCTACGAAACGGTTCCAGATGAGTGTGTAAAGTTTTAATTGATCTTTGTCTAGATATTTAGCAATGGCGTCTGGAGTGTTAAAGACATTTGAAGGTCGAATTGCTTCGTGGGCATCTTGGGCTCCAGAGGCATTTTTAACTTTTGAACCGTGTTTACTATATTTTTCTCCAAATTGATCAGCAATATAATTGTGAGCTGCACTTTGTGCGACAGGAGAAATACGTGTTGAGTCTGTACGCATATAGGTAATTAAGCCTTGATGGCCCTGACTTCCTAAAGTAAGACCTTCATAAAGTTGTTGAGCAACCATCATTGTTTTACGGGTACGAAAGTTAAGTTTATTAGCCGCGTCTTGTTGCATTGAGCTAGTTGTATAAGGAAGAGGAGCGTTTCTGCGACGTTCTTTTTTTTCAACTTTATCTACGTTAAAATCAGGACCATCTAAACGTTCCATGACTTTGATGACATCTTCATTGGTTTTTAAAGGATGTTTTTTTCCGTCAATTCCCCAGAAGGATGCTTTGAATTTTTTAGTTCCTTTTTTAAATTCACCATCAATTGACCAATACTCTTCTGGAATAAAAGCATTAATTTCATTCTCGCGGTCAACAATTAGTTTTAAGGCAATAGATTGAACTCGACCTGCTGAGAGTCCTTTTTTGACTTTTTTCCATAGAATAGGACTAATTGAATAACCCACCAAACGGTCAAGAACTCGGCGTGCTTGTTGGGCATCAACTAGATCCACATCAATTTGACGCGGCTCCTTAAAGGCATTTTTAACAGCATCTTTAGTGATTTCATTAAAGACCACTCGATTTTTTTCTTCAAGTGGAAGATTTAAGATATGTGCTAAGTGCCAAGAAATTGCTTCACCTTCACGGTCCGGGTCACTTGCGAGATAGACGGCTTTGGCAGCCTTTGCTTCTTTTTTGAGAGAGTTGATTAATGGGGCTTTCCCACGAATATTAATATATTGAGGTTCATAGTCATTCTCTATATCAACAGACATGGTTGATTTTTTCAAATCACGAATATGACCTACTGAAGCCACAACTTTGTAGTTTCGACCTAAATATTTTTCAATTGTTTTAGCTTTTGCTGGCGATTCTACAATAACCAGATTTTTACCTGGAGTGACTCTTTTTCGTGTTGTTTTTTTCTTTGTAGTTTTTTTTGTTTTACTTTTAGTTGAAGTTGGCATAATTTTTCCTATTTATTCTTTTGGGTATCCACTATCTTTTAGTTATTGTATCTTAATTCATAGAGGTATATATCGAATGTGGAAGTAAAATAATAGTTTAAGAGGTGTTAATACTCTTATTTACATTAAATTCACTCTCTCATAATAAATGCTTTTCTTCAATATGTCAAGTTATTTAGTTTTCTTATAGTAGAACTTGATATTTTTTTGTACTATAAAAACCGACTTAAGTCATGTGGTGCAAGGTGATAAAGGCTTTTTTTAATCATACAAATATTCTTCTAAGATATCTTGGGCTTGGTAGATTAATTTTGCTCCTTGTTGAATTAGATGATTACAGCCATCTGAAAATCCATCTGCTATGTTTCCTGGTACAGCGAAAATATCTCTTCCTTCTTCCAGAGCGCGCTCACAAGTAATTAAACTACCACTTCGTAACTTTGCTTCTATCACTACTACACCATGTGAAAGTCCCGCAATGATACGATTGCGTTCAGGAAAATGATAGCGAAGTGGTTTTTCTCCGACTGAATATTCTGATAGAATTAGTTGGTTTTTAGCAAGATATTCTTGAATTTTTCGATTTTCTAAAGGATAAAAGATATCTAAGCCTGTACCGATAACTGCAATTGTAGGGATTTTATTTTTAATGGCAGAAAGATGACTTGCTGTATCAATTCCTTTAGCGAGTCCGCTGACAATCGTAAAATTTTGGTTCAACTCTGTCACAATTTTTTGAACGGCTTTAATTCCTTGTGAGCTTGCTTGTCGACTACCAACAAAAGCTAATTTAGGAGTTTTTAAGAGTCTTATATCTCCTTGATAAAATAATAGAACAGGTGGATTGTAAATTTCCTTGAGCCTTTCGGGATAAATTTCATCAAGAAGAGAAAATGATGGGTATATTTTATACTCTTCTCTCAGTTTAATTATGTCTTGATTTTTATATTGTTCAATAAAGTTGGGAATTGATTTAAGTTGTGCTACTTGTCCCATTTGTCTTAAACTTATTTTTTTATCATATCTATGAAAAAATTTTAAAAGTTTATTTACTCCTAAATTGGTCATGCCAGCTTTTTTCCAACGATATAAATCAAAATTTGTTATCATAATTCCTCCATTTTTTACTGACAGCTTTGTCAGAAATTTTAAAATTGGCTTATAATTTTCTATACGTAAAAAAGACTGACTTGTAACCAAAAAAATTACTGACAGAAATCTTGTCAGTAATTTTTATAGCTAATATGTTTTAATTTTAGGATTTAACTTCTGCAATGACTTCTATTTCAATAAGGACATTTTTAGGTAATCCTGCGACTCCAACAGCGGAACGCGCTGGGAATTCTTTATCAAAAAACTTTGAATAAATTGCATTAAATCGTGAAAAATCTTCAATATTTTTCAAGAAACATGTTGTTTTGATGACTAAGTCAAAATCAGAATGCGCTTCTTTCAAAATAGCAGAAATATTTTTCATCACCTGTTCGGTTTGAGTCTCAATGCTATCTCCAACAATCTCTCCGTTCAATGGATTCAACGGAATTTGGCCTGATGCATAGAGTAAACCATTGACAATTTTTCCTTGAACATAAGGACCGATAGCGGCCGGTGCATCTGATGTTGCAATAATTTTCATAGATTTCTCCTTTAATATAGCTAAAGAAATCTAGTGATTATCATTCAGCTACATCGATATCTTTTTTTAGTGCTTCAATATCAAGGTCAGCAAACAAGAATTTGCGATCTTGAATGGGGAATGATTGGTTCAATTGGTCAATTGCGCCAATTTCAACAGTACCATTATCAATAATAAAATCAAGGACATGTCCACCAAAAGTAAAATCTTCACTAATAAAATGGAGATGATAACCAGCAACACTCACACCATGAAACATTTCCGGAGTCCAAATCCCAACAATTGTTCCTTTGACGTTTTCTTCAGTGTATTCGGGTTGATTTTGTGAAACTTCTACAAATCTTGTCCCTGATTTTGCCCGTGGAATCATACGAACGTGCATTTTTGGAAATTCACCTGTTATTTTGATTGAGCGAAATAAGTTTTGCCCGTCAAAATAGCTTTCGATTCGGTCTTCTAATTCCTTATCACTGGCCGTGAATTTCTGTTTAAAAACTACCTCTGCCTGATGGGGAACAACGGCAGCATAAGGAACTTTGATGTCATCAGTTAATTCGACGATAGTTTTATCACCTTTAGCTTGGTAGGCTTTGCCGTCCAAAACAATTAATTCTCCATCAACAGAATCTAAAGTTCCAATTCCTAAATCACCATGCTTCAGAAGTTCACCAATTGTCATTGTCCCCTCGTAAAGTCCTGCCATTAAAGCTCCAAGGGTATTATATTGAAAAAGTTGTGTGATTTCTGTCATGATATTTCTCTTTTCTATCTCATTAAATTTAAATAATTTATTAATTAAATTATATCAAATTTCTAGTGATTTAAAGAGAATTGAAACTAGAAAATGGCTCAAACCAATTGGTTAGTTAGACCAAAAGTTCGTATAAACTATCATTTCCATGTAAGTTAACATAACGATTATCAAATCTTTCAATCCGATTAATCAATGAATCATAATCACTAGCATCTGAAAGTAAAATCCCAACAAGACAAGGTCCTTTACCTTTATCAGCCCTTTTGATGTACTCAAATCGGGTGATATCATCATTTGGCCCTAAAATATCACTGACAAAAGTTCGTAAGGCTCCTGGTCTTTGAGGAAAGTTAATGACAAAATAATGTTTTAGACCTTCATAAACCAAAGCTCTTTCTTCAATTTCTTGCATTCGACTAATATCATTATTTCCGCCGCTGATGATACAGACAATATTTTTACCCTTGATTTCATCTTTAATAAGTTCAAGTGCGGCAACAGATGTTGCACCTGCTGGCTCGGCGACAATTCCTAATTTTGAATACAATTCGAGTATGGTTTGAGAAATTAAACCTTCATCAACCGCAAGCAATTGTTTCACTTTGTCATTAATAAGTTGGTAAGTTTTCTGACCGACAGTCGCAACCGCAATTCCGTCAGCAAATTTATCAATGTGTTCCAAGGTGACGGGCTGACCAGCAGAGTAGGCAGCTTTCATACTTGTTGCCCCTTTTGCTTCAACTCCGATAATTTCAGTTTGGGGATAGCGCTCCTTACTGTAGGCCGTAATTCCTGCAATTAAACCCCCTCCACCAATCTGTACAAAAATCTTATCTAAACTTATTCCTTGTTTTTTAGCTTGCGCAAAAATTTCTAAAGCCACTGTTCCTTGACCAGCAATTACATTTTCATCATCAAAAGGGTCTATAAATGGTTTGTCATTATCTTGAGAAAAAGCTTTTGCTGCTCTGGCTGATTCATCAAAAGTATCACCAATTAAACGAATTGTTACATGACTTTCGCCAAAAAATTTAACTTGTGAAATTTTTTGATTAGGTGTGGTAACGGGCATAAAAATTGTCGCAGAAATATTTAATTGATTTGCAGCAAAAGCAACTCCTTGTGCGTGATTACCTGCGGAGGCACAAACCACTCCTTTAGAGCGTTGCTCATCAGATAATTTACTGATAGAATAATAAGCTCCTCGTAATTTAAAAGAACGAACTTTCTGTAAGTTTTCTTCTTTTAAGTAAATATTTGCTTGATATTTATTGGAAAGGTAAGGGTCTAATTGTAAAGGTGTTTTAGTGACAACTGCTTTTAACAAATCATAGGCATCTTCAACCTCTTTGGCACTTATCATTTATGTCATTCCTCCATAAAATGCTTTTATGTTTTTGTTCAATCAATAAGAGAAATTACTGATAGATTTTAAAGGCATCGTCATCACCAGATTGTGTGAATGGCATTGCTTGACGTAGTTCTGCCCCAATTTTTTCAATTTCAAGATTTTTAGCAGCTTCGCGATAGGCTGTTAATTTTGGACGGCCCGCTTTGAAATCATCAACGAAATCTTGAGCAAATTTTCCAGATTGAATATCAGCCAAAACAAGCTTCATATTCTTTTTAACTTCGTCAGTAATAATCCGTGGACCAGTCACATAATCGCCAAACTCAGCAGTATTTGAGATGGATTGACGCATTTTAGTAAACCCCCCTTCATACATGAGGTCGACAATTAATTTCATTTCGTGTAAAACTTCAAAGTAAGCCAATTCGCCAGCGTATCCAGCTTCTGTCAGTGTTTCAAAACCGGCTTCAACAAGTGCTGTCAAACCTCCACATAGAACAGCTTGTTCTCCAAACAAATCTTCTTCTGTTTCTTCTTTAAAAGTTGTTTCAATAATTCCCACTCGAGCACAACCAATTCCTTTGGCCCAATCCATTGCGATTTCACGCGCATGACCACTTGCATTTTGGTGTGAAACAAACAAAGCTGGTGTACCAAAACCTTCAGTATAAGTCCGACGGACAAGGTGACCTGGAGCCTTAGGTGCAACCATAAAGACGTCAACGTCTTCTGGTACTTTAATATAGCCAAAATGGATATTAAATCCGTGAGCAAAACCAAGTGCTGAACCTGCTTTCAAGTTTGGTTTGATGTCCTCTTCATAAATGGATTGTTGAAGTTCATCTGGCGCCAAAACCATAATAACATCAGCTTTAGCTACCGCTTCTCCTACTTCAAATGTTTCAAAGCCATCTTCTTTTGCTTTATCAAAAGATTTTCCGTGGCGCACACCAATGATAACGTTGTGACCAGAATCACGCAAATTCTGTGCGTGAGCATGTCCTTGTGAACCATAACCGATTACTGCAATTTGCTTTCCAGCAAGTGCTGATACTTCTACATCATCTTCATAATACATTGTAACTGCCATTTTTGTTTCCTCTATTTTTCTATTTATTTGTTAACTTATTTAAATTTAGCCACGCTCAAAACCTGCACTACCTGTCCGAGCCATATTTAGAATGCCATAAGGACTAACAACATCAATAAGTGCTTCGATTTTTGCTGAATCACCCGTTAATTGAATGGTGACATTTTCCAGATTGACATCAACTACATTTACTCTAAAAGGTTCAATCATTGTAAAAATTTCTGCCCTAATGGTCGGTGGAGCTGATACTTTAATCAAGACGACTTCACGTTCTACATGTGGTAAGTCAGTAATATCAGCTACTTCAATCACGTCGATTAAGCGATTTAATTGTTTAATGATTTGTTCTACTTCATCAAGATGATCAACTTCAATAACAAAAGTGGTATGAGTTAAGTCTTGACTCTCTGTAACTCCAGCGGTAATTGAGAGAATGTTCACTTGCCTTCGATTGAGAACGGCGGTAAATCGATTCATAATTCCTGTTATATTATGAAGTTTTGCGATAATCATTCTACGCATTATCTACCTCCTCATTCTCATCAGTAAAATGAAGTCCAATCATTTCGTCATTGTGTAATCCAGCTGGTATCATTGGTAAAACATGTTCAGATTTTGAAATTAGAACTTCAATAAGCATTGGCTCATCTTCTGTAATAATTTTTAAATCATCAGCCAAAGTTTTTGGATTATCTAACTTAACATGTTTGATGCCATAAGCTTCGGCTAACAATTGAAAATTAGGTTCAACATCAAAAACCGATTGTGAACGTCGCTCTTCATAGAATGATTCTTGCCATTGACGTACCATTCCCAATGAATGATTATTAATCAGAACAACTTTGATTGCAATACCGTAGCCATTAAGTAATGCTAATTCTTGATTAGTCATTTGAAAGCCACCATCGCCAACAAAAACAATGACATTTTTATTTGGTTGTGCCAGCTTTGCACCGATTGCTGCAGGAATGCCAAAGCCCATCGTTCCCATTCCCCCAGAAGTAATAAGTTGCCTTGCATTTTTATAAGGATAATATTGCGCCACCCACATTTGATGTTGCCCAACATCGGTCACAATGATTGCATCTCCTTGAGTGTATTCTCCAATTAATTTAATTGTTTCCTGTGGACGGATATCATGGTTTTGGGGCTCATAAGTAAATGGTGCTTTCTCTCTATTTTTAGTGACAGTTTTAATCCAATCATTAAAGTCAGTCTTGACCTTATTTAATTGCAAAAGTCTGCTTAAAGCCACTTTCAAATCAGAAAGGATTGGAATATCGGTTTTTACAATTTTGCCAAGTTCAGCAGCGTCAATATCAATATGAGCAACGACAGCATTTTTAGCAAATTTTGCAGGATTGGATACAACTCTATCGTCAAAACGTGATCCCAAATTAATAATATAGTCAGCTTCAACTAAAGCCATATTTGCAGCGTATGAACCGTGCATTCCTGCCATTCCTAGTTGCAATTCGTGGCTGATTGGTAATGTTCCTAAGCCAAGCAATGTAGAAACAACTGGAATTTGATATTTTTCGACAAATGCTCTGAAAATATCAACTGAGCCAGAATAATTAATTCCTCCGCCAGCAATAACGACTGGTTTTTTACTGACAGAAAGTTCTGTCAGTAATTCTTGCAATTGTTCATCAGTCGCTTTTTCACTTTCGTGATAATGAGGAAGATTCAAGCTTGGGTCATTAATTTCAGTGACTTCAAGGGTGGAAACATCTTTTGGTAAATCAATTTCTACTGGTCCAGGACGTCCTGTCCTTGCCAAATAATAGGCTTCTGTAACAATTCTTGGAATATCTGCAGTTTCCCTAATTTGATAATTATATTTTGTAATTGGGGCTGTAATTCCAACAGTATCTGCTTCTTGAAACGCATCTTTACCAATGGACTGACGCCCAACTTGACCTGTGAAAACTAACAATGGAACTGAATCAAGATAAGCGTCAGCAATTCCGGTTACTGCATTAGTCGCTCCTGGTCCAGAAGTAACAACGACGACACCAACTTTACCAGACGATTTAGCGTAACCTTCGGCTTCATGCGTTGCTCCTTGCTCATGACGGGCTAAAATATGTTGAATTCCTTCAAAATTATGAATTGCATCATACAAGGGGAGCATGGCCCCACCAGGATAACCAAAAATAATTTCTACTCCAAGTTCTTTTAAGGTTTGGAGAACAAGTTGGGAACCGGAAGTAGGTTTTTCTAACTTTATTTTTTTCATTCAAACCTTTCTATAAATCTGTAACGCAACCTTCACTAGCGGGGCGTGTAAGTTTAGCAAATTTTGCAAGAACACCACGCGTTGCTTTAGGAGCTGGTTTTTGATAATTGGCACGGCGTTTAGCAATTTCTTCATCAGAAACTTTTAAACTAATACTATTATTCACCGCATCAATTTCGATAATATCATTATCTTCAACTAAACCAATCAACCCACCTTCAACTGCTTCAGGGACGATATGCCCCACAACAAAGCCGTGTGTGCCACCAGAAAATCTTCCGTCAGTAATGAGGGCACAAGATTTTCCAAGTCCTGCTCCAATTAATGCTGAGGTTGGTTTTAACATCTCTGGCATTCCCGGACCTCCGACTGGGCCAATATTTCTAATGACCGCAACATCACCGGCATGCAATCGGCCAGACTCAATGCCATCGATAAAGTGTTGTTCTCCGTCAAAAACACGAGCAGTTCCTTTGAAAAATTCACCTTCTTTACCAGAAATTTTTGCAACAGAACCCCCTTGGGCAAGATTACCGTACAAGATTTGTAAATGTCCAGTAGCTTTAATTGGATTTTTTAGTGGTCGCATAATATCTTGGCTGTCAAAGTCCAAATCTAATGCTGTTTCAACATTTTCAGCCAAAGTTTTACCTGTGACGGTCAAACAATCACCGTGAAGTTTTCCTTCTTTAAGTAGGTATTTCAAAACAGCAGGAAGGCCACCAATTTTGTGCAGATCTTCCATCATATATTTTCCGCTCGGTTTGAAATCGCCAAGAACAGGGGTAATATCTGAAATACGTTGGAAATCATCTTGCGTAATTTCTACACCAATGGCATTTGCCATTGCAATGATATGAAGCACAGCATTGGTTGAGCCTCCAAGGACCATGACAATTGTTATGGCATTTTCAAAAGCTTCTTTGGTCATGATATCACTTGGTTTAATATCTTTTTCTAATAAATTTTTGATGGCTAAACCAATTTCATCACACTCTTCTTGTTTTTCTTGACTGACTGCTGGATTGGAAGAGGAATAAGGTAAACTCATTCCTAAAGTTTCAATAGCGGCAGCCAGGGTATTAGCAGTGTACATTCCTCCGCAAGCACCTTGCCCTGGAATGGCATTGCAAATAACGCCATGATAATCTTCATCAGAAATATTTCCGGTGATTTTTTGTCCCAGAGCTTCAAAAGCCGAAACAATATTTAATTTTTCACCTTTATATTCGCCATGTTCAATCGTTCCACCATAGACCATAATTGACGGACGATTTAAGCGAGCCATTCCGATAATTGACCCTGGCATATTTTTATCACAACCGGGAATGGCAACGATGGCATCATAATATTCAGCACCGGCATTGGTTTCGATGCTGTCAGCAATCACTTCACGACTGACCAAAGAATATCTCATGCCAAGCTTTCCGTTGGCAATTCCATCAGAAACTCCAATAGTATGAAATTGAAGTCCAATCAATCCGTCAGTTTGGTTGACAGAACTTTTGATTTTACTCCCAAGTGTTCCCAAGTGCATATTACATGGATTTCCGTCCCAATCCATGCTGACGATTCCCACCTGAGCTTTTTTGAAATCCTCATCTTTAAAACCAATGCCGTAGTACATCGCTTGAGTCGCTGGCTGTGTTGGATCTTGAGTCAATGTCTTAGAATATTTATTGAGTTCCACTGATTCAACTTTTCCGTTATATTTGAATTCCATATGTTATCTTTTTGACCTCCCCGTAAATTTACATAGAGCTATTTTATCACTAAAAAAATGAAAATACAATAATTTGTCAGAATATTCTATATAGTCTATAAAATACTTTTGCTTTCCTTTCTCAGTTAGCAGGAATTACAAAATATTTCTGCTCAAAATGGTGAACTTCTACTTTTTCTTGATAAAAATCAGTAAGTATCTTTTCATTTAATAAGTTTTCTTTTTTCCCTGATTGAATCACTTTTCCTTCTCTTAAAAGTAAAAGATGAGTAAAAATATCAGTGATTTCATCGGGATGATGAGAAATATAAATGAGTGTTGGTGCGTTTTTTAATTGATTAATCTGCTGCAGTTGCTTTAATAATTTTTCTTTAGCAAATAAATCTAAACCGTTCGTTGCTTCGTCCAAAATTAAAAGCTCAGGCTTTAAAATTAAGCTCCTAGCAATAAGAAGAACTTGCTTTTCCCCTTGAGAAAGGCTGGCATAATTTCGGCCAATAAGTGATTTTGCGCCCATTTGTCTTAAAAGCTGACGGGCCTCATCAAGTTCCTGATCTGTGTAGGGTTTATAGAGCATGCTCGAATTAAATTTCCCAGTATAAACAAGGTTTTCAGCCTTAATATTTGGTTGAAATCTTTCAGCAATAAATGAGCCAACTACGCTGATTCTTTTTCTCAACTTTGGAATTTCTCCATTTCCAAATTGAGTATTTAAAACAGTGATTTCGCCAGAAGTTTTCCATTCTTCTGCTAAAATCAATTTCAAAAGACTTGATTTTCCAGAGCCGTTGAGGCCCAGAATAACCCAATTTTCGCCGGGATTTACTTTCCAAGTAATATCTTTAAGAATTTCTTTTTTATTTCGAGTAAGATTTACATTCTTTAAATTAATAATTGTCATTTTTAGCTCGCTCTTATTGATTTTTTTGTTCGTAAGCTGAGATTGCTTCTTCATATTGCAAGGTTATTCCAATATCATCTAAGCCATTAATTAATTTGTTTTTCCAAATGGGGTCAATCTCAAAATGAAAGTCACCAAGGCTTGTGATGATTAGCTGATGGGGTAAATCAATAGTAATTTCTTCTTGACTTGACAGTTTTGTCAATTGATTTAGAACTTCTCTTGGTTGTTTAATTGGTAACAAGCCATTTTTTAAAGCATTATTATAAAAAATATCTGAGTAAGAGCCAGCAATAATTGCCCGAAAGCCGTAATCTGATAAGGCCCATGCCGCATGTTCTCTTGAAGAACCAGAACCAAAATTATCTCCTGAAATTAACAGAGAAGCTTTTTTGTATTTTGGAGCATTCAAAATAAAATCAGGATTCTCATCGTAATCTTTGAGATAACGCCATTCATAAAATAAATTTTTCCCAAAGCCCTTTTTATCGATTGCTTTCAAAAATTGTTTAGGAATAATTTGGTCTGTGTCAATATTATCGTTCATGACTGGAACACTTGTCCCTTTGTAAATCGTGAATTTTTCCATCTTTTTTTCTTTCTACAGACTAATCTGTTACGAGCGTTCTAACATCTACAAATTTACCAGCGATTGCGGCGGCAGCGGCCATAGCTGGAGAGCACAGGTGCGTTCTTGCATTATGTCCTTGACGTCCTTCAAAATTTCGATTAGAGGTTGAAGCACAATGAACGTATTCTGGAATTTGGTCAGGATTCATTCCAAGACAGGCTGAGCAACCCGGTTCCCGCCATTCAAAACCAGCTTCTTTAAAAATTTTATCAAGCCCTTGTGCTTCAGCCGCTTCTTTCACAGGTCTGCTTCCAGGGACGACAATTCCTGTCAGTCCATCAGCAATATGTCTGTCTCCAATAATTTTTGCAGCTTCTTCTAAATCACCAAGTCTAGCATTCGTACAAGAACCAATGAAAATATAGCCTAAATCTATGTCAGAAGCGGTTTGGCCTGGCTTTAAATCCATGTACTGATAAGCACGTTCATAATTCAAATCATTGTTAATTGCCGGAAACTTTTCGCCAAATTCTAGGCCCATTCCGGGATTTGTTCCCCATGTCACCATTGGTTTCAACTGGCTGACATCAAGACTTAAAATCTTATCGTATTGTGCATCAGAATCACTGACAATTTTTTCCCATTTACTGACAGCTTCATCAAAGTTTTTAGGTGCATGTTCACGCCCTTTGACATAGTCATAAGTTTTTTCATCAGGATTCATCAGGCCAATTTTTGCCCCAAATTCAATTGACATGTTACAGATTGTCATCCGTTCTTCCATGCTTAAATCACTGATAGCATCCCCACTATATTCAACCGCATAACCTACACCTGCATCCACACCATATTTAGCAATTAATGCGAGGATAAAGTCTTTGCTATAAATTCCTTTTTGTGGATGACCTTGAAATTCAATTTTCATACGCTTGGGTTTAACTTGCCAAATGGTTTGAGTTGCAAGAACATGTTCAACTTCACTTGTACCAATTCCAAAAGCAATTGCACCAAATGCTCCATTTGTTGCGGTATGACTATCGCCACAAACAATTGTTTTTCCCGGTTGAGTTCTGCCAGATTCAGGTGCTACCATGTGAACAATTCCTTGTCCTTTTCCACCATGAGTCTCCGCTGGAACATCAAACTCTTTGACATTTTTAGTAAAAGTATCAATTTGTTTTTTAGAAATCAAATCTTGAATATTAAAAATATCTTGTGTTGGAACATTGTGGTCAAGAGTTCCGTATGTCAAATCTTTTCTCCGAACACGACGTCCTGCTTCACGTAAGCCCTGAAATGCTTGCGGACTCGTAACCTCGTGAATAACATGAAGGTCAATATAAAGCAGTTGAGGTTCTCCCTCATTTCCAGCAATCACATGCTGATCCCAAAGTTTATCAAATATTGTTTTACCTGACATTTTTTATTTCCTTTTTTAAAAATTTATTCTGACAAATTCTGTCAGTAATATTTACTGACAGAATTGTCAGTTACGCTGATAGTTCTTTTATCTACAACTAAAATGCTCACTATTCAATCGCATTTACTGACAGAATTGTCAGCTGCGCTGACGGTTCTTTTATCTACAACTAAAATGCTCACTATTCAATCGCATTTTACTGACAATTTTTCAGGATTGCTTCTGTCATTTCTTTAGTTGTTGCAGTCCCACCTAAATCTTTAGTCAAAATTCCGTCAGTAAAAGTTTGGGTTACGGCTTTTTCAATCATCGCAGCCCCATCTTCCTGCCCAAAAGATTCTCTTAGCATCATGGCAATTGATAGAATCATCGAAACAGGGTTCGCAATTCCTTTTCCTGCAATATCTGGTGCCGAACCATGAATTGGCTCATAGAGTGCTAAACCGTTAAATCCATGCGAACTCGAAGGCATCACTCCTAAGCTACCGGCCAAACTACTTGCTTCATCAGAGAGAATATCACCAAATAGATTTTCAGTGACTATCACATCAAATTGTTGCGGATTAGTAATCAGTAACATCGCACAAGAATCGACCAATTGGTGCTCTAATCGTACATCAGGATATTCGTCAGCAATTTCATCAGCCATTTTTCGCCATAATTTAGAAGTTGCAAGGACATTTTGTTTATCAACCGAAGTCAGTAATTTTCTGGGCCGACTTTGAGCACTTTTGAAAGCAAAATGAAGAATTCTTCTTATTTCATCAGCAGAATAATCATTGACATCTCGTGCTTTATCATCTGCCAATTCATGCTGACCGAAATAGATTCCCCCTGTCAGTTCGCGAATCACTAGGAAATCAACATTTTCAACATTTCGAATGGGAGAAAGTTTTTTTAGAGCCGGATAAATTTTTAATGGACGAACATTAGCATACAGTCCTAATTCTTTCCGTAAAGCAAGCAACCCTTGTTCTGGTCTAACTTTTGCATTGTTGTATTTAGGATGACCAATTGCAGCGAGCAAGATTGCGTCAGCATTTTTAACTGCTTGCAAAGTTTCTGCTGGTAAAGGATGACCATGCTTATCAATTGCAATTCCTCCAAAATCTTTGGCTTCTAATTCATACTCAAAATCAATTTTTTTACTGACAGCTTTTAAAACACTTAAACCAGCTGACATAATTTCTGGCCCAATTCCATCTCCCGCAAGTGTCACAATTTTTTTAGACAATATTTTTCACCTTAAATTCCATCATGAGCTGAAATTTGTTCAACCTTTCCTTGTAAATTTTCTTTTTGAACTAAAACATTAGCGTTCATGTAAGCAATGGCGCTTCCTTTCAATACATCATAATCAACACCTTTAGCATTAAATATAGTGCCTGTAGATAGATTTTCAACAGAAACCAAAGTCGTTGCTTGTGCATCAATTCCATCAGTTACAGCATCAACTGAATAGGAAATTAATTTTAGTTGATGATTAAAGACTTTATCAATAGCTTTAAAAATTGCATCCACTGAACCTGACCCCTCTCCTTGGCTAACATAAATTTCCTCTTCTTGATTTTTTAGTTGCACCAATGCCTTGTGCCCATCAATTTGAACATTATCAAGTATAAATCCAGCTAGATTTTTTACCGTTTCTCCTGTAAACAAGGCATGAATATCTGCGTCAGTAATTTCTTTTTTCTTGTCAGCTAATTTTTTAAATTTTTCAAATAAAATTGCAAGACTTTCATCGTCATAAGCAATATTAAGTTCCGTCAATTTTTCACTAAAAGCATGACGACCAGAAAGTTTACCTAAAGGCAACGAATTATGCTTTATTCCGACAAGTTCTGGTGTAATAATTTCATAAGTTTCAGCATTTTTAAGGACACCATCTTGATGAATTCCTGATTCGTGTGCAAAAGCATTAGCACCAACAATTGCTTTATTTTTTGGAATAGAAATTCCTGAAAATTGTGAAATTAGTTCTGCCGTTGCAACAGTTTCTGAAAGTTTCAAAGGACTTTGTGCCTGATAAAAATCTTTACGAATATGTAGTGCCACAGCAATTTCTTCAAGAGCAGCATTCCCAGCTCGCTCTCCAATGCCGTTGACAGTTCCTTCAACTCTCCCAGCCCCAGCTTTAATTGCAGCTAATGAATTAGCTACAGCCATTCCTAAATCATCATGACAATGTGGACTAAAAATAATTTCTCGGTCAGACTTAATATTATCAATCAAAAATTTAAAAATTTTTCCATATTCTTCTGGCGTCGTATAACCTACAGTGTCAGGAATATTAATATAAGTTGCTCCAGCATTGATAGCCGTTTGAACAGCCTCTAAAAGAAAATTCAACTCTGTTCTTGTTGCGTCCTCTGGAGAAAACTCAACAACCTCGACCCGTTCACGTGCGTATCTCACACATTTATCAATATTTTTCAAAACTTCTTCGGGACTGATTTTAAGTTTATATTTCATGTGAATAGGTGAAGTGGCAATGAAAACATGAATTTGCGGATGTTTAGCCCCCTTTATCGCTTCAACCGCTTTATCGATATCTGAGATAACACAACGAGCTAATGCAGTGACAGCCGTATCATTCAAAGAATCAGCAATTTGCTTTACTGCTTCAAAACTATCTGGACTTGCCGCAGGAAAACCAGCCTCTATGACAGAAATCCCCCATTTTTCCAGTTGTTTAGCAATCGTTACTTTTTCTGAAATGGAGAAACTAACGCCTGGTGTCTGTTCGCCATCTCTCAAACTTGTGTCAAAGAATTCAATTTTTCGCATAATATTACCTCTATTTTTTATTAAGAAACAAAAAAGACGCCCATGAGGACGTCTCTCGGTCCTCGAAATGACTATCGCCAAACAGGACCCACATATTTTAGCCACAAAAGCTAATGTAGGTCCACCTTGATCAACAACAATGAAAATTGTGTGTATGTCATTTCAAGTTCCTCTTTTTTGTTAATTTACATTATAATACTCTTAATATTTTAAATTGTCAATAAAATAATAATATTTAATGCATTTTTTTGTATTAACAAGAATTTAACAACAAATAGATTACAACTTCTCCCTTTAATATTCAATTAAATCCACAATAATTAAGCTTGTTAGAAAATATACAAGCAATTTTGTTGCTTTTGATAGACATAAAATGATTAAATTATAATGGATTCTAATGTACTAATAAGATTAAGGAGAAATTATGACTCAAGATTATCGAGTTTTATTATATTACCAATATGTCCCAATTGAAGATGGAGAAACTTTTGCCCAAAAACACCTCGCAGACTGTAAAGAATTAGGTTTAAAAGGACGCATTTTAGTTGCTGACGAAGGTATCAACGGAACTGTTTCTGGTACTATCGAGCAAACAAATGCCTATATGGAATTGATGAAAAATGACCCTCGCTTTAGCTCAATAATTTTCAAAATTGATGAAGCCGAGCAAAATGCTTTTAAGAAAATGCATGTCCGTTATCGCCCTGAATTAGTTAATTTAAGTTTAGAAGATGACGTCAATCCCTTGGAACTTACTGGGGCTTATCTTGATCCAAAAGAGTTTCGTGAGGCCATGCTTGATGAAAATACAGTAGTGATTGATGCACGAAATGATTATGAATTTGACTTAGGACATTTTCGTGGCGCCATTCGCCCAGAAATAAGAAGTTTTAGAGAACTTCCACAGTGGATTCGGGATAACAAAGAACAATTCATGGAAAAACGTGTTTTAACCTACTGTACCGGTGGAATACGTTGTGAAAAATTTTCAGGATGGCTCGTTCGTGAAGGCTTCAAAGACGTTGGTCAACTTCACGGAGGAATTGCCACATACGGAAAAGACCCAGAAGTTCAAGGAGATCTCTGGGACGGACAAATGTATGTTTTTGATAGCCGAATCGCAGTTCCAATCAACCAAAAAGAACATGTCATTGTCGGACGTGATTGGTTTGATGGAAGCCCATGTGAACGTTACATCAATTGCGGAAATCCAGAATGTAACAGACAAATGTTAGCTTCAGAGGAAAATGAAGCAAAATATCTTGGTGCTTGTTCACATGAATGTCGAGTTCATCCCAATAACCGTTACATCAAAGCCCACCAACTATCAAATCAAGAAGTTCAAGAACGTCTTGCGCTACTTGAGAAAGATTTAGCCTCATAAAATAAAAAGTCTATTATTCTTTAATAGACTTTTTATTTTTATCAATTTTCATCCCACTAAAAGTTGCTAGTTCGTGAAAGCCAGCTTTTTTAATTAAAGTTCTTGCTTTATGAATTGAAAGCCAATCACGCTTTGCTATATGACTATCCGTTCCTAAAGTTATAAATTTTCCACCTAATTTTTTAAAATTAATCAACAAATCACTATAAAATTGTTCAGTTTTCGGATTATCAAACAATCTAGTATTTATTTCTAATGCTTTTTCTTTTGAAGCTAAAGCCCGCAAGATTTCAAATAAAATCTCCCGATTCTCTGCAAACTTTATTGATTTATCCGTGTAAGGCCCATATCTAGCAACATAATCTAAATGACCAAACGAATTATAATTCACAAAATTTTGAACAGTATCTAAACAAGCTAAAAGATATTCTCTTTGCGCTTCTTCTTTTGTTTTCTGTAGATAAAATTCTGTTCCGTCATAAACTTCAATATCTCCAATTTCATGAACAGAGGCAATCACAAAATCAAAAGGAGCCGAATCAATAAACTTATTAATTTCTGATTTAAAACGTAAATCAATTCCCATTTCCAAGCCAATTTTTATTTTAATTTTATCTTTAAATTCCGCTTGTAATCGATTGATTTCTTGAAAATACTCAGGTAGATTTAGTGAAAAATCCATTCCTGGAAAATAAAAATCTCGATGCTCTGTAAAACAAATTTCTTTTAAACCATGTGCTATAGCTTCTATCACATGGTTTCTAGGAAGCTCCTCGCTATCAGCCGAAAAATGAGAGTGGAAATGATAATCTAATTTTTTCATTTAATCTGCCGTCCTTGTATGAAATTCCTTCTTATTTCCTTCTAGCTGATGCCGTTCTTTTGCTTTTTGCCGTACTTCTTCTAGAGAAATACCTTGCTGATTCATTAATACAAACAAATGATAAAGTAAATCATCAATTTCTCCTAAAAGTTCTCCTTTATCTGAATTTTTACTAGCAATAATCACTTCACTTGCTTCTTCACCAACTTTTTTTAATACTTTATCGATGCCTTCTTCAAGCAAATAATTCGTATAAGATTTTTCGACTGGATGTAACTTTCGGTCGATGATTTGCTTCTCCAACTCTCTGAAAATATCAGAGTCATCAAAAGGAATAAGTTTCTGCTTATGAAAATCTGGTTTCATAAAATCTCCTTCTTAATAATTCTTGCTGAAATATTATTTTTTATAAGTTCGTCTTTAACTTCATCAACTGTTGCTTCGCCATAATGAAATAATGAAGCAACAAGGGCAGCATCGCTTCTTGTATTTTGAAAAACTTCAACAATGTCCGAAATCTTCCCACAACCGCCACTTGCTACAACAGGAATATTAACAGCAGTACAAACGGTATTCAGCATTTCCAAATCGTAGCCTGTCTTTGTTCCATCCTTATCCATTGAGGTTAGTAAAATTTCACCTGCTCCTAATCTTTCACACTTTTTAGCCCAATCAACTAAGTCAAGACCTGCAATTTCACGCCCACCTTTGATATAGACATCATATCCCCTATGGTCTGCTCGTTTTTTAGCATCAATAGCAACAACAACACATTGAACGCCAAATTCGTTAGCCGCTTGACGAATAAGTTCAGGATTTTCAATTGCAGCTGAGTTGACGGATACTTTATCAGCTCCCCTAGCAAGAATTCTTCTAAAATCGTCAATTGAACGAATTCCTCCACCAACGGTTAACGGAATTGAAAGTTCACGCGCCGCCCGACCAATTAATTCACCAATAATTTCACGTTCTTCAAAAGATGCTGTAATATCAAGAAAAACAATTTCATCTGCACACTGTTCTTCATATATTTTGGCCAATTCCACTGGATCACCTATTTCTCTTAAACCCACAAAATTGATTCCTTTAACAACCTTACCATTTTTAATATCAAGACAAGGGATGATTCTTTTAGTTAGCATTCCTGAACTCCTTTTCAAGATTAATTTTTCCCTCATAGTAAGCTTTCCCAACAATAATCCCATAAAAGTCAGAACGAGTTGCACGTTGAATATCAGAACTATCCTTTACACCTCCAGAAATAATCACGTTTAGAGAACATTCCTTTGAAATTTCATCATAAAGTTTAAAATTTGGACCTGTCAGTGTTCCGTCTTTGGAGATATCAGTAATAATAGTGGTTTTAACCCCTATTCTCTCTAATTTTTTTAAAAATGACAGATAAGGAAGACTCGTTTTTTCTAACCAACCACTTGTTGATACAAAACCCTCTCTAATATCAACTCCAACAACGATTTTGCTTGGACCGTATTTAATTAATAGCTCTTTAAGAAAATCAGGGTTTTCTACCGCTGCGGTTCCTAAAATCACTCGTTCCACACCAATTTGTTCAAGATAAAGTCTAACTGTATCGAAATCTCTAATTCCACCACCAATTTCGATTTTCAATCTTGTTTCATCTTTTATTTTTCGCACAAGCTCTAAATTACGAGTTTGTCCTATCTTAGCACCATCTAAATCAACCAAATGGAGGTCAGTCGCTCCCATTCTTTCAAATTTTTGAGCAATTTCAAGGGGATTTTTTGAATAGACCGTTTTCTTATCATAATCTCCTTTGTAGAGACGCACGGCTTTACCATTTTGCAAATCAATTGCTGGAATAATCTTCATTTAAATTTCCTCCAAGAATGCTTTTAGTATCTTTCTGCCAATTTCTCCACTCTTTTCAGGGTGAAATTGACAGCCTATCACATTATTTTTTCCAACAATTGCCGGAATTTTTACTTCGCCATAAGTGGTGTAGGCAATGAGTTCATCATCAGGACAAGTCGCCTGATAAGAATGGACAAAATAGACCTCATCATTATCAGACAAATAATGAGTTGTTGGACTGGTTTTAGCCAGGTTTAATTGATTCCATCCCATATGCGGAATTTTCTCATTAGTTTTGATTGGAATTACCTCTCCCTTTAAAAGTCCAAGACCTTGTCTTTCTTCTATCTCGTATCCTTTTTCAAAAAGCACTTGCATTCCTAAACAAATTCCCAATATTGGTATTCCAGCAGCAGCTCGTTCTTGTATAAGTTCAATCAAATTAAACTTTTTTAAATTATTCATTGCTGTAGGAAAAGCCCCAACTCCTGGAAGAATAAGTGCATCTGCTTTACGAATTTCCTCTAAATCTCTTGAAATCACTGTTTCTTGTCCCAATCGTAAAAATGCGGCCTGTACACTTTGAAGATTTCCGATATTGTAGTCGATGATAACAATTTTTTTCATAATGCTCCTTTCAATATAAAAATATACTAAAATTCAATTTAACCAAAAACCTCACAGCAGCCAACCAATTTCAAACGATCAACATCGATTCTATCCCGACCATAAGCATCAAAAAATCGGTCACGATATTGATCAGTACCAATATTAAAATTAAGCGTCCATGCACCCCAAAAGAGGTCAATATGTCGGTCGCCAACACCTGCACAATCCAAATCAATAAAACCTTTGAACTTCCAATTGTCTAGGATTATATTGGGTAAACAATAATCTCCATGTAAAAGCGTATCATTCTTTAATAGCAATTTTTTATTTTCTATATAATCATAAGCTTCTTCTGTTGTTCTGACATTATAATTATTGACAAAATCTAGATTTGAATGCTTTATACTTGCGTTCTTTTCGACTTTCTTCAAATAACGTTCAGAATGGTCTAATATGGGACAATCCTCAAAATTTTGTTCATGAAGAAATCGTAGATTTTCAGCAAGACTATCACACAGACGTTTTGGATTATTAAGATATTTTTTAGCCAAATAATTTTCTCCTTGAATTTTTTTCTTGAGTAAAAAATCTTGGGATTGTCCTGATAAATAAGAAATATATCCTAAACCTAACTTTTTCTTTTGAAAATAAGCAGTCATTTCAGCTTCTCGCTCTAAAGTTTTTGATGAAGCTATTTTTAAATAATAGCCATCTTTTTTATCAATGAATAACACTTGAGCTTCAGGAGAGGAACTGCTATCATATATTTTTGCATCTTTTAGCGTATTGTGAATTGCTTCAGGAAATTTCTCAATATTAATTCTTAATTCTTTTAGATTAGTCATAACACTCCCTTACTGCTCGGTATTTCTCCAACTTTCGCTTCATCAATACTTACAGCTTGTTTTAGCGCCCTCGCTGTAGATTTAAACATGCCTTCAATAATATGATGCGTATTTTGCCCATAATTTTCGTTCAGATGTAACGTAATCCCAGCATTAAAAGCAAGGGCACGAAAAAATTCTTCAGTCATTTCTGTATCATAGCCACCAAGTTTTTGATTTCCTGATAAATCAGCATGAAATACCAAATAAGGTCGTCCACTAATATCTAAATCACAAGTCACCAAAGCTTCATCCATTGGAATGGTAAAACTTCCATAACGTCGAATACCGAGCTTATTACCTAATGCTTCGCTGATACATTTGCCAAGAGCAATCGCAACATCTTCAATGAGATGGTGCGGGTCCATCCCTACTGTTTCATGATCCCCATGTCCTATGATTTTTAAGTCAAAATCGCTGTGAAAGGTGAGAAGTGTCAGCATGTGGTCGAGAAAACCAATACCTGTACTAATGTCCGCTTGACCTGTGCCGTCAAGATTGATGGAAAGTTCGATTTGTGTTTCTTTGGTATTACGCGTGATGTGTGATATGCGTGTCATAACAGGTTCTCCTTAGTTTTTTTAAATATCAAATGATGTAATCGTGCGACTGGATACAGCGTTTGGTCTTTCGCTACTTTTTGCTCTAACTTAAGCATGGGTTGATACCAGTTGTCTGTTTCTTTGATTTCTACGTTTTGTGAAATACCGTAAAAATGACGAATTCCAAATTTTTCTTGGAGTTTCAGTTTGTAATTTGCCACAAAATCTGTCAGCCAATCATCGTCGTAAACTAGGATATCGCCGTGGTTGTGAGAAGCGACAGCTTCATTTTCATAAACATCAAGCGCTGCCTGCGGATTATCACGTCCTGCTGCCATTTCTATCATGCTACCGTACTTACTGTGCTTGACAATAGAAAGCGTGCCGCCATCTGTCAAAAGTGACAAGAGTAATTCCAACACGACTTTTCGGTCGAGGACGTATTCTAAAACATTGTGAATGAGAATCACGTCGTAACGCTCATTTTTAACAGTTTCTGCAAAGTCGTCAAAAGTTCCTGTCAACTGACGAAAAGTTTGGTCAGACATCATCTCGAGCTTTTCTACATCAGGCTCATAGCCCGTGACTTCAAATCCCTGTTCCTCCAAAAATGTTTCCGTCCGACCAAATCCAGAGCCGAAACTCAGAATTTTTGAATCTTTTGTCAAATTTGGTAGTAGCTGTGGAAAAAGTAAGTCATAGAACATCCGACCCCATGGTTTTTCGAAAACTTCTGCATAATAATTTTCTTGTTTTGTCATGTTTTTCTCCCTACTATTTTTCTTATTCAATATTTTAAAATCCATGTGGCTCCTCACGCCTTGACCAATAAATTTTTAAAATCTAGTCTCAAGTATTACATTTCATCAAATCTCACAGAAATTGAGTTAGCATGAGCCGTCAATCCTTCTGATTTTGCAAATGTCTCAACATCCTCTTTAAAGTCAGCCAAAACTTCTTTAGGATAATAGCTATAAGTTGAATATTTTATGAAATTATAGACACCCAAACCAGAGTAAAATTTGGCTGTTCCTCCAGTAGGTAAGACATGATTGCTTCCTGACATATAGTCGCCTAGCGGTTCTGGCGTATACTCTCCAAGAAAAATTGAGCCAGCATTTTTGATTTTTGGAAGCTGGACTAAGGATTCACTAGTCAAAACTTCTAAATGTTCTGGAGCAAGCTGATTGGAAACATCAAAGGCTTCATCAATATTTTTTACAACAATGGCTCCACCGTAATTACTGATGGAACTTTCAATGATTTCACGACGTTCCAAATTTTGAACTTGTCTATTTAATTCCTCATCTACTTGTTGAACAAGTTTTTCAGAAGTCGTCACTAAAATCGCTGACGCAAGTTTATCATGTTCTGCTTGCGCCATTAAATCAGCAGCAATATACTTTGGATTGGCAGTTTTGTCAGCAATAACTAGAACTTCTGACGGACCGGCTATCATATCAATATCTACCACCCCATAACAGATTTTCTTAGCTGTAGCTACAAAAATATTTCCAGGTCCGACAATCTTATCAACTTTAGGAATAGATTCTGTCCCATACGCAACGGCAGCAACGCCTTGTGCTCCACCCACTTTATAGATTGTTTCTATTCCACAAACTTCAGCAGCTGCTAAAATATTTGGATTTACTTTTCCATCAGCTTTAACTGGAGTAATCATAATAATTTCTTTGACGCCTGCTAAAAGTGCTGGAACAGCATTCATAATGACTGTTGAGGGATATGCAGCCGTTCCTCCAGGAACATAGAGAGCAACGCGTTCCAGAGGGCGTGCAATTTGTCCCATGATAACACCATTTTCCTTAAAAATATTCCATGAATTTCCTAGTTGGTGTTTATGAAATTCTTCAATCTGTGATTTGGTACGCCTAAGAATTTTAAAATAATCCTCTTCAATTTGTTCTAGTCCTGTTTCACGTTCCATGCGCGTGACGAGTAAATTACTAGTATTCACATCATAACCGTCGAACTTTTTAGCATAGTTAAATAAGGCAGTATCTCCACTTTTTTGAATATCTTCTACAATCTGTTGAACAGTTTTATTAACTTCTTTTGATACTTCTGTTTTTCGACCTTGAAATTTTTCAGCAATTTCTTCAAGCTTTCCTTGATAATCAATTTGTTTGAGCATCTTCTAACCTCTTCACCATTTCTATAATTTTATTTTTTTTAAATTTGAAACTAGATTTATTGACAATCATCCGTGTTGAAATGTCACTGATTTTTTCAATGACCTCTAAACCATTTGCAGATAAAGTATTTCCTGTTTCGACGATGTCAACAATTGCATCGGCTAAGCCAACAACTGGTCCAAGCTCAACAGAACCTTCCAACTTGATAATTTCAATATCTTCTTGCTTTTGAGCAAAATATTTTTTTGTCACTCTTGGATATTTTGAAGCAATTCGTTTACGTCGTTGAAAATTTTTATTTGAAAAGTCAGGATAGGAAGCAAGGGCAAAAATGCACTGTCCGATTTTTAAATCCAATAATTCATAGTAGTCATCAAAATCATTTTCATCAAGCATATCTTTACCAACAAAGCCAATATCAACAATTCCATGTTCTAAAAAAGTAATGACATCATTAGCTTTTCCAAAGATGATTTGTAAATCATCTTTCGTTTTAATTTGTAATTCACGTCCTAGATTTAGAATTGGTTCAACATCATAGTCCGCATTTTCCAATAAATTAGTGACTTGTTTTTGGATTCGTCCTTTAGTTATGGCAATTTTAATCATTGTCTTCCTCCAATTCTTGCCTTTCCAGAGCCTTTAGAATGGTATCCATATGACAACAAAAACCAATGGCAACCACCTCTTTTTGAAAATTACTTAATAGCTGGTCATATCTTCCTCCTGATAAAACAGGTTGATTAGCTGCTGAACTGTAAGCCTTGAACATTAAATCAGTATAATAATCCATTTTAGGAACCATTCCCAAATCAATGATAACTGGTTTAATCGTTGAAAGTTTTTCTGAAAATTCTTTGAGCTGACCAAAGGAAGAAATGAGCACTTCATCTTTTGTATTTGTCACTAAATTTTCCAATCTTGATAACTCATTAGTAATAAATATTTCTTTCAAAAGTTCTCTTAATTCCTTAGAAAAATTATTTTTTTCGATGAAAGTATTAAGGCCACTCAAATCTTTCTTGAGTAAAAGTTCTGTAAGTAACTCTGTTGAACCATCAGCTAACTGACATAAACGTTGAAAAAATTTTGCTGAGCCTATTTCAAAGACCGTTTTATTCAAACCTAACTGTTCAATTACTTGAAGGGCTAGACTAAGAATTTCTAATTCTGACTTATCGGCTGATTCACCAAAAAGTTCAATACCAATCTGATAATTTTCCGTTGAACGACCTTTATGCCGTTTTTCTTTTCTATATATTTTTCCAAAATATGAATAACGAGCACTAGTAGAATCCTTGATTTGCGAATAAAGTCTAACTAAAGGAAGTGTAAAATCATAACGGAGTGTAATTGATTGTCCCTCATGATTGATAAACTGAAACATTTTTTCTTGATTAAAAGTTTTCCCATTACTTTCAAGTGCTGTATAGAGTTGCGTATATTCAAAGCTTGGGGGCATGACTTCCTGATAATTTTTCAAGCTAAATAATTTTCTTAAACGACCTTCTATCTGCCGTAGACTTTTAACTTGATTCAAGGTCATTTCTGCCGATTCTTCAGGAAGCAGATAATTTATTTTTTCCATTAGTCAATTTCCTCATTCTTTTTTAAATAGCCTTTTAAAAATTCAATCACTTTGTTCATTTCTTTATTAGTCCCAATAGTTATCCGTAACCAATCATCAATCCGTGGTTGATTCCAATGCCTGACAATAATTTTTGCCTCATAAAGCGCCTTAAAAAGTTCTTCTGCTTTTACTTTTGGATGATGAACAAAAACAAAGTTAGCCTTTGAATCAGTCACTTCAAATCCTAAATTAACCAGACTTTCTTTAAAAACTTCTCTTGTCTTAATAATTTTCTGAATGTTTTTTTGAAAATAATGTTCATCCATTAAACTTGCTTCTCCAATAATTTGTGCCAAACTATCAATTGGATAGGAATTAAATGAATTTTTCACATCATACAAATGAGAAATTGCTTCAGCAGAGCCATAAGCTACACCTAAACGAATTCCTGCCAAACTCCGCGATTTAGAAAAAGTTTGAACCACTACTAAATTATCGTATTTTTTAAGCAAAGGAAGACATGTTTCCCCACCAAAATCAATATAGGCCTCGTCAATCAAGACAATAGAGCTTTGATTTTTTTTCAAAATTTCTTCTATATCTTTAAGATTTAGTGCTAAAGCCGTTGGAGCATTAGGATTTGCAATCACAATTCCGCCATTTTCAATACAATAATCTTTTATTGACACTTTAAAATCATCATCTACAGGGACTTTTTGAAAGGGAATTCGATAGAGTTCGCAATAAATAGGGTAAAAAGAATAAGTAATGTCAGGCATTAATAAAGGGCTTTGACTATTAAAAAAAGTCAGAAAACTAAGTGACAAAACTTCGTCAGAGCCATTACCAATAAAAACCTGTTCAACTTCTAAATGATGATATTCGGCCAATTTTTTTCTTAAACTTTTCGCATCAGTACTTGGGTATAAACGCAAATTTTTTGTCTTAAAACGTTCATTAAATAATTGAGCTACACTAGTGGGCGGATAGGGATTTTCGTTAGTGTTTAGTTTGATCATGTCAGTAAGTTCTGGTTGTTCACCCGCAATATAGGGACTTACTGACCGAAGGTTATTTTGCCAACTCATAGATTTCTCCTTTCGAGAATAGAAAGATAATATAAAAAAAACGCCTAAAAGCACTTGGCTTAAAGGACGGTTTAATCGTGGTTCCACCTTAATTTATCACTTTTTCACAAAAGTGACCTCGGTAAGTTATAACAACTTAGCATTAACGCAGCTAACGCTCACATTAATAATGTGAGTAAGATAGCGATGAGTGTGGTTCATCCCATTATCAGACCTTTTCTCAGCAACAAGGCTCTCTCAACTGATACCTAAGACTACTCTTTCATCTCTTATTTGTTAATTCTTAATTATCTGAATTATAATACTTATATTTTTAAAAGTCAACATTTATTTTAATAAAATATCTATCTTGTTATTTAGCATAATAAAAATACCAGTAAATACTGGTATTTTACTCGAAAATATTTAAATTTCAATAGTTTAATTTATCTTATTAGTCCTTTATTTATTCGACATAATAGTAGACTGGATTTATTCAGGAGCAATTTGTTCAAAATCAACTGTTCCTTTTCGTTTATTAGCAGAAATAACACGAATTTTTATTTCTTGTCCTATTTGATAGACTGTTTCTGATTTTTTTCCTTTAAAAATACTTGCTTCTTCATCAAATTCAAGTTCTTCCGTAGTCCCAGTATGTAAATTAGGTACACGAATTAAACCTTCAACTGTATTATCTAATGCAACAAAGATTCCAAATTTTTGCAGGCCTGTAATTGTACCAGTGTAAACTTCTCCAATCCGCTCTGACATATATTCTGCTTTTTTCATTGCATCAATAATTCGTTCAGTGACGACTGCGCGGTGTTCCATATCAGAAGAATGGCTAGCAATTTCAGGTAAACGTTCTTTCCATTCGTCTTTAGTACGGTTAGAATGGTCAGAAGGATATAAATGTAATAAACGATGGATAATTAAATCAGGATAACGCCTAATTGGGCTTGTGAAATGCGTATAGTTAGTCGCTGCGAGCCCAAAATGTTTTGTATTTTTCTCAGAGTAAACCGCTGTTGACATCGTATGTCGAAGTTGATAAGTCAATGCCTTTTCAGAACTTGTTCCTTTAATTTCATCAGCAAAGAAATTAATGGCTTGATGAGAATCTGAATTCAAGGAAAAACCAGCATTAGCAGCAGCTTCCATCAATTTAGCAAAAGCTTTCTCTTTAGGGTTATCATGAACTCGATATAAGGAAGGTAGTTTTTTCTTTTGAAAATCAAGGGCAACAGTTTCATTTGCCATCAACATAAAGGATTCAATCATTCGTTCTGCAGTATCGCGATCACGTTTTACAATTTCGATTGGATGACCTTTTTCATCTAAAATAATTTTTGCTTCACTCTCGTCAAATTCAATCATTCCTCTGTCTTTTCGCATTGTTTCAAGAATTTCATGAAGTTCAACAGCCACTTTAATCGAATCAGTAATTTTAGAGAAGTTTTCAAGGGCTTCCCTATGACCTTCTTGTCCTTGATGAATCATTTTATTGACATTATTATAAGTCATTCGATAAGTTGTTTTTATGACTGAAGGTGATATTTTATAACTGACAATCTTACCTTTGTCATCAATTTCCATTAGACAAGACATTGTCAGTCGTTCTTGAGCTTCATTGAGTGAACACAAATTATTGGATAACTTAACAGGCAACATCGGAACAACTCGGTCAGTTACATAGACTGATGTTGCGCGTGAGTAGGCTTCTTCATCTAAAGAAGAACCCTCAGTCACATAATGACTGACGTCAGCGATATGGACTCCTAATTCAAAATGTCCATTTGATAATTTTTTAACGTGGATGGCATCATCCAAATCCTTAGAATCATCTCCATCAATGGTATAGGTAATTTCATTCCGATAATCTTCACGATCTTGCAAATCTGAATCAGTTAATTTTTCGGAAAATGCCTCAGCCTCAGCTAAAGTTTCAGAAGAGAACTCTTGTGGAATTTTCATAGCACAAAGCACTTCTAAAATATCTAGTCCTACTTCGCCTTTATGTCCAATAATACCTGTAATTTTTCCTTCAAATGTCTTGGTATCGGTTGGATATTGGGTTATTTTAAGACTTACTACATCTTCTTCTTGAACCCCTGATAATGGTTGTTTGATATATAAAGTATCAGAAATTCGATCATTATAGAGTTCTATTCTTCCTTTGTATCCTAATGCTTTGACTTGACGATTTGACAAAGAACGGTAAGTCCCGACCGTATCAACTACGGCTCGTTCATTTATTTTAGTAATTTGTCCACTTGCACCGCGTTTTTCAGTTTTAGGATAGGTAACTTTAACGGTAACTTTATCCCCATCCATCGCAAATTTAGTATCATTTTTACCGATATAAATATCATTTGTTTTATCTGTTGCGTCTTCTGGATGAACAAATCCGAAACCTTTAGGATGTTTAGAAAATACTCCCTTACTTTCTGTTTGATTAAGTGCTGATGCTAATTCTGATAGCTGAACCATATATATTTATTTCTTCCTCCAATTGTATCTATCTATCATAACATAATCAGTAAGCAATATTCGATTATTAATAATAAAAAAAGCCTTTATCAGGCCTTTTATTTTTTAATTACCAGTTTTTTTAGACGAAATGTTATAATAGCTAATCCTATGATTATAAGAGTAAAGCCACTAAGGAAAATTATTATACTCTTTTTTTTATTCTCAGCTGTTTCTGGTAGTCTTTTTGGATTTACATGATTAGAATTTTTTACTTTTGGATTTGTTTTATTTTTGGATTTGGTCTCAGAACTTATTAACTCATCTTTGGCTTTTATTATCTCATTTTTAGCATAAACATAAGTTACAGTCTGAACTTTAGCAGTATATTTACCTTTTGAGTTTCCTTTAATTTCTTGAAGGGTATAACCAGAAATCTTTTTTTCTTCAGTTATATAATCTTCGCCAACAGTTCCAGATCTAACAACATCTTTTGAAATTGACTTTCCATCTGTATCTATATATTTTACAACAACTTTTCCTGTAGCAATAGGTAACTCATTTTCTGTGTATACATAAGAAACTGTTTGTGCCTTTTCTGAAAACTGACCTGATGAATTTCCTTGAACTTCTTTTAAAGTATAATCTTTAATATCTTTTTTATCAGTATAATAGTTTTCACCAATATTTCCTTGTAAAATGATGTCTTCTGAAATAGGATTATTCTCTATATCTACATACCTTACTGTCACATCAGCTGCAACCACTGGATTTTTAGAATATATGTAAGTGACCGTTTGAAGCTCTTCTTCAAAATTTCCTGTACTATTTTGTGGTAGTTTAGTTGTGTCTAATGTGTAACCATCCAATACCAACTTGTATTGATCTGTACTGGCGTCATAAACATCTCCTTTTGAACCACTAATAGTTTGTGAGTTATGAATTTTGTTTCCTTCCTCATCAACGTACTCTACTGCCACTCCTCTTGAATAATTGGGATAAATGAATTGGAGTTGATTTCGATCAGTAAAGAAGGGATCAGGACTATAATTTTGTAACCATGACTCTCCACTAAAGGGAATAAACTGTTTATTTAAATTGAAATTACTCAATATGTAATCAGTATCTGGAGAAAGTTGAAAAGAGACTTCTATATCATTCTCTTGGTTATTTGCATCATCTGGATATACAATTGGTTTAAGAAGTTCGACCATATAGCCTTTGAGTTGTTCGAGACTTGGTTTATTATCAGAATAGTTCATACCATCCGTTGTATAAGTAATTTTTATGTCTCCTTTAGTTGCTTCTGGATAAGATAAAAATTTGAACCAAGATTTTCCTGATGAATCCTGGTTTATAAAGGACATTTTCCATTTATCAATTCTTCCATTAAATACTATCAGTGTCTGTTTATTATATACAACCTTGTTCTTCGTTAAATCAACAGTTGTAGGTTCAACAAAATGATTATAAAAGTCAGAACCCAAAGTATAATAGTCTGATCCATCTGCAGAAACCTGCAGACTCTTACTCGAAACTGAACCTTGAGCGTATACTTTTCCAACTCCAAATACTGCTATTATTGATGTAAATAACAATAATATAAATAAGTTTCTGATTAATTTTTTTGTCATCATCTTCTCCATTTTGGCTTTTTTAATCATAATAAATAAACTCCATAAAATCTGTAAAATATTTTTTCACTAAAAGTAATGCTTCTCTTAATTTTGAGATTGCTCCTTTTTTAACTCTTGCAACATCCAAATTTGCGAAAACTTACATATTTCAAGTTTTTGATTTTTATCAAGATTTTTAAAAAGGAACTCAGCAAAATTTGCTTTTTCCTGTTTTTTTGAGTAAATACTATCCATTCCCAATAAATATCTTGGTGTTACATCAAAATACTCTGCTAATTCTAATAAACGAATGGCTGAAGGAATCGTTTGTGTTTTATAATTGCTTAGGGCATTGCGAGAATATCCTAATTCTTTTTCAATTTGATTGAATGACTTTCCTAACTCATTTGCTAGTTTTTTAATTCTCTTATAAAATATACTTTCTTCCATCATATTTCCTTTCAAAATATCAAAACCTAATTTTCAGAAAAATTAAGATTTTTCTGAAAGTACTGTGATTATTCTGTTATAATCACTTATGGAAAATTCACTAATACTAACATTTACTAAAACAGTATATAAAATACAGCATTTAAAATAACATACTTTAGTAAACAAAAGTCATGATATAAGAATGTTAAAGAATTATAAGTGGTTTATTAAGTGTTTGTCGGCATAAAAAGACTCCGAAAAATCTTAATTTTTCGGAGTCTTTTTATAGTATTTGACAAAGCATCATGATGTTTAAACAACAGACTGTTTATATACCTACTTTATCAGACTTTCTTTTTAAATTATAAAAATATTACATTAGTTACATGTACTCTTTATTATACATTTTTTTATTATTTTTGCCAACATGTTTTTTATATACATTTTATAATGCAAAGTGAAATTATCCTTATCCCAAACATACATTGTCGGAATCGTTTCTACCTCTTTATCCTATTATCAGTATATGCTTATTTTTAAAAGTTTACAACCGAAAAAAGTATTTTAAAAATCTTTCAATAGAGCTTTAATAATGAAAAATTATCTACAAAAAAACTATAAATTATTATGATTTATAGTTTTTCTTTTTTTACGTTATTAATCACTTTTTTCACTTAATTGATTGTAAATTTCAAGATTAACTTTTAATACATTGACTGTTTTTTCACCTAGAAATCCTAAAATTTTATTTTGAGTATTTTTATCAATAATTTTTTTCAAATTATCTTCGCTTATACCTGTGGATTTCGAAATTTGAGGAATTTGAACCAGGGCACTCTGTTGGCTAATGCTAGGATCAAGGCCTGATCCTGATGATGTCAACAAATCTGTAGGAATATCTTTCTTATTTATGCTCGGATTATTATTTAGGAAGTTTTTTATATCACTCTCTACTCGTTTTTTTAGTAAGGAATTACTAGGTGATAAATTTTGAGAACCTGAAGCCACTCCCAAATATTTACCCTCAGATTTTTCTTTTGCAGTATAAGTATTATAATTAACAGCTGAGGGACGTCCCTTCATGAATCTTTCATCAGAAAATTGTTGACCAATTAATTCAGATCCTATCATTTTTCCCTTATTAACGATAAGACTACCATTAGCCTGATATGGAAAAATACTTTGTCCCAGACCTGTTATGAGCAATGGATAGAAAAGACCACAAATCACTGTAAAAACCACTGTAACTAGAAAAGGTGTTTTTAATTCTTTAAATATTTTTCTCATCACTTCTCCTTTTAGCATTAAAGACCAATCATGTGCAATAACGGAGCAATGATTAAGTCAATAATTTTTATTCCAATGAATGGAGCAATAACTCCCCCTAAACCATATACTAACATATTATGTGTCAACATTTTATCCGAATGCTGTGGTTTATATTTTACGCCCTTCATCGCTAGAGGAATTAAAAGTGGAATGATTATTGCATTAAAAATTAATGCTGATAATATTGCACTGGAAGGCGTGGCAAGATTCATGATATTTAAAACATGAATTTGTGGAATAGCAAGCATAAACATTGCGGGAATAATCGCAAAATATTTGGCGATATCATTGGCAATAGAAAATGTTGTTAGTGCTCCTCTTGTAATTAAAAGTTGTTTACCAATCTCTACAATATCAAGAATTTTAGTCGGATCACTGTCTAAATCTACCATATTTGCTGCTTCTTTGGCCGCACTTGTCCCTGAATTCATTGCAATACCAACGTCAGCTTGTGCTAGTGCTGGTGCATCATTAGTTCCATCCCCTGTCATTGCAACAACTTTTCCATCGTTTTGTTCAACTTTTATTGCTTTGATTTTATCTTCTGGTTTACATTCAGCGATATAACTATCAACCCCAGCTTCTTGAGCAATCGTTGCGGCCGTCAAAGGATTATCACCAGTACACATAATTGTTTTAATTCCCATTTCACGTAAACGAGCAAACCGTTCTACCAATCCTGGCTTTATTGTATCTTTTAAATAGATAACTCCCAGAATCTTTGAATCTTCTGAAACTACCAATGGGGTGCCGCCTACCGAAGATATTTCATCGGTAATTCTCTTCAAATCATTAGGAACTCCCCCTCCTTGTTGTTGAATATAATCAATCACAGCATCTGTTGCTCCTTTGCGAATTGTCTTTCCTGTCGGAAAATCAACTCCACTCATTCTTGTTTGAGCTGTGAACTCTACAAAAGTCATTTCAGCTGGAGTCATAAAGTCCTTATCTTCTTGTTCTTCTGCTAATCTAATAATAGACTTGCCTTCTGGTGTTTCATCTTTCAATGAAGTTAAAACAGCATTTTCTGTCAATTCTTCTAAAGAAACACCGTTTACTGGAAGAAATTTTGCGGCCATTCTATTACCAAATGTAATTGTTCCCGTTTTATCTAAAATCATAGTATCCACATCACCACTGGCTTCAACTGCTTTACCAGACATTGCAATCACATTAAAACGTGTCACTCTATCCATTCCAGCGATCCCAATTGCCGATAGTAAGCCACCAATTGTTGTTGGAATTAAGCAGACCGTTAAGGCAATGAGTGTCGTTACACTTAACTTCACATGAACAAAAGAAGCAATGGGGTAGAGTGTCACAATAACTATTAAGAAAATAATAGTTAAACTCACAAGTAGAGTATTTAATGCTATTTCATTCGGCGTTTTTTTCCGTGAGGCTCCTTCAACAAGAGAAATCATTTTATCAAGAAATGATTCTCCTGAACTAGAAGTGATTTTTATCTTGAGCCAGTCGCTTGAAACAGTTGTTCCTCCTGTTACTGAGGCAAAGTCACCACCAGATTCTTTTACAACAGGAGCAGATTCTCCTGTTATTGCCGATTCATCGACGGAAGCAATTCCTTCAATCACTTCTCCATCACTTGGTATCAATTCTCCTGCTTTAACTAGAACTATATCATCTTTTTTTAACTCAATTGCATCAATAATAGTTTCCTTAATCTGATTAGTAGCTTTATCTTTATTAATAATTCTTGCTTTCATATTTTTTTGCGTTTTTTTCAAGCTCTCTGCCTGAGCTTTTCCTCTGCCTTCAGCGACAGATTCTGCAAAATTAGCAAAAAGAATTGTTAAGAATAAGATTAAAGTCACAATTATATTATAAATTTGACTTGACGATTGAACTGTCCCAAATAAGTTAGGAAAAATAGATAGAATTAATGTAATAGTAAATCCAACCTCAACGACAAACATGACTGGATTTTTCATCATATATGCTGGATTAAGTTTGATAAAAGCTCCTTTGATAGAACTTTTTATAATCTCTTGATTCAATAGTTTTTTATTTTTAGAAATCATCATAAGCCTCATAATGTTAAAGATTCAGCGATTGGTCCAAGAACCAAAACTGGTAAAAATGTTAATGCTGATATTACAATCACTATTACAAATAGAACGACGGTGAAAGTTCCACTATCTGTTTTAAGTGAACCTACAGAATTATTTACCGACCTTTTCATCATTAATGATGAAGCAATCGCAAGTTGAATAATTAAAGTGAGATATCGGCCTAAAAATATAGCAACTCCAGTCGTAATATTCCAAAAAGCGGTATTATCTTTTAACCCCTCAAAACCCGAACCGTTGTTCGCCGCCGAAGATGTATACTGATAAACAATTTGCGATAAACCGTGAAAGCCAGGATTGGATACTCCAGCAATACCCGCGGAAACAGAAACGGCTAGTGCCGTAAAACTTAAAATAATTAAAGGGTGAATGATAATTGCTAGAGCAGTCAATTTCATTTCTTTTCCTTCAATTTTTTTCCCTAAGTAAACAGGAGTTCGACCTATCATTAAACCACAGATGAATACTGTCAAAAGAACATAGAGAATCATATTCATTAATCCAACGCCTTTTCCTCCAAAAACAAGATTAAGCATCATATTAATCATGGCAATACCACCACTTAATGGTGTCAGACTATCATGCATGTTATTTACAGAACCTGTTGTGAAAGCAGTAGTAATTTCGGTAAAGAAAGCTGACATATTTGTGCCAAATCTAGTTTCTTTCCCTTCCATGTTACCCATAGCTTGACTTAAGCCTAGGTGCTGTAAAATAGGATTCCCTTTGGACTCAGCCCAAATAATTATTGTAAGCCCGATTAAAAATAAAACACTCATCACGATAAATAATGGTCGAGCCTCTTTTCCTAAGAAAAGTCTTCTTTTACTTTTTAATTTAGAATTTAATAATTTATTTTCTTGATGACTATCTGAAACCATATATCCAAACGCAAATAATATCGAACCAGGTAATAACATCATTGATAGCATTTCAATTATATTTGTAATAATATTTGGATTTTCAAAAGGCATTGCTGAATTTGCTGCAAAAAAGCCACCACCATTTGTTCCCAAATGTTTGATGATTTCAAGTGCTGCCACTGGGCCTAGAGCAATATCTTGCATTTTCCCTTCAAGGGTTGTAATTGTTAAATTATGTACTAATGTCTGAGGAATGCCTTGTGATATCAATAATAAAGCGCCAATAATAGAAAATGGAAGTAATACACGAGTAATTACTCGTACAAAATCATAATAGAAATTTCCCATATCTTTGTATTTTCCAGACAGTCCTCGAATGAAAGCCATTGAGGCTACAAAACCAGAAGCTGCTGATGTAAACATCATAAAGGTAATGACAATCATTTGACTCATATAGGAAAGGGCAGACTCCCCAGAATAGTTTTGTAAGTTAGTATTAGTGATAAATGAAATTACAGTATTAAAACTTAGACTTTGCTCCATTGCCCCAATGTGGTTAGGATTTAGAAAGGGAATTTCTTGAATTCTCAAAATTAAATAACCAATAAACACCATTACAGCATTTGTTAATACTAGAGATAGCGCGTATTTTTTCCAAGTCATTGGCTGTTTTTTCATAGCAATCAATTTATATATAAAGCCATCAAATTTATCCATGACCGGATCTGCAAAGGTCTTTTGATCTGTCGCTATGTGATAAAGGTATTTACCTGTAGGTATCATTAATAATATGGCCACTGCCAATACGAAAATAATTTGTAACATCTGTTCCCCCTAAAATTTCTCTGGATAAATCAGAGCATAAAAGAGATAAATCGCCAATAACATGATAATAATCCCTAAAATAATAAACATTTTAAAAACTTCTTTCTAATTTTCTTTAATTTGCTTGTCACACCAAGCTATTAGAGCCAGAATTAGTAGAAAACTTACTACTAGTCCTCCAAGCATCAATAAATCCATCAAAATATTTTCCTCCTCCTTGATGTTGAAATTATTTTAACACTTGAAAAATAAAAAGAGTGTAAAGATTTGATTATTCGTATAAAGATAATCTAAAGATTTTCATAAAAAAAGTACTGACGAATCTGTCAGTACTTTTTAGTCAATTTTTATCATTCGATAGCCGACACCAATATGTGTCTGTATCATCTTTGGATAATTGGAATCAAGTTCAATCTTCTTACGTAGCGTATTTGCAAATACTCTAAGTGCTGAAAAATCTTCCTCATAATACCCCCAAATTTCTTTGACAAGATAGTTGTAGGTCATCACACGGTCCAAATTTTCTGCTAATAAACAAAGAAGTTTGTACTCAATCGGTGTGAGATGTATCTCTTTTTCATTTACGAAAACACACTTTGATAAATAATTTATTTTCAACCAGCCATTAGTAAAAGTTGTTACTTCTGTCAGTAAATTTTGATTATTTCCAGAAAACTTAGCTCTTCTCAAACTTACCCTAAGTCGAGCCAAAAGTTCATCAGTACTAAATGGTTTTGTCAAATAATCATCCGCACCAGCATCTAAAGCTGCTATTTTATCAGCATCTTCTCCTCTGGCGCTGACTACGATAATTGGAAGTTGAGAGAATCCACGAACTTTAGAAATAATCTCTTTTCCGTCCATATCCGGTAAGCCTAAATCTAAAATTAGTAAATCTGGGCGCTGAGAGATAATCTCTCTTAACGCTTCCTTACCATTTTGAACAGCTACATAATTATAATCTTCAACCTCCATTGTCAAAGATAAGAGTTTATTAATTGACAAATCATCTTCACAAATCAATATTTTTATATCATCATTGTTCATCAGAAATTAAAACCTCCTCTAAAGGTAATTTGAAACCAAAAATGGCTCCATTTGGCTGATTATCTTTAACATAAATTTGTCCTCCATGTGCTAAAATAATACTTTTACACAAAGAAAGTCCTAAACCTAAACCACGCTTAGAATCAACTTGCCGATTTTCGTCAGTATAAAATAAATCAAATATTTTTTCTTTGGCTTTATCAGTAATGCCAGGCCCATTATCAGAAACTTCAAGAACTAACTCATCATTAATTTTTTTGGTTTGTAGTTCTATTTTAGAATTAATTGGTGTATATTTCACCGCATTATTAATCAAGTTAACAATCACTTGTATCATAAGAGCCACATCCATTTTTGCCATTAAGAGTTCATCTGCTAAATTTAAACTAAATTCATGCTGTTCCAAATGCCTGTCTACATGTTTAAGTGCTTCTTCAACTACTTCATCAATAATATTTGCTTCCAACTTTAATTCTATTTTTTCATCCAATCTTGTGATAGATAAAAGATTTTCAACTAAATTAATCAACCACATTGAATCATCATAGATATAAGCTGATAATTCTTGAATTTGAAGTTTATTTATTGTGCTATCATTTTTCATCAGTAATTTTGCATGTCCAGAAATACTAGTAAGTGGAGTTCTTAAATCATGTGAAATAGCACGTAACAAATTTACACGTAACTGTTCTTGCTCAATTTGAATTTCGTTTTTTTGTTGGACTTCTCGAAGAATTTCTTTTTCTAAAGCTAATCCTGCTTCACCTAATATAGCCAGAATTATAGATTTTTCAAATGTTTCCAACTCATTTTTGTCCTTCATTAGGATACCAATCACCGCAAAAGATTGATTTTTCCCACGAATTGACAAATATAAGTAATTAGCAGCTGATAATGTATTGGTCGTTGCTCCTGCACGTTTATTATTGTGCATTACCCACTCAGCTACACCTCTCTCATTAAAATTCTGGTATTTTTCTAAATTATACTTAGAAGACTCAGTTGAAAAATATGATTCATCTCCTAAAACTTTATCTTTGATTGGATAAATCACAATATCTCGATCAAGTAATTTTTTTAACTGTTGAACTGTTGCTTCTAGAATTTCTACTACCGAATCAACCTGTGCTAAATCTTTATTCGTTTGTAAAAGTACTTCTGTTCGATATGATTTTTCCGCAGAGACTCGAACTTGTTCTTGAATTCTTTTGATTAATGTCGACGTAATTAATCCAGCAGCCAACATAATTAAGAAAGTAATTGGATAATTAGAGCTAAAGGCTACAAAAGTGTAATAAGGTTCTGTGAAAAAATAATTAAAGCAAAGTACAGATAAGACTGAGGAAATGAGACTAAAAATTCTTCCTTTTGTAAAAATGGCATTAATCTGAACTCCTAAAATATAAAGCATGATTATATTAGCAACATTGAAGTTCCAGTATTTGAAGGCTAACCCACATGAAGTGACAAGAGCTAGCATCAGTATTGTTTTCAATAAATCACTTAATGAAAATCGGATTTTTTTAAAATTATACAAAGTTCCAGAAGTATTTTTTTGTTGTCCCCTTGCATTTGGAATGACATAGATATCAAGTTCTGGCGCTTCCTGACTTATAAGATCTACAATATTTTCCCTACTCCAAAATGAACTTTGTACACTTTTACCAATTACTAGCTTTGATATTTGACTAATTTTAGCATATTCGACAATTTGCTTAGAAACATTATCTCCATAAAGGACAGATAGTTTTGCGCCTAACTGTTCAGCCAAACGTAAATTCTGTCTCAGTTTATCTTTTTCTTCTTTGGAAGAATTTTCTAAATCACCGATATATAATGCCGTAAATTCTGCTTTAAATGCAACTGCAAGTCTCGCAGCTGCATGAATAACATGAGAGGCTGAGGGTGAAGCTGAAACACATACTAAAACATGTTCTTTTGCATAAATACTTTTTTTATTTTGAGCTTTACGAATAGCGCTCTTATTGACTTGGTCAGCAGTTTTTCGTAAAGCAATTTCCCGAAGGGCGATAAGTTTTTCTAATGTAAAAAAATTTTCTTTTGCTTGATTTACTTTGTTTAACTGATAAATTTTTCCTTTATCTAGTCGTTCTAATAAATCAACGGGTTCAATATCAATTAGCTCAATTTGATCAGCCTTTTCAAATATGTAATCAGGGATTTTTTCATTTACAATAATCCCAGTTATTTTTTCAATTACATCATTTAGACCTTCAAGATGCTGAATATTTATTGTTGTAAAAACATCTATTCCTGCTTTCAAAAGTTCTTCAATATCTTGAAATCTCTTCTTATTTCTTGAACCATGGCAATTTGTGTGGGCTAATTCATCAACTAGGATAACCTGAGGTCTACGAATCAAAGCTTCTTCTAAATTGAACTCTTTTAATTGAATTCCTTTATAATTTATTTTTTTTAAAGGTAAGGTTTCGAGCCCTTCAATTAATTTTGAGGTCTCTGGTCGATTATGAGGTTCAATGTAGCCTGAAACAACATCAATTCCAGATTTCTGAACCTCATGCGCCCCTTCGAGCATAGCAAATGTTTTTCCAACACCAGCAGCATAGCCAAAATATATTTTTAGTTTTCCCTTTTTCATTGGTTGCCTCTAAATTTTCTTGTCCATATTATAGCATAAAAAACGTAGTCCATTAATGACATAAACTTTCTGGCCTTCCTAATTTTACTATCTTATAAAATTATTTTTTAGATTTCCACTTAACTAAATCACTAAGCTTAGATTGATAAATAAATCAGTTTAATTTTTTTGATAGTGCACGAAACATTTTGGCTTATGTTACTATTTTTCTATAGTAAATTCAAAATATAAAGTTATCGCAAACATACATAATATATCATGGGTTTTGACATAAATATAAATATAAATATAAATATAAATATAAATATAATTATATTTTATGTATATGAGTGATGTTAAGTACATATTTATTTTACAATACCTACATATTATACTACCTTCAATTCTTTCAGCCGATAAAAAATTTATCTGTTTATACTCATCCTCTTTTGTTGTTTTCCACATCCTCTAAAATGGGTATTTGGCTAATTTGAAGCATCCTCTTGGAGTGGTAAAAGGGTATTTTATTCGGCAATTATAGGCAATTTTTCACAAACTAGGAGCTAGTTTCACACAACTCATTGTCAATTTCATTTGATTTATTTCACGAAAAAAGCCCCTGAACGCTTAGGTGTTCAAGGGCTTCTTCTTTTATTTTTGTTATTTCACAAACTGCTTGATTGTAATCAATAAAATTCTTCTGGCAATAATTTTTCTGCTAATTTAATGTTATCAGAATAGTCCAAAGGAACGTCAATTACTACTGGTCCAGTAGTATCTGGGATTGATTTAAGAATTTCAGCAAGTTCTTCTTTGCTGTGTGCACGGTAACCTTTTGCTCCCATCGCTTCAGCATATTTTACGTAATCAACATAGCCAAAATCAACGGCTGCTGAACGACCATATTTCATTTCTTCTTGGAATTTAACCATATCATAATGGCCGTCATTCCAGATAATTTGAACGATTGGAAGATTCAAACGTACAGCTGTTTCCAACTCTTGCCCTGTGAAAAGGAAGCCGCCATCACCAGAATGTGAATAAACTTTTTTACCTGGGCGCAACAATGCGGCTGTAATTGCCCAAGGGAGAGCAACTCCGAGTGTTTGCATTCCATTTGAGAAGAGGAGGTGACGTGGTTCGTATGATTTGAAATGACGTGCCATCCAAATGTAGAGTGAACCTACGTCAACGGTTACTGTTTCATCATCTTTGACGATTTCTTGGAAAGTGCTGACCAAATCAAGAGGGTGCATTCTACCTTCTTCAGTATTTTCAGTATCAAATTCGTGTTGCTCAGCAACTTCATGAAGGCCATCGAGATAATCTTTTGTTCCTTTTGGAATTTTGTATCCACGAACAGCTGGTAAAAGATTATCCAATGTTGCTGCGATATCACCAATTAATTCACGTTCTGGTTGGTAGTAAGTATCAATTTCAGCAATGGCATTATCAATAACAATAATTCGACTATCAATTTCTGCATTCCAGTTACGAGCTTCATATTCAATTGGGTCGTAACCAACAGCAATAACAAGGTCAGAACGCTTCAGAAGCATATCTCCTGGTTGATTTCGGAAAAGACCGATACGTCCATAAAAAGTATGTTCTAAATCATGTGAAATAACCCCTGCACCTTGGAATGTTTCAACGACAGGAATATTAACATGAGTTAATAGATTACGCAATGATGAAGCGACTTTAGCATCTGAAGCACCAGCTCCAACCAAAATTACTGGCAATACAGCATTTTTAATTGCTTGTGCTAAATAGTTAATGTCATCAATAGAGGCATTCCCCATTTTAGGGTCTGAAAGTGGTTGAATGGCCTTGATTGATACTTCGGCATCCGTTACATCTTGGGGGATTGACAAGAAAGTTGCACCTGGATGTCCTGATTTTGCAATACGATAAGCATTGGCAATTGATTCAGAAAGTGTATCAGGGTCAAGAACTTCTGCTGAATATTTTGTTGCTGATTGCATCATTCCAGCATTATCCATTGATTGATGTGCACGTTTAAGACGGTCACTTCGTTTAACTTGTCCACCGATAGCCAAAATAGCATCACCTTCTGATGTCGCGGTCAAAAGCGGAGTCGCAAGGTTTGATACACCAGGCCCACTTGTAACAACTACTACACCAGGTTCGCCAGTTAAACGACCAACAGCTTGAGCCATGAAAGCAGCTCCTTGCTCATGACGAGTCACGACCATTTGAGGGCCTTCTTCATTTTCTAATAAATCAAAAATCCGGTCAATTTTTGCTCCTGGAATCCCAAATACATACTTCACTTTATGGTTAATCAAACTATCGACAACCAAGTTCGCCCCAAATTGTTTCTCAGACATTTTTTATTTTACCTCAATTTGTTCTAATTCATATTTCATAATCTCTTGGATTACTTCACAATCATTTTATCAGATAATAGAACCTTTTACAATTATTTTGACGCAAGTTTGTGAATTTTCTAGCTTACAATAAAAATAATTACTGACAGCTTTGTCAGTAATTATTTTTTAAGTCTGTCAGTAAATTTCTCATATTTTCATCATCCGGAACAAGTTCCAAATATTGTTCAATAATTGGTTCTGTTTTAGAAATTTGACCAATTTCTTTAAGAAAATCAATATAGTCTTCTAAAAACTCTGGATTCTCTGACAGATTGGTTTGAATGAGTTCTTCATACAAAGCAGCCGCTTCAGAATCATTTTCCAAAGCTTTATGTGCTCCTGCAAAAAGCCATTTAGCTAATAAATGTTCATCTTCTAAAAGCTCTTCGAGATTAATGACGGCTTCAAAATCTTCTTCGTTGAAGTATAAATTAGCAAGCAAAAAGACTGTTTCGTCATGTAATTCTGGTAAATTTAAAGCATCCATGAGATAACGTTCCGCTGCAGCTTTGTCCTTAAGTTTGAAACTAATTTTTGAAGCGAAGTGTAAGAGAGGAACGGCATTAGGATTTTTTTTCATCCCTTTCTTTGCCATTTCTAGTGCAGCTTCAAATTCTTGATTAGCTTCTAGGGTTTGGGCATAGGCTAATTCATAGTTCAAAAATTCGACATCCATTTTTTCTAACCGTTTGAAATTAGCAATGGCTCTTGTTTCATTATGAGTTTCTCCATAAAGTAGAGCAATTTTATACAAGGTTTCTGGTTTTTCATCAAATTCAAGTGATTTTTCAAGAAATGATATGGCATTCTCAAAATTACCTAATTGGGCATAAGAGTCACCAATTCTTTGATAAATAGAAATTTTTGTTTCATGTAAAATTTTGCGTTCTGAAAGTTTTGCATATTCGGTAATGGCAGCTGAATAATCACCTTGTTCAAAGTAGGACTCAGCCAAAGCAAAAGTAATCAGAGGAGAATCCGATAATTCTCTTGCTTCTTCTAATTTAGAAATTGCTGTTTCAAAATCACCTTCAAATTGATATAAGTCAGCAATTTTGACTAAAGCAGCAATATAATTTTCATCATTCACCGGGATTTGATAAAGATAATTTAATGCTTCATCCAAATTACCATTATCTTCTGCAATTTCTGCTAAGTTAATCAGGTAATCAGTTGTTTCCGGATCTTCTGACATAATTTGGTCATAAATTTTTTGACTTTCATCAATGAAACCCATCATTTGCAAATATTCGGCTAGGTCAGCCAACATTTCACTATTATCATTTTTTAATGCTTTGGCAAGTGAATTTTGCATTCCAATCAGATCTCCCTGATGTAAGAAATCAATTGTATCTTCTGAATAAGACATTTTTCTCCTTATTTTTTTATTCTATTAATTACTCATTTGCTTCTTCTGTAGCCGTTTCTTCACGATAAAGAACTGAAATTTCACGGTACCATTCGTAAACATGGACAATAATAACTTTCAAAGTTGCATAGAATGGAATAGCAAGTAATACTCCCCAGACACCCAGAATTTGACCCGCTGTCAGTAAAACAAATAAAATTGTAATTGGATGAATTGACATTTGTTTTCCAAGAACTAAAGGAGAAATAAATCTTCCTTCAAGTGTTTGCTCAATAATAAGGACAATGATTACTTTTACAAGCATCAAAGGGCCACCAATTGCTAAACCAACAATTACCATTGGGATAGCAGCTAAAAATGAGCCTAAAAATGGAACTAAATTCAAAAATCCTGCGGTGATTGCTAAAGCAACTGCATAACGCAAACCAATAATAGGTAAACCAATCATAAACATGATAGCAACCGCAATTGCGACCAAAACTTGGCCACGGACATAATTTGAAAGCTGACTATTAATTTCGTGCAAAACTTTTGAAGTTTCTTTACGCCAATCATTTGGCAATAAATGAGTGACAAATCCATTTAATCTTTGACCATCTCTCAATAAGTAAAAAAGAACAAATGGGAATACAATTAATGAAATTAAGATACTTGTTGTTTTACTGATGAGATGTGAAAGGGTCGTAACAGCATTAACAGAGAAAGCTTTTGACCAATCAATCAATTGATTACCAATTGACTTAGCAAACTGGTCAACTTGTGGTCGAAATTGTTCAAAATGTGGATTTTTTGCTAAAGCATTAATCTCTTTTTGAGCAGTATTTACATAGTGAGGGACTGACGAAGCAAAATTATCTACTCCACTGATGATATTAGGAATAGCAACAATTAAGCCCCAAGCAATCAAAGCTGCAATTATTAAGAAAAGAACAATAATTGTCAGAACCCGCGGTACTCTTTTCTTTTCCAAAAAATCAACAATTGGGTTAAGAAGATAATAAAATACAGCTGCCAAAATAACGGGCAGCGAGATAACCGTTATAAATTCTCCTACAGGTTTAAAAATAAATCCAACTTTATTGAGTAAGAGAATATTCAGTAATAAGAGAAGGACGATTGCTAAAGCTGCAACTACTTTATTATTAATAAACCACTTGAAAAACCAAGAGGCTTTGAAACCTCGGTGTTGTTCTTGTTCCATATTTTTTTCCTAATTCTTTTTTTAGAATTACTGACAGATATTATTCAAAGTCATTTAGTGTTCTGTCAGTAATTTTTTTCTAGTTCATAATATTGAATCTGTAAAAAAATCTTTTTGTCAGTAATTTTCCAACCATTGTGATTAAAAATTCTTGTCAGTTCTTTTGGCTGATAGACTTTTACATCTCCTTCTGTTGAAAATTTATTAAGTCGCCAATTATAGACTTTTGTAATAAATGGAATATGAATCTCAGCGATGACCAATTTACCCTCTGGTGCCAGTAGTCGTTTAGCTTCTGCTAAAAAAGCTTCAGGTGAAGGAAAATGATGAAAGCTCGCTGAACAAATAATCAAATCAAAATTAGCATCCTCAAAGGGAATTTTTTGAGCAGAGCCTTGCTTAAAAGTAAAATTAGGATGCTTAACTTGAGCAATTTTTATCATTTCTGACGAAATATCTAAGCCACTTCCAAAAAATTTCTCTTTTCGATTTAACATTGCCAAAAGATTTCCATTAGCACAACCAACATCTAAGATTCTTGAATTTTTTTCAACTTTTAAACGTTTTATAATAAATCTCTTGAAAAAACTGGCTAAAAATCCATCAAAACTATGATCAAAACGACGCGCAATATGGTCATAAAAGTCTTCAGATTCTCTTTCGTAATCATGAGTCTTTTGAACCATTTTAGTCCTCCATCAATGGTTTAGCGAATTCTGCAATCATGCTCTCAGCACATTTCAAACCGTCAATACCGGCTGAGACAATTCCGCCAGCAAAACCAGCCCCTTCACCTGAAGGATAGATTCCTTTTGTCGAAACAGATTGATAATTTTCTTCATCACGATTAATTCTGACCGGTGAAGATGAACGAGATTCAACCCCTGTCATTACAGCATCAGAAAGGGCAAAGCCATGCATTTTTTTATCTAATCCAACAATTGCTTCACGCATAGATTGTGTAACATAGTCTGGGAATAGTGATTCAAGATTAGTTGGTTTCACTCCCAAAGCATAACTAGGTTCAACTGTTCCCATTGCTTTAGAGGCTTTTCCATCAAGAAAGTCTCCAACAAGTTGAGCTGGTGCTTGATAATTAGAACCGCCTAATTCAAAGGCTTTATGTTCTAATTCCTTTTGGAACTCTACTCCAGCAAGTGGATGGTCAGTTGGGAAATCTTCTGGAAAAACTTGGACTAAAAGTCCAGAATTTGCATTTTTTTGGTCTCTAGCATGTTCAGACATCCCATTAGTCACAAGGCCACCTTCTTCTGATGCAGCTGGGACAACCAGTCCTCCTGGACACATACAGAAAGTATAAACGCCACGCCCTGATGATGCCTTATAAGTTAAGCGGTATTCTGCTGCTCCAAGACGCGGATGGTCAGCAAATTCTTTATATTGTGCTTTATTGATTAAAGATTGGGGATGTTCAATTCTGACTCCAACAGCAAAGGGTTTAGCTGTAATCGTTACCCCTTTATCATAAAGTTCTGAGAAAGTATCACGTGCCGAATGACCAATGGCTAAAATAGCCTGATTTGTTTTAATAATATTTCCGTCAGCAAGTTTTACAGCCTGTAATTGTTCATCTTCAATTAAAAATTCTTCAACTTGAGCATCAAAATGTACTTCCCCGCCCAACTCAATAATTTGTTTTCGGATATTTTTAACAATGTCACGAAGTAAATCAGTTCCGACATGAGGATGTGCCTTATAAAGAATATCTTCTGGGGCACCAGCTTGTACAAATTCTTCCAAAACCTTACGACCACGCAAATCACGAACACGACTCGTTAATTTTCCGTCAGAAAAAGTTCCCGCTCCACCTTCACCAAATTGAACATTCGATTTTGGATTAAGTTTTCCTTCAAGCCAAAACTTATCAATTGATTTTACACGCTCATCTACAGCTTGGCCTCTTTCAAGAACAATTGGCCGATAACCATTTTGAGCCAATAATAAAGCCGCAAACATTCCTGCGGGACCAAATCCAATGACTACAGGCCGATGAAGCATTTTTTTATTTCCTATAACTGGATTGACATAATCCAATTCAGGTGCCAAAGAAACATTTTTTATTTTTTTAGACAGAATTCTTGCTTCATCTTTAAGTTTAATATCAACAGTATAGATAAAATCAATTTCGCCTCTATGTCTTGCATCAATTGATTCTTTGTAAATTCGATAATCCAGTAAGTCAGATTCTTGTAGTCTTAGTTTTTTCAAAACAAGACTTTTAACCTTACTGACAGGTTCATCAATTGAAATTTTGATTTGTGTTATGCGAATCATGATTTTCTTTCTATGAATAGGATTTATTATCCTCTTTTATTTTTTATTAAAACTAGCAACTAATTCAATATGATGCGTTTGTGGGAATAAGTCAACTGGTTGAACTTTATCCAACAAATAACCCTCAGCTTCAAAGCGAACAACATCACGAGCAAAAGTTGCTGGATTACAAGAAATATAAACAATACGTCGAGGATTCATCATTGCTGCTGCTTTAATAAAGCCTTCATCCAACCCTTTTCTTGGTGGATCAACAAAAATGACATCGGGTTTTATTCCTTCTGAAAGCCATTTAGGCATGATTTTTTCAGCAGTTCCAACCTCATAATGTGTATTTTCAAGTTCATTTAATTGAGCATTACGTTTAGCATTTTCAACGGCTGCTGGAACAACTTCCATGCCATAGACTTTTGCAACTCTATCAGCCATACTAATTCCAATTGTTCCAATACCAGAGTAAGCATCAATAACAACATCACCTGGTTTTAGACCCGCAAAGTCATAGGCAGTTTCATAAAGCTTTTCAGCTTGAGGTGTGTTAACTTGATAAAAGGCAGGGGCTGAAATTTGATAAGTTTTATCTAGCATCAAATCTGTGATGAAATCTTTGCCGTATAATAAAATAAATTCTTTTCCTAAAATAAATGAACCTGTTCCAGAATTAATATTTAATTGAACAGATTTTATATTTGTAAAACGTTCAACCAAATGATCAATCACAAGTTCAACCTTTTCTGGAAGTTTTTTACTTGTAGCGACTAAAGTAATCATCATTTCACCCGTGTGAAATGCTCGACGGACAACGATATTTCGCAACCAACCTTTTCTTGTTTTCTCATCATAAGCTTGTAGATTAATCTTTCGAAACTCATCGCGCAAAAAAAGAACCACAGCATCAATCTCAGGATGTTGAATATAAAAATCTTCCACAGGAATCAAAGTATGAGAATTCTTTCGATAAAATCCTGTAGTTAAAAGCCCGTCAATCATTTGGACAGGAATTTGTGCTTTATTTCGATAATTAATTGTTTTAATTGCTTCAACTGCTGGTAAAACTGGATAATCAGACTTACCAGCTGTTTTTCTCAAAATATCTACTACTTGCTTATGTTTAAATTTCACTTGTTCATCATAAGATAGATGACCAAAATCTGCGATTCCGGTGCGCAAATAATCAAGGTTAAGCTGAGTAACACGATGTTTACTCTGACTTATAAATTCATCCACACGCCCAAATCCAAAAGACTTCCCAACCTTAAGCACATGCATTTTGATACGTTCCCCAGGTAAAGCATTATCCACAAAGAAAGGGAAAGAGTCAATTTTAACAACCCCTTGTCCTTCATGTGTTAAGTCAAGGACTTCTGCTTCAAATATATCGTTTTTCTTGAAATTTGTCATGTCCATATTATAACATATATTATCAATCGGGTTCTATAAATGAAGAGTTTTTAATTTTTTTGAAAAAATATACTCCATAATTCCAAGCTTCTTTCACGTAAAATGTAGTTAAAAAGTGTAATCAAATTTTTTCAACAATAAAAAAGCCACTCACAAGGTAAGTAGTTCTAATTTATCTAATAAAGAAAGTGTAGTCTTTATTATGAATTTACATTAACGCAAAATCTCTATTCTACGCTGAGCAGCCGCATGAATGAGTTTTACTTTATTCTCTCCAAAAAGTTTTACTAATCTATCAAATTCCGCACTTTTAGCAAATTTTTCATTGTGCTTTAAATTTTTTTTACCATTTTTTTTGGCTTTCAATGTAATATAAATTTCTTGTCCTTTTTCATTGTGTGGAACAAAATTAGTCTGTTCTAAAACTATTTTTTCAATTTCCTTTTTTGATTTTGCCATTGAGACAATACTTCCTTTTCATTTTTATTCAATAAATATCATAGCATAAGATTCCGAAAAACTTAAATATTTATCATTTTCTTACTATATTTTTAAAAAAGCACTTAAAAATTTATGTCATTTGACAAAAATGTAAGCGCATGCTATATTCGTTGTTGGAGAATATCTCCATTTTAATTTTTATTGGAGGAAAATCGTAGAATGAAAAAAGAAGTATTTTTAGACAAAGTAAAAAATGGAATTATTGTATCCTGTCAGGCTTTACCTGGTGAAGCTTTATATTCTGAAAAAGGTGGTATCATGCCTTTGATGGCTAAAGCAGCTGCACAAGCGGGAGCCGTTGGAATTAGGGCAAATTCTGTAAGAGATATTAAAGAAATTCAAAAAATAGTTGATTTACCAATAATTGGTATTATTAAAAGAGATTATCCACCACAAAAACCTTTTATTACTGCTACCATGAAAGAAATAGATGAGTTAGTAGCCACTTCTTGTGAAGTCATCGCCTTGGATTGTACCTCTAGAGAACGTTATGATGGCCTAACTATTAATGAATTTATCAAATCAATCAAAGAAAAATATCCAAACCAACTTTTGATGGCAGATTGTTCAACCTTTGAAGAATGTAAAAATGCATATGAAGCTGGGGTAGATTTTGTTGGTACAACGCTTAGTGGTTACACAGATGAAAGTCCAAAACAAGATGAACCTGATTTTGCCTTACTTGAAAAACTAGTTGAGGAGAAGATTCCAGTCATTGCAGAGGGAAGAATTCATAGTCCAGAACAAGCCAAACGCGTTTATGATATTGGTGTTGATGCCATGGTTATCGGGGGAGCAATAACCAGACCTTTTGAGATTGCCACACGATTTATAAAAGCAATTGGTGAAAAATAGTAGCCCATTCATCGGAATAAAAAAAAGACACCTCCAAAAAGGATGGTGTCTTTTTTTTATGCTTATCTCTCGTTTACATTTTCTTTATTAACCTGAGATCTTTCCCAATTATCGACTAATATCTTCTTATATTGAGGTCTTTCAATCGCTGCTTTTGCATTATACTGTCTTAATTTGGTAAATGAGAATCCACTGATTAAGGCTAAACCTACAAGAAGTATAACAATTTTCTTTGTTTTTCTTTTTATATTTTTAGAGAATAAAGCTCTAACCATAAGAATAATTAAGATACAGATAATTGTTGGTATAACAAATCTGAAACTTTTGAAAGGTGCAATTCCTAAAAATTTAGTTACTGGTGAAATAAAGTAAGTTCCATAAAAGAGTGCTGTCATTCCGACAATAACAATAGCTCTAAAGCGGCTTAACGGACGGCATAAGAGATAGAGTGAAAAGAGTTGAACACTACCAATAACCAAAGTTACATCACTGATAAACTCCTTATAATGAGTCACAAAGTGTCCATCAGTAAATGTCGTATAGATTGGGAATTTATAGGCCAAGCTGAACATTACAAATATAGCAATCCCAATAATGATTCCCGTAGGTAGAGCGTTGTCTCTAATTTTTTGGAGAATATCATCTTCATTTCTTTTTTCATCTTTTTCTAGCACAAGTAGAGCACTAGGAATTCCGACGGTAAAGATACCCATCATCATTAAATTTATTGATTCTAATGGGAAGAGATGACGTGTAATTAACAATAGAACTGTTAAGGTAAAGATGTATATCACTCTTAGAAGATTCATACTAGCGACACGTGTAATATTATTAATTACTTTTCTTCCCTCTTTGAGAATATTTGGAAGAACAGAGAAATCATTTTTCAATAGAATAAATTGAGCAACTGACTTTGTAGCTTCATTACCGCTTCCTAAGGCGATTGGACAATCTGATTTTTTAAGGGCAAGAATATCATTAATTCCATCACCAATCATTCCCACAGTATGACCATTTGCTTGTAAGGCAGCAATGATATCACGTTTTCTTTCTGGAGTTATGCGACCGAATATTGTCTTTTCTTCTACCACTTCCTGTAGTTCTTTTTCACTTTCAGGAAGTTCTGATAGACCAATATAATCCGCTTCTAAACCGACCTCTTTTGCAATAAGTGAGACCGTTTTTGGATGGTCACCCGAAATAATTTTAATCTGAGTCCCTTGTTTTTCAAAGTATTCTAATATTTTTTTAGCTTCTTTTTTAGGTCTATCTTTTAAGAAAATAAGACAAAGAAGTTGGCTTTTTTCTCCCAAAACATTATGAGAGAGAGCGAGAATTCTATAACCTTTTTCCAAGGCTTCCTCAATATCAGCTTGTTGTTTAGGAGTGACATCTTTTGCTACTAAATCAAAAGCTCCTAAAATATAATTTCCTTTATTTTTAATTTCTACAGATTGATATTTAGTTTCTGAGCTAAAAGGTTGATATGAAACTAATTCAAAGGTATTTTGTTGACCACTAGTAAAATATTTTGTCAAAGCCTCCATTGAGGAATTTTGTTCTTTATCTAAGGAAATAATATATGAAATGATATCATTTGTTTCAGCTTTATCATTATAGTATAGAACATTTTCAACATTCATTTGTCCTTCGGTAATTGTTCCCGTTTTATCTAAACATAAAACGTCGACTCTAGCCAATGTTTCAATTGCTGATAATTCTTGAGTCAAAACATCCATTTGTGAAAGTTTAATGACACCTAAGGCCAAAGCAACTGATGTAAGCAAGACTAATCCTTCAGGAATTAAACTTGTAATCGTTGTTGCTGTTCCAACAATCGCCATCTTTCTTTGAGGAATCACTGACAAGTTTAATGACGAAAAGACGAACTGATTCAGCAAAACAAGAATTGAAATAGGAATAATTCCTATTGCGATAATTTTTAAAATTTTATCAATTTGTTGTTGTATTTTTGATTTTGATTTTTTTAAAACTGAAGCTTCTTTTGTGAGTTTACTGATAAAAGTATGATTCCCGACTGCCTGAACTTGTGCTTTTGAAGCACCTTGCATGACAAGACTACCTGAATAGATGAAATCACCAACATGTTTTTCAATAAAATCAGATTCTCCCGTAATCATGGATTCATCAACATCTAGTCCTTCTTCCAAACATATCGCATCCACTGGAACCTGAACCCCTTTTTTCAGACAAATAATATCATTTAAAACAAGTTCTTCTTTTTCAATACTTACTTGTTCACCTGCTCTTATCACTTCTACTTTATCTTGTTTTAGAAAAGAAAGTTTTTCAATAATTCTTTTGGCTTTAATTTCTTGATAGATGCCAATTGAGGTATTAGAAATAATTGAGAAAATAAACAGCATGTTTTTATAAGAACCAATGATAAATAACACAACCGCAAGTACTAGATTGAGTAAATTAAATAAGGTCATTGAGTTTTTAATGATAATATCTTTATTTGAATTCCCAACTTTAACCGTCATGATATTCAAATTCCCAAGTCTTTTTTGTTCTTCGACTTCTGCATTTGACAGTCCTTCGGTCATGTTTACTTTATTCAATATCTGCTTTTCCTCCTAAACTAATTTCTTTAATTATTATATCTAAAATTTTTCCTTTTTTTCTTACATTTTTGAAAGTATTTGAAAATTATTTTATCAAAAAAGTTATTAGAAGGCTAATAATTCTAATAACTTTTTAGCTTTTAAATTATTTATTGATTATAAAAGATTTTTATTTGTTCAATATTGAACAAATAAAAAAGTCATCTCATGCAGTGGCTAAAAAAACATGCATTAAAAGACGTTTTTCAACTAAATTTATCTTTTGGAGATTAACCCTCTGGTCTGATATTAATAAAAAATGCTCGCATAAGTTCAGCAAACCTTTTGACTTTTAATAGACAATCATAGCCTTAGTGAGTATGAATGATTTGTAGCATCTATTACTCTACTCTTGAACAATTGACTTTCAGTTGAATATAGGAAGAATTACTCCAAAATAAAAACCACTAAAATTTTCAAGTGGTTTTTATTTTTCAATATTCATGTGTTTTAAAGAAATCAATTCATCCTTATTAAGCCCTTTATATACAGGACCATTTATAATATCGGACTAAGTAATCTCGAAAAGTTTTGCTTGATTTTAAGCCAGATAGATTGTTGGGCAATTTCTTCATCTGTAAGTAGCTTTGATTTTATTAAGTCTCGCTCAAAGGTCCTGCTCATCTCTTTTGCTATAGTTTCATCATAACAAAAGGCACTTATCTCAAAATTTAATTCATAACTGCGAATATCTTGATTAGTTGTACCAAATACGCCTAATTTTCCATCCATTACAAGGGTTTTAGAGTGTATGAAGCCATTTGTATAATTGTATATTTTCACACCGTGTTTATGCAGATAATTTGCGTAATATTGTGTTGCTCTAAAAATAAACGGATGATCTGGCATATTGGGAATCATGATTCTTACATCAACACCAGAATTCGCTGCTGCTACAAGCGCCGTTATCATAGAGTCATCAGGTATCAAGTAAGGCGATTGAAGCCAAATATAGTCTTCCGCATCCATAATCATTTTAATAAAACCTGTTCTTAAAGTTTTGTTATCACTCTCTGGTCCGTTTGCGACAATCTGAATATCAATATTTCCTTCTTCTTCCGGTACTACAAAATATGAATCTTCTCGTTCGAGCTTATCTTTAGGATCTCTGACTGAAACATTCCAATCTCGAATAAATGTTTCTTGAAGACCAAAAGCTGCTGTACCAACAATTCTACCATGTGTATCACGCCAGAAGCCAAACTTTTTACTGTTATAAATATATTGATCCCCAACATTAAAACCGCCAGTCCAACCAATTTGACCATCTATCACTACAATTTTACGATGTAAATGATAGTTAAGTCGGGTTTTTGTTAGTGTATTACGCGATGTGATAAAGGCTGTGACCTTACCTCCTGCCTCTTCCAAAGGTTTAAAGAAATCTTTTCTCGTTTTTCCTCCCCATGGATCGTAAACTACTCTAACTTCCACCCCTTCTTTAGCTTTTTCAATTAAATGATCACGAAAAGCAGTCCCAATTTTGTCATTAAAGAATGCATAGTACTCTACATGAATATTATCTTTAGCATTCCTTATGTCGTCAAACAAGGCTGAGAATTTATCTTCTCCATTCAGATAAAAATTCACTTTATTCCCACGACAAAGTGGTGTACGTTCCATATTATTAAAATATCTTTTCAGTAATCTTTCATGGGGTGCCATTTCTTTTGGCTCAAATTTTTCATTATTTTCACGCACTCTTTGGGCAAGAATAGACAGATTATATTTATTTTCTTCTTCAAAACGATTTGTTGTCGTTCGATCAAGCCCTCTTCCTAAAAAAAGATAGCCAAGGAAACCAATCCCTGGTAAAAAGAACAAGAACATAGACCACGCAAAAATACTGGCAATAGACCTAGGTTTTCGAAAAATTGTCACAAGGGCAAGCAATGTGTTAATCGTTATTAGTGTTCCCATCAAACTATAGATTGTCGCAAGTGACATAAAATATTTCTCCATAATCTCCATAAAATAATATTATTTATCTAATTATATCAAAATTTATTGGATACTTTATTTATTTTATCTAAGCAAAATTTAATGTTATTTTTATAAGTATTATTGATTCATTAATTCTTAATGCATTTGTCTTATCTATACCATTTAAATAAACCAACTCTGAAAAAAACTATCTCAGCCTCTTCTTTGTCACGCGCCCTTACAGTAGCAAAAGAAAGCCTATCCGCAATACACACATCTTTTCTTTCAGTATCAAATTTTCAAAATTTATCTCATTGATTTTTTCTCCTCAAAGGAAATATTATATGTTATCAGCCATGCGGATGCATTTCTTGAACAAGAACTACCAGTAATTATTTTAATCATTTTTTCTCCTATTTTTTTCTTTTTAACGTGTGATATATGATTCAATCAAACTGAATAACATCTCCTAAATTAATTGTTCCATTTCTATCTGCTTGTTCATTTTCTTCAGTTAACCCTGAGTTATTGATATAGGATGGAAAACTTCACATAAGAATTCCAATAAGGTAGAATCCGGGCCATCCATTAAGTCAAACCGAGAGTCATTAAAAACACACCCAAAATTCCATGCATCATTGTTAATGATATGTTGCCACATCTCTTCCTCTACGTTATTAAATCTTTCATCTGTTGTTACCATATTTTCTAAAGGATAGATCCTTTTCAAGAAATCTATTTCTTTAAGTCGTCCATAATATGGATAAAAGTATTTTTTATCACTTCCAAAATAGATCTGTTCAATACATCTATTTTCAAATAAGTCGAAAATATCATGACGTATCAATTCAGTAATTTTCATCTTTTCAATCTTTTTTATATTTATTCTAATAAAATTAATTGATGACTTTCAAATATAATAACAAAACAGTACTTCATTAATACTGTTTTATTAATACTTATGTAGCACATTTCTTTCAAAACATAATATAGCAAAATACAAAAATATTTACGATTAAAAGTTTTAATTATTCTACCGGATTCGTTAAATTTGCATGTTCTGCAATTAATTATGAAACAATATCGTTCGTTTTCGAAAATTATTGTCTCATTGAATCCGTTTTAGTGATAGTTGATTTTGCCACCCAAGTCCCACTATTAAATGGATTTTGAGCCATTGTGTTTGATTTTCAAGATAAAAATTTCTTGCCATTTTACTCAACTTAACCGAGTTAACAACTGCTCTTTAGAGCTCAGTAGAGCCGTTTGTCTCATTTCACCCAACATTCACAAAGATAATGTTAGCCGTATGTCAATAATAAAGAATAAATTATATATCTTTTAAATAGGAAAATGTACTTATTAAGTGCTTTTATTATCTCTATAAATTAAACCCCAAATAACGAGTGTTTACTTTGCTGTCTTTATTCTCTGACAACTCAGTTTTGAGGTTTTATTTTACATAAAAAATAATACAAGAAAAGGTACGTAACACCAAATTTCAAACAGAATCATCGTTGTAAAACCTTGTTAAGCTATTGAATTGCCGCTTGAGAATTCGAGCTGGTCTAAATACCAATATCATAAATAGAAAATTCCCTAATCCATGCATCAAGTCAAAGGGAAGACCAGCAATATAATAAATTTCAAATGATGAAATTTGTAAAACAAAAACCTCAAACATTGAGATTACAATTCCATAAATTAACCCCAGTATAAGGCATAATATTGCTTGCATAATTAAAAACTTCATAATATCAATTTTTATAACCAGCCAATATAAAAAAATTATTAGAGAATATGCTAGTAACTGACCGACTACCCAGTAGCCCATTCCTAGATAAACGGATGTTGCTATAATCGTCATGTCAGCAATAATAATTGCTTCGCTCAATCCAATATTTAAACAAATGAGTAAGTAGATTGTTGTTAAAGGAGTAATATTTGGCAGATATGAAAATGGAAAACGAATTACGGAGCACAGTGCTATTGTCATCGCAATTAGCGTAAGCTTACGAACTGTCAATTTAGTATTTTTCCAAATAAAATCTGATTTTTTCACCATTTATTATTTTAACGCCCCCTGCGCCAATCACTGATCTTTTTCCATTTATATCAAACATTAAATAAATTGATTCTTTTGTATTCTGCCTTAAATTACCGACAGAGGTAATAAAGCCCTCGTCCTCTTTTGCATTCAACTGAGAGATTGCAAATGAAAGTAAGGTAGTGCCTTTTTTTACTTGATAACGCTTTGATTTTCCCTCAATTATTACAGTAACTGTGTTCTCTTTATTTGAGTGTGCATTTGACGTATTTCTTGGTAGTTCACTCTTTGAGGTGAAACAAGCTGATAACATCACCAATGCAAAAACTAGAGCGACTATCACTTGGAGATTTTTAACTATTTTTTTCATACGGTCTCTTCTGTCCTATCAATCATTTCGACATTTTCCATTTTTTCAACAGAAATGCACGAAAGCCTCTTCCTATTTCTTTCCAAAATGCAAAACATACAATAACTATAACTAAAATATTATTGATGATATATGTGACATCGGCTCCAATAGCTGATGCTAAAAATCCTGTGTACAGGATTCCAAGAGGGACGATCAAATTTGCAGAAAAAGAAAGGAGAGCAAAAAATCGACTTTGAATATTTAAAGGAACTTGGCTCTGAAAAAAAGACGTCATTGGTACATTCACTAAAATTGTAATAAACCCAAGTAACACTTCAAAGAAAAGCATTAGTCCAAAGAAAACAAAAGCATTAAAAGAGATTAAAAAAACTGATGAAAATCCAATTAAAACCATGACCAAACTGTTTAGCACGAAGAGTTTGGAAATATGCTTTTTGAACTCAATTTTTGAGTTTTTAGCAATGAAAATCCCTGATAATATTACACCTATTGAAAAGGCAATTGACACCAGTCCAAAAATAGAAGTTGGAAGATGATATTTTTGAATGGCAATCCCTGGGTTCGTCACTTCTTCTGATGAAGCAACAAAAAAGTTAAGTGCCATAATGAGCAAAAAATATTTTAATATCGCTTTTTCTGTCCGAATAAAATGAAGGCCTATCCTAAATTTTTGGACAAAACTTTCTTCAACAATTTGATCATTTCCTCCGTTCTTACTTTCCAATGGAATAAACGCAATGACCACAGCTGCCAAAACATAAAGTATAGCTAAAATTAAAATAACACTTGAGAAACCGAACACTCCATACACCAAGGTTCCAAGCATCGGTGCACCGAAAACAGAAAGGTTATCTAAGATACTTTTAATACCATTATATTTTTCTAATTCTGATTCATCAACAAGTTCAGTAAATAGAACTTTTGAAGATAAATCAAGCATCATAGAAAAAATTGCAACTAAGATTGCAAAACAAACAAGATAAATACAGTCATAGCGCCCAAACTTTAAGAGTATAGACTCAATACTACATAAGATTGCAAGGGTCAAAACTGAAAAGAATGTTACTTTCTTCTTTTCATATTTTTCAATCCACACTCCCATAGCTGGAGTAAGCAAAACACTCGGTAACATTGTAATCGTAAAAAATAAACCCGAAAGACTTAAAGAATGGGTTGTTTTCAAAATGAATAACGGGAATACTACGGGTAAGATTGCTCCTGCAAACTCAGATAAGCAGCGAGAAATAAACAAATATTTAATTTTAGACAAGACAACTCCTTAAAATATGAATAAGACCAGAAAAAGAGAAAGTCTATCACTTTCCCCTTATCAAAAGATTAGCAATACTTTGTGTTCATCTCAGAATCTACTGCTTGAGCAGAATCTTTTGTGGATTGTACTTCCATCACTTCAGCAAGTGATTTAATTTTTTCGAAATCCATTTTTCGCTCTCCTTTATTAAAATTTGTATTTTTTCTCCGGTGAGGATTTATACATAAACCTCATATCATGACTTTCAATACCTTTGATTCCAGAGCGTCCACGATCAGCTTTTCTAACTTTTCAACAGGTAAATTTAAGCCCGAGCGTGTTATCTCAGTAAACCATTCCTGAATCTTATGCGAAATCGTGAAGTATTTTAATAGCTCATGCCCCAAAACATTAGTCTGTATCACTTCCTTAAACATCTTGTTGTATATCAACAAATCCGTTGAATTATAGTGCTCAAAAAAATAATCGTTCAGGCATAATTTATATTTTCCTTCAAAAATTTCATCCATAGTAGAATATTTTTCTTGTGAATTTTCAAGTTCCAAAAAATCATAATAGGCTAAATCTGATTTAATATTATCTAAAGCAAAGGTAATCTTAGCATTTCCTATCTGCAAATCTGAAGTAGGATAAGAAAGAAATATTCCATGCTTAACATTATACAAAAGAGTCATCTGCGTTTCTTCATCTATAATCAAGCTAACATAGCGATTTATTTTAAGACTTTCATTCTCAAAACAGAATCCATAAACCTTATAAGAACGTTCTGCTGCCCTTTTTTCACGTTCGTTGATTAAATCAATTTCTGATGGGAGAATAGACTTAGGGAATTCAATATCAAATTGTTGAGCATCAAAAGAGGTTTGCAGAGAAATTTTAGAGCTACGCATCGTGCTCACAAGTTGTTTGGCCTCATCTGATGTCAAGCCTTCGTGAATATTATAATCCCGAGAGAGCCTTAAATCTTCATCATCAGCTGGTTCTAAAATTTCAATATTAAATACTTCGGGTTTCTCATAAACGCCTGCGCCCACTTCAAGTCCAAACGTGCCAAATCCCTTTGTAGAATAAGGAAGGCCATAATCCTTTTTGGATTTCAAAATCATTTCATTTGCAAAATGATAGGTATTCTTTGCTTCTTCTAAGGTTTCTGTCGGAAATCCTGTCATAAAAAAGAGGTGAACCGAAATTCCTGCTTCAAAACAATTTATAATATTGGGTTCAATCCAAGCAATATCAATATTTTTATCCATCAGGTCCAGTACCCTTTGATTATAAGATTCAAGCCCAAATTGAATATTAGAACATCCCCCTTTTCTCAAGATTTGTGTCGTATCTGCGGTAAGCAACTTTGAAAAGCGGGTTTCGCAATACCATGAAATGTCTTTCTGCTCATTGTCAATCAGTAACTTTGCAATTTGCTTCATTTTAGGCACAAGAAATGTTTCATCTACAAATGAAAAATGATAAATGCCGTATTTTTCCTTCACAACTTCCATGTTTTCTACGACTTTTTTAGCAGGCATATGTCTAAATTTCCCCCCTGAAGCGTTAGGAATTGTACAGAAGGTACACTTATTTACGCAAGCTCCTGAGGTATAAATGGGAATCCATAGATTATCTGTGAAGTATTTGGAAAAATCAAATCCATCAAAATCTGGCGGTAAGCTATTTATTGTTCTAGACTCTACGATCTCATTTCGTTTCAAATTTCTATGATCATCCAAATAATATAGATTAGGAATGTTTGAGTAATCTTTATTGTTTTCCAACTGCTGTAAAAAAGATGATAAGTTTTCTTCACCATCATAAAGAAGCATAGAGTCAATGTAGTTCCAAAAAGGATGTAGATTACCAATAAGTGATGAAATACGAGTAATAAAATTACCGCCTAACTGGATGTGTTTTACGCTTGGACATAATTCTTTAATTGCCTTACACATTGTTAAAGTTGGAATGAGTTGGGTATTTCCTGTGACAGAGAAACCAATATATTCAATCTCTTGATTTTTAATTTCTTCAATGGTTGAACAATCCTTTTCAAAATATTCAATGAGTGGATTGGCTGCTCTATCTGATAATGCTCTCATTATCTCTGAAGTGGAATCGTGCGAATATTTGAAATGCATGCTGTTAAAATCGATTTCGAATCCTTTATAAACTTTTCCTGCAAGATAATTCAAATTGGATAAAACATTCCAAGCAAACTTTCTTTGCCAAGACTTTGAATCTTTTGAGCGTATTACATCTTTTGCTTCTTGGATATGTAATGTTGAATTGAAATAAATACCCTTTTTTAGAGTTGAAGTTTCTCTACTCATCCGCTTGAAAAACTGTTCTGAGAAGAAAAAGTCATAAAATTCAACATTTTCATCACGAATTAAAACCTCTTGATTATTTTGTTGAAGATAGGCTTTTAATACAGGCAAAGATAAATAGGGCCCCCGTGGATCCCAACCTGGCGGAAAAATTAACATTGACTTCATCATGAGTACTCCTAAAATAAAATCTCAATAACTAAACTAAGTTATCGAGATTTTATCATTTTATCTTAAATATTTTTTAAACTTTTAAATATATGAAAACATTACAATTCTCCTAAATCGTAAATCTCTTCATAAAGCTCCTGAGCTGCTTGAGTATATCCATATTTTTCGATGTCTTTAGCACAATCTTGCATCATTAGTTTCCCTTTTGGGTCCTCCAATAGATGGAGATAATGTCCTTCCAAATATCTTAATGTAATGGCTTCTTCAAAAAACTCAATCGGTATTCCGATTGTCTTAACACGATTAAGACAAACCAATGCCTTCTCTAATTTTTTTCGATTAAGCCAGGTGTCTGCAAGATTCAACATTGTCCGAATGACCATTTGTTGGTTCTGGTGAACATTTTTATAGTAACTTGACTTATCAAATATTTCTGTACCATAATAATCCAACATATTATCGTCAAGATAATGCTGACAAACACTGAACACCCAAATTTCATACCTCCCCCACTGTTCTACTAAATCCAAATAACTCATCAAAACATCAATATCATCTTTGGTGGGGTTCCCACCAGCAGTAGAAGCGAGTGATACCTTAGATACAATGTAATTTAATTTGAAATATTTTTTATCCGAATTTTTTTCTGATTTCTCTTTCCAATAATGCAACCATTTTTTGATTTGATTCAAGTCTTTGATACGATGGGCTTCTCGAAGCTCATCATGAAAAGTATAGTCTTCAGACAAGGAATAATTATCATAAAAATCTTGAAATTCATCTAACGAGAGTTGAGTGTTTTGGAGCAAAAGTAAAAATTTATCAATCGTGAGTGAGGTTTCTCCACGTTCAAACTTTGATTCCTGAGCCAAAGAGAATTCATTTGCTGTCACTTCTCTAAGTGTTAAGTGCTTCGCCTCTCTAAGAATCGAAAATATCTTGCCAGTTTTATTTCCCATTATTTTTTCGCTTTCTCATATATTCAAACAAATTATACCAAAAATCTCTGTAAGGTATGAGGTATGTGCTCAGAGTGATATTATGGAACAAAAAAATGGAGCTTATACTCCATTTTTACGCTAGTCTTCATCCTTTGCAGTCCCAATGTGTGGTTCCAAACGATTAGCTGGATTTAGTCATAATGCATTGTGAAACTTCTCGCTTGCTTTGTTGCGTATGCTGTTGTATTTTCTGAGACAAGTTGATTATTTCAGGACGATAAAAACAAATAATGGATGATAACATCTACACCAAAGCTTTGGAGATTCTCAAAAAGAATCACATTACTTTGCTCTATGATGATATTTATCCAATTAAAGAAAATGGTAAATTCGTTCGTGTAAAAGGGCAAAAATTTATTGTGCTTAAGAGAACCCTGAATGATAAAGTTGATATTATTTTAACAATCCTTCACGAGTGCTCTCATGCAATAAATGATGATGACCTTCACGTAGTCAATAAATTGCAATTGAAGCACACCGAATATTTTGCCGAATGTAACAAAATTAAAGACTATATCAGCTTAAATGCCACTGAATATGGCGCTCCTACAACGAATATTCCCGCTTTAATGGAATCAATGCATATTTACGAAACTTCCTATTATAAAGTTTTTGAAAAAGAAGTACGTAAATACTATAATTCTGACGGCAGTCCAATAAATGAGTGGGAGATGGATTAAAAGATTAACTAACTCTCAGCATTCATTAAACATACTTTATTTATTAAAATTAATCTATTAAAAAAGAGTTTGCACCAACAAACTCTAATTTTCTATTCAACCGTTTTAAAAGCGGTAGCAAATATCATATATTCTAAAAAATGACGTCGACTTTCTAAACTTCGGCGTTTTTTATTATTGAGTGACAATATTAACTTTGCAACTATGATAATTAGTATAGTTACTAATAAACGGATAAAATATATCTTATATATAATCCACTTGGTAGCTTCATATATTGCTTATCAAATTAATAATACTTGAGACAAACACTTTGAAAGGAATTTTCTCGGATCCTCCTTTTTTAGATATTTGATACACATTCATACAATTGTTCTTCTAGTTATTGTCTAAAATATTTTCATAGCTGTTATTTTCAGAATCCAAATAATACACAGAAATATCATCTAATCTAAGTTCATTTTTCTTTAAAAAAAGATTTACATATTTTGCATCATGTGTTGTAAAGATAACCTGTTTCTTCAGCTGGCTTAGAATATCAATCATTGAAAATTGATTGATATCATCCATGTTTTGAATAGGGTCATCTATTGCAATAAAATCTATTAGCGAATTACTTTGACTAATGTTTTTGGCTATAAATATGGAAATGGCCAAAACATTGAGTTGCCCTGAACTTAATACATTAACAGCTTTGACAGATTTATTATTGCCAATTATTTCAATATCTAATGTGTTTGCCTTATCATCTATATTTAAATTCAAATTTCTATAACTTGATACATTTGGATTGAGATAGTTGAAATACTGTTGAATAGTTGATTCATTACTATTAATTATCTGATCAAAACTATATGCATTATTTATACGGTTCAATTCCCTATCTATTAACTGCAATTTAGTTTTTAAATATTCCAAAGACTTTTGCGGCTCAAAAATTGATTTTTCCTTTTCTTCTAAATCATTCTTTAACGTAGAATATTCAATAATAAGATGATAATTGTTCATTTCTCTAGTTATTGAATTGATTTTTCTATCTTTTTCATCAATTACATATGAAAGATGTTTTAAAATATCATTATAATTTTTAACTTTATAATGATTAGAAAAAACATTTAATAATTTATCAAAGTCTTTTAAGGCAGCTAAATCTTTATTTTGCTTCTCTATTTTCAACTTCAATTGTTCTTCAAGAGTTAAATTTTTGACTTGTATCTTTTCTAGTTTAGCTTTTTCTTCTAGTAAAGTTTTTAGGTTCAAACCTGAAAATTCTATATCAGAATCTTCTTCCAACTTTCTTTCAATATTTGATTTTCTCATTTTCAATTCCAAATATTGCTCACGTTTTTTAATTCTACTTTCCGAACTATTCAATAAAATACTCAATTGATTTTTTTCATAATTAAAATTAACTTTTAGATATAGAAGATCATTCGTAATTGTACTAATTCTATCCTTAACTTCTCTTTCTTCTTTTTGCCTTTGTGACAAATCTGATTGGAAAATATGAGATTGTTTTTGCTTATTTGAAATGGTTTCTTCAAGTTCTTGGATTTTATTTCTATAGTTACTCAATTTTTCAACTGTAACATTGGATTCTTGCAGTAAGTGAGAAAGACGATTATCAAACTCTTTAGCAGATTGTGGGAAAGTCTGTTTACATACAGGGCAGGAATTTTCAAATTCATGATGACTTTTCACAAATATCGACGCTTCTTGAACTAATTGAATTAACGGATCAAGTTTTTCTGTCGAGCTAATTGAAAGAAATTCTGACTGCAAAATACCTTTTTGATTTTTCAACGTTTGTATCTCATCGCTAATCTGTTTAATTTTTTGCTTAAGTTTTTGAATATCTTTTGGAATTTGCGCTCCTAATTTCGATAGCTCATTAAAGTCATCAATATATTTTAAAGCATATTTATACTCTTCAGTCTTGTGGTAAAGATGTAACATTTTATTCCTTACATCTTTATCTGGTTCAGATGTTAATTTGTTAAAATCAGAATTAGATAATTGACTTTCTATATTCTTTAATTCTTCTTCTTGAGCACTATTCTTAGATAATAGATCTTCTTCTATTTTTACTTGTTGAATAAACTTATCATTTTCTTTCAAATCTTTTTTATTTAAAACGAGAACTTTCATAATCTTTTCTTGTTGATTTTGAAGTTCTTGATTTTTTGAGTTTAAAGTACTAATATTTTCAGAAATTAAATTTAAATCTTCAATGTATTTATCAATATTCTTTGCTTGTGAATTGAACTCTTTTAAGTTTCTTTCAGCTTGAAATTTATTTTCTAGTAGCCTATCCTTCTCAGTTTGTTTGTCTTTAATATTAAAATTATTAGAGTCTTCAATATTAATATTCGTATACTTATTGTCAATATTGGATTTTTGAAGTTTCAACTCCTCTTTGCGAGATGTCACAAGATTATATTTTTTATCAATTTCAATTTTAAGTATATTTTTTACTTGCTCATAATTTGTCTTTAGACTAGTGATATCATCCATTCCTAAAATTGAAGATAATACCTTATACCTTTCATTTGCACTATCACTTGCAATGAAATCTAATACTTGATCCTGTGCAAGTAGTGATGATTTCATAAAATTATTAACATCAAAACTACTACTTGATGTAGCTTTAAACGCTTTTTCTAAATACTGTTTAACATTTTTATCACTTTTTATGCTATTATTATTCGCATCCAGACATCGAACAAGTACTTTACCCTTTCGTGAAATAATTCTTTTCAATATGGTATTATCAGTAAATTTTATTTCAACAAAACAATCATTAGTATTTTTATTTATTAATACATTTTTTAGTGTTTCTAAATTTGGAATATCATTAAATCTTTCGATGCTACCGGTCAAACACCATTGAATAGCATCAAAAATAGAACTTTTTCCGTTACCATTATCCCCCAAAAATATAGTGACATCTTTGGAAAAATCAAATTTATATTCACCATCAAAATTTCTAAAGTTATTAATCTTTACTTGTTCTATTCTTATCACTTTTTTCTCTTTCTACATCAAAAAATTCTATTTCTTCTAAAATTTTCCTTATTTGACCCATAGATAATTTCTTATTTTTTTCTTTATTATCTTTGAATATGGTGTATAATTCTGATAATTCTGAAGAGGGATGATAAATATTATTATTACTTTCATGTCCCTCCTTAACATTTTCTATCACGTTTATAAAAGGCACTCTGAGAATATCATCTTCACTTTGAAGAACATACTTTCTTAAATTTCTAACATCCCTCTCAACATAATAATATTTTTCAGAAAGTGGGTTTTTGCTAACCAAAATCAAGAGATATGTATTCCATAAATTATAGTCAGAAAATTTTTTGATTTTATCCCTAATCTCTTTAGCAGTTTGATTTATACTTTCTTTATACGTTTGATCTTGTACAATTTGATCATCATAAATAATAATTAATTTTCCATCTCTATTATTATAGAAAGTCTCATATCCAATACTTTGAATTTCTATTTTATCAAACTTTGAATTTTCAATTTTCAATTTCAGTGTTTTTAGTAAGTCCACCTAATTTTAACTCCTTACGAATTTTTTCTTTCATTACTTGTATGGAAGTGTAGTCTCTTTTACTCCTAGTTATTGACTCCAATCTAGTTTGGGAGGAATATAAAATACTAATATCAGTCTGTACATTAGTAATGTTACTTGTGTTAATGTCATCTAATTTCTCGTTAATATTTTGAACGTTTGTTGAAAAATCCAGCTCCGTTCTCTCGAGCTTTTTGGAATCATCTATATCTCTATCATCAAATAATCCAGAAATAATCAAAGCGATATTATTTGAACTCATAATTCTTAGCTTTTCAGCATTTCCCAATCTTATAAATGAATCTTTAAATTCATTTATAATTTCATCTATCAATGAATCAATTTCTGAATTGCCAAAAACAAGAAATGTTTGATCATTTAACTTGAAAGACAAAATATGACGATTTTTATCCTCTATTTCCAATTTTTGGGGAAATGAAATTTTTAGAAAAAGTAATAATGATAATAAATGTTTAAAATGAGTTGAACGTTTGGCTTCGTTTACCTCGATATATCTATCTTTTTTTAAATACTGATTAATTATATCAACCATAGATAAATTACTCGACGATAAAATATTTTCTAAATCTTCCCTATATATATCAGCAAAACTTTTAAATTCTTGTAAAAACTGAACGTTTAATTTTTTATTTGAATTTGAATACATCTCATCCAAATATGTAAAGTATTCAGTTAAAACTTTTTCATCAGACATTCTGTGATAGGCACTAGTTACATCATTCGTGAGTTGTTTTTTTGTATAGTCTTTAAGCTCATTCAAACTCTCACCTGCAATTAACTGGATTGTAGGATCCTTAGGATTATAGCAAGCCTTAAAGAACTCTGAAATAATATTATTAATTACGCTATAGGATAGTTGACTATTCTCAAATCCCAATACTTGTGGAATAGTGGTTTTTATTTGAGATATTAATTCTTTTGGAGTTAAGTATTTTATTTTTAAATTTTCAAAGTAATTTTCTATTTTTTGATTTAAAGTTTTATTTAAATCAAAAATCCTGTTCTTATTAATTTTTAATCTGGTAAAATTGTCAACTGAATTATATTTCAATTTTTTAAAAGTTGAATGAATCATGTTTTTAAATTCCTCTGACGAGGTTGATAACACTAGATTTTTTTTAAATTCTTTATTATCACCAGAATAAAATGGAGAAAGTTTATAATTTGTACCATCACTATAAAAACAATTTGAAATAATTTCAAACTGTAAAGTAAACTCATTTAACTTTGGTATATCATATGCTGATTTAAATAACTTAGGAATCCATTTTTTCGATATATTAGAGTCATAGCCAGAAAAATTTTTATTTTTTGTTTTAACTTGTATGAACTTTACAACTTTTTTTGAATTATTGAACAACACGATATCTTGATGGTGATCCAAAAATATTCCATCCCATTTTCCTTGAAAAACTTCGCCTAAATAATGTACAGAAACCATCATTTGATAATAAAATCCTGTCATGGCTATAATTCCCCCATCATCTGTTTAATTTGTTTTTTTATAAGCAAAAAAATTCCGCCTATAATATAAGATTAATTAATTCTTTTGTACTGTATTAATCAATTCTATAATGAGAGTTTTGGCAGAAATTAAGTATAAAAAAACGAGAATATTGATAAATTGTGGTTTTATAGGCATTTATGTGCGTTCTATTTATTACCACAGAATATCTGTATATCTGCATTTATGAAAAAATGCACATGATGGTTTAAAAGATAACAAAAAACCTTACTTCATGTAAGGTTTTAAAAATCATTTATTTCTATTTATACAAACTCGTTGTAACTCTCCGTCCAAGCACTGATATCAGTTGTTCCTAGCTTTTTTCGATTTGTCCAAGCAAAAATTACTTATTTTGGACGTAATTGGACATGAATATTTGATTTTTATCTAAAAACAAGGTTCACCAAAGGTACTAATAGTCGCCTAAAGTCCTTGAAAGACCTCCAAAGATGCCTTTTTATTTATTCATCTTAAATTCTAAATATAAATCATTATAAATTCCAGTCCAATATGGATTGAGATTTTTGTAGGCTTCATCGTCTTTGATGGTTACTTCATCTGGATAAAAGGATTTATTATCTCGAATTTCTTTGGGTAAGAGGGCTTTGGCTTTCAAATTTGGGGTTGCATAACCAATCCACTGCGCATTTTGGGCCGCATTTTTGGGTTCTTGCATGAAATTAATAAAAGCGTAAGCTGCTTTGACGTTTTTAGCTGTTTTTGGAATGGCTAAATTGTCATACCAAATATTTGTTCGCTCAGGGATAACATATTTCAAATTTTTATTTTCAGAGGTCATCTCTGCTGCTTGTCCGCTATAAACAACGGCTAAAGGTGTTTCATTATTAATCATGTAATTCATAATTTCATCACCCAAAATGGCTTTTACATTTGGTGTAAGTTTCAGAAGGTCTTGATAGGCTATATCTAGCTCTTTTTGGTTGGTTGTATTTAATGAATATCCATGTTTACTAAGGACCATCGCCATAACGTCACGCACACTGTCTGTCAGTAAAATTGAGTTTTTGTAAGTTGGTGACCAGATATCATTCCACGTTTTTGGTGGCCTTGTTACTGTTTTTGAATTATAAACAATCCCTAATGTTCCCCAAAAGTATGGAACAGAATATTGATTTCCTTGGTCAAAAGCCGGATTGAGGAGTTTAGGGTCATCATCTTTTAAACCTTTAATTTTACTATGGTCTAGCTTAATGAGCAAATTTTCTTTGGCCATTTTTTCAATCATGTAATCGGAAGGAACAATCAGGTCATAAGCTGTTCCTCCTTGTTTGACTTTTGAATACATGGCTTCATTGGAATCAAAGGTCATATAGTTTACTTTATAACCTGTTTCTTTTTGAAATTTACTAATCAGGTCTGGGTCGATATACTCTCCCCAGTTAAAAATGGTCAGGCTATTATTTTGAGTTTTGACTCCATCAGCAGCTTTCATTCTATTAGTAATCAGTCCTAACGAGGCAGTAATAATCAAAATTCCTACAAAGAAGTATAATAATTTTTTCAAGTTTCTCCTTTCTATACTTTGAGCTACAAAGTATCAGTAAAATAGTTTTAAGTCAGATTTGAAGATTTTCCAACAGTTTCTGAATCTCTCATAATATAATAATATCCTATAACTAATAGAATTGAAAAGAGAAATACAAGAGTAGAAAGGGCATTAATTTCTAAAGAAATTCCGGCGCGAGCTCTGGAATAGATTTCAACTGATAGGGTTGTGAAATCATTTCCTGTGACAAAGAAAGTGACGGCAAAATCATCTAAAGAGTAAGTAAATGCCATAAAGAAACCTGCAATAATTCCTGGTGTTAAATAGGGCAGGGTAATTTCACGCATTATTTGGCTTGAATTTGCCCCTAAATCATTTGCGGCATCAATGAGTGAACTATCCATTTCTTGATAAAGCGGCATTACCATCAGAACAACAATAGGGATAGAGAAGGCAATATGACTGAGTAAAACAGACATAAAACCAAGTTTCATTCCAACAATTGTAAATAAAATCAGGAAGGAAGCTCCGATGACAACGTCTGGGGAAACCATTAAGACATTATTTAAGCCCAGTAAAGTTTCACGACGTCTTCTCTTGAATTTAACAAGGTTCAAAGCACCAATTGTTCCAATAACTGTAGCAATCAGTGAGCTTAAAAAGGCGAGAAAGAAAGTCTGAACAACAATCAGAATTAGACGACTGTCAGCAAATAACGTTTTGAAATTATCTAATGTGAAACCTGTAAATTTACTCATATCACTTCCGGAGTTGAATGAGTAAAAAACAAGGTAAAAAATAGGTGCATATAAAAGGATGAGGACAAAGGTGAGGTAAACTTTACCAAGCGAATTTTTCTTTTGCAAATCAATCTCTCCTTTCTTTCGTCATTCTCATGACAATCAACATGGCTACAACTAAGACAACAGCAATGGTTGAACCCATTCCCCAGTTTTGTGTCGTTAGGAAGTGTTCTTCAACGGCCGTACCGAGTGTGATGACTTTATTCCCACCGATTAAACGCGTCAGCATGAAGAGTGACAAACTAGGAATAAAGACAGCCTGCACTCCAGCTCTGACACCGTTTAGTGAGAGTGGCCAAATCACTTGAGTAAAAGTTTGGAAACGTGAGGCGCCTAAATCGGCACTCGCATTTACCAAATTATCATCTAAATCATTTAAAGCATTAAAAATTGGTAAAACCATAAAGGGAATGGAAATATATGATGCGACCAAAATAAAACTTAGGTCAGTAAATAAAATCTGTGTCCGTCCAATTCCCAAAAACTGTAAAAAGTTATTAACTGAACCATATTTACCAAAAATTCCAATAAAGGCATAAGCTTTGAGTAACAAGTTAACCCAAGTCGGTAAAATAATGAGCATGAGCCAAAATTGTTTCATTTTTAGTTTGGTCAAAACATAAGCTACGGGGTAGGAGATGACAAGGGTTGCTACAGTAATAATCAGTGCGTAGAGAATAGAGTTCCATGTCATTAAGAGGTAAGTTCCGCTAGAAAAATAGAGGATATAATTGTTAAGGGTAAAGTGACCATTTAAATCAAAAAATGATTGCCATAAAAGCATGGCCAAAGGGACGATAACAAAGAAAAGAATCCAGAGAAAATAGGGAACAGAATAAATTCTTTTGGTCACTTATTGGCCCCACTTTCTTTATTTTCTGACTCAGGTTCATTCTCTTGCTTTTGTAAAATTTCATTCACTGTTTCAGCAAGTTCTGTCAATTCCATCGTGTTTTCAAGCGCTTCTTTAACGGCTTCTTGAATGGCAGCTTCTTCTTCGGCATTTTCTTCTTCGACAGCATTAGCTAAACCGACCGTTTCTTCTTCTTCAACATATTCTTCAATACGTGCGTCAAATTCTTCTTCGGTTTCATTAAGACGCATGATGTGAATGGCTTCTGGGTCAAAATCGAGTCCAACTGTTTCTCCAACAATGGCTTTATGTGTTGAATGAATGAGCCATTCGTTATTAAATTCATCGTAGGCTACAATTTCATAATGGACGCCACGAAAGAGTTGAGTATCTACTTTTACATTGAATTTGCCTTCGTCAGGAAGTGTAAACCAGATATCTTCAGGGCGAATAACAACCTCAATTGGTTCATTTTTACGCATCCCACCATCGACAGCTTCAAATTTCTGACCATTAAATTCAACGAGGTAGTCTTCAATCATTCTTCCGTTTAGAATGTTTGATTCTCCAATGAAATCAGCAACAAAATGATTAATTGGTTCATCATAAATATCAGTTGGAGTCCCTGATTGCACAATTTCGCCTTCATTCATGATGAAGACCCAATCAGACATCGCTAGCGCTTCTTCTTGGTCGTGCGTAACAAAGATAAATGTAATTCCAAGACTTTGTTGTAACTCTCTTAATTCATATTGCATATCTTTTCTGAGTTTCATATCAAGTGCTGAAAGAGATTCATCAAGTAAGAGAACTTTAGGGCGATCAATTATGGCACGGGCAATAGCTACCCTTTGTTTTTGCCCTCCTGATAATTTAGTAATTGAACGCTTTTCAAAGCCATCTAAGCGCACGAGTTTTAAACTCTCAGAGACACGCTTGGCAATTTCCTTTTTATCTACCCCTTTAATTTTAAGAGCGAAAGCGACGTTATCAAAAACGTTCATATTTGGAAAAAGAGCATAGGATTGAAAAATAGTATGAACATTTCGTTTATTTGCGGGTAAGTCATTAATTCTTTTATTATCAAGAATAACATCACCATCGGTTGCATCAAGAAGCCCAGCGATAATATTTAAAATTGTTGATTTTCCTGAACCTGACGCGCCTAAAAGAGTATAAAATTTTCCTTCTTCTAGTTCAAATGAAATATCTTTAAGAACGGTTGTATCAGTGTCAGCATAAGTTTTACTGACATTTTTAAATTCGATAATTGTTTTTGACATTTTTTTAATTCCTTTGAATATAAAGATGTGATAAGCCGTAAAATTGCTTGTAAGTAATATAAAAAACCAAGCCAACGCTTGGTTTCATCATCAATTTAAGTTTTCTGATTCCAAAAGGACAAACAGAAAAATCTAGTGCAGAGTCTATACAGCAGAAGAACTTTTAATACTCTTATTGATGCGCCAAAGCGTGTTTTTCTTGGGTGGGGCTTTTATATTCCCCATAACTCCTAAAAAGAGTTAATCAATAAGGCAACGAAAGTCGCCAATTTCGGCTTTTGACCCGGCTGTCCGTCTGGCCTTGGCTCAATTTTTACTGACAAATCGTCAATATTTTACTGACGAGATGTTATTTTTACTGACGAAAAGTATTTTTGAGAAATTTTTAGTTTCGTCAGTTCAATGCGACCAAAGGAAGTCATTGAATCGGTGGATAAGGGAAGTTTCAGCTTTGCTGAAATTTCTATCAGTAAATTAAATCCAGAATTCAACCATTAAATTGGCAGATAGAAAGGTCTAATTTGCTGACGGCTTATTCATCAGTAAAATTGAGCGGTCAAATCTTCTGTATATGCACAGAACATCACTAATTATAGCTTAAATTAGATGATTTATCAAGTTGAAATTTGAAAAAGACAGGAAAATCCTGTCTTATTTTTCACCGATTATTCTAACTTCTGGTTCAAGAGTAACCCCTGAGTTTTCTTTCACTTTATCAATAACATGTGCGATAAGTTTTTCGTAATCTGTCGCATTACCATTTGCAACATTTACCATGAAACCTGCATGTTTTTTGCTAACTTCAACACCGCCAATGCGTACGCCTTGTAGATTAGCTTCTTGGATTAATTGTCCCGCAAAATGACCGACTGGGCGTTTGAAAACTGAACCGCAACTTGGATATTCCAAGGGTTGCTTACTTTCACGCAGGAAATTGAGTCGATTCATTTCATTTTGAATTTGAGTCGGATCACCTGCTTGGAGTTCAAATTTTGCTGACAAAACAACCAAATTTTTGTCACGAATGACAGAATGACGGTAGCCAAATTGCATTTCACTTGCGGTCAGAACCGAAACGTTTCCGTCAGTATCCATCACTTTGCAACTTACCAAAACTTGAGAAATTTCGCCACCATAAGCTCCAGCATTCATGAAAACAGCACCGCCAATTGAACCTGGAATTCCGCAGGCAAATTCAAAACCTGTCAGTGAATTCGCTTGTGCCACTTGTGTTACTTCTTTTAATTTTGCACCAGCTTGAGCTTCAATCGTATAGCCAGCTACTTTTACTGATTCTAATTTTTCAAGTAAAATCACAAGGCCACGAATTCCACCATCACGCACAATCAGATTTGAAGCATTTCCAAGCACAGTAACTGCTGTGTCAGTTGATTTTGCTTTGACTAATAATTCTGTCAGTGCTTCAATTGTAGCTGGAAAAGCTAAGATATCTGCTGGTCCACCTACTTTTGTATAAGTATATTTTGATAATGGTTCATTAAATTTAACCAGCAAATCTGGGATATTTTCAAGGTCAGTTTCTTTTATCATATCCTTATTTTATCATTTTCTATTAAAGATGACAATTTTGTCTTAAATTTCGGCTTTAACTTTCTTTTTATTCAAGAAACCTTTAGCTTTATCGAAGATATCAATCGGGAAGGCTTTGCTCAAAACATTGCACAAACCAAGCGCTAAATTGAAATCAATCATACTGTGAACAAGACCACCAAAACCAATCAATAATAGAAGATTAAGTAGAGCAGCTTGATCAATATTTGCAAATCCTAAAGAATAAAAAACATAAACTACTAAAGTTTCCAAACCAGCATGAAAAATACCGAGAATAAAATTAAAAATTTGGATTTTAACTTTTTGATGAACAAGTTCAGGATGTTTCTTTAGGACATAAGCACCCACTGTCATTACAGGGAGATGCATAAGGGCACGCAACCAGATAGTTGGTACCGGAATACTAATCATAAATCCTAGGGTAGTTCCTAGAGCAACAAAAGCGGTCATTAATGGACTGAAAAACATGGCAGCCATTACAGGAACATGTGAGGCAAGCGTGAATGATGCAGGACCAATAATAATTTTAGCCGGCATAATCATTGGAATTAGAATTCCAAGTGCAGTTAGCATCGCAGCAATAATCAGATTTCTGACTTTTGCCTTTTTTGTTTGAGCCATTTGAGTTTCCTTTTCTTTTTAAACTCTTGCTTTAAAAAAGCGGACAGTAGGGCAATAATGGTTTTTCATTTAAATCACATTTCCTGTCAATAAAAGAAATTTAATTATTCATTACTTTTAACTTTAAAAAAATGATCAATCAAAAACCTTGTTCTGACAAATAAAATGAAAGTTAGTGAACTACTTTACATTCTTTTTTGCTTTAATGATTATATCATTTTATATGTAAAATAATCAAGAAAAAAATCTGTATTTATAATACAGACTCTTCTACTTGTAATCCATTACTGTCAACTTCCAAGGAATAAAGTTGACCAGATAAATTTTGCTCATTAATTTTTTCTGTCAGTAAATTCAGCTTATCATCGGGTAAAAGGAGCATTACTGTTGGCCCCGCCCCAGATAAATAAGTTCCATAAGCACCAAATTCATGGCCAATTTCTCGCAAAATTTTGAGTTCAGGAACTAAAGAAGCGCGATAATTCTCATGAAAACGGTCAGATTCTATCATTTGCCCAGCAACTTTTAAATTTTTTGTCAAAAGACTGGCTGTCAGTACATTTGCAATAGAGCTGGCAGCAACGGCCTCTTTGTAAGCCAATTCCTTAGGTAAAACTTTTCGACTTTCAACAGTTTTTAACTCATAGTCTGGAACAAAAGCTAGAAGTTTACATGAAGGAAAGTCTGAGCTAACATAATTCGTTTTGTCAGCAACAGTACTTGCTATAACTAAATTTCCCAAAAGTGCTGGTGCAACATTATCAGGGTGTCCTTCAATTTCACAAGCAAGTTCAAGTTTTTCTTCTGTTGTCAAATTTAGCTTTGCTAGTTGATTAGCTAATTCAATCCCAGCAATAATGACTGAACTTGATGAACCCAAACCTCTTGCTAAAGGAACTTCCGAAGTCATTTTCAAATGATATTTTACTGACAGACTTCTATTTTTAGCTTTCAAAACTGCTGACAGCGTGGTCAGTAATAAATTTTTTTCGTCAGTAGGAATATTATTTCCTAAATCATGGTCAATTTTCCAATCATTACTTTCTTCAAGTACTTCCACTGTCAAATACAAGTTGACCGCAATACCAATTGAGTCAAAACCTGCGCCTAAATTTGCTGATGTCGCTGGTACAATAATTTTCATTTTCCTAGTCCCCCAAAACTTTAAAATAATTAAGTAATTTAAAATCTACTTCTTCTTTTAATTTATCTTGAATGGCCAAAAGTTGAACGCGGTTAATCTGATGACTGATAATCACAACAACTGCGCGATGTCCATCACCTTTTTGTTGTAAAACTTGTTCAAAAGAGACATCTTCACTTGTAAATAACTCCACCAAGCGCAATAATTGCCCAGTTGAATCTGGTGTTTCAACGGAAAAATAATATTTATTTACAATATCGTGAGGATTAGCTAAGCTCGTTGGACGTGCGTATTCATTAAATGACTTTCCAATTGTTCCATCTTTTACCCGTTTAACAATTCGAACAATATCAGCTAAAACACTCGTAGCGGTTGGCTTTTGACCTGCTCCCGCCCCATAGAACATTGAGGCCCCAATTCCCTCTGATTCAATAAAAACAGCATTCATAACACCATTGACACTAGCCAATGGATGACTTTTTGGAAGAAAAGTTGGGCTAACCTCAGCGAAAATTCCTGATTCAACCTCATTAATTTCACCTGTCAATTTTAAAACATAGCCAAATTGTTGAGCAATCTCAACGTCAGTTTTTTGAATCGTTCTGAGGCCAGATTTAGAAATTTGATCGGGACTTAGCGTCATTCCGAAAGCAAATTCACTTAAAATCGCTAATTTATAACTGGCATCAATTCCGTCAACATCATTTGTTGGGTCAGATTCAGCATAACCAAGTTCTTGAGCTTTGGCCAAAGATTGGTCGTAAGTCCATGCCTCCTCTGACATTTTCGTCATCATAAAATTACTTGTTCCATTAAGAATTCCTAAAAGATGTGTGATTTTGTCTGATGAAAATGAATTGGCTAAAGTTCTTAAGATTGGAATCCCACCAGCAACAGCCGCTTCATAATAAAGAGCAACATGATGTTTCTCTGCCAAAGCACGCAATTCAGTTCCATGAACAGCCAGTAAATCCTTATTGGCTGTGACAACATTTTTACCCGCTTTAATCACTTTCGTAATGTAGGTCTTAGCCGGTTCAATCCGTCCCATCAACTCAACAACAATTGAAATCTCAGAATCAGCCAAAATTTCTTCTAAAGTTAGAACAAAATCATATTGATAACCCTGTGCTCTAGCCTTTTCAATTGCTTTTTCATCTCTCATCAAAACTTTTGAAATGACGATTTCTTCATCTAAAATTTTTGATAGTTTTTCTTTATTCTCAGAAATTAAAGTTGGAAGCCCAGTTCCAACTGTCCCAAACCCCAATATTGCTATATTTACTGTCATCACTTCTCCTTTTCAAACAAAAATTAAATTTTAAGATAATTCAAAAAATAACTTTCGCTCAATTTCTTAATATTATACCATTTTTATCGAAAAAAATTTACTGACAGAAAGATCAGTAAATTTAAAAGAATAAAAATTACTGACAGCCTTGTCAGTAATAATAATTTCACTATTTTTTAAAGCAAATCTAGTTTTTTCAACTCATTATCGATTTGTCCCAAAACTTCATCAAGATGTTCAGGATTATTGACAAAATCAATAGAATCACCATCGATTCTCAATTTTGGCGAAATGTTGTAATTTTTATACCAATCAGGATATTCATCATGCACTTGAGCATAATAATCTTTTAGTCCTTCTTGATTTTCAATTTGTTCAAATGAACGTCCACGTTGTGCAATTCTTGAGAGCATTGTTTCAAATGACACATCAATATAAACCAATAAATCCGGACGTTTTTTGGGCATTCCATCAAGTTCTTCTAACATGTTTGCTAATAAATCTTGATAAATTTCCAATTCAGTTTTTGTTACATTTCCATTTTTATAGTTCAAAGTTAGGAAAAGCTCATCCTCAAAAATCGAACGGTCAAGCACGTTATTATCCTGACGATAAGCCATTTTAATTGATTCAAAACGTTTATTCAAAAAATAGATTTGTAGCAAGAAAGCATACTTTTGAGGATCTTGATAATAAAGATCAAGTACAGGATTATTGTCCACCGCTTCATAAAAAACATCCGTTTTTAAATGTTCTCCTAAAGCCTTTGCTAGACTCGACTTCCCTGCACCAATTGTACCTGCTAATACGATCAAAATTGTCTTTTCCTCCTCGTCATTTCTTCAAAAGAAAGAAATGAATTTATAAATCTATTTTATTATAGCCGAATTTTTTAAATTTACAACTATTTATTAATTTTAAAAACTAAAAAATCATTTTAGTTATTACTTCTCTTTTTTCAAAAACTCACGAACTTGAGATGAGAAATAGAGAGAGCCTGTAACTAATAACAAATCATCTTCAGCTAAATTTTTTTGCGCACGAACTAAAGCTAATTCCCAACTTGGAGCCAATTCAACCCCTTCTTCTTCCAATCTTTGAAAATCTCCCAAATTCAAAGCTTTCGGATAATCAAAAGTTGTCAAAATCAGATGCGAATTTTTCACAGTTTGAAGCATTTTTATCATTTGACTAATATCTTTTGTAGTAATGGCTGAAAAAATGATTGTAATCTTTTTATCTGGAAACTCAGAGCTAAGGTTTTCAAGCAAACGATTCATCGCATGAACATTATGAGCACCATCCAGTAAAATGAGTGGTTTTTCACCCAATTTTTCCATACGAGCTGGCCAAAAAGCCTCACGAATTCCAGAGCGAATCACATCCTCAGTCAATTCAATCCCAACCTTACTTGCATAAACCAGAGAAAGTTCAATAGCCATACCAGCATTTTCTATTTGATGTAAGCCAACTAAAGATTTTTCAATATCCAATATTGCTTCTTGACCAGAAAAGAAATTGAAATGTTCGTGTTCTTCTACTTCCGTACGATAATCATATGGAAATTGATAAACACGCGCTGTATTTTTTCTAGCCACTTCCCATATAACCCGAAGTGCTTTTAACTCAATATTTCCAACAACTACTGGAATTCCTGGTTTAATAATTCCAGCCTTTTGAGCTGCAATTTCTTCAATCGTCGAACCAAGAATATCAATATGATCTAAACCGATTGTTGTGATTCCAGAAACAACAGGTTTAATCACATTTGTTGAATCAAGAAGTCCACCTAAACCAACTTCAATAACCGCTAAATCAACCTGCTCATCAGCAAAATATTTAAAAGCCATTGCCGTGATAATTTCAAATTCCGTAATTCCAGTCAGTTCAGCATCTTTATCAAGTTCTGCAACAAGTGGTTGGATCATTTCTACATAATAAATTAATTTATCATCAGCAATCGGTAGTGCATTAATCGACATCCGCTCACCAAAAGTGGTGATGAAAGGACTTGTGAAAGAAGCAACCTTCAGACCTGCCTGCATAAAGATTGAGCGTGTGAAAGCGACTGTGGAGCCTTTTCCATTTGTTCCAGCAACGTGAATCATTGACAAAGACTCTTCTGGATGACCAAGCAATTCTAAAAGGGCCGAAACACGACTTAGGCCTGGGCGAATATTAAATTTTAAACGTGAATGTATCCATTCCAATGCTTCTTCTATAGACATTTTGTGACCTTTTCTACTTTATCTTTTGTATTGATAATATTTTTTAAATTCATCAGGAGCTTCAGTTCTATCAAGAAGGAAAAAAGGCAATTCAGCAAGGTCTGCTTCTTTTTCTTTTAGTTCCAATAGAAAACGAAAATCAATGTGTTGATGTTCTTTCTCATTCTTAATTTTGTTGTAAGGAATATTAATCAAGTTAACATCTACCAACTTGCCTGATTCTGACGCTGAAAAACCTGTTTCTTCATGGAACTCACGAATCGCAGTTTCCAATGGCTTTTCTCCTAGTTCAACATGACCTGCTGGAAGCAAAAGCTCCTTTTGATAAGGGTGTTCAATAAAAAATAGTTTATGTTTTTTAAAAACTAATGCACTTGCTGACAATTGTAAATCTGGATTCTTTTTCCCCCGAAGCTCTAAAGTCGAATTTTTCAATAATCGAATAATCTCGGAAAATTTTTCTTCACTTACAATAGCAGATAAAGCTTGAATTTCAGCAATTAGGTCTTCATTCATTTTTAAAATTCCTTATAAATTTCAATTGCATCGAGTAAACGTTTAGTCTCCTTAACATCATGAACACGCAAAATCCGTCCCCCGTCAGCAACCATATGCGCTTCTAGGACAAGGCTTGAAAAAAGCCGCTCATCTCCTTGGGCATTGAAGAGTTTTCCCATAAATGACTTACGAGAGATTGCAATCATAAGAGGTAAACCTATTCTGCTTAAAATTTCAGTTGCTTTAACCCGCTCAAGACTATCTGAACCTGAATCTCCATTAAAAAAACCAACTCCAGGATCAATAACGATTTGTTCAGCTTTTAAACCAAGTTGAAGTAACTCTTCTTTTTTATTTTCAAAAAATAATGGAAGTTCTTCATAAACATTATCAGCATAACTAAAACCAGCTCGCCCATTATTCATAGCAACTAAAGCCGGTTGATACTTTTCTACCACTTTTAATTTATCATTTGTATCAAAACCATCAATATCGTTAATAATATCAACCCCAGCGTCTAAAACTCGTTCCATGACATAAGCTTCATCCGTATCGACAGCAAAAATCGCTTTAGGAAAGTTTTTTTTCAACTCAAGAATAGGTTCTTTCAGTCTGTTCCATTCCTCTTCTGGGCTAATATCGTCATATCCTGGTTTCGATGATTTCCCTCCCAGCTCAAGAACAGAAGCTCCATTTTCTAAATCAGCTTCTACTCTTTTTAAAATATGAGAGAGGTTTAAATTATCTGGATTTCCATCATAAAAAGAGTCTGGTGTAACATTGACGATTGAATAGACAATTGACTTTCTAGTTAAATCAAAATTGAAATTTTTACCTGACCAAATGATTTGATGACGTTTATAAATCACTTCAAGCATTTTTTTATCTTCATCATTTTCAAAAAGATTAATCAATTTTGCTAAGTCATCAATTGTTAAAACTACTAACAAGGAGTCTGGAGCCAGTCTTGTCAAACTACCATTTCGATAAAGTTTTTTTTGAAGAGAAATCATTTCATTGTGATTTAACTCATCAAATTTTAGGATAATATTTTTAAGAGAAAAAGATTCTTGATTAAGTTCTAAGATTTTCATAAAAGACTTTCTAAAAATTCCATTCTTTTTTCGTTATTTTCTTTAAATTCACCTAAAAAATAAGAAGTTTTAGTAATAGAATTTACTTTTTTTACTCCACGCATTTCAACGCACATATGACGTCCTTCAACAAGAACTGCCACTCCTTTAGGATTCAAAATATCAGTCAAAATATCTCCAATATCATGAGTGATATTTTCTTGAACCGAGAGTTTGCGCGAAACATAATCAACTAAACGGGGAATTTTTGACAAGCCAATAATTTTTCCATCAGCTGGAATATAGGCAACATGAGCTTTCCCGAAAAATGGTAACATATGATGCTCACACATTGAATAAAAAGGAATATCTTTAATCAACACGATTGAATCCGTTTTAGAAGAATCAATTTCAAAAAGTTTATACTCATTAAACTTGCATAGACGTTGTGACGAAAGAATTTCTTCATACATTTTAGCTACTCTCGCTGGAGTTTCAAGTAATCCTTCTCGATTTGGATTTTCACCTACTGCAAAGAGAATCTCTTTAACGGCATCTTCAATACGATTTCTCGGTGTTTCTTCTTCTTTTATCACATGGAGCTCTTGTTCACTTACTGAAAGTTCGGCTATTGCTTTTTCTATTGACGCATAATATTTAAAGTCTTTATCAATAAGTTCAAAAATAGGTTTCAAGACAAAAAGACGATTAAAAGCTTCTTTATGTGGAATAACCAAGTTTTCTTCTTGCATTTCTAAGTCGTTATAGAAAATAATATCAATATCAATTGTTCTTGGCCCCCAATGAATTTTCCGCTCACGGTTCAAGGATAGCTCAACTTCATGAATAAAAGATAATAATTCCAAAGGTTCAAGTAGCGTTGCCACCTTTAATGCCAAATTAGTAAAATCATCTTGTTTGACGCCGCCGACTGGAGTACTTTCATAAAAATTTGATACTTTTTCAATCATAATTTTAGGGTGTTTTCCCAATAAACGAATGGCTTCATGTAAATAATACTGACGGTCACCAATATTACTTCCCATGCTTAAGTAAGTTGTTTGCATAAGTCCTCCATTTAGACATAATCTTTTATGATTTTGTTTCTCTTCTATCTCTTTAAAATATTTATCTTAAAAACCAGCTTTAGCCTCTCATCTCAATTTCAGCTGAATCAAAAATTCCTTCAATCGGTACGGCTAATTTTCTAAGATGGACTTCAACCGTTGATATACGCTCTGAAGTAGCCTTTACTGCTTGAATAATTTCAAAGGCAACATGTTCAATTAAATCAGCTTTTGAAGATTCTACAACTGCTTTTGTTGCCTCATAGAAATCAACATAAGACAAAGTTTCATCTAATTCGTCTTTTCCTGAAAAATCAAAATTTGTTTCCACGATTAAATCAATTTCGAGATTTTGTCCGAGAACTTTTTCTTCTGGCAGAACACCAATATGTGCCCTAAATTTTATATTATTAAGTTTTATTTTGTACATATTTCCTCTTTTTAAGTGTAGAAAAGGCTATGAATCTCTTCATAGCACTATTTTCAGAGATATCTTAAAATCGCTTCCCAAGCTTCTTCAAATCCTGTCTTATCGGTAGAAGAAAAGATAATAAAATCATCTGTACTATCAAATTTCATTGCTTTTTTGATAATAGATTCATGTTTATTCCACTTACCACGTGGAACTTTATCGGCTTTGGTCGCAACTAAAATCACTGGAATATGGTAGTATTTCAAAAACTCATACATCATCAAATCATCTTCTGAGGGTTCATGACGAATATCAACTAAGCTGACTACTGCTTTTAAATTTTCTCTTGTTGTCAAATATTCCTCAATCATTTTACCCCATTTTTCGCGTTCCTTTTTAGAAACACGAGCATAGCCGTAACCAGGTACGTCAACGAAATGAAGTTGATCATCAATATTATAAAAATTGAGCAACTGTGTTTTACCAGGTTGACCAGAAGTTCTGGCAAAGTTTTTACGATTAAGTAAAGTATTAATAAAACTTGATTTACCGACATTTGAACGCCCAGCTAAGGCAATTTCTGGCCAATCATTTTCTGGATATTGTTTTTTTGATGCTGCTGAAATTGTTATTGTCAGATTATTTGTATTTATGGTCATTTTTTCTTGGCCTCTCGAATCATTTGTGGCTCAGCTTTTCCGTCAACAACTGCTTCATTAATAATAACTTTTGTAATTTCTTCATGACTTGGAACTTCAAACATGATATCCATCATTACTTCCTCAATAATTGAACGAAGTCCACGCGCTCCTGTTTTGCGCTCAATTGCTTTTCTAGCAATTGCCATGAGGGCTTCATCTTCAAATTCAAGTTCAACATTATCAAATAAAAGGAGTTGTTTATATTGTTTAATCAAAGCATTTTTAGGTTCTGTCAAAATTTGAATCAAATCCTCTTCGGTCAAACGTTCCAAAGCAGCAACAATTGGCAGACGACCAATAAATTCAGGGATTAATCCGAATTTTTGAATGTCCTCGGCAATAATTTCTTGCATATAAGAATCATCGTCATTTAATTTTTTATTATTGGCACCAAAACCAATAATTTTTTCACCTAAACGTTGTTTGACAATTTCTTCAATCCCGTCAAAAGCTCCACCAACGATAAATAAGATATTTTTGGTATCAATTTGAATCATTTCTTGATTAGGATGTTTACGTCCACCTTGTGGTGGAACACTAGCTACTGTCCCTTCAATAATTTTCAAAAGGGCTTGTTGAACACCTTCCCCAGAAACGTCACGAGTAATTGATACATTTTCAGATTTTTTAGCTATTTTATCAATTTCATCGATATAGATAATTCCGCGTTCTGCACGTTCAATATTGAAATCACTCGCTTGTAAAAGTTTTAAGAGAATATTTTCAACGTCTTCTCCAACATAACCAGCTTCAGTTAAACTTGTCGCATCTGCAATCGCAAACGGAACATTGAGTGATTTCGCTAAAGTTTGAGCGAGAAAAGTCTTACCAGAACCGGTAGGTCCGATTAATAGAATGTTTGATTTTTGTAGTTCAATATCTTCAGCAATTTTACTTGCTGTAAAATTAATTCGTTTGTAATGATTATAAACAGCAACTGCAAGTGCACGTTTTGCTTTTTCTTGACCTATCACATATTCATTTAAATGGTCAAACATTTCTTTAGGTGTTTTAACTTCAAGCATTTCTGAATCTTGTTCTTCTCTTAATTCTTCTTCTAAGATTCGAGTTGAAAGTTCAATACATTCATTACAAATATAAACGTCTGAACCGGCAATCATTTTTTTTACATCATCTTGACTCTTTCCACAGAAAGAACAATGTATATTTGGATTTTGTGTATTTGACATAGTTTTTTTCCTGATTTCACTAACATAAAAAGTAAGTATTATTGGCTTACTTAAAAGGCACTTTTTCTATTTTTTAAAATAAAGTTCCAGAAAAAGCGTGAATTGTATTTACGAGGTTCGTAAAAGCATTGAGTAAAAACAATACTCCCAGACCCCAACGTTTTTTTCTAAAGCATTGAATAGCGATGACAATGCTAATCCAACAAAGGAGAGCTGTGAAAAGCCCAAAAATTGATTTTGTCATGGTTGTTTCACTTTTTCATATTTTTTAATTGTAAAAGTATAAGAATTCCGCTCATCTTTATCGTGAAATTTTTCAGAGACTAGCTTAAATCTTCCAAAGTCAAATGTACTTGGAAAATAAGTATCTCCTTTAAATTTTTCATGAACAACTGTTCGATAGAGCAATTCAAGTTCAGATTCAAAAAGGGCTAAAATTTCAGCTCCTCCTGTGATAAATAAGTCTTTATTTTGCTTATGGTACCAATCTAGAACTTCCTTAGGGCTGTGCATGATGAGCACTTTTTCATTATCTGATTGATAAGTTTCATCGCGAGTTAAAATAATACTTATTCTCCCTGGCAATACACGTTTATTCATTCCTTCAAACGTTTTTCGTCCCATCAAAATCACTTGATTCATGGTTGTTTCTTTAAAATGTTGTTGTTCAGCAGGTAAAGACCAAGGCATTTTATCAGCTTCACCGATAAGACCTGCTTCATCTTCTGCCCATATTCCAATTATCATAGCAACCCCTCTCATTGATTTTTACTTTTACTATTATAGCAAATTTTTGCTGTTTTCGCTTTGACAAGTTTGATATTGGTCACTCATTTTTAAAAATAATTTCTTTTTTTTATCAAAAAAATTTAGTTTTCTCTTTACAAAATACAAAAGAAGTGGTATGATATCAATTATATTAATTTGTTTCAATCTTTCCTGTTATGATTAAAGCAAATTAGTCCCCCAACTAGACTTCTTGCTGAGATTGACTCCGAGGGGTCTAGTTTTTTTGTTTTTTACTTTAATTAATTTACTGACAGCTCTTCTGCTTATGGTAAAATGTTCTTAAATAATTACATTTTACTCATAGATTTTTTGATAAGGCTGTCAGTAAAATTTTTGTTATTAAGAAAGTGTATTTCATGAATCATATTGCTCTTTTTGAACCTCGTATTCATTTCAATACAGGAAATATCGCCCGCACTTGTGCGGCTACTAATACCGTTTTACATTTAATTGAACCCTTTGGTTTTGAAATTTCTGATAAGCATCTTAAGCGTGCTGGTTTAGACTATTGGGATAAGGTAAATATTGTCTATCATAAAAATTTAGATGATTTTATGAATTCAATTAATGACGGAGGACAACTCTATTTGGTCAGTAAATTTGCTGAACATGTTTATTCTGACGTTGATTACTCCGATGATGAAAAAGATCACTACTTCTTGTTTGGCCGTGAAGATACAGGTTTACCTGAAGAATTTATGCATGAACATCGTGATGAATGCATTCGTATTCCAATGAATGACGAACATGTTCGGTCATTAAATTTATCAAATTGTGCTTGTATGATTGTCTATGAAGCTTTAAAACAACAAGATTTCCGTGGACTAGAACTCGTTCATACTTATGAAAAAGATAAGTTAAAATAATTGTATTTATAAATAGACAAACGCCTTGTTACTGACAGGCGTTTTTTTATTGTTCTTTTATTTAGCGAGTGCTATAATGAAGACAAATAAGAGGGGAATACAAGAATAAGGAGCATTTTATGAAGGCTAAACTAGGCAATGAAATTGTTGAATATTGGCAAATCAGCCTGACTAAACCCGCAAACGAATCGTGGGTCTTAGAGGCTTTTAAGAAAGGACAGCTCTCGTGGTCTGGTCAATTTGCAATGAATAAGGAGACCAAAGAAAAATTACTTGCTGACGGAATGTCTAGAAAAAATCCAGCTGAGCATAATACCCTTTCTAAAGAAATAAAACATTTGGACTGGCTAGGGCTTTATATTTCCCCAAATAAGCTGAGTAATGCTTATCCGGATAATATTTATCTTGTAGTCAATCAAGTACGTATCCCAGCCTTTGGACGACTTGGAGAGTACCTCCTAGTAGCACCTGATGGTTCTTTTGAAATTTACTCTGAAAAGAAATTTCAGCGAGATTTAGAAAAAATTCAATAAAAAAACCACCTCAACGGTGGTTTTTATTTTATTTTGTTTCGTCAGTAACTAATTCATCTTTTTTTCCATGATTAAATACTAAATTCAGGATAATTGCTGAAACAGTACTCATCACAATCCCATTAGAAACAAAAGGTTGAATAAAGCTTGGAAGTGCTGTAAATAAGTTTGTTGAGTTAAAACCAACACCCATTGCAATAGCAACCGCAGCAATCAGAAGATTTTGATTTCCTTCAAATTCAACTTTTGCCAGCATTCTAATTCCTTGTGTGGCAACCATACCAAACATAATCAACATCGCTCCACCCAGTACTGGAGTTGGAATAAGTTGTGCAACAGCGGCAAATTTTGGAATAAGTCCTAATACAATTAAAAATCCAGCTGTGAAATAAATAGGTTTACGTGTTTTAATTCCTGATAATTGCACTAAACCAACGTTTTGTGAAAAACCTGTGTAAGGGAAAGTGTTGAAAACACCACCAAGAAATACAGCAAATCCTTCCGCACGATAACCATTACGCAAACGTTTTTCATCAAGATTTTCACCAGTAATATCAGCAAGAGCTAAATAAACTCCTGTCGATTCAACCAATGACACGATAGCAATAATAATCATCATTAATGAATCAGCCAAATAAAATTTAGGTGCTGAGAAATAAAAAGGTTGTGGCAAGTGTACCCATGGTGCTTGAGAAACAACTGAAAAATCAACTAAGCCCATGCTAGCAGCCAAAATTGTTCCAGCAATAAGTCCAATTAAAATAGCAATAGAACGAATAAATCCAGTAGTAAAGATATTAATTAAAAGAATAATCACTATAGTTGAAACAGCTAAAATTAAACTTTGGATTGTTGGTTTGTCAACATTATTCCCCATATTGCCAATAGCAACAGGAATAAGGCTTAAACCAATTGTCGTAATCACTGAACCAGTAACGATTGGTGGAAATAGTTTTCGGATTTTAGAGAAAATTCCTGAAACCAAAATAACGAAAACCCCTGCAACCATTAATGAACCAAACATTGCTCCAGAGCCGTGGCTCTGACCAATAATAATTAATGGAGCAACAGATTGAAAAGCAACTCCAAGGACAACTGGTAAGCCAATCCCGAAGTGCTTACGTAGTTGAAGTTGCAAGAAAGTGGCTAAACCACACATGAAAATATCTGCCGAAATTAAATAGGTTAACTGAGTCGCTGAGTAATTTAAAGCTCCAGCAATCATGATTGGAACAAGAATTGAACCTGAATACATGGCCAGCAGATGTTGTAATCCTAAAACAGCAGATTTTGAGTTACTTTGCTCCTGGCTTTGTTCATTTTTTTGAGACATTTTGATTTTCCTTAAATTTTTCTTTTTTTATTTTCTTATTGCTTAAGCTTAGTCGAAATCTTTATCATCGGCTGGGGCGAAGATGACTTTACCATCTTCAAATTTTTCAATCCGGGCAAGACTGGTAAGTTTCATTCCTTGGTCAAGAAGTTTTTGACGGCCATCTTGGAAAGATTTTTCAATCACCATTCCTAAACCGACAACTTCTGCTTTAGCTTGTTCCATTAAATGAACCAAACCAAGTGCTGCTTGACCATTAGCTAAAAAGTCATCAATAATCAAGACTTTATCGCCTTCTTCAATGAGTTTGCTTGAAATTTGGACAGTTGAAGTTAATTTTTTAGTGAAAGAATAAACTTCTGTAATCAATAAATCATCATTCATGGTTACATTTTTTGCTTTTTTAGCAAAAATCATTGGAACGTTGAGTGATTCAGCAGCATATAAAGCAGGGGCAATCCCACTTGCTTCAATGGTTACGACTTTTGTAACTCCTGCATTTGCATAAACTTGTGCAAAACGTTTCCCGATTTCCTTCATCAATTGATAATCCACTTGGTGTGTCAAAAAGCGGTCAACTTTAAGAATGTCTTGTCCTAATACTTGACCGTCTGTATGAATGCGGTCTTCTAATAACTTCATTATTCTCTCCTTAAAAAAATTTTTTCTCATCTGTGCCCACAGGTGAGAAAAACGTCTCGTTATAAAAAATAACAAGACGTTTCAAATACGCAAAAAAGAAATTAAATTTACTGAAAAATCGAATTTCCTTATTGTCTCGCATTTACGGTACGAGGTAGAAACGCCCAGCCATATTCTAGGTATAAATAAGATTGTTCTATTATAGACTAAATGCTAAAGTTTTTCAAGCATAAGTTTTGGTATTCCCGAACAATGGGAAAGAAAATGCTTACTAAATCGCATCACCATTCCAAATTGAGTTTTTAACAACAACATAATCAACTTTTGTCAGCGCAGACAAATCACGACCGCCAGCATAAGAAATTGAACTTTGGAGATCTTCTTCCATTTCTTTCAATGTATCTTTAAGTGAGCCTTTGTGAGGAAGGAGAATTTTCTTTCCTTCGACATTTTTGTGTTCACCTTTTTGATATTCTGAAGCCGAACCAAAATATTCTTTGAAAAGTTGTCCGTCACGTTCAACAGTTTGTCCTGGTGATTCTTCGTGTGCAGCAAAAAGTGAACCGACCATTACCATTGTTGCTCCCATACGGATTGATTTTGCGATATCGCCATGGGTACGAATTCCACCGTCAGCAATAACTGGTTTACTTGCTGCTTTAGCACACCATTTTACCGCTGCAAGTTGCCATCCACCTGTACCAAATCCAGTTTTAACTTTTGTGATACATACTTTCCCTGGGCCAATGCCGACTTTAGTCGCATCTGCTCCAGCGTTTTCCAATTCACGGACAGCTTCTGGCGTTCCAACATTTCCAGCAATAACAAAAGTTTGTGGCATCAAACGTTTAATCAATTGAATCGTTTTAATAACAGAATCTGCATGTCCATGAGCAATATCAATTGTAATAAATTCGGGAATGAGTGCGTCTGCTGAAATTTCACGAATAAAGGCATGTTCATCTGCTTTAACACCAACAGAAATTGAGGCAATCAGGCCTTGTTGGTGCATTTTTTTAATAAATGCCGCTCTATTTTCTGCTTCAAAACGGTGCATGATATAGAAATAGCCTTCTTTTGCAAGCATTTCAGCAATTTTATCATCAATAATGGTTTGCATATTCGCTGGAACAACAGGGAGCTTGAACGTAAAATTTCCCAGTTTTACGCTTGTGTCTGCTTCCGAACGGCTGTTAATGACACATTTATTTGGGATAAGTTGGATGTCTTCGTAGTCAAATACTGAGTTTAGATTATTCATTGCAATTTCTCCTTGAGGATGAGTAGGCTTTTATGAATTTCTAGCCTGTGAACTCATTTATGATTTGATTTACAGAAAAGACCGACCAAACCCTTCGGGTTTCACTAGTTGAACGATTATAAAATCTCTGTCTGCTCAACCTTCCTTATTCATTTTATCTCAATTAAACGGTTTTTTTAGTTATTTACTTCTATTTCTTCAAAAAACACACTATATCATTCGGAAATAGCAAACAATAAAAAAACACCGACCACTCTGTCAGTATTTTTTCTTTAAAAATAAAGTTCCACGTCTATAAATTACAAAAAAGATTAATTCATAGATGAGTAAAAAGATTAAAAAGCTATGCATGAAAAATTGCTCAGGCAAAACGCTAATAATCGGGTCTGTCGCTGGGTCAAAGAGCCAACTATTATCCCGAAAAAGTACTTCATGAAAAGCTACAAAAAATTGGTCAAAGCCAATTAGCCAAGCAATAACTCCAATTGCTAAAGGAAATAGCATAACAACTCTAAGCGCATTATGGAAAACAAGCGAAAGATTTTCTTTCATATATCGAATAATGAAAGGAATCAAAATGATTGTCAGAAAGAAAACAAGCATAAACAAATTTTTCACTTCTGCAAAATGGTGAAGACCACTTGCTGACGAAGGGAAATCAGGCATAGATAGTTTCGTTTCCAAAGGATTAATTAAATAATTCATCAGAATTAAAAAATTATGCCATATTTTACTGGCAGTCATTTGAACTAAATCGGTTAATTGATACCAAAAAATTTCACCAAAAAATAAGGGAATCGCCAAAAAAATAGTTAAAGTTACTGACAAGGCAATAATCCATAAAATACTAAATCCAAAAATGACTTTATCTCTCATAGGCGCTCCCAAAGTATTCTAAAATTTACTGACAGAAATTAATTTTTCCGTCAGTAAATTTTTAAAAGCAATCAATTACTGACAGACCTGTCAGTAATATTTTCAAACTTCCCACTCATCTAAACTAGCTACTACATAAGTCGGAGGAACTGGAAGATTTGGTACTTCTTCAGCTCTTGTAAATCCAGTTGTGACAAGCAAGCTATCAATTCCGTTATTAATGCCCGTATGAATATCTGTCAGATAATTATCGCCAACCATTAATAAATCAGATTTAGGAAGCCCTAATTTTTCGACCGCTTTATTGGCTATAATAGCTTCTGGCTTACCAATAATGGTTGCTTCAACACGTGTTGCCGCTTCAAGCATTTTTATCAGCGCTCCAGCTCCAGGAGTCAAACCACGTTCGTTTGGCAAATTCAAATCTGGATTTGTTCCGATAAATTTAGCTCCTTTATGAATTGCCAGAGTAGCAAGGACAAGCATTTCATAAGTTAAATCAGTATCTAAAGCGACCACAACGTAAGCTGGATTCTCACGATCTTTTTTGTAACCTGCCTCATAAATCGCTTCTTTAAGACCATCTTCTCCAATGATATAAACTGTTTTTTCTAAGCCTAAATCATTCATATAATCAACAGTAGCAAGACTTGCAGTATAAATCGTTTCCAATGGAGTGTCAATATTAAATTGTTGACTCAAACGGCGTTGTACCACGCGCGGTGTTTTTGTTGTGTTATTTGTGACCAAAAGATAAGGTATTTTAGCCTCTTGTAGCCGATGAATGAAATTCTCGCCTGCAGGAATACGCTTATTTCCCAAGTAAATTGTCCCGTCAAGGTCAATTAAGTAACCACCATATTTTTTATTTGTCATTTTATTCTCTTCTACTTTTTATCACTAAAATTTACTGACAGAGCTGTCATTAAATTTTTCCCCAGTGAATTTCAATTTGAGTACTTCCGTCATTAAAATTGTGATGACTCACTTCGTCTTCCCAAGACATTAAAGCATTAATTTCTTCACCATAAAGGACTTCATGATTATATTTTATAAATACATGTTTGGGTTGATGACTTTTACGGAATTCAAAATCCACCATATCAGCTGCCCAATCATAATATTTCGCATTATTAACATGTCCATTCATATCTAATGCTGAAAAACGGACAGGATAAACAATTTTTTGAGCATCAATAAATTCGTCAATTTTACGGAATTTATGAGGACGTGAAATTTTTGATACTTTTTCAGATTCATAAGGATCAACAATTTCATCCAATACACGGTCAATTTTTCTCGTTGCCTTATCCATCAAAACCCAAGTTGAACGAATTTCAACTAAAACTTCTCCATTTTCATCTAAAAATGAGAAATTCCGATAACAAAAGAATTTATTATAACTAGTTGCTTCAGTTTCAATTGTTATTTTTTCATTAAATTCTGGTAAACGATGAATCGTCAATTCATATTCAATAACTGCCCAAAAGAGGCCATATCTCTCAAATACCCAGACATCTGAGCGTCCAAGTGCCGTTGATTGCTCTCCAGAAATCTGTAAAGCCACAGCTAAAAGGCTTGAAATTCGCATTTTTTTAAAAGCATCACTTTCATAGAAAGGAACTTGATAATTTTGTTGATATTTTATACCCATTTTATGATAACCTCGCCTTCTATTTTAGCAAAAAAAAGAGCAATTTTCATAAATTGCCCATCTATTAGCCAGAGTTTTTAAAGTTCTCAAAGCTAATTAAATTTTTTCACAAGCGATTTCTAAAGTATCAATCAATAATTCTTCATAAGGATCTTTAGCATGATACTCATCAATGTATTTAATTTCTTTCACACCAGCAGCAACAACTAATTTCAGGCAGGCAAGGCAAGGAAATAAAGTTGTATATAAAATCGCTCCTTCTGGTGAAACGCCATGTTTAGCAGCTTGAGCAATCGCATTTTGTTCTGCGTGAACCGTTGCTACACAGTGTCCATATTTATCTTCAGTACAACCAATATCTGTACAATGTGGCATCCCTGAAACCGCACCATTATATCCCGTAGAGAGAAGTTGACCATTTGGACTGACCAATAAAGCTCCTACTTGAGCATGGTTACAAGTTGAGCGTTTTGCAACCACTTGGACAATTTCTTTAAAATATTCATCTTTACTTGGTCTTGTAAATTTCTCTGACATCATGAACTCCTTAATTGCTTTTTGATTTATTATAGCAAATTTATTTATTTAAGGCTTAATAAAAAAACTTCCAAGAGAATCATAAATTAACTTGGAAGAAAAATTTTATTTTTGATTTTTAAACAATTCATTATAGTTGGTTTGGTTATTAACCATATTCAAATCAACATTTCCCGAGTAACCTGGTAAAGTTCCCTGGTCAGTAAACTGTTGCATTTTATAGCTTAAAGTCGTTTCTGGTGAAGCGTCCCAAGAACCTGTATTTCGTCCGTAGGCAGCAATCCAAATCGCTTTAAATTTATCGACTTTTATTTGATTATCTCGCAAGAACCAGTCTTGGGCATAAATACCAATGTTTTTAGCTCCTTGTTTCTCCAACTCAGAGCGAAAAGCCTCAATCCCTTGGTTCATATTTTTCATATTGGTTACCTCGACATCAAGCCAATAATAGGTCGGCTTATAAGGGCTTGCCCGACGATAAAAGTCTCTTGCTTGCTTCTTCATTTCAGAAGTGTTTTCTCCAGTCACAAAAGCATAAACCGCCGTCGGGATTCCCCGCTCTTGGAAAGCTTTAATGTGCTGTTTATAGGCAGTATCTTCTCCATCCTTGCTTGCTGAATTATCAGCATGACCATAAGAACCATTGACACGAATAACCGCACCAATCACATGCTGACTCAAGGTGTTGTAATCAATATCTTCTGGACGTTGCCAACCCGAAAGGTCAACAACTGGTTTGTTCAAATCCAAAACCTTCTCATCCAAAATATGATTTACAACAATTTTTTCAGTTGCTGCTTTTTTAGGAGGTTCTACCGGTCGAATTCGTACTAAACCAAGTAAGGCGATCATTGCAATCATGGATGCTGTAAAGATAAAAGCTCCCATTTTTTTAAGTTTACGTCTCATTTTAGGTTTCATTAATTATATTGTAACATAACTTTCACAAAAATTCATCACGATAGCATTAAAAATTAATATCATCGAGCAAAAATTTCTCAAAGACATTATTCCCCAACTCAAAACCTTTGTCTGTCATATGGATTCTTTGTCTATCATCATATAATAATTTTTGATTGATAAGTTCTGTGATTTGTTCACCGTATAATTTTTCAAATGAACACTTGAATTTATTTTCAAACTTCTCAACCAAAACTCCCGATTTTTTCCGAAGACCTAAGAACATTTCTTCTTCTATTTGAGATTTTTTACTTAAAACTTCTTCGTTTACCCTTTTTTCAGTTGGAGCAGCTTTAAGGTAATGATGAACTGGGCCAAGATTTTTATAACGAATCCCTGCTAAATATCCTGACGCTCCAGCGCCAATTCCATAATATTCCTCATTATCCCAATAAGTTATATTATGTTTGCTCTCAAATCCTGGTAAGCCAAAATTTGAAACTTCATAGTGATTATAACCATTTTTAGCTAAAATATCCATGATATATTCATACATGTCCGCATTTTTATCTTCACTTGGCAGGCGTAAAAGTCCACGACGTTGTCGATTCATAAAAACTGTGTGATCCTCTAAAATAAGACTATATAAAGCCACATGTGGTAGTTTTAATTCTAAAAATTTTTCAACATCTGACTTAACCATCTCCATCGTTTGCCCGGGTAAAGCATAGATTAAATCAATCGTAATATTTTCAAATCCAGCTTTTTTCAGTCTTTCAACTGAATCATAGACTTGAACTTCTGTATGTGTCCGCCCGATTTTTTTGAGCAAAGCATCATTAAAAGTTTGGACACCTAATGAAATTCGATTGACTACTGAATCAGCCAAAACTTTAATAACCTCATCTGATAAATCCCCTGGATTTGCTTCAACAGTAAATTCTTCCAAAACTTCTAAATCTAACTGTTCAGCAATCGCTGTCAGTAAACGTTCAAGTTGTTGGGCTGATAAAACGCTGGGCGTTCCACCACCAATATAGATTGTTCTTAATTTTTCTATCTCGAAACTTTGAAATTCTTCTATGAGCGATTCAATATAAGCATCAATCGGCTGTCCTGTCATCAGTACTTTAGCAAAATCGCAATAATAACAAATATGAGAACAAAAAGGAATGTGAAAATAAGCCGAATTAGGTTTTTGCAACATTTATAAATCCCTTCAAAAATTTTTCCTATTCAATGAAAGATAGTGAGAGGATTAACCCTAAAATTAATCTTACCAATAAAAATCACAAATACTTGACCTATTATAACACACCTATGGATAGCAATTGACTTTACAAAACGGAAAATATAGATAAAAAAGAGAGTAGCTTTAACTACACTCTATTCTTCTTTATCCCATTCCCAAGACCGTGAAAAATCTCCTCCTTTAAACAAAGAGGCAAGTCCACTTAATTGTTTGAGCCTTAGTAATTCTTCTTTATCCATTCCAATATTTGTCATAATCCACCGATCACTTAAACCAGCTTCAACCAATTGTTGAACAATTTCTGTCATTAATTCTACTGAATGAGTCCCTCTGGCACGATTATGGCGAATAGTGCTGGCTATTCTATCTTCTAATGGGCGATCAATCACAGAAACGGGTAAACAGTTCCCTTCTCTTTGCGCAATCATTTCAGAATTTTTCATTACAAGATAGCGGTGAAAACCATCTACAATTTCATAAGTATCATTTTCTTTGTCATAATAGCAGACAATTGGCATGGTATAACCATCTTCTAATATCGACCGTTCTAAAAGTTTAAATTCAGTCGGCGCAGTTTTATTAGGATTATACGAATTTGCTCTAATCTTTTCAATTGGAACCCGTCTTACTTGATAAGCTGGACTTATAAAAAGCTCTCCCATTTTTTCATTGCCTCCTTCTTCTTTTGCAATTCATCTTTCGTTTGACCAAATCCCATATATTGACAGGAAGTATCATTTTTTAAAATGGTGATACACATTCTCTTATAAGAGGGAACTAATCTGAAATTTTTAATTGGTACATCATCAGGGTATTTTTTGAAACGAACTAATTCATATTCCTGTTTGTAATTTCGATTATTTTTTGGAGTACCTAAATTTTCAAATTGCAAATTTGTTTCTTCTAGTTCACTGACGACTTTCTGAGGCAAAGCTCCCCCATTTTTTGTCCAGTAAGTCAGAGAACTCTGGAACTTTTTCAGATAAACTTCTCGAATATCCTCTGGTAATGTCTTGAGTAAAAAGTCAACATAGGTTTCCCAAGTATGCCCCTTAGGAAGACTGACTCCTCGATAACCAAGAGCAATTGTTCCACCGTAAATAGCCGCAAAATTTGCTCCATTGACACGACCAATCAATTTCCCCCAAGTCTCTGGCTCCAATGCTTGATACAATTTCAAAGATGAGACACCACATTGATGAAAAGGATTGGCAACCCTCATACTTTTAAAGGGTACTCCTGCTTGAAAATATAAATCATATAAATGATTATAATCAAAGCCAAATTTAGCATTTGCTACCCAGACATCCTCAAACAACCAATCATACATCGGATAAAAATTGAAAACATTATGAAAAATTCGATGACTATAATTTGTAGTTCCAAATCTTGAAAAAGTTTCATCACGTGTCACAGCATTAAAGCGATTTAAACTTTCTTGAGCTCTGATTCCGACAAGAACTGCTGTTCTTTCTGCTTTCTTTTCTTGATGAAGCCACTGACAGAATTTGCTTTGAAAATCATAATCAGACATTCCTATTTCAAAAAAAGGAAAATTGTGATTTTCAAGATGTATTGCTCCTTCTGGAACTGAATTCAGCCAGAGTTCAGGATGTTCAGGGTCCCAAGGAAGCCAAGTTGATTGTGACATCGATATTCCACAAGACGCAGAGACAGGCATACAAATATGATAATAATCAAAATCAGGATATTTCCCCATTGAGCGTTCAATATAATCTTTGGTTTCTTGATAATTTCCCTCATAGTCAAGATAATAAACAGAAACTACTATTTCTTTGTCAGCAAGTTTATTTTCTTCATAATAACGATGAACAAGTTCTAGCATCAATCCAGAATCTTTCCCGCCAGAAAAGGAGACAATTAAGTGGTCGAAATAATTACAAATATAATCTAGTCGTTTATTGAAAGCTTCATAAACATTTTCCTTCTGATATTTTCTCACATTCGTTACCTTTCGCATAACTTTTTCAACATTTCACTTATTGAGCTTAAAACATTTAAATCTTATTAAAGTTTAGGTCTCCCAATTGAAATCATATTAATTATTTTAAAATACAAAAATTAAATATAAAATACGTTTATATCTTTATATTTTATTATAAATTACTTTATTTTGCAATTTCACATTAGAATCGTACTCTATCTTAAGGCTTAAATTATAAAAAAGTACTTGTCAAAGTACTTTTTTATAATTTAAGTATTTTCTTCTTCCTTCAATAAGGAATAACATTGTCAAACTAAGCAAGATGAGATAAATTGGAAAAGCAACTTCTGAGAAATTCCAATGATGAATCTCTGTAAAACTTGTAGATGCAGAAAAAAGACTGCCTAAAAACAAGAAACCATTTTCTGTTTCGGGGTATTTCCAACCTTTTAACATGGTAGGTAATGCGGCTAAAGCATCTGATAATATCGCAAGAGATATTGCAACATTAGGATTTTTAGTCAAATACCAAGCTACTAAGGCTAGAATGGAAACGAGACCACAAATATAATCAAACCTTTCAATTCTCCAATAAGCTGCTTTGTTAAATGATGAAACAATAAAAACTAAAATTGGACCAAAGCCAGCCATAAATACGGGTAAACTTGCCCAAGAAACACCAGTTGATAAGGATGCTGCTGTACTAATCAATGGAGCAATTCCCCAAATTAACCAAGTAATTCTATTCGGTTTAACTCGACCACGCAGACTAGCGATAAGATAAGTAGTTGTAAAAGATATTGAAATAAGTGCGCCTAAAATAACGATGAGATGCATTAAATTCTCCTAAAATAATTTTGTTTTCATTATAACAAAATCTTAAGATTATAATTCATCTGGGAAACGATAGACTTGTATACTTAAATCATCATACGTTTGTAAGTAAAGTCTGCGACTGTTCACTTCCACAGCACTGCGATAAACAGTATAAGTCCCGGAGCGGCCTTCAGACTTTGGAACTGTAACACCATTTAAAATATGCCATGCCTCAACAATATTTTGCTGCTCATCTTTAGGATACACCGCTCTTTCTTTGTAAATAGCTGCTCGAATAAATCGAGCTGTTGGTGTGAATCCTCCAGGAAAAACTGGTTTCCCATTGAAACTTCCTGTCGAAATTTGGTTAGGATTATCATTTTTTACTGACAGATTTTCTAATGATGAATTACTATCCTCATTTTTACTGACAGAAGTATTTTCACTTTCTGTCAGTAAATTGATATCCATATAAGTCCTTAATTTCTCGACTTCATTCTCAAATTTAGGAGCATTTGTAACCACACCAATTGGATTATCTGAAATGACCAATCGTCCACCATGCGGTTCAATATTAATCATTTGTCCGCTTGGATCTGTCGCAGAAAAATGTAAATCATTACGTCCAAATTTGTAGATTGCATTTTCATCAGTCATCAACTGTACATTATCAATATTCTGACGAACTTCTTCAATTGAACGGCAATTCCCCAGCAACCAAAGCAAAAACTCAAAAGCAGCAAGTTGAACTTTTCCCTTCTCTGCTTCTTTAGCGTAATCTGACTGATTTGAAAAAGTTAGCTTTTGTGCCGCCAAACCATATTCATTTACACCATCTGAAATATCAGCATGTAATCTCATTTCGCTATTTCCGACGCCAAGTATAGCATATGGATTTACCATTTTTTGATTGTTATAAACGCTTGTCCATTCATAATTTCTAGGTAGAACAAGGGCAGCTGCATTAAAAGTATGCCAATCCATTGTTCTAGCAAAAACCAATCCACCGTCACTTGACTTTAGTTGAAAACTGGTACACATTTTTCTCCCCTTAATTAATTTGTCATCTCTTTATTTTATCAAAAGTTTTACTGATAGAGATACTAGCAGAACTATAAACTTCAATCCTATGACAAAAACTAAAAAATGTACGAAAAAAGTACTGACAGAAACTGCTAGCATATCCGTAAGCAAGCGAACTCGCAACGATTATCCTATGACGCAATTGTCAGTACTTTCATTCAACCCATAATTATAAAATTATTTGTACATTTCAAGCAATGCAAGGAAGCTATCAGCTTCAAGTGAAGCTCCACCAACGAGGGCACCGTCGATGTTTTCTTTAGCCATCAATCCTTCGATTGTTTCAGGTTTAACTGAACCACCGTATTGGATACGTACAGCTTCTGAAACTGCTTTTCCGTAAAGTTTTTCAACTGTTGAACGAACAACACCACAAGTTTCGTCAGCGATTTCGTTTGTTGCAGTTTTACCAGTTCCGATTGCCCAGATTGGTTCATAAGCAATAACCAAGTTTGAAACTTGTTCAGCACTCAAGCCAGCAAGACCAGCTTCGATTTGACCTGAAACCCACTCAGCTGTTTTTCCAGCTTCAAAAGTTTCCAAAGTTTCACCACAACAAAGGATTGGAGTTGCTCCAGCAGCGAAGATTGCTTTTGCTTTTTTGTTGATGTCTTCGTCAGTTTCGTGGAAATATTCACGACGTTCACTGTGACCGATGATGATGTATTCAACACCAAGATCAACGATAGCAGCTGGGCTGTTTTCACCAGTGAATGCTCCAGCATTTTCAAAGTAGCTATTTTCAGCAGCAAGTTTCAATTCTGAACCTTGACGAAGGTAAGCCATAGGAGCGAGGAAAAGTGCAGGTGCACCGATAACTGATTCAACTTTATCAGATGAAGGCAAGTTATTTTTTACAGCTTCAACAAAAGCTTGCGCTTCTGACAAAGTTTTGTTCATTTTCCAGTTACCAGCGATAATTGGTTTACGTGACATTCTAATTCTCCTTATAGGGCGTTTAAGCCTCTTAAATTTTGGACTTCAGTCCATCTTTTACATGGTCTATTTTATCACATTGTGAAAAAAATTGCAGAAATCAACTCATCACTAATAAATTTCAATCCTGTCACTTTTTTTCCAATAATTTTATAGCATCACGTGTTTTTTCCAACTTGTCATAACTTTCTGTAAAATGCTCTGATACATACATATAAAAAAGAATGTCAACAACATAAAGCTGAGCCATCAAACTCATTGTTGCAGCAGTCCTCATTTGATAATCTTCACCAGAAACAGAATGAAGAATACAATCAGCCATTTGTCCTAAGCTTGAATTTCCCCGAGAAGTAATTGCAATGATGGGGATTTTCATATTTTTCACCACGCCTGCGAGTTCCAGAACTTCTTTTGTTTCTCCCTTCATTGAAATTCCAATGAAGATTGTTTTTTTATTAGAAACAGAAAGAGAGGAAACAAATAAATGGGCATCTTGAATAAAGATAACTTGCTTGCCAATTCGACTAAACTTTTGAAAAATGTCCTGAGCAACCATTGAAGATGCTCCAATTCCAAAAACAAAGATATTCTCAGCATCATCAATTGAAGACACAGCTTCCATAATTTCATCATCCAATAGAGCAGAATTTGTCGTCTCTACCATGTGATTTACCCGGACTTTGAGTTTATTCTTGATTGAAGTAGGCGTTTCTGAATCATTTACTTCCTTGTAGTATTCTTCATCGTCTACATGAGCAGCATACGAGGCACTCAATTTTTGTTTAAACTGAGAGAATCCATCATAACCTAACTTTCTGGAAAATCTTACTAAAGCCGCAGAGGAGCTACCAATTTCTCCAGCCACTTCTTGCGCACTTTTTACTAGCATTTTCTCTCCGACTTCAAAAATATAGTCAGCTATTTTTTTCTCAACTGTCGTAAAGCTAGAATAATTTTGCCTAATGATAAGTAAAGTATCCATTTAACCTCTCCGTTCTTCTTTAATTATAACAAAGAGGTTGGTATAAACCAACCTCTAACTTTTATGCTTTAACTGTTATAATCTCTTGACCTTTACTTATTTTCCCACCATGGCTGATAATGATTTCTCGATAAGTATCAGAATTTGTGATAACCACAGGTGTAATTATAGATAAACCTGCCGCTTTTATTTTTGAAAGATCTGCTCTTACCAGTAAATCTCCTTTTTTGACACGGTCATTTTGCTTAACGAAACTTTCAAAAGCTTCACCATTTAAGCCAACAGTATCCATTCCAATATGAATAAGAATTTCAACACCGTCATCACTAGTCAAACCAATTGCGTGCTTAGTTGGAAAAACTGTCGTAACAAGTCCATTGACGGGAGAAACGACATCTCCATTATCTGGTTCAATGGCTACTCCTTTACCCAACATTCCGCTTGAGAAAACTTCATCTTCAATTGTAGAAAGTTCTTTCACATTTCCCTCAAGTGGTGATGCGATTGTTGAACTAGAAAATTCTGGAGTTGTCACAACCCGTAAAGTAGGTTGAATAGTTTCCATTTGGACTGATTTTCCATAATTATCTGCTTTTTCTTTTGCATCTTTAGGAATACCGAAAAGATAAGTAGCAATAAATCCACCAATATAAGCACCCAATAGTCCAAGAAGATAAACCCACCATTTACCATTAGCAATAAGTGGAAGTAGTGCAAGCCCTGAAGGCCCAATAGCAATGGCTCCAGCTTGACCTAATGAACCGATGATCGCACCACCAATTCCCCCACCGATACAGGCAGTGATGAATGGACGACCAAGTGGTAAGGTAATCCCATAAATTAAAGGTTCACCAATTCCTAAAATCCCTACTGGTAGAGCACCTTTTACAAGTTCGACAAATTCTTTATCTTTTCTCAAACGAAGCCAAAGCGCAATCGCAGCACCAACTTGACCAGCTCCAGCCATTGCAAGGATTGGCAATAATTGTGTTGAGCCCGTTTTAGCAATCATTTCTAAATGAATAGGGGTTAAGATTTGGTGTAAACCAAACATAACCATTGGTAAGAAAAGTATACCCAAAACAAAGCCAGAGAAACCACCACCAACTTGAAGAATAAAGTTAATTGCCCCGACTAAACTTGAAGAAATAACTCCCGCTACCGGCATAATGGCAAAAATCTCCGCAAAACCAATGACCAATAAACCAATGGTTGGTGTCACAATAATATCAATTGAGTCAGGAATAAATTTACGTAGTTGTTTTTCTAAAATCGATAGTAACCAAACAGCGAAAATTACGCCAATAATTCCACCTTGTCCTGCCGAAAGTGCACTTCCATTAAAGATATTTTTTAATGGCGCTTCTGGGTTCATTCCTGTGAGCAAGGAAACCGCACCGATAACTCCACCAAGCGAAGGTGTCGCTCCAAATTCTTGAGCTGAATTAATTCCGACATAGATGGCTAAGTAAGAAAAAATTCCAGATTGAATAATTTTTAAGACGGTAATAAACTGGGTCCATGTTGCTGCATCTAAGGTACCAGCAGTGACTAAGTTTCCTAAAACAGAGGCTAGCCCACCAATCAAACCAGCACCAACAAAAGCAGGAATCAATGGAACGAATATTTTAGAAATCGTATTAAGAACCGCTTTAAATTTTGAAGGCTTATTATATTTTTCTTTAGCTTCCGATTTTGTTTTTGCCATTAAATCATCAATTGATTGACCTTCAGCACTTGGAAAAGTTTCTCCTAACCTTACCCCAACTGTCTCAACCATTGCTTGAGCAACTTTATTTACAGTTCCAGGCCCGATGACAACTTGTAGTGTTTCATCTTCAACAACACCCATCACTCCATCAATTGCCTTTAAACCTGCTAAGTTAACTTTTGAATCATCAATAATGGTCATCCGAACACGAGTCATGCAATGAATCAATTTTTTTACATTTTGTGTTCCACCAACATTTTCATAAATCTCTCGTGCAATACGAGCTATTTTTTCTTCTGCCATTTTTGCTCCTTCTCCTACCTTATAAGGTAAATTCTTAATTCAGAGTATTTTTCACAAAACCATTTGCTCTAACAAGCTTGGTTTTTCCTTCTTCTGCTGCACAATCAGTTAATAACATGACAATTGCAAGTTTAACATCTTGATTGGCTTCAATGAATTTTTCTTCGGCTTCTTCATAAGTACAATCTGTCGCTTGCATAATGATGCGTTTACTACGCTCAACTAATTTTTCATTTGTTGGTTTAACATCCACCATCAAGTTATTATAAACTTTACCAATCCCAATCATTGAAATTGTTGAAATCATATTCAAAATTAATTTTTGAGCTGTTCCCGATTTTAATCTTGTTGAGCCTGTTAAAAATTCTGGTCCACAATCAACTTCAATTGGAAATTCGGCATGTTTTGAAATTTCAGCATTAAGATTGCAAGAAAGGCTTGCCGTTTTAGCACCAATTTCTTTAGCGTAATCTAAAGCTCCAATTACATATGGAGTCCGACCACTGGCAGCGATTCCTAAAACAAGGTCGTTCTCATTCAACTTCAAATCAATCAAATCTTGTCTTCCAAGTTCAAGACTATCCTCAGCCCCTTCGACAGCAACCGTCATTGCTTTGTCACCACCGGCAATTAAACCAATCACTTGTGTAGCTGGTACGCCAAAGGTTGGGACACATTCAGCGGCATCAAGTACACCTAAACGACCACTTGTTCCAGCACCCATATAAATCAAACGGCCACCTTTGTTAAAAGCTTCAATCGCTGATGAAATTACTGGTTCAATACTTGGAAGTGCTTCTTCAACTGCAAAAGCAACTTTTTTATCTTCATTATTCATTTTAATAAGCGCTTCTGCGACAGTCATTTGGTCAAGGTTAAAAGTTTCGTTATTTCGTCGTTCTGTTGTTAGTGTTGATAAATCAATCATTATTTTTCTCTTTTTCTATTTTAAATTTTTGTCCTGGGCCAATAAAAGAAATAAGTTCTAAATCTTCTTTAATAATATTTCCCATAACATTTACTTTTTTATCTGCTGGCAAATTCCTTTTAGTAATTTGAATTTCGCCCATATAACGACCATATTCAAAATTATCAATAGTAATTGAGCCTTTTTTTCTCTCAATTGTATTTTCTGGACTTATTTCAGAAATTTCATTGAAGCGGGCCTGAGCGCTGCGGACCACATCTCTAGCATCATCTTGTCTATTTTCATGCTCACCGAGAACTTTAGCAAAATCACTTGTTGCTTGGGTTGCTTGCAATACAAGTTCCCCCTCTTGAAGATATTGGTTAATCTGCCAAGCTGTTCTTGCTTTTAAGCCTCCATCCCCGACATAAATATGATCTATATTTATAGATTCCATATCAAGTAAGGAAGAGAGTGGATGTTGATAGCGGTGCGCTTCAAGGGTTGGTAATCCTTCATATAAAGGATGGCGTAGAGAATCATCTCCCGGAATAAAGGCCATAACTTTAAATGAATTTCTTTTCAAAAATTCATTTTTTCTAAGAAAGCTCTCCCGAGAAAGGCCTGTTTCTGGTCTTGGGTAATAGTTGTGCCAGGCTTCAAGCTGATTAAAGTTTGCCTTGTTTTCTTTTAACTCATCAATATCTTCTTGCCTGATTGTACTGGCATTTAGACTGACAGTCATTTTTTGACTAACTTGCGCAATTGTCTCATTGCTGATATGATAATCCATTCTGAGACCAGTTACTCCAAGTTCTTGAAGTTCTTCTACTCTATCAATAGAAAATCCAGCTTTTTCTAAAGCTTGACCTGAAATATCAATCATAAGTTTCAAATGATTCTTTTTAGCAGCTGTTCCTAAGTCTATTAGCCTTTTTTTATATAGACTTGCTTCATCCTCGGGAATATGCATAGATGTGAAAATCCCTTTAAAACCATGATTAGTCATCTTGTCAATATATAAATAGTCCTTTTCATTCAAGTCCCTATTCATAAAAATTGAAAAACCGTACATTTTTTATCCTTCCGAAATATTATTTCCTGATAACGTATTCATTATAACTTAAAAGAATTATTATTTCAAGTATCAATTTAATCTTTTTTTATTTTGAAATATTATTTCATTGTTTTGTATAATAAAAAGAATAAATTTCTTTATTCTTTTTATTATATTTACAAAGTACATTTTTCTCTAATTGAATCAAAATTCTCTTTAAGAAGAACCGTTGAAGCTTTAAATTTTTCTTGCTCATCTTGAGTTAATTCTAACTCTAAGACCGCTCGAACACCTGTTCTATCTATAATTGCAGGACTTCCTGTATATAGATTGGACTGGCCATACTCTCCTGTCAAATAGGCAGAAACTGGTAGAATCACGCTTTCATTTCTAAAAATTGCTCTTGTCAAACGAGCTAATGAAGCAGCGATTCCGTAAGAGGTATTTCCCTTTTGCATAAAGATATCCAAGCCTACTTCACGGATTTCTTGGTCAATTTCATCGAAAGTTGGAAACTCTGGATTAGGATATTTTTTGAGCCACGTTGTTAATGGAATCGCACCGACTGTCACATTTGACCAAGCGGCAAAACTTGATTTCCCATGCTCAGCTAAAACATATCCATGAATACTTTTAGGATTAATTTGGAGTTTTTCAGCAACGATTTGGCGCATCCGACTAGTTTCTAAAAGCGTTCCTGTTCCTATCACACGATGTTTAGGCAAGCCAGATACTTCTGCAACAACTTGGGCAAGGACATCAACTGGATTTGATGCGACCAAGAAAATACCATCAAAACCTGCATCCATTGTTTTACGAGTTATATCACGAATCATTTCGACATTATTTTCTAATAACTGTAGGCGATCTGGATTTTTTCCGAAAGTTGCTGACGGAGCATTGGCAGACAAAACAACAATATCTGCATCAGAAACATCTGAATAATCAGCAGCATAAATATTTTTAGGAGCTGCATTTAAATAAGGAAGCGCGTGAAGCAAGTCCAAACTGTTGGCTGAAGCTTTACTTTTGTTGGTATTTATTATTGCAATTTCATCTGCTAAATCATCAACAACTAAGTTATGAGCATAAGTACTCCCGACGGCTCCAGCTCCAACAATTACAACTTTTTTGTTATTTATTTTCATCTCTTTTCATCATAAAAAAACAGCGGATGTCTTTTTGACTCACGTTGTTTTTCTACTCCCTTTCCAAATCTCTTTTCCCAATTGACTTACAGTTTATTTACGCTTTGAAATCACGAGCAATTTGCTCGTCTTCTTTCATTTGTTTAATTAATTGATCTATCCCATCAAATTTAATCATATCGCGAATTTTATCTAGCCATAAAACAGTCAATTTTTCACCATAAATTTCTCCATTAAAATCAAAAATATGAACTTCAACTGTTTTTTCAGTCCCGTTAAAAGTATCATTATATCCAATTGAAGCAAAGCCCCGATGACGTTCTCCAGCAAAAATGACATCACAGGTATAAACTCCAACAGCTGGCAAATGAACGTAATCTTTAATTACTAGATTTGCTGTTGGATAACCCAATTGTCTTCCGCGGGCAAAACCATGAACAACAAGGCCTCTTGTTTCATAAGAATAACCTAAAAGTTCATTTGCTTGTGCAATATCACCTTCTTCAACTGCTTTTCTAATCCGTGTCGATGAAATTTTTCCATGTTCATCCGCTTTTTCCGGCATGATGACCACACGGTAGTCTTCCGTTGACTTGAGATTTTTCATATCAGAACCTGTCGTATAATCAAATCCTGTAATCACCACTTTGGGATTAAATCTTTTGACGACACTTTCTGCAAATTCAGTTGAAGTTTGATGAGCAAAATTAGAAGTGAAATCTTTAAATACAAGGTAATCTACCCCATTTTCAGCAAAGAGCTCTGCTCGTTTTTCATCTGAAGTTAATTTCAAAAGCATTTCAGGCTCAAATTTGTTGAAGGTTAATGTTGGTTTTTCCGGAAAGGTAAAAACAGCTATTTTTAAATTCAATACCGCCGCAATTTTTTTAGCTTCTGTAAAAAGACTTTGATGTCCTCGGTGTAATCCATCAAAATAACCGAGGACAAGGATAAGTTCTTCATCAAATTTTAGTTCATCATTAAATTCTAATATTTCCATTTTTCTCACTTTGGCTCATATTGCTAAGAATTAAACCAATACTTTATTTGGTTTCCAAATTCCTGCTTTTTCTGGATGTTTCATGTAAACAGCAACTAATTTATCATCATAAAAGGCTGCAAATTTATCTCTTGTCAGTTTTGACAAGTCTGTCAGTAAAAATTCACTTTTATTAGACTTACTGACAGGGCTGTCAGTAGTTTCATCTGTAACCCAATCATCCTCAGCAAATTTTTTTCCAACTCGTGCCATTTCAAACTGGTCAGCAGTCAAAATTACTCTTGGCAAATCACTGACAGCATATTCTGCTGGGTACATTAAGCTAGAAAGCACTCCTGCCTCTTTTGCTGCCTCAATTTCTGAGAGTTTGACGGCATCTTTAATCATCAGTCCATTGCTTGCTGTTCTTTGCAATTTTGACATATGTCCTGCGTAACCAAGTTGCTCTGCTAAATCTACTGCTAATGTTCGGACATAGGTTCCTTTACTGCACTCAACTTTGAAAGAAAAACTTACCAAACCTGCCGTTTCATCAGTCATCACGGGACTTGTTCTGACAAATGATTTGATTGTAATTTCTCTTGCCGGACGGTCAACTGTCTGACCAGCTCTGGCATATTCATACAATTTTTTTCCGTTAATTTTTACGGCTGAATACATTGGAGGAATTTGCTTTATTTTTCCAATAAAATTTTTCATTACTGAGTCAATTTCAGACTCTGTCAGCTCTCGTTCCACTGGCGTTTTACTGACAACTTCCCCATCAGCATCTTCGGTTTCCGTTGAAAAACCAATCGTAACTTCACCTTCGTAAATTTTACCTGCCGCCTCCATGTATTCTAATAACCGCGTCGATTTTCCAACGGCCACTGGTAAAACGCCTGTCACAGAAGGGTCTAAAGTTCCACCATGTCCAATTTTTTTTGTTTTTAAAATACCACGAAGTTTGGCAACAACATCAAAAGATGTCCAGCCCGCTTCTTTATAGACATTTAAAATGCCATTTAAATTTTCATTCATCCTGAAAATTATAGCATTTTTTGACTAAAAAATCACTTACAGTCTTTATGATTGGTTCTTTCCATAAAAAAATTACTGACAGAATGTCAATAATTTCTCTGACTAAAAAAGGATTGACCAAAGTCAATCTTTTATTATACTTAATTTCCCGTTGGAACTTTTGTGGCGTTTATTGATTTGATTTGTGAACTACCGCTATTGAGCGAAGCATCCGAACCATATTTAGCTACAAGTTGCGCACCTGTCAGTGTTTCTTTAGTTTGCCATTGAACCATTGGCCATGGATCCTGTGCCATTCTTAAACCTGTCTGCGTTGGATCAGGAACTTGTAAATAATAGGTTCCATCAGCATTTTGTTGAATACGTGCTGTATTTTGTATAACATTGACAGGGTCAGAATATGTGGATACGCCATTTGAACCTACATTAACAAGATAAGTTAAGTAAGATTCTCCAGTATAAATATCAAATTTGCCTTGAGCATTATTAACCCATTGGGCATAAACTGCATCTTGCTGCTTTCCAGTTAGAGTTGACCAGCTTTTTGGAGAGTCATTACTTGAAGATGCCGAAGTCTTTGAACTACTTGAAGCGGAAGTTGATCCTTGAGTTGAATCACTCGTTGTACTAGAGCTTTGTGATTTACTACTTGTGCTCTTACTTACTTTTGTCGAGCTTGTTTGTGCAAAAGAGGCTGACTTATCAGGAGTTTTATGAGGATAAAAAACTTGATAAGCAATGATTCCGAGAGCAACTACTAAAATGACTGCCAAACTGGCAATTGCAATTACTTTTTTGCTGTTTTTTGAACTCGCTTTTGAATGTTTTGCCATAAAAAGCCTCCTTAATAAAGCTTGAAAAATACTTTTTCATAATTAAATTATACTTAATTTTCTTATCTATTTCAAAGAATTTACCTTTAATCAATCTTAATAATACAAAAAGTTACTGACAAATACTCCGTCAGTAACTTTTATTCTCAATAACTACTTATTAATAAATATTAATTGCTTGTTTTAGCATAGGCCGCAGATTGAGTTCCAGCTTGTCGTCCAAAGATAACAATATCAGCAACAGCGTTACCACCAATACGGTTACCACCATGGAGACCACCTGTAACTTCTCCGGCAGCATATAATCCTTGAATTGGATTACCATCTTTTTTCAAGACTTGAGTATTTGTATTAATTTTTACCCCAGCCATTGTATGGTGAATTCCTGGTGCCACTTTAATGGCATAATACTTACCTGATATTTCAGTAGTCATTCCTGTTGTACGACCAAAGTCTTCATCTTTTTTAGCTGATACAGCTTTGTTCCAATCATCAATTGTTGAAGTCAGCGTTTTTTCATTAATATCGAGCTTGTCAGCAAGTTCCTTGATACTGTCAGCTTCAACGACCATATCTTTAGACATATACTGTTCAACCGCTTTTACTTTATCTTTGGTTCCTTCTCCAAAAATAACATAAGAATATTTTCCTGGTTGTTTAAGTTCAGCAGCAGAAACTTTATCACGAGTATCCATTTCATTAAAGAAACGTTTTCCTTTTTGATTTACAAGAATCGCCCCTTCACCACGAATTGATTCTGAAACAAGATAACCTGTTTTTTGGAATACAGTTGGATGAATTTGAATTTTATCCATGTCAACTAATTGCCCACCAAGTTCAGAAATCATAGTAATTCCGTCACCAGTTGAACCAGCGGCATTTGTTGTCACATAATCTTTAAGGTCAGGACGATATTTTGCAATCATTTTCTTATTTGCACCGAATCCACCTGTTGTAACAACGACTGCTTTAGAAGAAATATCTTTAGTTTCACCCTCAATCTTAACTTTAACTCCAGATACTTTACCATCTTTTTCAGTAATTTTGGTAACATCACTATTTACAAATAAGGGAATATTTCGTTTGGTAATATTTTCTTCAAGACCTTTTACCAAATAACCACCAACTGCTGAACCATCATGTGGTCGGTGAGTTCTTGAAACTGACATCCCTCCTGTCGTAGTTAAATTATCTAAAACAATCCCATTTGTATTTAACCAATCAACAGCACCAGCCGAGTGGTCAACAAAATAACGAAGGAGTGCCTTGTCATTCGTACCGCCACCACCTTTGAGCGTTTCTTCATAAAATTTATCATTTGAATCGGCGACACCTTGTGCTTTTTCGACTGATGTTTCTGACGCGTTCAAACCAGCTGAGGCTTTTGAAGTATTTCCACCAGCGATTGGCATTTTTTCTAAAATGACTGGATTCATTCCAGCATCTTTTGCTTCAATTGCTGCAGTCATTCCAGCTCCACCAGAACCAACAATAATCACATCGTATTTATCACTTAAAGTAGAAGGGTCAGCATAGATGTTTGATTTACTTGCACCAGCCGAGGTTTCAACTTTCTGAGACGAACTTGATTGTCCTTTTGTATTCTTTGTATTACTTCCACAAGAAGTCAAAGAGAGGCCCACAAGCGTTAGCAAGCCTAGTTTAGTCCAAATTTTCATAAATTACTCCTTTTGTGTTAAAATTCACATAGTTATTATAACAAATTTTTAGCAACTTTCCAAATATCTATAAAATTTTTAGCTGTCATTAAAAATATTTTTAGAATAAATCACAAAAAGTACTGACAGAATCGTCAGTACTTTCCATTTTTACTTATAAAGATTTATGAGTTCGATTGTAACTTAGAATAAGGCTGAGCATGTAGCATCCAACGCACTCCGTATTTGTCAGTAAAATCACCCATTTTTCCACCCCAGAATTGATTTTCAAAAGGTAAATTAACAGTGACTGTCCCTGATTCAACAGCCTTGTCCCAAAAAGCATCTGCTTGTGAGACCGCTTGTTCGTCTTCCGAATCTAAATCAATTAAAATTGAAATAGAATCATAAACAAGAGGATCAACTTTCATAAAATTGTCCGCAGCCATAATGGTTGAACCTAGAATGTCAAATTGAGAGTGCATTGTTAAATCGGAAGCCTTCTCGATTGGAACTCCAAATTGTTCAGCTTGTTCTTCAGCCAGAGGCATTCGTGAAATATTTGTCGCTCCAAGAACATCTTTATAATAATCTAATGCTTCCTTCGTATTATTAAAAGTAAGATAAGGGTGAATATTAGCCATAGTAAGCTCCTTTTCTGATAAAATTTTATAGTAATTACAACTTTAATACTATAACCAGTTTACCACAAGAAAGCGCTTCAATCCATTAATTCTGCTTGTCTATAACAATAATCTGCGTGGTCATTAATCACTCCTACAGCTTGCAAGAAAGCATAGATAACCGTTGAACCTGTAAATTTAAAACCACGTTTCTTCATATCTTTACTCATTTTGTCAGAAAGTTCATTTGTTGCTGGAATTTCTGACTCATCATTAACTCGATGCTGTAAAACTTTTCCGTCAGTAAACGACCAGATGTACTTATTAAAGGAGCCAAATTCTTTTTGAATTTCTAAAACTTTTTGAGCATTAACAATCGCCGCTTTAACCTTTAATTTATTTCTGATAATTCCCGCATTTTGTAAAAGTTCTTGTTCCTTATTCTCGTCATATACTGCTACTTTTTCAATTTCAAAATTATCAAAAGCTTCATAAAAATTTTCTTGTTTATTTAATATTGTTGCCCAAGAAAGCCCTGCTTGATTTAAATCAAGGACCAATTTTGCAAAAAGTTCCTGATCATTATGTAAAGGGACTCCCCAATAAGTATCATGATAATGAATCATTTTATCAGTTGACAAACACCAATTACATCTTCTTAATTCAGTCATTTCCTACCTCAATCCAATCACTTTACATAATAGTTATTATGCAAAATCAATAAAATTTCTTTTCCCAATGCTCTCCATCAATCTCATAAACAAATTCTGAGTAAGTTGAGTGAAGCATCATGTCTGCCATTTCAAGAAAACTACTTGCAAGATTCAAATTTGCTAATTGATTAATATCTTGCCAGAAAACTTTACCTTCATCCGTTTCATTAATTAATTGACCAGAGAATTCTGTTGTTGAATAAAGAAAAACCATATATCTTCTGTTCTTCTCAGGTTCAAACCAATCCTTAACTCCACAAAGTTTTAAATTTGTGATATCAAGTCCAGTTTCTTCCTTAATCTCTCTTATTGTTGACGGAACAAGAGCCTCACCTTTTTCCAGATGTCCTCCGGGAAAAGCAATTCCAGTCCATGATTTTTTACGCTCTTGAACAAGAACTTTATGATTTTTTTCGTCAATAATGGCACACATATTTGTCAATTCGACTTGTTCTAACTCATGATAAGTCATTATTTTTTCACTACTTTTTCTATTTTTTCTCAATTGGAGCCATTGCTGCTAATAAACGTTTCATTCCGACTTCTGGGAAATTAATCTTGAGTTCCATATTTTTACCAGAACCAGAAATTCCTAATACCATACCTTCGCCCCATTTACGGTGAATCGCTGTATCGCCAATTTGCCAATCTTCTGTTTCAGAATTATTAATCGTCGCTTGAGCTGCAGTTGGATTAATGACTGCTTTTCTTTGATGAAGCGCATCTGACATCGAAATCCCACTGGCAAAACCACCAGATTTATAAGAAGCATTAAAGCTTGAATTTGCTTTACGAGCAATCCCAGCATATTCTAGTAATTCATCATCAATTTCCGAAATAAAACGGCTGGGACGATTATAATTCGTTTTACCATAAAGCACACGTTGATTGGCATTCATTAAGTAGAGCGTTTCTTCTGCCCGTGTAATTCCAACATAAGCCAAACGTCGTTCTTCTTCTAACTCATCAATATCTTCATTTACCCGTGATAAAGGAAAAATGTTTTCTTCCATTCCAATTAAGAAAACAATTGGAAATTCCAAACCTTTTGCCGCATGCAGGGTCATCATTGTTACTTGGTCAGATTCTTCCTCATAAGCATCTGTTTCAGAAAGCAAACTAACTTCGTTAAGGAAACGGCTCAACTTATCTAAACCAGTTTCAATAATTGGCTCTCCTGTTTCTTCATCTAGAGGAATTTCTGATTTTTCATCAAATCCTTTAGTTACTGACAAGAATTCTTCAATATTTTCAATTCGTGCTTGATTTTCGATACTTGGCATCATTTGCAAAGCTTTGACATAGCCAGTACGCTCTAACATTTCTTCAACTAATTCTGTGATTGTTGAACTTTCACTATGTGTTCTCAACAAATCAAAGGCCATTGCCAAATTATAAATCTCACCAGCCGCTTTTCCACGAATATCGGATAACATAATATCAAAACTTGAATCTGCTAAAGAAAGTCCACGACTGTCAGCAAAACGACGTAATTTTTCTAATGCCCCCGGACCGACTCCTCGTTTAGGTTCATTAACAATTCGTTCAAAACTCATATTATCTGCTGGATTTGCTACTACGTTTAAATAAGCAATAACATCACGAATTTCCTTACGTGAGTAGAATTTCGTTCCCGCAACCATTGTATAAGGAATATTAGATTTAACAAAAGAATCTTCAATTGTCCGAGACTGAGCATTAGTCCGATAAAGCACAGCATAGTCAGCATAAGAACGTCCTGAACGAACACCTGATGTGATAATTTCAGAAACCTTATTTGCTTCTTCTTGTTCATTTCCAGCACGAAAATAAACAATCTTATCTCCAGCATCATTTTGCGTCCAGAGCTCTTTTGGTCGACGTTTTAAATTATTTTTTATAACATTGTTTGCCGCATCAAGAATTGTTTTTGTTGAGCGGTAATTTTCTTCGAGCAAAACAACTTTAGCTTTTGGATAATCTTTTTCAAAGTCTAAGATATTTTGCATATCTGCTCCGCGCCAACCATAGATTGATTGGTCAGCATCCCCAACGACACAGATATTTTGAAAACGACTGGCTAAAAGTTTAACCAACTGATATTGTGCATGGTTGGTATCTTGATACTCATCAACATGAATATATTGAAATTTCCCTTGATAGTAAGAAAGGACATCCGGGTTTTCATCAAAAAGGCGCAACGTCTGCATGATTAAATCGTCAAAATCCATTGATTCTGCTTTTCGTAATTCTTTTTGGTAAATCTTATAAACACGCGCAACAACCATTTCGTATGGATGTCTAGCGCTTGTTTGAGCTTCATAAGCTGATTCATCTAATAAATCATTTTTAGCATTTGAAATCGCATTTAAAAGCCCTTTGGGTTCCCATTTTTTAGGATCTAAATTAGCTTCTTTCAAAATTCGTTTCATCAACGATTTTTGGTCCCCTGGATCTATAATCGTAAAATTACGATTATAACCAATATGGTCAGCATCACGTCTCAAAATTCTTACACACATTGAGTGAAAGGTCGCAATTAATGTATCTTGTGCTCTTGGAGTAAGTGATAAAGCACGCTCCCGCATTTCTTTTGCTGCTTTATTTGTAAAGGTAATCGCTAAAATATTCCAAGGATTAACCATTTTTTCATCAATTAAGTAAGCAATTCGATGAGTTAAGACACGAGTCTTACCCGAACCAGCTCCTGCCATAATCAATAAAGGCCCTTCTGTAGTTTGGACCGCTTCTGCTTGTTTTTCGTTCATTCCTTGTAATAGTGGATTCATTTTATTCTCCTAGCTGCAAATCATTATTAATTATATCATAAGTAAATCACTTAATGCGAGCCTCTTATAATCTTCTATTTTTATGGTCTAAGCCTAATAAATATGCTAACCCCTCCATAAGCTTTAATGGTATAATAAAAAGAAAAGGAATAAATTATGATTTTTTTATCAACTGTATTAATTTTATGTTGTACTTGGTATTTTTTAAAATTTTTAGCTCATTTTTCTCGTAAAATTCACGATGAGGTTCGAAAATTATCTGTCTATACTCATTTTCTTTCAAAATGGCTTCAGTCAGCCCCTGCAACATTTACCTATACCGCCATTTTTTGCGCTTTTACGCTAGTTCAAAGAACTGCACCGCAACACTTAATTAACATTCTAACGAACCATTCTTCAACAAGTATAGCCAGAGTTTCTGATAAACCAATCTCTACTTTTTTTGATAGTGCTTTTTGGGTTGCGGATAACGGAGCAGGTCTCCTCATTTATGTTGTCCTTTTTTGGACCGTTATTGCTTGGGCAGAACGAAAATATGGTTCACCAAGAATGATTGTCATCACATTGTCTGGTCATATTTTAGCCAGTCTCACTACTATTTTTCTTGAACTTTGGGCAATAAATAGCGGACGTGCTCCCAGTTCTTTAGCAATGGCAACTGATGTTGGTGTTTCATATATTTTAGTTGCTGGTTGCGCTGCTGCCATTCTTATAATGAGAAAACGAATGTTTTATATTGGACTTATAATTTTAGGACTATTTATCTTACTTCCGTTATTCGTTGAACATAGTATTTGGGATATGGGTCATCTATTTGCGGCTTTTTTTGGCTTTATTTCTGCTAGATTACTCCTTAAATTATCACCTGTGCGTACGGTCAGTTCTCCTTACGAACTTCTTTTGAAGTGCCGTTCAGAACTCTCCAACAAATAAAGACTAACCATATACCACCAAGCACCCCATTAATCTGTTGACCGAGAGGACCTACTAACTGAGGAATTGCACCCGCAATGAAAGAAAGCAAAGTTGTAATTACAAAAGCAATGGCCAAAAGGAAAACAAATTTATTTCGATAAACTAAAAGTGAAAAAATCACTCCTGTAAGAATAAATAATAAGGCTAAAACACTTAATCCGTCATGTAAAAAGAGTTCAGGTGCTTTAAGAGGATTAGGAATTCCCTCACTGTGAGCAATATCAGCATAAGGAAAAAGTGTAGCTAAGCCTGTTGCTGCACCAAATCCCGCAATCGAAAGAAAAATTATGAGAAGACGTTTGTCTTCTCTTTCATTTTGTTTAAAAAGTCCCCACGCAAGTATCAAAGAAAAACAAGCGAAAAGAATATCTGTTAAGGTGAATAATTGATGATAAGGTTGATCAAGTGCAGAAAGTCCACTCAAAAGACTTGAGTTAACTACAGTTGGATTTAACCAAAATGCAAGAATCCAAGCATTGTACAATAAGGCAGCACAAATAGCAATATTGATTAAGTAATTACTTTTTTTCATTTTCTGAATCTACTCCTAAATCAGCTGCTTCAGTTGGTAAATAGAACTCTGCCATTGCAAAAGCAGGCAAACCATAACTGAGCGCTCTTTTTAACTCTGGCAAAGCATCTTCATTAGCTTCAGGGTCTGGAAAAACTTCTGATGAATCCATTAGAACTTCATCTTCAAGTAGATTACTAAGAAGGTTCTTTAAGGATTCAATTGATTGATAAGCCCATAAAACTGTTACTTTTGAATTCTGAATAGAAAATACCTTATCATATCCCGCAGCCAATGCCAAATAATCCTGCTTATCTACTTCAACAAATCTGTTTGATAGCAAATCTCTTCTAATTCTTGATAAATATTCTGTCCGTTCAATAAATTTTGTATGGTCTATTTTTTCGATATCTGTCAGTTCTCTTAGTGTTTTAGAAAGCATTTTCCATGAGTTAACCCGTAGACTCAATTCACCTGTTTGCGTGCGCATCAGCGTTCCTTTAACAAGTACTCTATCACCAACGGTCACATCTTTTTTCCATATTGCAAAATTTTCTAAACGATTTTCTAATTCAGCATATTCATTAAGAGTGTCACGTTTTATAACCAATTGAATTTTTGCTTGATTATCTGCCAAATCTGCAAATTGCATTGCGCCTCGGCCACGCAAACTAATTAACTTCCCATGAATGCTATATTCTTTTTCATCAAATTCATCAACTGATTCAAATTTATTTCTAAGAGTTTCTACTGATTCGGTTTCGCTATCGGGAAGACTAAATGGTGGAATACCATTTTCTCTAAGATCATTTAATTTTTTTAGATAACTGTCATCATGACCAGCTTCATTCAATAATTCCAATCGCTTATTTTCTTCAAGTCGATGAACCTTTTTGATGAAATCTGATTTTTTCCACCAGCGATTTTCTGTTCTAGGGTCATAATCTCGTGAAAAGAAACTTTTGATTTTAGAAAAGATATTCGTCGGAACAAATCCTTCAGCTTGGCCAATTGCAAAAAGAACGGAAGTAAGAGAACCGCCATTATCATAACAAATATAACGAGTTCGCCATTCTGGCAAGTAAATATCATTTGAACGATAAAGTGATTCCAATTGGTACCAACGTGAAAAGAATTTCATTACAGTTCGTGCCGCTTTATCTAAGGCATTCGCTTGCAATGTTTCTCCGTTAATGAAGAATTGCCGTGCTGCCGCAAAGTTTAAACTAATTTCGCTTATCTCTTTTTCTTTAGCTGCTTCTATCAAACTACTAATCATGAAAGTGACAGCTCCATTCATTGCCTCAGGAGAACGTCTCATCGTATCAAGTGACAATTTATCTGACCCCACCGGAACAAAGGATAAAATTCCTTGAACTTTTCCAGCAGCATCGGATGCTGTTACAATCATTATTTGTTGGTCTGTTGGATCACCAAATCGACTTGAAGCCATTGAATAACCACGTTCATCACCATTTCGCCATTGTTCTGTTAATTTGGTTAAATCACTAAGTTCTGTAGCAGGAATTTCAGCCTGGCGACGAATCTTGACTTGATAGTTTTCTCTTTTTGCACGACGCATAACTTGTGCCACATCATGCATGGCTGGATTTTCAATAGAAAAGTCACGAACGACAACGACCGCCTCATCCCCGAATACAGTTGCGTTCAGCCCTAATTGAGCGTACATTTTTGCTCCTGCTTCAGAGGATCCAATAACGCCTGGTGTCCAGCCCTGTGCTCGTGCAAGGTTGAGAAATGCTTCTCCCGCACTTTTCCATGATTTTTCATCTCCGATTGGGTCGCCGCTGGCTAACAAAACATCTCCAAAAAGATGATAAGTGATGGCAGCTTTTTTATTTTTAGAAAAGATAGCTTTTTTATCTCTGCGAGTCGCAAAGTAAGCAAGCGAGTCATTATCACCATAATCTAGAATTAGCTGACGGATTGCTAATTCTTGTTTTGCATTTGCCGAAAGTTCTTTTTGAGTAGAGCGCGTAAAAATGAGAAATGCGCTGATAAAACCAAGAAGCATTATGACTGAAATTGTAGTACTGACCCAAATATTATTTCCAGAGCTGTACGGGAAAATTTCCTGACCAAAAGGAAGAAGGTAACGGAAATCACTGACAGATTCTCTAAAAACGTAAGCAATTCTTTGAGATAAGGATACAGAACCATGGAAAGTTAAAAATGAAACGATTACTCCGCCAATAATAGAGCAGACAAATCCTACAGCCGCAATAATTATACCTTTCCACCAAGTGCCATTCACAATTTTTGTTGGAAAGGCATTTCGAGATAAAATCATTAATACAGCTGTCGCAAGAGAAACAACTACTCCGAGAATAACAAATAAAAGTGAGAAGATAGAAAATTGTGACATGTCTAGTGCTTCTTTGGTCACAAATCCAAAGAAATAGGCCAATAAGAAAATAAGACCAAATGCAACAAAAGCTAATTGGAAATAGATAATTTCTATCCAAAGGGCTAATCTTCTCCGGTGTCGAATTGAGCTTGCTAAAATAAATAGAACAATTGCATTAAAAATACTAAAATCGGTAGGAAGGGCAAAAAGATAGAGGAAACCAGATAATAGTTTTTGAACAGGAGGCATCAACCAGCCGACAATCCCAACTATTAAAGCGTAAATTGAGGCAAATTGTAATAAATGCCCAAGAAGTTTTGCAGACTTATCCTGCCATGGTTTTACTCGTTTTAATCTTTGTTTTACCTTATCTTGCTTAACTTTAGCTGATTTTTTATTTTTCATAACTTCCTTCTATCAAATAACTTTTATCCAAAAATAATTAATATATGTCGTTATCATATCATTTTTTCAATAATTTTTCATCCATTTTTATATTTGGAGGATAATTAAAAACCTTGATTATTTACAAGGTTTTTTCATCTATCGTATTCTCTATTGAATCGCATCCATAAAGAAATTCATTAATTTTCATCAAGAGCAGAGGGATATTACGATTTACAAAATCTCCATGCATTTTCCCACCATAGGGCTGATAATCAAATTGTTCATCTGTCAACTTCATACGATAAGTTTTAAGTGCTAACTTCCAAGTTTTTAATTGAATAATAAATGGATAAGTAATCGGAACTTGAGGGCTTGTTATTACTTGTATTTTTTCAGCTGATAAATTTGTTTTTTCCAATAATTGATTGAGCTTATCTACGAATGAAACAGGAATACAATCAAACATTAATTGAACATCAGCAGATTGCAACCAGGGACTACGATCTACGACAGGGTCCATTGATACAAGTGCATAATTTCCAAGTAATCCATGATAAAGTGCACCCATACCCCCACGAGAAGAACCAGCACATAGTATATTCTCCCTAAGTATTCCTTCTTCTTTGGCTGTTTTTTCAATGAGTTCTTGAATATTCTGCTCATAATCTCCAAAGTTTGGGGTATTAAGATAATAAGAGCCATTAATTAAATTACTATCGGCAATTCTTAATACCACTGTATTTTTAGCAATAGATCCTGTAATTCCTTCAAAAGGATTAGGAAAGAAGTTTTCCCGAGCATTCCCGTGATTGTAGCTCAATAGTCCTGGGAACCAAACCAAAAGTTTTTTAGTAAAAAAATCAGGCTGGTTTTGCGAAAGCTCTAAATCATAAAAAACTCCTTTATATTGCTTTAACCCAATTTCTAAATCTTTTCTCTTAACAGCATAAGCCCGACCGGCATAATAACCGTCAATGGTTTTATTTTCTAAAAGAAGCTGACGTAATTTTTCATTTGCCACTGACCCTGTTTGCATACATGCTGCAATTAAATCATTTTCAATCGGGCAAAGGCTATCAAAATAATCATAACCGATTAAATCAGTAGCAATCAAAGCAACTTGAAAGTGTTCCATTCCTGGACGAAGCAAATGACTTTTTTGCATTTTTTCTATCTGACCTTCAAAAATACAAGTGACATGCCCTTGACTATCTAAAATTAATAGCCGCTCATTTTCAATTTTCCATGTTTGTTCAAAGTCACTATGCATTCCTTTTATCTTACCGTCAGGTTCAAATGACCAGATTCCCCATTTTGTATAGCTTGGCAATTGACAAAAATAAAATATTTTCCCCAGTAAAAAATTATATAATTCTTCATTCATTTTGTTTTTCCCTTTTTGTTTAATTTATGATGACTGTTGCATTTGCTTTTACGATTTGTCCTGTAATGTCTGTGAAATTAAATTGAATATTGTAGTTGCCAGGATAATCGGTAGCCCAATGAGTTTGTCCATCAACAATTATAGTTGGAACAAGGTAATGGATAGAAGACAGAGGGACTTGAGTTCCATTAACTATACTTAGCATTCACTATGGCGTTATACATCATTTTTTCATAATTTCCACTGCCAGAAGCTGCACTAACGGTTGTGGTAAGTAAAATTGGACTAACAGTAGTTACCAATACTGTTGAAGTAATTATATCCCCCGTGTTTGGGTCTTTAAAATTGAAATTAACATTATGAACTCCAGTATAATCTGTTGCCCAATAACTCAATCCATCGACAGTTATAGTGGGGACACAAAAGTGTATTTCTGATTGCGGAACTAAACTACCATCACTATAAACTGCATTCACAATGGAATTATACATAATATTTTGGTAGTTTCCACCACCAGAAATCGTTGTAATCGGCTGAGTAGTTAAGGTTGGATTAATCATCGATTTATTCATTAACGTTAATTTCCGAACATTACCAGTATGATAATATAAAGGTTGATTTGTTAATGTATTTATTCCAATCTTATCCTGAGTAGGAAGTTTATCCATACCTATAAGCCCTCTCCAACGTATATCATTATCGGCCCATGTATCATCAGCAATGTACCATTGTCCATTTACTTGAACCTCATTCCACTCGTGTCCCCCATTTCCAAAGGAAAGGTAAAAGCCATCAGTAGGTACATTTCCATTATTAATTTCTGTCACTGCTGGAATTCCAGCATAGATATAACCAAGTTCTGAAAGCATCGAATACTGCATGCAATCACCTTTGCCAGATAAAAAAGCACTAAACGCTTGACCATAATATTGGTCATGGTCATTGTCAACAATTTCATTTAAACGTGCACCAGATATAATATTATTTGCTTCCGTGCCATCTTGTTCTGCACCTGCAAGATCATAATTCATTAAATCATCAACGTAATCTTCTATTGCTTCTATTTTGTCAAAATCAGTATTTTTTCCTTCCAATACGTTACTGAAACCTTCCATAAGAGAGGTTGCTGATTTCAATTCATTTTCGCTGTAGTTAAAGTTTTTATATCCGCCAGTTAAAATATAATTTTTTTCTTCTCTGGCTTCAAAGCCTTTTGTCATATATGATATGTCATGTGCATAAAAGGCCATTAGTATATTTCCATTATAGTTATCATAAACAGCGTTATTATCAGAGTCCTCATCTACAATCGCATTCTTATTTAATGTATTTTCTATTTCACTTATAGGTAGTGACGACGACGGTAAAGAAACAGAAGTAACCTTAACTTCCTGACTGATTGAAGCTTTGGTAGAAGGGTCAACAAAAGAATAAGTTACCGAGTATATACCCGGTTTATCTGTAACCCAATTACCATAAGCATCAGTTGATATACTATACTTTATCGGCCCGTTGTAATAATCTACTCCCTCTACTCGGTTCCCCTTAGAGTCTATGGCAGTTACAACTGCTTCTTTAGCGTGATTATAAAAGTCACCACTAACAGCATATACAGTTAGGTTCTTAGTAACTAGTGTTGGGACGCTATCAGCACTAACGCTGTTTTCTTGAGAAAACATAGCCATAAGCATAAACGAACATATAAATAATAACCCTGTAAATGAATAAGTAATCTTTATTTTACAAATACATTTCATAAGTTTCCTTTTGTTTACTTTATTTACTAAGATAATTATACTATCATCTTCCTTCTTTTGCAATCGCTATCTTAAATAAAAAAACTTCGTATAATAACGAAGTTCTTAAATCAGAAATTTTTAATTTGATTATATTTGGTTTCAAATGCATTTTTCATGGTATCAGTTGCTTTATCATAAGGTGTCTTATCTACAAAAGTTCCATGTACAATGATTCGATGAGTTGCCTCAGCATCAGCACAGGTTACTAAAGTGATTTCTTTTTTACCTGGACTATCATTGATTACTTCAACATGTTCTGGCGTCACTACATCAATCTTATCAATTTTATACTGATAAATATTATCTTTATCAGTCACATAAATTGTCATTCCTGCTTTTGCTTTCTCTAACGGAGTGAATAAGATAGATAAGTCAGAAGTAAATCCAGTCATATTATGACCAGCCAAACTATAATTACCTTCACCCATGACTTCGTCAGCTTTCATTGTTCCCGCTCCATATAAAAGTGAAGTATTTCCAACCCCTTTAAAGATAGGAAGATTGATATTTAATTCGGGAATTGCAATACCACCAATTACAGGTAGAGGTTGACTATTAAACTGGTTAGTAATGACTGATTGAAAATCTACTGATTTTACCGCAGCAAAATCAAAACTTACATCAGCTTTTTTATTTTTTTCTATCTTTTCTTGTGAAACATTATGAAGTTGATATTTATTACTATTTGTTGCAATCAACATGTTACGAATTGGCTTATTAAAAATTAAGACTAATCCTACTATAAATAGAAGAACAATAAATGTATTTAACAGCCAGTTATATTTCCCTCTTTTAGTTTTTTTATGCTCTGCCATTTTTGCCCACCTTGTCTTTTTGTGTACTCTTTTTATTCATTGTACCATGCTTTAAGTTCTGAGTCAAAAGTTTTAATTGTTTTACAAAAAAATCTTGCGTATAGCAAGATTTAAACAATTATTTTAAGTTTGTAATATTACCAACTTCAAATGTTTTTTTATCTGAAAGCTGGAATTTGTCTTTCAGTCCAGGTGTAATATAAACCTTATTATCTTTATCAACAAATACAGCCTCAACATTTTTCAACTTTTCAACGTATTCGTAACCTTTTTTGGTTCCCATAGCGTATATCATTGTTGACAAACCATCACCATTGGTCTTATCTTTTCCTGAAATTAACAAGGTGATACTGGCAATATCATTCTCAAAAGGATAGCCTGTCTTAGGATTTAAAATATGACTGTATTTATGCCCATCAACTTCTAAATATCTCTCGTAAATTCCTGAAGTATTGACGTGCTCATTAGAAGCTTTAATAATCCCCATTTGAGTCCCAGTTGGATCATTTGGATTCTTAATTCCGATTGTCCACGGACTGTCAGCACCCCTCGGTGAATGACCAATCACATAAATCGAACTAGAACCCAAGTTGACAATCCCTGTGGTAACACCATCTTTTTTGAGTGAATCAACCATTTTCATGGCAACAAACCCTTTGACAATGGAACCCAAGTCCAAACGAGCACCTTTTTGTGTCAGATAAATTGTTTCATTTTTATCATCAAACTTTATGTCATGATAATTAATTAAAGGCAAAACTTGATCAATTTCTGATTGAGCAGGCTTTCTAGCGTTATCCATTCCAATATTCCAAAGACTTGTCAGTGAACCAATTGTAATATCATAACCTAAATCTTTAGCTGAATAGTTATAACCAGCTTTAACTAATTCATATACATTTGAATTCACCTTGATAGGTTTAATTCCTGCATTTTGGTTAATCTCATCAATTTGTGAACCTGATTGATTAACGGTTGTTAAATTATTGTATTCAACAGGAAGCTTTAGAGCCTTTTCAACTGCAGCTTCTTTTCCTTTGTCATAAACAGTAACTTTAATGTAAGTTCCCATTGTCGTCACGTCTTTATTAATTGGTGACGTTAATAAATTACGATTATCTTTTTGACTAGATTTTCCATTAGCGCAAGCACTTAAGCTAATTAAACTAAGTGCTACTAGAACCCAAATTATTATTTTTTTCATTCTCTAATTTTTACTGACAGAGCTGTCAGCACCATCTTATTCAGTCAGAAAGTCTGTCAGTAACTGGCAGACTTTCTTTTCAATTATTCTTCGTTATTGTCAGTAGAAATTGTTTCATCAGTAAGTTCTGGCGCATCAACTTCTTCATCTTCAATGACTGGATCTACAAGTGCAAAAGTTACAATTTGTGCTTCATCATCAAGTCGCATTACTTTAACCCCTTGGGCAGCTCGACCAGTTTGAGAAATGTTAGCCACATTTGTACGGATAATAACCCCTGTATCTGTAATAACCATCAAATCTTCGTCACCATTGACAGCAGTTAAACCAGCTAATTTACCAGTTCTTTCTGTGACATTCATGACTTTCATCCCTTTACCACCACGGCCTTTTGTTGGATATTCCGAAGCCTGAGTTCGTTTACCAAGACCATTTTCTGAGATGACAAGAACTTCTTGACTATCATCAATTCGTGAAGTTCCGACAACATAGTCGCCTTCTCTGAGGTTAACCCCTTTAACACCGGCTGCTGCACGTCCCATATCACGAACAGCTGCACCTTTAAAGCGAACTGAGTATCCCAAATGAGTTCCGATAATCACCTCATCTTCACCCGAAGTTCTAAGCACATTAATCAGTTCATCACCATCTCGGAGTTTCAAAGCCTTCAAACCATTTGTCCGAATATTGCTAAATTGACTGGTTGAAGTTCGTTTAACAATTCCGTTGCGTGTTGTGAAAAAGAGATATTTCGCCTCTTGGTCACGGTCAACATTGATGATTGTTGCGATTTTTTCACCGTCATCAAGCTTGAGGAGATTGACAATTGGCAATCCTTTTGCTGTCCGACCGTATTCAGGAATTTCATATCCTTTCATTCGGTAAACACGTCCAAGATTTGTAAAGAAGAGTAAATGATCATGTGTTGATGTAGATACCAAATGTTGAACAAAGTCATCATCAGACATTCCCATTCCTTGAACACCACGTCCACCCCGATTTTGGGCACGGAATTCGTCATTAGCTAGACGTTTGATATATCCTTTATTTGATAAAGTAATCAATACATCTTCTTCCTCAATCAAATCTTCATCTTCAAGAGTAAGAACTTCACCAACTAACAATTCTGTTCGACGTTTGTCAGCAAATTTACGTTTAACTTCTTCTAATTCTTCACGAATAATTTTCTTAACTCGTTCAGGTTTTGCCAAAATATCGGCTAAGTCAGCAATCAAAGCGACTAAATCTTGATATTCTGCCTCAATTTTATCACGTTCCAATCCGGTCAAACGACGCAAACGCATATCAAGAATAGCTTGCGATTGTTTTTCAGAGAGGAGGAATTCATCCATCATTGTTTTTTGTGCAATGGCATCCGTTTGTGATTCACGGATAATTGTAATGATACGGTCAATATTATCAAGAGCGATACGTAAACCTTCCAAGATATGTGCGCGTGCTTCTGCACGTGCTTTATCAAAGGCTGTACGACGTTCAACAACTTCTATTTGATGTTCAATATAATCAACTAAGATTTCTTTCAAAGAAAGAATTTTAGGAATTCCTTTTTCGATAGCCAACATATTGAAACCAAATGAAGTTTGCAAACTTGTTAGTTTGAACAGATTATTTAAGATAACGTGTGCTGATAAGTCACGACGAACTTCGATAACCACGCGAATTCCTTCACGGTTGGATTCATCACGAACCGCAGTCAATCCTTCAATTCGTTTTTCATGGTTTAAACGAACAATATGTTCAACCAAACGCGCTTTATTGACCATATAAGGTAATTCAGTCACAACGATACGTTCTTTTCCACCAGCCATTTCTTCAATGTGGGTTTTTGCACGTAATGTAATTGAACCTTTACCAGTTTCATAAGCACGACGAATACCGGATTTACCCATAACCAAAGCCCCTGTTGGGAAGTCAGGACCAGGAATCACAGACATCAAATCAGTAACTGAAGCTTCTGGATTTTCCATGAGCATATCTACTGCATCAATTGTTTCACCCAGATTATGTGGTGGAATGTTTGTTGCCATCCCAACGGCAATCCCTGTGGTTCCATTAACTAAAAGGTTTGGGAAACGAGCAGGTAAAACGAGCGGTTCACGTTCAGTACCGTCGAAATTGTCCATGAAATCAACGGTATTTTTGTTGATATCACGCAACATTTCCATGGCAATTTTACTTAAACGAGCTTCGGTATAACGCATCGCTGCGGCACCGTCTCCGTCCATTGAACCAAAGTTACCGTGTCCGTCAGCAAGCATATGACGATAAGACCACCATTGAGCCATACGTACCATTGCTTCATAGATTGAACTATCTCCGTGTGGGTGATATTTACCCATAACTTCACCGACAATACGTGCCGATTTTTTATGCGGTTTATCTGGAGTATTTCCAAGTTCATTCATTCCGTAGAGAATACGACGGTGAACGGGTTTTAAACCATCACGTACATCAGGAAGTGCCCGTGCAACGATAACTGACATTGCATAGTCACGAAATGACGTCTTCATCTCCTCAACTAAATTGACATTGATAACATTTTTGTCTTGCATGTTTGCCTTGTAAAATCTCATTAAAATGAAATTTTACTTTCCTTTCTTGCTTTCGGAAGAGTTTGCCCCAATTGACAAACAGATTATCTATATTATACCAAATTTTGCACGAAAAGTCAGCTTTTCTCATAGATATAGACTAGTTTTTACAATTAATCCTTAGATATTTTTAAGAATACTTATCCTTTTGTTTTAATCTAAAAAAAGCATCAAAAAAGCCCTGAAAAAATCAGGGATAATCTGGCTTTATTCCACATTGAGCGAATTTAAATCAAGACCATTTGTTTTGCGTTGTTCACGACGAGCAATGAAAGGCAAAAGCATACCAAGTAAAATTAAAACAATTGGTGTCAAAATATTCGATGCAAGTTGGAACCACCATGCAGATGGATTAGCAGCATAGTCCAATTTTGGAACCATCCCTAACACGCAGGCGATGAGTGTAAAGAGGAAACACCAAGCACCAGCAATCATGGCTAGACGTTTTTGTTTGATAAATTTATATTCAGATTGAAAATGTTTCACTGCCCGATTTAACATAATGAAGGCAAAGAAGACCCAAAGATAACGCATTGGCATCACAACTGAATTTAAATTAGTCAACCATTTGACTAATTCATTCATATCTCCGATTCCAAGTAACGGTAAAAGAATAATGATACTTACAAGAATCCCTGTTAATGTATAACCATTTTTAAGCGTTCCTTTGTTCGTTTTTTTACGCAACCATGCTGGAACGAATTCTGGGTCAGCATCAGCAAGTAAAATGCGTAATGGTGCATCAATAGAGAAAGCTAAGGCAGCAATTTGTCCTACACCGTTAGTTAAAGCATAAACAATCATTAAAAAGTTTCCGACACCAAAGTGTTGACCTAAAATTTGGAATGCTGCATATGCACCATTAGCCATCAAGTCATTTGGTAAATTACCGCTTGAGAAGATCATTCCCATGGCAATCGAACCTAAGACGGCACAGATACCAACCATTCCAGCAAGTAAAAACATCCCTCTTGGAAATTCTTTTGCTGGGTTTTTCGTTTGATTAACATAAGGAGAAATTTTTTCAGCACCACCGACAGCGAAAACTAGCATTGAGATAGTTGTGAAATAACTGAAGTCAAATTTAGGGATATAAGTTTTAATATTTCCCATGTCAGGCGTTGCAATATGGAAATCTTTTGCGATAAAAGGTGCTCCAATAGCCATGACAATGAAAAGTAAACTCATAACAAACATTGCTGTTCCCGCAAGCCCACCAATCACTTTAAGAGTATTTAACCCTTTTGTTGACAACCATAAGAAAGCTAAAAAAATTGCTAAGGAAGCCAGAGCAACAGCGGTCATTGACATCTGATTAACCAGATTTCCGTTTCCTTGACCCACCCAACCAAAAGCAATCAAAATCGCTTGTGGTTTTTGAGCCAAATAAGGAATGTGAACTACCCAATAAGTCCATGCGGCATAATAAGCCAAGCGTTTCGTACTGGTATTTTCAACCCATGAACTGACCCCACCTTTACTATCTTTAAAAGTTGAACCCAGTTGACCAACAATAAGTGCATAGGGAATAAAGTACAAAGCCAAAATTAACAGCCATGAGGTAACAACAGTAATTCCTTGTTGGGCAAAGTTATTGACAACATTCCCCATTCCCCAAACCATGTTAAAGGCAATGAATGCGACGGTAAACCATCTAATTTTTTTAGTGTCCATAAAACTCCTTACGTATTTTTTGAATAAATTGCGGACATTGACAATTTATTGTTTAGCGCTTTCTTTTAAGCGTCATTAAAATTATAAAATATTACAGTCTCTCCTGTCAATTTTTTACTGTAATCAAAAAAGATACTTAAATTTTTAAGTATCTTTTAAATATTAAGAAAAGTTTAAAGACTTTCAAGTGCTTCTTTAATCGGCGTTTTTCCATTGTACATTGAAATGACTTTTCCAATTGAATGATTGGTCATCACTAATTCTTTGATAGTATCTGCTACATCTCCTATCGTGTTACTTGCAGAAACCTCATCATTAATATCAATCAATCCTGTCGCCTCTTCCTCTGTTAATGCTCCAGGTTGAATGATTGTATAATCTAAATTTGTTTCTTTAGTAAGATATAAATCAGCAAAATGTTTAGCAATATAATAATCTTTTAATGCATCAAAGCCAGCACCAATCCATTTTTCTGGTTGAAGAGAAAAAAATTGTACTTAGTAAGATAAATCGTTTAACTTCTGCTTTCTCAGCTGCCTGCATAAGTTTGACAGCCCCATATAAGTCAACCTTCAATAAACTTTTTCCACCTGAGCCTGAAACATTAATAATAGCATCCATTCCATGTAATTGCTTGGCCATTTCCTCTGGTATCCAATCAACATCAAACTGAACGGCTTTTACATTATTATATTGAGGAACTTGCTCAACTTTTCTTGCTCCAGCATAAATTTGATGGTCCGTTGTTGAGAGAGATTTAAGCAAACTTTTACCTACACGTCCTGTACTTCCAACGATAAATATTTTCATTTTTTACCTCTTTTCTACTTCTTTTATTGTAACAAAAAACCACCTTGATGGTGATTTTAAGATGTTTTATTCTTCGTCCATTGAGAGGACAGATAGGAAGGCTTCTTGAGGGACTTCTACTGAACCAATGGCTTTCATTCGTTTTTTACCGGCTTTCTGTTTTTCAAGGAGTTTTCGTTTACGGGAAATATCTCCACCATAACATTTGGCCAATACATTTTTACGAAGAGCTTTAATATCTGAACGGGCAACGATTTTATTTCCGATAGTCGCTTGAATTGGCACTTCAAATTGTTGACGTGGAATGAGTTTTTTAAGTTTTTCAACAATGACTTTTCCGCGTTCAAAGGCAAAGTCTTTGTGGACAATGAAACTTAAGGCATCGACTTTTTCAGCATTTAAGAGAATGTCCATTTTCACAAGATTTGATGGACGATAATCAGAAATCTCATAGTCAAAGCTGGCATAACCTTTAGTTGATGATTTAAGTTTATCAAAGAAATCAAAGACAATTTCACTCAATGGAATATTATATATGATATTGACCCGATTTGCGTCTAAATAATCCATTGTTAGGAAAATTCCACGTTTCCGTTGAGCTAATTCCATAACCGGACCAACGAAATCATTTGGTACCATGATTTGAGCTTTAACAAATGGTTCTTCGATGTTTTCAATGCGCGTAGGATTTGGGAATTCTGATGGGTTGGCTACTTCAAGGGTTTCACCGTCCGTTGTATTGATATGATAAACAACGGATGGCGCGGTCATGATCAAATCAATACCAAATTCACGTTCTAAACGCTCTTGAATGACATCCATATGCAAAAGACCGAGGAAACCACAACGGAATCCGAAACCAAGCGCTTGCGATGTTTCAGGTTCAAAACGAAGACTAGCATCGTTTAATTGAAGTTTTTCTAGGGCTTCGCGCAAGTCATTGAATTTATTTGATTCAATTGGATAAATCCCAGCAAATACCATTGGATTCATTTCTTTATAACCCTTTAGGGCCTCAGTTGCTGGATTTGATGCGAGGGTCACGGTATCTCCGACACGTGTATCCGCAACGGTTTTAATAGATGCTGCTACATAACCAACATCTCCAGCCATCAAGAAATCACGAGAAACAGCTTTTGGCGTGAAAATACCAACTTCTGTGACATCAAATTCTTTACCGTTACTCATCAATTGAATACGGTCCCCAACTTTAAGCGAGCCGTCAATGACCCGAATTTGAAGAATAACGCCTCGATATGCATCATAAACTGAGTCAAAAATCAAAGCCTTGAGCGGAGCGTCAACTTGACCTTGAGGGGCAGGAACTTTCTCAACAATTTGTTCAAGAATTTCTTCAATACCAATCCCAGCTTTGGCTGAAGCAAGAACGGCTTCAGAGGCATCCAAACCAATCACATCTTCAATTTCTTGACGGACCATTTCTGGGTCAGCAGCTGGTAGATCAATTTTATTGATCACTGGTAAAATTTCAAGGTCATTATCCAAAGCAAGATAAACATTTGCAAGGGTTTGGGCTTCGATTCCTTGTGCGGCATCAACAACTAATATTGCTCCCTCACAGGCAGCAAGGCTTCGTGAAACTTCATAAGTAAAATCGACGTGACCTGGGGTATCAATCAAATGGAAAATATAAGTTTCACCATCTTTGGCTTTATAATTTAACTCGATAGCATTTAATTTAATGGTAATTCCGCGTTCACGTTCAAGGTCCATTGAGTCAAGAAGTTGAGCTTGCATTTCTCGTTTTGAAACAGTTTCAGTTTGCTCGAGAATACGGTCAGCAAGTGTTGATTTTCCGTGGTCAATATGGGCGATAATCGAAAAATTACGAATTTTTTCCTTACGCGCGTTCATTTCTTGTAGATTCATTTTGATTCCTTTATAAGAGTTCTAGTGGTTTGAAATATATTTTTTGACCACTGAACTTCCATTTCGCTTTTTTATAACTAAAAATCAGTTAGAATAATTATAGCATATTTTGCAATAAAAAACCGCTCTTATTATGTAGGGAGCGGTTCTGTGAGAGCTATAATTACTTTTATTTTATAGCAAAATATTCTATAAATTACATTTTAATCAAATTACTGACTTCTCAATTGAATAGTAACAAAATTTGAGAAGTCTGTCTTCTATATCAGACAAAATTATTGAAATAAGTGCTGGTCAAAGTTTTCATCATTGTCAGGAAATTCTTGGTCAATTTTGGTTATTTTACCAATTTCAATCTCAAGATTTTCTGTAATGAAATTTTGGACATGTGCGGTAAAAGTTTTATCATCACTGACAAAATGTAAGTGAAAACCAAGACCAAAAAGGTCAGTCAAATGTTTTGGCGCCCAAACTCCAACCATAGTTCCAGAAATATTTTCTTTTGTAAAATAAGGTTGGTCAGCCATAATTTCGTCATAAGGACGAGTGTTATTGGCTGGTTTGCTACTGACTGTCACTTCTTTGAATTGACCAGTCATAACAATAGTATAAGCGGTATTTGCTGTTGGAAATCGCTTGGTCAGTGCTGACAGAAAATCTTCTGAATTACTGACAGAGCTGTCAGTAAATTTTGCGATTGGCTGATGTTCGACCATTGCCACATAAGGCATTGTCTCATCTTCTTCAACTAATCGGACATGATTTTCTGAGTCCCCGTGATAAGCGATTCCATTGATAATGGTCACTTCTCCATTTGCAGTATCAAGTGTGCCGATACCGACTGATCCGTGTTCTAGTGCTTCTTTGAGGGTAATCGTTCCCTTGTAAAAACCACTAGAAAGTGTCGTAAAAGTATTGTGTTGGAATATTCTGCTATTCATAATGATATTATTTTATCACTTTTTTTTGTTAGTAGTATCAAATATGTTTTATAAATTTTTTTTCAAATTTTATAGAGCAAAAAATCCCTGTATTTGGTATAATATTGCTTATGACAATAAAAACTTCATTTGCAAAGTTTGCTGGTAATTCATCGCGCTTTGTCTTGGAAAAATTTTTCAAGCGCGGTTCAACTTTACCAGGAAAAATTGCTTTAAAATTTGATCCTGAAATTCTTAAATCACTGACAAAAAATTATGAAATCATTGTTGTGACTGGGACAAATGGAAAAACATTGACCACAGCACTGACCGTGGGAATTCTAGAAAAGGCTTTTGGACCAGTTGTAACAAATCCAACTGGGGCCAATATGATTACGGGGATTGTATCAACTTTTCTCAAAGCTCCCAAAGCTGGAGGCGACCGAAAAGGGAGCGTTCAGGCGGCGAATGGGAAGAAATTTGCTGTTCTTGAGATTGATGAAGCGAGTTTGCCAAAAATCACTGAATATATCAAACCTTCGTTATTTGTGTTTACTAATATTTTCCGTGACCAAATGGACCGCTATGGCGAGATTTATACAACTTATGACTTTATTGTCAAGGGTGCGGCAAATAGTCCTAAAGGTACGGTTTTGTTAAATGGCGATAGTCCACTTTTCAACTCAAAAAAATTAGTTAATCCTGTAAAATACTATGGTTTCAACCATGAAAGCCATGAACCTACTCATGCTCATTACAATACTGAGGGGATTGTTTGTCCCGTTTGTCATCATATTTTGGCTTACAAGATGAATACCTATGCTAACTTAGGAAATTATATCTGTGAAAATTGTGGCTTTAGTCGTCCAGAATTAGATTATCAGCTGACAGAATTATCAGAGATTACAAATACTTCTTCTAAATTTGTAATTGATGGGACAGATTATAAAATTAATGTTGGCGGACTTTATAATATTTATAATGCTCTTGCTGCTGTATCTGTTGCTGAATATTTTAATGTGCCAAAAGAAACAATTGCGGCTGGTTTTGAACTTTCTAAAGCAGTATTTGGTCGTCAAGAAACGCTTGAAATTGACGGAAAAAAAGTAACCATTGTTTTGATTAAAAATCCAGTAGGTGCTAATCAAGCCCTTGAAATGATGAAATTAGCCAATTATCCTTTCACTTTAGTTAGCCTTTTAAATGCCAATTATGCTGACGGAATTGACACAAGTTGGATTTGGGATGCTAATTTTGAATTAATTAATGATATGGAAATTGACCAAATTATCACAGGTGGTGTTCGTTCATCTGAAATGGCTAGAAGAATGCGTGTGACAGGATTTAATGCCGAAAATATTTCTGAACGCAAGGAACTTTCAGAAGTTTTAGAGGCAATTAAAGAGAGTCCAAAAGAGCATGTTTACATTTTGGCAACTTACACTGCCATGTTACAAATGCGTGAATTATTGGCTGAGGGTCATTATCTTGGAAAGGAAATGCGTTAAATGGCTTATATCTCTTTAAAATCAAATCTTGAAAATCCAAAGTATTCCCTCAATGTGGCTCATCTTTATGGTGATTTAATGAATACTTATGGTGATAATGGAAATATTCTCATGCTCAAGTATGTCGGAGAAAAATTAGGGGCAGAGATGACCTTCAATATCGTTTCTTTAGGTGATACTTTTGCAAAAGAAGATTATGACCTTGTTTTCTGGGGTGGTGGTCAAGATTATGAGCAAGAAATTATTGCTGACCAATCATTGATTGACTTGTCAGCACCTTTAAAAGATTACATTGAATCTGAAAAACCACTTCTTGCAATTTGCGGTGGTTATCAAATGCTCGGTCAGTACTATGTTAATTCCGAAGGGACAAAAATTCAAGGAACGGGAATTCTTGGACATTATACTGAAAATTTACGAACTGACCGTTTTATTGGTGATATTGAAACTCACAATGAAGAATTTGGTGAAACATATTATGGTTTTGAAAACCATTCAGGAATTACCTATCTGTCTGATGACGAAAAGCCACTAGGAACCGTCGTTTACGGTGGTGGAAATAATCCAGATGATCAAACTGAAGGTTTAATTTACAAAAATACTTTTGGAACTTATTTCCATGGGCCAATTCTTTCAAGAAATGCACGACTAGCTTATCGTTTGGTGACTACTGCTCTTTACCAAAAATATGGGGAAGAAATTCAACTCCCTGCTTTTGAAGAGATTTTAGCTGACGAAGATAAAGGCCAACAAATTGGGGACCTCAAACGTAAAGTTGAAAAATAATAAAAAAATTACTGATGAAATTTTTGTCAGAGGATAGCCGTTAGTGTCTTTAGCACTTATGGATATCCTCGAATTTTCATCAGTAATTTTTTTATTTCTTAAAAAGCTGTCAGTAAAATTTTTAATGATTAATCTACTGATTTCAAAGCCCCAAGCATATCCACGGCTTTTAATTTGAAATGAACAACAATAGCTAGCAAAAGAGTAGTCGCAAAAGTAATTGCTGCCGATAATAAAAGATTTGTCCAAAGTAATCCCGGTGCAAACATAATTTGGTCAGCTGACAATTGGTTCATAATAACCTGATGGAAATAATCCCCCAAAACAAAACCAACCAGAATTCCTAAAAAGCTTAATAAAATCGTTTCCCGATAAATATAAAGTGTGACTTCACGGTCATAAAATCCTAAAACTTTGATTGTGGCTAATTCGCGAATTCTCTCGGAAACATTGATATTTGTTAAATTATAGATGACAACAATCGCAAGTAAAATGGCACAAGTAATCAAAACAATCATGACACTATTAATGCCATACATAAAGGATTCAATCACCTTTTTGAGGTCACTATTTTGTGAAACTGCTTGAATTCCGTCTTCTTGCATAAATTGAGCTGACATTTTTTGAATATTATTTGTAGACGCATTTTTCAACTTAATCAATTGGGCATTTGCCACAAAATCTTTTTTAAAAACATTTTGGTAAACCGATTGATTCATGAAAATATAATGGCCCATATACATTTCAGTAATTGCTGCTACTTTTATCTTATGAGGCTGATTTTCACTATCTTTTAGTGTCAGAGAATCACCAACTTTAAGGTCTAAAAGTTCAGCAAATTTTTCTGAAAGGACTGCTCCAGAGTTATTTAATTCAATTTTTTGACTATTTTTACGAGATTTTAAGCTAATGTATTTTGATAAATCATCAGAACGATTTGTCGCAATTAAGTTAACCTCTTGTTTTTCTAATTTGCCACTGGCTTCTTTTGTCAAATTTTCAAAGGCAATCGGCAAATAATTCTCAATTTCTGATGAGGCTAATTCTTTATCTATTTCTTCTTTTTCTTTGTCATTTACTTTATTTTTTTCAATAGTAATCATGTCATAGTGCAAAATTTGACCAAATTGTTTATTTGATAAACCAGAAATAGAATCTCGAATTCCAAATCCCATGACAAGTAAAGCGGTACAGCCAGCGACACCAAAGATAGTCATTAACATTCTCTTTTTATAACGAAATAGATTTCGAGCCGTCACTTTATAAGTAAAACTCATTCTTTTCCAAATAAAATTAATTTTCTCTAAAAGAATCCGTGAGCCTGCTTTTGGTACTTTTGCTAAAAAGAGACTGGCTGGTACTTCTTTTAGTTCCATTCGGACAACCCAATATGCTGGCAAAAGACTACAAGCTATAGCTATCGCAAAAGCAACTATTGTCCATAAAGGAGAGAATGTTAACCGTAAATTGCTAAAGGTAGATGAAGCTGTGTAAGCATTAAATACCGCTATCGGCAAAAAGGTATGTCCAATAATTGTTCCTACTAAAGCTCCTAAACCGCTAGAAACTAATCCATAAACCATAAATTTCTTACGAATGTCACGGTTTGAATATCCCAAAGCCTTCAGTAACCCAAGATTTCCTCGCTCTTCTTCCACAAAACGAGTCATTGTTGTCAAACTCACTAATAAAGCAATCGCAAAAAGGACTACTGGAAAAATATTTGAAAGACTGTCAATTCTTGTTGAGTCATCTAAAAATGTCTTATACCCCGGATTTCCTTCTTTACGATTATTAATTTGATAAGTCGGTTTTTCAAGCTGGTTTAGGGCTGTTTCCTGCTTTGCAAGCTCTGCTTTAGCTTTAGCAATCTTTTCTTTTCCATCATTAATTTGATTTTGGCCTGCATTGATTTGCTCAATCGCTTGAGCGGATGCATTTTCCCCAATTTGATTCTTTTGAGCGATTAATTGATTTTCTTGCTGAGTGAGTTGATTTTCTTCCTCAACTATTTGACTTTTCGCTTCATTAATCTGTTTTTCTGGGGCTGTTTTCAGTGCTGCCAAACGTTTTTCTGGTTGATTCTTAAAAGTATTTTCTAAGGTTTTTTGTTCAGTTTTTAAACGGCTATCATATTTGCTATCAAAAATGGAGATATTTTGTAAGTTTTTATAGGATAGGCGAGCAATCATATAAACATCAGAATCAAAGGCTTCCTTGGTAACAAGCGCATACCCATTAAGTTTACCCGTTCCGACTGTCGTTGAACCAAAATCACTTTTATCGACATATTCACTTGATTTCACAAATCCAACAATTTTAAAGGAATGATTTTTTATTAAATCAGAATCCTTAGATTTGGGAGGGGTAAAATCAATGGTTTGTCCTATTTTATATTGTCCGTCATATAAATAATCTAAAGCAATTTCTGAATCTTTTTGAGGCAACTTGCCTGACATTAACTCATAAGTTGACAATTCATCTGGTTTAGAAAATAAACGCAGACTGTTTTCTTTTCCTTTGATTACCAAATCTTGAAAATAGCCAAATTCTGCTTTTTTTACGCCCTTGGTTTCGTTAATTAATTGCTGGTCAGAATGGTCCAAGCCCAAAGTTGAAGTTAGCGTCAAATCTGCTAAATGATGTTGAGCATAAAAATCTTCCGCTGTCCTTCTCATATCGGGTCCAGAAACTTTTAGTCCGACAAAAGCGAAAGTCCCTAACAACATCAAGGAAAAAATAGAAATAAAGCGACCTAATGAACCCGTAATTGACCTGCGAATTTCTTTATTTAAAGTTTTTTTTCGCATAGCTTACCACTCAATTCTATCGATATCTTCTGGTTGGCTATTATTATCAATTTGTTTAATTTTTCCATCATGCATTTGAATGACACGGTTGGCAATTGCAGCAATTGCAGCATTATGCGTGACAATAATAACTGTTTTTCCTTCTTTTCTGGCCATATCTTGAAGAATTTTCAAGATTTGTTTTCCTGTATGATAATCTAAGGCACCGGTTGGTTCATCACAAAGCAAGATTTTTGGATTTTTGGCTATGGCACGCGCAATCGCTACTCTTTGCTGCTCGCCACCAGAAAGTTGCGAAGGAAAATTATGAAGCCGATGTTCCAGACCGACACTTTTCAGCACTTCTTTAGCATCAAGAGCATTTTCGACAATTTCAGAAGCTAATTCAACATTTTCTAGTGCTGTCAAATTATTGACAAGATTATAAAATTGAAAAACGAAACCAACGGCATAACGTCGGTAGGTAATCAATTCTTTGTTTGAAAAATTAGAGATTTTTTCCTCATCAATAATAACCTCTCCCTCATCATTTGTATCCATTCCTCCTAAAATATTTAGGACTGTCGATTTACCTGCCCCAGAGGAACCTAAAATGACAGCCAATTCTCCTTTTTCAATTTCAAAATTTACTTGGTCATTGGCATAAATCTTCTCTTGTCCTGATTGGTAGATTTTAGACTCATTAATCACTTCAATAAATGTCATCTTATCCCTCCTTTTTTTGTAAACGTTTTAGTTAATTATATCATAATTACATTTTACTTCTTATTCAAGTCCTCATCATTTTTAATAAAAAAATTACTGACAGAAATCCTGTCAGTAACTTTTTGTTTTTATTTCCAAAAATCATCAAAAACGCTAATTGGTAAGTGACGTTTATGTTGTGTTTTATTCCACCATGCTTCGATTTTAGCCTTAGCATCCTCAGAAATCACTTTACCTTCTGTGTAGTCATCAATATCATTGTAAGTCACACCTAATGCAATCTCGTCAGCAAGTCCTGGTTTTCCTTCTTCAAGGTCTGCAGTCGGAACTTTTTCATAAATGGCTGGGTCAGCGCCAAGTTCAGCCAAGAGTGCTTTTCCTTGACGTTTATTCAAGCGGAAAAGTGGAAGCAAGTCTGCTCCACCATCACCAAATTTTGTGAAAAATCCAGTTATATTTTCTGCTGCATGGTCTGTTCCAAGAACCGCTCCTTGATATTGACCAGCCACAGCATACTGAGTAATCATACGTTGACGTGCCTTAATATTTCCTTTGTTGAAATCTGATACTTCAATTCCAGCTTCATTGAGGGCTGCCACTTGTCCTTCAACAGCAGCTTTAATATTTACAGTCAAACTGACATCGGGTTGAATGAAAGCAAGCGCACGTTGGGCATCTTCTTCATCAGCTTGAACACCATATGGCAGGCGAATTGCTACAAATTTATAAGTCTCATCAGAAGTTTCTTGACGCATTTCTTCGATAGCAATTTGAGCCAGACGACCTGCTAAACTAGAATCTTGACCACCAGAAATCCCTAATACAAAAGACTTAATGAAAGGATATTTTTTTAGATAATCTTTCAAAAAATCAACTGACACCCTAATTTCTTCTTTAGGATCAATGACTGGTTTCACACCAAGTTCTTTAATAATTTCATCTTGTAATGTCATTTTATCTTCCTTTTACTGACAGTTTCTATATTTTACTGACAGCTCTGTCATTAACTATTTTTAATCTAAAATTTTACTCATATAGAATTCATCAATGTATTTTCCATCAACACACATTGCCTCACGGCGAACGCCTTCTATTGTGAATCCATGTTTTTGAAAAAGGGCAATCGCAGCATAGTTATTAATCATTACCGTTAATTCTAAACGTTTTACTGCTTTTTCTTTTGCCCATCTTTCTAATTCCTCAAAAAGTTGAGAACCAATTCCTTGGTGTTGAAATTCTTTAATAATTCCTACAACAACATAGGCCGTATTTCTAATTCGATTAGCATTTCCTCTTTTGGCTGACAGAAATCCAACAAATTTTCCATCAACATCAGCACCAACTAAAAAATCAAAACGTGAAATTCGACCAATTGTTCGGCTAAAATCAAATCTTCGCTCCTCTGGTTCAAGCATCATGAACTTACTTTCTGTATCCAATTGCTTTTGGACATCCCAGAAAAGTCTTGCATCACAGAGGTCTATTCGTCTTATTCTCATCATTCATCATCCAATCTCGTCATTGATACTGTTGTACGCACCTGTGAAATTAGGCGCATTTTATGATTCCATAATTCTTGTGACAAATCTACTGGGTAAGGTTGAGGATTCAAATCACGTTTATATTCATCCCAAAGTTCCTCAAGGTTTTCACGAGCAAATTCTTTAATTTCTTGCAAGCTTGGTAATTCATATATCAATTCACCATCCACAAAAATATCTTTCAAAAGTGGATTAGCATTGAAGTCTCGCACATTTTTATTGATGTAGGTATAAAGTGGGTGGAACATGTAAATTTCTTCTGCTACATCTGGACGTTCATCAGAAAATGTAATATAATCCCCCTCTGATTTGCCATCTGCTTTTTTTGTGATTCGCCAAACTTGTTTTTTACCTGGTGTAGAAACTTTTTCAGCATTACTTGAAAGTTTAATGGTATCCTGCATTTGACCACTTTCATCTTCCATAGATACTAATTTATAAACTGCACCAAGCGCTGGCTGATCATAAGCAGTAATTAATTTAGTTCCAACTCCCCAAACATCAATTTTTGCTTTTTGCATTTTTAAACTTAAAATTGTGTTTTCATCTAAATCATTTGAAGCGTAGATTTTTGCATCAGTAAATCCTGCTTCATCAAGTTGCTGACGAACTTTTTTCGAGATATAGGCCATATCTCCAGAATCAATTCGTACACCTTGGAAATTAATTTTATCGCCAAATTCACGCGCCACTTTAATCGCTGAAGGAACTCCAACTCTTAAAGTATCATAAGTATCAACAAGGAAGACACAATCTTTATGTGTCTGTGCGTATGCTTTAAAAGCCTCATAATCATTCCCATAAGATTGAACCAAAGCATGAGCATGTGTTCCACTAGCCTTCAAACCAAAGATTTTAGCTGCACGAACGTTTGATGTCGCATCAGCACCACCAATGATTGCTGCTCGTGTTCCCCAAATGGCTGCATCCATTTCTTGAGCGCGTCTTGTCCCAAATTCCAACAAAGGGTCATCCCCAATTACAGATTTGATACGAGCAGCTTTAGTAGCAATCAAAGTTTGGAAATTTATAATATTAAGAATAGCTGTTTCGACCAACTGACATTCCGCAAGCGAACCTTCAACCTGCACTAAAGGTTCATTAGCAAAAGCAAGTTGTCCTTCTTGCATCGCTCTAACTGTTCCTGTAAAACGCAATTCTTTTAAATAATTTAGAAAATCTTCCGGATAATCTAATTCACGCAAATAGGCAATATCTGTTTCCGAGAATTTAAGGTTCTTTAAATAATCAACCATTCTTTCTAAACCAGCAAAAACAGCATAACCATTTTTAAAGGGCATCTCACGGAAAAAAACCTCAAAGACCGCCTGACGCTGATGTCGTCCAAGCTCAAAGTAAGTTTGCATCATATTAATTTGATATAAGTCCGTATGTAATGTAAGACTGTCGTCTTGATATAGATGTGGCATAATTTTTTCTCCCATATTCACTTCCGCTAATCATACCGATTTTAACGCAATTCTAATCTTTATTTTATCAAATTTTGCCCTAAATTTGTACTGGGAACCCTTTATAATTATACAATAAATTATAATTTAAATTTCGCCATGTATTTTATGTAAAACTAGTCAATTTTTTGCTCCACTTATGTTTTTTGTACTACAATAGAAGTAATGGAGAAAGGAGAGGATTATGATTAGTTATCTAAAGAAACTACTTAAACAAAATGATAGTGTAAGAATCCACTTAATAGACGGAAGTGTCGTCTCTGCCTTACATTTCAAGAAAGGTTACAGCAACGGAAATTGCCTTGTAATTGATGAGGATAACACCGAGCATTATATTAACAGTAGATACATTGTCCAAATCGAATCTTAAATTAAAGAACTCCCTTGAGGAGTTTTTCTTTAGTCTTATAGATTGCGATGAGCTATGGTACAATATAAATTGACTGATTCAAAATATTGGTAGATTAAATAATTTCAAAAATTAAGGAGAAAGCCCCCTTATGAATAAAGGGAACAGAAAAAAAGTAGGTCTATTAGGAGGAAATTTTAATCCAATTCATCATGCTCATTTAATGATGGCTGACCAAGTTGCCCAACAAATGAATTTGGATAAAGTATTACTAATGCCTGAAAATATTCCACCTCATGTCGATGAAAAAGAAACCATTTCTGCAAAACATCGAGTTAAAATGCTTGAGTTAGCAATCAAAGAAAATCCTAGACTCGGTCTTGAGTTGATTGAAATTGAACGTGGAGGAAAATCTTACAGTTATGACACGCTCAAACTCCTGACTGAAGCTAATCCTGATACCGATTATTATTTCATTATTGGTAGCGACATGGTGGAATATCTTCCCAAATGGTACAAAATTGATGAACTCCTAAAACTTGTGACATTCATTGCCTTAAGAAGAACGGATACAATCTCCAAAAGTCCTTATCCTGTTACTTGGCTTGATGCTCCCTTGTTACCAATTTCTAGTACAATGCTAAGGGAAATGTTTGCCAAAAATATTGAACCCACTTACTTCTTACCTCAAAACGTTATTGATTACATTAAAACTGAAAAATTATATAAAAAAAGATGACCCAGAGAGGTCATCTTTTTGTTTAAACTTCCAAATTTAGAACTTCTTGCGCATAAATGGATGAATTTCCATTCAAAACGTAGGCAATTGTCATAATTGGTAGGATATATTGAACCGAACCAAAGCCAAAGACCTCCGCAGCAATAAAAATTGGGCCAAAATAAGAGTTTGTTGCGGCTGAAAAAATTGAAACATAACCCGCAGCAGCCACAAATTCGACAGGTAAACCAAAGAGCATAGCCAAAGCTGCACCCAATGTTGAGCCAATAGCAAAGAGTGGTGTGACTTCCCCACCTTGGAATCCAGCAGAAATAGATAAAACCGTAAAGATTAATTTTAATATCCAATCATATCCATTGATATGTCCACCGTTAAAACTTAAAGAAATCAAATTTGTCCCAAGACCAGCATAACGGTCCAAATGAATAACAAGTAAACCAATTGAGATGACAATTCCCATCAAAATAATTCTATAATAAGGATTAACAATTCTTTTAGCGACGGTTGCTTTCATAAAAGCTAAAGATTCCGCAAAAAATCTTCCTACAAGTCCAAAACAAACGGCAATGACAGCCAATTTTAATAGAACCAAAGGGTCAATATGAATGTTAGTATTGATTGCGAAAGAAAATTTTTCTAATCCCAAACTGCTTGAAGTCCAACTTGCAACATATGAACCAACCAAAGCTGGGATTAAAGCTCTATACTCAATTTTACCCAACATTAAAATTTCAATAGCAAAGAAAGTTGCCGCGATTGGCGTTTGAAAGAGCCCTGCAAAACCAGCAGCCATACCAGTAATCAAAAGTATTTTTTTAGCTTCTTTTGCTGAGAGTTTTTTACCAATCGCATGTCCAATCACACCACCAATTTGAACTGCAACTCCTTCACGACCAACACTGGCACCAAACAAATGAGAAAGCCAAGTCGAGAAAACAATCAGCGGAACAAGACGTTTTGGAATATCTTCTCGCCCATGATTCCCCGCTTCAAAAATTAGGCCCATTCCTTTTTGGCTGTCTTTACCAAAATTCTTATAAATATAAACGATTAAGAGACCGGCTAAGGTTAAAAATGGAATTAAATATAGGGCATGACTATCTCTAAATTCAGTAATATAGATAAGCCCTCGACCAAATATAGCATCAACAATACCAATTAAGCCCCCAATAATTACAGCTAAGAAGACATATAAAATTGCGCTTCTTGAAATTCCTACTTTAAAAAAATTCATTTTTGAAACTCCTTGTTTGTGAGTTTAACTCACTTTATAATATTTTACAAAACAAAAGGCGCTACAAACAAGACTACTTGGAGATAGCCTTTTGTTTGTAGGCGCCATTAGTTTTAAGATTTTATTCTTAAAGCGGTTTCGGGTGTGCACCATACCCATCATTATTAATATTTATTTTAACATTTTATGAAATATTTACAAGAAAAAGCTCAGTCGCGCATCCCATTCTTACGTTGAATTTCTTTAAGTTTATCCGGAGTAACATCTTCTCCTGTTTTTTCATCAATAACTTTGATGGTTTCAACTTGTGAGCGGAAATTTGCTTTAACACTATCGAGGTAAGCACGACGTAAAAGGGCTTGTTCTTCAAGCTCAGCTTCTGATAATCCTTCTGCTTTTTTCTTACGCGCTAATTCATTAATACGTTCTACTTGTTCATTTGTAATTGCCATTTCTTAGTTCCTTTCTTCGTGAATATTTTTAAAATTACTGACAGAACTCAAATTTTACTGACAGCTTTTTAGAGTCATAAATAAACTTTCTGTCAGTAAATTTATCAATTTTATTTTGTATTAATCAAAGAAAAATCAGCCATAACGCTTGTTAATGCAACAACTTCTGACAACAACGCAATACGATTATCACGAACTGCTAAATCTTCAGCCATAACCATTACACTCTCAAAGAAAGTTTCAATTGCAGGTGCAAGTGAATGAACAATTGCTCTGAATTTTTCTTCACCAGGCATATAAGTCCATTGATTTTGAAGAGAAATAACAACATTATAAAGTGCTTCTTCTGCATCTTCTTCAAAAAGTGTTGGATTTATTTCTTTAATATCTTTTGCTTTTTTAACCAAATTAATTGAACGTGAAACATTTTCAATTGCTGGTTTAAAAGGTTCGTGAAGTTTGTGCCCATCAATGACAAAAGCCGATTCCATCATGTTTGTAATATCAAAGCTTGAACTATTAATTGCCGCTTCAACAATATCATGACGATCGAGTTTTTCAAGCAAGAGTTTTTGAATACGTGCTTTGACAAAATCCAAAATTTCAAGATGATTTTCACCTTCAAATTGGTCAATAAATAAAGATAAATCGAAATGCCAATTCATTTTTTCAATAATACGAATCAAGCCTTGTACTGCTCGACGTAGGGCGTAAGGGTCATTTGAACCAGAAGGAATTAAACCAACATTAAAGAAAGAAAGGACTGAATCAATTTTGTCAGCTGCTGCAAGCACAGAACCAACTTTTGTTTCAGGCAATTCTCCCTCGGCTGAAGTTGGCATATAATGTTCACGAATTGCTGCAGAAACATTTGCATTTTCACCAGCTAAAAGCGCATATTTTTCACCCATTACCCCTTGTAATTCATCAAATTCTCCAACCATTCCTGTCAAAAGGTCAAATTTATAAATTTCAGCACTACGGGCAACGTCTCTTTTTTCTTCATCTGTCAAACCAGCAATATCAGCTAACTTAGCGGCTATTTCTTTTGTTCGCGCCATGTGTTCAGTAATTGAACCAATTTTAGCATGGAAAGTTACTTTAGCAAGTTTAGCGACCAAATCTTCAATTTTAAGTTTTTGGTCTTCTTTCCAGAAAAACTCTGCATCTTCAAGACGAGCAACCAAAACTTTTTCATTTCCGAGCACGACATTTTCAATATTTTCAGCGTTCCCATTACGGACAGAGATAAAGTTTGGTGCGAGTTGACCTTCTTGGTTATAAACTTCAAAATAACGTTGATTATCACGCATTGATGTCACTAAAACTTCTGCTGGAACAGAAAGATATTTAGGATCAAATGAACCAACAAAGGCAGTTGGATATTCAACAATATTATTTACTTCTTCTAATAAATCTTTATGCAAAGTAACTTGCCATTTATTTTCAGACGCAAGAGCCAAAATTTGAGCTGAAATTTCTGCTTTACGATGTTCAGCATCAACTAAAACAAAGTTTTCTGGCATTTTGCTAGCATAATCATTTGCATTTTTGAGTTCAACCTCAACATTTGCCAAGAAACGATGGCCCCGTGAAAAACGATTTGCTGTTACGTCCAATAAATCAAAAGCAACAACTTTATCTTCTAGAAGTGAAACAATCCATTGAATTGGACGAACAAAGAGAAAATCATTATTTCCCCATTTCATATAAGTTGAGAATGTCATTTTTGCGATGACTTCATCGCCAACTTTAGACAGAATTTCTTCTGCTTTTACTCCGTCAATATGTTTTTTAGCATAATAATAATCACCCTTAAGGATTAAATCATCTGGAGTAGCTCCTTGTCCTCTTGAGAAACCTTGAATCGCTTTTGACCAATTCCCTTGCGCATCTTTAGCAATTTTAGCAGATGGACCTTTAACTTCTTCATCAATCGCTTCTGACGCTTCTGCCAAACCTTCAACAATAATTGCTAAACGACGTGGAGTTGAAAATTTAATAATTTTATCAAATTCTAAACGATTTTCTTTAAGAAAAGTTTCCATTCTTTCGGCTAATTGATTGATTGAAGGAGTCACCAAATGTGCTGGAATTTCTTCCAAACCAATTTCAAGTAAGTAATTTGTCATTATTTTTCTTCTCCTTCTACAATCTTAGTATATTTTCCTTTTTTACCAAGGTATTTTTCACGCAACGCTTCATCTTTTAAGAGCGGGAAACCAAGTTTTGCACGTTCTTCAATGAAAGTTTTTGCTACCTTACGTGCCATTGTACGAACGCGATGCATATAGCCTGCACGCTCAGTTACAGAAACTGCTCCACGTGCATCAAGTAAATTGAAGGTATGTGAAGATTTCAAAATATAATCATAAGCTGGGTGAACCAAGCCTTTATCTAATAAATCAAGCGCTTCTTGTTCATATTCTCCAAAAAGTTTAAGTAAAAGCTCTTGGTTTGATTCTTCAAAGGCAAATTTAGAATGTTCGTATTCAGGTTCTTTGAAAATATCTCCGTAAGCTACGCCATTCCCCCATTCAAGGTCATAAACAGAATCAACCTCTTGAATAACTGTCGCAATACGTTCCAAACCATAAGTGATTTCTGAAGTTACGGAATCAACTTCTATTCCTCCAACTTGTTGGAAATAAGTAAATTGAGTACATTCTTGCCCATCAATCCAAACTTCCCATCCAATACCGGCACATCCCATTGAAGGATTTTCCCAGTTATCTTCAACAAAGCGAATGTCATGTTCTAAAGCATCAATTCCAAGTTCAGCTAAACTTTGAAGATAAAGTTCTTGGATATTTTTTGGAGATGGTTTTAATACAACTTGGAATTGGTGGTGTTGGAACAACCGATTTGGGTTTTCACCATAACGACCGTCAGCAGGACGACGTGAAGGTTGCACATAGGCGGCTCCCCAAGGTTCAGGTCCGTTTGAACGCAAGAAAGTGTAAGGGCTCATTGTTCCTGCTCCTACTTCATTATCATAAGCTTGCATCAAGTTTGCCCCTTGTTTAGACCAAAAGCCTTGTAGGGTCAAGATAATATCTTGAAATGCTAGTTTTTTATTTGCCATTATTTTCCTCCGAAATTCAAAAAACCGCAATTCACACACTCATCAATCCTCGAAAAAATCCGAAAAGAGACAAAGGGTGCAAATGCACGGTTCCACCTTTATTTTTTACTTTATTTGTGTTCATTACAGTTTTAAGTTAAGCCATTATTGTTCTCGAACTTTCACTATCTTCGAGTCGCTACCTATAAATTCTAGCTCTATTTTCCCGTTTTGTCAAGGCAAAATAAACTGATGACCTTAGTTCTGTCTTATTTGGTATCAATTTTCTGGTTTTATCTATCATATTCAAACATAATTATTTTCTTGAATAAAAAGTAAATTGCCTTCATCATCAATATTGATTTCAGATTCTATAAGAGAATAGTTATCAGTTTCAGATTGAATAATGAGTGTATTTCCACATTTTTCAACTTTTTTTCCTGATGTCCCTACGGGTTTATCGATAATAATATCAATTTCTAAAAATTCTTGAGCTAACATTTGGTTCATTTCTTCTCCAAGTTGACTTAATAAAATAATAACATCAACTCCAAGATTCTTTAATCTTTTAACTATGAAATCTGCCTTATCAAAAGGGTTAGAAAAGATAGTCTCCGCACTCGGATGTGAGCGATAAACAATATCCATTGTTGTCAAACCAAATATTCCTATTTTCTTACCTGATGTTGTATTTTTTAGGAGATAAGGAATAAATTTTCCTTCTTTTACTAAAGGATTTAAAAGTTTATCATTTTCAAAATTAACATTAGCGGCTAAGATTGGAAAATTTATTTTATTTAGATTTTCCACTATTCCTTTTGAACCCTCATCAAATTGATGACTTCCCAATGTCGTCGCATCAAAAGGAAAGGTATTCAGGAGGTCTTGCTCATCATTTTTGTGCTCAATGTTATTAAAAATGCTATTTCCATCTCCTAAAACTAAAGTTTCTATGACTCTTTTTTTATTCTTTTCTTTGATTTTATTAATTAAAGAAAAATCCTTATCAAGGGTGAGATGAGTATTATTTATATGTAAAATGCTAAGTTTCATTATCACAACCAAACCTATATATAGTATTTAATATCTATATTTTATCACAAAAAGCACAATATATTGTGTTTTAAACTTTTTTCTAAAAATAAAAAGATGACTTGCGTCATCTTTTTAATGATTTCGATTATAAATCACACTCGAAATAAAGGAAAGAATAATGAATACAGCTCCTAGAAGTCCTGTAACAACCTCACCAATCTCCCATTTGATACTTGCTAAAATTAAAAATGCAAGCGTGAGAATGGCCCAATGTGCTCCGTGTTCAAGATATACAAGGTCATTCAATGTTCCTTTTTGAACAAGATAAAGCGTAAGACTTCTTACAAACATCGCTCCAATCACACCTAATCCTAAAAGAATAATAATCGGGTCTGCTGTAATTGCAAAGGCACCTATTACCCCATCAAAACTAAATGAAGCATCTATTACTTCCAAATATAAGAATAAAGCAAGTCCAGCCTTACCAGTCGCAACCACACTACTTGTTGTGTTTGCAGCTTTGCTATGACTCATCGTTTCTCCAAAACCGTCAACAAGCATGAAAGTTAGGATTCCTAAAATTCCAGCAAATAAAACAGCGTGAGCATCTTTAGCAATAAATTCCGATGTGATTAAAAGCAAAATAATCGAAATAATTGCATTTGCTGCCGGAAAATTTCCAATTCTTTGAAGGATTTTCTCTGGTATTTTAAGCCAAGTATGTGCCCGTTCATCAAAGAAAAATCCTAAGGCTAGCATCAATAGAAACATTCCACCGAAAGCTGCGATTTGTGGATGAGCATGGTGCAAAATATAACCATAGGTTCCTACTGTATTGGGATTTCCTTTTTCTAAAGCTAATTTTAAAGCACCGATAGGGTCAATTTGGGCTGACACTCCAACAATCAAGAGTGGAAAAATCAAACGCATTCCAAGAACCGCAATCAAAACTCCTAAGGTTAAGAAAGCTTTTTGCCATGCAGAACTCATTCGTTCGAGAATACGTGCATTCACAATAGCGTTATCCATAGATAAGGAAATTTCTAGAACAGCAAGAATAAGCGTAATAAAAAGTCCATTCCACCCGGCATAAACAAATGCGATAATTAGGGCAATTAAACTAACAATAAATGAGCCTCTGAATATTTTCATAGGTCTCCTCTTCTAAAATAATCTTCTCATCTATTCTAACATACTTTTTACACTCTCACTGTGCCTAGAACTATGCTTTCCCTGATAAAGATTATCGTAAGAATGAGCAAAACCGTAAAAGAAATTGTCAAAATAAGGTCGACTTTTGCTTTTGAAAAGACTTTTATGAGTAAATAATAGAAACTTATTCCAAGTAAGGCTCCAAGTGAGTTAGTGATGAGGTCAGTAATATCCGTTGCACCAATGGCAAGAAGATATTGTAGACTTTCAAATGAAAAACTTAATAAAATGGAAATTGCCAGTTTATTTAAAAAGGAGATTTTTGGTGCATTCATAGTCAATAAAATACCAAAAGGAATAAAAGCTAGAATATTAAATAAAACCTCGCGACGACCGCCGGACATGGCTAAAGGTGTCAGATTAAGACTTCTTGTATTCGTCATTTCAAGAAAAGCAAGTGGATGAAAAGAAAGTTTAAATAATACCAGCCAAACCAGTCCTAATATATAAATGAAAAATAAAAGCTGTGCTAATTTTTTTGTCATTTTTCTCCTTTCTTAAGAAAATAGGTTTTCGATTGTTGTTCTTTTAGTATTTTAACTGATTTAACTTAAACAGAAACCTTTATCAGTTATGATATAAATAAAAAGGGAATTCTCCCTTTTTAAAATCAATATTTTATGACAGGACTTCAACTTCTACTTGTTGACTGTCCCCTTTTTTCATGCTTATTTTTCCATTAAAAGTTTCTGTCAGTAAATTCATGACTTCGTCAACCTTTTCTTCATCAATAAAACATTTTACTTTGATATCCGACAAAAACTCACTATCCGAAATTTTGATTTTTTGGTCAATTAAAAAGCGCTGTAAGCTGTCATAGAGGCTATAATCAAGATTTAAAATAAGCTCACGTTGGTTGATAAATTCAACTAAACCAACAGCTTCGATGGCATGATTTACACTGCCCGCATAAGCACGAATTAAACCACCAGCACCCAATTTTATTCCACCAAAATACCGAGTAACAACGGCACAAACATTGATTATTTCTTTTTTCTTTAAAATTTCAAGCATCGGAACACCAGCAGTCCCTGACGGCTCTCCATCATCACTTGTTCGTTGAATTTCTTGACGGTCACCTAATGTATAGGCCGAGCAGTTATGATTGGCTTTCCAGTGTTCTTTTTTGATTTTCGCAATAAAATCACGCGCTTCTTCTTCAGATGAAATTCTTTTCAAATGGCAAATAAATCGTGATTTTTTGATTTCCTCTTCATTGATAAAATCAGTTTTTATAGTGATAGTCATGCTACTGATTTTAACAAATTTTGTTACATTTTAACAGCATTTTCGTATAGGATAGTATGAGCACTAATCAAGAAAAGTTATTTGGCCGTTTATTATTAAAAAATGATATTTTACAACTTATAAAAAGTACTGACAAGATTTCTGTCAGTAAAATTTTTAGTAATTTTTTGTTAGAAACAACGGTAAAATCAATTTTGGGAATGACTTCAATTTCTTCCAATAAAATAAAATGCAACCGTTGTGGGACTGTTCATATAAAAAACTCTGTCAAACTTCCAATTGGTGCATTTTACTGTCCAAGTTGTATTCAATTAGGTCGAGTCCGCTCGGATGAATTCTTGTACTTTCTGCCACAAAAGAATTTCCCAAAGAAATCATATATAAACTGGTCTGGAAAACTGACAGAGAATCAAAAATCAGTTTCAAATGCCCTCTGTCAGGAAATTAATTCTCATCAGCAAATAATTGTCCAAGCTGTGACTGGAGCTGGAAAAACTGAAATGATTTATCAAGTCATTGAGCAAATTTTAGAAAGCGGTGGAGTTGTTGGTCTAGCTAGTCCAAGAATTGATGTTTGTCTTGAACTTCATCAGCGATTATCACGTGATTTTTCCTGTAAGATTCCACTCTTATATCATGATGGCGACAGCTATTTTCGAGCTCCATTAATAATAATGACCAGTCATCAGCTTTTACGTTTCAAGGAAGCTTTTGATTTGCTGATTATTGATGAGGTTGATGCCTTTCCCTTTAGAGATAATGAAATGCTTTATTTTGCGGCAGAAAAAGCAAGAAAAGTAGAAGGAAATTTAATATATTTGACCGCAACTTCTACTGACAAACTTGAAAAAGATATAAAAAAGCAAAAACTCTATCCTTTGTTTCTCCCGCGTCGTTTTCACAATTTTCCTTTAGTGGTGCCTAAATTTTTTTGGAAAAATAAATTTGATAAGAAATTAATTGAGCAAAGAAATAGTGGCTTTCCACTTCTAATTTTTGCTGCTGAAATTGAATCTGGACAAGAATTTGCAAAACAACTACAACTAAAATTTCCTAAAGAAAAAATTGCTTCCGTTGCTTCAACAACAAAAGATAGATTGGAAATTGTTAAAGCTTTTAGAAATAAAGAAATTACTATTTTAATAGCGACTTCAATTCTTGAACGGGGAGTCACTTTTCCAAATGTTGATGTTTTTGTCATCAACAGTGAGCACCCAAACTTCACTAAATCCGCACTGATACAAATGGCTGGACGTGTGGGTCGTAGTCCTGAACGTCCAACAGGCTTAGTTAGTTTTTTTCATTACGGAAAATCCAAAGCAATGTGTCAGGCAGTTAGAGAAATCAAAAAAATGAACCAACTGGGAGGTTTTTCATGATAAAGTGTTTGCTTTGTTCAAGAAGTATTGCTCAAAACTTTCTATTTAGTGAACTTTTCCTACTCAAAAGTCCTCAAAATCTTTTATGTTCTAAATGTCAAAAAAATTTTGAAAAGATCCCTGAAGCTCACTGTCCTCGCTGCTGTAAGCCAAATGTCCATGAGATCTGTACTGATTGTCAAAATTGGGAAAAAAGAGGATACAAAATCAGACATCAGGCAATTTTTCACTACAATCAAGCAATGAAAGATTATTTTAGCCAGTATAAATTTGTTGGAGATTATCGATTATACCAAATTTTTGAACCCTATTTTAAAAGTATTTCCCCAAAATCCTCTTTGGTTCCGATTCCTATTTCACCCAAAAGATTAGAGGAACGTGGTTTCAATCAAGTGACTGCTTTTCTTCAACAAGATAATTTTATTGAACTTCTTGAAAAAGAGAATTCGGTCAAACAATCTAGCCTTAATCGAAAAGAACGATTGGAAAGTCCAAATCCTTTTCGATTAAAAAAAGGACTAAAAGTCCCTACAAAAGTTATATTAATTGATGACATTTATACAACAGGTACCACCTTATATCACGCATCACAAATTCTAAAAGAAGCTGGTGTTCATGAAATAAGGAGCTTTTCTCTCTGCCGTTAATCATTAAATCAAAAAAAAAGCCTTTCAGCTTTTTATCAATTCTTTATTTCATCTGACCATTCAATAATCTTTAAATTACTAAATCTTTCTTGCCACCTAGCAACCTTATTTTCATAAAGTATTCGATTATTATCGACATGATAAATTGGCCGAATTGTTTTAGTAAAAATATCTTCTAAGCCATAGGGAGCAAAAATTTCAATATTGCGTGAATTACCACTTATGCCTACAGCATGAACCGTAGCAATCCAACGCTCAATCGCATTTTCTGTGTTTTTATAAGGTGCTTTATTTCCATTATGCCAAAGATGCATGTATGCTTCATTATGAATATCAAATTGATAGGGAAATTTTTCAGATAAAATTTTTTCTAACTTTTTATCATTTTTAGCAGAGCTGTCAGCAGAAATCTCTTTATCAAAGTACACAATATCAATATCGTGAATTCCTGTCATTAAATTATTTCCGTCAGAATAATTCCAAACCGTTTGAAAGACACTTCCTGCGGCTAGATAATAATTAGGCAAATTTAAAACAGAAACTTCATCCAAAATGAACATCAATTCGGAGTTCTTTTTCAATATTTTTAGAAAATCATTTTTTCTATCCATTTCCGCTTATCCTCTAAAAGAAAAGATGCCAAATTTTAGGTAAAAATACAATCAGACCAACAATCAATGCAAATCCCGAAATAACTAAAACTGCCCCAGCTGCCATATCTTTGGCTCGTTTTGCACGCATATAAAATTGGTAATCTGATGCTAAATCCACCACATTTTCGATAGCAGAATTAAAAAGTTCTGCCATAAAAACTAGAAAAATTGACAACAACAAAAAGAGCCATTCAAATTCTGAAATTTGAAAAACGAGACCAAAAACAATGGCTAAAAAGGCTGCCAAAGCATGTTTACGCATGTTACGTTCTTCTTTAAAAGCTGTCCAAATTCCAGACAGTGCAAAGTCTAAACTCGAAAGTAAATTAGGATTTTTCCAACGGGCCCTATCCTCTTGAACAGGTCTTTTACCATTATTAAAATCCTTTTTCTTAAAAAGTTTTACATCTTTATCTTGTGAGTCCATAGGCAGTTAAAATCTCCTCTTGCAAACCAAACATTTCTGACTCTTCTTCTGGTGTGTAGTGGTCATAACCATTGATATGCAAAAAGCCATGAACAGCTAACCAACCATATTCACGTTCAATCGAGTGACCATAATCAGCAGCCTGTTCAGCAGCCTTGTCTATTGAAATAAACAATTCACCAATAAATGGATCCATTTCTTCCAACAATTCCTCTGGTAATTCCATATCTTCATCAAAGAAAAATTCTGATTCATCAGGTTTGTATTCTAATGAGATAACATCGGTTGGTCGGTCAGTTTCGCGATATTGCAAATTCAACTCATGTGAACGAGCATTATCAACAAAAGTTACTGACATTTCTGTTGATTCTTTCAAGTTCAGTTTTTTAGCAGCAAAAGCTAAAACTTCTTTAGTTTGTTCAATAATCTCACTTGGCACTTGGCCTGTTTCATCAACTAATTCTACGTACATTTTTTTCCTTATTTAATTACTGACAATAATTCATAAAATAGCCCTAAGTAGCTCAATATTTTAGCTATTTCTATTATTCTGTCAGTAAATTTTAATGACAGACAGAACTGTCAGAGAATTTCTCATTCAATCTGTCACTTACAATCAACAATTACTTTCTGTCAGCCTTTTTTTGCAACATTTCCTTACAAAAGGACAAAATGGGACCTCTTGTGGCAATTAATATATCTTCTGGCAGATTATCAAAGGCAAACCATTGACAGTCAAGAACCTCTGATTCTTCTAAAAGAATCTCTCCAGAAAAATCATTACAAGTAAAAACAGTATCAACAATATGAACTTCATCCCCATTAGGATAGAAAAAGTGTTGTTCTGTCCCAGAAGCGACAGTGTACAAATTTATTTTTCCAGCTTTTAAGCCAACTTCTTCATAGAGTTCACGTTTCGCTGCTTCCTCAACCTTTTCATTCGGTTCAACTGACCCACCATGATAACACCATTTCCCATTATCTGCCCGTTTTTGAAGTAAAATTCCACGATTTTCATCATAAATAATCAAGCTTGCACATGCAATTACCATTGGGACATGCCCAATTTTTTTGCGCAAATCCATGACATAACCTTCGGCCATTATTGTTTCCTTCTTATCTAGAAATTTGATCAATCTGACATTAACAAAAGTTCCAAACTATTCATCACCATAGGCTTTGATAATTTCAGCAACAACTGGATGTCGAACGACATCTTTTGCCATGAAATAAACAAAATCAATTGATTTCACATGACTTAATTTATCTTTGGCATCAATCAAACCTGATTTTACTTTATTAGGTAAGTCAATTTGTGAAATATCTCCATTAACAATCATTTTAGAGTTAAAACCAAGCCGAGTCAAAAACATTTTCATCTGCATCGTTGTTGTATTCTGTGCTTCATCCAAAATGACGAAGGCATCATCAAGCGTACGACCACGCATGTAAGCTAGCGGAGCTATTTCAATAATTCCTCGTTCCATCATTCGCTCAGTTGCCGTCTTTCCTAAAATTTGGAAAAGGGCATCATAAACTGGTCGTAAATAAGGATCAACCTTTTCTTGCAAATCGCCTGGTAAGAACCCAAGACTTTCACCAGCTTCTACAGCTGGTCTTGTCAAAATAATTCGTTTCACCTGACCATTACGTAATGCTTGAACAGCCATCACAACAGCTAAAAACGTTTTCCCTGTTCCAGCTGGTCCAATTCCAAAAACAATATCATGATGTTTGACAGAATCAACATAAGTTTTTTGAATCAGATTTTTTAGTCGAATTGACTTTCCAGCTGCATCTTTCGTCAATTCAACTTCATAAAGTGCAGTGAAATTTTCAATATCATCATTTAAAACCATCTTTATTGCAATAATGACATCTGACGCATGAACTGGAACTCCTCGGCCTACTAGTACCTGCAGAGCTTGGAGGGCTTTACGAGCTCGCTCTCTTGTCAATTCATCCTCAGAAACGATTTGAACCGTTTCGCCACGATAATTAATCTCAACCCCTAGTTGAGATTCAACTAACTTCAAATATTTATCTTGTACCCCAAAAAGTAGACTTGCATCTTCTGGATTTTCTAGTTTAAATTCAATTGAATTTTTAGTCAAATACACAATCTCCATTAATCATTTTCTTACATTATAGCACATTTCATATTTTAATTTAAATCACACCTTACTGAATATAAAGAAAAACTCTATTTTAAAATAGAGTTAAATCAATTTTAGTAAGCCATCATTTTTTTATTTCCTCGATAAAGTTCTACGATTGTCCAAATTAATAAAAGGAGAACTCCAAAAATAAGAAAACCAGAAATAAGATGAGATAGTCCAAGATTATGAGGTATAAAGTTGGCAATTTGATCTGGCAAACCAATCAAATTAAGATAGGTCAAAGCAATAACTGAAAACCAGCCCAAACATTTAATAATCAAATTATTTTTAAAATCACCCATCTCCTTTTTACTATTAGTCAGCATCAACAAAGGAATGATTGAAAAAGGTAGAGCAAAGGCTAGAAAAACTTGAGAATTATTCATCAAATTATTAATTGCTTCATGTTGTGCTTTCAAAGTTTGTCCTCTTGTCATAGAGACACAAATCAATACTGGAACAACTGAAAGCAAACGTGTTACTAATCTTCTGGCCCACATTGGCATTCTCATATGAATGAAGCCTTCCATAATAACTTGACCCGTTAGAGTCCCTGTAATAGTAGAATTCTGTCCTGAAGCAAGAAGAGCTACGGCAAACAAAGTGGATAAAGCTCCTGTTTTTGCTACATCGGCAAGCAGTCCATTGCTTAAAACAGTTGGATTAGAGAGGGCATCATATAAACCAAAGAATGATGGATCATCAATCACTCCCGTTTTGAATACGGCAACTCCCATGATTAACAAGAGGGAATTCACAACAAAAGCCACTGTCAATTGAATATTAGAATCCCATGTTGAAAATCTCACCGCTCTAGCAACATCTGCTTTATCCTGATGATTGATTTTTCGGCTTTGTGAAATAGAAGAATGGAGATACAAATTATGAGGCATAACTGTAGCACCAATAATCCCTAAGGCCCCTGTTAAAGGAGACATCCCTGCCACTGTTGGTGAAGAGGCAAACGTCCGGCTATTGGGGATAAATCCCTCAATAATTCCTTTCCAATCTGGATTTGATAAAGCGACTTGATAAGCAAAAATGACCAAAATGACTAAAATCAAACAGATAACAAGGGCTTCAATTTTTCTAAAGCCAACTCTCGTCAATAACAAAAGCAAAAAGACATCAAGAACTGTGATAAAAACCGCTAAGATTAATGGGATATTAAATAAAAGATAAAGAGCGATAGCAGCCCCAATTACTTCTGCAATATCCGTTGCCATTATGGCAAGTTCAGTTAATATCCATAAAACAATTCCTAGAGATTTACTTGTTCTTGCTCTTATAGCTTGAGCTAAATCCATTTGACTGACAATACCCAATTTTGCCGACATATACTGAAGGAGCATTGCAATTAAACTTGACATCAGAATGACTGAAATCAGTAAGTATTGAAAGTTTTGTCCGCCAGTTATTGAGGTTGACCAATTTCCTGGGTCCATATAACCAACTGCAACCAAGGCACCAGGTCCTGAATAAGTTAGCAACATTTTGAAAAAGCCAACATTTTTAGGTACTTCTACTGTCCCATTTATTTCCTCTAAGGATTTTCCATTCGTATGATAAATCAATCGATGACGTTGATGTTCTTTATCATTCATTATTTCTCCTAGCTCTAAGTTGAATAAAATTCAACAACCATTATGTTAAGTATATTTTTATAGTAATTAAAATAAATCAATTATTGATTTAAGAAATTATTAAACTTTTTAATCTATAACTGATAATAAAAATATTATAGCACCACCTTATCTTTTTTTCAAATATTTTAGCACATATTTATAAATGTATTTAAAAAGTACAATAAAAAGCCCTCAAGAGGACTTTATTCATTAATATATAATAAAAAAAACCTGTCAAAGACAGGTTTCAAAATTCTTATTTAGCCACTACTGGATAAACTGATACGTGTTTTTTACCACGTTTCATTTCGAATTTAACAGTTCCTTCGATTTTAGCGAAGAGAGTATCGTCGCCACCACGGCCAACGTTAGTACCTGGATGGATATGTGTACCACGTTGACGGAAAAGGATTGAACCGCCGCTTACAAGTTCACCGTCAGATGCTTTAGCACCGAGACGTTTAGCTTGTGAGTCACGTCCATTGGAAGTAGAACCCCCACCTTTTTTGTGGGCGAAGAGTTGCAGATTAAGTTCAAGCATGTTATTGCCCTCCATTTTCAAATTTAAGTGTAATGTACTGACCATAGCTTTTCTCAACTGCTTTCATCGAATTTGCAAAAGCTTCGAGCAAAGTTTGAGCCAATACGCCTTGTTTTTCAGGTATGCTCAAAGGAATTTCAACATACAAGTAACCATCTTCCATCTGAGTCACAGGTTTAATGTGAGCCATCTCGTAGATATTATTTGCCGTTGTAATTGATAGAACGCTGACCGCCGCACAAACCACATCGTGTCCATACTCGCCAGATTCAGCATGTCCTGAGATTTCATAAGAAACAATTTTGTCTCTTTTTGTCCTGATACAAGCTTCAATCATAATTAAGCGTTAACTGATTTGATAACAACTTTAGTGTATGGTTGACGGTGACCTTGTTTACGGTGTGAGTGTTTTTTAGGTTTGTATTGGAAAGTAACAACTTTCTTTTGCTTACCATGTTTTTCGACTTCACCAACAACAGTTGCGCCTTCAACGAGTGGTGCACCAACTTTAGTTGTTTCGCCTCCGACAAAGATAACTTCGTCGAAAGTAACGGTTTGACCAGCTTCAACATTGAGTTTTTCAACGTAGATTACTGAACCTTCTTCAACTTTAACTTGTTTACCACCAGTTTTGATGATTGCATAGTTTGACATTGTGATTCCTCCTTGTTAGATTTCATCGCTTTTAAGTCAAGCGACTGTTAGACTCGCCTTTGTTCGTGGGCATATGCCACTTAATACGAAACTTCGTGCGGTTGCACTTTATGAGACTTCACAAAGACAACTATATTATTATACTACTTCTTTTTCTACTTTTCAAGTCTTATTTTTCACTTTTTTCTTCTATAGAATTAAGCGAGACTTTATAAATCTTTTTCGTATTCCAAAGCATATTAATCAAAGTATTTACCAGTAAGAGTAACCAAGCAAAAGACAAGCTAAAAGAAAGAATTTCAAAAGCCGTTAATGTCAAATAATGAATAGGATGCCATAAAACATAAGAGATTAAGATAAGACCTACAATAAAATAAGACATACGATATAAGTTTGGATCAGCATTTGGTAAAAACCAACGAATTCCAAGTATTGAAATAGCCATAAATAAGACTATTAATTGAGCAACAATGTCATGAGCAATATGCATCCAGCCTGGATCATTGGGAATTAATCCAACTAAAGCAATTGAAATAGCACAAAGTGTCAATAAAACTTGCAAAATATTTTGTCGATAATGACTGCCCGCTTTTTGTCTTAATGAAACAAAAATATAATCAATTAATGCTGCAAATAAGGCTGCCGAAACAATTAACGTCAGATTAAATTGCCAGCTTGAACGTGAAGCCTGAGTTCCAAGCAAACTAAAATTCCTTTGCCACCAGTACTGATTTCCATTGGTGGCCATACTTGAGACGAAACCACCAACAGAAACCACTAAAAGCATTGTTACCATCATATTAATCGAAAAAGTATCTACAACAAAAATCATGACATAATTAATGATTCCAGAAAAAATAGTAAAGATTAAGGTGGAAGTAAAGAGTCCAAAACTTACACCATAAAAAATTTGACCTAAAAACCAAAAAAGGCCCATCGATGCTAAAATGACGATAAGTAAAACAGATAAAGTGACCGTGGCAAATGTCCGCCAGTAACTTCTTTTGGTCATCTGTTTATAAAATTCTTTTCTGCGAGAGAAATATGCAGAGATAAAAGTCAGCATCCCTATTGCATTAGCAATTGTAATAACCGCCGTTGCCAAAGATTCATTTCCAGAAAGCGCGATAACATGAGGATGCTTTAGGACAAAGGCAAAAATAATAAAGATAAATGCAGAAATAATCGTTGGAATAATAAACCACTTGGGCGCCTTATCTGATTTTCTGGCATTGATTTTTCGAATGGTAAAACTATCAGCCGCTAAATCGACGATTTCAATTTCTTCGTTTTCTTTAAGGTCTAATCGTTCATATATTTCTTTAGGTAGATGAATTTTATCCATTTGTTTCTCCTTCCACACTTTGCTCTTTCCAGTCAATTCTCAAATGATAATCGGCTATTTTTTGGGCACCTTGCGAAAGTTGGTAATTAATTTTAATTGTCCTGCTCTCATGATCAATGCTTAAAGCATTTGTCAGAATTGATAGTTCTCCTAAACCTTCATATTCAGTTAAACCTGGAATTTCTGGATGAAAATGCATTTTGATAGGTCGCTTTGCAAAGCGGGTCATTATCACTTCTTTTTCATCAAATTTAAGTAAAACTTTTTCATTTGCAGCATTTTGATACTTGAGTAAGGTCTGATGTTCTCCTTTTTTCAACTCTCCCTGATATATTTCTTTGACCAACTCTTCTTGCTGGTCAATTTTAATTCTATTCCTAATTATAATTTCCATAATCATATTTTACTATAATTCCTTGAATATTAAAAACATAGTCTGTGCTAAAAAGATTAAGGTGATGAGGGTCTGCATTTTGGATGAAAATAGGGTATAATTAAGATAAAATAAGGAAAAATCTGATTAATTTTTAATAGAGAATAGACCTTAAATTTTAGAGGGGGTTTTATTTTGGAAAAAGTCTTTCGTGACCCAGTTCATGACTATATCACGGTGAATCATCCTGTAATATCAGAATTGATTGACACTGCTGAATTCCAACGTTTAAGACGAATTAAACAACTTGGTACATCAAGTTTTACCTTCCATGGAGCTGAACATACCCGTTTTTCTCATTGTTTGGGTGTTTACCACATTGCCAAAAGGATTACTGATTATTTTAGTCGGAATTTCCCTTTGGAATGGAATCCTGATGAGAATCTTTTAACTCAGTGTGCAGCCTTATTACACGATGTTGGACATGGTGCTTATTCACATACTTTTGAAGGTTTATTTAATACAGACCACGAGGCGGTCACTCGAGAAATAATTACTTCTCCTGATACAGAAATTAATGGAATTTTACGCAAGGTCTCTCCTGATTTTCCTGAAAAAGTGGCTTCTGTCATTTCTCATGAATATTCTAATCCTCAAGTTGTTCAATTGATTTCAAGTCAAATTGATGCTGACCGCATGGATTATCTCCTTAGAGATGCTTATTTTACAGGTGCTGTCTATGGACAATTTGATTTAACTTGGATTTTAAGAGTGATTGTTCCTACGGAAAATGGAATTGCTTTTAAGTACTCAGGAATGCATGCAGTTGAAGACTATATTGTCAGTCGATACCAAATGTATATGCAGGTTTATTTTCATGCTTCTTCACGCTCAATGGAAGTTTTACTGCAAAAGTTACTCGCACGTGCTAAGTTTTTATATGCCAGTCAGCCAGACTATTTTGCGATATCAAGTCCTTGTCTCGTTCCCTTTTTCGAGCAAAATCATAATTTACAAAATTATTTAAGACTTGATGATGGCGTTATGAATACTTATTTTCAAGTTTGGATGAGTCATGATGATGAAATTCTCGCTGATTTAGCTTCTGCTTATGTCAATCGTCATTTACTCAAATCGATTACTTTTGACCCAAAGACTGTAGAATTAGAAGATTTAGAAATTTTATCTTCCTTGGTTGAAGAAGCAGGCTTTAATCCTGACTATTACACTGGTATTCATAGTAATTATGATTTGCCTTATGATTTCTATCGACCAAGTTCTGAAAAACCGCGGACTGAAATTAATATTTTACAAAAAAATGGTTCGCTTACAGAGCTGTCAGTACTTTCTCCACTTATTAAAAGTTTGACAGGTACAATTCATGGAAATAGCCGATTCTATTTTCCAAAAATTATGCTAGAAAATCCTGAATTTACCAAGTATATCGTTAATGACAGCTTGGTGATTAATCAAAATTTTACTGACAGAAATTCTACTGCCTCTGAAAATACTGACGACTCTGTCAGTAAACAATTATCACTTGATGACAACCTATAATTGCTAAATATTTAATAAATTGAAAGAAACAGAAAGAGAAATTCTTATGATTAAACTTGTTGCTATTGACCTTGACGGAACTTTACTTGATCCTAATCGCCAAATTACTGCTGAAGTAAAAACGGCTGTTAAAAAAGCTAAAGCGGCTGGCGTTAAAATTGTCATTACAACTGGCCGACCTTTACCTGGTGTTGTTGATATTCTAAAAGCACTTGAATTAACTGACCAAAGTGATTATGTTATTACTTATAATGGTGGGTTGGTTCAGCGAGCAACTGGTGAAGAATTTATCAAAGAAACTTTGAGTTCTGAAGATTGGCTTGACTTAGATGCTGCTGCTCGTAAAATTGGACTACCGATTCACGCAATCACTCGCGAGGGAATCTATACTCCAAATCATGATGTCGGAAGATATACTGTCCAAGAAGCCCAAATGGTTAAAATGCCACTTTATATTCGCCAACCCGAAGATATTGCTGCTTTAGAAATTGCTAAAGTAATGATGGTTGATGAACCTGCGGCACTTGATGACGGAATTGCATACCTTCCCTTTGGATTCTTTGAACGATATAATGTAGTGAAATCAACACCGTTTTATTTAGAATTCATGAATAAAAAAGCAAGTAAAGGGTCAGCAGTTCAACATTTGGCTGAGAAACTTTCTTTTGACTTGGATGAAGTAATGGCTATTGGAGATGAAGAAAATGACCGTTCAATGCTTGAAGTTGCAGGTTGTCCTGTTGTGATGGAAAACGGAAAATCGGAATTGAAAAAAATTGCTAAATATGTAACTAAATCAAATGCTAAATCAGGCGTTGCTTATGCGATTAATGAATGGGTTTTGAAAGATTACCAAGATTAATTAAAAATTTATGAGCATTATTGTTCCCTACTGAACTTTTTAGCGTTATAATATAAGTATAAAAAGATAACAAATAGATGAATTTACAAGTCATCTTTTGATATATAGTGGAGGTAATAAGATGAAAATTACATTTGATGAAAAAACAGCTGATAAAATTAAAGCATTTGGTGATGTTGATTTAGTTTTTGATTTTGACCATACTTTGAGTGAAGTCAATACTGAAGTTGACGCTTGTGCAGGTGGAATTTCTCGTTATCGTATTGTTGCCGTGGAAAAAGGAAACGTTCCTGAAGTCTTTGATGCAAGTATTGATTCTGAATTTGGACCAATTTATTATAAAGGCTATGGTTCTTACTTCTTCCAAGATGAAATGTCTACCAAAATCAATCCTTCATATAATTTGATTGAATTGCGTAGTACAGCTGAATTGCTTAGCCCTAACCTTTTAATCGTTGACTTCCGTGGTAAACAAAAAGCTAGCTAATTAGTTCCAACCAAAAAGGCCCTCCAAGAGGGTCTTTTTTATATGTCATAAAATGGATTTGTCTTTTCTTGGCTTTCATAAATCTTGACACCCATATCAAAAGATCGAAGCTTGTCAGCAACTAATCCAATAAAAGCATGCTCAATATAGTGACCAGGGTCTATTCCTAATAAACCAGCTGAAAGCATATCATGACCAACATGATAATAAATATCTCCTGTTATGTAAATATCTGCCTTTTTTTCCAAAGATTTAGGCCATAATTTTCCACCTGAACCACCACAAATTGCAATTCTTCCAATTTTTTGAGTCAATTTATGATCATAAGTGATAAGACGTAATCTATCTAACCCAAATGCTGCTTTCACTTTTTCTGTCAGCACTGATAATTCTGTCAGTTCAATATTTCCAACACGTCCCAATCCTTCTTCGTCATCTAGCACTTCAATATCAGTCATTCCAAGTAACTGACTGAAATAATCGTTTAAACCACCAGTAACCACATCAATATTTGTATGGCTGGTATAAACAGCAATTCCAGCTCGCGCCAAATCCAAAACTAATTTTTCCTGATCATTCATTGAAGTCAATGCAGAAAGGGGGCGGAAAATCAAAGGATGTTTAGCAATAATCAGATTCACACCCAGCGCTTTTGCTTCTGCCACTGTTTGCTCACGAATATCCAAGGTTACCAAAACTTTTGTTAGTTCATCGTTTGGGTTCCCAACTTGTAAACCTACAGGATCACCTTCAACAGCTAATTCTTTGGGGCAAAATTTTTCGTATTCAAGCATAAAATCAGAAATTTTCATCGAAGCACTTCCTCAATTCTCGCAATTTGATTTAAAACCTCTTGACGTTTTTCAGCTTGTTCTTCAGGCAAACGAGCAATAATTTTATTCAAAGTATTTAATTCCTTTTGCCATTTTTGTTGAAAAACAGTTGATTTTTCTTTAGATAAAAAAGGGCCAAATGTTAAATCATTTACTGACAACTTTTCTGTCATTAATTTTGAGAGTGGTTCGGCAACAATAATCTCGTAAAACTTACCAGCCTCCAATAAAATCTCTTCTTTTTTAATGACAAATTGATGATTCACTAACCACTGACGTAGACTTTCCTCATGATTATTAGGCTGCAAAATCAAACGATTAACATGACTTAACTTTTCTTTGCCTGCCTCTAAAATTTCGGAAATTAATATTCCTCCCATACCAGCAATCACGATTGTATCAATCTTGTCAGTATTTTCAATAGCACCTAAGCCATTGGCCAATCGAACCACAATCCGATCACTTAAATCAGCTTCTGCTACATGATTTTTAGCAATTTCAAAAGGTCCTTTAACCACTTCTCCTGCTATTGCAAAATCAATGACAGCTTTTTGCATCAAATAAGTTGGTAAATAAGCATGGTCTGAGCCGATATCAGCAAGCCTTGCTCCATTGTCGACATAGTCAGCAACTGCTTTCAAGCGTTTTGAAAGTTTAATTTCATTCATTTTTTAAATATTTCTTTCCAAATTTACAATAATCTAAAACAGGACAGTCTGCACATTTTGGTTTTTTGGCTGTACAATGATAGCGACCAAAGAAAATCAGATGATGATGTGCTTGAACCCATTTTTCCTCAGGAATTAGCTGCATCAACTTTTCTTCAACTTCTAAAACTGTTGCTTTTTGGGGAACGATATCCAAACGTTTAGAAACTCGTTCAACATGTGTATCAACCGCAATCCCCGGAATTCCGTAAGCTTCTGCTAAAACAACATTTGCTGTTTTTCGACCCACCCCCGGTAAAGTTTGTAATACCTTTTTATCCTTTGGCAAATCAGGCAAAAGGTCCCCAAAGTCGGTCACTAACATCTGTGATGTCCGTAAAATATTTTTAGCTTTAGTCTTGTAAAGACCAATTGTCCGAATCAGCTTCTCAATTTCTTCCACATTTGCCTGCGACATTGTTTGTGCATCTGGAAAAGCGGCAAAAAGAGCCGGCGTCGCTTTATTAACCCCTTTGTCAGTTGCTTGGGCAGATAAAATCGTCGCAATCAATAGTTGAAAAGGAGTTTCCCACTCTAATTCTCCGTGAGCTTGCGGAAACATGTCTTCAATAATTTTTAAAGCTTCAAGATATCTTTTTTTACTTAACATCGTGCACGTCCATTATCTCTATTAACTATTCCATGGTCCATCCAAAGGAATATAAAAATCTTCTTGTGGTTTCTTTCTCTTAGCTTCTTCGCGTTCCATTTGGCGAGTCTCAATCGCTTGAAGAGAATTCACCCCATCATTTTTCCAATTTCGTAAAATAGCTTTAATGTAATTTAAAGATACCTTACGATTGAGGACTGCTTCACGCAAAGCTTGTTTAATCAACGAAAAGTCATAACCATCTTCAAACAGCCAAGCTCTCAATTCTTCCATTTGTACAGGAGAAATCATGCCCATTTCTGCTTCAAACATGCTAACTAATTCTTTAAGCTGCCCCTCTTCTTGAACTTTTTCATTCTCTGGAGTTGAACTCGCAACAGCACCACCCAAAATTTCATCTAAGTGCTTAAAGGCCGGGCTAATATCAAAGAAAGTTTCCATTTCTCCATCAATTTCAATTAAAGTCACCTTCATTGATCCAAATTTGGACAGATTATCAATGGCCTGATTGACCTCCGATAATTTTTTACCTGTTTTTTCAGCAATTTCACTAGGTGCAATATCTTGATTTTCAAAAAAGTATAACCAAATCAAAAAATCAAAAGCAGAAGGGAAAAGCTTACTAAAATGTGCTAAAAACACATTTGGTAAGACAAGATGCCCTTTGCTATATTCATCGTAATAATTCATAGAACTATTATACCATAGTCTGACAATGCTGTTCAATGGAGTTACTAGTTAATAAAATTAAAGTTTTTCATTACTTTATTAAAGTAAAAATACGCTCCTTATTAAATCTCTTAATTACTAATCAACTCAGCTGCACATCTTTATCATCCATATAATTAAAGCTGTCTCTTTGAGCGAAGATGGATACATTTTAATTCTCAGTTTCATCCATGAAAAAAACAAGAAAAAGTTTTTTTATATCTTTTTCTTGTTTTTTAAAATTTAATTTTCAGACCATAAATAAATCGATTGATTAATGTTGTGGATTTGCAAAATTTTGGTTTTTCAAAATTAAATGAACAGTATCAACACTTTCTTGCGTAATTGTTTTTTGAGTCCATGGGTATCCGCCTGTAGTATGAGATAAAATTGCATTCATAACATCGTCATCAATGTTAATGCGGTAGCCATCTGGCATTCCATAGTATTGTCCTCCTGAAGTATGGTCTAAACCTAGCGAATGACCAAGTTCATGTCGAATTGTAATAAAAAGTAAATTAACATCATAATCTGGTGCCTCCGAATCAAGCGCCCAGTTGACTAGTGTACTTTCAATTCCAGTATTGCCACTTGATGTTGCACTACCATCGCCTTCTGGATTTGGAGAAATCACTAAGGTTACTGGTTCAGTCGATTCACTTGATTTTATAATTGTGGGTTCTTTGGGATTGATTGCGGCATTCCAACTTTCTGCAGCCCGGTCAATTTCTTTATTAAATGCTGCAAGAGCCTTTTCTGGATCAGATTCTGCTGCAAAATCTTCTATTTTCGCTTTTGATTCATAAATGATTTTACCTTGTGAATTATAAGCATTAGATACCATTTGAGAATTGGAAACCTCGGGATTTGAGCCATAAGTTATTGTTGAGCCTAAAAACATCCCATCAGGTAATTTTATTCCTGAACTATTTACACTTGGATAAGTTGCAGCCAAATCCAAATTCAAAGCATGTTCATCTACCCAATACCAATTATCACTTTCTAAACTAACATTTACAAAATTGGTAGTTTGCCCTTTTTTATCACCAGAGGTATAGGTAACAGGCACTGTTTCTTTATTATAAAGTGTCTTTCCTGTTAGATTCCCCAGAGAAATGATATTATCCGTATCGAGTTGACCATTTTCTAATTTTGAATAAAATTGATAGTCATTATTAAGTACAACGTTATATCTATAAGGATTCAAGGGAGTTGTAGCCGTGGGAATAAAGTCAGAAAGTGGTTTATCATTGCTATAATCAGTAACTTCTCCTAATTCCATTTCGCTACCAGACATATTTTGCCATACATAAGTATCTGCCATCGTTGCTGCATCAAAGTTTGTCATGAATTCACTTGAAGTCCAAATATGATCTCCTGTTGGATTATCTAGCGTGCCAGAACCAACATTTTGCCATTTACCTGTGTAGCCATTCGTGACTGGTACATTTGCTAAATTCATGTCAGAATTTAATTGACTTGCCAGACCTAATTTTAGATTTTTTAGATTATTTGTTTGACTAAACATTGCTTGACTATCCGTATTTTCAGAAATTGTAAAAGAACTCAAATCTAATTTTTCAAGTGCTTTCATCCTACTAAACATACTTTCCATGCTTCTTACGCTTGCTGTATTAAAATTATTTATATCAAGATGTTCAAGTTTTTCCGCTCCAAGAAACATATAATTCATATCCGTTACTTTACTTGTATCAAAATTAGAAAGATCAAGACTGGATATATTACTGACACTATCAAACATCCCAGCCATACTAACCACGTTACTGGTGTTAAAACTAGAAACATCTATTTGTGTGATTTTTGACAACTTTACAAATAGGTAAGACATATCCGTTACTTTACTTGTATCAAAATTAGAAAGATCAAGACTAGTCAAATTACTGGCACCATCAAACATTCCTCGCATGTTTGTGACATTAGACGTATCAAACTTGGAAACATCTAACGTACTTGCCTTAATCCCAAAAAACATATACTCCATACTTGAAATTTTACTCGTATCAAAACCAGCTAAATCGATTTCCTCTAAATTTGTAGCACTTAAAAACATAGAATCAGCACTTCCCGAGTAATTTAAATTACCTAATTTCAATACTTTTTGGAGTTCTGGCAAATCTACAAATGCTCTAGAGATGTTATTAGCACTTGTTTTTGTTGTAAATTCGATACTTTTTACCGCTGCTGGGTCTATATTTGCTTCACGCAAAACTTCTGGTAAACTTTGACTTGGATGTCCGATATTTCCTCCAAAAAATATTAGTTCTCCATCATTGGCTAAAACCCAATTAGCCTCACCCCATTTTCCAGAACTGGCTTTTACATCCGCAGAAATAGTAACAGCATGAGGATTAATTATTGTTGGTCCATAGCTTACAATACCAACCGAAAGGCTGGCGAGCGTTGCCCCAAGAAGTAACATTTGAGTTTTTGACAAGTTTTTTTTCATAAATTCTCCTCCTTTTAATAAGATAATTATAGCATTTAAATTATAAATAAATTATAAATATGGTCTTTTGTTAATTTTTTTATAATCAATTATTTGTACCAAATCAGTTATACCCATAATCCACTCAAACTCCCAAAGATAATTTCTTCTTTGCTACTCAACAAAAAGGAATTGTTTGCTTTTTATCCAAAACGCTTCATTTCAATGGATAATTCGATTTTGTTTTTTTATAGTAATTATTTTCTTCAATTACATTTTTGTAAGAATTTAGCAAGCAAATCCTTGATATACTATACTTATAGACAAAAGGACATTTGAAAGGAAATAAACAATGAAAACACAAACAGAAAAAATTACTCAAAAAGTAGAAAATGAAAAATCAATCAAAGATAATTTAGAAATTATCCACTCACTTAATGACTTACTCTACAACGGTTCTTTATACTGATGTAAAGTCACACAAAAAAAGGACCTATGAAAATTAATTTCTTAGGTCCTTTTTTTATTATTTCGCTTGATAGACTATTTTTCCATCACATATTGTATATTTGACTTGCCCTTGAACTTTCTGTTTAATAAATGGAGAATTGGTCGCTTTGGAGTCAAATGTTTCACCGACCTGATACTCATTTTCAGCATCAAAAATGACGAGGTCAGCCGGTCCATTTTCTGCGAGGTAACCTACATCAAAATTATAAAGTTTAGCTGGATTAACGGTCATTTTTGTCAGTAATTCACTGAGTGTTAAATGGCCTTTTGCGACTAAGTTTGTCAATCCAAGTTGCAAGGAAGTTTCTAATCCAATCATTCCTGAAGGAGCCTTATCAAGGCTGACATTTTTCTCTTCATGAGTATGAGGAGCATGGTCTGTGGCGATGACATCAATTGTCCCATCTTTTAATCCCTCAATTATTTTATCGATATCAGCCGTTCTACGCAGTGGTGGATTGAGTTTAGCATTTGTTCCCTGCTCAAAAATCATTTGTTCTGTAATCGAAAAATGTTGTGGAGTCACTTCTGCTGTGATTTTTGCTCCTAAATTTTTGGCAAATCGCACCACTTCAACAGATTCTCCAGCTGATAAATGTTGAATGTGCAAGCGAGCGCCTGTTTCGTAAGCAATCATAGTATCACGTGCCATCATGCTGTATTCTGAAACAGTCGGTGCCCCTGTGAAGCCACATTTATGAGCCACTTCGCCATCATTCACTCCTAAAGTTCCAATCAAATTTGGATCTTCTTCATGAATTGAAAGCAGGCTGTCAGTTAATTTCGCTTTTTGCAGCGCTTTACGTAAAACTCCAGCATCTGTCAGTGGAATACCATCATCAGAAAAGCCGATTGCTCCTGCTTTAATGAGTGCATCAAAATCTGTTAAATTTTCTCCATCAAAATCTTGCGTAATTGACCCAACTGCATCAATCTTAATGTCTTCTTTGTCAGCAATTTCTAAAGTTTCTGTCAGCACTTTTGGCGTAGATAAAATAGGTTTTGTATTTGCCATCATGACTACTCTTGTAAAACCACCAGCCGCAGCCGATTTTGCACCACTATGAATCGTTTCTTTATGCGTTTGTCCTGGTTCACGAAAATGAACATGAACATCAATTAAACCAGGGGCAACGACTAATCCCCTTGCATCAACAATTTCTGCATTTTCTACTGACAAATTTAAGCCGATTTTTACTATCTTGTCATTTTCAATCAGAATATCTAACACTTCATCTCGATTTGATTTGGGGTCAACAAGTCGTCCATTTTTAATTAATAAAGTCATTTTCTTCCTTTCATAAATTACTGACAGAACAATCAGCTTTGCTGACTTGTTCATTTATCCTCCGATTCAATGTCTCCCTTTGGTCGCATTGAACTGACAGATGTTCCAGAACCTAATAATTTACTGACAGGCTCTTTGAATTTCTGTCAGTAAATTAATCTTGCCAAGTTTCTTGATTTTCTTTGAACTTTTTAAGTAATTCTAATTCTTCTTTTGTCACATAACCCGTTTCTTTAGCAATTTCAATCAGCTCAGAATAAGTTGTCAATGTGGCTAATTTAACACCAGCCTCAGTAAATTTACTGTTCGCTTTTTCTAATTCATAAGTGAAAATTGCAACCACACCAAGAACATCAGCACCTTCACGTTCTGCGGCTGCAACAGCTTCTAAAACAGAACCACCAGTCGAAATCAAATCTTCAACCACAACCATTTTTTGGCCTTTTGCCACACGTCCCTCAACCTGATTTCCTGCTCCATGGTCTTTTGGTTTGCTACGAATATAAGCAAATGGTAATTTAAGATAGTCAGAAATAATTGCACCATGAGGAATTCCTGCTGTAGCAGTTCCTGCAATGACTTCAACTTCTGGAAATTCCGCTTTAATCAATTCAGCAAAAGCCCCTTCGATTTGGTTTCTTACTTCCGGATAAGCTAAGGTCACCCGATTATCAGTATATATTGGCGACTTAATTCCTGAAGCCCAAGTAAAAGGTTGACTTGGTGAGAGACTGACCGCTTTAATTTCCAATAAATCTGCAGCAATGGCTTTTGATATTGACATGATTTCTCCTTCTCAATTTACTGACAGAATGGTCAGCAATAAAAAACACTTGCCAAGAATCCTAGCAAGTGTAAAAAGTATCAAAACAAATTCACTTTTACTGACAGAAAATCCTGTCAGTAAAAATAGAATCAATTTTTCCTGATTTCAACCTTGCTAGCCTCTCTGGACTAGTTTAAAAGTTATATTGTTTATTAGTTTAACAAACTTGAGCCAGATTTGCAAGTCTTATTTTTTCGACTTATGATAATTGGAATCAAAAAACATTGTAATAATATTGAATGCAACCATAGACAAACCAACCCATTTCATTTTATTATCAGCCGAATAGTTTGTATAAACATACCAAGCCAAAACCATAAAAAGAAATCTTAAGATAACATCTGCTAAAAATATAAATTTTTTCGTTAAATTTCCTCAATGATTGAAAATCAAATCCCCTCAGCCCTAACCCCTATCATTTATTTCTATGAAAAGTTTGCATGATAAGACTTAAAATGCTAAGAATTACTGCAATACTTGCAAAAATATATTTAAGTATGCTAAGGCCACTTGGAAAAATAAAAATTAAAACACCGAGTATTACGGCAAATATACTACTCAGATATTGTACGATTCTTATACTCTTTTTAGTAATCATTGCCATTCAAACCCCCAGACTCCTCCACTTGGCATTCCAGCAGTAAAATTAAATACTATGCCTCCTGGAGTTTTAGTTAATGCTGTGCCAATAAGATATGAGACACCACGAATAAAGCTACAATTCACCGCTGCTTGAGGAAGCTTAAGTCCTAAAACTCCTGCTAAAGCGCCTGCTGCTTCGGCTGAGTGAACACCCTTTTGTCCAATTTTCCGTGCCAATGTACGGGAAACTCCTAAACGAGTTCCCCACCAATAAGTATGTAAATAGGTCTTCCTTTCATGATAGATTGTGATTAGAGTTGCTTGACTATCGCTAGCTATTTCTTCTGCAGTTTTCGGACTATCTCCAATTACAACTGAATTCCCGTCTTGCATCACATTGGCTTTAGGAACTTCTAAAATAGTCTGCTTCAAAGAGACATTTGATTGCGAAATCAATTTATCAAGCTCTGTCAATTCAAGCTTTGTCGCATTTATTGGTAAAGTCTTTTGATTTATTGAAAATTGACCAGTTTTTGAATCTAAGATAACAGCATTATTGAAACGATTGATAAATGCCGAATTAATTTGACCATTATTCGTCGTTGGCGTAGTTGGTTGGCTTACTGCCAACAAGTCAATATCACCAGAATAGTTTGAAACTTGATTTACATTTTTAGCTTCGAGTTTTTGTGATGAGACCTTATTGTGTGTAGATTGGGCAAGTCCAAGACTTCCACCCGTTACGAGTAAAATTGTTAGACTTGAAAATACTAGATTATTTTTTAAATGTGACATATTTTTTCTCCTTTTTGAGATGCGATGCAAATCAATAGAGATTTTGCATCACTGCTACGGTGACATTTCTTCTTTCAAGATTTGTAACCCTCCTTTTACCATTCTGAGTGAGCGACACTCAAGATTCATGAATCATTTTCTAAAATGATTATATCAAATCAAAATACCCCAAAAGGCCTTTTCCGAAATCTCGGAAAAATTTTTTATAAAAAATAAAAAGGGAACTCAAATCCCTTTTATATCCCACTAGTTTTTTACAGATTCATCAAATATTTTTTGATAATAAGCCTTCATCTCTGGCAAACCCAATTCATCAAAAAGACGGATAGAACTCTCCATTTTAGCTTTCCCCTCGGCAGTTTTGCCTGATTGATGAAGCAATAAGCCAAGAGTAAAGCGAGACATATTACGGCAAAATAAATCCTTTTTATAAGGTATTAAAGCAATATTAACATCTTCCAAGAGTTTTTGAGCAATGGAATATTTATTCTCACTAATATACTTTACAGCTGCTCGGCAAACAATTTGGACAATTTTTTCCCGATATTTTTTAACTTTGAGATAATGCAAATTTTCTTTCCAAAAGTCTTTCATCAAAGAGAGAGTCAAACGGGTATTCAAGTGTTCTACAACAAACGAAAGAATACTTAACTCAAAATATGACCAAACTTCGATATTAAACATTAAATCAGTAACTTCAACTTCTTCTCGCTCTGTCAATCCATAAAGCAAATTTTGAGTCGCTAGAAATATCATTCGATTTCCTTGTTCATTATCATATTTTCCAGCTTCACTATTAATCGCTTTTAATTTTACAGTATCTTGCATATAATTCGCATCTTCAATTTCATCACAAATCTCAACAAAATAATCAGAATGGTAATTGTTAAAAAAATATTCAAACTCAGAAACCTCAATATGCATTAATTCTAAAGCTGCATCTAATTTATCAAATCTAAGAATAGACTTTCCACTTTCAAAATCTGAAAGTGATGATTTTGACAAACCTACTTTTCCAAAGTCAGTTAATCTAAAGTTTCGTTGTGTTCGTAAATCATAAAAAATTTCTCCCATCAAAGAGATTGTTCTATTGCTTTTTACCATTCCACATTCCAGCATTTCAATTTATTTTGATTAAATTGTACTACTTTTTAACAAAAAAGCAATGATTGTTTCGCTTTATTTAAATATAGGATTTTTAGATTACAAAATAAAAAAACGTAAAGCTTTTAAACTTCACGTTTTAGCTTATTTACACTAAATTCTCTTCACAATACTTACAAATTTTCCAATTCTTCCATCGCTTCCAAAAGAGTCATTTCTATCTCATCTTTTTCGTCATTAAAGAGGTCAATTTCAGCTTGTAATTCTCCTAATTTAACAAAATCAGCGGTATTTTCTTGCATTTCCAATAATAGAGCTGCAATTTTTGCTTCCAAATTGGATAAAAACAAAATTGTCACAAAACGAAGTTGCTCTGTCGAAAAGTAATAGATGTCTTAAAAAGAAAATTCACACTCTAAATTTTATCAGAAATCCTTGATGGAAATTTTCTCTCCGGTTCAATTGATGAGCAATTCTTCTAGTGAAATTTTTTGTGAATACCACAAATATATCTTTTCACGGTCAAATATTGTAAGATGAGTATAGGGATTATTCATCATTTCTGCAGTTTTCAATAGTCTAACAAAACTTATTATACTGGATTTTATAAATTATCTTTTTTTGTTGCAGTTAAATTATAAATTCAAGTTATAAAAATCCCTTTCTTATTAATTAGAAAAGGGTATTCTGGATTCAATATTCTTGCCTAAGTGTGCCAACTAACTTCTTTTTGTTTACGCAAGATGTTGTGTAGCTTATTGCGTAAATTCTTGTGTCTCAAAATTCAGGACAGATAAAAAAGCCTGCACATCACAAAGTGCAGGCTTTCTGAGGGTGTTTCATTAAAATATAGATTTGCATTTTTTCTGTTCTTTATTGATTCTTATCGTCTTGAATCATTTGTCTCACCCAAACTACGATTAGCACAATACCCACAAGAACAAGCAGACCCCAAACGAGTACATTGAGATTGAAGACCACTTTTTGTTGCCAGAGGATGAGTAGCGGAAGCCCAAAGATAATAAGACTAATGAAAGTCGTCAAAATGCGTTCTTGTTTTCTGATTGCTCCTGTTAGCAGGCCAAGCACTAAGACGCCGAAAAAGGTGTAGCTCAGGTTAGATGCGGTAATTTCAATCGTATGGCTTCCAGATAAAACTTTTGGAAGTGCAGCCAATCTGGGGACGAAAATCGCCCCAGCAATCCCAAATAGAGATGTAATAAGGTGTTTTTTTTCCATATCATTCTGTTTTCCATTCTGTATATGTGATATTTTGAGCGACTAACCCGTTTTTGAAGGAAGTATCCTTTTTCCAACGTTGATACAGGCCAATCCAACCATTATGATTTTTATCTAAGTAGTTTGCAATTCTATCCCCAAAACCTGCCGTATTCAAAGCGAGTCCCGCAATAAAACCGTTGGCTACTTTAGCACTAACTCTAAAAATAGTCGCAAGCTTGCTGACTACGGCTTGAGGGCCTACCCAATCCAGGGTAAAAGCTAATGCACTCTTCCCAATCGCAATATTCGTGTATTTCCATGAGCCATAGGTTACTTTCACTGTTTGGATGTTTGAGTTTCCAACTCCTAAAGGGACTTCCGCAACTTTGGTGTCATACTTTTTGCTTACCGTGTTATAAACGGTCTTGGTTAAAATCAATTTATTGCCTTCATTAACTAAGGTGTTGCTTTCATTAGTATTTGTGTTGGTTGTTTCAACTGCAACAACTACCCCATTATTCTTTTCCGAAACTGTCGTCACTTTTTCGTTGCTTGATTTTTGAACCTGGGTGTCTGTGTCCCTTCGTCCAGCTGCTTTGTCAAAAGCTGATGTAGCTTGCTTTTTGTCAACATTCGCAAGAACTTGAATGTTTTGGTTATCCGACCGATTTAATTCTGAGTAATTTGAAATTGTCAAATTTATTGTCGGTTTACTAGAAACTTGTGGTGTTTTTTCAAATAATCTTCCCGTGCTCCAGCCAATACCGATCAACAGCAGCAAACTGCTCGAAATCAATACCTTTGATTTTAAATTTAACATAAGAATTCTCCTTTCTTGATTTGAGTGAGCGACACTCATTATTCATGAATCATTTTCTAAACTGATTATATCAAATCAAAATGTCCGAAAAGACTTTTTCCGAAATCTCGGAATTTTTTTGATAAAAAAACGCAAAGCTTTCAAGCTTCGCGTTTTAGCTTATTTACACTAAATTCTCTTCACAACACTTACAAATTTTCCAATTCTTCCATCGCTTCTAAAAGAGTCATTTCTATCTCATCTTTTTCATCATTAAAGAGGTCAATTTCAGCTTGTAATTCTCCTAATTTAACAAAATCAGCGGTATTTTCTTGCATTTCCAATAATTGAGCTGCGATTTTTGTTTCCAAATCGGCTAGTTTCTCTTCACAAGCCTTGATTTCGCGTTCTACTTTACGTCGATTCTTTTGAGCTTCTTTCTGAGCTGTAAAATCTTGTTGAGCTAAACTTTCTATTGGTTCCCCATTTTCTGAAGAATTACTCTCAGCTTGTACCTCTTCTTTTTTCTCAACATAATAATCATAATCTCCCAAAAATTCTGTACTTCCTTCGGGAGCAATTTCTAAAACTTTGGTAGCTACTCTATTGATGAAATAGCGGTCATGAGAAACAAACAAGATTGTCCCTGGAAAATCGATCAAAGCATTCTCCAAGACCTCACGTGAATCAATATCCAAGTGATTGGTTGGTTCATCTAAAACTAAAAAGTTATCGTGATCCATTGCTAATTTAGCAAGTAAAAGACGGGCTTTTTCACCACCAGAAAGCATCCCAACCGTTTTCTTTACATCATCTCCACTAAAAAGAAAGGCTCCAAGCATATTGCGAATTTCAACTTCATTAAGTAAGCGATGCTCATTCCATAATTCGTCTAAGACAGTATTGGAAGCTGTCAATCTTCCTTGTTCTTGGTCATAATAGCCCAAAGTAACATTGGCACCCAATTTTGCTTGACCTGCTAAAAATGGAATCTGTCCCACAATTGACTTAATCAATGTTGTTTTACCTACTCCATTTGGCCCAACAATAGCAAGGGACTCACCTTTACGCTCGTCAATGTTAATCGGACCAGAGAGACGATTATCTTCATAACCCACCGTTGCTTCTGAAACAGTTAAAACAACATTTCCAGACGTTTTTCCAGGAGTAAAAGTAACATTGGCCGATTTATCATCACTAGTTGGTGCTTCTAAACGCTCCATTTTCTCCAACTTTTTACGACGCGATTGCGCCATTTTAGTCGTTGAAGCACGAACTAAATTTCTGGCAACATAGTCCTCTAATTTAGCAATTTCTTTTTGTTGTTTTTCAAAATTTTTGAGTTCTAACAAGAGTTTTTGCTCTCTTTGTTCAACATAGCGAGAATAATTTCCAGAAAAACGAGTCAATTCTCCTCTAGATAATTCTAAGACTTCATTAACCACTTTATCCAAAAAGTACCGGTCATGACTGACAATTAATAAACTACCTTCGTAATTTTTAAGGTAATTTTCAAGCCAAGCTAAAGTTTCAATATCCAAGTGGTTAGTTGGTTCATCCAAAATCAAAAGTTGTGGTCTTTCAAGCAACATCTTAGCAAGAGCCAAACGTGTTTTTTGTCCCCCCGATAAACTTGAAATTTCTCTTTCCCACATTGTTTCATCAAAGCGAAAACCATTTAAGACAGACTTAATTTCAGATTCATAAGTAAATCCATTTTTCATCCGAAATTCTTCTGATAAAGCATCGTAACGTTTCATCAAAGCTGTCAATTCATCTCCAGCAAGTTCTCCCATTTGCAATTCCATCTGGCGCAATTGTTTTTCCATTTGGCGAAGCGAATCAAAAACAGAGAGCATTTCTGCAAATATTGTCCTTGAGGAATTCAGCCCAGTATCTTGCGCTAAATAATTCATTATCAAATCTTTGGTCTGGGATACAGTTCCGTGACTCGCTTCTTCAACTCCAGCAATAATTTTAAGCAAGGTTGACTTACCAGCTCCATTTCGGCCAACTAGGGCAATTCTTGAATGGTCTTGTAAACTAAAATTGATATTTTCAAATAAAACATCGCCACCAAAAGTGCGTGCAATTCCATTCCCTTGCAGTAAAATCATGATATTTATCCTCTTCGTTAAATCTCAAAGCATATTTTTTAATACTTCGTTTTTCCTTTTCATATGATAGAAAAGCAGTCCTTCTATTATAGCATTTAAGGCAAGCTTTTTGTAGTTCTTCCAAATTCTTGAAATTAAAAAGCTTACCAAATCTGATAAGCTAAAATAAAATTAATATTAGACTAAAATTAATCTTTCACGCAATTCAATTCTCCTAACTTCTGGTGGAATAAACGCTCTGATTCCATCCTCGTTAAAACCAATCAATAGACAGTCCTCGTCAAAAATTAATGGTCGTTTTAGAAGACGTGGATTTTCCTGAATTAATTTAAATGCTTTTTCTAGTCCTAATTCATCGAAATTATAATTTAAAGATGCGTATGTTTTCCCTCGGGTCGCAATTATATCCTCAAATCCGTTTTCAGTCAAGGATAAAATTTTGATTAAATCATCTTTTTCCATAACATCTTTTGATAAATTTATTTCTTCAAATTCAATGTGACGCTTACGCAACCATTTTTTAGCTTTTCTACAAGATGAACATGAACCACTAAGATAAATTTTAATCATATTTTCTCCCTGTCTATTTTTTCATATTTCTATTTTAACATGAAAGCGCAATAATTAAAAGAGTAAAATAAACATTTTTTTAGAATTATTATTTATTTCTCATTTTAAACGAATAATCCATTCCTTTTGTTTGATAATTTCACAAATTTTTGATAAAATTATCACAAAGAAACTAAATATTAATTAGTTTTAATAAAATCGAATTAAATTTTTGAGGTATAACAATGACTGATCATAAACCAAGCAAAAGCTTGCCTAAAGCAACTGCTAAAAGACTCCCACAGTACTATCGACTGTTTAAAAGTCTTGTCGAAGAAAATGTGACACGCACAAACTCACAACTTATTTCAGAAAAAATTGGAGTAGATGCTGCCACAATTCGCCGTGATTTCTCTTTATTTGGTGAATTAGGCCGACGTGGATACGGCTATGAAACAAAAGTGCTCCGTGATTTCTTTGGAGAACTTCTTGGCCAAGACCAAGAAACGCATATCGCTCTAATTGGTGTCGGAAATCTCGGTCGTGCATTACTTCATTATCAATTCCAAGATAGAAATAAAATGAGAATCACGCAAGCCTATGATATTTCTGGCAATCCCTTAGTTGGAACACAAACAGATGATGGAATTCCAATTTATAATATTTCTGATTTAGAAAAAAATGTTAAAAAATCGGATATCAAAACAGCAATTCTCTCTGTTCGCAAAGAAAATGCCCAAGAAGTTGTTGACACTCTAGTCAAAGCTGGTATCAAAGGTTTCCTAAACTTTGCCCCAATTCGTTTGAAAGTCCCTTCAGATGTGGTTGTTCAATCAATTGACTTAACTAAGGAGCTGCAAACACTACTATTTTTCATGAACGATAATAAACAATAATAGAAAAAATGGCTATAGAGCCATTTTTTCTATTTTAAAAATAACTAAAAAACATAGAAATGAAAAAACCATACAACAAAATTACAACATATCATTATATTAATTCTTGTTTTGTTGTAAATTTACAACAGCAAAGATTGAATAGACAATGCAGCTAATTGCTGACGTTATAAGCTAAAATTTCTGTTAAAAATGATACATTCTTCTATTTATCAGCATTAATTTCAGATATATTGTTTGACGTATCTGATTTAATCTCAAGAAACACATTATGAAATAGTTCCAAATTATCTTCTATGCCCTGCGTATGCTCGTTAGCCCATTTATCAAAACTTTTATTACCTGGAACTTCATAAAGTTCTGTAATTTCACTAATATAGCCATTTTATTTAATGCTATATTTATATTACCCATACCTTCGGCCACAATCACCAAATATTGAATGGCGTGTAAATATATGTCTAAGGCATGTGTCTTACTAGTAAACTCTTTTGTTAACTCACTTGTTGATTGATTTAAAAAGTCTGCTTCTTCTCCATATAGAGTATTTGCGTTCCCAGATAAAGCTATTCTCTATTCTCTTTTCCCTATCGATAGTACTATCACTAATATGCATCGTTACTCATTCTCTTTCAAAATAATTTCTATGCATTTGCACCATATACAGCCTAATTATAGTTTGCTTTTGAGTCTGTAGATTTCCGATGATATCTGTCACTAAGTTTACGATTACTTTATAATTTCCAATTCATTTTGCAAAGTAAATGTATATCTTTGATACTTTGCTTGCTTTTTTAAATCCTGTCTTTGAAACCCAAAAGTTACTAAAGATATTACTACCGTAATAGCAGATATTATTGATGACAAATCTAACTCCTCTCTAATTCCTCCAAAATATTTTCTACTATTTGAATAGTTTATCAATTTTTATTAATAAAAAAAAGCCTCCTAAATTAATAGGTGCTTAGGAGTATTTATGAAAAAGTTTTAACTTTTGGAATGAGTATACTACATTGATCTTTCCTTAATTGAATGATAAACAACCAGCATTTGTGCCGAATACTCGAAAAGAAAAGATTTAAACTAAACATATAAATTTGCGGAGTATCCGTGCAATAATTTTTGTAATTATTGATTTTCCACTTGATACAAGATCGTAAGTCAATATTTAAATTTTTTTATAGAAAATCTTCGTTTAACTTTTTTCTTATTTTAATTCAATTTCTAGTGACAGCTTTATAAAATTATTTGTCAATAATTTTATTTCAATTTTAAAAGTTGTCCAGCATGTATGGGAGACCCGTCAGCATTGTATCCAGCCTCTGTAATCCCATTCAAACTAGCAATTGTCGCCCAAGAGACTCCTGTTTTAGCTGCAATTGTACTTGGATAATCTCCAATAGCAATTTTATAAGTTGTCCAGCTTTCTTGAATAACGTTAGAAGATGAAGCAGCTGTATCAATTCTAACTGGCGCACTTGGTTCTATTGAAGAAGCAGCTGTTGCTTGGCTACTTGATTTTTCTGTTTTCGCTAATGATGACGATTGACGAGAGCTATTAGCAATGCTAGAAGTATTTCTTGCTTGATTGTTCCATAAAATAAAACCAATAGCAGGAATAAATATGAGAATAACAAGAATAGTTAAAGAGCGTGCCGTCACTGGAAGCTTGCTTTCATATTTACCTCTATCATACCCTTTCATTTCAGTCAATTCTTTTTTCATCACACTATAAATTTCGTTATCCCATGGTTCTTTTGTTGACACGATTTTTCCATTTCAATTTTACTATATTTTATTCTATAAATATCTTATTACATCATAACAGAAATTCTGACAGTAATTTCTGTTGTTTGTAAAGAGATAAGGGCTTATTAGCAGATGGACACTTATCACTAAAAGTTGTACTAAAAAACCAACAATTTTCTTCTTTTTCAGTATACCATATAGTATCACTTAAATACATTTCTAAGTGGTTTCTAAGTGGTTTCTAAGTAGTTTCTAAGTAGTTTCTTTTTGTAATATAAAAACGATAAAAAGCCAGCATTTCTTCTGGATATTCTAAATATTGGTTGCTATGTTCATTGTAATTACATGGTTATAAATCATGGAATAAAAAATCCTGTTTCTTTTTACTACGTAAACAAAAACCACCTCAGAAATTAGCAAACCTGAGGTGGGAATTTTTATTATGCCTTAAGTATGCCATGAAGCACATTAAATTCTACTACTTGCTGGTTCTTAAAAGAAAAACGCCCCGGAGGGCGAAAGACTGTTTTATTCATTATATCCTTTAAGAGAGTTGGAAAACTGGTTCATTAGATAGAAGCTTTACATTATCTTTCATTATGCTAGCCGGAAGAGTTATTATTTTAGTGTCGGTGTTTTCTTTAAATATCACATTAACCTTCTTCTCTTCTATAAATTTATTGTTGATATTATCAATAATGGCAATATAATCTGTATTTGGCCATGTACTTTGAAGTATACGAGTATCCATTGTGAGCCGTTTAGCTTTGTTCAAATCATTCCCATTACCGATAATTCTCATAGGATTTATAGGAACAGAAAAATCGAATTGAACGATAATTCCGCCTTTACCAACAAATGAAAGTTTTTTTCGAATAGTATTTCTTTTGACTTCAAAAATTCTTCTACATCTTCAAAAAACATATTCTTTACTTTATCATCTCTCAAAACAATCATATCATTAATTTTCATAATTACTTGTAGTAGTCGTTGTTTTACTTCTGGTAAATGTTCAACATCAGTCATAACAAAAAGTCCCCCATCATGACACTCAACTCCAAGCGAATCAACTATATCTTGTAGAATTTTTCTTCTTGTTTTTGCATTACCAGAAAGAGAAAGTCCCTGACTTTCTAGATTATCGATTGCCCATCCATCATCGGTTAGTGTGATTGACCCGTTCTTATGAAATTCATCATACATAACAATATAATCAAAGTTAGAATCAAAGAAAGGATTATCAATTCTAACAATATTGACTCCAAATCTTCAAAATGATACTCTTTCACCAACCAATCAAAATAGGAACGTTCAAGCTTTTTTGCATTTGATATTGTCTAATTCGTCCTTTCTTTAATTTTGGCTTTTCTTAAAAACGCCTCAAAAGTCTCAATAAGAGTTAATACATCTGGAAATTCTTCTAAAGAAATTGGATAAGCAATCGTATCCCATCTTTTATTCAAGTTAGAATATATGTGAATATGATGCTCTCCCTGTTTTAATACTGTTCCATCTGAATTTTCATGTCTTGGAGAATTTATATCTACTCTAAGTAAATGTTCGTGAGTTTCTTTAAAACGAAGATGAATACTAACGGTCCGGAATTCTTCCACGTTTAACATGTAAGATATACAAAACATCATTATCCTCGTCAATTATTTCAGAATCAAAACGAATTTGAAATAATTCTGCTACTCTTTGACGTGCCTCTTGTAATCCCAAAATCTTTTTAGAAAATTTCAAGCTTTCTATTAGTTCATTTACTTCACTATCAGATACATTCTTTAGATCCAAAATACAATTCCCAACCCCAATTTTTTAGTTATATCATAAACCAATGCCTACTATCACATCTTCGTTTTTGTCAATAGACAAAAATTAAAAAACACCCGCCGAAGCGGGTAAATTAATTAATAATCCCTATCCAAAAAAGCCGATTACTAAACCTATAGCGAGCAAGCCTAGAAAACCATTGACTAAATGCAACCCAACAAGCTTTTTAGATTGTCCTGAATAAACTGCCATTACAAACGTAGATACTCCATAAACACCCAACCAAAGTAATAAAGAACTTTGAAGCGAGGTCATCAACCAGCCGTCATTGTCATTTTTGGCAAACCAATATACTACCTGATAAGCAGCGGATGATAGTAAAACACCACCAATAATTGTTCCACCAAACGTAAATATCATTTCGCCAGTTGTCATTCTCTGATTTTCCATCTTAGCTTCCATACCAGATTCTTTAGCCCAAAACTTTCCCCATTTATGGATAGGGTTATACAAAAGACTTTCCACAATAATCCATGCTACCGTTCCAAAAAGGGTTACTTGCCAATTAAACATATTTTCTCCTAAATAAATTTTATAATTGAATTATAGCATAAGTAAAAAATACCCGCCGAAGCGGGGGCGAATAACATCTACTACTTTTTTTTAGAAATATCTTTTGCTTTCATCTTCTCTAGCTCTTTTTTTATTTTATTCTTTTTGGTTTCCTTTCCTCCTTCATATATCATAACAAGTACGAAAAATCCTAAGAATGGCATAATTATATCTTTTAAATTAAATCCTAATGCTCCCTTATACAAAAAGAAACCTACAAAGCCAAGAAATATTACAGGAATGATAGCCCCTAGATATTTATTTCCAATATACCCAGAAAATGTTTGAATAGCTATAACAGCTAGTATTATTAAAATTTCTATTAAATTATCCATCGATACTCTCCTTATGTTTTCTAATTATTTCTTTAGCAGAGTCTAAAGAAATTTTTTCATCAATTACCATCTGCATTATATTAATTTCGAAAGTATTCCTGTTATTATCTGACAGTTTTATCTTTTCAATAATTTTATCTACTCTAATTCTAACAGTAGGATAACTTACTTCGTACTCTTTTGCCAATTGTTTAAGTGAACCAGAAGCAAGAATAAACCTCTTTAAAAATTCTTGTTCTTCTTTTTCTAAATTAAAAAACCAATCCATTTAATCTCCTTGTTTAATTTTATTTAACTTATTTTAACATTATTAAACTAAAAACACAAATTTATTTATATTTAAAAAACCATGACCGAAGCCAGAGTTGATTTTAATAATTTAAAGTTTGACCAGCATAAATCAAATTAAAATTTGAAATACTGTTCATTGAAACTAGACTTTGAACCGTTGTTCCTAGACGGCTGGCAATTGATGATAGGTTATCGCCAGACTGTACGATGTAAACCCGTGATATAGCCCCCGATTGACCTCCTGTGAATCGAATAACATGACTCGTATAAATTAAATTAATGTTTGGATTAGATAAACTGTTCTGACGTGCTAATTCTTGCCAGTTTGTGCCCCAGTTTGAAGCAATGTCGCTTAAAGTATCGCCTGATTGAACAATGTAAGTTTGAGTATTTCCTGTTGAATTACTTTCTCCTGTATCAAGTGTTTGAACATCACTTGCGCAATCCAACTCATGATATTGTCAAGCAAGACTTTTCTCCCTGATTTTTGAATGACCTTGTATGAGTTCTCTTTGACCCATTTAGGGACTGCTTGTCCTGTAGAATAAATCGTTGCACTGAACTTGATTGTGACGGTCATGTCTTCTTGAATTTCACTTGATGTCACTTCGTTGGCATCTTTACCATCATCAGTGGCTGGTATATTGGTATCCGGTTTGGTTGGATTACCGCTTTCGTAGCCTTTGTCAGTGATTCCAGTTAAGTCAACATTCCCGTCAAGTCCTCCAGCAACATAAGTTGAGGTGAACTGGAATACTGAAATTCCGTCCATGCTTGGGAAAAAATATAGTTCGGAACTGGTGTCACTTCATAATTCGGATATTCCGCAATCCAGAATGAGTTAGGAAACTCTTTGATAATTCTCTTATAGTCGACATTTTCTAAAGTGTACGGCTTGTAAGAATAATACATTGGAGTATATCCAGCTACTTTAACACGTCGAATAGCATCAGTATTTGCTTGCTTATCTCCACTTGCTCCACTTTCGTAATCCAATGCTACAATAGAATTCTTAGGAGTTTAAATTTTGGATAAATAGCGGTCAAGCGCCGCTTTCGCTACTTCTTGCGAACTCCGAATATAAGTATGCGCTCGTTTGCCCTGAGCAATGGTAGATGCAACTTGTGTTAAATAAGTCGCTTGGTCCACGAATGAACTACCATAAGTTCCACCAATTTGACTAAATGCAAACTTATCATGATCATAATCAAAGTTACCATAATCACCATTATAATTTGACCAATCCACCCCTTGATCACCAACTTCTGGAAAAACTGCTCCGCTTGCCGCGACAAAAAAGAAAGCAAATGAATCGTTAATAATCCAATTTACTTCATTTTCATAAGTTCTTGAATTTGAAAAGTGCCAATCTTTTTCTTTTCTTTATAGTTGAGAAGTGATTGTTTGTTATATAATCCTTCATTTTCTGATCTCTTCTTCCCGAAAACTAAAATAATTACCAGCCCCTACAATAATATGGTCAATAAAATTGATCCCCACATCCTCACAAGATTTTTTTATTTTGTCAGTAAATATTTTATCAGCCTGACTTGGTTGTAAATTTCCTGAGGGATGATTATGTGCAACTAAGAGTCCTACTGAGAGATTTTTTATTGCATGATAAAGAATCTCCCTAGGACTTGCAGTTGCATGATTAACCGCCCCTATAAAAATTGTCTTTTTCTCAATAATTCTATTTTGACCATCTAAATATGTTGCCACAAGATGTTCTTGCTCAAAATTTTGCATTTCAAAAGCAAGACTCAGGCCATATTCTTTGGAACTCAAAACTTGACCGTAACGTTTTCTATTAGTGGTTTGTATCCTTTTTCCAAATTCAATCATTGCTCGAATTTCAATGGATTTTGCCAGCCCAATGCCTGAAATTTCTCTGAGTTCATTAATCGAAGCTTTACGCAAATTATCCAAAGTTTCAAAATGTTGAAGAATTTCCAAGGCCAAATTTAATGATGAGTATTTTTTTGTCCCTGTTCGCAATAATATCGCTAACAGCTCAACATCAGACAAGCACTCTTCTCCTAAAAATTCTAAGCGTTCCCTAGGTTGCATCGGATACGGATTTTCTCTTAGTTCATACATACTATTATATACGGAAAAATCTGGCCTTTGTCACTGACAAAAGATTAATTAACCAAAAAAGTTCTGATAAATCTCAGAACTTTTTATTTTTAGTTATCATTTTACTGACAGAAATTTCTGTCAGTAACTTTTATTCAACTGTTACTGCTTTAGCTAAGTTACGTGGTTTATCAACATCAAGTCCACGTTGCATTGACGCATAATAAGCAATTAATTGTGTTGGAATAACCATTGAAATTGCTGACAAATAAGGATGAACTTGGTTGACAACAATTGTATCATCTTCACGAGCCACTCCTTCTTCAACAATTGTGATAGCTGAGGCTCCACGAGCCACTGTTTCCATTACATTTCCACGAGTATGAGCTGCTACTTCTTCATTATTAGAAATTAAAGCAAGTACTGGAGTTCCTTTTTCAATCAATGAAATCGTTCCATGTTTTAATTCTCCAGCAGCAAATCCTTCACATTGAATATAAGAAATTTCTTTTAATTTGAGAGAAGCTTCCATTGCTACATAATAATCTTGTTTTCGACCAATATAGAAGGCATTGTGGGTAGTTGGCAATAAGTCAGCTACAATTGCTGCAATTTCATCCTTTTCAGATAAAGTGGCTTCAATTGATTGAGCAACTAAAGACAATTCTTTAACTAAATCAAATTCTTTTGCTTTAACTTCCCCTTCAGCCTCACCAACTGCCTTTGCAAGAAAAGCCAAAGTTGCAATTTGTCCTGTATATGCTTTGGTTGAAGCAACTGCAATTTCTGGTCCAGCACCGATTAACATTGTATAAGTTGCTTCGCGTGATAAAGTAGAACCGGGAACATTTGTAACTGTTAAGCTCGGAAGTCCTAATTCATTTACTTTTACTAAAACCTGACGGCTATCAGCTGTTTCACCAGACTGTGAAAGGAAAATAAAGAATGGTTTTTGACTCAACAAAGGCATGTCATAACCCCATTCTGAAGCAAGACCAAGTTCAACCGGTGTATTTGTCAAAGATTCAAGCATCATTTTTGCCCCAAAACCTGCATGATAAGACGTTCCGGCGGCAATAATATAAATACGATCAGCCTCTTGAATTCCTTTGATAATGTCTTGATCAACTTTCATTGTTCCATCTTCATTTGCATAAGTCGCAATGAGTTTACGCATAACTGCGGGTTGCTCATCAATTTCTTTGAGCATGTAGAAAGGATAAGTTCCTTTTCCAATGTCAGATAAATCAAGTTCAGCTGTGTATGACTCACGTGAAAGTATATTACCTTCGTAATCCATAACTGTAACATTATCTTTTGTTAACACAACAAGCTCTTTATCGTGAATTTCCATAAATTCAGACGTTTCACGAATCATCGCCATAGCATCTGAGCAGACCATGTTGTAGCCTTCGCCAAGGCCGATTAATAATGGTGATTTATTTTTGGCAACATAAATTAATTCTGCATCTTCGCTATCCATAAGAGCAAAGGCATAAGAACCTTGAATTAAGCTTAGAGCTTTTTTGAATGCTTCAAGTGTTGATAATCCTTCTTCTTCAGCAAATTTAGCAATTAAATGAACCGCAATTTCAGTATCGGTTTGTCCTTTAAAAGTATCATTCATCAAAAATTCGTTTTTAAGTTCAACAAAATTTTCAATCACACCATTATGTACTAAAATAAAGCGACCTGATGTTGAAGTATGTGGATGAGCATTGTCTTCCGTTGGTTTACCATGAGTAGCCCAACGTGTGTGACCAATGCCGGCTGTTCCTGAAACATCAATCCCTAACTTTCCTCTTAAGTCTGCAATACGTCCGACAGATTTAACTAATTTTGCTGCTGTTTCTTGACCGTTTACAAAAATACCTGCTGAATCATAACCACGATATTCAAGTTTTTCTAGTCCTTGCATCAAAATATCAGTTGCATTTTTACTACCTACAACACCAACAATCCCACACATAATAAAGCTCCATTTAACTCACCTTTAAAATTGGTATAGTTAATTATTTTTCTAATATTTATTTATAAACAGCATTATATTACACTTATTTGTCATTGTCAAGTATAAAACTTTTAATAAAACTCAAAAAGACGATAATTGGTATAATTTGTTTTCGACATTAATAAAAACCAATTGATATCAATTGGTTTTTTTAGATTTTTCTTGATACTTAATATATGCGGGGTAAGTAAGTAATAGAATACTAATTCCTTCGAGAAATCCGCCGATTGTATCACTTGGATAATGTACCCCTACAAAAATTCTTGAAAACATTACTAATGCAATTAATATAATACATAAAATGCCTAATAAAATTTTAGAAGAACGATTTTTAAGTTTTCCTAGACAGATAAAGAAAATACTTCCAAAAATAATTGTTGCAAAAATGGAATGTCCGCTTGGAAAACTTTTCCCAGCTTCATTTGCAAAAGCCGCCAACCGATGAATATCAGGACGTTCCCGACCAATAATTACTTTAATAGCAGTATTTAAAGCAAGGCTTAAAACAACTGTTGCCGCAAACCAGATTGTCGCTTCTTTCTGTTTAAAGAGAAGATATAAAACCAAAGCAAGTAGAACTGCGACAATTATTCCACCTTTATCTCCAAAAATATTTGTCATATGAGAGAAAAAGTAAGTGAGTCCTGAAGAGCTTTGCAAATGAAAAGCCCAAGTTTGAATTGGTCGATCAAAAGGAAATGGACCATGAGTAAAATCAATTTTAACAAAGAGCGTTAAAATTAAAAAGGCAAGGGTGGTAATAGCACCCGAAATATAATAGATTTTTTTATTCATAATTAATTAGTTTTCTATAGACTCCATTAGGAGATGAAAAATTGACCCTTTCGGAGAATTATTTGAAATAAAGACTTTGGCATCATTCAATTGTGCATATTCCTTCGCAATTGCCAAACCAAGGCCTGTTCCAGGAATTTCACTTGAACGAGATTTATCAATTCGATAAAATCGTTCAAAAATATTATCTTTTTCTTCTTCTGGAACGCCAATACCTTCGTCAGCAACCTGAAAATCAACTTGATGATTTCCCAAAGTAATATTTATTGTAATTTCTGAGTTGGAAGGTGAATATTTTCCAGCATTTTCAAGAAAGATAATAATAATTTTGTATAGCGCCATTTTATCTATACTGACAAATAAATCTGTTTGGATATCAAAGTTTATTTTTTGTCTTAGCGCGGGTTGAATTTCACTGACCACTTTGTCAGTAAATTTACTTAAGTTAATTCTTTCTTTTTTCATTTCTAAATGATTTCCTCTAGAAATGGTCAGTAAATTTTCGATTAAAACTTTCATTCTCATTGATTCTTCATCAATATAGGAAAGTGACTCATCAACAATTTCTGGATGTTCATGCCAACGTCTTTTGAGTAAATTCACATGTCCACGAATTGCAGCAACTGGCGTTCTTAGCTCATGTGAAGCATCCGAAACAAATTGTTGCTCATTTTCAATTTTTTGATTCAGTTGATTGAGCAAACGATTGAAACTTTGACTTAACTGATGAACTTCAAGAGGATTTTTACTGACAGGAACTTGTTTAACATCCTTTCCATCAGTTGCCATCACAATATCTGTCAAAGGCTGACTAATCGTTCTGGCCGCTTTTTGAATTAAAATCAAAGCAAGGAAAAATAGGAAAATCATGACAGCAATAATAACTAATATAGCTTTAATCATTGATTTAACTACAACATTTATATTCAACCATAATTCGGCTTTGGTTCCATTTTTAGAAGTTTTTGAACTATATAAAAAGATATCATCTCTTAATAGACTAAAATTCCCCCAAGATTTTCGTGATTTAAAAAAATTTGTTGTTCCTTGACTCTCTTCTCTTTGACCTGAAGGACTTGTCAGTCGAACAAATGTAGCTTTTTCGTCTTTTTCACTATCAAGTTTAAATTCATCCCAATTCACTTGCCCATTAGTTGCTGCCGTTTGAACGGAATTTAAAAGTGCCGCTCCCTCACTCTTACGGATTTGTAAACTTGTAAATGCAACAATTCCGGAAACAATGATTGTAATCAACAGACTAAAAATTAAAAAAATACGGACAAAAGTATCGGTAATAATTTTGGCACTTGTTTTTGATTCTATTTCTTTCATTCGCTAATTTACTTTACTATTTTTTAAGGAAGAGTATGAGCCCTCTTTTGAAATATGTGCTTTTAACTTACGGTATTCTAATAAGGTTAAAATAATCATCAATACGTCAACTGCACATAAAACGAGCATTGAAATTGACCCATGATTAAAAAATTCAAAGATTTGATAAAGAATAAAACTAACTAAAAGTAATATTGATAAGGGGTATGACCATAGAATCTTTTTCCAGAGCAGAGCCAACGTCACCAACTTTAGTGCACCATGTAAAAGTAAATATACAATAGCAAATAAAGTAGCATCATTGGTCAGTCTTTCTCCTGCATTTGTAATCATCGTAGAGAGCGGGCTTAGAGAAATAGCCAGTGCAAGATGGTGAATAGTTGCTTTAATTAAATCAAGTGGAACAAAGATTAAAAGTAAACCTGATATAAATTCAACAAAAGCAAAAATACTTTTACCCAGAAGCATTGTGTTAAAACTAACATCTAATAATTCTTCTTTATTTTTCACTTTATTCAAGGCTACCTCTTTTCCTCTCTCAGTTTTCGTTATTTAAACGATAACCTATACCACGAACGGTTTCAATGAGAGATTTATGATTTGGCAAATCAATTTTAGCACGAAGGTAACGAACATAAGCATCCACGGTATTTTCCTGACCGTCAAAATCCATGCCCCATACATCATCCAAAATATCTGCTCGACTTATCACTATACCACGATGTTCTAAAAAATAGCTTAACAAAGAAAATTCTCTTTGAGTTAAATTGACTGTTTTACCAGCAACTTCTGTTGTATGAGCACTTAAATCAACTTTTAAGTAATCAAGTTCATAGACCTTGGAAGAAGAATTTGACCATTTCCTAAAAATCAACCTCAGCCGAGCCAATAGCTCCTCAATTTCAAAAGGTTTAGTAATATAATCATCTGCTCCTGCATCAAGACCGGCGACTTTATCTCCAATATAATCACGCGCCGTCAAGAAGATAATTGGTGTATTGGGCTGAATTTTTTTCATTCGACGTAAAACTGTCAAGCCATCTAATTTTGGGATCATCCAATCAAGCAAAACAACATCAATAGCAGGCTTAGCAGTTTCAAATATTTCCAAAGCAGAAAGACCATCAAAAGCGGTTGAAACTTGATAATCTTCAAAAATCAACTCTTTTTTGACATAATCAGAGAGACTCGGTTCGTCTTCAACAATCAAAACATGGTAGCTCATTTGGCACCTCGCCTTTCTATAATTGCAAATGTAATCAAAAATTTTTATTTACTTGCTCATTATAACAAGCATAAAACAAAAAAACCATACGGTTTTTCTGAATAATTAATGATAATTTATCATTTTTAATCTTCGTTAATGAAGTCTTCAATCAAATAACGAGGACGTTGTTTAACTTCCAAGAAGATTTTTCCGATATATTCACCAATTACACCTAGAGCTAATAGATTAGCCCCACCAAATCCAACAATTGCCAACATTGTCGAAGCCCAACCTGCAACGTCAGAACCATTAATAAAATGGCGAGCAATAATATAAATTGCTCCTACAATAGCTAGCAAAAACCAAATTAAACCAATCCAAAAAATCAAACGCATCGGTGCAGCTGATGTTGAAGTAATTCCATCCAGCGCAAAACTAATCATTTTTTTCAAAGGATACTTACTTTCACCGGCAAAACGTTCTCCACGTTTATAATAAACGATATCAGATTTATAGCCAACCAAAGGAACCATTCCTCTTAAGAAGAGATTTTGTTCAGGAAATTGAGCTAAACCGTCAAGGGCACGGCGACTCATTAAACGAAAATCAGCATGATTAGGAACACTTTGGCTCCCCAAACCTTGCATTAATTTATAAAAAGCTCCAGCGGTTCTTCTTTTGAAAACTGTATCAGTGTCCCGATTATCCCGTACACCATAAACGATATCACAGTTCTCATTTTCAAATTTTTCAAGCATTTCATCAATTGCATTAATATCATCTTGCAAATCTGCATCCATTGAAATAACACAATCTGCTAAATTTCTCACGGTCATTAAACCAGCGAGCAAAGCATTTTGATGTCCTCGATTTCTTGAGAGATTAATCCCACTAAACATCGGATTTTCATTATGTTTTTCTTGAATTTTTTCCCAAGTCTTATCTTTTGATCCATCATTAACATAGACAACTCTACTTTTTGGACTAATAATATTATTTGAAATCAATTGTTCATATTTAGCCTTGAGACGTTCGGAAGTTTCATCAAGTACCAGTTCTTCATTGTAACATGGCACGACCATATAAAGAATCTTAGTCATATTCACTCCTTAATTTTTTTCTTTTTAAACTGCTTTTCTATTAAACTTAAACTTGCTAAAGCAATCATAACAGGGGCAAATTGATAAAGGTAACGTGAATTTGTTTCCCATAGAATAAGGAAAAAACTCAATCCAACAAAGGCCAAAGCTGGAATAAACCAGGGATTTGACCAATTTCTCTTGCTGATTAAAATTCGCCAGATTTGACGCCACAGCAAAACAACTAGGCCAATCCAATAAAGGGTTTGAACAGCCTTTAGCATAAACCAACCTGTTATATTACCAGGGCCATCCAAAGAAAATGAGGTTCCTGATAAATAATCAAAGTAACGATTAATAAATTTATTTTCATGATGATAAGTATAAAACGAACTGTTCAAATCACCATATAGCCAAGTATAGGCCAACTTACGTCCAATTTGTCGCACAACTCCGACAGGTCCCATCTTCTTAAGATTATCTATGAAGAGTTGTTTGTCGGCCTCTTTTTTCGCTTCATAAGTTGGGAAAGATTCAGAATAGAGTCTCACTTTCTTATTGAATCCACCCGTTTTATTAGTTGGCGACCAAGACATAGCAATCCAGTGCATCATCGGAAGATTACGACGTTCATTAGCCTCTTGAGAAAAGGCTGGCTCGGTCGCAATAGTTGCTTTAACCATGAAATGTCCACCAACAAATAAAATAGCAAACATTGGAAGTAAAAGCAAAAGTTGTTTCCATTTTTTATTAAGTCCAAGGAAAATCAAAACAGCAATAAGCACAATTAACACCGTTGGCTTAAATTCATAACCTATAACTGCCAACACTGTTGCCAAAAAATACCATAGAACTTGTTGAGTTATTTTTTGTGATTTAATGGCATAAATAAAGAACAACAAACTAAAGGATACAAAAGGAAGTGTAATCGTATCACTGTAAAGTTGTGCACCATAAACGTAAAAAGGTAAGAACCCAAGGGCACAAACATTGTATAAGAGCGCATGTCTTTTCCCGCTCAATGCCTTAACACTTAAGGTTCCAGCTAAAACTCCAAGACTTGTTAATAGTGCAGACACTGCTGTCACAACCCACATTTTTAGTTCAATACTTCCTGCAAAAGGAGAGAAAACTTGATTAAATAAAATCCCTAAAAATTGATTATTTGGATAACGAAGAAAATATCCTAAACGCGAAGCAGTTTCAGGTAACAGTCCAAAAGATTGACCATGGAGTTCTGTCGTAGAATTAAATATAACGAAATAGTCCCAAGCATGCTTACTATCAGGCACATGAATCATAAAAAGAAACGGCAAACTAAAAGTTAACAAAGCTACTACCCAAAAGCTTATTCGATAATATTTTGTTACTGACAAGTCTGTCAGTAACTCAATTTTACTGACAGACTTGCCAGTAGTTTCATTTTTATCCTTCGAGTCAAAAAGTTTTTTTGATAATTTATAAATTCCAACAAAATAAAAATAGGCTGCTATTAAAAGAATATTTCCTAACAAAAGCGCAATGATGTGATCTGCATTCCACACTTGCGTCAAAGAAATGGCAATCCCGTTAATTAAAAGAAAGAGTCCTATCATTAAGGCAAGACAGAATCCTTTTTTATACTTAATAAATACAATATTATTCATATTACCATTTTACCATAGCTTCGCTTTTGTTTCTTACAATAACCTTAATTTTTAGATGATAATTTCTCATTTTTTACTTCACATTTATAAACTACACTATAGTTAACGCTTACGACTCTAATTGCAACAGAATTTTTTCTTAATTCATTACTAAAGCAACTATTATTCCTAAAATTGTTCCACCCATCACTTGAATTGGTGTATGCCCCAATAATTCTTTTAAATTTTTGTCTACTTTGATTCCGGCATTTTCGACATTTTGTAACATCCGATTGATAATTCTGGCTTGATTTCCTGCCTGTCTTCTAATACCTTGGGCATCATATAAAACGACGAAGGCTAAAACAGTAGCAATAGCAAAAAGGGATGAATCAAATCCTTGTTTCAATCCAGTAGCCGTTGCCAAAGCAACAACTAATGAACTATGAGAGCTGGGCATCCCGCCAGTTGCAAAAATTAATTGCCAATTAATACGATGTGTCCGAATAAGTTCGATAATTATTTTAATTAACTGAGCCAGAGCCCAACTCACAATGGCTGTCATTAAAATTTGATTATGAAAAATCTGATTAAAAAAGTTCATAATAGTCTCCTTTTACTAATAAAAACCTACTAACTATCAGTAACTCTATTATACATCATCTATCTTTTATTGATGTCTGATTTGCTGACAAATACAGAAAGTCTGTCAGTAAATATAGTTCAATTTTAAATACAAAAAAGAACAAGTTTAAACTTGTTCTCTAAGCTTTTCTAATTGTTCATTGAATATCTCAGGTGCATCAACTTGGAATTCCATAAATTCACCAGTTGTTGGATGGTCAAAACCTAATGTTTCAGCATGCAAAAATTGCCCTTTATTAGGTGTCAATGTTTTATTCGGTCCATAGAGTGGATCACCAGCCACAGGATGACCAATGTAATTCATATGTACACGAATCTGATGTGTACGCCCAGTTTCCAAGCGTAATGCAATCAAAGTATAGCCATAAAATCGTTCTAAAACCTCAAAATGAGTCACGGCTGGTTTTCCGCCAGAAACTACGGCTTGTTTTTTGCGATCTTTAAGATTACGACCAATTGGCGCTTCAATTGTCCCTTTATCATTAGCAATTTCACCATGGACAATCGCTAAATAACGACGTTTGCTCGTCTTATCTTTTAATTGTGCTGCCAAACTTTCGTGTGCTTTATCATTTTTAGCAATCATCAAAAGACCACTCGTATCCTTATCAATACGATGCACAATTCCTGGACGAATTACACCATTAATGCTTGAAAGATCTTTGATATGATACATAATTGCATTAACCAATGTCCCTGAAGCATGACCGGCTGCGGGATGAACTACCATTCCTTGAGGTTTATTTACTACTGCAACATCTGAATCTTCATAAATGATTTCTAGCGGCAAATCTTCAGCAACGATATCAAGAACTTCCGCTTCTGGAACTTCAAATTCAATCCTGTCCCCTACTTTTACTTTATACTTTGCTTTTTTGGCTTCACTGTTAACAAACACTTTATCATTTTTGATAAGTTCTGTCAGTAAACTTCGTGAATATTCTGTTTGATTGGCAAGCGCCTTGTCAAGACGTAAGCCTTTGTTTTCTTCGTTAATTTTTATGATAGGCAAGTATTTTTTTCCTTTTTATAAATGTTAAATAAAAATTTCTGTCAGTGATTTTTTAATCGATTTATTTTGTTTCTTTGTCTGTCAAAATTGCAATGAAAAGAAGAACAAAACCAACAGATAATAAGATATCCGCAATATTAAAAATTGGAAAATTAATAAATTCAGTTTGGAACATATCAACAACAAATCCTTGACGAATTCGGTCAATAAAATTTCCCAAAGCTCCCGCAATAATTAAAGTTAATCCAATAAAATACCAGTTTTGTGCCATTTTTTTCCATAAAAACCAAAGGGCAACAACTAAGACGATCGGTGTTAAGACAAGGAAAAACCATTGTTGACCTGAAAATGAAGACCAAGCTGCTCCATCATTTTTGATATAAGTTAAACTAAGAACATTAGGCCAAATTTTTTCTGTATCTCCAAGCTGAATATTAGCAACAATCCAATTTTTAAAAATTTGGTCAGCAACAATTCCAACAACGATAATAACAAGTGACAGTAGTTTTTTCATGCTTTAATTATAGCATATTTCGCAATCTGATAGCTCGCTAGAACAGTTTTTATCCTATTTCAAAATAAAAAGCGCATTTAAATAAATGCACTTATAGATAAATTAGCCAATCTTTCTCATCAAATCAACCATTTCAATTGCTCCAACCGCTACTTCAAAACCTTTATTTCCAGCTTTTGTGCCTGCACGCTCAATGGCTTGTTCGATATTTTCAGTTGTTAGCACACCAAACATGACCGGAATATTAGAGTTTAAGGAAACATGAGCAATCCCCTTAGAAACTTCATTACAAACAAAATCATAATGAGAAGTTGAGCCTCTGATGACAGTCCCTAAACATATAATTGCTTCATATTTATTGGAAGTCGCCATTTTTTTGGCAACAAGGGGAATTTCAAAAGCCCCAGGAACCCATGCTATATCAATTTCTTCTTCCTGGACTCCATGTCTTTTGAGTGCATCTAATGCTCCTGACAAAAGTTTTGCATTGATAAATTCATTAAATCGAGCAACTACAATCCCATATTTTGCATTCTCTGTTCTTAAATTTCCTTCAATAATTGTCATATTTCTATCCTTACTTTCTATTTTACTTTAGTCAAACAAATGTCCCATTTTATTTTGTTTTACTTTTAAATAATCACGGTCAAAAGGGTTATCTTTGATTTGGAGAGCTACTCTTTCTTCAACTACTAGACCATATTTTTGAAAATCATTAATCTTTTGCGGATTATTAGTCATTAATTTTAATGATTTCACCCCAATTATTTTTAAAATTTGTGCTCCAATCGAATATTCTCGCTCATCTTCTTCAAATCCCAAAGCTAAATTAGCTTCAACTGTATCAAGTCCTTCATCTTGAAGTGAGTAGGCACGAAATTTATTAATCAAACCAATTCCACGTCCTTCTTGTCGAAGATATAAAAGCACGCCACGCCCCTCATCATTCATTTTTTTTAATGCCTCTTCTAATTGTTCACCGCAGTCACATTTCAAAGAACCAAAAGCATCACCAGTTAAGCATTCTGAGTGAACGCGGCAAAGAATAGCTTGACCGTCACCAATATCTCCTTTAACTAAAGCAACATGGTGCTCACCATTTATTTTATTGACAAATCCTAAAATATCAAACATACCATATTTCGTTGGTAGCTTGGCTCTAGTCACTTGCTCTACTTGCAGTTCATTTTGCTTAAGATACTCTTGAATAGCTTTAATTTTGATATATTTCAAGCCCCACTCTTGCGCTTTTTCCTTCAGTTTCTCCTTACGCATCATTGTTCCATCTTCGTCCATTATTTCAACGCAGACACCTACTTCTTTTAAACCAGCCAGACGCAACAAGTCAACTGTAGCCTCAGTATGACCATTTCGCTCTAAAAGGCCATTTTTCTTGGCAATAAGTGGAAATACATGACCTGGTCTACGAAAATCACTTGGTAAACTCTCGGCATCAACAAGTTTTTTTATGGTTAAGGCCCGTTCAAAAGCCGAAATTCCTGTGCTAGTTTCAATATGATCAACCGAAACTGTAAAAGCTGTTCCATGATTATCTGTATTTTTCTCTACCATTTCCTCTAATTGTAAATTCTTAGCATAAGTTTCACTGAGTGGTGCGCAAATCAATCCTTTGGCCTCACTTGCCATAAAATTAATTATTTCTGGACTGATATATTCGGCCGCACAGATAAGGTCGCCCTCATTTTCTCTATTTTCATCGTCACTAACGATAATCATTTCCCCTGCTTTAAGTGCAGCAAGTGCTTCTTCTACTTTATTATATTGGAACATTTTATCTCCTATAAAAATCCGTTGTTAAGTAGTTTTTCTTTAGTTAATGAAGATTCTTTCATCGAAGAACTACTATCGCCCCATAATTTTTCTATATATTTCCCCAAAATATCATTTTCTAAATTAACAGTATCACCCACTTTTTTATCTGCCATTATCGTCTCTTTGAGCGTATGTGGAATAATAGAAACACTAAAAGATTTCGACTTAACCTGAGCAACTGTAAGACTAATCCCATCAATCGTAATTGAGCCTTTTTCGACGATGTATCTCATTAAATTTAAGCTCGTTTTGATTTCAAACCAGATGGCATTTTCTTCTTTTTTTACTTCTAAAATCTGGCCAACTCCATCAATATGTCCTGACACAATATGCCCACCAAATCGGCCATTTAATGGCATCGCTCGTTCTAAGTTAACTTTGGCGCCCACATTTAAGGTCCCAAGATTTGAACGATTTAGACTTTCAGGCATAATATCAGCCATAAATTCTTTTTGATTAAATTCAGAAACGGTCAGGCATAAACCATTTGTTGAAATAGAATCTCCAAGTTTCATATCCTCTAAAATCAAGGAAGCACGGATACTAATTTTGGAGGATTTTTCTCTTTTTTGCAGGCGACTCACTTCCCCTATTTCTTCAATTATTCCTGTAAACATTAAAGAAGCTCACTTTCTAATAAAATATCTTCTCCTAGATGGGTTATTTGAGGACTTTTTAGGAGATAGGCTTGATTGGGTTGCTCGATTCCATGTCCTTCAACTGGACTTGGTGCTTCTTTTCCACCAAATATTTTAGGGGCAATATAAGTTTGAACTTTTTGGACTATCCCTGCTTTTAATGCCGAAGCATTTAATGTCCCTCCACCTTCCAAGATGATACTATCAATCCCCTTTTCTCCTAACTTTTTGGTCAATTCTTTCAAATTCAATCTTCCTTCTAGGCAAGAAACTAAGATAATTTCACAACCCACTTTAAGAAAGGGAGCTTGTTTTTCGGGGTCAGACTCAGCTGTAGCAATAATCGTTGGAATTTCAGTAGCTGTAGAAACAATCTTGGAAGTTAAAGGACTTCTTAAATGAGTATCACAAATGATTCTTATCGGATTTTTTCCATTTTCCAACCTGACAGAGAGTTGTGGATCATCTAAAATAAGTGTTTCAACACCAATCATAATTGCCATAAAACGTGAACGGTCTTGATGTACTTTCTCTCTTGCAATTTCACCTGTAATCCATTTTGATTGACCTGCTGATGTCGCAATTTTTCCGTCTAAAGTCATTGCATACTTCATCATGACATAGGGAAGCCCTTGACTAACATAATAAAAGAAAATTTTATTTAATTCTTCACATTCTTTTTCTAAGACTTTGATAGAAACTTCAATTCCAGCTTCTCTCATTGCTTTAATTCCTTTTCCTGAAACCAAGGGATTGGGGTCTAAATGCCCGATAACAACACGCTTAATTCTATTTTTTATAATCGCTTCAAAACAAGGGGGTTGTTTTCCCTGATGCGCACAAGGCTCTAAGGTCACATAAAGCGTGGCTCCTTCGGGAGATTCGTTACAATCCTTAAAAGCATTGATTTCCGCGTGAGCTTCCCCATATTTTTCATGATAGCCTTGACCAATAATTCTCCCTTCTTTGACAATAAGGGCTCCTACTTGAGGGTTAGGGTTGACATTACCACCTCCTTTTTTTGCAAGTACAATTGCTAAATCCATGTAGTATTCGTCTTTTTTCATCTATTCATCCTTTCTAATAAAAAATAAGACCCTAAAATAAAATTTCAGGGTCTTTTGATAAATTTTCTATTTTTTTTCGAGCAAAAATGCAGCTCAAAAAACCAAAACTGGAGTGAATTATTTAAATTCACTCCAGAGTTTTAGGCTAAATAGACATAATACTGACTAGAGTATTATGGTTTTATTATCTTCTTTCATCCAGACTATACTGTCGGCCTCGGAGTTTCACCGAATCATGCTGCAAGCAGCTCGCGGGCTATACCGCCGGTAGGGAATTACACCCTGCCCTGAAGATTTATTCAATTGTAGCTAAAGTATAGCATTTAAATTTAAAGATTGTCAAGAAATAAAAACGTATTCTTTAAAATAGCAATTTCTCAAGTTAGTTATTAATAGTTTTTGCCTATTTATTTGCTCAAAAATTACAATTTTGCTAAAATGGCTCTATTAGAACATAGGATATCTTATCATGCAAGAAATAAAAATAAACCCTCAACTCACTTGGCTTTCTTTTAATGTCGAAGACCTTAGAAATATTTCTGAACTTGCTACTTATGGTATTGACTTAGAAACACTTCAATATGCCGAAGATAAAAATGAACGTCCGCACACGGAGTTCATTCCTGATAGTCAAGACTTTGTACTGATTTTCAATAGTCTGGATTTACTCAATTCAGAAGTTCATTATAAGACGGTTCCCATTACTTTTGTAGCACAAAAAAATCGATTAATTACTCTTTATCATCCAGAAAATGAATATTTAATTAATCAAATTAAAAAATATTGTTTTCAAAATGAACCAGAAACGGTTTATCATCTTCTTTTCATCAGTTTATTTTTGATTTCAGAGGCTTTCTTTCCTTACTTAGAAAAAATCGATAAATCAAAAGAAGAAATTAATCAAAAGTTGCGTGAAAAAACAACAAAGAAAAATTTGTTGGCCCTTTCTGATATTGAAACGGGAATGCTGTATATTGTATCTAGTGCCAACCAAAATACTTTACTACTTGAACAACTTAAAACTAAAAGTATTTACAGACAGTTCAATGAAACTGAAAAAGAGCAGCTTGAAGATGCAATTATCGAAGCACAGCAGCTTGCCAGTATGACACAACTTAATGCTCAAATTCTTGAACAATTAGCAGGAACTTATAATAATGTCCTTAATAATAATTTGAATGATAATATGACAACTTTGACAATTGTTTCTGTACTTTTGGCAGGATTAGCAGTCATCACCGGTTTTTTTGGAATGAATGTACCACTTCCACTTACTAACCAAAAAGATGCTTGGGTTTGGATTATTGGAGCTTGTATTATTCTTTGGCTACTTTATGCGGCACTCTTTCGTTATATTATTGGTCGAAGACAATAAAAAAATCAGCCAAAGCTGATTTTTTTTATTTTATTTTTACGCTTGCAATTTTTTCAAGATCATCAGCAATTGGATGTCCATTGCTTGTTCGATCTGATAATGATAAATCGCACAAATTGATATCATATTTCTTACCAGTCTCACTGATAACTTCTAATACTTGTTCATCAGTTTCTTTTGTCGCTGGTGCTTTAGCTTGACTGAACAAATCTAATTCCTCTGTTAGCGCTGATAAATCAGCAGTTGAATTGATTAAGCCGGCTGCAAAGACGGTATGATTATTTGTCTTCAAGGTTCGTAGTACTTGAAGGCCACGGTTAGAACGTGAGGTAGCCGGAATATCATCCGTCTTGACACGTTTGATAAATGCCCGTTGAGTCAAAAGGTACCAACTATTTGAGTTAACAAAGAAGGCGGACTTAATTTTATCACCATTTTTGAGATTCATGGCCTTGACTCCTGCAGCTCTAGCACCCAGAACTGGGACGTCATCAAGATTAAAGCGAAGGGCATAGCCATTTTCAGAAATAAGCATAAGGTCTGCAAATTGTACTGGGGTGATTAAAACAATTTCATCATCTTCTCCCTTAAGTTTAGCATATGGAGTAGATTTTGAACGATAGGTACGCCAAGGGGAGAAACTTTCACGTTCGATTTGCTTTATTTGTCCATTTTTTGTGACAACAACTAGATTTTCACCAGCAAATTCGTCCACAATCTGAACAAAAATTACTTTCTCATCGGCTGAAAAATTAGAGAGACTTTGGGATAGATGCTCACCAATGTCTTTCCAACGAACATCCGAAAGTTCATGAATTGGGCGATAAATGACATTTCCGAGATTTGTGAAAAGCAAGAGATGTTGAGTTGTTTTAGCATTGGCATAGTAAAGAAGCTCGTCATCATCACGTTTACCAACTTCTTCAAGGGCTGATGAAGCAAATGAACGTGGTGAAGTTCGCTTGATATAACCTGAACGAGTTACTGAAACTACCGTGTCTTCTGCCACAATCAATTCGCTCGCTTCAATTTCAATAGTTTGAACTTCATCTTGTAATTCGCTACGGCGTGGTTTGGCAAATTTTTTCTTAACTTCACGAAGTTCGCGTTTCATTAAATTAAACAAAGTACGTTCATCATTGATAATCGCTTTAAGTTCAAGAATTTTTTGCTCTAATTCAGCTTGTTCATTTTGTAGAGTGACAATATCAGTATTGGTCAAACGATAAAGTTGTAAAGTAACAATGGCTTCGGCTTGCTCTTCGGTAAATCCAAATGAAACTTTGATATTTTCTTTGGCATCTGCTTTATTTTCTGAAGCACGAATCGTTGCGACCACTTCATCTAAAATAGAAACCATGCGAATCAAACCTTCAACAATATGAAGTCTTTTTTCTGCTTTATTTAAATCAAATTGTGAACGTTTAACGATAACATCTTCACGGTGTTTGACATAAGAGCGGAGCATTTGTAAGACACCGGTTTGAACAGGAGTCATATTATCAATTGCGACCATGTTGAAGTTATAATTCACTTGTAAATCAGTATTTTTAAACAAGTAATTCAAAACAAGCTGGCTATCAGCTTCTTTCTTTAATTCAATTGCAATCCGAAGACCTTCACGGTCTGACTCATCTCTGACTTCTGCAATTCCGGGCACTTTAGCATTGACACGAACATCATCAATTTTCTTGACTAAGTTTGCTTTATTGAGCTCAAAAGGAATTTCAGTAACAATAAGTTGCTCTCGCCCGCCTTTCATTGGTTCAATATCGACTTTTGAACGAACAACAATGCGCCCTTTTCCTTTTTCGTAAGCTTTTCTGATTTCGCCTTTTCCTTGAATAATCCCACCAGTAGGAAAATCTGGTCCTGGTAAGAATTCCATGATTTTTTCTACATCAGCTTTAGGATGGTCAATCATATGAATGGTTGCGTCAATGACTTCCCCCAAATTGTGAGGTGGAATATCTGTCGCATAACCAGCTGAAATCCCGGTTGAGCCATTGACTAAAAGATTTGGGAAGGCTGCTGGTAAAACTGTTGGTTCTTTCTCAGTATCATCAAAGTTCCAAGCTTGACTTACTGTATCTTTCTCAATATCTGCTAAAAGATAGCCTGAAATTTCTGAAAGACGGGCTTCAGTATAACGCATAGCGGCTGGTGGGTCACCATCCATTGAACCATTATTACCATGCATTTCGATTAAAGGTTCGCCCATTTTCCAGTCTTGACTCATCCGAATCATCGCTTCATAGATTGAGCTATCTCCATGTGGGTGGAAATTACCCATGACATTTCCGACTGATTTCGCTGATTTACGATAAGACTTATCAAATGTGTTTCCGTCTTTATTCATTGAATAAAGAATACGGCGTTGTACCGGTTTTAAACCATCACGGATATCGGGAAGGGCCCGCTCCTGAATGATATATTTTGAATATCGACCAAATCGGTCACCCATTATATCTTCTAATGGTAAGGTTTGAATGTTTGACATATTTTAACTTTCTTTTTAGAAAATTTGTTTACTTTTTTAATTAATTATTTGCTAATTTATAAATAAATCTTTGATTTTTTACTGACAGTTCTCTGCTTTTGTCATTCTACAATATAAAATCACTTTTTCTATTCTACCACAAAATCAAAACGAAAAAAACTTACAAATTATTTATTGGTCAAAATTGATAAGATTGTTTATCTCTTTAAAATCTACTGACAGCTTAATTTGAAGTGAAAAAATTACTGACAAAGCTGTCAGTAAATTATTTCATCTTAGAATTTCAAAATCATATTGACATGTTTAATACCATCTTCGTAAAAGGGTTCAGAATTTTCAACAAAACCAAATGAAGCATAAAAATCACGCAAATAATATTGTGCTTCAATTGTTACTGCTTCTTCCCCATCTTCTTTAAGGACTTCTAAGGCTTTTTCAATGAGTCCTCTTCCCAAATTTTGTCCACGAAATTCAGGATTGACAAGGACACGCCCAATTGAAGCCTCTGCAAATGAAATCTCTTTGGGAAGTAGGCGACAAAGGGCCATCAGTTGACCATTTTCATTTTCTAACCAGAGGTGTTTGGCTACTTGGTCTTTGCCATCAAGCTCTTGATAAGGGCAGTTTTGCTCCACAACAAAGACAGCAGTACGCAAGCTTAAAAATTGATACATTTCATCTAATGTAAGTTGATTAAAACTTTTTTCTTTCCAAATTGCTGTCATTTTTCTTCCTCCATAATCGTCACGAAATTGGCTTTTTGCATTTCTTTTAGAAAATCAGAATGAATTTTCACTTTCTCTGAATTATGTAAACGAATATTTAAACTCGAACCTACGGAGTACTCTCGTTCAATCGAAATTCCAAGAACTTCAAATCGTTCCCATTTTCGCTCAAGATTTTGCTGATAATAGACTAAAGCTTTGGTGATTGGTAAATTTAACTTTCTGCGAAGGCTGTCAGTAATTTCATCAGAGCTGTCACCAAATAAATCTAACTGACCGAGTTCGTCAGTAACTTCTGATTCTACTGACAGCTCAACTTCTTCAATTTTCTGTAAATATTGATAAAGTTTTGCCGTGATTAAGCAGTCGTTGAGCGCGTCATGCGAACGTAAATCATTCATTTCTAGTAGGTCTTTAAAATTTTCTAGAGCATAAGAAGACATAGTTAATAACTTTTTACTTTCTGCCAAAGTATCATAGACACGAAAAGCCTCAACATCAGTAATGGCACAATCAATAATGGCCTGATAAAGAAAAGAAATATCAAAAGGAGCATTATGAGCCACTAATAAATGACCTTTGATGAAGTCTAAAAATTCAGGTAAAATTTCTTCAATCGTTGGTTGATTTAACAAATCAGCTGGTTTTATGCCAGTCAATTGTGTGATTTCAGTTGAGACATAAGAGCGTTGATTTTTTACTAACTGATTAAATCTAGCTTGCTCTTGATTATTCTCATCATATTTTACTGCTCCAATTTGAATAATTTCATTTTTTTGTGCAGAAAATCCTGTAGTTTCAAAGTCAAATACGACATATTTCTCAGACATTTTTATTCAGTTCCTCGATAATTTCTCTTGTTTTAATTAATTTCCCAAATTTTGGTATTTCGTCAGTTTTTGTTTTCTGGAAGTTTTTTAACTTTCTGTCAGCACAGGCGTCTTCAATTATCATCGCTTCAAATCCCAAGTCCGCCCCATCTCTGGCTGTTTTTAATACTCCATTACTCATAGACACACCAGAAACATAAATTTTACTGACAGAATTATTTTTCAACTCGTCAGCTAAGCCATAATCAGATTGTTTAAATGCTGACGGCCCATATTTTACTAATTGATGTAATCTTGGATTTTTATCCAATTCATCTTGCAAAATCATCCGAGAAAAAGCTTTTTTAGCTGATTGCCAAAGTATTTTTGGTTCAACAGTCACAAGATAAACTGGCTGATTTTTTTGGTCAAATGCAGAAATTAAAGCTCGATTATTTTCAATAATTTTATCCCAGCCATAAGGAACAGCATCTTTCGCTAATTTTTTAATGAATGCTTGCAAATCAATAATAATTAAAGCTGATTTTTGCATTTTTTCTCTTTTCGTTTTTATCTTCTTTTAGAATTTCTTCCATTATATCATAGCTAACAAAATGAAACAAAGTTTCTCTTGCTAGCTTTGCTGGCTTACGAATAGGCTTGTTGTTACACCTAAAGTGAGCAATAGTGATACTTACATCATAAATTAAAGTAAAAAACCTCGAAAAATCGAGGTTAATTATTAAAGAAAGTAACTTAGAATACTGTTTCTTCTTCCATTGTAAATTTCACATTATTTTCAATCCATTTACGACGAGGTTCAACTTTATCACCCATCAGTACTGAAACACGTTTCTCTGCTTGAGCTGCATCATCAATGGTCACTTGAATCAATGTCCGAGTTTCTGGGTCCATTGTTGTTTCCCAAAGTTGGTCAGCATTCATTTCTCCAAGTCCTTTATAACGTTGCAAATTAGCATTTTTACCAAATTGCTTGCGAAGTTCTGCTAACTCACCATCTGTCCAAGCATACTCAATTTTTTCTTTTTTGCCTTTTCCTTCACTCATTTTATAAAGTGGTGGAAGGGCAATATAGACATGACCCGCTTCAACCAATGGTTTCATATAGCGATAGAAGAAAGTCAATAAGAGCGTTTGGATATGTGCTCCATCAGTATCGGCATCGGTCATAATAATGATTTTGTCATAATTACGATCAGCCAAGGTAAAATCTGCCCCAACGCCAGCACCAATGGTATAAATCATTGTATTGATTTCCTCATTTTTGAGAATATCTTGCATCTTAGCTTTTTCGGTGTTAATAACTTTACCACGTAAAGGCAAAATGGCTTGGAATTTACGATCTCGTCCTTGTTTAGCGGACCCCCCGGCAGAATCTCCTTCGACCAAATAAAGTTCATTTTTATTTGGATTTTTTGTTTGAGCAGGGGTTAATTTACCAGACAAAAGTCCTTTGTCTTTTTTAGATTTCTTTCCATTTCGTGAATCTTCACGCGCTTTACGAGCCGCTTCACGAGCCTCACGGGCTTTGATTGCTTTACGAATCAAATTTTGCGCTAATTCGCCATTTTCCATCAAATAGAAACTTAGTTTCTCAGAAACCAAAGAATCAACAACTGGACGAGCTAAAGGAGAACCCAATTTATCTTTGGTTTGTCCTTCAAATTGGAGATGTTCCTCAGGAATTAAAACTGACAAGACGGCTGTCAAACCTTCACGATAATCCGAACCCTCGAGGTTTTTATCTTTCTCTTTGAGTAAATTTACTTTACGAGCATATTCATTCATTGCTTTCGTAATTGCCGTCTTCAAACCTGCTTCGTGCGTTCCGCCATCTTTTGTTCGGACATTATTGACGAACGAAAGAATGTTTTCTGAATAGCCATCATTATATTGAAGGGCAACTTCAACTTCAAAACCATCTTGTTTTCCTTCAAAATAAAGAACTGGAGTCAAACTGTCTTTATCTTCATTAAGATAAGAAACGAAATCTTGAACCCCATTTTCATAATGAAATTCTTCTTTTTCATCTGTTCGTTTATCTTCAAGACTGATCGTTACTTCTTTTAAAAGAAAAGCAGACTCATTTAAACGTTCTGAAATGATATTATATTTAAATTCAGTTGTCGAAAAAATGCTAGAATCCGGCATGAAGGTAACTTTAGTCCCTGTTTTAGACTTTGGTGCTTTCCCAATTTTTTCTAAAGTTGTCGCTGGATGTCCACCATTTTCAAAACGTTGACGATAAACAGTCCCGTCACGAGTAATTTCAACTTCTAACCAAGTCGAGAGGGCATTTACGACTGAAGATCCAACACCATGGAGTCCACCAGAAGTTTTATAACCCCCTTGACCAAATTTACCACCTGCGTGCAAAATAGTAAAAATTACTTCAACAGTTGGAATACCCATGGCGTGTTTCCCAACTGGCATTCCCCTTCCTTCATCTTCTACTGATAAAGAACCATCAGCATTAATGGTTACCGAAATTCTGTTACCAAAGCCAGATAAAGCTTCATCAACCGCATTATCTACAATTTCCCAAACCAAATGGTGCAAACCAGTTCCGTCAGTTGATCCAATATACATTCCTGGACGTTTTCTGACAGCATCCAATCCTTCAAGAACCTGAATCGCACTGTCATCATAGTTATTAATATCTATTACCATTTATTTTCCTCTCATCGAAAGCCTATATCTTCTATCTAAATCACTATTTTTTTATCCACAATGAGCTAATAAAAAATATTCATCTTGATTATTGTACCTTGTTCAGAAAGCTTTGTCAAAGGACTGCTGACAATTTTTTCATCTAATAGTAAGAATTTTTCCAAAAGTAAGTGAAGATGTTTCAATATTGTCAGTAATCTTTATTAAAAATATGATATAATTGTACAGTTAAAAGAGATTATCGATTTTAAACGAAATAAACTTCGGAGAACTTATGCTTACTATTATTCTTCTTCTCATTGCCAGCTATCTTTTAGGGGCAATTCCATTCGGCTTATGGATTGGCAAGATTTTTTTCAAAAAAAATCTCCATGACTATGGCTCAGGAAATACTGGAACAACCAATACTTTTAGAATTCTAGGTGTAAAGGCAGGAATTTCAGTTTTTGCTTTTGACTTACTAAAGGGGACACTTGCTACTCTTTTACCCCTTTTCTTCCATATCAATGGTGTTTCACCTCTAATTTTCGGTCTTCTTGCTGTCATTGGACATACTTTTTCAATATTCGACCGCTTTAAAGGTGGTAAAGCTGTTGCAACTTCTGCTGGTGTGATTCTTGGATTTAGTCCGCTCTTCTTAATTTACCTTCTTGTTGTCTTTATCATTGTCCTATGGCTTTTTAGCATGATTAGTCTCTCTAGTGTGATAGGTGCTGTATTTGCTTTATTGGGAATTCTTATTTTCCCTAGCATCGGATTTATTCTTACTTCCTACGACCTTTTATTCTCAATTATTATTTTTGTTTTAGCAATTATTATTATTTTACGACATAGAACAAATCTCAAAAGAATCAAAAATCATTGCGAATCCCTTGTCCCATTTGGTTTAAACTTATCAAAACAAAAAGAAAAATAGCACAATATGTTGTGTTATTTTTATAATTTTACATAATTCGACACAATATCTAGTATCTTTAATTTGACTAGATATTTTTTTTACGATAAAATAAGACTATAAAAAGTTGAGAAAAAGTCAAAGACTTTTTACTCTTACTAATAAAATACGTTTGTCCTCAAAGGAGATTTAAAATGGTTACAGTCTATTCTAAAAACAATTGTATGCAATGCAAAATGGTCAAAAAATGGCTCTCAGAACATAAAATTGCCTTCGATGAAATCAATATCGATGAACAACCTGAATTTGTTGAAAAAGTGATTGAAATGGGATTTCGTGCTGCACCTGTCATTACTAAAGATGACTTTGCCTTCTCTGGTTTCCGTCCTAGCGAATTAGCAAAGTTGGCTTAATATGAAACTTGCTTATTTCAGTGTGACTGGGCAAACACGTCGCTTTGTTTCCAAAACAAACTTACCAAATGTCGAAATTAGTCCTGACGATGATATAGAAATGAATGAACCTTTTCTTTTGATAACGCCAAGTTATGCCGAAGAATCTCCAACTGTTTCCAAATCAATAGATGTTATGGACCCTGTTTTTGACTTTATGGCTTATAATGATAATTATAAACATTGTCTAGGAATTATTGGTACAGGAAATCGTAATTTCGCAGGTATTTATATTTTTACTGCTAAAGAACTTTCTGCAAAATACCAAATTCCGCTTTTATATGATTTTGAGTTTAATGGTACACCAGCCGATGTTGCTGCTGTCGAAAAACTCGCTACACAGCTTGACAAAGGAGCGAAAGTCACCTTCAAAAATCCGCTGTGATTTTATGGCTTCACCCTATTGAGTGAAGCCTCTTTATTTTTAACTTTTTATTTCTATTAATTAGTTTGAACTTATTATAATATTAGAGTTCACCCCTCTGTTCTTTATGGTTGAACGCTTTAAGAAAGGTCACTTATGTCTCTAAAACAACTTAAAGATGTAACTTATTTCAAGCTTAATAACGAGATTAATATTCCCGTTAATGGTAGCATTCCTCTTGCTAAAGATAAAGAAGCAATTACTGCTTTTTTTAAAGAAAATGTCGAACCTAATCGTTATGAAGCCGATACATATATCGATAAACTCAATTGGCTCGTTAAAGAAGAATATCTAGAAGCTGAGTTTCTTGAAAAATATAAACCAGAATTCATTACCAATCTTCGTAAAGAATTGAGTAAATTTGAATTTCATTTTGATTCATTTATGGCTGCTTACAAATTTTATAATCAATATGCCATGAAAAACAATGACGGTTCTCTCTATCTTGAAGATTTTGAAGACCGTGTGTTAATGAATGCTTTATACATGGCTGACGGCGATGAAAAATTAGCTAATAATCTTGCTTTTGCAATGATTAATCGTCGTTATCAACCTGCGACTCCGACTTTTCTAAATGCTGGACGTAAGCGTCGTGGTGAATTTGTTTCTTGTTTTCTTCTACAATTAACTGATGATATGAATTCAATTGGACGAACAATTAACTCTGCCTTGCAACTTTCTAAAAATGGTGGTGGTGTTGGTCTAAACTTGACTAATTTACGTGCTGCTGGTGCACCTATCAAAGGTTATGATGGAGTTGCAGCTGGTGTCGTTCCTGTCATGAAACTTTTTGAAGACGCCTTTTCTTATGCCAATCAATTGGGGCAACGTCAGGGTGCTGGTGTTGTTTATTTATCACTATTCCATCCAGATATTATGGAATTCTTGTCCACTAAAAAAGAAAATGCGGATGAAAAAATTCGGGTTAAAACACTTTCTCTTGGGGTTACTGTTCCTGATAAATTCTATGAATTGGTAAAAAAGGGAGAAACAATGTATCTCTTTGAGCCATATTTTGTTGAAAAATATTATGGTAAACCTTTTGCCGAAGTCGATATTACAGCTGAATATGACAAAATGGTGGTCAATCCAGAAATTCGTAAAACACCGATTAATGCCCGTGAACTTGAGCAAGAACTTTCAAAACTTCAACAAGAATCTGGTTATCCTTACATCGTAAATGTTGACACAGTCAATCAAGCTAACCCTGTTGATGGTGTAATTTCAATGTCTAACCTTTGTTCTGAAATCTTGCAAGTCCAAACGCCTTCTGTTTTGAACGATGACCAAACTTATAAGGTTGTTGGAACTGACGTCGCTTGTAACTTGGGTTCAACTAATGTTTTGAATATGATGACTTCTAGCAATGAATTTGGAACTTCTATTGAAGCAATGGTTCGCGCTTTAACTTTCATCTCCGAAACTTCAAACCTCGATACTGTTCCAACTGTTCGTAAAGGTAATGATGAAATGCATGCGATTGGGCTTGGAGCAATGGGCTTACATTCTTTCTTAGCACAAAATCAAATTCATTATGACAGCAAAGAAGCCGTTGAATTTACTAGTGTTTATTTCATGTTGTTGAACTATTATACTTTAGTGGCTTCAAATAAATTAGCTGTTGAAAAAGGGTCTAGCTTCAAGAATTTTGAAAAATCTGCCTATGCTGATGGTTCTTATTTTGATAAATATTTAACACATGATTATTTTGCAGCTGTCTCTCCTAAAGTTCAAGAACTTTTCAAAGGGATTGCTGTTCCAACAATTGAGGATTGGACTGCTTTACGTGACACAGTAAAAACTTCTGGACTCTATAATTCATATCGTATGGCAGTGGCTCCAAATGGTTCTATTTCTTATATCAATGACTGTTCTTCTTCTATTCACCCAATTGTCAATCGCATCGAAGAACGTCAAGAAAAGAAAGTTGGGAAAATTTATTATCCAGCTGCTGGACTTGCCACTGAAACAATTCCTTATTACAAATCAGCTTATGATACAGATATGCGTGCAGTAATTGACGTTTATGCAGCTGCTACAGAACATGTTGACCAAGGTTTGTCACTCACTTTATTTATGCGTTCAACTTTACCTGAAGGTCTCTATGAATGGAAAGTGGCAAATAATAAAATGACAACTCGTGACTTGTCTATTTTGCGTAACTATGCTTACAAAAAAGGAATCAAAACAATTTACTACATTCGTACATTTACTGACGACCAAGAAGAAGTCGGTGCTAACCAATGTGAAAGTTGCGTTATATAATACAACAGAAGCATTGGTGCTAAAGCATCTATTGCTTCTACGGAAGCCGCTAAGACGGACTTTCTATTTTCTTACTTGTTTTCATTCATTAAAGTATCGTCAATGAATGAAAATGGGGTAAGCATTTGCGAAATGTTCTAAAACGATTATTGACATTAACTTTTGATAAATTATCGAAAGTTTTTGGTCTAATGAGTCCCTACTTTTACTGACAGCTTCGTTGGTAAGTGAAAATTTACTGACAGAATTTATGACTAAGCTAAAAATACTGACAATATTTTCTGTCAGTAAATAAATGAGAGAAAGGAATTGAGTTTGCCCTTTTTAAAGCAGGCTCATATCTTAAAATATGTCTGAAACTGAAAATCTTACTGTCCCCACTTATTACAGTGCCATTGACTGGAATTCTATTGAGGATTCTATTGACAAATATACTTGGGAAAAATTAACAAGTCAATTTTGGTTAGATACTCGTGTTCCTGTATCTAACGATTTAGATGACTGGCGTAAACTTCCTCAATTGGAACGTGATACCTTTGCTAAGGCCTTTGCTGGTTTGACATTGCTTGATACTTTACAATCTGTTGATGGTGCTGAAGTGCTCAAACATGATGCAAGAACACCTCAAGAAATTGCCTGTTTCAACAATATCCAATTTATGGAATCTGTTCATGCAAAGTCTTATTCAACAATTTTTTCAACTCTAAACACGAAAAAAGAAATTGAAGAACTTTTTAATTGGGTAGATACCAACGTTTATATGCAAACAAAAGCCGAAATCATCAATAAAATTTATGAATCTGGTACTCCTTTGCAAAAGAAAGTGGCTTCTGTTTTCCTTGAAACTTGCCTCTTCTACTCTGGTTTCTATACCCCTTTACGCTATCTTGGAAATAACAAAATGATTAACTCAGCGGAAATTATTAAATTAATTATTCGCGATGAGTCAGTTCATGGCACTTATATTGGTTACAAATTCCAACTTGGTTTTAATGAGTTATCTGAAGATGAGCAAGGTGAATTCCGTGATTGGATGTATGAATTGCTTTATCAACTTTATGAAAATGAAGAAAAATATTCTCGTTTACTTTATGACAAAGTCGGTTGGACTGATGAAGTTTTAACTTTCTTACGTTATAATGCCAATAAAGCTTTGATGAATCTTGGACAAGATCCACTTTTCCCTGATACCGCAGCAGACGTTAACCCAGTGGTTATGAACGGAATTTCAACTTCTTCATCAAACCACGACTTCTTCTCACAAGTTGGTAATTCATACCTTCTTGGCGAAGTAGAAGCCATGTCTGATGAAGATTATGATATCTAATTAAACAAATTTAAGAGTCTGTCAGTAAATAAGTAAAAACTTATTTACTGACAGCTTTTTTTTTGCAAAAAAAAAGAGAAGATTTAACTTCTCTTTTATTTTTATTAAATTTTAAGGAAACGACGCATTGATAAGAGGGCTCCAAATGAACCAATCAAAATACCAATCACGGCCATCAATCCAACAATTGCAGGAATGAACTCTTTAGGAGCAAACATTGCAAGTTTTTGTGATTGAAGACTTGGTGTCAAGCTAACAAAAGCAAGACGATAAGCCCAAGCAACGATAAGTCCTGGAATAATTGAACCTAAAAGTCCAACCCAAGCTCCTTCCAAGAAGAAAGGCCAACGGATATAACCATTTTTAGCTCCAACCAGACGCATAATTTGAATTTCACGTTGTCTTGATAGGATAGTAATTCGAATGGTGTTAGAAATCAAGAAGATAGCAACGAAAATCAATAAAGCTGCGGCAGCAGTTCCCCAAGTTCGAATTCCCTGAGCAATTTGGAACAGTTTTGCAGTATTGGCGCCACCATAAGTAGCTTTTTCAATTCCTGAAAGTTTTGAAATTTTTGAAGTGACTGATTTTACATTTGCTGGTTTATCAGCTTCAACAATATAAGCATCATAAAGTGGGTTGGCATCCCCTTTAAAAAGATTCCAGTTATTTCCTAAAGCCTTTGTTAGTTCTTGTAACTGAGCTTCTTTACTTGAAAATTCAACTGTTTTTACATTAGGAACTTTTTTGATTGAGTCGTAAATTTTAAGGTGGTCAGGATTATTGATTGTTTTTTTATTATCTTTTGGATCTTGAATTTTTGTCTCTTGATCATGAACATCTAATTTCATGTAGGCAACAATCCGAACATTGTTTTCAATCCCATTAGATATTTTTGAAGTATTCAAGATAACTGAAAGGAAAAGTCCAACTAAAACTAAAGTAATTGTTACTGATGAAACAGCCGCAACTGTCATCCAACCATTACGTTTTAAGTTTTTGAGCGATTCCAAAAGGTGTTTGAAGAAATTTCTAATCATCGTAGCCGTAAACTCCTTCCTCTTGGTCGCGGACAATTCGTCCGTTTTCAATTGCGATAACACGGTGTTTTAAAGTGTTAACGATTTGGCTATTGTGGGTTGCCATCAAAATGGTTGTCCCTTGAAGATTAATTTTTTCAAGCAGATTCATGATTTCCCAAGAGTTTTCAGGGTCTAAGTTCCCTGTAGGTTCATCAGCAATCAATACTTTTGGTGCATTGGCAATTGAACGAGCAATCGCTACACGCTGTTGTTCCCCACCTGAGAGTTCATTTGGAAATGAACGAATTTTGTGTTTCAGACCAACAAGGTCAAGCACTTCATTCACTCGTTTTTTAATTTCACGAGGACTTTTCCCAATAACTTCCATGGCGTAAGAGATATTTTCAAAAACAGTTTTCTTTGGCAAAAGTTTATAGTCTTGGAAAACAACTCCAACAGAGCGACGAAGCATTGGCACATCACGACGTTTTAATTTAGATAAATCATATTGCGCAACTGTTCCAGAACCCCGGTCAATCTTTAATTCACGATAAAGTAGTTTGATAAAGGTCGATTTCCCGGCTCCTGATGGACCAACGATATAGGCAAATTCTCCCGGCTCAATTTCAAGCGAGATATTACGCAAAGCCGTTGTGCCATTAGAATATTTTTTGGAAACGTTGCTTAATTTTATAATACTCATAGTACCTTTCCTATGCTAGATTTTTCTTCCAAGTCCTAACAAACGTTAGGACTTGGAAGAAAAATCCATTTTTTTAATCACTATGGATGTTTTTAAATCCTGCTCTCAAAAAACAAGAAAACGGGCACACACGTACCTTTTCTTTTTTTCTAAAATAACAGAACTTTTAGCCCTACCGACAGTTTCATAGAATGAATCCATCAATTGAACTCTTATAATTATATCAAAATAAAAGTGCTTTAGGTGGCACTTTTATTTTATAACCTTTTCATTAATAACTTTAATGTTTCGTAAACGTTTCAAACATACGAAACTTTAATTTATAATCTACAAGTTCCAACGGAGATAAGCATTAATAAACCCGTCCAATTCTCCGTCCATCACATTTGAAATTTGTCCAGTTTCATAGCCAGTACGCGTATCTTTAACTAATTGATAAGGCATGAATACGTATGAACGAATTTGACTTCCCCAAGAAATTTCTGATTGGTCGCCACGAAGTTCATCAACTTCAGCTTGCTTTTTATCCATTTCTAATTGATAGAGTTTCGATTTCAACATAGCCATCGCTTTATCCCGGTTACCATATTGCGTTCTATCCATTGTAGATTGCACAACAATTCCCGTTGGGATGTGAGTCAAACGCACACCAGTAGAGACTTTATTGACATTTTGTCCACCAGCTCCACCTGAACGAAAAGTATCCATTTTAACATCGGCATCACGAACATCTACTTCAATAGAATCGTCCAACTCAGGCATCACATCAACTGAGGTAAATGAAGTATGACGACGATTGGCTGAATCAAAAGGTGAAATACGTACTAAACGATGTACTCCTTTTTCTCCTCGCAAAAAGCCATAAGCATTTCGTCCAACAAATCGAAGGGCAACTGATTTCAATCCGGCAACATCTCCGTCTTGATAGTCTAGAATTTCAACCTTAAATCCATGTGCTTCGCCCCAACGAGTGTACATCCGCATCAACATTGAGCCCCAGTCCTGCGACTCTGTTCCCCCAGAACCTGGGTGAATTTCAAGAACAGCATTCATATGGTCATAAGGTTGATTGAGCATAATTTCAAGCTCATAAGATTCAATTTTTTGACCCAACGCAATTGTCATTTCCTCTAACTCAGCTTGCATCTCTTCGTCAGCTTCTTCTTGAAGCATTTCAAGCATCGTTTGCGCTTCCTCAAGCATATTATTCATCGCTTGATAATTGTCATACTTGGCTTTCAAAGCATTTGATTCATCAATCACTTTTTGAGCCGCTGCTTGATCATTCCAAAATTCAGGTTGTGCCATATCGTTTTCTAAAAGAGCTATTTCTTCTTCCAAACGCTCAAGATCTAATGATTCCCGAAAGCCATTAATCTTCTCAGCATATCCTTCAAGTAAATTTCTAATTTCTGATAATTCCATAGTAGCATTATACCATATTCACCACTTATAAGCCTAAAGTAAGCTATTCAATAGATAATGATTCATCAAAAATTTATTTATTAGATAGAACTTCTATCACATGCTATAATTTTATTATGACTAAAAAAAGACGCTTGGCTGTGATTTCTGATTTTCATATGGATTCTAATCATTTTTCTCAAGAAGAAATTGATATTTTTCTGTCTCTTTTAAAGGATTTAAAGATTACAGATTTACATTTTGCTGGTGATATTTCAAATGATTTTCACGGAATTTCCGAACCATTTTTCAAGCAAATAGAATTACTGACAGAGCTGTCAGTCACTTACAATCTTGGAAATCACGATATGGTTGGTCTTTCTGAAGAAGAAATTTCTGTCAGTAATTTTCAAGTAAAAAATTTTGCTTCTACTGCTTTTGTCAGTTTCCACGGTTGGTATGATTATTCTTTCATGACTGGAAAAATTGATATAAAAAAAATCATAGCTTTTAAAAATTCATTTTATTTTGATAGAAAAATTCATCGTCAATTTGATGATATCAAGATAACAAATCTTGAATTACAGAAATTAGAAAAGTTACTGACAGAACTATCAGCAAATCCTAAGATTGATAGAATTATTGTCAGTACTCATTTCGTTCCTCATCAGCAATTTATCATTAATACTCGTTATGAAAAATTTGCCCGATTTAATGCCTACTTAGGTTCGCAACATTTTCATGAAACCTTTAATAAATTTCCCAAAATCAGTGATATTGTTTTTGGTCATCTTCATCAAAGACGCTTGCCATTAACCATTGACAAAGTCCTCTATCACGCTCATCCACTAGGCTATCCTTATGAGTGGCAGATGATTAATCACTTTTTAGAAGAATATCCGCAGTATCAAATTGCCGAAAACTGGCATTTGCGCAAAAGATACAATGCGATTCGCAAAAGTTCCGATTGGCTAAAATTTCGTAAAGCACATTTGCGGGAAGAATTTCAGTCTGCCTTGACAATTTTTGACTTGGATGACTAATATTTCTTGATAGTATAAAAACACAGTTCTACTACATAAAAATAAAAAAATCCGAACAATTATTAGTAATTTATTGCTTAAACTAAACATTTTTACTGTAAATTTCATTTAAAAAATGGTATATTAATAGATGAGAACTTTGAATTGAGAAAGAGAGAATAGCCTTGAAAATTCCGAAAGAAGGCGACTTCATCACGATTCAAAGCTATAAACATGATGGGAATCTTCATCGCACTTGGCGCGATACGATGGTTCTAAAAACAAATGAAAATTCAATTATTGGAGTAAACGATCACACATTAGTGACAGAATCTGACGACCGTCGTTGGGTGACACGCGAACCTGCTATTGTTTACTTCCACAAAAAGTTTTGGTTTAACATCATTGCTATGATTCGTGAGGAAGGCGTTAGCTACTACTGCAATCTAGCGAGCCCCTTCGTCCTCGATAACGAAGCGCTGAAATATATTGATTACGACCTTGACGTGAAGGTCTTCAAAGATGGAGAAAAAAAATTACTCGATGTTGAAGAATATGAACGCCACCGCCGCAAAATGCACTATCCAAAGGAAATTGATCATATTCTAAAAGAAAATGTCAAAATTCTTGTTGACTGGATTAACAATGAAAAAGGACCTTTTTCTAAAGAGTACGTCGAGATTTGGTACAATCGTTATCATCAGTTAAAAAATAGTTACTGACTTTCTGTCAGTAACTTTTTTTATTTATTCTTGATTTTTAAGTTCTTCTTGTTCTCTAGCCTGTCTACGATACCCTAAACTGTAAAAACCAGCAACAAAAATTGATCCACCTAAGAGATTTCCAAGATAAACAAACAAGAAATTATGAGCAAAATCTAGCCAGCTCGCTCCATTTTCAAAAATTGCTGCAGGAATAACAAAAGCATTTGCAATACTATGTTGAAAACCAATCGCAACAAAAGCCATCACTGGAAACCAAACGGCCAATATTTTCCCTGCCGCATCCTTAGCTCCGTAACACATCCACATAGCTAAACCAACAAACCAATTACAACCAATCCCTGATAGAAATTCTTGTGACCAACTCGCATTAATCTTTGCTTGAGCCAATCTCAAAAGTTCCGTCTTATAATCTCCTGTACCAGTCAATCCTACGAGATGTCCAAAGACGAAAGCGACAAAAATTGCTCCAATCACATTAAACAAAGTAATAATCAACCAATTTTTAAGCAAATCCCTCAAACTTACCTTTTTAGCAAATAATGAAGTTGATACAGCTGTCATATTTGAAGTGATTAACTCACCACCTCCCAATAAGATAACGATTAAGCCAATTGGAAAAACACTTGCTCCGATTAAGCTCGCAAGGCTTCCTAATTCCTCAGCAACGGAAGCTACTACTCTAATATAAAGTAAATAACCAAAGGAAATCATTGCTCCGCCAATAAAACCAAGCACAGCTTTTTCTAAAAATGGACGTTTAATTTTTTCCTGACCGTGGTGAATGGTCGCAGATAAAATTTCTGCCGGATTCATCATGATAATTTTCTCCTGAAAGCGTATTTATAAAATAACTCATTCATTCTATCATAAATTTCTTATTAATGCTAAGAAATACTGTAAAATCAGGCTTATACGACATTTTGTTGTTCATTTTACAATTTAAAAGTCAAGCTATTCGCTATTTACTTCCTAATATATCATTCATAAAATCTGCAACTGAACGGCTAGTATTTTCTAATGCTTCAGTTGAATTATTATATAGAGCGTATAATTCATCCTTATTCAGTTTATTATCTTTCTTATTTAACTCTTCTTCTACCACCTCATCAATCGCCTTCTCTTTATCAGGTGACGATATAATTATATGGGTATTCTTCGCAAAATTATCTAAACTTTTCTCATTTACTTCATTGTTTTTAGGATTCAATATTTTAGGTGTGACTGCTTTAGTGGCTAAGACTCCCAGCTCACTCCCCGGTTTTTTTAGATAATTAAAAGCGCCAAATGTCAATACACTTGCAAGAGCAGCAAAAATAATAATTTTTTTCATAATTCTCCCCTAAATCTTAATTTATATATATATATATATATTTATTTATTTTACTATACTTAATAAATACTATTCTTACACTTTTGAAAGTAATCTATAAAATATCAATTTTCATAAAAAAAACTATCAATTATGATAGCTTTTTTATTTATTTTACCCCGTGATTAAATCGCGTCTTCTATAAGCTTCAAAGCCAAGTAAAACTAAGAAGACAGATAAAATTAATATGAATAAAACGGTAGGAAGATTCATTTTCTCAACTGGCAATTTAGGAATATAGTTATAAATGCTTAAATTTTCAAGCCATTTTGGCAAAGATAGTAATTTTCCAAGATAAGTCATAAAAAGTAAGAAAGCAAGATATACCCAAATTAATTCTGCCAAACGAGGCACAAACCCCAGTAACAGACTAAGTATTGCTAAAACAAATATGACAGCAACAAGCCAAATCATGCCAGATTTCATAATTTCTAAGAAGCTCAAAGCATTTTTATTGCCCAACTGTTCAATAAATATTCCAAAAAGCGCTAAAAACTGAGCTAAAATTACTGACAGAATAGCTGTCAGTAAATAAGTGGAATACACTTTTAGTCGTGAAAGTGGTAAAGCATAAAGAGCTTCCAGACGATTTTTTCTTTCCTCACTCACCATTTTTGTCAGTAAAATTACACCAAACGCTGCGATTAAGATTGACAATATCGAAAACAGAGTGACCATGAAGTTTCCTCTAATCGCACTCGCTGCCGTTTCATTCCCAACAAAAAGCTCCTTAACGGTTTTATTACTTGAAATAAATTGGTCCATTTGTCCAAACATTGAACCATAAACTAAGCCCAGAACAAAACTTGCCAAAAGCCAACCGATAATCATCTTTTTTTCAAGATTCAAAACGAGACCAGGAAATCCGAAATGTCCCTTTTTCCCATGAAGTCGCGCCTTTCTTTCGGGAAAATACCCCACTCCCACATCTCTTTTAAGCTCTAGGATATAGGATATTCCTAAAAGTAGAAAAGCTAAGAGAAAAGTCAAAAAGACAGCTAACCAATTTTCATGACCTTTAACATAAGGAAAAGCTAGATAAGACCAAGACAGAGGATTGAACCAACCTATGGAAAGATTTGTTACATCTGTTAGCATTCGAACAATATATAACAAACCCAGTAAACCGAATGTCATCCCTTTAGTTGTACTTGCTTCAGAGAAAATTTGACCGAAAAGTAAAGCAAACATTCCCCAAAGGAAACCCTGAGCACTTGTTGTGAAAGCAAATAGAAAATTACTTTCTAAATGATTCAAGCCAGCCACGTTTTGGGCCTCTATTGAAAGAGCTAATAAGACAGCCATTATTAAATGTAAGAGCAAAAGTTCCATGACTAAAGCAGTCGTATTTGCCAATTTTCCAATAGAGTAAGACCGAAAAAGTTCTGTAATTCCATCATCCTCTTCTTTTCTGCTTCGATTAACAACATAAATAATCGAAATGATAACGAAAGTCAGCCCCGTAATTAAAGTCATGGTTTGACCAAAAATCGGCCCCAGACTATAATTAGTTGGATTATTTATTGGAGTTGGTCCAAATAATCCGACCATTGCTGGATTTTTGACAAACATTGTATAAAGAGTACTAGCCGTCGCCGGATTCGAGGCAACTTCCATTTTCCCTGCCCCTGAAGCAGCAAAAGCAAGCATTCCTAAAATCCAGAAAACTAACTTAAACCAATCCCTTTTTATTAAAGTCTTAAATAAAACTCCTGTATTATAAAGTGGTTGTTTCATAGTAAGCCCCCTATTGATAATGTCGCATAAACAGATCTTCAAGTGTTGGTGGTGTGGCTTCCAGCTTCTTTACCCCATAAAGTAAGAGTGTTTTTAAAATTTCATCTATTGCATCTGAATCGGCTTGAAATGTCGCTTCATTCTCTTTAATTTGTAAATCATGAACAGAAGATAATTCTTTTAAGCCAACAGCTTCTTGCTCCGTTTCAACTTTATACTGATATCTGGTCAAATGCCGCAAGTCATCAAGTGTGCCTGTTTCAACAATCTCCCCTTTTCGGATCACCGCTACCCTATCAGCTAATTTTTCAACTTCTGATAAAATATGACTTGATAAAATAATTGCTTTGCCAGCAGCTTTTAGTCCTTTTACTTCTTCTTGAAAAACGGCTTCCATAAGTGGATCCAAACCACTCGTTGGCTCATCAAAAATATAGAGCTCAGCCTCAGTTGCTAAAGCAGCAATGAGCGCAATCTTTTGTCGATTTCCTTTAGAATAAGAGCGAACTTTTTTCTTAGGATTTAAATCAAACTTTTTAATTAATTGGTCTCGTTTTTCTTGATTGATTGCTCCATGAAGTTTTAAAAATAAATCAATCGTTTCTCCGCCAGATAAATTTGGCCAAAGATAAACATCCCCTGGAACATAAGCAATTTTTTTATGAATCTCAATTGAATCTTGCCAGACATCCTTACCAAAAATTTGAACTTTTCCTTGGGTCGCTCGAATGATTCCAAGCAAAATTCTAATAGTTGTTGATTTCCCAGCACCATTAGGGCCAATATAGCCAAGAACTTCTCCAGCATTTACCTCAAAAAAAACATCTTTTAAGGCTTGAAATTGACCAAAGTTTTTTTGAAGTCCTTTTACCTCAACTAGCTTATCCATCTTTCTTCCTCCTGAATTTTATCCTCTATTATCATAAAATGTACTGAATCATTACTTATAGTTCATATTGTACGCTTACATTTGAAATAGTTCAAGAAAAAAGCTATAATTTTTGATAGTAAATACCCAATCCAATCAAGTTGAAAGGAACTTTTATGAATCAAACAGAAAAAAAGAAAAAAGCGATTCTAGAAACCACTTTTCACTTATTAAACCAAAAAACAATTAGAGAAATTACCGTTGACGAAATTGCCCACAAAGCGGATGTTTCAAAAGTGACACTCTTTAAATATTTTCATAGCAAAAATCAATTGATTAACCAGGTTATTAGGCAAAATCTCAATCAATTGTCTTTGGAAATTAAAACTCTTATTGAAAGTAATTTAGATTTTAATCAGACTTATCAAGCAATTCTTCAATTAAAAATTCAGCAACTTGAACTTTATCAGCCGATTTTTTCAGAAAACATGATGACTCAATATACAAATAGTCCTGAATTACTAGATGATGATGCCCTTTCTTTACAGAAGCAGATTTATCTATTACTTTTTCAAAAAGGCCAGGCGGAAGGAAAAATTTCTAGTGATTATAGCCAAGAAGATTTTCTTCTGATTTTAAGTATTTTCAATTCAGGAATGAAAGGTTTATCAATGAATTTACTTATAGAAAAAGCTGAAATCGTTTCTCGTTTTTTCCTCAATGGCTGGAAATAAGACAAAGTATAAAAAAACTAGCAAGAATATCTAGCTAGTTTTTTTAATTCTCAATTTTTCTTAACTCATTAGCTTGTTCAACAAGTTTTCTAAGTCGGTGATTTACTCCAGACTTCCCTAAAGGGGGTTCAAGCAACTCTCCCAACTCTTTAATTGTTGCTTCAGGATTTTCTAGACGTACACGAGCAATTTCCTTTAAATTCTCTGGAAGTTGTTCTAATTCTTTTCTCTCATTAAGAAATTTAATAGCATTAATTGCTTCTTGAGCCGCCATAACTGATTTAGCAATATTAGCATTTTCAAAATTGGACTGCCGATTAGCTAAACCACGCATTTCACGCATAATCTTCGCCTCTTCAAATTTCAATCTTGCTTTCATCGCTCCAATTAAAGTCAAGAAATCCATTATTTCTTCAGCTTTTGATAAATAGAGTATCCAGCGATTTTTCCTTTCAATAACGCGCGCATTTAAACCAAAATCTCGAAAAATTTCTTGTAAATCTTCCGCATGTTCCTGATATACACTAGCAATTGATAACTGATACTCACCTTTTTCAGGATTATGGAGAGAGCCTGCCGATAAAAAAGCACCTCGTAAATAGTCCTTTTTGATAAATTCGTCATTTTTAACAAATTCTGGCACACCATTATCCAACATCAACGAATCTGCTAAACTTAATTCATCTAATAATTCACTCGCACCCTCAGTTATAAAAACCGTATAAACCCGATTTTTAGAGAGTGTGGTCTTTTGATGAACACGAATTTCAGCATGAACATCGTAGAGTTCTCTTAACATTTGATAAATATATTTAGCAGTTCCAGCATTTTCAGTCGTAATCGATAAAGTTAATCCATTAAAAATACCCACAGAGCCATTCATTCTGACAAGTGCCAAAAGTGCTCCAGTTGTTGCTAAATTACTTGTTAATTCTTTTTTTACATCACTTGTGAAACTCATAATTCTTTCTATACAGGACAGGATATTTTTTCCCTGCTCTATTCTTTCTGTCAGACTTTTTTCTTATAAAAATTTACTGACAAACACTCTGTCAGTAAATTATTTTAATGTCTAAACTCTTGACTTTGTGAAATTGCGACAATTTCTTTAGCAACAGCTTCACCATTATGAAAGGCTCCGCCGTCACGAAGTTCAAGGAAGTTATTAGAGATAACGTTGACCTCTTCTGCTTTTAATGCCTCAAAATCATGGTCAACTTGAACCAGATATTCATCAAATTTATTCGTATTCATGTATTCTTCAGGAACTTCTTGAATATTCACCAAGACAGTATCAATCACTTTTGTCCCAATATGTTCATTTAATACTCGAACATGGTCAGCATCTGAAAAATGCTCTGTTTCACCACGCTGAGTCATTATATTACAAACATAGACAATTTTAGCCGAGGTTTTCCAAAGAGCCTCGCAGATTTCTGGAATAACGATATTAGGTAAAATCGAAGTAAAAAGTGAGCCAGGTCCCAAGACAATGGTATCTGCTTCCATAATTGATTTCACTACATTTTTGGACGCAACTGGACTATCACCACTAGCTGTTTGAGTTAAATAAACATGGTCAATCAATCCCTTATAGCTAGCAATATGACTTTCACCTAAGACCTCATGACCATCCTTAAAAACAGCATGTAAGGTCAATGCGGCATCAGACGAAGGATAAATTTTCCCTTCCACATGAAAAAATTGAGCTAATGTTTGAATTGCACGATAAGTTGAACCCTGCATTTCAGAAACTGCTGCAATAATTAGATTACCCAGAGGATGACCAGCTAATTCACCATCAGATTTATCAAAACGATATTGTAAAATATCAGCATAAAACTTGGGCATATCTGACATGGCAATCAATACATTACGCAAATCACCTGGCGGTGCAATATTCACCGCTGAACGAATTCGCCCAGAAGACCCACCATCGTCTGCCACAGTTACAATAGCCGTTAAATCAATTTTTTCTTTACGAAGTGCTTTTAAGACAACTGGAATTCCAGTTCCTCCACCAATAACTACAACTTTTGGATTGCTCATGAACGATTTACCGTTTCCTTTCTACGGTCTTTATCTCTATGACTGACATTGAGATGCCATTTATCCTTCAAAGCCGCAGAGACTCTTTCAGCAAAAGCAACCGACCGGTGTTGACCACCCGTACAACCAAAAGCGATTGTTAAAACTGATTTACCTTCTTTTTTATAAGCTGGAAGAATTGGAACTAACATTTTCATCAAATTTTCATAAAATTCTTCCGACTGTGGATGTTCCATAACATAGTCATAAACTTCTTTATCTGTTCCATTTTTATCACGTAATTCAGCAATATAATGCGGATTTGGCAAGAAACGGACGTCAAAGACTAAATCGGCATCTAAAGGCAAGCCATACTTAAATCCAAATGACATAACTTCAATTCTAAATGTAGATTCCGTACTAGAAGCAAATTTTTGTAAAATTCTTGCCCGAAGATTTCTTGGAGTCAATTCGCTTGTATCAATAACCACTTCTGAAAGATTTTTTAAATCAGCTAAAATTTCACGTTCTTTAGTAATTCCATCAAGCGTTCTACCATCAATAGCAAGAGGATGACTTCTTCTAGTTTCCTTATATCTTGAAACCAATTCAGTATCATTTGCATCTAAAAATAAAAGTTTGAAATTAACAGACCCGTTATCCGTCAATTCAGTCACAATACTTTGAATATCTTCAAAGAAAGCGCGTGAACGCATATCGACAACCAAGGCAACTTTATCAATCTTATTATCTGGTGTATTCAAAAGGCCCACAAATTTTTCAATTAAATTTGGTGGCATATTATCTACTGTGAAATACCCCATGTCCTCAAAGGATTGAATGGCAACCGTTTTACCTGCCCCAGACATCCCTGTAATAATCACAATATTGAGTTTATTCTCCATCTCTTTCCTCCATTTTCATCTTACTCTTTTTAATTTTTTCTTCAATAAATCTAACTACTTCAATTTTTAATAATAGGATTCAGAGCATTGGTGCAATTAAACGAGCTAAACCTTCTTTAAAACGAACTAACTTAGTACGTTCTTCATAACGCGCTAAAGTTAATGGACGGCTCAATTTCAAATCCTTCATAAAATCATTTCGTAATTTTTGAGAAATGTCATAATCATAGATAACAACATTGGCTTCAAAACATAATTGCAAACTTCGATAATCTAAATTAGCTGACCCAACTGAAGCATACTCTCCATCTATAATCAATGTTTTAGAGTGAACAAATCCATTTTCGTAAGTATAAACTTTCGCACCATATTTAACTAAATCAGCAGCATGGAAATAAGTCGCCCAATAAACCAGTGGGTGGTCCGGCTTATTTGGGATCAATAATTTAACCTGTACACCCGATAGTAATGCTAATTTTATAGATTCATGTAAAGCATCAGACGGAATATAATAAGGAGTTTGAATGATAATCTCTCGCTCTGCACCCGAAATCATCTTCATGTAAGTTAATTTGATTTGCTCTTTGTCCTCATCTGGTCCCGAAGTTACAAGTTGAGTCGCTACATGACCTTCAACAATCGAATCTGGGAAATAAGGCTCTCCCTCGGTTACTTCAAAATAATGTTGAGAATTCCAGTCTAAAATAAAACGATGTTGTAGGCTATAAACAATATCACCAGTCAAACGTAAATGATTGTCACGCCAATAGCCAAATTTCTTTGTAATTGAAGCATATTCATCACCAACATTAAATCCACCTGTGTATCCAATAATTCCATCAATAACTACAATTTTACGGTGTAAACGATAGTTTGTTCGTGGATTAACTAAAGGCATAATTAATGGGAAAAATTGCGCTACATGCCCACCAGCCTCCTGAAGTTCTTTAAAATTAGACATTTTTGTTTTATTTGAACCCCAAGCGTCAATTAAAAGTTTAACTTCCACTCCTCGTTTTGCAGCTGCAAGTAAAGCATCATAGATTTCATGACCCATTCGATCCATCCGAAAAATATAATATTCCATATGAACGTGATGTTTTGCTTTATTAATATCCTCAATCAGAGCATTAAATTTCTGACGTCCATCATTGAAAATTTTCACACCAGTATTTGTTGAAATAATTGATTTTTCTTCAACATAAAGCATATGAATCAACTGACCAATTACATGATTTTGTCTCATTTTTTTAATAAATAATCGATCTGTGTAAGATTTTTCAGCATGTTCTAATTGTTTTTCAAAACCCAACTGAAACCTTTTTCGGTCTTTAAAAATACGATAATGTGAAATGCCACGTCCAATGAGTAAATATAAAATAAAGCCTATGATAGGCAGTAAATTAACTACAAAGAGCCATGACCAAGTTGCCGCTGTTGATTTTCTTTCCCTAAAAATAATGACAAAGGATAATATAACATTAAGGAAAAAAAGCGCCAGCTCAAAAAGTGCAATAAAACTCAAAATAATCTCTCCCAATCCCCCAGTTTACTTCCTCTATTATATCAAAAAAAGCGGTATTAAACCGCTCTTATTATTCTCATTCATTTTTATTTTGCTTTTTTCAATGCACCAAATAATAGGCCTGAAACAATTGCGCCAATCAAGATGAACAAGAGATAAAGTAAAGGATTGTTTGTCAATGCGAGAACGAAGACTCCACCATGTGGTGCCATCAATTTAATGTTTGCCATACCAGTCAAACCACCGGCTACTGCTGCTCCAATCATAAATGATGGAATTGCGCGTGCGGGGTCAGATGCACCAAATGGAATTGACCCTTCAGTGATGAATGAAAGCCCCATAACGATATTTGTCAAACCAGCATTGCGTTCTTCTTTAGTAAATTTATTTTTAAACAAGATAACAGCGACTGTAGTTGCAAGTGGTGGAACCATCCCACCAGCCATAACGGCGGCCATTGTTACTGAGCCACCAGTTGAAACTGTTGCTGCTAAAGTACCAGTTGCAAAGATATAAGCAGCTTTGTTAATTGGACCGCCAAGGTCAATAGCCATCATTCCACCAACAACTAAACCAAGTACAAGGGCAGATGCTCCTGATAGACTCGCTAAGAAGTTAGAGAGACCGGTATTAATTGCTGCCATTGGTATATTGACAAAGAGCATTAGGAAACCTGTGATAAATGTTCCAACTAATGGATAAATCAAGATAGCTTTAATTCCATCAAGTGAACGAGGAAGTTTTGCAAAAGCTTTACGTAAAAGGATAATGACACCACCGGCAAGGAAACCACCAACTAGGGCTCCTAAGAAGCCAGATGGAATCATTTTAGCAGGATCTAAATGACCAAATGCAAGACCAGAAGATGCCATAGAACCAGCGACAAAACCAGCAACTAAACCAGGTTTATCAGCAATGGAGTTAGCAATGAAACCAGCTAGAACAGGCAACATAAAGGCAAAAGCTGCACCACCAACATTTTTAAAGTAAGCTGCTAAAGGGTGATAAACTCCTAGATTAGCCAATTGACTTTGAGGAACTCCCATTGCTTGGTCAATCAAGAAAGCAAGAGCAATAAGTATCCCACCACCAACAACGAATGGAAGCATTGCAGAAACCCCACCCATTAAGTGTTTATAGAATGCTTTTCCTAATCCACCAGATGCTTCTTCTTTTACTTCATCAGATCCGTCTGCTTCATAAATTGGTGCTTTACCTGAAAGTGCACGATTAATTAATTCTTCAGTATCTCGGATGGCATGTGCAACTGGAACTTGAACCATTTCTTTACCAGCAAAACGATTCATTTCAACTTTCTTATCCGCTGCCACAATAACAGCATCTGCTTTTTGGATATCGGCTGCACTTAATTTATTATCAATTCCACGCGCACCATTGGTTTCAACTTTAATTCCAACGCCCATTTCCAAGGCTTGTTTTTTAAGCGCTTCTTCAGCCATATAAGTATGAGCAATACCCGTTGTACAAGCCGTTACAGCTACAATATAATGTTCAGCATTTTCAACAGTCTTAATTTCTTCTTGTTTTTCAGAAAAAAGCTGAATGACCTCTCTTGGATACTCAACTTTTCTCAAACGATCTTGGAAACCGTCTTTAAGAAGATAAGTTGAAAGTTGTGCTAAAGCTTCCAAGTGAGTATCATTAGCACCGTCTGGTGCTGCTATCATGAAGAAAAGATTGACAGGTTGTCCATCTAATGCGGCGTAGTCAACACCAACTTTTGATTTTGCAAAGAGAACGACTGGCTCATTGACCGCTGTATTTTTACTGTGAGGCATTGCAATTCCATCGCCAAGTCCGGTTGAAGTCTGTGCCTCACGGGCCATAATTCCTGCTTTAAAAGTTGCGAAATCATTGACATAACCTTCAGAAACTAATTTATTGACCATTTCATCAATAACGGCTTCTTTGCTAGTTGCTTGGAGGTCAAGAATCATAACCTCTGTTTTAAGTAAATCTTTTATTTCCATCATTTCACCTCTGAAATATTAACTTTTTTATAAATTTCTTCCAAAAATGCTCGGCTTGGCATATCATCTGAGAATGCCTTTGAAGTTCCACAAGCGATTGCTTGTCTAAATGCTAATAGCGGGTCTTTAGACTGGCTATATTCAGCTAAAAATCCTGCAACGGTCGAATCACCAGCACCAATAGAATTTTTTAACTCTCCTTTAATCCCTTGAGCAAAATAAACTTTCTCATTTGTAAAGAGGAGTGCTCCATCACCAGCCATTGATACGATAACATTTTGAGCACCCATTTCTAAAAGTTTTTGACCATAAGGAATGATTTGCTCATTATTTTTGAAGCTTGTTTCACAGATTGCTTCTAGTTCTTCTCGGTTTGGTTTAATGAGTAGGGGATGAGCAGGAAGCGAATCAAGTAATTTTTGACCATCAACATCCATGACAAAAGTTGCTTTTTGCTTTTGGACTTTAGCAATCAAACGCTCATAGAAATCTTCACCAAGACTTTTAGGGATTGTACCTGCAAAGACAACGATATCATCTTTTTTCAAATGATCAAATTTTTCAAGAAAATGATTAATTTCACTTTCTTGAAGTTTTGGTCCAGCCGCATCAAGACTTGTTTCGCTTTCCTGACTTTTCAGCTTGACATTAATTCTTGTCAAATCTTCTATTTCTGTGAAATCCGAATCAATCTGATTCTCATTTAAGAAATCTTTAATATATTGACCAGAAAATCCACCTAGAAAGCCTAGTGCCTTGCTTTTGGCACCTACAAGACTTAGCATGCGACTTTCCATAATTCCTTTACCACCTGCTGAAATCTGTGTTTTCCCTGTTCGGTTCACCTCACCAAGTGCTAACTCTTCATAATTCATGAAGTAGTCAAGTGCTGGGTTGAGTGTTACTGTATAAATCATAATTCTCCTTTATGTAAGACGTAGGTTTGCAAATACTAACTTTTAGTGAAATTTTTTTCACACGATTCATTTAAAAACAAACGCTAATTGTTCTCGGTAATTAATTCAACTTCTTCAGAATTAGCAAATTTGACAAAACTCATTTGTCCTAATTTAGAAGAATCGGCTAATATGAAAGCATTCTGGCTTTGTTTGACTGCTAGTCCTTTTATTGCTGCTTCTTCATGGTCTGGCGTCATTGCTCCGTGTTCATTATCAAAGCCGTTAGCTCCAACAAAAGCACTATTGAATTGATAAGCAGAAAGTTGTTCTAAAGCCTGACTCCCAATTATTGCATCTGTTACCTTTTTCACTCGTCCACCGAGCAGATAGACGATTAATCGGTCATCTGTTAATTTCGCCAAATGACTGACAGAGTTGGTTACAATCGTTAAATAAAGATGAGATTGATTGATAAGTTCAGCTAAAATACCGGTTGTAGTCCCAGCATCTAAAAAAATAATATCTCCATCTTTAATTTTCGATAATGCTTTTTGAGCGATTTCTTCTTTTTCTTGAATGTTTTTGGAAGTTTTTTCGGAAATACTTAATTCTTCCGATAAGTCTTGTGTAAGTTCTGCACCACCGTGAACTCGTCTTAAAGATTTTTCTTTTTCCAATTCATTCAAATCTCGCCTAAGTGTTGATATAGAGCAATCCATTAATGTAAGAAGTTCTTCAATCGTTGCTCTTCTTTTTAATTTTAGATAGTCAACAATCCGTCTTTTTCTTTCATTTGCTAACATTTCCATCTCCTGAATTCGTTTACAAAAATCATTATAACACCTTTATCTTTCAAAATCAATCATTAACTATCATTTTCTTCCAAAAAAATTCAAAAATAAAAAACTATCTAATAATAGTTTTTATTTAAAGTGTTCAAGTAATTGATGAGCGCTTTCCAAATAGTAGTCAACAGCAACTTTTAGAGTTTCATCTTGAACGACCATATCAGCAAAATGAAGTCCAGAAGCCCCTTGTTCATTTGAACCAATAAAAGCAAAGACACTTGGAGCTTGCTTTTGATAATTAGCGAAGTCTTCCCCCGCACTTGACGGCTCTGGATATACCACCTTATCATGCCATTGCTCGGTTCTTTTCCTGACAACATCTGTCAATTCGAAATCGTTGAACGTGAGGTCCGCTTCCATTAACCATTTAATCTCTAGTTCAACATCATAAGCTTTTGCAGTGGCCTCGATAATTTGACTGAATCTTCTCTTTGTTAAGGAACGTACTTCATTGTCAAAAGTTCTTATTGTCCCTTCTAAACGAGCATTGTTTGGTAAAACATTCCAAGTATTTCCGGCTTCAATGTGTGTGACAGATACAACAGCAGCTCTCAGTGGTGAAATATTTCTAGAAACAATTTGTTGTAGATTTTGAACGATCGCAGCACTAGCTAAAATCAAATCTTGACCTTCTTGCGGATATGCCGCATGACTTCCTTGACCTTTTATTAAAATTTCAAAACGTTCAACGGCTGCCATTACTCCACCCTCACCTAAGCCAATTACTCCAGCTGACAAAGTAGGCATATTATGGTAGCCAATAAAAGCTTGAACATCTGAAACTAATCCTGTTTTTAGAATTTCTTTGGCTCCTTCGCCAATTTCTTCGGCAGGTTGAAATATAAGTTTGATTGTCCCACTAAACTGACTTTCCTTCTCTTTTAGAATTTTAGCAGCTCCTAAAAGACTAGTCATATGTAAGTCATGACCACAAGCATGCATTGCTCCTTTGTTTACAGAGGAAAATTCTAATCCTGTTTCTTCTAGAATAGGCAAGGCGTCAATATCTGCTCTTAGCGCAATAATAGGTTTTCCTGAGCCAATTTTTGCAACAAGTCCTGTTTTAAGCTGACTATCCATTATTTCAATTTGCCAATCTGCTAATTTTTGACGAATAAATTTTGTCGTTTCAACTTCTTTTTTTGATATTTCGGGATGAGCATGAAGATAATGTCTAATTTCAACAAGCTCTTGGTATAAATTTTCTTCAATCATAAGAATAATTGTATCAAAAATAGCGGAGGCTGCTCCTTCGCTATTTCTTGTGACTTCATTTAAATTTTAAATCAGACCCGCATCTTCTAAAAGTTCTTCAATATATGTTCCTTTGATTTTCTTAAGTCCAACTTTGAGCGCTTGTTTTTTAATAAATGAGAGCTCTAAATCTTCTAATTTTTGCTTATCTGATAGATAGTAGGCTGAACTTGCTAAAGTTCGTAAATCATAAGCCGAAGCATAGACTTCCGGAACACCGCGATCAACATTTAATAATTGATAAACAGCTTCCATCGCAGTTCTGACTGAATACTCGGTTGTAAAGACTGTATCACGCTCAGTTTCCGCAAAATTTCCTAAAAACGCTAAATTGATTGATTGTTCAGGTACTACAAGAGGGCGATCCCCTGGTTCACGAAGCATGAAATAAGAAGTAATGAAAGGCATATATACTGGAATTGTATTAGTATTTTCTTTAACAAATACTTCAATTTCTTCTTCTGGCATTCCTAAATGATAAAGTAATTCTTGAGTAATTTCTTCACCTGTACAATCTTCAATTGGTTTTTTGATATAGTTCCCAGGTGTATTTGAAAGAAGACCATAAACCCAAGTTACTGTTTCTTGGTCATTTTGTTCTTTAAAATGAGGTTGGCGGTGAGTTGTAAATGAAAGGAGCCAATTCGAATCTTTAACAGTAATAATTCCTCCTGTGACAACTTTTCCTGAACGCAATTGACGATGTGTTAATTTTTCAAAATAAGGTTGAATCTTTAAATTTTTCCAAGTGACAGTTGCTGATACAACCCAAGCTTCTTTTGGAATGTCCTTACAAAAAACATCTGGATGTCCAAATTCTTCTGATTGTTTAGCTAAATTTTGCCAAAGTTTCCAAGAGCCACCAAGTTCACTAGTTTTCGGAGCGGCTTGTGTTGGTGAACCTTGAGTTGAACTTTCTGTAATTGAACCATTTGTGACAAAAACTAAGTCATTTTCTGTCAGTTCTTTTATTTTTTTGTCAGCAAATACAATAGCTTTTGCTACCTTTTTGCCATTTGAAAAGTCAACTTCAACATTTTCAACCTGTGCTCCATATTTAAAATCAACTCCATGATCTTTTAAGTATGAAATTAATGGTTTTACTAGCGATTCATATTGATTATATTTTGTAAATTTTAGGGCAGAAAAATCAGGTAACCCCTCAATATGGTGGATAAAACGCATAATGTAACGACGCATTTCAATAGCTGAATGCCATTTTTCAAAAGCAAACATTGAACACCAATAAAGCCAAAAATTTGATTCGAAGAACTCATCAGTAAAGCAATCTTCTATTGTTTTACCTACAAGTAGTTCTTCTTTAGTCATGAACAATTTGATTATTTCTTCTTGAGCTTTTGGACTTAGTGTAAATTTTCCATCGTCATCAACCCGTTCACCACGATTATGGATAATACGACAGTTAGATGAATTTGGATCATCACGGTCAATTCGATAAAATTCATCTAAAACAGACGCATTGTCCACTTCTAATGACGGAATTGTTCGGAATAAGTCCCAAAGACATTCAAAATGGTTTTCCATTTCACGTCCACCACGAACAACGAAACCATCATGTGGAATAAATGAACCGTCAAGAGAACCTCCTGACAACGGTAACTCTTCTAAAATATGAATACGGTTCCCTGACATTTGACCGTCACGAATTAAAAATACTGCTGTTGCAAGCCCTGCAAGGCCTGCCCCAATAATATAAGCTGATTTTTGATCAACATTTTCTGGTTTTCTTGGGTGAACGAAAGCTTCATAATTTCCATTTGTATAACGCATAATAATTAACCTCCTCTAATCTAAACAACATCAGTTTGACTAAATTTTTTAGTCTCTTTACTTCTAATTCTCCTCCAATTCTTACTAATTTCATTATAGTACAAGAAGAAAATGATTGCAAGAATCTGAAATAGTTTTTAGACAACATGTCTATTTTGTCCAATTTTTATAAAAAAAGCACTGAAAAAAGAATCAGTGCTTTTATAAATTATTATTTGCTTTCTTCAAAGTCACCATCAAATGTATTATCATCTTTTGGAGCTTCTTGAGCATCAGTTGCTTGTCCAGCTTCACCTTGAGCTGCATTTGCTTGTTCATAAAGTTTTACAGCGAGGTTTTGAGCGATTTCAGAAAGTGCTTCTGATTTAGCTTTGATATCATCAATATCTTCACCTTCAAGCGCTTTTTTGAGTTCTTCTTTAGCGTCTTCAGCTTTTTTAACTTCAGCTTCTTCTACTTTTCCTTCAAGGTCTTTCAAAGTTTTTTCAGTTTGGAAAACTAAAGCATCAGCTTCATTACGTGTATCAACTTCTTCTTTACGTTTTGCATCAGCGTCAGCATTTGCTTCAGCATCTTTCATCATTTTATCAATTTCTTCATCAGAAAGACCTGAGTTTGATTTGATAACGATAGTTTGTTCTTTTTGTGTACCAAGGTCTTTAGCTTTAACAGAAACAATACCATTTTTATCAATATCAAATGTTACTTCGATTTGTGGAATACCACGTGGTGCTGCAGGGATATCTGTTAATTGGAAACGACCCAAAGTTTTGTTATCAGCTGCCATTGGACGTTCACCTTGAAGGACATGAATATCTACAGCAGGTTGATTGTCAGCAGCAGTTGAGAAGACTTGTGATTTAGAAGTTGGGATAGTTGTGTTACGGTCAATCAATTTTGTGAAGACACCACCCATTGTTTCAATACCAAGTGAAAGTGGAGTAACGTCAAGGAGAACAACATCTTTAACGTCACCAGTAATCACACCACCTTGAATTGCTGCACCCATAGCAACAACTTCATCAGGGTTTACTGATTTATTTGGTTCTTTGTTTGTTTCGTGACGAACAAGTTCAACAACAGCAGGGATACGAGTTGAACCACCAACCAAGAGAACTTCGTCAATATCAGAAGTTGACAAGCCAGCATCGGAAAGGGCTTGGCGGACTGGTTGACGTGTAGCTTCAACAAGATCATGTGTCAATTCATCAAATTTAGCACGAGTCAAAGCCATTTCCAAGTGAAGAGGGCCAGCAGCACCGGCTGTGATGAATGGCAAGCTGATTTGAGTAGTTGTTACACCTGAAAGGTCTTTTTTCGCTTTTTCAGCGGCATCTTTCAAACGTTGCAAAGCCATTTTATCTTGGGCAAGGTCAATTCCGTTTTCTTTCTTGAATTCGGCAACCATCCAGTCAATGATTTTTTGGTCAAAATCATCACCACCGAGTTTGTTGTTACCAGCAGTTGCAAGAACATCAAAGACACCATCACCAAGTTCAAGAATTGAAACGTCGAATGTACCACCACCAAGGTCAAATACAAGAATCTTTTCATCTTTATCTGTTTTATCAAGACCATAAGCAAGAGCTGCTGCTGTTGGTTCGTTAACGATACGTTCTACTTCAAGACCAGCAATTTTACCAGCATCTTTAGTTGCTTGACGTTGAGCGTCATTGAAGTATGCAGGTACAGTGATAACTGCTTTTTCTACTTTTTCTCCAAGATAAGCTTCTGCTGTAGCTTTCAAGTTTTGAAGAATCATTGCTGAAATTTCTTGTGGTGTGTATTCTTTACCATTTGCAGAAACTTTTTCAGATGTTCCCATTTTTGATTTAATAGAAATAATTGTTTCTGGGTTAGTTACCGCTTGACGTTTTGCAGCGTCACCGACAATGATTTCACCATTTTTGAAAGCTACAACTGAAGGTGTTGTACGATTTCCTTCTGGATTTGGAATAATTTTTGATTCAGTTCCTTCAAGAACTGCTACTGCTGAGTTTGTTGTACCAAGGTCAATACCGATAATTTTAGACATATTATTAAATCTCCTTTATTTCTTATTACTTATGAATAGTTTAAAGACTTTGCGGTCAATTTATTTTTTAATTTACTGTGCTACGACAACCATTGCTGGACGAAGTAAACGTTCGTGAAGTTGGTAACCTTTTTGGAAAACTTGCACGATGCTGTCAGCTGGATGTTCATCATCAGCTGGGACAGTTTGAACAGCCATGTGAAGATTATGGTCGAAACTTTCATAAGAAACTTCTTCAACGCCTTCTTCTTTAAGCGCTGAAATCAAGCTTTCTTGGACCATTTCAAGGCCTTTTTTAACATCATCCGTTAATCCTTCAACAGCAAGTGCACGTTCAAGATTATCTAGTGAAGATAAGATTTTTTTTGCTAAATCTTGTGAACGATATTTGATAAGTTGCAAACGTTCTTCATTTCCACGACGTTGTACGTTTTGCATTTCTGCAGAAACGCGAAGGAATTTATTTTCCCACTCAGTCGCTAACTTTTGTGCTTCATCAAGTTCGTTGATCTCTTCTTCAACAATATCCTCAAGTGCTTCCTCTGTTAACTCCTCAGTCACTTCTTCATCAACTTTTTCATTTTTGATTTCTTCTTTAGTTTCTTCGGACATAGGCCCTCCTTTTTTAAATAACTTTTTTATCATTTACTAATTTCATAATGGTTACCATCAAGATAACGATAATAGTCACTCAGCTTCATAGTTAAAACTTTAGCAACTAAGTCAAGAACTGATAACGTCCTTTGATAATCCATTTCTACAGGTCCAACGACTGTTAGAGTACCAAAACCGCGATATGGGATAACAAATTTTTGCGAAATAATCGTTAAATTTTTCATGTATTTTTCGTCATTGTCAAATTTAACGGCACGCATTTCATCGTTATTAGTGATTTCGCGAATTTCATGAAGCATCCGTTCATCATCGCTAAAGAGTTTATATAATTCTGCAAGATTGTCAGTTGCATAATCAAAGATATTTTTACGCCCAGCGACGGTCAGCCGTTCTTTGAACAAATCATCAAAAATTGATTCAAAGAGTTGGAGAACTTCACTCGTAACTTTGAAATAACGCTGAACAATCTGTGGAATCTCTGTTCGTAAAGTATAGTGAATATCAATCACTTTTTTACCAACCAGACGTTCTTTAACTAGATTACTAAAGACTGCTAAATCAGCTTCGGTCATCGATTTTGGAAGAATAAATTGATTTGTTCTTACTTCACCAGTCCCTAATGTTATAACTGAAAGTACTGAATGACTATCCAGCATGACCATTTCAAATGAAACTAATTGTTGGTCACGTTGGGGAGCATTAAGAACAAAGCTTGTCAAACCAGTGAGTTCTGATAAACTTTTAGCTGCTGTTTTAAACAGGTCAGATAGGCGATAAAAATCACCATCAAAAGCTTTCATCACTTTAAATAAGTCATTTTGACTAAATTCATCTAACTGGATGACATTTTCTACAAAATACTTATAACCTGAAACACTTGGAACACGTCCACTTGAAGTGTGTTCTTTTTGAATCAAGCCTAGTTTTTCCAAAACTTTCATGTCGTTTCGGATTGTAGCGCTAGAAGCTTGAATACTATCAAGGAGCGACTTTGAACCGATTGGCGTATGCTCTTTGGCATAAAGAGAAACAATCAAATTTAAAATTTGTCTTTGACGTTCTGTAATCATGACTACTCCTTTCTCCACAGATAAGAAGTTCGGCAAAACTTCTTTCGCAAGCTCAAAAATTTCTTGAGCCTTTGACTTCTGTTTAGTATCTACAAGCTTTTTCTGTTTTAGCACTCTTCATCTCTAAGTGCTAACAAATTTATTATAACCCTTTGTTTATACCTTGTCAAGCAAAAAGACATAAAAATTAGCACTCTTTTTATTAGAGTGCTAATTTCATTTATAAAAGATTGGAATCTTTGGATGTTTGCCAAATATTCATGACTGTAATTACCATTACAGCAATGACAAAGAGGCTTTCATACTTTACTTCATGTTGAATGAAAAGTATGGCATAATCTATAATCAAAAGTGCCGAAATAATTTCTAAAAGTATAAAAGTAAAACGCCAAAATTTCAATAATAGAAAGATTAATAAAGCAAAAATCAATAAATAGATTAAACTTTGCCAACTCGTAATTGTTGACGAAATTTTAGTCGTTAATGTTTTTATATTTGTCGATAAGTTATTAAAAAATTGACTAAAGAAATTATTATGAACAAGGAGAACTTTAATCATTTCCGAGACACTGTAAATAAATAGAGCAATATTAACATAGAGTAGAAGTCTGGTTCGGTTTAGCATGAATTCATTTCCTTTATGCTGGTAATAGTTTTAGATATTCTTCTAAAGTAAGATTGTGTTCGGTCATATATTTAGCATTTTCTAAACCAACATATCTAAAATGCCAGTCTTCATAACCAATTCCTGTCTCTGCCTTTTTCCCTTCTGGAAAACGAAGAACAAATCCATATTTGGGAGCAATTGCTGCAACTTGTTTTGCATATTGACTCTCATTTAGGCTATCAATATTACTCATATCAATCGCTAATCCTGTTTGATGTTCTGAGCTTCTTGGTGGCTGAGAATAAGTTTGCACATTTTTTATCGCTTCTTCTTCTGAAATTGGATTTCCACTTGAATTTACTGTTCCTTGACCATTCATTTCTGCTTGGACATAAGATTGATAAAGCCCTTCTTGATATGAGACTGACCGATAACCTGAGATTAAATGTTCAGCTGGTGATATTTGTTGGGCTGCTGCTAAAAACTGTTGAACCGCTGATGCTATCCTTTGATCAACTTGAATCCCATTTACGGTTGCCAGTGTTGGGTTCATTTCATCTTTAGGTGATTTTCGACTCACCAATACTAAATCCCAATCTGATTGTTTAGCGTCAGGTAAATCTTTTTTCTTTGCCGCCTCTTTAGAAGACGAAATACTTGTTTTTTTAGATGATTCGTTTGTTGAATTTGACTTATCATTGGTAAATAAAATAAATCCCAAAGCGCCAATGATCAAAAGAACAAGCACGATTAAACTAAATGTTATTCTTCTTTTCATTTTTTAGCTAACTTTTCACTCCCTATTTCTCGATAAGACATGTCTCCGACTTTTCCAATGGTAAATTTTCCATCCTCAAAACTTAAATGAGTGACAGAACCATTATCAAGACCATGTGGACGAGGGAGTTCTGGGTGAGCGAGTTTTACAAAAGTTCCAATGGTCATTCCATGGCTGACAATAACTATATTTTTAGCCCCTTTTGCTTCAGATTCCTTGGCAATATCTGTAAAACCATCCATGATACGTCCTGAAAGTTTTTCCCAGGGTTCAGCCCAGCCAGCCGTATCAACTTCAAAAATCGCATTAGCAATTACTTCATCTGGAGGAAATTCGTCGGTATGATGATTTCCAGTTTCGGTAAATATTCTTGGTAAAACGCCATCAAAAAGCTCTCCGTCATAGCCACCATCAAATGAACCAAAACACCACTCACGGATTCTTTTATCATAAGTGTATGGAATTCCTTCATTATCAGAATTAGCCAAAATAAAGCCCATTGTCTGGATTGTACGTCCAGAATCAGATGAATAAGCTCGGTCAAATTTAATGCCTTTTTCTTTGAAGCCTAGACCAAGTTCAATAATTCCTTGTTCTCCTGCCGCAGTTAAAGGTGTATCAGACCAACCTTGCGCTCTGCCAATTGTATTAAACATTGTCTTTCCATGTCGAACTAAATAAATATTTACCATTTCTACTCCCCTTTTTAATGATTCTAACAAAAAAATTACGATAGGATATTTCTATCTATATAGAAAATTACAGCCATTCCTGTTTAATTGTAAAGTAGGAACCTCTTATCTCACCTGCGAGTTTTGAACGTTGGCGTGCAAATTTGAATTTTCCCTCAAGTTCTTTGGGGATTTCCATACCCACTGACAACTTTATTCCAACTGCCCGTTTTGGTTTCTTGCCCTCTTGTCCAACTTTTTCATAGAGTAGATTTAAAACCATACCGTCTTCGTAATAGAATTCAGGCCAATAGAGTTCATCATTTTCATAGATAGCAACTTCGAGTATTTTTGCTGAAAATTTTAAATTACGTTCTTCAAGTAAAATTTTCTCAAACAAAGCGACTTCGTCGGCTTTTTCATGAGCTGGATATGTGAAATACTCAAATTTATACTTATTCCAAAAATAACGTGCTTCATTAGCTCGTAAACCTGCTAAATCATCAGCTACCGGCGAAGTTTCCAAGCCAACTGTTTCTACATCTTTAAAATTCACTTTGTAAGCCATAAAATAACCTCCGTATTTTTTCACTTCTTCTATTATATCATTTTTGGAAGCGCTCATCATTTTTTAGAAATATTTAGGAGCTGAATTTTAAAAGTATTTTTAGTTTTTAAATGAATGAATTGGTGCTGGAATTTGACCGCCACGAGCAATAAAATCTGCTGACGATGCTTTGTTTACTCTCATAACTGGTGCTACACCGAAAAGTCCACCAAATTCGATTTGTTCGCCTTCTTTGCCCATTGGAATAATCCGTACTGCTGTCGTTTTTTGATTAATGACCCCGATAGCGGCTTCATCAGCAATCATTGCTGCAATGGTAGATGCCGGTGTTTCTTCAGGAATTGCAATCATATCCAAGCCAACTGAACAAACACAAGTCATGGCTTCTAATTTTTCAATATTCAATGCTCCAGAATTGACAGCGGCAATCATTCCTTCGTCTTCTGAAACTGGGATAAAGGCTCCTGAAAGTCCACCAACACGTTCAGCTGCCATAACTCCGCCTTTTTTCACGGCGTCGTTAAGCATTGCAAGAGCGGCTGTTGTTCCATGAGTCCCAACAGTTTCAAGTCCCATTTCTTCCAAAACACGTGCAACCGAATCGCCAATTGCTGGTGTAGGTGCGAGTGATAAATCAACTATTCCAAATTCAACATTAAGTCTTTCTGAAGCCATTTGACCAACAAGTTGACCAATTCTTGTAATTTTAAAAGCTGTCTTTTTAATGGTTTCGGCTAAAATATCAAAAGATTCTCCGCGGACTTTTTCAAGAGCACGTTTAACTACACCAGGTCCTGAAACTCCGACGTTGATAATCGTATCTGCTTCCCCAACTCCATGAAAAGCTCCTGCCATAAATGGATTGTCTTCAACGGCATTAGCAAAGACAACAAGTTTGGCATTGAGCCATTTATCACCTTTAGACATGATTTTGATGGTTTCACCCATATCTCGAACTGCTGTCATATTAATACCTGTTTTAGTTGAACCAACATTTACCGAAGCACAGACGCGCTCAGTTGCTGCTAGTGCTTTAGGCATTGATTTAATCAAAATTTCATCACCTTTTTGATAGCCTTTTTGCACAAGAGCAGAATAGCCACCAATAAAGTCAATGCCAATCTCTTTTGCTGCACGATCCATCGCAAGAGCAAGTGGTGTGTAATCATCAGCAGCTGTTGCTGCTCCGATAATTGCAATGGGTGTTACAGAAACACGTTTATTGACAATTTTAATACCGAGTTCATGTCCAATCTCGTTACCTACTTCAACAAGTTTTCCTGCTTTTTTGACAATTTTTTGATAGATTTTTTCAGCTGCTTTATCAATATCAGCATCGATACAATCAAGAAGACTGATTCCCATTGTTATTGTGCGAATGTCGAAATTTTGTTCTTCAATCATCGCAATTGTTTCTTTGATATTTTGAATATCCATTATTTAATTTCCTTAGTTTTGATTAAAATTTTACTGACAGAAATTTTTTTCGTGCTGTCAGTAAAAATACTTTTAAATAAAAGTCATTTATTGGCTAATTTTTTTCTGTCAGTAAATTATAATTTGTGCATGGCGTTAAAAATTGCTTCATTTTGAACATGAATATTGACACCCAAGGCTTCACCTTTTCTTGAAAGTTCTGCTTGAAAGGCTGAAAAATCACTATTTTGTGTTTCAACTACCATCATCATGGTAAAAGCTCCACTCATCAAGGTTTGTGAAATTTCAATGATATTTGCTTCAAGTTCTGCCAATGTTGCTGTGACTCCAGCAACAATCCCAATTTTATCTGCTCCTACTACTGTTACAACTGCGCGCATTTTGTTTCTCCATTCAAATTTTTATCCTATTATAACATTTTTATTTAAATTTTCAGTCAATTTTCTTGTCAGTAAAATAAACTTTTGCTGACAGCTCTGTCAGTCAAAATCATTCATGATTTATTGGCTAGTTTTTGCTATAATCAGCTTATCATGACTTTAAAAACTTTTTTTAATTTTACACGTATTCAAACCTTGCCCGCAGCATTATTATCACCGATTGCTGGCTGTCTTTTTGCCTTTTGGTACTTTGGAAGTTTTCATTTTTGGCCTACGCTTCTATTTTTTATTGGTTTAGCAAGCATTAATCTTTTTGTTTCGGCTTGGAATAATCTGATGGATTATCAAAAAGCACTTGATCCTGAATATAAGAAATGGAATATTATCGTTGCTAAATCGATTAATCCTAAACTTGCTTTAAACATTTGTTTGGCACTTTTAGCGATTGATGTAGTCGTTGGACTAATTGTTCTTTTCTTGACTAATCTTGCGATTTTACCAATTGGTGGACTTTGTTTCTTAATTGCTATTTTCTATACTTATGGTCCTTTTGCTTTTTCTCGTTTTCCTTTGGGCGAAATTTTAGCCGGTCTTTGCGAAGGATTCTTTGGTTTTTTCCTTGCTGTCTATATTAATTCTTATGATAAAGGCTATTTTTTCATTAATTTTGACAGGAATTGGTTCATGACATGGACTTGGGATTTTAAGATTCTTTTACCAATCCTTCTAGTCGGTCTAATGTGTTTTGTTCAAAATTTTAATATTATGTTTTCTGATAATATTTGCGATTTAGAACAGGACATTCGTAATGAGCGTTATACTTTACCTTATTATCTAAAGATTCCACGCAGTTTAAAAGTATTTACTGGACTATATTTATTTGCTGGACTTTGTATTTTAATTGCCATTGCTTTGGGAATTTTACCAATTTGGTCATTAATAATGGGCATCATTGCCCTGAAAGTTATTCCTAATATTAAAAAATTTAGAGCCAAACAAAGTAAATCAGAGACTTTCCACCTTCAAATTGACAATCTGATGTTATTTAATGCTTCTCTTGCCCTTACGTTGTTACTGGGAATTATTTTTAAGTAAAATAAAAAAGCGCTTAGCGCTTTTTTTACTTTTCCAAAGAGAAATCCATGACGACCGGCTGGTGGTCCGATGATTTGAACTGATTATCAATGGTTTGTATTTTTAAGTCTTTTATATTATTTGAAACAAGAAATCCATCAATAATTCCAAATGTATTTTTAGGATTTTTCTTATCATAGGCATAATCAAGTGAACGAACAGTTGGGGCATTGGTTGGTGCGACCACTCGCATTCCTTTTGTCAAATTTTCCGTGGGAAATTCCTTCATCCATGTTAATTCTGGATGAGCTTTACCAGCTAAGGCATGGTTATAATCAGCCCCACAAATGACATAATCTCCTTTAGAAACATACTTTTTCATCTCATCAAATAAAGTCAATAATTGTTGTTTTTGAATTTTTTGGTCAGTGATAAATGCTGACAGATGTGTATTAAAGATTACGAATTTTTTATCTGAATTCTTAATTGGCAAAATACTGACAGAAAAAGCTCGGTCTAAATCAAAAAATTTATTAAAATTAGTTTCGATAGGCAACTTATATCTTGTTGAACTTTCAATTTCATATTTAGAATAAGTCATAATTCCAGATTTAGCTTTTCCAATTGGCTTGGTCACCGGATAAAAAAGATAGGCTGAATCGTAATTCTGTGTCAGAACACTGGTATAATCGGGAAGGCCAGCACGAACCATTTGAGGTTCATTTACTTGTTGGCTGCGATCTCCTTGCCAATCAATTTCTTGAATATTTCCAAAGTCTGGCTTCTCTTTATTAATAAGTCTGATATCTTCTTGAATTGCAGATTTGACAGCAGATTTACTATAAGCTCGCACATCATCCCCACCATCCATGAAAAAATTGAAAGAAGGAGGGTAAGATCCATAACCGATATTAAAAGTCATCATTTTATAGGTTTGTCCCAGCTCAACTTGCTGAGTTTGAGGATTTTTAATTGTCTGCTTCATATCATTAGGAAGGCGATGATATTGTGCATAAACATAGATGACATAAGAGCCAATAATCAGAGCAAATACTAAAATAATGCTGACAAGAATTTTTCCAATTAACTTTAAGCGATTTTTCATATTATTTATTCACTAAATAATTCTAGGAAAATTTACTGACAGCCACTCCTAAACAGTCTGTCAGTAAAATATTTATCCCAAACTTATTTACTTTCTTCAATCATTTTTAAAACTTCTTGTGTTGAGCGAACTCGTCCAAGACGAGGGAAAATTCCCTCAACAATTCCTTGATGGAGTTGTCCATTAAAATCTGTCATTGCATCTTCAATAGCAATAACTTGATAACCATGCTGGAAAGCTTCACGGGCCGTAGTATCACAACCGATCGTTGTAGCAATTCCAGTCAAGAGGATTTCATCAATTCCACGACGACGTAATTGGACATCTAAATCCGTGCCATAAAATGCGCCCCAGTTATGTTTAGCGACATGAATGACATTATTATATTCTTTATCATATGCTTCAGGCATGACAAAATCAGCAAAATCTGCCGGAATTTGTCCTTGTGCAACAGCTGGATTGTCAGTTTTTGGTTTTAAAGTTTCGCCACCGTAGTTTTTGACGTGAACAAAAACAATTAAAGCGCCTGTATTTTTTAAACTTGTTACAAGTTCTTTATTTTTAGCTAAAACCTCTTGTTCAGAATAAGGAGCAAATCCCTCACGCCCTGCAATTCCTTTTTGTAGGTCAATAATAACCAAGGCTGTTTTTTCTAAATTCAAAGTTGTCATATTTTTTTCTCTCAAATTTTAGCCTCTTTTATGTGGCTTTTTTCTTCCGTCAGTAAATTTTTTGCCATTATCTTTTTTGTCAGTAAATTTGCCCTTAGCAGCTTTACTGTAAAATGGTTTCTTAGCAGATTTCTTTTTCTTTTTATCAAATTCAGATTTCTCGTCAGCTCTTCTGCCATTTTTTGATTTATTAGCAGATTTGTCAGTAGATTTTGTCGCTACTGATTTAACCTTAAGAGATTGATTTGATTTTTTGCGACCCTTATGTTCAGATTTTCTCTTCGCTTTCTCTGCTTTATCAATCAAATCTAATTCTGAAGGTAGATATTCAAAATCAATCTCCCCAGTCATTCTATCAGCTTTGACAACTTTTATTTTAATAGGCTGACCAATTTTAAAGGTAAGTCCACTTCGTTCGCCAATAAGCGCCAACATTCGTTCTTGATAATTAAAATAATCACCTTTAAGGGTTGAAATATGAACTAAACCTTCAATCGTATTTTCAAGTTCAATAAACATTCCAAAACGGGTAACTGAAGCAATAATCCCTTCAAACTCTTCACCCACATGTTCTTCCATGAATTCGGCTTTTTTCATTTTTTCAACTTCACGTTCAGCATCAACCGCCCGGCGTTCACGATGACTAGAATGTTCTGCAATTTCAGGAATTTTATCTTCCCATTTTTGTAAAATATTAGCTGGTGTTTTTCCCTCACCAATTTCACGAATCAATCGATGAACCAACAAATCGGGATATCGACGAATTGGTGAAGTAAAGTGCGTATAATTTTCCGCAGCTAAACCAAAGTGACCCTCATTGTTTTCTGAATAACGAGCTTGTTGCATACTCCGTAACAACATAGTTGACAAGACCATTTCGCCAGGCTGACCTTTAATTTTCTTCATGAAAGCTTGTAAAACCTTCTGATCAATACCATTTGAAGTTCCTTCAATTTGCATTCCAAAAGTTGCTGCAAAATCAATAAAACGTTGCAATCTATCAGCTTTTGGTTGTTCGTGAATCCGATAGATAAAAGGCAGTCCATGCGCTTCAAAATGTGTCGCGACTGTTTCATTCGCTTCAAGCATGAATGATTCAATCATTCGCTCAGCAATGCCACGTGTTCGTTTTCTAATTTCAATTGGCAGTCCTTTTTCATTGACAATGATTTTCGCTTCTACAGTATCAAAATCAATGGCCCCGCGTCTTTTACGCATGGCTTCTAAAATATGGTGAAGTTCAACCATTATTTTTACAGAATCTGCAATTTTAGCATATTTTTCAAGTGCTGCCTCATCTCCTGCAATCATTTGATTAACGGCATCATAAGTCATTCTTTCTGTCGTTTTAATAATTGATTGAGAAATTTGATAGTTGATCACTCGACCTTCAGGACTAATTTCCATGACACAAGACTGTGTTAGACGATTGATTCGAGGATTCAATGAACAAATTCCATTAGAGAGACGTTCTGGCAGCATTGGAACTACTCGATCCGTCACATAAACAGAAGTTCCACGTTCGTAAGCTTCTTTATCTAATGGAGAATTTTCAGTGACGTAGTGTGAAACATCCGCAATATGTACTCCTAATTCATAGTTTCCATTTTCCAAACGTTTAGCATGCACAGCATCATCAAGGTCTTTTGCGTCTGCTCCATCAATTGTAAAAGTGATTTCATTACGATAATCGACCCGTCCCACAATTTCATTTTCTGGAACTTCTTCTGGAACAGCTTCAGCTTGGTCTAAAACTTCTTTTGGAAATTCAGAAACAATATCCATTGAAGCCAAAACTTCCAAAACGTCAATTCCTTGGTCATCTGCTTGACCAATAATTTCAGTGACTAATCCTTGCATTGTCTGTGGAAATTCCTTATCTGGATAATGAGTGATTTCAACACGAACAATCGCTTTATTTTCAGGAATTAATCCTTCATTTCCTAAATAAACACGATAAGGGATTTTTTTATTCCGAGATTTAACAAAACCAATCAGTCCTGTTTGCTCTTTTTCATCATCATTCAAAGCTACAAAAGTTCCAACAACCTGATGGACGTCATGGCGAATGATTTCGACAACATGCCCTTCAGCAGAAGTTCCTTTGAGCGCATTGGCATTTTTATCAATTTCAATAAAAACTTCGTCACCATCAAGGGCGAAAGCCGTTTGGCCTCTTGCGACAAAAACGTCTGGTTCTTCAGCATCAATGCTGACAAAACCAAAGCCAGCTGCATTGGCCCGGAAAATTCCGCTGATGACAACTTTTGCCTCTTCTTTTTCGGCTAGTTCAACTTTACCTTTTGCAGTAAAATTAAGCAAATGCTCGGCTTCTAGTGAAGCTAAAGTTTTGACAAATACTTTGTAATCTTTAGCCTTATTCATATGTAACGCAACTGACAATTCTTCTACTGACAGTGCTTTTTTTGAACTATTCTCAAGATAGTCCATGATTACTTCTCTAATACTCATTATATTCTCTCAATGAACTTTTTGACCACAAAAATTGGACAAAAAGCCCCTTTCTTTTTTTGTTTCAAATATTAACTTGATTTTTTAGCTAATATTTTAAGAGATTATCAGTGGTATTAATCATTTTATCAGACATTTTTGACTGATAGAATCAATTCTACCACTGACAATTTGGACAACTAAACATTTGACGCAATTAGAAAAACATTTATAAGAAAATAAAATACGGACTGTTTTCAGCCCGCAATTTTAACGTGTTGATAAAACAACAAGAGCAAATCCAATAACTAGCCATAAGCCAATCATGATTGCTGTAAAACGCTGCATCACTGCCTCAAAACCGCGCGCTTTACGACGTTCAAACAATTCACCTGTTCCACCCGAAAAAGCATCTGCTGCTCCATCTTGTTTTGAAGGTTGCATGAAAATCGCTACAATAATAAATGCTGAAACTACAAGCATTGCAACAAGCAAAATGTCATAAATTACTTTTTCCATAGTCTTATAAATTACTTAGGCGATAAACCTAATCTCCTTTTTCAAAATTGAGTTACTTACATTTTACCATATTTTCGATTAAAAGTCATTCCGAATCCTTTAATAAAAAATTACTGACGATTTTGTCAGTAATTTTTTATTTTAATCAAGTTCAGCTACAAATTTATAAGCTTCTTGAGCTGCTTGCGCTCCATCACCAATAGCTGTAGTGATTTGACGGAAATCTTTTTGACGAACATCACCTACGGCAAAAATACCAGGTAGACTTGTTCTCATATGGTCATCGGTAATAATCCAACCGGCTTCATCAGTAATTCCAAGATTACCAGCAAATTCAGCAACTGGGTCAAGTCCCACATAAATGAAGATTCCACCAAAAGCTTTTTCAGTTACTTCACCTGTTTTAACGTTTTTATAAACAACGGATTGAACTTTTTTGTCATCCCCTTTAATTTCCATAGGAACAGAATCCCAAATAAAGTTGATTTTTTCTTCTTTGAAAGCTCTTTGTTGGATAATTTCTTGTGCACGCAATTTATCACGACGATGCATAATTGTTACGGATTGACCAAAACGAGTCAAGTAGAGAGCTTCTTCAACAGCAGAGTCACCACCACCAATAACTAAAATTTCTTGGTTTCTAAAGAAAGCACCATCACAAACGGCACAGTAGGAAACTCCGCGAGCCCCATATTCTTCCTCACCGGGAATTTCAAGCTTACGGTGATTAGCCCCTGTCGCAATAATAATTGATTTAGTGACAAACTCATCATCTTCTGTGATAATTTTTTTGTAATCCCCATGGTCTTCAATAGCCGTCACAAAACCATAAGCATTTTCTACACCTAAACCTTCCAAAGGTTCAGCCATTTTCATTGAAAGTTCAGGACCCATGATTGTTTCATAGCCAGGATAATTTTCAATCTCAGCTGTGTTATTCATTTGACCACCAGGAACACCACGTTCTAAAAGCAAAGTTTTCATTTCAGAACGTGCAGTATACATCGCTGCAGTCATTCCCGCAGGGCCTGAACCAATGATGACAACATCATATTTCTTTTCTGTCATTTTTAATCCCTTTTCTAAGAGCTAAAGAACTCCCCTTAAATTCATAAACTCAAGCTAGCATTTCAGCAAACTTGAGCCCTTTTTTATTAGTTCTAAAAACTCTTTTTTCTAATATCTAAAATCTTATAGCACCATTTTACATTGTCAAACGATATTTTTCCATTAATTAGATTTATTTAAAGCATAAATAAAAATCAAAGTCCACGAATTCTTAGTATTACAAGTACTCCTAAAACAGCAAAACTCAAGATAGGCGTCGTTAAAATACCAACTAAAATTAAATCAAAAATTCGGTTTCTTCTTTCAGTCCACGGTTTTTTCGTATTTCGCACAAGGTAAGTGAACGCATATAATCCACCTACCAATAAAACAAAGATAGCTGAAATTAATAGACCTTTTAAATAAAACTGTAAAATCATCATTTTAGTTATTAACCTCTAAATTCTTGACATGACGTGATAAAAACTCTCGTGTACGAGGATTTTTTGGTGAGTAGAAAACTTCTTGAGGAGTTCCCGCTTCAATGATTTTCCCTTGTTCAAGAAAAAGCACTTTTGTTGCTACATTATAAACAAAGTCCATTTCATGACTGACAAGAACCATTGTTTGTTTATTTTGAGCTGCATTTAAAATTACTTCTTGAACTTCACCAACTAATTCAGGGTCAAGGGCAGATGTCGGTTCATCTAAAAGTAAAAGTTTTGGTTGCATCGCTAAAGCACGAGCGATTCCAACCCTTTGTTTTTGACCACCTGATAAAAATTTTGGATAGTAATCTTTCCGGTCAGTTAGACCAACCTTATCTAATTCAGCTTCGGCAATCTCTTTTGCTTGCGCCTTAGATAATTTTTTAACCTGAATCAACCCTTCCATTACATTTTCAAGGGCAGTCCGACGTTCAAAAAGATTAAATTGTTGAAAAACCATTCCAGTCTTTCTGCGAAGCTCAAGTACTTCTTGCTTTGTGATTGTCGAATAATCAATCTTTAAGTCATCAATTTCAATTTGACCACTATCTGGTCTTTCAAGATCATTTAAAGCCCGGAGAAAGGTTGATTTACCAGCACCAGAAGCGCCAATAAGGGCAACAACATCTCCTTCTTCAATTTCCAAGCTAATGTCGTTGAGAACTTGATTACCCGAAAATGTTTTACTTATATTTGTAATTTTAATCATTATCGTCCTCCTTAGGCTTGGTTAAATGGATTTTTGCTCAATGAAATTTGTGCACGATTTTTACGTTTGTCATTTGGCATTCTTACGTCTAATTTACGCTCTAATCCACGAATTAAGAGTTCAAAAATAATACAAATTGGCCAGTAAACTAAAGCTAAGGATAAATAAGTTTCAAATAAACGGAAGGTTGAGCCCCCAATAATTTGAGCACGAGCTGTCATTTCTACCACACCTGCAACGAAGGCAAGTGAAGTTGATTTCAAAAGTCCAATCAGAGCGTTTCCTAAAGGAGCCGTTGCAACGGTTGCTGCTTCAGGTAAAGTCACACGCATAAAAACTTGGAAGTTTGTCATTCCGAGTGATTTGGCTGCTTCGATTTGTCCTTTATCAACGGATTGAATTGCAGCACGAATTGTTTCCGAGTTATAAGCTCCTTCGTTGAGTGCAAAAGCAACAATGACAAAAAGCATAGCTGGAATTGTATTGACATTAAAATTCGTTCCATAATTCATATTGATTGCTTTTAAAATCAACGGAATCCCTGTATATGAAAGGTATAATTGCACCAAGATAGGGGTTCCACGAATGAAACTAACAAACAAAGCACGCAATTGATTCAAAATTGGAATTTTATTAATACGAACCAAAGCAAGAATGAGTCCTAAAAGTAACCCAAAGACCATGGCAATTATTGTCATTTCAAGAGACGACGGAATCATTTTTATAATTGGTAAAAAGGCATCTACAAATGCTGACCAACTAAAAATCTTTGTGAAAAACATGGTCCAAAAATCATGAAAATTATACTGGCCTTTGATTAAGAGAAAGGGAAGAGCTGGCAAGATAATTAAAGCCAAAAGCAAGACAATCCCAAGAATTATTTTTTTATTTTTTTTCATATTTTTTATTTTTCTAATAGGGAAAACTCTGTCAGTAAAAAAGTGACAGAGTTTATTCGGATTTATTGAACTTATCATTTAATATTTTTACTTATAAGTTCGATTTTTTACCTGACCATCACTTCTACTATTATACAAAATTTTGGTCATTTTTTCTTCTATTTTTTACGAACTGAACTGTCAGTAAATTTTGATTTGCCAAGAGACAAATATTTTACTGACAACTCTTAGATTTTAGGTTAAATTTCTTGTCAGTAAAATTTACTTAAACATTTCTGCTTTTGGCACGAAATCCCCACCAAGATATTTCTTGGAAATTTTCGCCAAACTACCATCAGCCTGCATTTTTGCCAAAACTCCATTCACATCTTTTTGAAGTTTTTTACCTTGCGAATCTTTGCCAAAGAGGAAATATTCATAACCGTCATGTTCAGCATCACCAGTATCCATACTGATATCTTCAATTTTTAGATTGTCAAAACCTTGTTCTTTAACTGCAGACTCTAAAGAAATCTTATCATAAAGCATGAAATCAATTTTTCCTGATTCAACTTGCGTGAATCTTGTGTTAATTGAAGTAGAATCTGCTGAGTAACTAATTTTGATTTCTTTATCTGGATTGGCTTTGTTCCAATCTTGAATTGACTTAGTATAATTTGATGCTGGATTACCAATTGTCGATTTCCCAGCCAAATCCGCCAAAGTTTTATAAGTCCCAGACTTCACAAGAACTGCATTGTTTGATTTTGATAGTGGTGATGAAAAATAATATTTTTCAGCTCTACTTTTTTCCCAGCCAAAATCATTGGCTCCCATTTGGTAACGACCAGAATCAATCCCTGGTGCAATCCCAGAAAAATCTGTCACTTGAAATTTCACTTTATATTGTGGCAATTTCTTGAAAACCGCACGAGCAACCTCAATATCGTAACCCGTTAAATTTCCTTGACTATCTGAATAAGTAAATGGCTTTGTTGCCCCATCTGTCGCAATCACAACAGATGTGGCTTTATCTGATGAATCTTTTGAACCTGATGAGCATGCAACCAAAGTTCCAGCAGCGATAAGTGAAAGAGCGGCAAATGTGACCTTTAGTGATGTTCTCATAAAAGTTCCCCTTTAAAAATTTGATAGACCTATCTTAACACGAACTTAAGACCTTTGCCATAAAAAAAACTTATAGCCAGATTTAGCTATAAGAATAACAAAAAAATAGCAATAAATGCTATTTCCTTCTATTATATTTAATACTCTAATGCAAAATCAGCCGACATATCAGTAACAGAACTGATTTTAACTGACTCACCAGGTTGTGGTGCATGAATCACTTGGCCATTTCCAAGATAAATTCCCACATGGTCTCCACCATAAAAGATAATCAAATCTCCAACTTTGGCTTGGTCAAGCCCGATTTGTTTTCCACTTGCAATTTGGTCCCAAGTTGTACGACCAATTTCTTTACCTAAAACTTCTCTATAGACGTAACTTGTGAATCCTGAACAATCAAAGCCAGCTGGTGTAGTTCCACCCCAAACATAGGGAACACCTAAATATTTTTTGGCTGTACTGACAAGTTTGTCAGCTCGTGTCTGAACTTCTTTAGCCGCACTTTGTGTTTTTTCTACTTTTGAAACGGCACTAACAGTATCATTCATTGTTTTTGTTAAAACATCAAGTGAATTTGTTGCTGCTGGCAAATCTGTCAGTGAACTTTGTGCTTTATTATCATCAAATACTGAATCCGCTTTTGCAGGATTTGCAATCAGGGCAGCACTAAAACTTGTAAGAAGTGCTGCAGAAATAATTATTTTTTTCAACATTGTTAGCAAGTATAACACAAAAAAACCGCTTGACAAGCGGTTTTACAAGTTTTTAATTTTTTGTAAATTTGTTACCGAAAAAATTTACATTTAATCTTTACGTAACAAAATCACTTAAACTCATTTCTAAAATAATCCTGAGATTTTTCCATCATCAGTGACATCCATTTTTAAAGCTGCTGGATTTTTAGGAAGCCCTGGCATTGTCATCACGTCCCCCAAAAGAGCAACGATAAATCCAGCTCCAATTTTTGGAAGTAGCTCACGAACTGTAACTTCAAAGCCTTCTGGCGCCGCTAAAAGATTTGGTTGGTCTGAAAATGAATATTGAGTTTTAGCCATGCATACTGGCAAATCATTCCAACCATTTTCTTCAATTTCTCTCATCTGACGCTTAGCCTTTAGTGAATAATTGACTTTGGAACCGCCATAAATTTCTGTCACAACTTTGTTAATTTTAGCTGATAATGGCTCTTTTAGGTCATAAAGATAGCTAAAATCAGATTTTTCTTGTAACATTCCTGACAGTTTTTCGGCCAAATCTAAACCACCTTCACCACCCTTAGCAAAGACTTGGGTCAATGAAACTGGAACTCCCAATGCTTCTGTCAGCTCTTTTAATGCTGAAATTTCAGATTTAGTATCTGATGCAAACTCATTAATTGCCACAATTACTGGCAAACCGTAACTCTGCATATTTTTAATATGACGTTCTAAATTAGCAAAGCCCTTTTTAACATCCTCTACGTTTTCCTTAGTCAATTCTTTTTTATCAAGGCCACCATGCATTTTAAGTGCACGAAGTGTAGCCACAATTACTACCGCATCAGGTTGTTTTCCGAGCTGACGAGTTTTGATATCTAAAAATTTCTCACCACCAAGGTCAGCTCCAAACCCAGCTTCTGTAATGACAATATCAGATAGTTTTAAGGCTGTTTTTGTTGCCAAAACAGAATTACAACCATGCGCAATATTGGCAAAAGGCCCACCGTGAATCAAAGCTGGCGTTCCCTCAATGGTCTGAACAAGGTTTGGTTTCAGTGCATCTTTCAAGAGCATCGCAATAGCCCCTTGAACCCCTAAATCACCAAGGGTTACAGGTTTACGGTCATAAGACTGAGCCAGAACAATTTTTCCTAAACGTTCTTTCAAATCGCTGATTGAAGTTGCCAAACATAAAACCGCCATAATTTCACTGGCTACTGTAATATCAAAACCATCTTCACGGGGCACACCATTTAAAGGGCCACCAAGTCCAACAGTGACATGACGAAGGGCACGGTCATTCAAATCAACAACACGTTTCCAAATGATTCTTCTTGGGTCGATATTTAACGGATTTCCTTGATGAAGCGAATTATCAATAAATGCCGAAATAGCATTGTTGGCAGTTGTAATCGCATGAATATCACCCGTAAAATGAAGATTAATATCTTCCATTGGCAATACCTGTGCAAAACCACCACCAGCAGCTCCACCCTTAATTCCCATAACAGGCCCTAAAGAAGGTTCACGCAAGGCCACCATTACATTTGCACCTTGTCTTGCAAATGCATCAGCCAAACCGACAGTAACTGTCGACTTTCCTTCACCAGCAGGTGTGGGATTAATTGATGTCACCAAAACAAGTTTTCCTTCAGACTTTTTATCAAATTTATCTAAAACCTCTAAAGGAATTTTAGCTTTGTATTTACCATAAAGTTCGATATCATCAAATGATAGTCCAATCTTTTCAGCAATTTTGGTAATAGGTTGAATGTCAGCAGCTTGAGCAATTTCAATATCCGTTTTCATAATTCTCCTCTAAAGGCATCTCATATTTGAGTTTAATTATACTAATTTTAATATTATTCTAACAAAAAATGAAGGAATTTTCCCTTAATAGTATTTCTTTTGGCAGGCTTAACTAAAAATTGTTCGGAAATAAAAAAACTAGCTTTCGCTAGCCTTTAGATTTTTTCAATTTTAACAGCTGTTCCGTAAGCAGCGACAGAATCAATATTTTGGAAAGTCGATGAGTCAAAACGCATCGCAACAATTGCATTTGCTCCTTTGGCTTTAGCTTCCTCTCTCATATGATCAATCGAAGTTTCACGGGTTTCATGTTGAAGTTTTGTATAACCATTTATTTCGCCACCTACAACAGTTTTCATTTGTTGACCGGCACTTGAAAATAAATTTCTTGAACGCGTTGTTAATCCGAAAACTTCACCATATACTTCAGTAATTCGATAACCAGCCACTTCATTTGTAGTCACAATAAGTATTTCTTCCATTTTATTCCTCTTTTCATAAAGCATAATTTTAAAATAATTATAGCATGACTAAAAAAATAGTCAACAATTTTTTTACTACTTTTAGTTTTGGTAAAGAACTTCAAATTCTTCGCAAAGCACTTCCATATTAGGACTATATACTTTTAAGTCACTCCAAAAGTCTTGATGCACTTTCCGCCAGTAGTCTAAACTTTGGTCCCCTTCTCCTTCTTTAAAAGCATGTTCAGCGCTGACATCAAAAAAGTTTTTCACATAAACTTTAGAAGTTGTAATAGCAGCTCTTGGTTGACCTTTTCCATCTAGTAAAATATCAAATTTTCCATCAACTGAAGGGAATGGTTCATCTTCACCATACTCAGCTACAGCGCTAGCCGTCGCACTTTTCTTTCCTTCTAATACTAAATCTAAAAGTTTATCAGCCAATTCTGGCTCAGTTATTGGACCATCAACCTCATTACAAAATGCCCAAGCCCATCTAAAATTTTCTCTTGCCAATCCTGCTTCTTTGATAAAATCTTCGTAAGTCATCTTTTCTCCTTTGTTTGAAGGAAAATTTAATTTCCTAGTTTATTCCATCATATCAAAATTTTTTAAGCACAGATGATTAAATGGATTTTTATTGATAATAAATAAAAAAGTCCTGTCATTAAGACAGAACTTTAACTAATTATTCAGAAATCAAAGTTTCCAAACCAACTTTCATCATATCTGTGAAAGTCAATTGACGCTCTTCAGAAGTTGTTGATTCTCCAGTCAAAATATGGTCAGAAATTGTCATAATTCCCAAAGTTTGAACTTTATATTTTGCCCCAAGATAATAAAGGCCAGCAGCTTCCATTTCAACAGCCTTCACACCAAGTTTTCCAACTTTAACTGCATCTGGTCCACCGTAGAACAAATCAGAGCTGAGAATATTTCCAACGTGAGTTGTAATTCCAAGGTCTTTTGCAATATGATATGCTTTATCAAGCAAATCAAAATCAGCAATTTGGGGGAAATCAAAATCAGGGAAATCATTACGAATAATCGCTGAAGTTGTCGCAGCTGCTTGCCCAATGACAAGGTCACGAATATGAACATCTTCATTTACAGAACCAGCAGTCCCAACACGAATTAATCTTTTTACACCGTATTCTGTAATTAATTCATTAGCATAGATTGAGATTGAAGGAATTCCCATTCCTGTTCCCATAACAGAAACACGATGGCCCTTGTAAGTTCCAGTAAAGCCAAGCATTCCGCGAACTTGGTTAAATTGCACAGCATCTTCAAGGAAGTTTTCTGCGATGAATTTTGCGCGAAGTGGATCTCCTGGTAAGAGAATTTTATCTGCGATTTCGCCTTTTTGAGCTTCGATATGTGGTGTTGGCATTTTTAATTTCCTTTTCTTTTAATATAATTATCAAATTTACTGACAGGATTTCTATCAGTAAGTTAAGAACTTAATTTTTCCAGCGTTTCAAACCTTTGAGTTGTATTGGATAAAGCTTTTTGAAAAGCCATTTTTGCATTTTGGGCATTGAATTATTATCTAAACCTTTTCGCCCAATTTCGACCATTTCATCAAAAGTAAGTTCTGGTTGGACAAATCGTCCTTGCATATAGCAATAGATACAATAGTCTGTTGAAAACTCTCCATTTGCTTGCGTTCCCTTATAAGAATCATCAGCAATTGGCATTCCACACGACTGACAAAATGCTTTCTTAGCCATAAATAAATCTTTCTTTTTAAACTCTGTCAGTAAAATTTACTGACAGAAATTTTTTCCTATTAAACCAAAGCATCCAAGAATGATTCACCAGTTTGAGCCTTCTTAACAGAGAAGTTTTCGGCAACAGTTGCTGAAATATCAGCAAAATGTCCCACTGGTAAAACTTTAGGGTCTTTCAATGATTTAGAGAAAATCACGAGTGGAATATATTCACGAGTATGGTCAGTTCCTACGTATGAAGGGTCATTTCCGTGGTCAGCAGTAATCATCAACAAATCATCTTCTTTCATTGCATCAATGATTTCTGGCAAACGACCGTCAAAGTCTTCAATTGCTTTTCCGTAACCTTCAACATCGCGACGATGTCCATATTTAGCATCGAAGTCAACTAAGTTTGTGAAAGAAAATCCTTCAGTAAACTCAGCTTTTGTCATTGCTTTAAGCAGACGGTCAACCCCGTCCATATCGTTATGATTATGCCCCATATCATATTTCACACCTACTGTGTTGAAAATATCTGAAATCTTCCCAACTGAATAAGTATCAATTCCAGCCTTATAAAGTTTTTCCAAAACTGTTTCAGCAAATGGTGACAAAGCATAGTCACGACGTCCATCAGTCCGTTCAAAGTTTCCAGCTTCTCCAACATAAGGGCGAGCGATGATTCGGCCAATCATGATTCCAGACCCTTCAAGGGTAATTGAACGAACATATTCACAAATTTTATAAAGTTCTTCACGAGAAATGACATCTTCATGTGCCGCAATTTGCAAAACAGGGTCTGCTGAAGTGTAAATAATCAACTCACCAGTTTCCAATTGACGAGGACCAAAATCTTCAATGACTGCTGTTCCAGAATAAGGTTTATTTGCTTCACGAATGATTTTACGGCCAGAAAATTCCTCAATTTTTTCAAGTAAATCCTCTGGATAACCTTCTGGATAAGTTGGGAATGGCGTTTGAATATTCAAGCCCATAATTTCCCAGTGCCCAGTCATTGTATCCTTACCTTTTGAAATTTCTTCTAGTTTAGTGACATATGCTGCTGGTTTATCAGCTTTTGGAACCGTTTTGAGCGGACTTTCGCGCGGGATATTTCCCCAACCTAATTTTTGAAGGTTAGGCACATCAAGCCCACGAATTTCTGAAATATGACCAATCGTGTCTGAGTTCACATCATTAATTGCTTCATGCGTTTCAACGTCATGATTAAAGAATTTGTCAGCATCTGGTGCAGCACCAATTCCGACAGAGTCCATTACAACAAGATGAATACGACCAAATTTTTTAGGCATTATATCTCTCCATTTCTGCTGCTATATCAATAGCAAAACTAACTAATTCTATTATACATAAACTCTTCCAAAAAGGGCAGTCAAAGCTGTTAAAAAAATACATTCTTTTTGTCAAAAATTGCATTTTCTACTAAATAGATGTCATAAAAAAATCATTAGATGTTTGTCCAATGATTTATATTCTTTTATTTTAAACTTTCTTGAAATTGTATTTTCGCCAAATCAAGATTAGCTTGTGAAATTGTCGTCACTCCTGACTGTCCCTCCACTTTATCGCTATGGATATTGATTTTACTAATCCTTGTAGCCCCATGATAATTCACTACCAAAGCTTTGAAATTTCCAAAACTAAAACTCATTCTAAAAACTTTAGGAAAAGCAGCCAAAATTTGAGAAAAATGCCCGATAATAACCTGCGGATTTTTAAGCTTCGTCATTGTCGCCATCACAAGTTCTTGTTGTCTTCCAAAGAGTTTTTTACTATCTGACTCATTTAATAAAGTAAGATAGGCCTTTACCTCTGTTGAATTCTTTAAACTAATTGTTCCTTGAGGAAAATTGTAACCTTGAGCATTAAAGACATTTGCATTTTGAAGTGAAAGTCCCCCGATTGCCTCAACCAATTTGCCAATCTGGTCAAAATCAATTTTTACAAACTTATTCGTTTTGACTTGCAATAGCTCTTCCATTTCTTTAATGACCGCTGCTGCTCCTCCAGAATTATAAAGAGTTCCTAAAGATTGATGATTTGGAAGTAAAGCACTTGTTGAAATATTGATAACTGTTGTTTGTTGCAAGCGAGGATTCGTTGTTGCCATATCCGCCGAAACTAAAACTTCTTTTCCCTTAATTTCGCTTATTCCAAGGACAGCTGTCGTAAAAGCTTCTTTGTTTTTTAGTGAAACGCTCGTCGTTTCGGTCGGTGGACTAACATAAGCTTTATTTATCGCTGACTTCAAATCAAAATAAACTTTACCACCAACTGCCCCTAAAAGTATTATCAATACAAAAAGCACAATGAGGAAAATTCGTAAAAATTTTCTTTTTTTCTTTTTATGACCTCTTTTAAATGGTTCATCATAAGACGTTTCTGATTTTGTCATCCTTTTCTCCTTTCCAATCACTAAAAGCTGCTCATAATTGATTCAATCAAATCTAAGACTCGTTCAGTTGATTTTCCGTCATTAAATTTATACATTTTGTCAGTAAATTTTTTTCGTTTCAAACGATTCTCAGCAACATTTTTACTGACAGATTTGATTGCCTCAACTAACTCCTCCTCATTTTTACTGACAGGACCAGGAAACTCCTCTTGGTAATCAAAAGTAAAACCAGGTTTACGTGAATAATTAATCAAATCAGGACTTTAAGCAATAATTGGCTTGTCAAAAACCATCCAATCAATCGCAATCGCCGAATAATCCGTCACCAAAATATCCGTAATGCAAAAGAGTGATGAAATCAACTCATCCTGAATAAATAAAACTCGTTCATTATTTTCATATTTTGAATCTGAAATCAATGGATGACTTTTATAAATAATTAAGTAATCTTCCCCGAGTTTTTGATGAACTTTTTCCAAATCAATCATAGCTTCTCGAAAATGCGTACTAATTCTTCCTCTAAAAGTTGGGGCGTAAGTTATAATCTTTTTATTTTTCAGAATCGGATATTTCGCTAAGAGTCTTTGTTTTGTTTCTTCTAAAAAAATTGAATCAAAAATTTTATCATTATTAGGAATACCAGTCACCATCACTTGTGACTCCAAAAGATTAAAAGCACGCGCAAAAATCGGTTTTAAAAAATCTGAATTGACTATTGTATAATCATAATTTTTCACCTTATAATCTCGCTCCACATCATTCCCAAATTTTTTCAAAGCACCAGTTGCATGCCAAAGTTGCAAAACCTTGACCTTCTTACGATGCGAAAATTTGGACACTACGAAATTATTGTAATCAATAATCACTAAATGTGAACTTTGAATTAAAAATAATTGACGAATACAAGCATAACCATATTTTATATTTCCCCAGAAAGAAGAATCAAATTTAAAGAGAACTGTTCGTAATTCATATTTCTTTTTTTCAGATAGACGCTCATAAATCAACTTAAAATCCTTTGATAAATTATCATGTTCTAATGAAATAAAAGTAATTCGATTCCTCCTAAGCCCAGGAATCAAGGAAAAAGGATAAAAAACACCAAGAATAATTGTTAAAATAATTGATTTAGTTTTCATTAAAAATCCTCTTAACAACTTTAGAACAAGCTTTCCCATCATTCCATAAGTTAAATTTTTGATTAAACTTTCTCAAGCGTTCATAATCAAAATCCTCATTATTAATTTTCACTAATAAATCATCTTCCCTTGTAATGACATCATTAGGTAAGTCATTTGGAATATTTAAATAAAATCCTCTTAACTCTTGTTCATATTCTTCAAAATCATACATATAAAAATAGATTGGTCGATTTAAATTAGCATAATCAAAAAACACAGAAGAATAATCCGTAATTAAAGAATCACTCATCAAATAAGCATCATTAATATCCGCATTTGCCTCCATCAAATAAACAAAATCAGTCAAATCCTCCGGAACCTGATAAACATTAGAAATTAAGTAATGAGGTTTAAATAATATTATTGTATTCTGACCTAAAATTTTCTTCCATTTATGAAAATCTACAATTAATTGAAATTTATATCCCTTTACGTCAAAAGAATTATCTCGCCAAGTTGGCGCATATAAAATAATTTTTTTATTCGTTGGTAATCCATAGCGTGCTTTTATTAAATCTATGTTCACATCAAATCTACTATTTACTAAATAATCAACTCGCGGGTACCCGACCTCTAGTACTTTTTCCTCTCTTATTTTAAAAGCACTGACAAAAGCTTGACTCGCAAAAACATTCGGGGAAATAAGAAAATCCCACCGCCAACTATCTTGATCATAACTTTCGAGCATTTTCTTATAAGATAAACGACTTCGATAATAAGTGTTCCCATTGTCAAAAATATCATGTCCCAAGCGTTTGAGTGGTGTCCCATGCCATGTTTGTAAATAAATTTGTTCACTCTTTTTATAATAATAAGTAGGCATTTTAGCATTAAAGACCCAATATTTTGCTTTCGTCAGTAAATAATAGTATCTCAAAGAATTTAATTTAACAGACTTGGTACCAGAAATTTCCTTTTGTTTTTTAAAGGCCCAAACAAAGTGATAATCAGCAAATTCTTCATCATCCCTCATGTATTCAAAAAGGTAACGTGGATTATCTGAGTAAGTCTTACCATTAAATGAAGAAAAAATAATCAATCTATCATCAATTTCTACAAATTTCCCTAAAATCCTAAGAAAAAGAGAAAGAATCATCTTAATTATCATCAACCTTATTCTAACTAATAAACTTATCACTTTTTCTCCTTTCCATATGATTCTAATACATTTGTTTTTGTTTTCACTGATAAACTTGTCAGTAAACCACTTCCATGATCCATGACCTTTTTTCTCCTACTCACTTCTTTTGATAGATAATCTGCTATTTTTGCACTATTTTCATTTCTTATTATTCATCTTTTAAATCCGATATCTTTTTATCATGGCTTAGATAAAGCTTTCCAAGTTCCTGTTTTAAATTAGATGACGAAACTTTACCTCGTGGAAAATACATAATTTTTAAATCAGGAAACTCCTCTTTAAGAAAGTCAAATTTTCCCCTCCAATCATCACCCATTGCGAAAATATTTACCCCAAACATGTCAATATAAAACCCCTTATCATCCCATGATTGTTCTGGTACAACTAAATCAACATAACGAATTGATTCTAAAACATATTTTCTTGTATCATAATCTTGAAAGGACTTTTTCCCTTTCTCAATATTAAATTCATCCGTCGAGAGCATAACAATCAATTGATTTCCAAGATTTTTAGCATTTCGTAACATATTCACGTGACTTTCGTGTAAAATATCAAAAGTTCCTGCAACTAATACTATTTTTTCGTTTTTCATATTTAACCTCTTTTATTAACATTTTTATCTTGAAAATTTGTCAAAACTTGTTAGTTATATTTACACAATGCTAGATTTAAATTATCAACGGACCGTACTATCATAAAAGAATATAATCTTTAACTTCATCCGAAGGCTGTGTTTCTATTAACGTTAGTCCTTTATATTTCAACCAACCATTTCCACTAAGATGAAGTGCAATATTAAAAATTTTTCCTCTAGTTTTTATATTTAAGACCACACGCTTCCATTTTCCAGATGTTAGATTTTCCATATTTGCAGAAACAAAAGCTTGCTTTTCTATTTTAGAACCCAACATTTTTTGACCAACATTTTGAACTATATTAGTGTCACTTAAGACAGTTAGCATTAAAAAAGCATCACTACGTGTCAAATTAAAAAAATTTTCAATCCAAATTTCACACGAAAACTGAAAAACATGCTCTTTTTGGTCTGCTATTTTTATTGAATTCAAAAAGAGACTGGTGGGTGTTTTTGATTCAATCCTTTTTATCTCCACCTCTTCGAATTGATTTACAAAAAATTCATCCGTTCGATTAACCCACAATCCTTTTTGAAAAGAAGTTTCTATCTCGGTCAATAAATTTTCATTATTCATTGTTTATCTTTCTCCTTTAAGTCTTGCTTTTTGTGAAAAGACTTCCCCACTTTTTGACGCAGCTATCATTTTAGTCTGTCATTTGTATCTAACCTTAAATATATGCTGAAATCGAAATTATTAGGCTGATATCCCCAATTTTTTTAGATTTGCTTGGGCATATTTATTTCCTTGAGCAGCAGACTTGCGATAAAGCTCAATAGCCATTTGTTTATTTTTTTCCACACCTTGTCCGTACAAAAACATAGTTCCTAATAAATTTTGAGAATTTTCCATACCTGCATCAGATGACTTTTTTAACCATTTTTCAGCGATAGTATAATCTTTAACTACTCCTTGACCAAAATAATAAAGTGTTCCCAAATGTTCTTGCGCATATTTATTTCCTTTTTTTGCTGAATCTTGAAAAAGTCCTTCCGCCTTTAGAGCATCTTTTCTTACTCCCAAATCGTTTAAATACATGACTGCAAGTGTGTTTTCTGCATCCGCATTCTTTTGATTTGATGCCTTGACAAGCCAAGTCCGTGCTTTTACATAATTCTTTTTCTGATAATAGTTCAAACCAATTGAATATTGTGCCTTTGCTTGACCCAGCTCTGCTGAAATTCGTGTAGATTGCGTTAAAAGTAGGATTAGCCCAACTGTCACTAAAAATATAATAACTACTAAAGCAAACAGCCACTTTCTTTTCTTATTTTTTTGATGTTTATCTTTTAAATTTTGCATATTTCCCTTCTTTTAAGTACTTCAGATAATTAAAACTCTGAGCCAAGAAATATCTTGGCCTACTACTTTCCCTGGATTACCTGCTATTGCGACATTACTTTCTTGAAATTCCTTAGCCACAACTGCCGAATTACCAACGATACTATCATTTGCTATGACACTTCCTTTCAAAATTGTCGCGTTGGCACCAACCCAAACATGATTTCCTATTACAATAGGTCTTGATTTATTTTTTAATCTTCCAGACTTATTATCAAATATTTGATGACCATCTGAAGCTCTGATAACTATTCCAGTTGACCAAAGATTATCCTCACCCACACGGACAGATAAATGACGCTCATTTCCGATTACAAAATTTAAACCACCAATACTACAGCCTTTTTTATTAATAATTCATTGTTAGAACTTAGCGTTCCAAAATTAATTAAAGTATTGTTAGTTCCCTCTTCATCGGTTTTTTCTATCTAAACTTTTGAAAAATCATTAATATTAATGTAGGTATTTTTAAACTTAGACCCTTCATCAATAAAAACGTTTGAACCTTGACCAAGAAATTTAATAACTAAACCTGGATAACTCTTTATTTCAGTAGTCAAACCATTGGTTACTTGGTAAATATGATTATTTGCAACTTTTTTCATCATCAATCTAATAGTCAGTTCATTTATTAGCAACTCATCTTCAAAAAATATATTCAAAAAATCATAGTCTTCTTTAGCTTTAACACTATAACCTTGTTTCCCAAGTCCAACAGGAACATCTCTCGAATAAAACTTTCTTTCACTCCCATTCATATCACTCACCCCAGCTAAAAGACGTGAAGGCTTGAGTGCGAAAGTCCCAATTTTTAAAAATTAAATTTCTCCTTTTTGAAATTTTTCAGGTAATTTTATCTTTACCCAACTTCCCATAATGGACTCCTCCATTGAAAGATTAGAAAACTTAATTATGCCCTCAGATTTTTCAAAAGAAAAGTTTCCACTTTCTATAAGTTCAATATTATTTAGCAATACCATTAGTCAATTTCCTCAATACCAATGTGATGTACTCTACCTGTCTTAAAGTTTTCTGAAAATCCAATATGGTCAATATCATCATTCTTGATTTCTACTTCAAAAACAACTTCTTGTCCATTTTCCTTAATTTCGTCACTTATTTTGACAACTTCGCTTCCATCTTGGGCAGTTAACATGAATTCTTTATTTTTCCCTTCCCAAAGAACAGTGACTCTGTATTTATGGTTGAGCTGCAAGAGTGATTTTGTTCTAAAATTTTGCCAGGTCCAAAAATTTTTACTTCCTTTCCTAGCTTTTTTATTCTTTTTGAACTCTATACTTTCTCCCGCTTGTAGTTCAAAATACGGACTGAGTTCATCTAAGTATACGTCCCAAGAACTGATGAGATTTCCCACTACGGAGTTATTATAATTAAACAATCGCTTAGGAATTAATGATTTATTTAATATGTCTAAATCAATTTCATTTTGAGCGATGAAGTTTATATACTTGTCATAGCTTTCATCAAAAAAATCATAGTAAGCTTGCATTTCAAAACACGCTCTATAATATAATTCTTCAACACTTGTTTTTTCTGTCAGTTCATAATCCCAAATATAAGGGAGATGATGATATTCTGCCAGCCCTGCTGTATTTGAATCCGTTGCAATAATCATAACTGGTAAGCCCGCTAAAGCCGCAGCAATAGCTCCATGAATACGAGTTCCCAATGAGAATTTATAGTCTTTCAGCTCACTAATCCACCTATTAGGGTCAGCAATAAATTTTGCACGTCCTTCTACGTAAGCAAAATGTTGATTATCTCCAACTAATAAGTCATGTCGTCTTTCATCAACAAGCGAATGACCATATTCCACAAGCCTAGCCTCATCAATATCTTGTAAAAATATATCTGCCTTTTGGTTTTCAAATAAAACTTTGTCGATAAAGCTAGCCCAATGATAATCATATTCTCCTGCAATATAATTCACTGCAATCTTGAATTCTTGGTCAATTAAATTATATCTGTCGGTATGAATTTTATAATAGGCGGGTCTCTCTCGCGAATATCCATTATAAGTTACTGAAGGGCAGCCAATAATGCTAAATTTTTCTTCAGGATAACCAAGATATTCCGTAAGATATTTATAAGAATAATTATCTCTAAGACCAATGACATTCGTTTTTTCCATCACTGTCTCAATGAATTTTTTGATAAATTTCTCATTAGAAAATTTGTAAAATCCGTCTCTTGAAAACATTCCACCAAGTCCAGCTACTAATACCTTAGCATCTGTCTTATTCAAAATATCTGTCAGATATTTTAGCTCATTTTCACTCCCCTCACGCAGGGTATTTGACATGGGCAATATAAAATAATCATAGTTTAATTTTTGTAACTCCAAATTATGAGTAAAATCCCAAGTTGTGACAAAATTTTTATGAGAGTTTTTTTTAAATAAATTGAGCATTGCCCAACGAAATAACTGATTACCAGAATTTCCACTCAACCAATCCATATCAATGACTTCTTTATCCGTGTAATTATTCCAAGGAAAAATTGCTGTGTGTACCAGAATTCTTGTATTTTTTAGCTTATCAGTCATTAATCAACTCCTTTATTGAAACTTTTCTAAAATGTTGAGGTACATAATCTGGATTTAAATACTCAAGATCAACTCCATTTTTTATGAAAAAATTTATATATTCGTCATATTTATCATAAAAGCTTTCATAAAATTTTGACATTTCCGAGCAAGTACGATAATAAAGTTCTTCCATTGTTGTTTCTTGAGTAATTTCATACCACCAGATATAAGGAATATTATTATAATCAGCAAGTCCTGCTGTCCTTGAATCTATTGCAATAACCATGGAAGGAACACCAGCTAATAAAGGGATAACATTTCCGTGAATACGAGTACCAATCGAAAAATCCATTTCACTTATATCATCCATCCAATCATCTGGACGCACAATGAATTTACCTCTCTTCTCTTTAATAACTGGATGATTCAAAAATGTTGGTAGTAAGTCATGGTACTTACTGCTCGGCATTGGAATGTTATCTAGTAGCATTCGACCTTCTTCAATATCTTGAAAATATGCATAAGAATTATTATATTTACGGAAAACCTTATCAAAAAATTTTGCCCATGAATATTTATATTGACCTGGAGTGAAATTTATACCAATTTTGAAATCATCTGAAAATGTCCGATATTTTGTAGTTTTAAAATGAGGACCAAAATAACGAACCGATGGGCAACCTATAACATCCACATTATTTTTTGAAAAGCCCAAGTAATTTACCAAGTACTCCTGAGTCCGTTTATCTCTAACACCTATTGATTTTGCTTTAGTAAGAACTGTCGAAACAAATTTTTTTATTAAATGCTCGTTGTTAAATTTTGGAAAAGACTCCTCTTCAAACTGTCCACCAATTCCATCAAGTATTACTTTGGCATCAACTTTTTCAATAACTTCAATAAGATATGTTAATTCTTCGTCACTTCCTTCGCGAAAAGCATTAGCCATTGGCAATAAGATGTAATCGTATTTTTTCTTCTGCAATTCTGGGTTATGGCGAAAATCCCAAATACGTGTGAAATTTTCCTGAGGAACTTTTGAAAATAAGTTCAGAGTAGACCATTGGAACAAAAAATTACCAGTGTTTCCACTCATTAAATCTCTTTCCCTCATAAACTCATCATCATAATCTGACCATGGAAATGCAATTGTTTGTATTAATATTTCTGGGTATCTTTTCAATTTTTCAACCTTTTTTTATTTTTACTTAACCTTGAATTATTCTAATCTCTAACCTTTAAACCCAAATTCTCTTTAATAAAGCCAAAATATCTTTCATTTATTTCATCAAGATGAGCGTAAAAATTTGTCATCTCTATACATGAACGATAGTATAACTCCTCAATCCGAGTCTTATCTGTCAGTTCATCAAACCAAATATAAGGGATATGATGTGTTTGAGCCAATCCCGCGGTTCGAGAATCAATAGCAATCACCAGTGCAGGTATTCCAGCCAGGATTGCCGCAATATTCCCATGAATACGCGTCCCAATCGAAAATTGAAATTCATTCATCTCATCTATCCAATCAATTGGGTTAAAAAATAATTTATATCGATTATTTTTAATAATAGGGTGCTCTGTAAAAGTTGGAATTAAATCATGCCTTTTTAAACCTAATAAATTCTTTCCATAGCTAATCAATTTACCCTCATCTAAATCTTGAAGCACCGCATAAGAGTTGGTATAATTTTTAAATATACCATCAATAAAACAGCCCCATTTCCTATCATATGAACCTGGTGTGTAATTAACGGCCAATTTGAAGTCTGCATTAAAAGGCAAGTATTCTTTTGCCTTCAATTTTTTATTCAGTATTCTGACTGACGGACAGCCGATGACGACAACTTTTGCCTCAGAATATCCCAAAAAACCTGTGATATATTCCTTCGTTCGCGCGTCTCGTACACCAATTGAAACCGTCTTTTCTATGAGTAACTCTATAAACTCTCGGATTAATTTTTCATTAGAAAAATTATGAAAACCTACCTTCCCAAATTGCCCACCAATTCCATTTAGCAAGACTTTACAAGATAATTTTTTTAACAAATTTATTAAAAAGATAAGTTCTTCATCATTATTTTCCCTGAAAGTGTTGGCTAAGGGCAAAAGAAAATAATCAAATTCGTAATCATTCAAATGGTTCTTTAGGGTGATGTATGTTTTTGTGAAATTTTCATGTGGAACTTCTTTAAATAGATTTAATGTTGACCATGAAAACAATAAATTCCCAGTATTTCCTCCGATTAAATCGTTTGACAAAATTTTACTTTTACTAATATCTTCCCAAGGAAATAGGCCCGTATATACTAAAATTTTTGGATAATTTTGATTAGCCATATCACTTCCTATTCTATTTTTTAATAAGGCATATCTTGTAACTCAGATGTGAAGTTTTCTTTAATTGTTTCAATTTTACCAAGTGAAAAGCTTCTAGTTTCATAGGCCTTAGGTACAATGACATAACCATTCCATTGTCCATTATGTTTTGCCCATACTTCTACATTTGAACCTAGCTTACGGAATTGGAAATTAGACCAGATTCCGCGGTCATCTTGCAGCCACCTAGTTTGCAAAGTTTCTTTATTCACACTAATCAACACAGTTCCCACCTTGGTCTGATCCAAGTTGGCATCAAGCACTAAAACATCAAGTACAAAATATGTTGTTGCATATGTATTCTTTTCAGGAATCAGTTTTAGGAAGGGAAGTCCTGCATTTTCTCGCCCCTTAGCATCACTCGTGAAAATCAATTTTAACTCTTTAGAAGGATTACTTGCTTCTAGTAAAAGTTCTGTATAATAGCTTGTATTTTGAGCATATTGCCAAAAAATTTCTGCCATATCACTTTCCTTGTAATACCAAGGTTTATAAGAACCTGCAAAGTGAACAACATTAGGTGCTTTCCGTGATTTATTATAATCATCACTAAGCTGGTAGGGTAATCGTTCTTGAATAATCTGCCCCCGAACAGAATTTTTTTCCATTAAAGTAATAACATTCCAAGACTCTGGAAGATAGAAAACTTTATTTTTAAAGCATAAGTTTAAAATATCTTGGTCCATATATATCCAGTTACGTTTTTGTACAAGATTAATGAATTCTTCTGTTTTAAAATCTTTACGAATTGCTTCCAAGTTCAGCACAAGAACACCCGCTTGAAAATAATCTTCAAAGCTCTTTAAAGTAAGATAATTCAGTATTTCTTTCTTGTAAACTTCTTGTCTTTCAGGGGTATAATTACTAGCAATAAAGTCAAAATCTCTTACCGCACCTACATAATTATCTTCAATATCTATCTCATAAAGCTTTGCAATATCATTTTCAACGACAGTATCGCAATCAATATAAATTACCTTATCATGGGCAAATAATTCTGGTATTAAGAAACGATAATAAGTTTCAACTGAAATATGGGCGTTTGTTTTTAATTCTCCATATTGAGCAATTTTTGCTGATACATCCACAAATCTAACTGAAAAATTAGCTTTATTAAAATTCTTCAAAGCTCTATTTTGTGTTTCAATAGAAATATCATTATGCAGAATTGAAATGTCATAATTATTTTTAGAATTCGCATTTTCTAAAATTGATTGGAGTAGGACGCTAGTATACTTCATATAGGCATCATTACAAGCCATAACAATTGGAATATTATTTTTACTATATTTGGGTTCAACTTTTTGAGGAAGTGGTCTTGTATCACTCCATTGAACAACTGGCAATTTTAGAATTGTGATTTCTTTTCTACTGATTTCCAAATATTTGGCAAAAATCGCAACCAAACGCTCTCCAATGTGTCCTAATGTACGATAAAGTTCTACAGAATATTTTTCATGGTTCACCTGTTTTTCGATTTCTTCTAAAACACCAAAACAAAATTCATTATATTCTTGAAATAATTCTCTTTTCATAATAAACATATTATAAAAAGGTGCCGTATCCGAATATAATACTTCAAATAATGCTCTAGTGTATTTTGGATATTTTTCTGAAATCACTGAAATCAAAGTATCAATATCACTTTTTTCAAGATGTTGATTCCAATGCTCATAAAGACTAATATTTTTTAACTTTCCAGTTTTATCTAAATTTACAGTGTCAATTACTCGCCAACTCTCAGGAATAATTAAATCAGCTCCGTCAATAACTTCAGACATATCTCTTTCAGTAATTGCAAATTCTTTAAGTTGTTCTTCTGTAATTTTATCGCGTGGAATCACACCCCAAATTGTTGAATCTTTAGCTTTTCCTGTATCAAAAGCCATATATCTTCTATAATGCCAAAAGCCTAAATAATCTGAATCTTTATCATGCTTCCATGCCCAATACTGCGCTGTCAATTCACAATAGCGTTTATTTTTAGAAGAAATATTTTCACCCACATTATCATGCAAAACATTTGGAATTTCCTCAGAAGCTAACTCACTTCCCACTTGAATAGGCACCAACAATTTATTCTCTGGGACATATGAAGGTTTGTGCATTGAAACATATATTTTCGCCTTCAGGTCACTTGGATTTTTACTATCTAAATCGACAAAATCTGTCTTAACTTCTTTAAAATTGACTTCGTGTTCTATACCTAAGCCAATCAATGGATTATTTAGAATCACTTTAGCTTTTTCTAAAACTTCTGTATTGCCAAAATGATTATTTAATCTCCATAACAAATTACCTATAATATTATCTTTGAAATTTGTAAGTTCCTCACTAGAAACTTGAACTTTGTTTATTATATTTTCAATAGAGGTAAACTGAGCATCCAGATTATTAAGTTCTTCTTCTAAAATTAGGGAACTCAACTGCTCTTCCTCAGCCTCTTCGACAAGATATGCAGTTTGATTGCTTTCCTTAATAACTGCTTCCGATATCACAGTATAGAGTGCTGTGACTAATTGCAAATTATCATAAGGTAGGTTGTTTCTCAAAAATTCAGTAAGGGAGTTTGCTTCTGCTAGCTCTATAACTGAATTTGCTTTATCAAATATCTTTTTACTTATAATTTTATTTCCGAGTAAATAATTATCAATGGAAGTTCCGCCAGATTTGAGAAACTCTTCTAAATTTTTGGGTATACTCTGAGGTTTTTGGGAAACTTTTGCAAATTCTCCGTCAAACTCAGCAACTTTTAAGAAAATCACATCCTCTTTTAAGTTTGAGGCTATCTTCTTAGAATAGACTATATCACTTTCAGGAAAAAGAAGATAATCACTTGTTGTTAAACTAGCTCCAAGTTTTTGAACTTCTACATTATTTTTATACTTATCAGGGTCAAAATTAATAATCTGTATTGGAACAAATTTTTTATATTTTTTGATAATAAAATCAAGCATCGTTTTCAAAGTATCATCATCTTCCTTAGGAAGCATGATAATAATATTTAAATTATTTTGACAGAGACTCTTGACTTGGTCTTCTATTGTCATTAAATTGGTATCCGTAATAATTACCGTAAGTTTAGTCATTTTATTCCTCTTATTTTCATTTAATAATATCTCAGTCAAAATATTAGAATCTAACTTCTAATATTTTTATAACTTGAATTCCAAATAAACTATTAATTAACGTAATCAGAAAATTTATCTCTATATTTAATATGCAAATAACTTGCTACGACAAATAGTATAAAGATAATCCCCCAAAATACACAGGTATAACTCCAATCCTTTTGCCAGACCCATTGCCGAGCAAAAATTGCATCACGAAATCCCTCTACAACATAATAAACAGGATTCAATAACATTGCTTGTCTAATTGCACCTGGAATGATATGAAAAGTTGTCATATCAAACACAACTCCAGAAAAATACATCATAAATCTAGACGCATAGGTCAAAAACATTTTAAAATCTCTAAAAAAAACAACAATTGTTGAACAAAGCAAAGTGTATGATAAGACCAACGCAATTAATGCAATAGCATAATATATTAGCTGAATCCAATATAAGTTTGGAAAATAACCATCATACATTGCAATAATTATAGTTGCACCTCCCATAGCCCCTAAAACGGGAAGATTGTAAAACATCTGTACCGTTGGTAAAATACTCATGGGAAATTTCATCATTGAAAAATAATTATATTGATAAGCTATACTAGTAGACCCATTCACAACCGTAAATTGTAGGAAAAACCAGACTGCAATACCAATCAAAATCCACGGTACGGCAGGAACAGTTCCTGGAATTGTTCTAGGAAATAGCACTCCAAATAATAAGTAAAATACTAAGAAAAGAGTTAAGGGTTCAAGATAAGACCAGATTTTGCCTAGTTTTAAACCCATATAATTATTTTTGGCTGTAAATTTAGAAATATAGACAATCGTAGATAAATTATCTATCTGTTCCTTGAAGTAGATAAATACATATTTCATTTTGCACTCCTTTTAATGTGACATTTCAGTAGTGCTAGAATTTCCTGGAAGATTAATTATCTCACCAGGACTGATAACACTTAGGTCCGTATTTGGATTTACTTGTTCTATAGCCTGAACAGTTGTATTATTTTCTGCAGCTATATCTCCAAGCGTGTCACCAGCTTTTACCGTATAATTAGTAGCTTGCGCACTAGTATTCGAATGACTTGTCGTTGATGATGATACCGAACTTTTTGAAACTTTTTGTGTACTTTCATTTAATTTACTAGATGTCTTCTTTTCACTTTTACTTTCCGAGGATTCTATCTCTTTAAGTTCCCGCTCAAAAGTAGGTTTTCGGTGGAAGAGATGGCCTTCTGTAAAAAATTCATATGGCTTTCCTAATGCTTCTTGCATCGTCCAGTTACTTGTTGCAATTAGCGATAACATTATGATAATTATAGCAACCAAGCCCAACATCACTTTTGAAAAGAAACTTAATTTATAGCCGTCCTTAACATCAAGTATTTTATTAATTGTTTTACTTGCACTTCTTTTTCTCGTATCAATCGTATCGGAGATTTCTTCTCGCAAATTTAGTAGAGAATAATCTAACTGTTCCTTTTGACATTTTTCTTTATATATCGCCTGTTGTTCTGCTGAAAGATTGTTGTACCAATTTATAAATTCCTTATAATGTTCCAGCACTACATCTTTGGGTCCTAACTCTTTAACTTCACCATAGTGTAGCCATAAAACTCGGTCACACCACTTGTTGATTGAATTAATGTCGTGAGATACTACAAATATTGTCTTTTTTTGTTGTCGAAACTCAAACATCTTTTTTGAAGATTTTTCAGCAAAAGTGCTGTCACCAACTGATAAGGCCTCATCAATAATCAATATATCAGGATTTTGATATACGGCAATAGAAAATCCTAGTTTAGATTTCATCCCTGAAGAGTAATTCTTTACTAATTCATCAATAAATGGACCAAGTTCTGAAAATGCAATAATTTCATCCATTTGTTCATCAATTTCTTTATTACTCATTCCCATCATCAGAGATTTTAATCTAATATTTTCTCGACCAGTAATCCCATTTTGAAGTCCTGCACCTATAGAAATGGTTGAAACTTCGCCATTAACTTGTAAATTACCTGTTGTCGGAGAAATTATTTCACTGATTAGATTGACGAGAGTTGACTTACCTGCCCCATTCAAACCTATAATACCTATACACTCACCGTCATAAACATTCAAATTCACATTTCTTAATGACCAAAAATCAAAAGTTTGATTATTAGCCTTGAAAAACTTTTTTTTGTCACTTTCATTATTTACCTTTAAAGCAAATCTTTTGGTAAGATATGATGCACGTACTTTTAATCTTTTATCTTCTGTCATTATTTAAGTTCACACACCCCTTTATTATCAGTTTTTTCGTATCTGATTTAACACAATTAATGCAAATTGATTAGAAGTCAAATTAGTAGAAAATGACGCATCTCCCACTTCCAGTAAATCTTGATATTTTTTTATATTTTTTATACTTCTCATCTCTTTTAATAAGTTGGAAATCATCATTTCATCATTTTTCACTCCTAAAAGATGAGCAATTTTATAAAGCGCTTGTTCTGATAAATTGATAAGATTTGCTTTATCTGGTAAAGTTGCAACTTTTGTGACAAGCATATTCTCAATTAAATAAATCTTGCCTTCAATATCGAAGTATATAGTGTTATATTCATGGCTTGTTGGGTAATCTCCAAAATGTCTTTTTATGTACCTTCTTATATCCTGTAACATTTTCAAAAGAAAAATAGGATTTCCAACATTAGAAAGCCTTTCTAATACTTTATTAATATTATTTTCCATTTATTTTTTCCACATACTTTCATATTATTTTCCAAATTAATCATCTTTATTATCCCTCATAGGCTATTTTTCGAAATAAATTTTTCTATCCTCTCAATTTTTTGTTCTTGATACCCATTGTAAATGACCCAGAAATCATACATTTCTAAATCAAGGTCTAAAGGAATGTCAACTTTATACTCTATCAATGAGCTTTTTTTGCTTGAAATTTTATTCCTATCAAAAGGATGTAACTTATTTCTAATTTCAAAATAATTCAATATTCCATTAGTGTAAATTTGAATTACGACTTGACCATCAACTAGATTTACCGCTATCGCTCTCATATTAATCGAAATTTTAGGAATATTTGAATTTAAAACTGGGTAAAAATATTGATTTTCTTCTCGCCTCATAATTCCTAAATATTTTTTTATAATATGCCTCAAAGAATGCCATCTATTAAATCTTATGACCCCTCTATAATCCTCTATGAGCAAATATTTCCAGACAGTTTTTCTTGCTCCAGTTCGAAAATAAATTGTGGGGTCAAATTTTAGTTCTCCTAAATACTTGTCGATACTAATCTTAAAGTCCCTAATTCTTTTTAAACTAAATTTATATCCAACATCTCTTCGCAATCCAAAATTATATACAAGCCATTCCAAGCGTCTAGCCAAAAATTTCTCTTTTGAAATATCATCAGGAAATGTTTGATTGATATAAGCTAAAGCTCTTAGCCAAGAAACCATAAAATCTCGATTTATCGTTTTACTTAAACCTACATTATTATCATCTCGATTTAGATAAGTAGTTAATTTTTTCCCTTGAGTAATATTTTTTGAAAATCTCATTGCCTCGTAGAAAAATGTTACGTCATCAGCAACTTTCTGACAAGGAAAATGAAGATTATTATCTTCAATCAAACTCCTTTTCACCATGATCCCCTGAGGACCAAGCCACTCATAGAAAGCAGAGGGAAGTTCTTGAATAGCGCGTCCTATTTTATTTCCATCAAAGTAATAGGCTTTGCTTTTCAGACTAAGTTTCCCATTGACACTTTGTACTACCCCAAAAAAACCCATATCATCTCCCGATTTTTCTAGAGTTCCAGACATGTATTGAAGAGCATTTTCATCATACCAATCATCTGCATCTAAAAAAACAAGAAACTCCCCACGCGCATTTAGTATTCCAACATTACGTGGCCCATGCGCACCACCCGTATTTTTTGTAAGCTGATAAATTTCAATGCTTTCATATTTTTTTAGATATTGATGTACAATTTCTACTGAAGTATCTGTTGACTTATCATCAATGAAAAGTAATTGAAGTTTCTCTAAACCTATAGTTTGATTCACTAATGAATCCAGCATTTTTTCCAGATAAGGTGCATTGTTATAGTTAGCAATAATGACAGAAACCTTAGGCAAATCAGAAACTACTTCTGAGGAGGTTTTCTCATAACTTGGAAGATTTAGTTTCCATTTTTCATTATCTAGATAATTGTAATAAGTAAACTCTTCTTGTAATTCTTTTGAATCCATTGTCCTGACCTTTTATTTACCTTAATTCATAAATTGACTTCAATATTTTCTATTGAATTGACCGAAAATATTGAAATACTTGATAACGAGTATTTTTTCTTGATTTTTCTTATACAATCAACGTTTTAACGAAGCTCATATTTCATTATCTCAAGACAATATAATCGTTAACTGAACGACTATCCTGACTAGGATAGATAATTTGTCCATTCAATGACATCTGACTTGAACCTCCTCCGTCCATTACTTGGACATTTTCTAAATGAAGTTTTTGAAATTTTTCCATGATTGACTGATAGCCTGTACTTGTATCTGAAATAATTAGATAAATATTATTATCTTTATCGTTTCCAATAAAAGAATGAATTTCCCAATTAACTGTCCCGTCACTCGGTAAACTTTTTCCATCCTTTATCAAAATTGATCCAAAACTAAAACTCATTTCGGCACCCTTTTTCAAAATTTCACTTGCTGGAGTGGTTGAATTATATATTTCTGATGAACCATTTTTATTAAAAACAAAGGCATTTGTAGCTCTTTTATCTGAATTCCAATCTTTAAATAATTTTCCATTATTAATTTGAAAACCAGTAATTTTTCCAGTAGTCATATTAAACCCTGAGGCATTCATAATTAGACTATTTGGATATTTACTGATAACTTCTGACATGCTCAACACAGGACTGTCAGCTGAAGTGGCAGTTTTCAAAATTTGTGGACTATGCGCTTTATAAATTTTAAAGTCTCCACTCGAAAGATTCGTAAATTTTTCATCAGTTCCTTGAGAAACTATCTGAAGCCAACTGGCATTTCCAGTATTTTCCACTGGAGCTATTGGTTGAGAGAGTTCTTTTGAGCTTTTTGTTGTTGATTGCTGAGATGAATAACCATTAGGTTCACTCGTTCTTTTAACTAACTGTCCTGTTGTGTTCGTATTAACAGAAGAAATATCAGTTCCCTTATCATAAAAATATTTTCCGAAACCAAATAGTACTATAAGTAGAATAAAGATTAACGACATAATCATTATTTTCTTTGATACACTTTTCTTAATCATGTCTACCTCTTTCTTGCTCAAAATAAGATTTTTCCAAAAACTGAACTAAGCCTTTCATAGTATATCACCCTAAAATTAGGATATGTAGAAAAACTTAAAATATTATGTAAAAACGCATTACCTTACAAGCGATAATTTTATTATTCGTTATTTTTTTAAGGTTTTTTTACTACACATGAATTTTAAGTTGCGTTTATTTATCAATTGTATTATTAGTTTCATTTATTGTCAAGAAAAATAACGAAAAGTAACTTTCTTTGCTCTATTTATATTTACTTAACTTTAATGTAATAAAAAGACCTCAAATAATTTTGAAGTCTTTTTATTATTTATTCAGTAATTCCAAGAAGTTGCTTAATTTGTTTTACTTGCATCTTAGCATATTCTGTTGGATTTGATTTTTGAAGTGCAGCAAGTTGAGCCGCCTTTTGTGGGTCAGCTTTAAGTTGAGCTTCCATTTGTTTTTGCATTGCTGGAGCTTCTTGACTCAATTTTTTAACTTGATCTTGAGTCAAAACTAACCATGTATCTTTAGGTACTGAAACAACTGAATTTTGTTTAACTAATTCATTTTGTTCACCACCTACACTAAATAGTAATTTATAAAAGTCAGATGACCAAACGCGTCTTGTCGTTTTAGTTGTAACTGTTGCTTTAGTATCATCCACTAATTTATAAGTCGCTGATTTTTTAACAGCTTCTGAAATGTGTTTTTCATCAGGTTTAAAATTAGTGTCGGCTTTTTCCGATTTTTCATTATTTCGGTAAACAAAGACATAATTATCAGTGTTTTTACCAATTTCTGCTTTAATCATCATTCCATAAGGAGCTGATTTATCTCCAGCAGTATAAATTTGGTGCGTAGTTGAAGTTGTTACTTCTTTCATTCCCCAGTTATCTCTGATATGCATAGTTAGCATAGTCACAGAACCAGCTAATAAGAGAAAGGAAATTCCACCAACTAACCAATGAGCGATTGTGTTTTTTATAAACATGAAACCAAAGAAAGTTCCAATCATAAACACTACCAATAATAATATAATTAGCATTATTTATTTTCTCCTTTCAAGTCTTGTTCTTCAACAGGGACACCAGCAATCATTCGACCACTCTTCAAGAATAGAGCAACTCCGATACCAATAATGGCAAAGACGAATCCAATTGCGAATGAAGCGTGGTAACCTTGTAACATTGCTTCGATTGCTTTATTTGCAAATTGCAATGGATTTGTTGATTTTAATGATGAAGCAGGCATATTGTTAGTAATTACATTTTGAGCGACTGAAGAAAGGAGAGCAACAACAACTGATGACGCGACTTGACGCGCTGTATTGTTTGAAGCTGTTGCTTGAGCAACTTCATTAACTGGAACTGCATTCATGGCACTAGTTGTTAATGGCATCATTACCATACCAACACCAACCATACGTAATCCATAAAGAAGAGTAACAAAGTGGTCAGGAGTTGTAGCTGTAAAGAACATAAATGGTACAGTTCCCAGTGCCAAAACGAGGAAACCAATCACCGCAAGACGTTTTGAACCAATTCGGTCATAAACTCCACCAGCAAGTGGGGCAACAACAGCCATCATTAATGACCCGGGTAAGAGAACCAAACCTGAATTAAAGGCAGAAAGTCCATGGACATCTTGAAGGTAAAGAGGAAGCATCATTTCAACACCCATCATTGCCATTGTACTTAAAGCAAGTGCAAGAGTTACCAAAGTAAACTGTCTAATTTTAAAGACGCGAATATCAAGGAATGGATCGTCCATTTTAAGTTGACGTAAACCAAAGAGGAAGATAATAATCAAACCTCCAACAATTGGGGCGATAACTGTATTAAATTTACCCCATCCGTCAGTTGCAACATTAGTGAATCCCCAAAGGAAAGCACCAAAACCAACAACTGAAAGTAAAACTGACAAGAAATCTAATTTCATTGGACGGTTAGGAATAACATCACGCATTGCAAAGATTGAAATAAGGAAAACAACTCCGACGACAATCATTGAAATAAGGAAAATTGTTCTCCAACTTGCTGCAAATGTCCAAAAGATAAGGTTAAATTTATGAGTAATTAACCAACCTGCAAATGTTGGACCTAAGGCTGGCGCAAGGACAAGAACAACTCCGGCAACACCCATGATTGCTCCCATTTGTTTAGCTGGAAACATGTTAACAAGGGCAACTTGCATCAAAGGCATTGTAATCCCAACTGCAATAGCTTGCAGAATCCGACCTGCTAGGAAAACCCACCAGCTTGATGTTGGAGCCGAGTAAGCAACAAACATTCCGATAAATAAAATTGCGTATGCTGTAACGTAAAGCCAACGTGTAGGGAATTTTGTTGCTAAATATGCTGAAATAGGAACCATAATCCCATTGGCTAATAAAAACCATGTTGTTGCTTGTTGTGCTGTTGACATGGAGATGTTGAAGTCATTCATCAATGTTGGAATTGCTGTCCCGAGTGATGTTTGCATCAACATGGCTCCAAATGTACCAACCAGAATCAAAATAAGCATTCCGATTCGGCTATAATGTTTACCATGTATATCTAAATGGTAATCTTTTTCGTATGTATCAGGCATTTTTTTCCTCCTCTTTTTCTTTGTCTTCTTTAGCTAGCTTCATTCCAATTTCTAAAAATAATTTGAAATTTTCAATGAAACTTTCTGTTCGTTCTTCACCCATTTCTTCAAAAACGCGTGCTAAATTTGAGCAAGCTTCTACTCGAATTTCTTCCGCAACATGACGTCCTTTATCAGTAATGGCTACTAAAATTTTTCGACGGTCTGTTCTTGAAATCTCACGGGTAACTAAATTTTTACTCTCAAGATTATTCAAGATTGTCGCAATTCTTGCAGTACTTGTATGCGTAAATTTTGCAATCTTACTTGGAACAATTTGCTTACCAGCTTCCTTATAAAGATAGCCCAATACCAAATGCTCCCCTTGGGAGTAGGTATTAAAGCGGTGCATCATCTCTGCTTTTCCTCTTTTGATAACAGTTGTGAGGAAAACCTCCGCTGCCTTATTGTAATCCATTTTCACTCCTCCCTAACGGTGATATTTACTAACGACGTTAACTATTATAATCCGTTCACTATCTTTTGTCAAGAATAAAAATTTTAGTTTTTAATTTTTTTTTAAATAAAAAAACCTATTCCAAAATAGGCTTTTTTATTTTTAAAATTATACAACAATTCGTGCGAAGGCATTTTTTAATTCATTATTCTCTGTTTCTTTTAGATATAAATAATTATTTGTATTTCCTTGATTTTGTGCGGTATAAAGCACCATGGGATTTCCTGATTTAATAACAAAGAGATAAACATGATTAACACCAGAGTTTTTCTCATTCATATCTGAATAAACATCAACTAATTGATATCCTCCTGAATCTTCTCCCGTTTCTGACCATTTTAATTCAATAGGCTGATTATTTATTGCTGCTTTCCAAGTTGAATTATTATCTATAACTGACCAAGGAATAGAGAGACCATATAAATTAAGATTGTGATTAGGATCATACTGACTGTAAGATTGTCCCATTTCTATCCCCCACGCTGACATAAACTCTGCAAGACGTTGTTTTTTCTCTGGGTTCCATTTTCTTATTTGTGTAGAAGTTGAGGGGGAAATTGATTTTTCTATTGATGAAGAGGACTCTTTAATAATACTTGATGACTGGGTAGTACTCGAAGTGCTCTGAGTTATTGAAGAGTTTCGTGAGCTTTGGCTACTTTTAGAACTTTCTTTTGTTGTTTGAGAATTTTGTTTTGAACTACAGGCTGACATTCCAAGTGTTGCTACTAAAAAAATTGCAACAAGATATATTTTTTTCATCTTTTCTTCTCCTAACTACAATTTTACTTCAAAAGTAATTAAAAAACTACTAATATCATTAAAAGAACTAAATAAAAGATAAGAGTCCCATACTTTATTCAAATAGGAACTCTTATTATAGTTACTTTATGACTATGAGTTTTTATTTCTTACAGAAATAAGCAACATCATTGGACGTCTCATCTCATTTTTCATTTCTTCAAGCTCTCTCATTTCTATAGGAGGTTTGGGTTCAATTAAATTAGTAAGTTCAAAACCAGAGCTTAACAAAGAACTTACATAGCTTGTTAATGTCCGATGATACTTAATAATTGGCTCACCTAAGAAATTGACTTCACGTTCTCCTTCATAATAGTAATTATCAACTGGAAAATGAAGAATTTTACCTTCTGCATCATAACACCAATCTTGTTTCCCTGATGAGGTATAGAGAGGATGTTCAACAGAGAAAATAAATTCACCATTCTTTTTAAGACACTTTGAAATTTTGCAGACCAGGTCTTCAAAATTTGAAATGTAGTGAAAAGCTAATGAACTAAACACAACATCAAAAGTATCTGCAGGAAAGTTAATATCCTCTATTGCGGATTGTTGATAGGTAATTTTTTTATCATTATTAATATTAAGAGCAACATCAAGCATCTTGTGTGAAAGGTCTATTCCTACTACTTCTTTAGCCCCATGATTGACTGCATATTTACAGTGCCATCCATATCCACAACCTAAATCCAAAACTTTTTTATCCTGAAAATTTGGGAGTAGTTTTTCTAATTCAGACCATTCACCAGCGGCCTTCAATCCCTTTTGGGACCTTGACATTGATGCATAATTTTTGAAAAAACGTTCATTATCATATTTATTTTGTTTCATTTTTTATTCTCCATGTAAATATAGTTCATCATTTTATAAATATTTACATGGAAACTACAATTTTTTGAGCAATAATTCCTTTGTTCATCTATCTTCTTTCATAATTCGATTAATTATTTTTTATATATTTTATAGTCATATTCTATCATATGCACTTTAAAAAATCATTAAGTAGATAAATAGATACATCTTAATAATAAAAAGTAGGAGAACCTACTTTTCTTTATCTTCAACTTCTTTGAGCGCTTTTGAAGCCTCACTAAACAGCTCGTCAGCTTTACTTGTGGTCTTTTCAAAGGTATCTTGAATTCCTGTTTGCGTGCCAACTGTTGCATTTCGGAGTGCTTCATCTTCAAGTTCCTTCATTTGCTCATTGCTTAATTTGGGATTTATTTCAGGCATAATCCACCTCCTTCTTGACTTCATTATATTACACTTTTCGATAAAGCGCTAACATTACGTTCAATAAAAAACAACTCAAACAAAAATGAGTTGTTTTTACTATATTATGCATCAATTGTCGAGTACTGAGCATTATTTTCGATAAATTCACGACGAGGTTCAACTCTGTCTCCCATGAGCATATCAAAGATTTTGTCAGCTTCTGCTGCGTCTTCAACAGATACACGTGCCATTAAACGGTGTTCAGGATCCATTGTTGTATCCCAAAGTTGATGGTCATCCATTTCCCCTAAACCTTTATAACGTTGTACAGTAGGCTTTGTTCTTCCTTGTGCCCAACGTGCTAAAGCTTCTTGTAAATCTTTTTCTTGATTTTCACCTGGTTGAATGTATTCTTTTGTTTCTGAACCAACTTTGATACCGTAAATTGGTGGCTGAGCAATATAAACATATCCTGCTTCAACAACTGGGCGCATATAACGGTAGAAGAGTGTTAATAGAAGAGTACGGATGTGTGCTCCATCGACATCGGCATCGGTCATGATAACAAGTTTGTGATAACGTGCTTTTGACAAATCGTAATCTGCTCCAAAACCAGTTCCCATTGCAGTGAATAGAGAACGAATTTCTTCATTGGCCAAAATTTTATCCATCGTTGCTTTTTCCACATTCAAAATCTTACCACGAATAGGTAAAATTGCTTGGAATTCACGATTACGTCCTGATTTAGCCGAACCTCCAGCCGAATCTCCTTCGACGATGAATAATTCTGTTTGTTCTGGATTATTTGATGAACAGTCAGCCAATTTACCGGGAAGGTTGGAAATTTCAAGCCCTGATTTTTTACGTGTCACTTCACGCGCACGTTTTGCTGCAATCCTTGCTTTACTTGCCAAAATCCCTTTTTCAACAATTTTACGAGCAACTTGTGGATTTTCTAACATAAATGTTGTCAAAGCTTCCGCAAAGAGTTTGTTAACAATTCCTGTTACTTCTGAGTTTCCAAGTTTTGTTTTGGTTTGCCCTTCAAATTGTGGATTAGGATGCTTAACCGAAATAACTGCTGTCAATCCTTCGCGGACATCATCCCCAGTTAAATTATCTTCGTTTTCTTTAAGAATTTTATTTTGTTTTGCGTAATTATTAATAACACGAGTAAGGGCTGTTCTAAAACCTTGCTCATGTGTTCCACCTTCGTGAGTGTTGATGTTGTTAGCAAAGGACATCACTACTGAATGATAAGTATCAGTATATTGCATTGCTACTTCAACAGCAATTCCATCCATTTCACCTTCAGTAAAAATTGCTGGTTCAAAAATGACTGTCTTATTTTCATTTAAATATTCAACATAAGACTGAATTCCACCTTCATAATGGAAATGAACTTCATTTTTTTCATTTCCTTCACGCTTATCTGTTAAGGAAATACGAAGACCGCGATTCAAAAAGGCTAACTCACGAACACGTGTTGCAAGCTTATCAAAATCAAATTCAACAGTTTCTGTAAAAATTTCTGGGTCTGGTACAAAGTGAACAGTTGTCCCTCTACGGTCAGTTTCACCAATAATTTTTAAATCATCTCCAACGAGACCACGATGATATTCTTGATAATATTTTTGACCATCTTTATGAACAGTAACATCTAGTACTGTTGATAAAGCATTAACAACAGACGAACCAACACCGTGCAATCCACCAGAAACTTTATAGCCGCCTCCGCCAAATTTACCTCCAGCATGCAACACTGTGAAGACTGTTTCCACGGCTGGACGACCCGTTTTTTCTTGAATATCAACCGGAATTCCACGTCCATCATCAACAACAGTAATTGAATTATCAGGCTCAATAAAAACCTCAATATGGCTTGCAAATCCTGCAAGTGCTTCATCAATTGAATTGTCAACAATTTCCCAGACTAAATGGTGCAAACCTTCTTTTGAGGTTGAACCAATATACATCCCTGGACGCATACGTACAGCTTCAAGACCTTCAAGTACTTGAATTTGACTGGCGTCATATTCGTCTGCAAGCATTTCTAAATTTTTATTTTCTTCGTTCAAAGTTAACTCTCATTTCTATGAAAAACTTACTACCATTATACCATAAATCAGCGATTTTAGCTCTAGTGCATGGTATTTTGTCACTCAAACTTGTAAAAAAAATAAGCAATTTTGACTAAAAATCTGCTTATCATTAATTCATTTTTTTAAGATTACAAAATAATCTCTGTCAGCTGATGAATAATGTGAGTTGGCTTGCTATTAAGCGAACCATCACTTACAGTGTTAATCGCTTGTCCTGACAGAGTTGAATCTGTTGAGCTATCAAAATAAATTGTTGATATCCCAGCAGCATTTCCTGCTTCAATATCTAAAGGACGATCGCCAATCATCACTGTCTTCTTTGGATTGAGTTTATATTTATTTAACAAATAGTTAATTGATTCTGGTGCTGGTTTTCGTTTGAAGCCATTATCAGACGTGACAACCTCTGTAAAATATGAATCAATTTCAGCTGCTGACAGAATTGTCAGAACTTGATGATTGCGATGTGAAATCATAAAATTCTTATTTCCTTTTACTGATAGGTCTGTCAGTACTTTTTTAGCACCGGAAAAGAGAATTGGTTTTTCTAATTCCTCTGCTTCTAGCTTTTTGTATTCTTCCAAAAAGCCTGGCAAATCACTGGCATATTTTTCAACAGCGTAAGCCGTTGAAACTTTTAGCGCATCATATACATCAGTGCGCAAAACAACACGCTCTGCCATTGACCAAAGCGTTGCAGCAAATGCATGACTAGAACTTTCATAATTGTCCAATAAAGTTCCGCCTAAATCCCAGATATAATTTTCGTAGTCCATGTTAATATTATAACACACTTTAGTAGCTAACATTTTGTCAGAAATGGATATTTTTAGTTTGCTTTCAAAATTTTAACTGGAAATTTTTTACCTTTAAATTGATTCTGAGTTAGTTCCATCTGTGCTGTTAAATAATTCTTTAAAAGTGGTTTTTTTATACTCGTTAATGTAATTTTTTGAAGTTGATTTTTCTTAACATATCTACTGAAATCAAAGGTTTGTTTCCACCAAGTTGGATGACTTGCAGCTACAATTGCAAAATTTTCTCCCGTTAATAATTGATGATCATAATATTTTCTCTCAATATCATTGAAATAATCCTCTGAATAGTAACTAAGCTCTCTCATAGCTCTGTCAGTAACAATACTCGCTTCTTGTTTTTTTTCAAAAGTTGAAGTTTCAAAGGCAAATTGTACATTATTTGTTTTTGAATCTACAACGTAATAAACTTGATTATCCACTAAACTGTAAGTTTCTTTAATTTTATCTTTGAATATTAAACCTCCCAGAGCAATAATAAAAAATACAGCATAAAGTAGAATCCTTTTCCAAGGATTTAATTTTCTTGCTCTAGTGGCCTCATCAATTTTTTCAAAAGGATTTTCTGTAAATAAATCCCTTTGTTCAAAACCACTTTGTTTTAACCATACTTCTTCACAAATAATAGAAAGTTCATTAATATCCATAGATATGATAGAGCCCTGTATCGACAATACAATTTTTAAATTGTGACCTGGGTCAAAATAATTTTGGTAAAACTTTAGCCGTTTATACCAAATTTTCTTTTCAATATAGACAGGATTAAATGAAGTTTGTTCACAAATATATAATACACCTGAACGAACATACATTCCTCGGATGTCTCTCCACTCAATCTTAACTTCACGAAATAATAGCCGTAATTGAATTCCTTCTTCGTTGATGATGGCCAACTTTCGTCGAGAATGATTGATGAGAAATATCAAAAAATATATAAGTAATAGTCCAATTAATAAACTTAAAATAATATGGCGCAAACTTTCAGAATTAATAGATTCCTGAATAATAAAATTCTCGAAAAAAGACAAAAATATAAAAATTGACCAAAGAAATGCTAACTTCCAAACGTCCGTTTTAAGTTCCAATGGTAAATAATACTCTTCCATAAAATTCTCTCCTAATAAAAATATTATATCAGAATTTTCTAATAAACCAGTTTTAAAAAAAACCCCTAGGTTTCTTTTAAGCTTGTTCTGATTTCGATAGAAGAATAACAGACACGATGACCATAACAATCCCTAGTAATTCGAGTGGGGTTAACTTCAAGCCAAATAATGGAATACTAAAAAAAACAGAAGTCAATGGTTCAGTAGCTGTTGCAACAGAAACAACAAGCGGTGAAATCAATTGAAAGGCTCTTAAAAGCAACAAAAAAGCCAGTGCTGTTCCAACAATAGAAATTGTTAAAACATAAAAAATTGACAAGGGTTCAATTCGAAAATCAATACGCCAAACTGGATAGAAGATATTACAGGCAATCCCCGCAAGCATCATTCCCCATCCGGTCATATTGAGTGCGCCATATTTATCTAATAATGGCCGAGGGATGATTGAGTAAATAACAACAGCTACACCAGCGAGAAGTCCTGTTACAAGGGCTAGGGGACTGATTGATAAATGTTTGATATTTCCGTCCGTAATCAACAAAAAAACACCTATCATTGCTAAAATGACGAATAAGACCGATTTGGGTTTTGGTACTTGACGTTGAAAAATGAGTAAATAAAGCATAATAAAAACGGGTGCTGTATATTGTAAAATTGTCGCTGTAGCACTATTTGAAAGTTGAATAGCCACATAATAAAAATATTGAACAGAAAATACCCCACCAAAAACATACAAAAAGAGGGTTGGCATATTCTTTTTTGATTTCCAGACATCAAAAAAACGCTCGTGGTCTCGCGAAAAAGACATGGCCAATAAAATAATACCAGCAATCGTTAAACGTGTTGATGTAATCCAAAGCGGGCTACCATGATAATCACGGAAAAAAAGCTGACCAAAAATGCCAGAAATTCCCCACATACAACCGGCAACTACTGCATAAAGTGTGCCTTTAAAAATTTGTTTTTTTACATTCATTTTTATATTATACCATACATCAAGAGGGTTCATTAGGGTTCAGTCATCATTATGTTTTTATATATTACGTTCTCGATTATTAGTGAGTTTAAGACATAATGGAGTTAAAAGAATAGCTTAATATTTTATCAAACAAGGAGTGTGTATCTTAAAGATTAGCAGAAAATTTGTTAAATCTTTACATTATTTTACTATCAATATGGCTCCAAAATTTTATATTTACTTGAACCACTTCAGGCGAAAGGCGATATAGTCCCAACTATTTTATTTTCTTAATCAGTTAATTTTGTTAAAAAAAAAACATTTTATATAAAATGTTTTTTTGGTTATTTTAATAAAAGAATCGGATAAGAATTCCACCGAAGATAAGGACAATTGCACCACAGAGTCTATTAGCCATCTGTGCAAAAGCAATCATTTCCATTCTATCTGATGCAGACAAGACAGCAATGTTACCTGTTCCACCCATAGAATTATTGATCATCCCTGCACCAATGGCAGTTTCGACTGGATAAAGGCCAAAAAGGCGAGCCAAGAACCAACTAGCAAGTCCCATTACAACAACACTTGTCAAGCAAAGTACAACAAATTGCCATGTAAATGCTGAAGCAAGAGTATTCAAGTCAATCAAAGCAAGACCAATACCTGCCAAAACAGCATGAGTAAGGTTTGTCATAATCACTTGGTTAAACATTACAACAGATTCTTCTAAATCTTTAGGAACAGTATTTGTTGCTTTCAAGATAAATACAATAATAATCATAAATGCATATTGATGAATATTAGGGAAGAATTTGTTCAAGATGTCACCAGCCATCAAAAGAGCAAAGGCAAAGAGCATTCCTGTTCCGATTTGTTGAGCATCTAATTTTATTTTAGGTTTAGCCAACTCTTCTTTAGTTGCTGCAACAAGAGTCCCATGTCCATTATATTTAGATTTATTGAATACTTTAGCAATAGATAAGGCACCAATAATCGCAAGAATATTACCAAAAGTAACTGCTGGTGCAAGTTGAGAGAAGATAGCTGCTTGGTTTCCATGAGCCAATCCGGCTGCATAGATTTGAGAGAGTGGAGTAATACCGGCTCCCATACCACCTGACATCATTGGCATAGAAACATACATTACAGAATCAGCAAATCCATTACCAATAAGCATTCCTACGAGACCTACTGAGAAGAAACCAATAACCATAGTAATTAAAGCAATCGGAATAAATTTCTTGGAAGCTTTAACCAAAAGATTTCTGTTCATTCCTAAAATAGATCCACAGATAAGTGCAGCTATATAAAAATCAAGAAATCCAAATTTCCCTCCCATAAAATTGGAAACTGCTCCAATAACATTTGAAGGAACAATGTGGAAGAAAGATAATAGAGTAGCACCAATTAAAGTGAAAACAGATCCCCCACCTAAGTATGAATTCATAATAGGGAGTTTTTCTCCTATGAAGTATAATAGGTGACCTAATGTTACAAGTAGGAGAGTTAACCCTACCATATCAAGTGGAAGTTTTCCTAAAAGTGTTACAACTATGATGACAGCTACGAAAAAGGCATATAAGGGAAGACTAATTCCCGATATTTTCGTTTCTTTAAGTTTTTTCATTTAAGATATTCCCCTTAGTACTCTGGATACCATTTAAGATCACGAACTGCTTTAGCCATATCAGTTTCTTTAGATTCAGTAAGACCTTGTTCTTGAGCTTTCTTAGCAACTGCTTCTGCAACTTTAATTGATACATCAGCAACAAATTCAAATGGAGGAAGAACAGGAGCACCTGGTTTACCTGGATCTACTAAACCGCTCAATGAATGTGCAGCTGCACCGATCATTTCATCTGTCAAAAGTTTTGCTTCAGATGCCAACATTCCTAAGCCCAAACCTGGGTAGATAAGTGAGTTGTTTGCTTGACCAATTTGATAATCAACACCTTTGTAGCTGATTGTTCCTGAAGGAACACCAGTAGCGACAAAAGCTTTTCCATCAGACCACTCAATAACTTGTTCAGCTGTAGCTTCCATTTTTTTAGTTGGATTTGAGATAGGGAAGATTACTGGGCGTTCTGTATTAGCACACATTGCTTCAACAACTTCTTTTGTAAAAGCACCTGGATTAGTTGAAGTTCCTACTAAAATAGTTGGTTTTATTGTCTTAACAACGTTAAGAAGGTCAGTCATATCTCCAGCATCTTTATAATCAGCACGTTTTTTAGCAAATGGTTTTTGAGCTGGTGTAAGGTCTTCCATATCATCAAAAAGTAAACCTTGTTGATCAATCATGAAGAAATGTTTGTAAGCTTCTTCTTCAGAAAGGCCTTCACTAACCATTTCAGCATGAACACGACCAGCAATCCCTGCACCAGCTGAACCACCACCATAGCAAAGGTATACTTGATCAGTTAATTTTTCACCTGTAATGTCAAGTGATCCGAAAATACCACCTAAAACAACAATACCAGTTCCTTGAATGTCATCATTAAATGTTGGGATTTTTGTTTTGTAGTTATTTAAAATTGTTGCAGCATTTGAACGTCCGAAATCTTCCCAGTGAAGGTACAATTTAGGGAAAATTGATTCTGCAGTTTCTACAAATTGATCGACGAAACTGTAGTATTGATCACCGTAAATACGTTCTTGATGATTTCCTAGATACAAATGATCTTCTAAAAGTTCTTTTCTATTTGTTCCTGCATCTATAACAACTGGAAGTACAGACGCTGGATCAATACCTGCTGCGGCTGTATAAATCATTAATTTACCAACTGAGATATCAACACCTTGAGTTCCCCAGTCTCCGATACCAAGGATTCCTTCAGCATCAGTTACAACAATAAGACGAATTTCTCTGTCACCTGCTGCATTTTTCAATGTTTCAGTAATGTTTTCAGGGTGGTTAATATCAAGATAAGCAGCATATTGTGGATCTACGAACAAATGACTGTAGTTTTCAATTGTATCAGCAATTGTTGGATCATAAACAACTGGATTAAATTCTACAATATGTTTGTTAAATAAGTAGTAAAACAAAGTACGGTTTGTATTAAAAATTTCCATCAAGAAATGACGTTTTTCTAAATCAGATGGTTTTGTCAAATATTGTTCGTAAGTTTGTTCAGCTTGTTCTTCAATTGTTTGAACAGTTGGTGGAAGAAGACCAATCAACCCGAATTCTTGACGTTCTTTCATAGTAAAAGCTGTTCCTTTATTTAAAAAAGGATTGTTTAAAATTTCATGTGCACGCATCGTACAACCTCCATAAAAATTATAATTAATGTTATTACTTTATTACTATAAACTTCTTTTATCGTTATAGTCAAATCCCTTGGTGTTGATAAATTTTATTTATAACGCATAAATAATGTCAATGTTTATCTAAAAGGCTTGATATAAAAATAGATGATATTAATCAAAGAAATAATAGTAATAATTAGCTTATAACTATATAAACGATGAACTGTTCTTCTCCTATTACTATTACTAATTTATCGGGCTTTCAAACAATTTAAGTTTAAGATTTTTTGTCAATGGTGGTTGTGTATCTAAAGTATCCATTTTTTTAAATAAAAACAAAATTGTGCGCTTTGCTTTATTCATATTTTCTATTATATGAAAGTATTCTAAAAAAGTAGAGTAAAATCACTCTACTTTTATTTTTTAAATTTATGTATCTTTTAGGTTAATAATTTGATTAGAAATTTTTTCAACAAATGCTTGATCATGTTCGACCAGAAGCATTGTTGGATGATAAGTTTCTAGAAGTTGAATTATTTGTTCACGATTAAACACGTCAAGATAATTAAGCGGCTCATCCCAGAGATAAAGCTCTGCTTCTTGTGATAAACTACGAGCTAATTCAACCTTTTTTTGTTGTCCTTGACTCATCGTTTCTATCTTTTGACTAAATTGCTTGCGCTCCATCCCCAGTTTTCTGAGATTAGCTAAAAATAATTCATAATCTAATTGATATTCGGTAGCAAAGTCTTTCAGGTAACCACGATTATCATAAATCTGACGAACAAATGATAGCCTTATCCCTTGAGGAAATTGAACAAATCCACTGTGCTCACCAGAAAATTCCCCAGATAAATATTTAATAATACTTGATTTCCCTTGACCATTTGGTCCGACAATTGCTGCAATCTCTCCCACTTTCAAAGAAAAATCAATCGGCTGGAAAAGTAATTTTTCGGTAAATCCAAGAGAAAAATTTTCAAACTGAATCAGTCTTTTATGATGTGAAGGTTGAAAATTAATGACAAGAGGTTCAGTTTTTTCGATATTTTTGAGTAATTTCTCTTTATTCTCAACTTCCTGTCCCATTCGTTTTTCAATTGATTTTGCTCGTTGATTCTGTTTTTTGGCAACTTTTTTATCCACAAAGGTTGCTCCGGCAACATTTTCTCGTTGATTGGACCAATCTCTTTTTTCTAACGAAGTCTTTTTCAGTCTTGAAATATCTTTACGTAATTTTTCATCTTCAGCAAGTTCAAAGTCATCACGCAACTGTTTCTCTCGTTCATAGGTTGAGAAATTTCCCTGATAGAGAACTATTTGCTGACGTTCAATTGCCAAGGTGTGGTCACAGACTTCGTCAAGAAAATTTCGGTCATGTGATACAACGATAAATCCTGATTTCTTTTGAAGATAGTCAGCAACTATTTTTCTGCTTTCCATATCCAAATGATTTGTTGGTTCATCAATTAGTGGAAAATTGTCCTCATCTAAAAATAAAATTGCCAAGAGACACTTGGTTTGTTCCCCACCTGATAAACTTCCAAAAGGACGCCAAAGAATTTCTAAATCAACTTTCAATAAAGATAATTCACGTTCTAATTTCCATTGTTCAAATTCGACTAATTCATTTAGCACATAATAAGTTAATTGTGAATTTCTGTCAGTAATTTTTACTGACAGACTTTCTACAGAATATTTATCAGCAGTATTTTGTTTTTTAGATTTATCTTTATCATTAAAATCTTCTTCTGTCAGTAATTGGGGGAAGTAAACAAAGTTTTTGTCAGTAATTATCGAGCTGTCAGTAGTTATTTTACCTTGTAGTAAGTTTAAAAGGGTTGATTTTCCACGGCCATTTCGCCCTACTAATCCTAATTTCCAACGGTCATCAATATTTATTTGGGCATGATTGAAAATCAGATTATCCCCGTAGCCAAAGGTTAAGTCTTTAAATTCAATATTTGACATTTAATTCTCCTCTCATTTGTGAGAATTAAGAAATCTAATTTGAGTAGAAAAACTCAGAGTGAGTTCCTCTGAATGTTCATAAATCTCAAATTCCCGCTTTTCTTGGAGCATTAATTTTTGCTCCGTGTTGATTTTGCTTGGTTGCTTTTACTGCTGTCATCCCATTAGTATTTTTCCCAGCAAATTGCGGTTTATTCTTCTTAATTTGTTCTAGTTTAGCTTGCATTTCTTTTTGTTTTTGATTCATTATTTTCTCCTTAAATTAAAAAAGCTCTTTTCACAACTTAGGTGAAAAGAGCTTTAAAAGATACAAATTCTGACAAATTGCCCAATCTGTAAACATAATAAAAGTCTATTCTCTCTAAGTTATGAAGACAACAAAAACACTCGATTTTTACGAATATTTTTAAAGTTCAAAACTTAGATTTTCAATAGACCTTACCTCGTTCATTTATTTAAGACAATTATAGCACATAATAAAATGAACTGTCAAGATAAAAACTTGACAGTTCATTTTTAGATTAATGGAATTGCATTCCTCCATCAACAATTATTGTTTGACCGGTAATATAGTTTGAATCAGGGCCAGCTAAGAATGAAACAACATTTGCCACATCTTCAGGCTCAGATAAACGTTTCATGGCAATATCTTTTGCGAAAGTTTGCATTCCCCATTCATCATCTTTACCAGCATTTTTACCAACTTGATGCGCAATATCAAACATCATTGGTGTTTTTACAATCCCTGGTGCATAAGCATTAACTGTGATTCCTTCTTCTGCTAAATCACGTGCAGCAATTTGAGTCATCCCACGAACAGCAAATTTTGAAGAAGAATAGAGCATTAGATTTGGATTTCCAACAACTCCAGCTTGTGAGGTTGCGTTGATAATTTTACCTCCATGACCTAATTTTCTAAAAAGTGCTGTTGCTGTCTGTGTTCCCCACAAAACTCCACCAACATTAATATTATAGACCTGATGAAATTGTTCAGGTGTAATTGTTTCAATTGGTGTTGTTGGGGCAATTCCGGCATTATTAACTACAACATTTAAATCACCAAATTTGTCGACAACAGCATTCAAAGCTGAAATAACTTGTTCACGGTCGGAAACATCAGCTTTAACCGCAAATGAGTTTTCTCCAAGTTCTTTTGCTGCTTTTTGAGCTGTTTCTTCGTTGTAATCAATAATAGCTACTTTAAAACCATCATTATAGAGACGTTTTGCGATTGCAAAACCGATTCCTTGACCTGCTCCAGTAACTGCTGCAATTTTAGACATCTTATTTCTCCTTTATTTATTTAATTATTTTATAGACCTTTACCAGTGGGTGAAACTAAAATTTTAACAGCTGTTTCATTATGATGAATCAGCGTATCAAATCCTTTATCAATCAAATCATCCAAACCGATTTTAGCTGTGATGAATTGGTCCAATTTTATTTTACCTGTTGATACTAAATCAATTGTTTTTGGATGAGTGTTATTATAAGCAATCGTTCCTAAAAGGTTAGCCTCTTTGATTACTAATTTTGCCATATCAACACTAGCAGGCTTGCCCCAAATTGCAACAATGACAACTGTTCCACCCATACGAATCGCATCTAGACAAGCGTCAAATCCCGGTTGGACAGAGGTACATTCAAAGGCTGCGTCCACTCCTTTTTCATTAATTTCATGAACTTTAGCTTGAATGTCATCTTCAATTGGATTGAAGAAATAATCAGCAACTTGTGCTTCTTGTGCTTTTTTGCGGCGAAGTCCACTAGGTTCACTGATGATAACAGTATGTCCTTGCGCTTTTGCAACGGCAGCAGTTAATAGTCCAATTGGTCCAGCACCAACAACTAATACCGTACTCTTTTCACTTAAATTTGCTCGTTCAACAGCGTGATAGCCAACTGATAGTGGCTCAATTAGAGCGGCTTCATCCAAAGGTAAGTTATCAGGAATTTTGTGAACCCAACGTTCATCAACAGAAATTTTTTCAGCCAAACCTCCGCCATTTCCACCCAAACCAATAAAGTTTGAACCTTCTGAGAGGTTATAATGTCCAGTTTCACTTGTATCAGTACCTTCGGGAACGATATAAGGTTCGACAACGACATGGTCACCTACTTTAAGTCCGCTTACTCCTTCACCTATAAAATTTACAAACCCAGACATTTCATGTCCAAGAGTGACTGGTGGTACTTCTCCAGTAATTGGATTAGGATGTTCTGCTGACGGACAAAAAATTGGGCCATCTAAAAATTCATGAAGATCTGTTCCACAAATTCCACACCAAGCCACATCAATGCCAACTTGACCAGCTTTTATTATTGGTTCATTAATTTCATCAACGCGGATATCCCCGCGGTCGTAAAAACGTGCTGCGCGCATAAAAACGCCTCCTCTATATAGGATGGTTGTCGTTTCAGGCAATCAATTAAATTTAGTATTTGAGATTTCTCTCACAAATTTATTCTATCATTAATTCTAATAATTTACAAAAATTTAAAGCGTTTTCTCCCTTGATATATATAGACTTTTAAATGTTTTATCGTAATAAAAAAGCTACTGAATTTTCTGTCAGTAACTTTTACTTTTTGTATTCTTATTAATTGTTAACGTCTATTTCTTCGACGATTTTTTCGACTATCACCCTTAACTGGGATTTGTCTTTGTTCCTTGACAAATTCTGGTAATTGATTATATTTCATTGATAAAACAAGCCCTAAGCCAATGATATTTGCCATTAAGGCCGATCCTCCTTGAGAAATGAAGGGTAAGGGAATACCTGTTAAAGGAACAACACCAATAGCTGCTCCAATATTTTCAAAGACATGGAAGAGAATCATCATAATAATACCCGTTGAAATATAGGTATAAAACTGATTATTTGATTTGAAAGTTACTCGAATCATTCGATAAATCAGCATAAAGTAAAGGAAAATCAAAAAGGCTGATCCAACAAATCCAAAATCTTCAGCAATGACAGTGAAAATCATATCTGATTCTCGAACGGGAACATTGACATTAGCTACACCAACTCCTTTACCCCAAAGACCACCAACACCAACTGAAATCAATGAGCGTGCTTGTTGAAGACTGAAAGTTTGAGAATATTCAAAAGGATGTAACCATGCGATAAAACGATTGACCTGATACTGAGCAAAACTGGTACTTTCAAGAAATTTTTGTCCCTCTGGTGAAGCAACTAGAGCAACAATTCCTCCAGCTACTGCTGCTACGAAAAGAAAAGCTGGCGCAAGTATTTTCCAAGAAATACCAGCAACTAAAATAATTCCAGCAAAGATAGCTGCAAAGACCAAGAAAGTTCCGAAGTCTTTTTGAAAGACTGATAAAATGGCAACTGGAATTGTTTCAAGTATCAGAAGTCCGATTAAGCGGAAATCATCTTTGAGTACTCGTTTTTTTAGATTATTTTGGAAGGTAACCACAATCCTAGCCGAAAATAAAATATAGGAAAGTTTCATAAACTCCGACGGTTGAAAAAGATTTCGTCCTCCAAAAGCGAGCCAGTTTTTTGCACCTGTTGAAGCATAGGTTGCTTTATCGTAGAAAAAGATCGGTAGAACCATTAATATAAGACCTAATAGGTAAAAAAATGGTGTTAAGTTCCATAAAAACCTTGAATCCATATGCATGACAATTAAAGCAACAAAGAGTCCGACAATAACCCAAGTTCCTTGTTGAACAACTAGATTCGTTGCTTGTGTGGGGTGGTCATGACTTACTGCAACATAAAGTGCGTAAAGACCAATCAATATTAGCATAAAGGCTGGTAAAATTAGCCCATAATCAATTCGTGAATCAAATGTAAATCTATTTGCTTTCTTGTTTTTCAAAACTAGCTCCAGTCAGTTTAATCTTGTTTTGGCAATTCATTTGGGGCAATTTGCTATCACTTAGTTCTAACTTTTGCTTCAAATTTACAAAAACAATTTTATTATTGAGGTGACTTCTGTTTAAAATCATAAATCCATTCTATTATACAATTTTTTTGGATGAATTGGGCATTCTTTCTCAAAAATTCCAATAAAAAAACACTGAAAGCACTTTCAGCATTTTATAAAATGTGCCCAAGAAGGTCTCCTCCAAAAATCAAAAGATAAGAATAGAGGAGAATTGGCAATGGTTTACATAATAAGATACTCCAAGTGAAGAATTTCCAACTCATTTTTGTTTGACTTGCTATTAAAACAAGGGCATCATCTGGGGCGATAGGAGATAAAATGAGGAGCGCGAAAACAATATTAAAGCGTTTTTGCCCCTTATCCAACCAAGCCATGTATTTATTATATGTTTTTTCTTTGACAAAAGTTTTGGCTAATGAAGAACCATATTTTTTACCAAAGTGAAAAAGTAAAAAAGAGCCCGCAACAATTCCAAAGTAATTATAAACAAAACCCCAAACTGGTCCAAAAATCATGACCCCTGCTGCCATTGTAATCCCACCTGGTATGATTGGAACAATGACTTGCAAAATTTGCATACAAAGGAAGATTAATGGTCCTAAAAAACGATGTGCCACAATCAATTGTTGTAAGACCGCTTGATTTTGAAATGCACCAAGGCGCCATAAATAAATGCCACCAACAATTGTCGCAACAAAGCCAAGAATAGTAATTAAATTAAAAACTCGCTTGATATATCTTAATACGTTATCATTCAAAGAAAATCCTCACTTTGGGCATTTTTTTTGGCTTTAAGGTAGGCTTCATTTTCTTCAATCCAACCTGGCAAATAATTAGCAAGGGTTTTAAAGCCAATTTTATCCCGAGAATCAGTAAAATGTTTTTTTCGGTAAATATGGTGAACTTGCGGATTTTTTTCCAGACTGCGAATTGACAGGCTAATTTTGCCATTATATTCATCAATATCAATAATTTGTGCCATCACTTTGTGGCCAATTTTAGCAATATCATGAATACTTTTGACATAACCAGATTGAATTTCAGAAATATGAATCAATCCTTTTTGTTCAATTTTTTCTTTATTTGATGAATTATCCAGGTAAAATTTTACAAATGCACCATAATCTTGCATTCCAATAATTTCAACCTCAACAATATCACCGATTTTAGGACTTTTCTTTTCCATATTATGGCTCGATAATCTCAACTGATTCAATAACGACATCATCGACTGGTTTATCTTGCGCACCTACACGAACAGCGGCAATTTCATCGAGAACTTTATAGCTTTCTTCATCAACCAATTGACCAAAGACAGTGTGACGGCCATCAAGGTGAGGAGTTCCACCGCCAGTATATGTTTCAGCTACTTCTTCAGGCCACCCTCCTTGGATAAGTGAATCTTTAGGATAAGGCAAGTTTTTATTTTGAACAATGAAAAATTGACTTCCGTTTGTATTAGGTCCAGCATTGGCCATTGACAAAGCTCCCCGAAGATTAAAGAGGTCCATTGAGAACTCATCTTCAAATTTTTCTCCGTAGATTGAAGAACCTCCCATCCCAGTTCCTGTTGGGTCTCCTCCTTGAACCATGAAATCTTTGATGATACGGTGGAAAATTACTCCATCATAATAACCCTCTTTGCTAAGTTCAATAAAGTTTTTTACGGTTTTTGGAGCAAGGCTATCAAATAATTTTACAGTCATTTTTCCATGATTTGTATTGATAATTGCTGTAGTACCTTTGTAGTTTTCAAGTTCAAGTTGTGGGTAAGTCATATTTTTTAGTTAGTATTTTTATTTCTAAAAATACCTTCCTTTCTTTTTATAAATTAATAAATTTCTGTCAGTAATTTTTACTGACAGTTTTTACTGATAGCTTTAATCAATAATTTTTAAGGCTTGTAAGGCTTTTAAAATTCCATCATTTTCAACAGAATCAGTAATGTAATCTGCTTTTTCTAAAATTTCAGGATGTGAAACCTTCATAGCTACTGACAGACCGGCAAAATCAAAGAGTTCACGGTCATTAAGTCCATCCCCAAAGTTCATCATGTTCTCAGCTTTCAGACCAAGTTCTTGTAAAACTTTTTGACAGCCGATTGCTTTAGAACCTTCCATTGGAACAATATCTGAACTGTTTGGATGCCAACGAACCAAACGAATTTTATCGGATAAAGCTTCTGGTAATTCTAATTGGTCATCATGGTCAGAAATTGTCAACATTTGATAAATTTCATTTGTTTTATAATAATTGGGATTTTCTTCCAATTCCGAATAAACTGGACCAATAGCATCACTAGCAACTTTATCCCATTTGGAAATCCGTAAACTGTCGGAACCAACGAAGGTATATCCGCTTTTCTCAGCTTTTAACCAGCTAATGATTTCTTCAACCAACTCCTTAGAAAAAGTATTTTTATATAATACCTCTCCTGTTTGTCCATTTTCAACATAGGCACCATTGATTGCTACATAGAAATCTGGTTTTAATGCCCGAACTTCTGGAACAACTCCGAAAAGATTTCTTCCCGTTGCAATTCCTGTCATAATCCCTTTTTCACGAAGTTTATGAAAGACTTCAGTGATTGATTCAGGCATAAAAGCTGAATCTTTGACCCTCAAAGTATCATCAATATCAAAAAAAATGATTTTTATTTTTTGGGCTTTTTCTAATATTTTTTCCATCTTTTTTTCACTTTAATTTTATTTGTACAAACTTAATTATATCATATTTCTAACTTGTTTTTCCTCAGGTTTAAACTAAGTGATGTTGAATGGCATAAATTGTTGCTTGAGTTCGGTCTGACACTTCAAGCTTATTAAAAATATTAGAAACGTGAGTTTTGACTGTTTTTAAACTGATAAAAAGTTCGTCAGCAATTTCTTGATTAGAAAGTCCCGTCGCAAGTACTTTTAATACTTCTAATTCTCTTTTTGATAAATCATCATATAATTCATGTTTTCGATGTTTTTGTTGAGCAATCTTTTCCTTGACAGCATCGGAAAGGACATCTTCTCCATTGGCAACTTTTCTGATTGCAGATGCGATATCAGCGGCTTGTGATGTTTTAAGAATATAACCTTTAGCTCCAGCAGCTAAAGCCGGAAAAACTTTTTCGTCATCAATAAAACTCGTTAGAATTAAAATTTTTCGTTCTGGATTTTTGGCTAAAATCTTTTGCGTTGCTCCAATTCCATCAAGTCGATCCATCACTAAATCCATAAGAATAACATCAGGGTCAAGCATTTCAGTTTTTAAAAAGCCTGACTCGCCATCGGCAGCTTCACCAACCACTTCGATATCGGGTTGAATATTCATGAAACTTGATAAACCTAGTCGCACCATCTGGTGGTCATCAACAATTAAAAGTTTAATTTTTTCCATTTTGTTCTTTCTAAATACTCATCATTTTTAAAGGCTCGGCTTCGCTTTAGGGATAATGATTTCAACAGTTGTCCCCGCACCTGGTGCCGACGTTACTTTGGCATCTCCACCAATTAATAAAGCACGCTCTTTGATATTGGCTAAACCGTAACTGGCCGTCTTATCACTAGTAGAAACATCAAAACCGACTCCATCATCAGCAATTTTTAAGAAAATATTTCCAAGTGATTCTCTTAAAGAAACTTCAATGTGTTCGGCTTGCGAATGACGCAAAGTATTCGATAAAATCTCTTGAGCCATTCGAAATAAATTGTCCTCAACATTACTCGTTGCTTCAATGTCAGCCAATTTAACCGTAATATTTGCTGATATTTTCGCTTGAAGTTCGTCTGTCAGTGCTGACAGCCCTTCTGCTAGACTCTTACCATCTAATTCTACTGGTCTAAGATGTAGTAAGAGCGCTCGCATTTCATTTTGTGCAGAATGGAGCACTTTTAAAACCAATTGTGCCTGTGTTTCGATTTGTTCTTTAGTCAAATTTTGTGTCGAACCAGCAACAGAAGATAAAATCATTGTCGCTGCAAAAAGTTCTTGACTGACAGAATCATGAAGTTCCCGTGAAATTCTTTTACGCTCTAATTCAATAATTTCAGCTTTGTCAGCAGATTTTTGCTTAGATAATTCTTGGAGTTCAGCTGACATATTCATAATTTTATCATGAACAGCTTGTAATTCAGGAGATTCAGGTTGTTGATTTTCTTCTAAAAGTTTAATATCATCTTGAAATTTTTGTTGAATAGCCATATTTTCAATATGATTAAAAAGGGTAAAAATCAGCGCAAGTAATCCTGCAACTGATATAAATATCCATAAGCCATAGAAATTATCTCGAAGTTCCCTAATAATATTAGCAGTATTTAGTCCCCCTAAAGGCTGACCACTATTCATCATTATAAATAGTAGAAGGTACATAATAAGGATGATACTAAAAACTGCTAAAAAGGTTGTGAAAAGTGATTTTTTCATCCTCTAATCACCTCAATATTTCCTGAATCAACACGGATATTGATTTTAATTCGTTTTTCCGCCTGATCTAAATTTTCACTAAAATAACGAACATTTCCCGCATTAATTTGTGCTGCCTCATTGAAAATCTTTACAAGCCCAGCATTTGTTGTTAAATCAAGCGAAACTCCTACGTCCTCAGGAACAATAATTTTTGTATTACCTGTCCTTTTTTTAATAGAAAGACTATTGCCAGAAGGTTTAAAAGTAACATCATCAAGATCAATGATATCATTTTGATTTTCATTCATGATTGACTCAGATTCATCTTGAGAAATATCTTCGTAAGAAAAATTTCTTACTCCTCCTTCTCGTGGATTATTTTTCCAAAAAACGATGCAAGCAATCGTAGGGAAGATAATTGCTAACCAGAACCATCCAACTGTGAAGAGAATCATTACCGATATTGCCCCAAAAATGAAACTTATGATACGTAATACACGCGCACGCGAACGAGTCGCCAAGATAGTAAAGAGAATAGCTAAAGCTAGAACTACCCACATACGCGGTGTACTAATCACATGAAAAATCAATCCTAATACAATAAAAATTTCTATAATAAAGATTGCTTTCAATTTTTTATTCATAAATCTATTGTACCAAAAAAAAGCTTACTTTTTCTCGGACTTAAGACTTAAATTTACTTAAGCAAAATAGAGAAAAAATACTCCATTCATTAAGATGAAGCATTCTTTAAATTACTTAATAAAAAAATTTTTATCATATCCCATAAGATTGTTCAAAAAGATTTCTACCAGCTTGACTTCTTAACTCCTGGAATCTTACCTTCATGCGCCAATTTTCTAAAATTAACTCGTGACATACCAAATTTTCGCATGTAGGCTCTGGGTCTTCCGTCAATTCGATCTCGCATTTTCATTCGATTGGGGTGAGAATCTTTAGGCAGTTTTCTGAGAGCTTCATAATTTTTTTTCTTCTTAAGTTTCTGTCTAAGCTCTTGATATTGAGCAACTAATTTTTGTTGCTTTTTAAATTTAGCAATTTTTGATTTCTTCGCCAAAATATTATCCTTTCATTTATTAATTTAGTTAACCAGTTAAGTATATATCATAAATAAAACAATGTCAACTGGTTAACATTATTTTATTTTCTCTATTTTAATTAGCGACTAAAGCTCCTCCTTGACTTGAAACATAGTCTTGGGCATTCTCCTTATTTATTTTTACTAGACTCCCTTTAGTATCCACTCCATAAGTTTCACTTTTTTCACCTTTGATAGTTACCGTCGCAGAAGGCATATAATATTGGTCAGTTTGACTTCCAAAATAGTTTTCATAAGTAATGACACTTTGATCAAGCTTATCAGTGACAGACTCATCATTTGCTTGTCTCATTATATTTTGAATAGCCAAATCCACATTTTTTGGTATGAATTCATAACTTCCACCATCCACCATTTGACTTACTCCTTGATATTGAACAGAAACTACTTTGTTAAGACAATCTTTATAAGCCATAAGTGCGGTCAAATTAGCAAGATTTATTGAAATGTTCGTTTTAAAATCTGATGAAATATCATTTAAAAATGATTGATATTTAAAAACACTATTAAGACTAAGCATCTTGTTCATTAATTCAGTCATAACTTCTCGTTGATGAGCGGCGCGTCCATAATTCCCATTAGCTAACGTATCTCTATCTCGGACAAAAACTAAAGCTTGTTCTCCGTTGATGAGCTGCTTAGGATTTCCTGAAAGATAAGGAACATAAGCTTTATATTCAGGTTCTGTATTTGAGATATAAATCGCTCCACTATCTACAATTTTATCTGAACCAGGCAAAGTTATTTTACCTGAATCAGTCCCTTGATAGACATCTGAGCCATTAGTATCATTAACAACTTCTACTCCTCCAACGTCATTCACAAGATTTACTAAACCGTCCATATTAACAATCATAAAATTATTAAGATTAAGCCCTACTTGATTACCAATCGTTTTCATGGCATAAGTGACAGCAGATGATAACCCACCATTATTAAATCCTAAAGGATAAGCAGCATTCATTTTTTGAGTAGATTGAATTTTTCCAGATGCATCTTCAATATTCGTCATCGTATCTCGTTCCACTGAAATAATAGTGGTTGTTTTTGTCCGAGGATTCAATGTTAAAATAATTTGAGAATCTGAATTTCCATTCCATGAATCTGCCCCACCTCGACTATTATCACCAGTATCCACTCCCATAAGCAATATAGTTAGTGGTTTTTTTGCAGATATACTAGAACTTTTTATTTTTGTATTTACATGAGTTTTCGTTAATGTTTTCTCTGCTTGAACATAGATAACCGCACTAACTGCCACGACTAAAATAACAAAAAGGGACATAAAACGAACAAAATATACCTTTTTAGACCTTTTTATTTTTTTCTTTTGTCTAATTTCTTTTCTTTTCATATCAAGAATACTTCTTTCTTTTGTTAAAAATTATAACTTACTTAAACTCTTTAATTTTTCGTCAGCCGAGCTATTCAAAACCAGTCCTACTGCCAAAGTTGAAATTAAAAATGATGATCCACCTTGTGATAAAAAGGGAAAGGTGACACCTGTTTCTGGAACCAAACCAATTGCTCCACCTAAATTGACAAAAACTTGTATCAGCAAAAAAGATGAACAACCAATTGAAATCATTGAATTAAATGGATCTTTTGCCCGCATCCCCACCAAAAGCATTCGGGTAATCATGAAAAAAATGACAGCTAGGATTATAATTCCACCAATGATTCCCAATTCTTCTACTATTACTGAGAATATAAAATCTGTATGAGCTTCAGGCAAAAATCCTTGTTTTTCAATCGAATTCCCCAGTCCTCTTCCAAACCAGCCACCATCTACAATCGCATAATATGAGTTAGCAAGTTGATGACCCGAAGAAGCCAAGTCAGTAAAAGGATTAACGAATGCTTTAAATCGTGCATTAATATAAGAACCTGGAATCAAATCGCCTCCACTGATAAAAAGAAAGAGCAAAAAACTAAGACTAATCGTAAGCAACATCTTCCCATAACCTGAAAACCATCGCCAAGAAATTCCACTTGCACCAATCATTATCAAGGCTAAGAGCCCAATAATTGCTGTATTTCCTAAATTAGGCATACTGAGTTCCACTATCATTAGTAAGATAATCGGAAATCGCCATCCCCCTACAACTTTTTTTATGAGATTGTTACCCTTAAAAATTGCTTGAATATCATTTTTCTCAATCTCTTCTTGTCTGTTAGAAAAGATAGACGCAAGAAACCAAACAGTAAAAAGTTTTGCAAATTCAACAGGTTGAATGGTTCCGATCCCTGGTAAGGGAATCCATCCATGCGCTCCATTCGCTGATGTATTAGGTCCAACCCTTGAATAAATCATCAGCAAGATAATAATTAGAAAAATTATTTTTAAAATCTTTTCATTTTTTATAATTCTTAATTTTACTCGATAAGTAATAATTAAAGCCACAAAACTTATAATTATAAAGACTCCTTGAGAAATTGCCAATCGATAAGGAGATAGTCCTCGGTTAATTTGATAGGGGACAGTTGCTGAAAACACCATGAGTAAGCCAACAGCTGAAAGAATCAAATAAGGAATCAAAATAGATAAATCTAAAAAACTATTTTTTGTAATTTTTTTATCCATAAATGAATCCCCCTTTGTTAATTTTCCAAATGAACGACAAGAGTATTTCTAGTTGCAAATCAATGAATAACTTTTTCTTTCTTATTTTCTTATTTTTTATTGTTGTATGAATTAATATTTTTGTCATCGGCTTGTACCTCAATTTCTGCTTTATAGTAGATTTTGATTGTACAGCTCTAACTCAGAGAACTAGATTAGATTGAAGTGATAAAAATGCTTGTCCACTTTTATGCTATCTTTCTTTCTATAGCTCCCAGGGTCTGAGCCACTGTTATTCTGTGCTTCCATTTTCACCACCTCCTTTTTTATAAAAAAATTGCCTACGCCGGTTGAACGTAGACAAGGTATGATTTCAAAAAGATACACTATCAAGTGAACTAAAGTACCCAGTATCGTTCAAGCTTTAGCTCCGCAGGGCGATGTTGTTGCACTATTTCACGCCTTCTTTTTTCGACGTGAACTGTTGGCCCTCTCATCGTGTCTCCACGACTCTGCGGCAGCAACCCGTATCCCTGTGGTAGCCTCACCTACCGATGGTTAGAAAATCTCTAACCAAAATTGCTTAAATTAAATTTTCAAAATATTTCCTAAGCAAAAAAATTATAACACGACCTATACTTTTAGTCAAATAACAAATGCATTACCTAAATTAAATGTTTTTTTATTGGTTTAAACCTCTTGTTATGACTAAGTTTTTAGAAATTAGAACTAATAAAAAAATATTATTTTTTAAAATAAAATACCAAAGATTAAAATATACAGACAAAAAGCTTATAATTGAATAATGAATTTCGTTAATAAATAAAAAACTCCCTAGTCAATGCTGACTAAGGAGTCTTTTATTATATTTATCGAATTCCCAAAGCAATACGGGCATAACGACTCATTTTATCAACTGTCCATGCTGGATACCAAACCAAGTTCACCTTGATTTCACCAACTTCTGGCACTTCTTTCAAAGCATCATGAATTTGTTCAGTCAAAAGGTCCGCCAAAGGGCAACCCATTGTTGTCAATGTCATTTTAATTTCTGTAAATCCGTTATCTTCAAAGCTAATTTCATAAACTAATCCGAGGTTGATAATATCAATCCCAAGCTCTGGGTCAATGACGTTTTCAAGGGCAGAGAGAATTTTGTCCTTGATTTCATTCACTTGCTCTTCTGTGTATTTATCTGCCATTTTATCTCCTTAGGCTGTCATAAAAAGCAAAACTTTAAAAGTTGAACGAATGTGCTTTCTAGGACAAATCCAAATTGTCAAATTCTTTTTACAGCTTTATTTTACCAAATTTATTTTAAAATTTCTAGATAAAAAATTACTGACAGAAAAAATTTATTCATAAAATTTTCTGTCAGTAATTTATTTTATGCAAAACGCGAGAATTTCTTGAAGAAACTCAACATGAAAGTAAAGAGAGCGATAATAACCACAAATAGAATTGCTTCTGGTAAAATTGCTCCATTCAAACCAATGGTTTCGCGTAACATTTTTAAACCATAAGTCATTGGTAACCAAGGACTGATGACTTGATATATTTTAGGCGCCAGTTGTAAGGGGTAAGTTCCTGCACTCGTCGCCAGTTGTAGAACTAAGACTACAATCATAAGGAATTCACCAATCTTACCTAGAGCCGTTAAGAAGAAAGTATTGATTGCCATGTAAGCGAAGCTGATTAAAAGTACTGACAACAACATTTCCCACAAATGATTTGGTCTCAATCCAAGAAGAGCAACAGCTCCCCAGACGATGATTCCTTGTAAAAGTGCTACCAAACCATTTGTACCAATTTTCGCCAACATAAATTCGCGACCAGATTTCCATTTTTCACCTGAGAAACCAATTCCAATCACAACATTTGTCGCAAGGGCACCGATAAAGAGAGCAACATTAATCATGTATGGTGTCATTCCTGCACCATTTTCTGGTACATTGTCATGGTCAGTATGTTTAAGTTTCAACGGTGCAGCTACTTTTTTAGCATTTTCATTAGAATTATTAGTTGATGAGAGAGTATCATCTGCTTTGGTTAACGCTATTGACAAGTTATTAGCCCCTGTATTTAGCGTTCCCAAACCACTTGTTAAACTTGAACCTCCATTTGCCAATTGTTGTGAACCAGAGGAAATTTGTTGAGCGCCCCCTGCCAATTGATTTGAACCTGAAGTTAAAGTTGAACCATTCGCTTGTAATTGTGACAATCCAGAAACTAATTGCATTGTCCCGCTTTGTAAATCTTTTGATTTACTTGCTAATTGTTGAGCGCCAGCGTTTGCTTGATTAACTCCGTCAGCGTATTGGGCAAAACCAGAAGTTAATTTTTGACTTCCAGAAGTTAACTGGTCATTAAAATTCGTCAAACCAGCATTTAACTGATTGATACCAGGAATAAATTTTGTGTTTACATTAGTGTTTACTTCGTTCAGACCACCTGAAAGGTCAGCAATTATTTGACTTGCGCCTGGAACTAATGTTTTAAGATCAGCAATTTTTCCAAACATTGGTAGTAGACTTGTAAGACTGTCTTGGACTCCTGTAATATTCTTATTTAATGATAGTAAATCGGTTTGAACTGCTCCGGCACCAACAGAATTATCTAATGCATTTCTTATATCTGTTTTCTGACTTTCGCTTAAAGTTTTAAAAGTCTCAGTACTTTCAACTGCTGTCTTAGAGGCCGCCACTTGATCATTAGCTAGATTTGTGACCGTAGCTCCAAGACCTTCCAAGTTTTTTTGGATATTGGCAGCCAAATTTGGGTCAATCGTATTTTTTTGTAACTCCTGATTTAATTCAGTAAGACCATTTTGTACAGCACTAATATTTTGCTGTTGAGTTTCGGATAAAGTTGTTTTTTGAGCCATTTGACTTAAGCCTTCGGATAGTTGTTGCACACCCGATTGCAATTGACTCACCGCTTCTGACCCTTGAGAAATTTGTGAAATTCCTGCTGACAGCTCTTTTGATTTATCAGCCAGCGTTTGTGTACCTGCTGCTAATTGTTGCGTTCCACTGACAAATTGGTCAGCACCAGAAGAAAGTTGTTGTCCCCCATTGGCAGCCTGATTCACTCCTGATACATATTTATTTAAGCCTGAATTCAAATTATTTGCGCCGTCAGTAAAAGTTAAACTTGATGAAGATAAAGTATTCAAATTACTACTTAATTCTTTTGAACCATCCAATGCTGAAGAAGTTCCATCAGCCAATTTATTTGAACCGTCAGAAGCTTCTTTCATTCCTGACTTCATATCACCAAGCTTAGCAAAAATTTCTTTGGTGTAAGTTTCTGTGATATTTTTAGAAACCTCTGATTTCAGCTGATTCATCGCACTTTCGCTCATTTTTGATGAAATATAGTTATGACCACGTGTTGTTTGATAATCTAACTGGACCGTTTTGGGTTTCTTATTCATTAAAGTCGTTGCATTTTCTGAAAAGTTTTCTGGAAAAGTGATAACCATGTAATAATCACCTTTTTTTATCCCTTTAGAAGCTTTATCCTCTGAAACAAAATGATAATCTAAATCCTTTGATTTTTTCATTTCAGCAATGACATCATCACCAAGTTTGAATTTTTTACCGTTCAATTCAGACGTCTTGTCTAAATTTACAACTGCTACCGGTAAGTCATTAAGTTTACCATAAGGGTCCCACATAGAACCTAAGAAAATATAGTTATAAATTGCTGGTACAAGTGCCAATGCGATAATAACAATAATAAAAAATTTGTGCTTTAAAATGGCTTGCCATTCTTTTTTTAACATCTTTTCCCCTTTCTTTATGGACAACACGTCCAAAAACTGTTACAATACGTATTATAAACTTTTTAGAAAATTTGACAATTATTATCCATTCAGTTTTGGACACATCTTTAAATTTGTCTAAATAGAGCACTTACATTCTAAAAAGGACGGAGGTCCCCCTATAATGTCCAATGACAGCAGAAAAGATCGTACAAAACTTCAATTACGAGATGCCATGATTCAACTTTTAGGCGAGAAATCTTTTGACCAAATTTCAACGACTGAACTTGTGAAATTAGCTAAAGTTAGTCGTAGTAGTTTTTATACTCATTATCAAGATAAATATGACATGATTGAAGCCTATCAACGTCGACTTTTTGAGACTATTCAATATGTCTTTGAAAAAAATAACGGAAATATTCATGCAACGATGCTTGAAACTTTTGAATTTCTAAAAGGAAATCAAATCTATGCCGCTCTTCTTTCGGAAAATGGTAGCAAAGAAATCCACCAGTTTATGTTGCAAAAACTCAAAGAACTTATTCAAAGTTCCTTTTTCCCTCAGTCTAAACATCTTAAATTAGGAAAATTAGGGGAAATTTATGCGACAACCTACTATGCTAATGCTATTTTTGGAACTACTCAATCGTGGATTCGTCGAAAACAAAAGGAAACACCCACTCAAATTGCTAATCTATTAGTTGAGCTCATAAATTAAAAAACGGTTCTTTTTGAAGAATCGTTTTTTATCATTCTATTTGGAAAATAATAGCCATTAACAGGTGTTAATCATGATGCTGAACTTCCAAAATCATATTGCTCAATGTTTCAATCACCATATCTTCATCAGATAGTTCTTGTTTCGTAGCCAATTTTAAAGCTTTTCCAGCTCTAAATACCGGAATATTTTGTTCGCCTACTAAAATTTTTTCTCTTGAATGAACATCATGACTGACTCTGGCTGCACGTTTACGAACTTCAAAAGTTCCAAAATTTGAAATATGCACGGGAGTCCCTTCAGAAATATAGTAAGTGATTGCCTCGACAAAGGCATTGATTGCCTTTGCTGCATTCACTTTTGAAAGTTCTGTACGGTCTGCTACATAATCAATTAACTCCTGTTTCGACGCCATTAACTCATTCCTCCTATTCTCTACATTCCCCTATCATCCTTTTCTTCACTAACTCTAGTGAATTCTTTTGTCATCATATAAATCTTCATAAAAAATCCTAGCTTTCGCCAAGATTTTTTGGTTATTTTACAACCATAACATTGCAAGGCGCATGATTAACAACATAACTTGTCGTCGAACCGACTAACATCCTGTCTAATAATCCCTTACCATTTGAACCGACTACAATCAAATCCAATTCAAATTGCTTTGCAAAATTAATGATTTCTTTCTTTGGATTTCCTGTAAAGGCATGGACTTCAAACTCAACTTCATCATTAATCAGAGCCTCGACTTCAGCAATAATTTCTTTAGATTCTGTTTCTAAATCATCCAAATTAATTGCCAAAGCATAAGGAGTTCCCCGAAGTCTTGTTTCGTCTTTAACATGTAAAACAAATAATGAAGTTTTATTTCTTTTGGCAATGGCGACTGCTTCGTGAATTGCTTCTTTCGATTGGTCAGAGCCATCAACTGCAACTAAAATTTTCTTGTATTCATCTCTCATTGTAAACGCCTCCTTTACTATATTCTATGATAAAATATTTAAGAAGTCCAACTAAACACTCACTATATTTTTAGAAGAAACTTTTATTTTTAAGACTTCTTTTCCAATTTTACTTAGAAGTAAAAATATAATTTTATGAAAATATTAAATCACTTTTTTTGATATTCTGATTTCTTTATGCTACAATTTAGTTGGAATTTCGTTATGAACCAATTTGGTTCCCTTTCGTATAATAAATAAAGAAAGGAGAATGTACTATGACATTCACTAACAAAAACAAATTTTTCCAATATACAGTAACTCTAGATACTTCTCATAATATCTTTAGAGCATCACTTGTAAATGATTCAAATATTTATGGTGCTGGAGATACTATTGAAGAAGCTGTACAAAACTTAGAACAATTAGTTTAAGGAGAAAAAAATGGGCGAGTATCCCAATCGATAAAGGCATCTACTTTAATTTTGAGAGTAGGTGCTTTTGTTATACTTTAAATAAAAAAAGCTGCTCAATGAGCAACTCCCTTTTTAGTTTCTCTCAGTTACTACTTCTCCACTTGCCTTCTTGTCATTCTTCCAAATAGAAAAGAATTTTCCATATAAAGAAGTAACCAAATAGAAAGTAATAGTTAGAAGCATTGCTAAAGAACTTGCAGAATAGCCATCCATAAGTGCTGTTGCCCATAAAATAATCATGACCACATCAGATAAGAGCCAAAGTGAGTAACTATCCCCATAACCTCTAACAACCAAGATTGAAGCCGCAGCTCCAATAATTAAAGTAATAGCATCCCATAAAGGATTGGTGTCTCCAAGTTTTGTATAAATGGTTGTAATCGGCCACCAAAGAACCAACATACTGATGATTGTCAAAATCCATCCTTTTGTCTTCATGAATTTGACCCCATTTTCAATTCGATGTCCCCAAGTTTTCCAAGTGAAAATCAATGGCAAGTCAATCAGCAAAACAAAAACAATTTGATCTAAAACAGAGGCATAGTGACCAGCAGTCCAGTTAATATAGATATAACCAAAAGCACTAATCAGTCCCAAAAGACCATTAATTGGTTTTCCAATCATCATGTAAACTGTACATGCCGACCCCATTAAGGTAGCAATCAAAGTGATTACTGATAAAACCGTAATTGTTGACGTTAAAAAGAAAGCCAACTGTACTCCTATGATAAACGAAAGCATGATACTTCCGGCTGTATTAATTGATTTTAGCTCATCTTTGAGCCATTTGAGATAATTTTTCATTCTCATCCCCAATCTAAGAACGTCAAAAAACGTCCACTAAAAATTATATCACGAATAAAAAATTGTCAGACGCTTCCAAATATATTCTTTAGATTTTTTTGAGACCAACCATTACCAATTTTGTTCCATAAAAATTTTATTTATCTCTAATAAAGTTGCATAAATAAAAAAAGCCGAAATTCGTCGGCCTTTTCGTTTCTATTTATCCCATCTGTAATAGTGAATCATTTTGATGAACCCAACAATTAAAAACTCGATTCCAAGAAGTAACCACAAAGTTACCCCTCCCCAAAGTGGAGAAAATACTAAAGTAAAACCAGCAATAATACTAATTACACTTAAGAAAATCCCCCAGAATTTACTATTGAAATTAGTCAAAACTGTAAGAGTTACAATTCCATCTACAATCCAACTAATCCCCACAAAAATACCAATAAGGACAAAAAGTGATTCTGCGGCTGCATTCAAATCTGAAAAGACAAAAATTCCTGCAAATAAGTAGATAAATCCCAACAAGAGATGGGAAATTCTCCAGAAATTTCCTTTTTCTTCACTTCTTTTGACTAGATTTGCTCCAATATAAATGACACCCATAATTACGAGTGCTACCCCTACAAGAGCTGCGACAATAGCTGCTGTTTTTGTAGGTAAGAATAATATCAATAAACCAATAATAATTGAAATTATTCCACTAAATCCGACTCCGCGTCGAAGTTTTTCAAAATCTGTTAACATAACTTTACCTCCAAAAAATATTCTTCAATTCTCATTTAATTATAACATAATGAATACAGTATCTTGTCCTTGATGATTAAAAAATTACGCTTCCTTATCTTTAAGCAAGTTATTATTTTTATTATTAGTCTTCTTAAAAAAATTAATTCAAAAAAAGGAGTACTTAAACTCCTCAAAAATTTTCAAATGATAAGATATAAAATCAAATTTTTATTGTTAGTAATTTCAATTATCTTTTTTATTTGTCACTTTTATCCCTTTACGCTCCGGACTTTTCCATGTTCCAGACCCCAAACCTAGAATAGTTTTTACTGCTGGAACAAAAGTCGTTACAATGGTTAATGCATTCATTACCCAGTAAAAAAGCATATAAAGTGGAGCAAATAATAGATATTTTACTTTTCTTCCACGGTCATCAACTATTAATGAAGCGACTAATTGAAAAGTCCCCGAAATCATTTCAAAGCAAACAAAAAGAAAGGCCATCGTTAACATGTGATAAATCCGTTCTAAGTTTCCGGTAATGGCAAATTGAAATAAAGACCAGATAAAAATTGCTGACGAAATCCAGAAAAAGAATGACCAGATAATGCTGAAACTTTGGTCAATAAACATAATTGTTCGGCCAACATTGTCAAAAGGGTGTAAAAATACTTTTTTAAAATTAGTCAGCCAAACCTCTGTTCCACCTTTGGCCCACCGTTTCCTTTGACGATAGAGCATTTTCAGAGATTCTGGAACCTCCATAAAGAACATAATACGGGGCGCGAACAATGATAACCAACCGTCCATTTGATGGTCCCAAGCAATACTAATATCTTCTGTGGCTCTATCTTGTCGAAACAAACCGACATCAATTAAGGCATCTTTTCGATACATCGTATTTGCACCACTATAGGCATAAATACTCCCTAGCACACCAAGTTGAGTCCGTTTAATAATTCCTACAATACTAGAAAATTCAACTGTTTGAGATTTCGCAATCAATTTTGCACGATTCTGAACATCCATGTTAGCTGTTACTGCTGAGATGTTAGTAGAATCTTGTCGAATAAAATAATTGATATAGCGATTTAAAGAGTCAGGTTCTGGAACAGTATCTGCATCGTTGCTTAAAACTAGTTCTCCTTTTGCAAATCCTAAACCAATATTAAAGGCATGCGCTTTTCCTTTATTTTTTTCAATTCTAATCACGCGCAATTTATCATATTTTTCTTGTAATTCTTTTAAAATTTCGGGGGTTCGGTCAGTTGAACCATCATCAGTAACTAGAACCTCATAATTTTCATAATTAATTTTTGTCATTAAATAATTAAGTGTATCTTCAATGACTATTTCTTCATTATGAGCTGGAACCATTATAGTAACAAAAGGTTCAACTTCTACTGGAATATCATCCCAATCCTTTTGCTTATATTTGAACAAAAAGCTATAACATAAGACTCCAATAAACCAGGCGAATCCGCCTAAAATTGGATAAGTAATTAACACCAGAAATATCAGTGTCAGAATAAAGTCAACAATGCCATTTCCCGTTTGAACAAAACTAATCATTGTTTTCTCCCTTCTGATAAAGTTTTTTCACAAAATCTGTTTCCAAATTTTGCTCTTCTTTGACCGAATAAAAACAAACATTATGGCGAAAATCTTTTGTGCCAAATCGTTCATCATAAGCTTGATTAATTAACTTTCGTCTTACATCGACACGTTCAGCATCGTACTGCTTTTCTTTTTGTAGAAAATGTTTAAAACGATAATTATTCCAAAAAGTTAGGATGATATATAAAATAGCTAGGAAAACAAAAGATAAAGAGAGAAAAATGAAAAGAAATAGAAGTGTAGATTTTTCTTCTCTATAAACAATGATATGATTAAGACCTGCTCGATTTGGAAAAACAAAAGGAAAAATAATCCATAAAAATGGAATGACAACACCACACCATCCTAAAAGAGCAATTATTGTTTGAAAAATTTTACTCCCATAATGGCCTTTTTCAAAATAAGGGTCATAGACTAAAGATTTCTTTGCTTCTTCTCGGCTGATATTTTTTTTCATTTCAGTCCTTTCTGAATTTGATGACTTTGCTGTATTTTATAAACTACGTTTTATTAATTATCTCATTTTCCGTCAGTAAATTCCAATATATTTCGTCTTTTTTTCATTACAATATCTCGCTAATAGATTATCAAGCAACTTTTCAATCTCATATTATAAAAAAACAAAAAGGCTACCCGTGAGTAGTCTTTTATTTTATGCATAATAGTCAGTATTTCTATTATTTAATATGTCCAAATTGCATGAGCATGCTTAAAATATCTTCTGAAAACCAAACTTTTTGTATCTTTCCGTCCTCTACTGTATACATCCCAAAACCATTCGACACGGCATGTTTGTGACTTGCTGGATAACCCATATTCAATAAAACGTTTGACAGAGACTAAAATTTCTTGATTTTCCATGCATCCCACTTTCTTTTTCTTAAACATAATATCGCTTATCATACTATACGACTAAATAAATTTATTTTACTAGTACTAAAGTATTAAAAAAATTCTCTAAAATCATTTCAATGAGCTAGACAGGAAATCATTTATTTAACTAAGAAAAAAAACCGCTCAATAGAGCGGTTAAACTGGTGTATCTTAACGACGACGTTCAGCGATACGAGCTTTTTTACCTGTGAGTGCACGGAGGTAGTAAAGTTTCGCACGACGTACTTTACCGTGACGGATAACTTCGATTTGTTCAACACGTGGAGTGTGAACTGGGAAGATACGTTCTACACCAACACCGTTTGAGATTTTACGAACAGTGTAAGTTTCGTTAATTCCTGAGTTTTTACGAGCGATAACAACGCCTTCGAACATTTGGATACGTTCGCGAGTTCCTTCGACAACTTTTGCGTGAACACGTACAGTGTCACCAGGACGGAAGTCAGGGATATCAGTGCGGAGTTGCGCAGCGTTGATAGATTCGATAAGGTTCATTTTTTTCTCCTCTTGCCCATCATTAAGCAGCATCTAGCAAATTAAGCTCAGCGGATGAACAGTTTTATTAGTATGCAAAAACATACTCAATAAGTATAACAGATTATCCATCCTTTGACAAGTTCTTATTTTTGTTTTATTAGTTAGTAACCAATTTGTTCAATATCAACTTCGGACTGATTAATCATATCCACAACTTTATGAATAAGATACATTCTTTCATCTAGTGCATGAATTTGCTCTGCACAATTTTGTAGTTCACCACTGAGTTGTTCAGGAATTTGTCCATCATATTTATAGCGAACTTTATGTTCCAACGTTGCCCAAAAATCCATTGCCGAAGTTCGCAACTGAATTTCAACTCGGCAGGTTTGTTCACTAAATAGATGTCCTAAATTAACTTCGACAATCATATGATAACTACGATAGCCTGTTTTTTTTACATTTCTTAAATAATCTTTTTCGCTAACAACTGTAAATGCTTCTTGGCTTTTGATAATTTCAACAATCTCATAGATATTTTTAGCATAAGAACAAATAATACGAATTCCTGCAATATCTGATAAATGTTCATCAGCAGCATCAGCGGTCACAGGTAAATCTTTCTTTTTCAGCTTTCCTGCAATACTTTCCGGTGATTTTAAACGATGTTTGATATGCTCAATTGGGTTGATTGCCTCAAAATTATTATAATAGGTATTTAGATTAGAAAGTTGAGTTCTGACAACATCTAAAGCACACTCATATCTGACAAGTTTCTTTTTTAATTTTTCAAATTCTTCTGGTTCAAATCTTGTTTTTAAATAATCTTTTTCCATTTTACTTTAATTCCTATCTAGTCTTATCTTCTTATTAATTTCTTCTCAAATATTTAGTGATTAATAAATTATAATATAATTTCCTTATATTTTTCTTTGACTGGATAATGCTATTTGCTCTAAAAACGATTCATATCATACTTCTAATTATAACATTTCCTGAAAGTTTTTTGTGCGCTTTCTACTGTAAATAATTACTATCAAAAAAGCACCAAATCATTGATGATCTTATGCAATATTTATTTTAATGTTTTCAATATTTCTAAAAAGTTTTTTTCACTTTCAGAGAGAATAGAATTTTTTTGATAGGCATAATTAATATGAAAGAATTGTTTATCTTCTTCAATAAATGGTACTTTAACTAGATTTTTAAAGTCTTCTGATAAGCGGATATCTGCCATAAGACTGATTCCTAAATTTTTTCTGACAAGCTCTTTTATGGTATGAGCATCATCTAATTTCAAAACTACATTAGCTGATTGATTATATTTTTCGTTTAAACGATTAAAGGCATTAAAGTGGATATTATGCTCTCCCAATAAGATAAAGTCTTCATTAAGTAAATCTTTAAATCCTAATTCTTTTTCATTGGCTAGTGGATGACTATCCGACATAATGATAAAAAATTCTTTTTGAAAGAGTTCTTCTATTTCTAATTGGGGATGCTTAATCTTTTCTAGACTTCCTAAAAGGCTCGAATCTATTTCTTCATTTAAAAGTAGGCTCAAGAGTTCATTAGAACCACCATAAATCATATGTAAGGCATTCAAAAAGTTCAAATTATCTTGCTTTGATAGAAGATATGAACTTATAATTGGCGGAAAACCAACTTTAAAATCTTTCATACTCGAACGATGAATAGCTTTTTTCGTGTGATTTAGTTCAGAGAGAATTTCATTGGTTCTCATTGCCAAAAGTTCGCCCTCCGGAGTTAAATCAACTACCTGATGCGAGGAATCTTTATAAAATAAATCACAGTCATAGTAGGTTTCTAAACGTTTGATTGCGTAAGAAATAGTGGGTTGACTAACCCTGAAATGTTTGGCAACATTGGTGAACGAACGCAATTTTGACAATTGATAAAAATATTCAAGATCTCTTAAATTTAAACTCATGGCTATACTCCTAGAAGCTATTTTAACATAATTTTGTAATTATTCTTAGTGCCATAAGTATTATTGAGCAACTCTAGTTTAATTGTCCATAAACCTTGAGCTTATCTGTTTTGGCTGGATAAAAAACCATTACAATTATTGTAATGGTTTTTATATTCTATGCTGTCTTTTCAAATTTACGATGTTTAAGGGTAAATACAACATCTGATGCTTTGGCAACTTCATTTTCGTGAGTAACCAGAATCACAATTTTATTATCTTTATGAGCAATTTCTTTAAAGAGTTCAACAATTTGAGCTGTTGTTTCTTCATCGAGATTCCCTGTGGGTTCGTCAGCAATAATTATCTCATGATTTAAAACTAATGCTCTAGCGATGGCCACTCTTTGTTGCTGACCACCTGAAAGTTTACTGACAGGTTTATAAATTAGGTCTGTGCTCAATCCTACTTTATTCAACGCTTCTTCTATTGCTGCTTTTTCATTTTCAAATTTTACTGACGAGATTTTTACGGCTGTTTTGACGTTGTCATAAGCACTCATGTAGGTCAGTAAGTTATAAGCTTGAAAAACGGTACTTACTGTTTTTTTACGATAATTTGTTAAATTACTTGATTTGATTGCTTTATTATCAAAAGACATACTTCCAGATTTTGGTGTATCAAGTCCGGCAAGCAGGGAAAGAAAAGTAGTTTTTCCTGAGCCGGATTGTCCTAGAATGGCATACATCGTGCCTTTTTCAAAACTTTCTGTGACATCTTTAAATAGATAGTCATCGGGGTTGCTATAATAATAAGTTAAATTTTCAACTTTTAGAGTCATCTTTGCTCCTCTCATTTTAAAAATTTACTGACAGAATCTGGTGATTATTTTTTTATCAATAACGAAAGCTGTCAGTAAATTATTAGACTGGTTCTTCTTAGAAATCAATTTGTTAAAACTTGTTTAGGATTCAATCTGAGAATTCCAATACTTGCTAGACCGACAGCGATTAGTGTAATCAAAATCGCAATAGCAACAAGAAGTAAAATTTCGCTGACAGAAGTTTTAATATTCAATTTTTCAAGTGCTTTTGCTTCAGAAGCTGATTGTCCAAAGCCAATTGCTCCGCCTGCACGCCCCATAAATCCGCCAGCATTTCCTGATGGTCTTTGACCTTCGGTTTTGCCTCCATTTGCTCCTGGAGCTCCTTGCATGTTGCTTGTGCTTGTCGTTGTCTGCGTTGTTTCTTGTTTTAAAAGTTGTTGTCCAACGACATTTCCTACTACATTTCCAGCAGCTGATGCAATACCAACCGAAACAATCATAACCATGAAGAGTTCAAAGAAAAATTGACCAATAATTTTGAGTTTTGATTCTCCAAGACTCATCAGAACACCAATTTCAAAACGACGTTCCCGAACCATGAGCATCACGATAAGCGCTAAGATAATGGCTCCAGCAATTGCTACAATGAGTACAATATTTCTAGCAAAACTTGCAACATTATTCAATGATGATTTTACATTTTGATAAGCTTGGTCATTTTTAGAAACTTGGAAATTACTGTCATTAACTATTTTATTAGCAGCTTTTACAAAAGTATCTGCTTGTGCAGGATTTTCCATGCTATAAGTTGCATTTGATACTTTGCCAGTCGTACCTTTGATAGAATTTGCTACAGAAAGTGCAGTATACATTGTATTCATGTATTGAATTGAGCTTTCTGTCGAGCTACTTGTTGTTGTATAGATACCAACAACAGTCATTTTATATGTTTTGTCATTACTATCTTTGATTGTGAAAGTTGAACCCACTTTTAACGAGTTTTGGCTAGCAAGGGTTGATTCAATGACAACATTGTTCGTCCCCTCATCTGAAGCCTTAATTGCGCGTCCAGAACTAATCTTATAAGAATCTGTGAAGCTTGTACTTGCTGCTAAATCATTTGTCCCACTGATTGTGAAGTCCTCTTGGGAAGCTCCGCCCATTCCTCCTTCACGTCCACCAAATCCACCAGCTGCTTGCGTATCTGTTGATGAACTTGAAGAACTACTACTTGTTGAAACTTTTTCAATACCAGAACTTGCTGATGCTTGAGCCTGATAAGTGAAACTTGCTGATTTTACACCATCAAGTTTGGCAATATTTTCAGCAGTTGTTTCTGAAATCGTTGGTAAATCAATATTAAATCGTTTACCTGCTTCAGAAGTATCACTTGAACTGCTACTACTTGAACTTGATGTTGCACTATTTTGTGCTTCTTTGATAACATTTTGCATGTTAACAGAGAGTGACACGGTTGCTCCAGCTGATTTTTTAGCATTATCAATAGAAACATTAGCTGCACTATTAATAATTAATCCTGAAAGTACAAAAATTAAAATTGCTGAAAAGGCAACAATTAAAAGTATTGTCCGTCCAATTTTGGCTTTAGTGAAAAACCATGCACGTCTTATAAAATCCATATTTTCCTCATTTCTGAGTCTTCTTCTGATAGACTCTTTTTTGTAAGTCGATTTTAAGCACGTCAGTCAATTTATTAAAAATAAAGACAGAAAGAATGATTGGCTCAACGTCCTTAAAAACCACTTGGCCCTTTATGCTGATGCAGTTCCACTTTCGTCACTACTTTCTTGTGTCGTTCCTGAATTACCTGACTGACTGTTAGAACCACCCGTAGTCGCACCGCTATTAGTGTCTGGACTCCGTCCATTTTGTCCAAAGCGATTTTGCATTTGTTCTTGAAAATTATTTTGCTGTGATTGATTACTTTGGCCCTTACCAATGAAAAAGCCACCTACTCCACCAACAATTAATGTTAGTAATGAAACAAAAATAATTTCTTTCCCCTTTAAAAGTTTAAGAACATTTTTCATTTTGGAATCCTTTCTTTTCTTGATAAATTGATTATAATTGTTAAAACTTAATTTCAACCCAAGTAAAACTTAAGCTTTTCTAAAAGTTAAATAATATTTTCTTGAGCATTCTGTCAGTAAAATATTAACTTTAAAAAATAAAAAAAGTCGCTCACAAGAGCGACTTTTCACTGACCATTCTGTCAGTAAATTTATTAATTAAAAAGCAAAGTAAATACAAAGCGCAATTACTGATAGCACTGCTGTAAATAACCAGAAGACAATGTCAATTTTCCATTCTGACCAACCAGCTGCTTTTCCAGAAAATCCACCGAGTTCAAAATGATGATGAATAGGAGTCATTCTAAAAATACGTTTACCGCCTGTTTTCTTAAAATAAGCAACTTGTAGCATCACTGAAAGTGTTTCAACGACATAAACCGCACCAATTAAAAGCAAAGTCCATTCGGCATGAAGTAGGATTGATACAATTGCAAGAAAACCACCCAAAGCCAACGAACCAACATCACCCATGAAAATTTTTGCTGGTTTGTGATTGAAGACAAAGAATCCAAGCAAACCACCAATGACTGACAAGATAATTAACAAAACATCATACTGGTGATGTGCTACTGCGATAACTGCATAAGCTGTCAGTGAAATCGCAACAGTGATTGAGGCAAGACCGTCGATTCCGTCAGTAAGATTGACCGCATTTGACCAACCTACAAGCCAAATAATAATGAAAATTGAAAAGAAAATCCCAATATTAAATTCCCAACTTAAAAGATGAATAATATGTGATTTTTCGCCATGACTGTAAATGAAATAGGAAACAATCCCAATTAAAATTTGAGCCAACATTTTTTGTTTGGCAGTCAAACCTTCATTAATTTGTTTGAATACTTTCAAAAAGTCATCTAAGAAGCCAATGACAGCATACATGGCAAAGACCCACCACGCAGTAATAAAAGCTGGACTAAATTTGCCAAAAACCAAAGCGGCAATTAATGAAACTACTAAACTCACAACAACGAAGACAAAACCACCCATTGTAGGAGTCCCAGCTTTACTAGCATGCTGTTTTACATCTTCAAGGGTTGGTTGCCCACCCAATTTTTTCTTGTGGAAGAACATAATGAAGCGAGGAATACCAATGATTGTTATAATCATTGTAATTACCGCCGCCACTATCCCATTCAATAACATTTTCTTCTCCTAATTTTTGAAGCTCCACATAGACTAGTGTCTGTGGAGCCTCAATCAATAATTTTTAATTTCCCATTTTAACAGTTAGAGTTTGACCTTTTTTAACATTGGTAGAAGTTTCGATACTCTGAGTCAAGACTTTATTTCCTGACCCTTCATAAGTTACTTTAATTCCAAACCAATTAGCCAATTGCTCAACTTCTTTTTTCGACCAATCATACATATCAGGCATCACCTGATCTTTATCATTCGTCAAAAGTAAAATTCGTGAATTTGCTGAAACTTTTTCACCTTCGGCAATCGATTGAGCAGTTACTTTTGCCCCTGTCCCGATAATAACCGGACTAAGGACAGTACGGCGTAAGCTATCAGCAGTATCTCCTGAATCTTTGCCTTTATAATTCTCAATGGTCACTTTACCAGCTTTAGTATCAGTATCAGCACTAACTGATAAATCATTTTTCATTGCTTCAGCACTTGTTAACAATGGATTTGCCACTCGAGCAATATATTTAAGTGTCCAACTTTCTGTAGGAATTTTTACATTCATATAGAAAATAAAATCAGGATTCTTAGCAGGATACATCACAACAGCAGAGTAAAGGTAATCTTGAGAACCTGTCATATAACCACCCGTTGTTGAGGCAATTTGGGCTGTCCCCGTTTTAACTGCAGCCGGTTCACCATTGACCATAAATAAAGGACCAGCAGCAAGATTTTGCTCAGAATCACCACTTGTTGAATAAGATGTTCCGTAAACAGGGTCAGTATTTACTGTTAACATCAAATCACGCACACCACTTGCTGCATCATTAGAGACCGGATGTCCAACAACTTCTGCTTTAGAAGTCAAACTTGTTTTTGTATTCGGATCTACTACTTTGCTGACAATATGTGGCTCAAGCATTGTTCCATTTCCAGCAATAGCCGTCCAACCTCTAATCAATTGAAGTGGAGTAACCGCAACCCCTTGACCAAATGAAGATTGAATTTGCGAAACGGCATTTGATGAAGGAAGGGCTCCCGGATTTTCACCATCTAAACCGGCTCTTACTTTAAGACCAAATTTAAATTTATTAAGATAACTTCCCCATAAAGCATCTCCCATATTCATTTCAATTTTACTCATCCCAATATTTGAAGATAAAGCAAAACCTTGAGCATAGGTTACGGTTTCTGGCAAAGTATAACTTTTATTTTCTGTTACATCCCAGTCATTAATCGTTGTATCATAAACTTGAAGTTTCCGTTGGTAAGTTTCATTAAGATTTACTTTTCCACTATCAAGCGCTCCAGCCATCAAGAAAGTTTTAAATGTTGAACCCGGTTCAAAGGCTGATTGTGAGAGCAAACTGTTCCAAGTGAAATACTTTTGTTTCTCAGCATCATTGATCGTTGTTGCCGTATAGGTTGGACGTTGACTTGTTGCTAAAATCTCACCGGTATGAGCATCAACTAAAGTTCCTGAAAGTTGTTGTGCTCCAGTATCCGTAGCCGCCTTGTCCATATATCCTTCAAGATTTCTTTGAAGTTGTGCATCAAGTGTAGTATAAACGTCTTGACCATTTTTAACAGGTTCAATGACTTTAGTTGTTCCTGGAATTGGGCGACCATAGATATCTTTTTGATAAGTTTCTTTACCATTTTCACCACTCAAAACATTATTGAAGGCTTTTTCCAAGCCCATATCACCCTTGAGAGCTTGAGTCCCATTTTCATCTTTAGGACGAGCAATACCAATAAATTGAGAAGCAAAATTTCCAAAAGGATAAGAACGAGAAATATTTGCCGTGAAACCAAGTCCAACAATTTTTTCATTCTCAGCCGCTTTTTGAATATCCTTCATCTGTTCAAGAGTGATATCACTCCCTTTATTCCCAAATTGGACTTGTTTCAATTTAGAATTGAGCTGCTTTTTAATTAAATCACGGTCAATTTTAAGTTTACTATTCAAGAAATCTTCAACTTTGGTAAAATCTTTCTTATCAATATAAAGAGGATTTCCGTTTGAATCAACCTGTGTTTTATCAATTACAGCATAAATTGTATAGGTGCTTGAGTCTACCGCAATGGCCGCACCTGTACGGTCATATATTGTCCCACGCTTCGCCTGAACCGTTACTGTGCTTTGATAGTTGCTCTTGGCCATCGTTGTAAGATTGGTTCCACCGACATGATTGACGGTAATTAGCCAGACAAAACGAAATATAAAAACCGTAAACAGCGCAATAGCTAGGAAAAACAGGCTCTTACCTACTCGTTTACGATTTCTTTCTGTACTCCAATTCGTTTTTCGGGCATTTCGTGATACTTTTCTAAAAGGAAAGAAAATTAGTTTTTTTAAAAATTTTATCATTTCGTTGCTTTCAATACATTAGAAGGATTTTGTTTTAAATCAGCTTTATTCGCCGTATCAAGCACTTTAGTACCTGATGTTAAATCTAAAATTTGTTGATCATACTCAGTTTTTCGGGTTGTTTCTTGAGAAATTTTTGAACGTAAGTCCATTGTATTCCCTTGAACTTCAAGTGTCTTAGTCTTAACATAAAGTAGACCAACAGCCAACACTAAAGCAGCAACTACCATTGTCAGATAGAATACCTTTTCAACACCAGAAAACTTTTTAAACTTACTTGCTAGAACTTCTGGCGCTAAAGTTTCTGTATCAATAAGATAACTATCTTTTTTCGCCGCAGTTTCTATATCGAAGTATTCTTTAGGCTGTGCTGCCATCTTTGCCTCCACTCGTTTATCTTACTAAAGAAATTCAGCTTACTCTCTTCACCATTGAAAAGAGAAAAGCTAAATATTGTTATTTCATTTATATAAGACATCCAAAAACAATCCTCAAGTGGGAAAACCCTCTTTATTAGACCAACTTGTTATTTGATTAATCTCTTTGTTTTTGCGCTACTCTTAATTTTGCACTATGAGCTCGATTATTAAATTCGAGTTCTTCTTCGCTTGCAAGAACTGGTTTGCGATTAATCAATTTTAGTTTAGCTTCCATATCTTTAGGAAGCATCGGTAATCCCTTAGGAACATTAACTGTACTATATTCTTTGAAAATTGTTTTTGTTAAACGATCTTCTAAAGAATGGAAAGTAATTACCGAGATTCGACCATCAACTTTTAATAAATCAATGGCTTGTTCGATTGATTCTTCCGCTGCTCCAAGTTCATCATTTACTTCAATACGAATCGCTTGGAAAATGCGTTTGGCTGGATGCCCTTTTTTCTTGAGTTCTTTTTGAGGCAATGCAGATTTTATTAAATCTGCAAGCTCAATTGTTGTCTCAATAGGTTTAATTTTTCTTGCTTGTTCAATCTTACGAGCAATTTGTTTAGAGAATTTATCTTCGCCGTAGCGGAAAAAAATGCGAACTAATGCTTCGTAAGGATATTCATTTACAACTTCATAAGCAGAAAGAGTTTGATTTTGGTCCATCCGCATGTCTAATCTTGCCTCTTTTTTATAAGAGAAACCTCGTTGACTATCATCGAATTGTGGGCTGGAAACTCCTAAATCATAAAGAATTCCATCAATTTTCGTGACTCCTAATTCAGCTAAAGCTGATTTAAGATAGCGAAAATTACTTTTAATCAATGTTACTTTATCTTCTGCAAGTTGCTCACTTAAGCGTACTTTTGCGTTTTCATGAGCAGTTTCATCCTGGTCAAATGAATAAAGATGACCATTAGTCAGTTTACTAAGAAGATACTCACTATGTCCTGCGCCACCTAGTGTCGCATCAACATAAATTCCATTTGGCTTTACTTCAAGCATATCTACGGTTTCATGTAGTAAGACTGTATCATGCTTAAATGCTATTGTTTTTGGCAAGAGCGCCGTCCTCCTTGTATACTTACAGTTTATTATATCACTTTTTTTCTATTTTTGTAGTAGTTTACATGATTATGTAAAGATTTTTTTAATGAAAAGGCTTACGTGAACTGCATTTGTATCTATTACTGGCTTCTTTGATGTCAATTCAATTTACAAGTTGTGTAAACATGACTTTTTATAGTTTAACAATTAATACTAAAAATAGACTGAAATTAATCAGTCTATTTTTTCAAATAAAGAATTTTTTTTATTTGTTTTTAATTCTCCTGTCGCCATTACTTCTACAAGAATTAAACTCAATACTGCAATCATTAAAAGTAAAAATAAGAGATATTGAACTAATTGATAGTGACCAGTTGTATATGTTATTTTTAATGTCTTCGTGAACATTTGATAAAAAATTAATATTCCACTTGTTCCACCTAATAAAAGTGATAGTCCTAAATTACTCAAACCAGCATCTCTTAAGCGTCTTACATGAATCGTAAGTTGTGGGAAAAATGTTCCTAAGATAAATAGGAAAAAGAACAAACGCAAGACCATACTACCAATAAAATTGTAGCCAAACATTATTTGTTCAAATTGATTGAAAAGATAGATTAAAAACAGAAAAAGAATAACGGTCAGCCCCCAAAACAGTTGCATCCACCAAAAATTTCTTCTTGTCGTTCTTCCGCGAAATTCAAAGTAATTTTTGAAATAGTCCTTGAATATACCTGATAATGTCTTTGTCTCTGGTAAATTATTAAATTCTTGAGAAGAATTAATCTCGTATTCCTTGAATTTTAAAGCTCTAGGCGAACTTGGAAATAGGTTAAGTATCAAGAGCACAAGAGTTCCTAGACCAAGGATAAAATTAAGAAAAATAAGTCCCCAAGGTAAATCTGCATCATTCAATCTCCGAACAGTTAGAGCAATGAAGGACAATAAACTTCCAAAGAAATATAGATTAAATATTAATTGAAAGAATGAAGCAAAAGTTTGCCATAAAGTCGTTAGTTGATAAAAATCTAGTAGATTAAAGAAATGATAAGCTTTAAACAAGATGACAAATATTATGATATGAGTTAATAAGGCTGACCAAAAATCTTTACGACTGGTTTTTTTATTGAAAGTGAAAGCTCCCAGCCAAAATTTTTTATAAGCTTGAACCATATTTTACCTCTCTATTTTTTTAATTATTCATAAGTTCTTGAATCATCTTCTTCGTCAATGCCATATTTGGTTGGAAAAAGGCAAAGAATATAAATAATGAAATTGATAAATCCAACAAAATAACCCATTTTTGCTAGAAGATCTTGATGAATAAACATTGTAACCAGCCCATAAATTGCAGCTACTCCAAAAACAAGAGCAATCCACCAAGGAAACCTAGCATCACGTAAACGACGAGCTGTCAAACTGATATTAGGAACAAGAATAGCTAGGCCAATGAGAGCTGTAACAATAATTATTACTAATGCTCCACCCGTGGGCTTGGCATATAAGTCTGTCACCTGTTGAATAATTTCTTTTTGTGATAAAGTTGCAGATTGGCTCATTATTTTACCAGCTTTTGGGATTGTCACCATAAAGTTTAAAATGCTGAGAATCGCAAATATGATTGAATTAGTCAAGAAAACCCACCAATAATCAGAACGATTTGAATAAGATTTTAAATCTCCTGCTTTTTTCCAATATTTGATGTATGCTTTAATCATTGTTATTCCTCTTTACTTATAATATTATTTACTGACAGAAGGTCAGTTATTTATTCCAAACTTTTTTATTAAGTAAACTCATATTTTTATTAAAAGATTATTTAAACATTTTTTCAATATTTTTATCTGGAATCACCCACATTGAAAAAATTAAGGCTGAACCAACAAGCATGATTACTGGAGCTATAAAATAACCTAATAAAATGCTGACAATATTGAGCACAACACTTAGGATATTTTTTCTAATCGTTGTCTCAGACGTTTTACGATGTCCATTGATTTTCAATAATTCTCTTGTCAAAAGTAGATAAATAAAATTCCCGAAGAAAAAGATAATCACATAGCCTAATTCTGGGATAAATGAATTAGGATAGATTGATACCCAGTTAGAAAAAATAGGAATAAGTGATAAGACAAAAAGAAAACTAATATTTATCCATAGAACTTTTCCATTAATTCTTTTGATGCTTTGAAAAAGATGATGGTGATTGACCCAGTAAATAGCCAGTATAAAAAAACTTACAAAATAGACACCCAGATGCGGAAGTAAAGCAATAAAACTTTGTAAGCTATCTGAATCTGGACGGACCAATTCTAAAACTAAGACAGTCATGATAATTGCGATGACAGCATCCGTAAATGCTTCTAAACGTGTTTTACTCATTTTTAACTCCTAAATTATAAAATACGACTTCAGTTTTTAAATTACAAACCTCTCCTTTCAGTACTATGGTTGATATCTCATTATAACATATTGAGTTTAATTCATAAAAGAACTTTAACAGAAGTTCTTAATGGTAAAAAATCTAATTTTACTTCATAATATCTCCTTTGGAGATAAAAAGCCCCAATAAATTGAGGCTTCAAATTTATAATAAAAACGCTCTTATCTTATATAGGAGAAGGCGTTTTTATCTATGGCTCTCTGACTTGGAAGTTGGCACATAGTATATAAAGATATTCTAGCCTTTTTCAAAAGGCTTGTCAGTAACATTTGCTAACAAATCAAAGAAATTTATCGAAAACTAGCTTTTTAAAATTTATTTTTTTATCTTTTGATTTCTAAGAATTTGGATCAGCATTTCGCATAACATACAGATTATTCCCGCACAGGCACCAACAATACCTACGAACAAGAAAAAATAATTTTGATTATAATGCCCATAAATTGAAAAAAACAAACAGACCAAAATGATTAAAAGCCAAATTTTATTTACTTTCACATATACTCCAATATTTTTAATAGTGTAACTACAATTTAATTTTAACATTTATTATTTTCGGTATATACACATTTGTGGTTGCAATTTTACACAAATTATGATTTTGTCATCTAAAAGATAAAAAGCCCTGATTAAAAATCAAGACTTTTTCTTAATAATATTCGATTTATTTGCTCAATAAACGTTTAGCCTGAGCTAAGGCTTCTTTAGTTAAATCTTCACCAGCAAGCATTTTCGCAATTTCATTTACTCTTTCTTCAGCGTTTAATTTTCTAACTGTGGAAGTAGTAATGTCATTGGTTGAAGCTTTTTCAATATAAAATTGTCTGTCGGCAATGGCCACAACTTGTGGAAGGTGAGAAATTGCAAGAACTTGTCCATGCCTAGCAATTTTATATATTTTATTAGCAATCGCTTGAGCAACACGACCAGAAACACCAGTATCGACCTCATCAAAAACAATGGCTGTTTTATTTTCACGTCTTGAAAAGCTTGATTTTATGGCGAGCATTAAACGTGAAAGTTCACCACCCGAAGCTGTTTTTGCCAGCGGTTTAAATCCTTCTCCCGGATTGGTTTGAATAAAGAATTCAACATGCTCATTCCCGTTTGGCGAAAACTTTGCCCCTTCAAAACTAACTTTGAAATCAGCTTTTTCCATATAAAGCTCAGAAAGTTCGTGTTTAATATCTTTTTCAACTTCTTTGGCAATTTTATGGCGTGCTTCATTAAGTTTTTTACTTGCTTCAATGAGTTGAACTTGTGCAACTTTAACTGAATTTTCTAGATTTTCTGAGTCATTTTCTGAACCCGTCAGTTCTGAGAGTTCGAGTTGGACTTTCTCTAAATAGTTCATCACATCGGACAGTTCTGGGCCATATTTTTTTTTCAAAGTGGTCAAGGTCATAATCCGGTCTTCAATTTGTAAAAGCTCAGCTGGATTAAATTCTAAATCACTCATGATTCTTTGAATTTGATTAGCAACTTCTTCTAATACATAATAACTTTCAGCTGTCTTGTCAGCAAGTTCTTGATAGTCATTATCAAAATTACTAATTTTATCCAATTCTGTCATTGTTGTTCGGATATTATTAAGACTTGAATAATCATTATCTTCATCATCAAGCGCTAGATAAGCACTACTAAGCGAATCAGCAATATTTTTAATATTATTTAACTTTTCTCGGCGATTAACTAATTGTTCATCTTCTTCAAGATTAATTTCCGCCGCTTCAATTTCTTCAGCCTGAAATTGAAGAATTTCAATTCTTTGAGCAAATTCTTGCTCATTTTTTTGTCGTAGATTGAGCTGTTGACGCAAATTTTTGAAGTTTTCAAATTTGAGTTTGTAATTATTTTTTATCTGATCAAAGACTTCGTCACCAAATTCATCAAGTAAACGAAGATGGCTTTTCGGATTCATCAATTCTTGGCTATCGTGTTGACCATGAATATCAACTAATAATTCACCCACTTGTCTTAGCGTAGCTAAATTAACCATTTGACCATTGATTCGACAAACGGAACGACCATTAGCAAAAATCTCACGTCTTAAAATAATTTCAGAATCTACTTCTTCAAAGCCAAGTTCTAATAATACCGCCTTCAATTCTGGAGTTTTATCAAAGAAAAAGAGACCTTCTATTTCGGCTTTGTTTGCCCCATGTCGCACAAAATCACTCGAAGCACGCTCACCTAATAATAAAGACATTGCATCAATAATTATTGATTTTCCCGCACCAGTTTCCCCAGTTAAAATCGTCATTCCACTCTCAAAGGATAGATGAATTTCTTCAATAATTGCAAAATTTTTGATTGAAATCTCTTGTAACATCAAAATTTCCTTTCTCAAAAATAAATGACAAGGCTATCAGTAACCTAATAACCTTATCTTTCCTACTTTGATTCTTTTTTTACTGACAGCTATTAATTCGCTCAAAATAATCAGCAGAATTTTGTCACAATATTCTTGTCAGTAAATTATAAAGATTTTTAGCATCTTCTTCCGTTTCAAAAATAACTAAAGCACTATCATCATCAATAATGATTGAAAAAATATCATCGCTATATTCTTCCAAAAGATAATTTTTCACAAGACTAGTTGTCCCTGGATTAGCAAGAATCCAGAGCATATTATCTTTGATTTTTGTTCCCGTAATTGCATCAAAAGCTAAGGCTTTATGAAGGCTTGACTGTAAAACTTCCTTGTTTTTTGGTAAATCATAACGATAACCACCAGATTCAGCTGGCACCTTGATTAGGGCAAGTGATTTAATATCGCGGGAAACGGTCGCTTGAGTAACGTCAATTCCATGAGTTAAGAGGGTATTCACAAGTTCTTCTTGCGTTTTAATTTCGTTTTCACGGATAAATTGAGCAATAAAGTTTAATCGGTCTTCTCTTTTCATAGTTCTTCACTTTCTTTTTGTAAAACTGATTCAATATTAACCTGCTGAGCAATTTCTGCTTTTCCATCTTTAAGTAAATGGACAAGAAATTCAACGTTTCCAGCCCCACCCTTGATTGGCGAAAAGGTCAAACCTTTTACTGAAAAACCAAGTTGAGTGGCTGTTTTTAAAACTTTTTCAATAGTCATTTGGTGAACTTTAGGGTCACGAATAATTCCATTTTTTCCGACTTGTTCACGTCCCGCTTCAAACTGCGGTTTAATAAGAGCTGCTACTTCGCCATTTTCCTCCAAAATTTCATAAAGTGGCGGTAGAATTAAATCTAAAGAAATAAAACTAACATCTATACTAGTAAATGACGGTCTTCCTTGTTCAAAGTCAGCTAAAACAGCATTTCGGAAATTAAATTGTTCCATAACGACAACGCGTTCATCTGAGCGAATTTTCCAAGCCAATTGATTGGTTCCAACATCTAAAGCATAGACTAATTTGGCACCATTTTGAAGCATTACATCAGTAAAACCACCAGTTGAAGAACCAATATCAAGACAAGTTTTTCCATTAATTTCTAAATGGAATTCTTTAAGAGCCTTTTCTAATTTTAACCCTCCTCGACTAACATATCTTAACTTTTCACCTTTAAGACGAAGTTCTGTTCCATCATCAATTTTCTGACCAGGTTTATCGTAACGTTCTCCTGATTTACTATCAACAACTAGACCAGCCATTACTCCTCTTTTGGCCTGCTCTCGTGTTTCAAACAAACCTTGATTCGTGGCAAGTACGTCAATTCTTTCTTTCATGTAGATCTTTCTTTATAGTAATTATACGTATTTTTCTTAGAAATGTAACTAATAATTTCTTTTTATATTTCTATTTTTTTTATTTCACTTCCAATTGCTCAATAATTTTAAAAATTTCAGAGCTGTCAGTAACTGATAAGTCTGTCAGTAATTTTTTAACTTCTGACAAATTTTCTGTCAGTGATTTTTTTGCTCCCTCAAGTCCTAAATGAGCAACATATGTTGATTTTTCCTCTAAAATATCCTTACCTGGTGTTTTTCCAAGCTCAGCAAAAGTTGCTGTGACATCTAAAATATCGTCTCGAATTTGAAAAGACAATCCCAAAATTTGCCCCACTTGACGAAGTTTTTCAACTTCATCAGTTGATTTTTGAGCAACAATTCCAGCAGCTACAAAAGGAAAAGTTAAAAGTCGCCCAGTTTTCAAGCGATGAATCTGCTCAATTTCAGCCAATGTCAACTCTTTTCCTTCACCAGCCATATCCAAGATTTGACCCGCAACCATTCCATAAGAACCTGAAGCAAAGGCCAATTCACGCGTCAACGCTACTATTATTTCTGCGGATAAATCAGCAGTTGAAAGGATAAAGAAAGGGTCAAAAAATAAAGTATCACCAGCTAAAATTGCAGTTGCCTCGTCAAATTTCTTGTGATTAGTTAACTGCCCTCGACGATAATCATCATTATCCATTGCTGGTAAGTCATCATGGATTAAAGAACCCGTATGAATCATCTCAAGTGCGGCTGCCACATGATAATGAGCCTTACTCAATTCTAAATCAAAAGCCTCTAATAGGTTTAAAAAAAGGAGGGGGCGAATTCGTTTACCGCCTGCCAATAAAGAATATTTTGCTGATTCGGCTAAGCCAGTTGGAAATTCAGCGCTTTCATAAAATTCAGTTAAAAAGTCTTCTAACTTTAGTATCTTCGTATCCATTACCCTAATTATACCAAAATTCACGGCTAAAAACCGTGATGATTTGAGGAAATTTTTTTATTTTTTAAATCCATTCCCTTTTTATAAGTGAGCCTTTTGCTCACTCATTGCTAATACTCTTGTAATATTTTCACTCGCTCGCTCAACGTTCTTTGCGCCGTCAGCCAAGGCATCTGACAAAGATTGTGCTTGACTCAAAATACCAAAAATAGCGGTCATTCCTTCCTCATAAAGAACATCTGCTCCATCCCCAATATATCCTGCCAAAGCAAAGCAAGGTTTCTTGTATTTTTTAGCAATTTTACAGACGCCATAAGGTGCTTTACCAAATTTTGTCTGATAATCCATCCCACCTTCACCTGTAAATACATAATCAGCTTCTTTAATTTTATCTTCTAAGTATATTGTTTGTGCAACAAGCTCAATTCCTAATTGCATTTTTGCATTGGTAAAAGCAAGCAAACCTGCTCCCAAACCACCTGCTGCACCAGCTCCCGGTTTATTTTTAACATCTTTCCCCAGATCATTATGAACAATTTCTGCATAATGCTTCAAGTTTTCATCCAATACTTTGACCATTTCCTCAGTTGCTCCCTTTTGTGGTCCAAAAACATAAGAAGCGCCATTATTTCCGGTTAAAGGATTGGTGACATCAGTAGCAATTAATATTTCAATTTCTTCCACTCTTGGGTCAAAATCACTCATATCAATTGTTCTAACTTCTTTAAGGAAACCTCCACCAAGTGGAATCTCTTCTTGGTCTTTATTTAAAAATTTAGCTCCCAAAGCACGAGCCATTCCAGAGCCACCGTCATTAGTCGCACTTCCACCAATGCCAATGATGATTTTATCTACTCCTTCATCCATTGCAGCCTTAATTAATTGTCCTGTTCCATAGGTTGATGTAATCAATGGATTTCTATCTTCCAAAGCAACCAATTCCAGACCATTTGCCTTTGCCATCTCAATGACCGCCGTATTTGAGTTTCCCAAAATACCAAAATAGGCCTCTACATTTGTATTTGCAAATGAACCTTGTACTTTTTTATATACCCGTCGTCCACCCGTTGCATCAATCAAAGCATCTGTTGTTCCCTCACCACCATCAGCCATTGGCATAGAAATTATTTCAGCCTTAGGAAATACTTTTTTAATTCCTTTTTCCATTGCTTGACAAACTTCCAGCGCACTCAAACTTTCTTTGAAAGAATCTGGCGCTAATACAAATTTTTTCTTCATTTAATCTACTCTTTCTATAAAAGACTTGACCATAACTCTATCTACTATTAGTATATAATAAATAAGATTGATATTAGAATAATAGGCTTTTTTGTCAGTAAAATTTTGTTTAAAATAAAAAACCTTGAAAAATCAAAGGTTTTTTATTTTAGTAGTCTTTCTGTTCCGGAGAGAAATCACTCTCCTGATCATTTTTTCCAACTATTTTTACTAATGTTTCTTCCGCTTCATTGAGTGTTTTTTTCAAAGTTTCCGAAATTTTCATTCCTTTTTGAAATTCAGCAATAGCATCTTCCAACGCTACATCACCAGATTCTAACTTACGAACAATATTTTCTAACTCTACCAAATTATCTTCAAATTTTACATCTTCTTTTTTAGTTGCCATTATTTTACCTCCACTATTACTTTTCCGTCAGTCAATTCAACATCTAAAGTCTGACCTTTTTTCACATCACTTACGGATTTAATAATCTTTCCCTTTTCGTCAGTAACGAGGGAAAAACCACGCGCTTTTATTTTCGAGATATCTAATAAAAGTAAAGACTGATAAAGTTGCTCCGTCTTATTCTTTTTAGCTTCAACTATCTTTCCGTAAGTCGGAATTAATTTCCCAGCTGACAGCTCATAACGGTGTTTCATATTTGCAACTTTATTTTCCGTCAGCACTGACAAACGTTCACACAGACGGTCAAGTTTTTGTAAGTGTCCATCGTACAAGCGTTCTGGCTGTCTAAAAACTACTGACTGGCTTAATTTATCTACTCGTTCACGCCTTATTTTAATTAAATGTGTTAAGCGGTTAAAAAGTCGTTTTTCCTGCTCATTCGTCCAATTTATTAAATCAACCTTCGTATTTGGTGTTGCTAATTCGGCTGCTGCAGTTGGAGTCGCTGCACGACTATCAGCAACAAAATCGGCTAAAGTCACATCTGTTTCATGCCCAACCGATGAAATAATTGGAATACGTGATTCAAAAATTGCTCGAACCACAATTTCTTCATTAAATCCCCATAAATCTTCGATAGAACCGCCACCACGACCAATAATCATGACATCAAAATCACCACGTTCATTAGCTCGACGGATATTTCCAGCAATTTCTTCAGCCGAACCTTGTCCTTGAACTTTTGTCGGATAAAGAATGATTTGACTCATCGGAAAACGACGTTGAACCGTCGTAATAATATCTCGAATGACCGCTCCTGACGGGCTAGTTACCACAGCTATTTTCTTAGAAAATTGTGGCAAAGTTTGTTTCCAACGTTGTTCAAATAGCCCTTCAGCAGTCAGCTTTTTCTTCAACTGTTCAAACTTAACCGCAAGAGCTCCAACGCCATCTGGAACTAAACTTTCAATATTTATAGAATAAGAGCCAGAAGGTGGATAAATACTGATTCGACCAACAGCCAAAACTTTCATCCCCTCTTCTAATTCAAAGTCTAATTTGCGAAATTGTCCCGCCCACATCGTAGCTTGAATCACAGCGCCCTCATCTTTAAGTGCAAAATATTGATGATTTGGTCTTCTTCTAAAATTTGAAATTTCTCCTGTCAAATAAACCCGTTCAAGATATGGATCACGGTCAAATTTCGCTTTTAAATATTTTGTTAAGGTTGATACTGATAAATATTCTGTCATTCCCTCACTCTTTAGTTCTCAATTAATCTTTTTACTAATTATTCTGTTAATAAAATTTCTACTGCTAAAATCGAAAAAAAGTAAAAAGTTTATCTTCAAAAAACTTCTAACTTAAAAATAAGTCCTTAGAAATTACTATAAACTTAGTTACTCTTTTATTAATTAACTATTTATTTTCATTCATTTTTCTACTTGCTGCACGAACTGTCTGTTCCATGAGCATTGTAATCGTCATCGGACCAACTCCACCAGGAACAGGGGTAATCAAACTTGCAACATCTTTTACTTCATCAAAATCAACATCGCCATGAAGTTTTCCATCTTCATCACGGTTCATCCCAACATCAATTACAACTGCACCTTCTTTGACATCCTCAGCTTTAATCATCCGGTCACGGCCAATAGCAACCACCAAAATATCAGCTTCCTTAGTCAATTCGCGCAAGTTTTCTGTTTTTGAATGAGCAATTGTCACAGTAGCATCAGCCATCATTAATAATTGCGCCATTGGTTTTCCGACGATATTTGAACGACCAATCACAACTGCACGTTTACCAGAAAGTTCCACATTATATTCACGGAACATTTCCATAATACCGGCTGGAGTTGAGGGAATCATCAAAGGATTCCCAGACCACAAACGTCCCATATTCATTGGGTGAAAGCCATCCACATCTTTTTCTGGATCAATAGCTAGTAAAACCTTTTCTTCAGAAATATGTTCTGGCAATGGCAATTGTACCAAAATACCATGCCATTGTTCTGACTGATTATACTGTTCAATTAAATCTAACAGTTCTTGTTCTGACACAGTTTCTGGTAGACGAACCACACTAGAATTTAAACCAATTGCTGTGGCTTGTCGTGCTTTATTTCGGACATAAATTTGACTCGCAGGATCTTCGCCCACAAGAATAACGGCAAGACCTGGAACATTGTCCGCTTCTTTTAATTTATCGACTTTAACTTTCAACTCAGCTTGCATTTTAGCAGCAAGTGCTTTTCCATCTATCAAGTTCATAGAACTATTATACCATAAGCTAACTTTCAACCTCTAATCATCATCATTCATTTTTCTTTATTTATTTTAAATTGTTCGTAATTTTTAATAAATGAAGAATTTCCAAATTAAAAAGAAACTTCTTTCCAAAGAAAAGAAGTCCTTAATTAAAATATACTACTCAAAACCTTTTTTTATATTTAACTTTTCCAATAGTTAACGTTGCCACTAAGCCTAATCCCAATTCTGCTAATACTAAACTTAAATCGTCATCAGCACCTGTTTTGGGAAGCTCTTCTTTCGTTACAGTTGGTACAATTTGCAAGCTCGTTGCGCTTAATGAACTTGAAAGACTTGGACTACTTGATAGCTTAGAAATTAAAGTCAAAACTTTTGCTTCATTCGAAGGTAAATTTGAGTCACTCAAGTTATTTAGTTTCATTTCTGAAGTATACGAACTATTTGAAGTTAGACTTGAGCCATTTTTATCATTAGATTGTAAATTTGGATTAGTCAACATACTTGAAGCTGTTGTTGAACCACTTGACTCAGATGAAGTCAAACTTGCACTACTTGATTCATTTGAACTCAAACTCGAATGACTTGAATTTTCAGAAGATGAACTTGTAGTACTAGTTTGACCAGTGTTTGAATTTGAATCACTTGTCCCACCAGAACTTGTCATACTACTTTCGCTTGAACTTAAGCTTGAAGCACTTGAACCTTCTGAGCTTGAACTTGAGCCATTTACTCCAGCTGAACTTGATTGACTTGAGTCTACCGAAGATGAACTGGCAATACTACTTTCACTGGAATTTGAATTATTTACTCCAGCTGAACTTGTTTGACTTGAGTCTACCGAAGACGAACTAGCAATGCTACTTTCACTAGAATTTGAACTAGAAACGCTTGAGCCCTCTGAGCTTGAACTTGAGCCATTTACTCCAGCTGAACTCGATTGACTTGAGTCTACCGAAGATGAACTAGCAATGCTACTTTCACTAGAATTTGAACTAGAAACGCTTGAACTCTCTGAGCTTGAACTTGAGCCATTTACTCCAGCTGAACTCGATTGACTTGAGTCCACCGAAGATGAACTGGCAATACTACTTTCACTGGAATTTGAACTATTTACTCCAGCAGAACTTGTTTGACTTGAGTCTACCGAAGACGAACTAGCAATGCTACTTTCACTGGAATTTGAACTCGAAATGTTTGAACCCTCTGAGCTTGAACTTGAGCCATTTACCCCAGCTGAACTCGATTGACTTGAGTCTACCGATGATGAACTTGTGGCACTACTTTCGCTGGAATTTGAACTTGAAGCACTTGAACCTTCTGAACTTGAACTTGAGCCATTTACCCCAGCTGAACTCGATTGACTTGAGTCTACCGATGATGAACTTGTGGCACTACTTTCGCTAGAATTTGAACTTGAAGCACTTGAACCCTCTGAGCTTGAGCTTGAAGCATTAGAAGTCGAACTTGAAGTATTTGCTTCACTAGAATTAGAACTCGTGTTGCTTGATACATTTGAAGATGAAGTTGAACTACTAGCTGCACTTGATGAAGAACTGGCACTACTGCTTGATTGGCTACTATTAGCACTAGAATTTGGATTAACTGTTGAAGCACCAACACTTGGAGTTAAAGAATTGATAATTGTCGTTATTCCATTAAGTGCATTATTAACGAAATTATTAATATTATTTTGTATTTGACTAATAGTGTTCGAAAGACCATTTTCGATAGCTCCAAGACCTGGTAAATTATTTACAATCCCCGTCGCACTTTCAACAATATTATTGATAGCATTTTGCAATTGATTGAGCACTTGGTTAAGAATATCCGAAGCACCAGCAGGAAGATTACCAAGTGAGTTTAGACTATTTTGGACTGTGTTCTCAATAGTGGCTAAGGCTGTTGAACCAAGGCTTGTAAGATTACCCAAACTATTATTTACTTGGTCAAGAAGGCTGGAAACTCCCGTTAAATTCGCAACTTCTCCCAAAGATGCTCCAGTAAGATTATTTAATATTGGGCTTAAAACATTATTAACTGTAGTACCTACAAGAGGAATATTACTAATAGTTGGAGATAATTGACTCCAAGCAATTTGACCTACTCGATTAATCGCTGAATTAACTACTAAACCAGCCAAGTAGTTGACAAGATCATTTCCTTGAAGAGAGACAAGTGTGTCTAAATCAAAATTAACACCACCCAAGGCATTGGAAGTTGTCGTATTAAGTTGATTAACAATCCCACTTGTTACAGTACTTATTGCGCTAAGTACTGGACTTAGTACTAGACTTGCCCCCGGAATACTTGAAAGTCCTGGAATTGTTGGATTTTCAAGAAAAGTAAGCATAGCACCAGGGCTCATTGATGGGATAGCATTAAATGCTGCCACAATCTGCCCTCCAACTAATGGAATTTGGCTAACATCTAAACCTGCAGATTTTATTCCATTTAATAGAAAGGCTCCAGGATTAGCAGCTGCTTCCTGGATATTTCCAACAATATTGACGATTTGTTCAACACCATTAAGAGCTGCCGCGGCTGTAGTCATTCCTGGAATATTAAAAGTTCCAAGTGTGCTAAAAATATTTGCTAAACCACTAATTCCTACTGTTGAAATTGCTTGATTTACAAGATCTCCGAGTGTTGTGTTAAGAATAGCTGAACTACTTGTTGTAGCAGGCGCTGCTGCAGCTAGTGCCTGAGTAAGTATTGGTAGTACCATAGACGAATTAGTCGCTAGAATAGCCGTAAAAGAAGCAACAGCAGCACTTGAAGCATTAGCACTACTATTTCCCGCAAGATTCATTTCCGAACTTTGAGAAGTTGATCCAATACCACTATCAATTGCTGAACTTTCACTCAAAATTACTGATGAACTTGTTGAACTTTGAGAGACAGCTGCCGAATCAACGCTGTCTGCAACATTAGAAGAACTTAATATAGAATTGCTGCCATTATCATTTGATGAGCTTGAATCTGCAAGCGATACGATATTGTTTGTAGGAGTTTGAATAACCGCTGTACTTGTCGTATTTTGGCTTTCATTAATTGAATTGCTACTATCTGACACATTTGAAGTTATTCCCTCAGTATCAGTTTCTACTGTGTTAGCCAGTGAATTATTAGAACTTTGGTCACTAGCTTGTTCATAAGCAACTTGATTTTGACTAGCAGCTACATCACTATTTGTCGATGAAGCTAGTGCTGAATAACTTGTTACCTCAGTAATACCACTAATTTGCTGACTACTGTCAACTGCTGTGTCCGCTTTTACATTTTGGTCAGTAATCGTTCCTGAAACGATAATTATAGCTAATGCTGAAGTAGCAAATAACCAACTTTTCCCTGATTTCCAAGTTCGAAAATGAGACTTGGAGGTAACCGTAGTCACTTCTGGCCGTATTTTTTTCATTTATTCTCTCCTTGCCGATACTTTTTTATTGAGTATCGCTATAAACATATATTATAATATCACATTTAGGTCACAAAAGAAACCTTTTAGTTATTGTTTTGTAACATTTATAGAATACAACTTTTTTCCTTGACTTTGATAGTTTACAATTGTAAACTATATATAGATAGAAAATTCAAAGCATTCATTTAGGAGGAAAATATGTCAAATAAAACTCATTCGTCTAATTACGATGAAATGATGTCTGAGCATCATCATAATCATGAAATGATGGATATGGAGCACGAAAACCATGAGATGCACAATATGGATAATATGCATGATATGGACAATATGGATATGATGAATCATGGAGGACACATGATGCATATGGGTGATATGAGTAAAAAGCTCAAAGTTGCCATTATTCTAATGATTCCGCTTCTACTCATTTCACCAATCGCGGGCTTTACTATCCTTAAATTTCCTGGAAGTGAAATTTTGCAACTCATCCTTGGTACAATTATCTTCTTTTACTCTGGGACTCCTTTTTTTAGCGGAGCAAAAGGTGAATTAAAAAGCCGTAAGCCAGCCATGATGATGCTGATTACAATGGGAATTACTGTTGCCTATGCTTATTCTGTTTACGCCACAATTATGAGTCTTAACGGACATATGGGCATGAACTTCTGGTTTGAACTGGCAACTTTAATTGTCATTATGTTGATTGGTCACCTGATTGAGATGAAAGCAATCATGGGTGCTGGCGATGCATTGAAAGATTTAGCAAGCCTTGTTCCCAAAAAAGCTCACTTAAAAAGTGGGAAGGATGTGGAGCTTTCAGAACTAAAAGTTGGCGATTTACTTTTAGTGAAAGAAAATGAAAAAATACCTGCAGATGGCCTTATATTAAGTGAAGCGCTCGTTGATGAGTCAATGATTACTGGTGAAAGCCGAGCAGTCAATAAAAAAATAAATGACCTTGTTTATGGTGGTTCCCTCAATCAAAACCAACCATTTGAGATGAAAGTCACAACCCTTGGAAAAGATTCATTTCTCAATCAAGTGGCCGAATTAGTCAAGAAAGCCCAAGCTCAAAAATCTAATTTGGAAAATATGGCAGATAGAGTGGCTGGTTACCTTTTCTATGCCGCACTTATTGTCGGTATCTTCTCATTAATTTTTTGGACAATTAGTTCTAACTTTAGTTTTGCTCTACTTCTTGCGGTTTCTGTTTTTGTAATTGCATGTCCACACGCTTTAGGTCTTGCGGTTCCACTTGTTGTTTCTCGCTTAACCAGTATTTCTGCTAAAAATGGTTTATTAATTCAAAACAGAACCTCTTTGGAAAAAATAAATACAATTAAATATGCCTTAATGGATAAAACAGGAACATTAACTGACGGTAAGTTTATTGTTCGTAATGTTATTGATTTTACTGATGAAACAGACATTCTCCAAATCATGGCAGCACTTGAAGGAAGTTCCACTCACCCGATTGCTCAATCAATCGTTTCAGCTGCTAAACCTCTTGAAAATCTAAAAGTTGAAGCGGTTGAAAATATTCCAGGAGTTGGAATTAAAGGGCAAGTTAATCAAAACTTTTATCAAATTGTTAACTATAAATATCTTCGTGAAAATCAACTTTCTTATGATGAACAAAAGATTGCTCAATATTTAGATTTAGGTTTAACTGTATCTTTCCTAATCAATGAACAACAAGATGTTTTAGGATTTATTGCCTTAGGAGATTCTCCTAAAGCAGACGCGAAAGCCTTTATCAATGGTTTATTAGCCCAAGGAATTACCCCTGTTATGCTCACGGGTGATAATAAAGAAACTGCTCAAAAAATTGCTAGTGCACTAAATATTCCCGAATTTAGAGCGGAATTAAAACCTGAAGATAAAGCAGAAATTGTGAAAGAGTACCAAAAGAAAGCCGGCGTGCTTTTCATTGGTGATGGTGTCAATGATTCCCCAGCTCTTGCAACTGCTACGATTGGTTTTGCGATTGGAGCAGGAACTTCGGTTGCTATCAGTACCGCTGATGTCGTCCTAGTTAACTCCAATCCAAGTGACGTCCTGGATATGATTAATATCTCCAAACGCATGCTTAGAAAAATGAAACAAAACCTCTGGTTTGGAGCAGGCTATAACATTATTGCTATTCCTGTTGCAGCGGGTATTCTTTATCCATTTACAGGGATTTATATTGACCCTCTCATTGCAGCAGTCCTGATGTCAATCTCAACCGTGATTGTCTCAATCAATGCGATGGGATTGAGGTATGATAAAAAATAGAAGAGCCTATGCTCTTCTATTTTTTTATATTATTATTTAGTTAAAAAAATTATTTTATATTCTTTCTTCTATTGCCAACAACATCAGGATAGAGCTTTCGTAATTTTCTTGTTGCCAATAGTGCAGATACAAGGGCTAGAACTTGCAAAATAACTGTCACGAATCCTACTAATAATCCTATCTCTAACTCTAAAAGATTATGTGCCTGATTGGCTAAAATGATCAAGACAGCACCAATCACGCTCAAAACATTGAGACTATATACTAAAATTGAAGCAATACTTTTTATTCTTAATTTATGATTCTGAACATGAAGAGCGATAGCATAAATCAGGATAAGTAAACCAAATCCCCAAACTAGATATGAGTCTGTTATTATTTTTGCAACTTGTAGTAAAAAACTGATGAATACAGCGATAATCCAGATTCCTAACAAACCATTGTATTTATAAGCTTTTTGAATCACTTCTTTTTCTTTATTTTCGTCAATCTCTTCTTTCATTTTTCAATTTCCTGTTCTTTTTTTAATTCCATGAGAGCTAAAGTTCTAAATTTTCTTGCCCTCCTGATGTAAATCCAGTAGATATACACAAGTAAATTCACAAGAATTAAATCAGTAATATAGATTAACCAAATTCCTACATCACCTGAGTCGATGTAAAGACCGGCTAACGTTATCCCCACACTTCCACAAATCATAGCAAAAACTATCAGAATGATTTCCCCTGTTTTACTGTCCTGCATTTGATAAAGTTTTTCTACCTTTTTACTATCTTCTAATTTTTCAAAGTTTCTGTAATTAAAAAAGTTTTCCGAAAGAAATAATAAAATTATCGCTACTACAAAAGATAAAAGCAAACAGGCAACTGTTGTCAAAACTAACCATTCTACAGGAGAAATTTCAAGAGAATGATTTTCTACAAAATTCATCGCAGATGCCGGAAATGCTCCTGATATTATCAGAACGGGTATTATACTCATGCCTGTCATTTTTTTATTGCTTTTTATAAATAGTTCCTTACTTCTATAAGAATATCCATATCTATCATCAGCATTCCCACCGATATCCACTATAACTTTATCAGAGTACATTGGATTTCACCCTCTTCTCTTTCTATGGTCATATAACCAATCATAACCAAAAGATAGAGCAGCGGAAACTGCAAGTCCTACTCCAACAGCTACAGCTACAGGCGCAGCCACAGCAATTGCACCAGTAACTAATGTGCCAACGGCCAAAGTGATTCCCGCATTGGCAAAACCTTTCGCCATAGCATCATTCGCATCATGCCCAGTCGCTAGTTCAACTCCTGCGGTTAAAAATCCTCCTCCGATACCTCCGGCGAAATCAGAGGCTCCTGCTAATTCTGGACCATATTTAGCCCAGCCGATAGCTCCGCTAATCCCGATTGATTGGCTCCCTAGCTCACCTTCTAGCCAATTGTCACTATCTTCTCCGCCTGGAAGTTCTCCGCCATATCCTCTTTCCTCCGCCACAAGTTGAGCTTCTTTAGAATAATAAGCAGATTGTGGTACATAATTTGGATAGTAAGTTCCGTTAGAATTACTATATCCTCCTCCTGATGAATAACCATAACCACCAGAATAAGAGGTGCCTCTGTCATAGTCATAACCTCCACCATAATCATAACTATCATAAGTTGGTGCATAATAAATCACTGGCGCAATATAATTCGGCACATACTCGTAGCCATTGGCATAATAAGTCGTCGCATAAGGATTGCTCGTGTTGTAATAAACAATCGGTGGAACATATTTGTAGTAAACGTTTAGCGTTTCATCAGTTTTCGGATAAAGTCCAGACCGCGTCGTATTGCCCTCAATATAGTAATTGCCAAATTGATAAGGCACATTGACCGAATAAGGTTTGTTATAAAGTCCCGTGGTGGATTCTTGACCGAGATAAACCCCGTCCATACCATAGTAATCATAAGTGACGGTACTTTGGATATGATAATAATCACTAACATTTATCGTGTTTCCTTTGGTCGTTTGGTTTTGCCAACCGTATTGATAATGCGGAAAATTACTTACTGGAACATTCCAAGAAACATTTGGAAACCAGATAAATTGATGTTGGGGAACGATAAGCTGATTGTTTTCGTCCGCATCATAATAGTTAAGATAAACAATATCCCGGACTTGGGTCGCCAAATGTGCTTGAAGCGCTGAACCAAAGAGGTCATAGCGAACCCCTTGCGAATATTGATAAGAATCTCCACTACGAGCGGGTGCTGGACTATAAAAAACATAGTTAAAGTTTGACAGAAAACCGATACCCAGATAACCGCCATAAGGGAGACTAGCTTGACCGTTCAAGTCGGTATCAGGGCTTGTTGTATCATAAATAATACTAGAACTATCTGTCGCAAGGTTAGTTGTCTTTGGAATGACGGTTAAGAGATTGGCAAGGTTAGTCTTGACTCCTTGAGCCATATCAATATCGGTCGTGATAAACGAAGCAAGGACTGGCACTTGAAAATTCGTGTTATGGGCGACAATTTGATAATTGAGGTTGACATTATTTGCCCCGTAGTAGAGGGCGACAATCGAGTTTCCGTCAGAGTTGGCAATGTTTTGTTCGCCTGTAAAAGCCAATCCAATCGGACAATCGGACGTACTTTCTTTGGGGGCTTGCCAGCTTGATTCATCTGTTGAAATGACTTTGTAGATCAAATCTAGATTAGTTCCGGCTAGGGTCCTTCCGACATTGGTAATTCGTCCAGAATCCCCGGCGTTCATAGTATAGCTCGTTGCCGGCGTCGTTGGACCGTCAGTTAAACCAAAGTTTTCGGAGCTTATTTGACCCGTTGCTTGACCTTTGACTGGAATAACCTGCGTATTGTCCGACCAATGGAGTCCGTCTGGGGTCAGAAAATTATTGGGAACAAGGTTGTTAGCCTTGATTGTAATATTGACATCATCCAGTGTGGACGGACCCGTAATATCATTGGCGACTGAACCTGTCGCAGAAATCGAGCTTATGACAGGGTCTTGACCATTGGCTTGGCTGGCAATTGAACCATTTGTGAGAGCAGGATTTATGATTGTTCCGCTCGCCGATAGGCTTGAAGCAATTGTGACATTTGCTTTTGATGAATCAAGAGGAACACCTGGGGCTTTTGAAGTTGAGGCCTTTGAACTCAATGAAGCTGAAACCTCTGAAGAATTAGAGCTTGTTTCTACACTTGAAGCCTGAGCCGAACTGGTTGAAGATGATGAAACTGAACTGGCGCTTAGGGTTGTGCTCGCCTGTGAAGGTTGCGAGGTCGCCGCTTTAGTTTGCATTTCTGCCTGTGAACTTTCTGTATTTCCTTCGGTTGTCGAATCAGACGCGGCAAGAGAAGAATTTACAGTTGGATTGGTGACAGCTTCAGTTTGACTTGGTGGGGTAACAGCCGAATTTTCATCAGCCTTTACTGCTAAAGGGTGACTAGTCACTAACAAACTTAAAAGAATTCCAGTGCTAAGTAACCAAAATTTACTTGATGACTTCATCTGAAAGTGCTTTTTCTGATTTTCCAATGCAAAACCTCCTTTTAGTGAATATTTTTTGTTTTCTGATCATTTAATATTATACGCTTAATTAGAAACTTTGGTAAAAATAAAGTAATCATTTTAACTTAATTTAAAAACAAGACTTTTAGAATACAAAAAAGCCCACCAAAAGTGGTAGGCTGCTCTTTCACTAAAGCACCAAAACATCATATTCTTGCACTTTTACACGCGCTTTTAGATTTTCTTATCATCTAAAGCAAAAAAGCCATTATAAAATGACTTTTTCTTTTAAATCAATCCTTTAGATTTTAAATATCTTTCTGCTACTTTCGCAGCATCTTCTTGTTTGACATTAACATCATAATTCATCTCAATCATCTCTTGGTCAGTAATTTTTCCTGACAGTTTATTGAGAATCTTTTTGAGTTCAGGATATTTTTTTAATAAACTTTCTTTCATCAATGGTGCTGCTTGGTAAGGTGGGAAAAGATTTTTATCATCTTTCAGGACAGTCAGATTATATTGCTTGATTTGACTATCAGTAGAATAAACCTCAGCGACATTCACAGCACCAGAATTTAGTGCTTTATAAATTAAACTATTTTGCATGGTTTTGACATTTAAATCAAGACCATAAAGCTTTCTCAAACCAATATTTCCATCTGAACGATTAGCAAACTCAACGTCAAAGCCTGCAGTTAAACCTGAAACATTCGCTAAATCAGAAATTTTGGTGAGCTGATGCTCTTTAGCAAAATCAGATTTGACGGCAATTGCATATGTATCTTGAAATTTCATTGGAGACAGATATGTAAATTGATTAAGTTTTTTTATTCCTTCTTCTGCCTTTTGCCAAACGACATTAGGATCAGTTGAACTCACTGGGTCTTTCAAAAATGTTGAAGTAATGGTTCCTGTGAATTCAGGATATAAATCAATTTTTCCTGCTTTCAAGGCATTGTATAAGAAAGTCGTATCGCCAAAATTAGATTTTAAGTTCACGCGAATATTACTATCTTTTTCAATCATTAGTTTATACATGTTAATCAAAACATCAGGTTCTGCTCCCAATTTACCAGCAATTGTAATTTGTGGATGATTAGAAGTTTGAGGTCGATAATAAGAGCCTCCAAGAACGAGTAAGCCAATGAAAAAACTGATGAGAATTGTTTTTATCTTGGCTTTTTCTAAAAATTTTAAAAGACTACTGAAAATAATCGCTAAAAGTGCTGATGAAATTGCTCCAATTAAAATCAATGAAACATCATTCATATTGATTCCGAGCAGAATAAAGTTCCCTAAGCCTCCAGCACCAATCAAAGCAGCTAGTGTTGCGGTACCAATGACCATAACTGTACTCGTCCGAATTCCTGCCATGATAAAGGGCATCGCTAATGAGAGCTCAAATTTCATCAATCGTTCTCTTCGATTCATCCCAAATGCTGTTGCAGCTTCGATTAAAGAAGGTTCAATTTGCTCTAAACCAGTATAAGTATTTTGAACAATAGGGAAAATCGCATAAACAACAAGAGCGACAATTGCTGGTAAACTTCCGATTCCGATGAATGGAATCAAGAGTCCTAGCAGTGCCAAACTAGGTATAGTTTGAAAAATTCCAGTGACTTGCAAAACTGGTTCAGCAATTTTGGGAAGACGTCGTAACAATAAAGCTAAAGGAATCGAAATCAGAATTGCAATAAAAATTGAAATTAATGAAATCTGGATATGTTCTAAAAGCGCCTGCCAAAATTGGCCTTGCTGGCTTTGAAAAGTTGAAATTAGCTGATTCATTTGTCACCTCCTGCGATATAGCAGATAATATCATCTGAGGAAATTGACTTGCCCTTGTATTTTAAAACTTCCTTATCAGAAAGACGATTAATTATTTCCGAAATAGCTGTATTATCAGCGACTTCTTGCGCTTCTGGATTTACTGACAGCTCTGTCAGTAATAAATTTTCAACAGAAACCGTTGATAAATTCTGACGGTATTCTTTAAAAAATGTTTTAACGAAATCATTTGCCGGATGTTGATAGATATCTGCTGGTTCAGCAATTTGTTGGATTAATCCATCATTCATTACAGCGACTCTGTCAGCTAAATAGAGCGCTTCATCTAAGTCATGTGTCACAAAGACCACTGTTAAATTCATTTTTTTCTGTAAGTCTTTGATAAATATTTGTAACTGACGTCGTGAAATTGGGTCAAGTGCTGAAAAAGGTTCATCCATTAAGACAATTTGGGGATTTGCGGCAATGGCTCGTAAAATTCCTACCCTCTGTTGCTCACCACCTGATAATTCACTAGGTTGGCGCTGAGCGTAATCTTTAGGATTCAAACCAACTAAATCAAGTAGCTCATTGGTTCTGTCAGCAATTTTTGCTTTATCCCACCCCTTCATTTCAGGAATTAAAGCAATATTTTCTGAGACAGTCAAATTAGGAAAGAGAGCAATTTGCTGCAGCACATAGCCCACAGATAAGCGCAATTTTCGTAAATTTGCCGTTGATATTTCTTCATTATTGATTAATATTTTTCCCTCACTGTGAGTGACTAATTGATTAATCATTTTTAAAGTGGTCGTTTTCCCACTTCCACTCGGCCCCACTAACACAAAAAACTCTTGGTCTTTAATTGTAAAATTAGCATGATCAAGAATTTTTTTGTTAGCAAAAGCCTTGGACACATTCTGGAATTCAATCATGAATGTCCTCATTTCTATCAGTAAAATTTACTGACAGCTTGAAAATAAAGTCTGTCAGTAAAAAATTTATTCTGCCGTAACTTATTGTTTCTACTATTATAATGTCGGTAGTAATTTATTTTCTGTCAGTAAAAATATTCTAAGTCACTAGCCACTGTTGGATAAGTGAAAATCATTTTTTCAACATCCGCCAAAGTCATTTTTTGTTGAATTAAAATATTAATTAAATTAATCACTTCATCAGCCACTGAACTTACCGTTGATGCCCCCACGATTTCTAGCTTTTCATTGAGTGCAACTTTTAATTTTGCCAAGGGGTCATTAATTCTTTTATAAGTATACCAAGAACTTAAATCTAAAGTCTTAGTATGAATCCCCTCACCTGCCAAATGGCCAACCTCAGCCAGTTTTGCCGTTCCAAAAATGATTGTAGGAATTGCTGGATAAGCAATTTTTTGCGGTTCATCCTTAACTAAATTTTCACCTAAATAAGCTCCTTCAAAAGAAGAAACAGGCGTCAAATGAGGTTGATTTTTAGAAAGTACATCTCCCATCGCATAAATTTTAGAATTGCTTGTTTGTAAATATTCGTTTACCTTGATGCCTTTAGCATCCGTTTCGACACCTACTTTTTCTAAATTTAGCTTATCACTATTTGGCTGACGGCCTACTCCCGCAATCACTAAATCTGTTTTATGTTCAAAATCAGTCCCGTCAGTCAGTAAAAATCCGTCAGCAACTTTTTCGACTTTATCTACAGAAATATCCTCGATGAATTTAATACCTTGAGCTTTAAGGTAATTAATAAATTCTTGCCCCATTTCTTCATCAAAATGAGCAGCTTTCGCTTTTTTACGTGAAATAATAGTAACATCGCTTCCAGCCGCTTTAGCAATTTGAGCCAGTTCTAATGAAATTGGCCCACTCCCTAAAAAGCTGATTTGAGCGGGAAATTCTTCAAGCGCTAAAAAATCATTACTTGTTTTTAAAAATTCTTTTCCAGCAATATCTAAAAGACGTGGACGGCTTCCTGTTGCGATAATGTAAGTTTTAGCTTGATAAGTTTTCCCTTCAACTTCAAGCTCTCCTTGGTCATTAAAAGCGGCACTGCCATATATTGTTTCTATCCCAGCATTTTTCAAACCAGCAAAAGTTGATTTTTCATAAGGGTCAGTAATATTTAGTTTACGACTTTTCAGCCCTTTCCAATCAATGTTTAATTCACCAGAAATACCCTGCCCTTTTAACTGTTCGACACGACTTTTGGCTTCGACAACTGCCATCATCATTTTTGTTGGGTCACAACCATAGTTTGGACAAGTTCCTCCCCATTTATCATTCTCAATAATTCCGATTTTGTTATCTTTAGTTTTTAAACGATAAGCTAATCCTAGTCCACCAGGTCCGGCACCAATAATAATATAATCAAACATTCTTTAGCCTCCTAATTATTAATAAATCTTTAAAATGTACTCATGATACAACACTTTAGCTTAATTCTACTTTTTTTCTCTAAAATAATAAACTATTTTGCTTTATATAGAAAAAATTCAGTAGCCTAACTACTGAATTATCCTTCATGAAATTGTTCTTCAATGTCCAAATTATAAGAAGCTTCTGTTGCGACTTTAATTTGAATCTCTCTCTTTTTTCTTGGTAAAAATTTTCTAATTTCATCATCATTGTAACCAACTTGTAGTCGCTTATGATCGACAATTAAAGGTCGACGTAAGAGCGTTGGATTTTCTTCAATTATTTGAATCAAATCATTTAATTTAATCGTTTCAAAATCAATATTTAATCGTTGATAAGCTTGACTTCTTCTAGAAATGATATCTCCAGTCCCTTCCTCAGTCAATGCTAAAATTTCTAATATATCTTCCTTACAAATTCGACTCGTAACCAAATTTATTTCTTGGTAAGCAAGATTTTGTTTCTCCAACCATTCTTTTGCTTTTTTACAAGAGCTACAAGATGCTACTGTGTATATTTTTATCATAGTGTTCACCTCATTTTTTTCTTACGGCTTTCTCATTTATATCTTAATTATATTTTACCATAAAAAGACAATTTGTAAAGGGTATCATGAGGAAAAGATTAGGGATTAATTTATTTTTAACCCAAATGAAAAAAACTGCAAAAATACAGTTTCTTTCATTTTATTTATAAATTCGTTTGATTCTATCAGAAAGCAAGCAAAGCACTTCATAATTTATCGTTCCACGCCAATCAGCAACATCTGTCGTCGTGATTTCATTAGTCTTATCACGACCGATCAAGGTAACTTTTGTTCCTAGAGGGTAAGATTTATCAAGTTTTATCATCATTTGATCCATACAAACTCGACCAACAATCTCACAAAATTCTCCATTTACCAACACTTTGAAGCCTTGCATTTGACGAGTCCAACCATCAGCATAACCAATTGGAACAGTTCCAATCCATGTTTCTTCACTTGTTTCATAAGTTGCACCGTAACCAACTGTTTCGCCTGCGGCTATTTTTTTAATATGAGTCAATTCAGAAACTAAAGAGAGAGCAGGTTCGATTTCAAAAGGAAGTTCCAAAGTTTTACCACTTGGATTCAAGCCATACATTGAAATACCTAAGCGTTCAATAGCTTGAACCTGTTCCTTATGCCATAATGCGGCGGCCGTATTAGTTGAGTGAACAAATTTTGGTTTACGTGATAAGCCAGCCATAATTTTGTTAAATCTTGCCTGTTGATCTTTAAATTTTGTATCATCAGCCATATCGGCGGTCGCAAAGTGAGTGAAAATTCCTTCAAAATTAATCGCATATTTATCAGCAAGTTCAATCATCTGATTCGCTTCTTCAACATCCCGAATCCCAATCCGACCCATACCAGAATCTACACCAATATGAATTTTTAAATCTGAAAGTTCTGCTTCTTCTTGAACAACCAATTTTAACCATTCTAAACTTGGGGCAGTAAGGCTAATATTAAGAGCAGCTGCAATATCAACATCTTCCGGAACAATTCCTGATAAAACTAAAATTGGTTTAGTTACCAAATGATTCCGTAATTCAATTGCCTCATCAAGGTTTGATACACAAAAACCGCCTACCAAATCGCTCACTGCTTTAGAAACCTCAACCGAGCCATGACCATAAGCATCTGCTTTCACTGCTGGCCAAATTTCCGCATTAGGGTGAATATGCTTTTTAAATTTTTCAATATTATTTCTAATCGCCTTTAAGTCAACAATGGCTGACGTATTGCGATGTGGAGAAGTTTTCATCTTTTAAACCTTCCTCTAGTTTAAGCAAAAATTTTTATTACTTCTTAATTCTTTTCCAAAACAACAAAAGCAACAGCTTCTAAATTACTATGCGAGATAGATAAATGAACCTGTCCATCAAAAGGATGTTTAGTAAAATAGGGTTTTCCTAATTCATCATTTTTGATTTCAAGGTCATGCATGCCCAAAGCCTTACCAAATCCCGTACCGTAAGCTTTAGAAAAAGCTTCTTTTGCTGCCCAACGTCCCGCAAGAAATTCAGTTTTACGAGCGGTAGATTGAAAACTATTATATTTTTCTAACTCCACTGCCGTAAGAACCTGTTCCACAAAACGTTCAGAACGTGTCAGTGCTTTTTGAATTCGAGAAAGCTCTACATTATCAACACCTGTTCCAAAAACCATTTTTCCACCTCTATTTATGGAATAAAAGGTTAAAATCTGGCAAATTATGCCAGATTTTTAAACCCTTAAAAGTTTAGTCACTAAACTCTTTAATTTTATAAATTACTTTGTAAGTTCATAAATTGCTTCAGCATAAATTACTGCCGCTTTATAAATATTTTCAACAGGTTTCATTTCATTAGCTTGGTGCATTGAATCAGGCTCCCCTTCAAACATCGCACCATAAGCAACACCACGTTCTAAAAGACGACCAAAAGTTCCACCACCAATGATTGTTTCATAACCTTTGAGGCCTGTGTGTTTTTCATAAACATCAATCAATGTTGATACAAGTGGGTCTGACATTGGAACATAATGTGGAACATGAAGATGTTTTGAAAGTTCAACTTCAACAACACCATCAAGTTTAGCAAGAATTTCTTGCATACGTTCTGGACTATTTCCTTGTGGGAAACGGAAGTTAAGCGCGATTTTACCTTCAGAATTCTCATCAAATGACCAAACACCAGCGTTCATTGAAGTATTACCCATTAATTCATCAACATAAGCTGTTCCCAATTTTTCACCTTCATGGTCTTCAAGAAGTTTTTCAGCTCCAACTTTAATGAAAGCAGCAGCACCATCAGCAAAATTAAATTGGTTCAAGAATAAAGTAAGGTAAGTTGCTCCATTTACACCTTTTTCTGGCATCGCACCATGTGCTGATTTACCATAAAGTGTAATTGTCGCTTTTCCAGCACTTTCTTCAAGGTCAAAACGAAGATTTTTGCTTGCATGTTCAGCTACGAATTTTTCAAGTGCAGCTTGTAAATCTTTAGCACCTGAAATTACTGCAGTTGCAGATTCTGGAACCATATTTTCGGCAAGACCAGCTTTAAAACTGTGAAGAACAACTTCTCCAGCATTTTTACCTGCAAAATGGAGATATTCTGTAATATTTCCTTTTTCACCATTGATAATTGGGAATTCAGCATCAGGTGAGAAACCAAAGTCAGGCAATGGCAATTCACAATGTTCAAAATAGTAATCCATATCTGCCCAACCAGTTTCTTCGTTTGTTCCAACGATAAAACGGATTTTTTTGCTTAATGGAAGATTGAGTTCTTTCAAGATTTTAAGGGCATAGTAACATGCAACAGTTGGACCTTTATCATCAGATGCTCCACGAGCATAAAGATTTCCATTACGAATTTCTGGTTCAAATGGATTTGAGTCCCAACCAGAACCTGCAGGAACAACGTCTAAGTGACCGATAATTCCAAGAACTTCTGCATCATCGCTTGCACCATTTTCGTATTCAAAATGTCCAACATAATTATCATAATTTTTAGTTGTATAACCATCACGTTCAGCAATCTTCAAGAATGCATCCAATGCTTTTCTTGGACCAGGACCAAATGGATTTTCAGCATCTGCATGTTCCATATCCATTGCAGAATCAATGCGCAAAAGGCTAAATAAATCTTCCATCAAAGCGTCTTTACGCTTTTCAACTTCGGCTTTAAAATCAATAGTTGTCATAATCTTCTCCTTGAAGTAGTATATTTATCTATTATACCAAAAATTTGGTTTCGATGGTTACTCCACTATTTTAGCAGATCAATTTTCTTATTCTTCTTATCTAAAATCTCAAACATCTTCACTTGTGGCCCAGCAAGTGGAATTTGTGAACGACTTACTTTTGGTTGGCCATTTTCTGTCAGTACTTTTGAATCAAAATGAACCCACATTTTGTCTTCTGATAATAATTCGTCAGCAACTTCAAAAGTCTCTTCTGGTTTTAATTTAATGATTGCCAAATGCCATTTTTGATGAGAAAAAATGTGAGTAAAATTAGCTACATATTCCATTTTTGAAATACTTTCCGGAAGTTCTGGAATGACAATATTTTTACTGACAGAGCCGTCAGTAACCATTTTTTCAAAATCTGCTGCTGGTAATTCTGTCAGTGGAAATGTCCACATGTCTGCTAACAAGCCTTTTGATGGACGCTTTTCTAAATAATATTCTCCTAATGAATTTTCTAAGGCAAAGGCTGTAAAATACAAATCTTTTTGTTTTATCTTTTTTGTTTTTACTGGATAATTTAATTGTTTTCCTGACGCTGCTGCTGCACAATAGTTTAGTAAGGGACAAACTTCACATTTTGGACTCTTTGGGCTACAAACTAAAGAACCTAAATCCATCAACGCCTGATTGAAATCACCTGGTCTTTTTTTACTGATGAGCTTTCTTAGGTAGCCATCAAAAATTTTCCTTGAACTGCTTTTAGAAATATCACAATCTAATTCAAACAGCCTGCTGGTCACGCGCATTAGATTTCCATCAATTGCAGGCTCAGCGAGTCCAAAAGAAATTGAAGCAATTGCAGCGGCTGTATAAGGTCCAATTCCTTTTAATGATAATATATCGGCTAGATTGTCAGGAAATTTTCCATCATATTTATCAACAACTTCTTGCGCTGCGATTTTTAGATTACGAGCGCGAGAATAATAGCCCAAGCCTTCCCAAAGTTTTAGCAGTTCAGCATCATCAGCTTGAGCTAAAGTCTCAATCGTCGGATATTTTTTCATGAAACGTTCATAATATGGCATGACAGTTTCAACCTGTGTTTGTTGGGACATGATTTCTGAAATCCATATTTTGTAAGGTTCAGTTGTTTTTCGCCAAGGGAGTGGCTTTTTATTATCATCATACCAAGAAAGTAAATCTTGCTGAAATTCCTTTATTTGATTCTTAGACCAGTCCATCGATTCTCCAATTACTTTCTTAATTCCTAGTTTGTCAGTAAATATTTACTGACAAATTTGCAATAACTACTTTATTTTACTGACAGAATTTCTGTCAGTAATTTTTTGTTTTTTCAAGAATCAAAAGAACTGACAGATTTACTGACAATTCTTTTGATTACTTTATTTTTTACCTTCTAAAAGAGGAACAATATCCTTGAGTGATTCCCAATTTTCATTTTCTTGAATTGGTCCAGACAAAGTTGTTTTCACACGTTCTGCTACTTCATAAGGAATGCCAGCTTCTGCCACTTCTTGTACACTTGCCTCTTCAATTGCTTTCAAATTTTTGAAAGTTGTCAGTAACTTTTGTTTTCGTTTTGGACCAAGTCCAACAATACCGTCCAATTTACTTGAAAATGTATTTTTACCACGTAGTTGTCTATGGAATGTAATCGCAAAACGGTGAACCTCATCTTGAATTCTTGTCAGCAAAAAGAATTCTTGAGATTGTCTTGACAAGGGAACCACGTCTAAAGGGTCACCAAAAAGTAATTCTGACGTTTGGTGCTTATCATTTTTTTGCATCCCAGCAACCGGAATCGATAGCCCAAGCTCTTTTAAAACTTGCTTGGCAATGTTAACTTGACCAGCTCCACCATCCATTGCAATCAAATCAGGAAGAGCTGTTTCTTCTTTTAAAGCTCGTGAATAACGTCTCGTCATCACCTCGCGCATTGAAGCATAGTCATCAGCACCAACCACTGTTTTAATTTTATATTTCCGATAATCTTTTTTTGAAGGTTTTCCATCAATAAAAACAACCATTGCAGATACTGGTGAAGTCCCCATAATATTTGAATTATCAAAAGACTCAATTCTTACAGGTTTTGGTATTCCCAAAATTTTACCCAAGTTTTCAACTGCTTTAGTCGTTTTCAAAATATCACGCTCAGCCACATCAAATTTCAATTGCAATTGACTTTGAGCATTCTTAGTTGCCATATTAACCAATTGCTTTTTCTCACCACGACTTGGTTGAACAATCTGTGTTTTAGCTAAAAGTGATGATAAACGTTTTTCGGCTGATAATTCTTTATCAAGTTTAACAATTGATTGCTCAACATCTTTTTGATCAGAAAATTTAAGCGTCTTGGCCGTAAAAACTTTTGCATCGACTTCTTTAGCTTGAGCTTTAGTTAATAAATTTCCCTCTTGGCTAGCTGCAACTACTGCTTCCACAGATTCCTTATCGATGTCTTGCGGAATAAAAATTTCCCTTGGCATCATATGATTATTATCTTGATAGAATTGTCCAATGTAAGTTAAAAAATCCTCTTCAGCATCATTGTAGTAAGGAAACATATTCACATCACGCTGAATCAATTTTCCTTGGCGCACAAAAAATACTTGGACACACATCCAGCCTTTATCAACATAATATCCAAAAACATCGCGGTCTTTCAAATCTTGATTCATCACCCGTTGTTTTGTTCTTAAAGTTCCAATTGCCTTAATCACATCCCGATACTCAGCAGCTTGCTCAAATTCCATATTATCAGAAGAAATCATCATTTTTGCTTCAAGTTCTTTAACAATTTTTTTATCAGAACCTGTCAGAAATTCCTTCACTTCTTGAGTCATATCCTTATAAACTTGAGGATCAACATGATTAACTACTGGACATAAGCACTGATGAATATGAAAATAGAAACATACTTTTTTCTCGTGTAAGCCACATTTTCTAAATGGAAAAATTCGGTCTAAAAGGCGTTTAACTTCATTGGCAGCTTTGACATCTGGATAAGGTCCAAAATAAGTCGCACCATCTTTTTGAACTTTACGGACGACCAACAAACGAGGATATTTTTCATTTGTTATTTTTAGGAAAGGATAATATTTATCATCCTTAAGCATAATATTATATTTAGGCTTATAACGTTGAATGAGATTGATTTCCAAAACTAAGGATTCAATATTTGAACCTACAACAATCCATTCCAAATCTTCAATTTCAGAAACTAGTAATTCTGTCTTGGTATTATGAGAACCATGAAAATAAGAGCGCACTCGATTTTTAAGATTCTTTGCCTTTCCGACATAAATAACTGTCCCATTTTTATCTTTATGTAAATAACAGCCAGGACTATCTGGTAATAGTTCTAACTTTGCTTTTATCGTTTGATTCATATTGTTTATTATAGCAAAAAAATGTAGGAGCTGCTCTTCTTTTGGACGTTTATAAAACAAAAAATGACCCATTTACTTGAGTCATTTTCACTTGTTATTTAGTTCCACCTTCATTATCAGCTTCACCACTTGCCCAAACTCGATTAGCGTAGATTGCATTGAAGAGCAGGGCTCCTTGTAAGGCAACTTGCGATAAATACATTCCTAACTGCCCTTGGGTATTTACTCCCATAATAAATTGTACCGTTAAAATTGTCCAATAAATTACTGCTGCCGTGTTAACCACAATCCACAGCGACCAATTTTCTTTATATTTCAAAATATACAATACTTGTGCAATGAGTGGAATAATTAAATTTAGAGCATCAAAATAAGGAAGTTGCCCATTTAATAAGGCATCTATGCCCCAAACGACCAACCAAGCAATAAAAGCACCTAGAAAAATTAGACGACGAGTTTTTGGTCTAAATTCATGGATAGCATCATCCTGTCCCCAAAAAAACCAGCCCACAGGTTGAGATAAGACATAAAAAATTCCCATAACAAAACTCATCCATGAGTGAGTCTGATAAGCAATTAAAGTCATCGCTAAGGTCTGAACTAAACCAAATGCAAAATTAATTTTACGACCTTTCATCCCATAAATGAGACAAAGTACACCAAATACACCAGATATCATTCCAATGAAAGAATCAGGGGCAATGATATAGACAATCACTTGTAAGAACAATAAAATTAAGATATATGTGATTTCAAATTTCTTCCAATTTGCAAAAAGTTGCTTAAAAAGCCAAGAATCTTTTGTCATTTTTTCTCCTTTTTATCCTAACGCTTAAATGCAGTCAAGAATATCGCTTACCGCTTTATTAATTTAAAATATGATGGTAATTTCAGTTCTATTTTTCAACTCTAATCAATTTACAAGTAATATTTATATTAGCGATTTAAAACTTCTAGAGCAATCTCAATTGTCCGAAGCTCACCTTTATTAACTTTATCATTTCCTGAAACTAAATCATTGACTCCCGCTTGTAAATCTCCTCCGTAAGCAACAACATTATTCAAAATAGATAAAGTTTCTATTCCTCGTAAACGTCCGACTGTAAACAATGCACCAGATTCCATATCTTCGCCCACAATTCCAAATTTAGACCAATATGCTTGAGTTTCTTCATGATTATCCATATAAAAACCGTCATGAGAACGAATAATTCCATAAATAGCATCGGGAGCAATTTCTTTTGCTTTATTTAACAAATCAGTAGATGGAACTGCTGGATATTGTTCGGGTACATACATTTTTGTCAAACCGTCATCTCGTACTGCTCCTTCTCCAATAATTGGACTTCCTAAATCGATCCCTAACTGCAAAGCACCCGCAGAACCTACTCTGATAATTCTCTTAACTCCAATATTATGAAGCTCTTCAATCGCAATAGCAGCTGACGGTGCACCTACACCTGTTGACAAAACTAATAGTTCCTTACCTTTATAAGTTCCACAGATTGAGCGAAATTCTCGATTGTATTTTAAATTTTTTACATCGGTCAAAAATTTTGCGACCTGATCTATTCGAGCTGGATCACCGACAATAATTGCATCAAGTCTAGCATCATTTTTCTTTAATTGAATATGCGCTTGTCCTTCTTCCATTTTTTTATCCCTCTATTTATTTAAAAAGTTGAACCTTATCTATAAAACAATTAAATTATACCAAATATTCCGAACAATTTAAAGTCGACTTGACTGACTTTATGTACAAAAAAAGATCTAAATAGACCTTTTTAAATCATTAGCTAACTCCACTTTCATCTTCAAAATTAATATGAAAGATTGAACCTTCTGGAAGATTGTCAGTAATGAAAATTTTAGCTTTTATTATTTCTGCATATTGTTGAGCTATTGCTAAGCCAATACCATTTCCAGTATGGCTTCCCCTTGATTTATCTACTTGATAAAAACGATTGAAGACTTTTGTTTTTTCACTATCAGTAATCCCAACTCCTTCATCAATAATTTGAATTTCTTTTTTATTATATTTAATAAAAACTCTTGTTCTATCTGGCGAATATTTTATTGCATTTTCAATTAAAATGGTCAAAATTTCTCGAAGAGCAAATTTACTCGTTTTAATGTATAGCTCTCCACCTCCTTCAATATCTATCTCGTTAGACGAATCAAATTCAAAAGTGGCCTTAACTTCTAAGAGTAAACTCTCAATTGTGAAAATCTCTTCTTGATAATCAATCTGTCCATTTCTTGATAAAGTTAAAAAATCTTCTATTAGTTTTTTCAGTCTCTCCGATTCTTTTTCCAAATAATCCAGTGCATTTTCAACAATTTCTGGATGCTCAACTCTTCTTCTTTTGAGCAATGAAATATAGCCAGAAATTGCCATTACAGGTGTTCTTAATTCATGGGATAAATTTGTCGTAAATTCTTTTTCAGATTCAATTTTCTCTTGTAATCTTTCAACTAAGTCATTAAAATTTATTGCAAGTTCTCTTATTTCCATTGGTGAATCAGGAACTTCCAATAAATTATTATTCTGACTTGCCTCAAAAGCCAATTTTTGAATTGGCCCATTTATTTTCTTGGAATAATGACGTATTAGTAGTAAACCAATCAAATAATTTAAAAGTAGAATAACAAAGGCACTTGTCAATAAGGTTTCACCTTCTTCAAATATATCCTGAAGAGAAAGCCAAATTTCATAGGTGATTCCTTTTTCTTTTTTATAAACAGTATCATATAATTTTCCATTTGATACCGTAATTTTACCAAAATGAAAAGTCCGATTTTCTAAAAAACTATCAGTTCCTTTGCTCATTATTGTTTTTTTCGATTCTGAACTTACACGAATAAAATTATCTTCCTCATGGAAGCCACTTATATCTTGAAAGTTCATGTCACTAAGGTCCGAAACATTTTTCATTCCTGTCATAATAGCACTTGTCTCTCTATCACTTACTTGAAACAAGCTATAAGTAATAAAGGTCAACCCACTAAACGTTAATAATAAAAGAAAGATGCGCTGAAAAATTCTTCTAATTAATAATTCATTTGTATATATTTTCTTTTTTTTATTATTATTTATTTTTTTTAAGTCTATATCCTAAACCTCTTATTGTTTCTATCATATTTTTATCTAATTTTTTTCGTAAATAGCGTATGTAAGTATCCACAGTATTTAGCTGACCACCAAAGTTCATTCCCCAAACTTCATCAAGGATATCATCCCTTGAGATAATCTCCCCCTGATGTTCAAATAAAAAAAGTAATAGAGCAAACTCTCTCTGGCTTAAATTAATCGGTTTTCCACCATATTTAACAATATGTTCACTCTGACTAAGAGAAATCTCACCATAAGCATATTGCGTTGGTTGTGTATGTTTTCTAAAAATCACTCGCAACCGAGCCATGAGCTCCTCAATGCTAAAGGGTTTTGTTAAGTAATCATCAGCCCCTGCATCCAAACCTGCAACTTTATCTCCCACATAGTCTCTCGCAGTTACAAATATTACTGGAACTTCTTTATTAATTTTTTTCATACGTCGTAAAACTTCAAGACCATCAAGTTTTGGAATCATCCAGTCAAGTATAACCAGATCCAATTGTTCTTGTTCAAAAATTTTTAATCCTGAAATTCCATCAGCTGCAGTGTTAATTTCATATCCTTCAAAGGAAAGTTCAGTCTTTAATAAATTAGAGAGACTTTCTTCATCTTCAATTATTAGTATTCGTTGTTCCATATTCACAGTATATCAAAAAATATTAAAAAATATCAATTTTCTGACATTACATTTCATCTTCATAGCATAAAAGACTTAAAAAATATTTTTAAGTCTTTTCCTAAAACTAAACAAGTCTATATCTTAAACTATTTTGTCGCATAAAATGCAATTCCTTCTGATTTCCAACCCGCTTTAACCAAACTATCTCGTTCATAGGAACTCATCGTCAAGAAATGGGCTCCCAGTTTTGCATTAGGATTGTAGAGACGATAAACTGGTTTTCCACTATTTGAATCAGAATAGAAAGCAACTCCTTCTGATTTCCAACCGTTTTGATGCACTAGGCTATTCATTTCATATGCTGATTCCGTATAAAGGTGTTCACCTGAGTTTGGATTATAAACTCTATATACATTATTGCCAGATTTTGGTGCTTTCCAAGCTACTCCTTCTCCTAACCAACCACTGTTCATTGTGTTGAGTGAGTTATACTCATAATTACTTGTGGTATAGAGATGCTCTCCACTCACTTTATTGTACAAACGATAGACAGATTGACTAGAAATCGTGCTTTGTTGTTTAGTTAAGTTTACATGTATCATTTTTGTAGCAACTGTTTTGCTTGTATTCGCCGTGCCTGAAGCATTGGCTGCATAAATTTTAACCGTTGCATCATAACTCTTTGTTCCATTTGCACGTAATAAATCAAGTAAATTTTGACCTGTTGCTCCATTTGTACCGGCTAAATCAACTTCATAGAAATATTTTCCAGATTCAAGACCTGAAATTGGTGATAGGGCAGGATTTTTTGCTGTTCCATTATCCGACCATGGTGCTTTACTTGCGGAATTAAGTAAGAGACGAGTCAACATTCCGTCCCCTCCAAAAGCTTCAAAAGGAATAACCTGATTTACTCCTGCTGTAAATGGACCTGGCACTTTTGCATTGGTTAATTCTGATGCCGATACTGTAGTTGTAGTATTAATATTATCAGTCAAACCAGTCAAATTAACTTGTACCATTTTTGTAGCAACCGTTTTACTTGTGTCTGCCGTTCCTGAAGTATTAGCGGCATAAACTTTGACTGTTGCTTCATAACTCTTTGTTCCATTAGCACGTAATACATCAAGTAAATTTTGGCCTGTTGCCCCATTTGTACCGGCTAAATCAACTTCATAGAAATATTTTCCAGATTCAAGTCCTGAAATTGGCGATAAAGCTGCATTTTTAGCTGTTCCATTGTCCGACCATGGTGCTTTACTTGCGGAATTAAGTAAGAGACGAGTCAACATTCCGTCCCCTCCAAAAGCTTCAAAAGGAATAACCTGATTTACTCCAGCTGTAAATGGACCTGGAGCTGTTGCATTAGCCAATTGTGCTGCAGTAACAGTAGTTGTGGCATTAATATTTGCTTGAAGTCCTGCGGTTATCTCTGAAGTTGAAGTCATCTGACTACCTTGCGTTCCTGTTGTATCAGCCAGAACTTTTATTTGATTGGCTGATATCCCTGAACTCAGGAGTAAAGTTCCCAAGACTAATGATGAATAAAGCCATGTTTTACCAGACTTCCATGTCCGGAATGAATTTTTTGTTTTCATATTGTAGTTCTCCTTTACTTTTACATACTTATTATAAAAAAAGTTTTCCAAGAGAACTACTCATTTTTATGTTAGATTTCTGTGAATTTCCCATTTATCTCAAATGATTAATCTGATACATTTCTAAACAAAAAAAGACCCAGCGGGTCTTTTAGAGGATATTTTTGAATTTTTCTTACAAATCGTTAATATCGAAGTCTTCCCCGAGGAAATCAGCAAGTGAGAAGCCTTCTTGTGTTTCAGGCAAATCGTATGAAGGTTTAGCTGCTTTACGTGGTGCGCGTGGTTTGCGATCACGTTTTTCACCGTCGTTGTCGTTGTTACGAGCTGGACGAGCTGGAGCTTCTTCAAGCGCTTTGATTGAAAGTGAGATACGTTCTTCAGCAGGTTTCACGTCAAGAACTTTTACGTTCACAACTTGACCAACTTTAAGAACATCTTTTGGATTTTCAACACGTTCCCATGAAATTTGTGAAACGTGAACAAGTCCTTCAACACCTGGATAAAGTTCAACAAAGGCACCGAAGTCTGTCAAACGTTTAACAGTTCCTTCAACAGTTGATCCAACTGGTGCTTTTTCTTCAACTTGTTCCCATGGTCCAGGTTGTGTAGCTTTAAGTGAAAGTGAAAGACGTCCAGCTTCTGGGTCGAGTTTCAAAATCTTAACGTTAACAACATCGCCAGGTTTTACTGCGTCTGATGGACGTTTGATACGGCTATGTGAAAGTTCAGAAACGTGAACCAATCCGTCAATACCACCAAGGTCAACGAATGCACCGAAGTTAGTTACGCGTGAAACTGTACCTTCAACGATATCGCCTTCTTGAAGTTGTGCAAAAGCTTCTTTACGCATTTCGATTGCTTCAGCTTCAACAACTGCACGACGGCTAAGGATGAAGCGGTTTTCTGAAGCGTTAACTTCGATAATTTTAGCTTCGATTTCTTCGCCAACAAATTTCTTAGTATCTTTAACAAAGTAAGTGTCAATCATAGATGCAGGGATAAATCCACGAACACCGTTATAGTCTACTGAAAGTCCGCCTTTAACGTCTTTAGTAACTTTAACTGTTACGATTTCGCCTTCTTTGCCTTCCAATTGAGTCCAAGCTTTACGAGCTTCAAGACGTTTCAATGAAAGGAGATATACGTTTGCACCTTCGGCTTCTTTACCAACGATTTGTTTGATAACAAGCAAATCAAGAACATCTCCAGGTTTAACGAATGTATTGATATCAGCATCTTTATCGTTAGTGATTTCGCGAAGTGTAAGGACACCCTCAACACCAGTTCCTACGATGGCAACAGTTGCTTGCCCGTTTTCAACTGAAAGGATTTCACCCTTAACGACGTCACGTACTTTAACGTCTTCAACGCTGTTTAATAATGTTTCAAATTCGTTCATTTGTAAAAAAAATTCCTCCAACAATTTGGCTGGTACACAGCCTTACAAAACATTATACCATAAAAAATCGCTTAGGGAAAGCATTTTTCTCGATTTATATTAAAAAGTTATAAGTATTTTATTATGTACAGAAATATTATCAACAAGTTATGAAAACCGTTTCTTTTTTTGTTCAAAAAAACCTGTCAAAACTTTGACAGGTCAATATTTTATTGATATTGCATTACTTTTTGTGCTTTGTAGGCTACGTCAATCATCGCACCACCAAGACATTCTTCTCCATCATAGAAAACAACAGCTTGTCCGGGAGTAATTGCTCGAACAGGTTCGTCGAAATCAACGGTTACTTTATCACCGTTAACATGAATAGTTACTCCTGTATCTTCTTGGCGATAACGGAATTTTGCTGTACAGTGAAGGTCAAAAGTTTCTGGCATTTCTCTGGTAAAGCTCAAATCGCTTGCGTCAAGACTTGTTGAATAAAGGTGTTCATGATGGAAACCTTGTCCAACATAAAGGGTATTAGTAGTTAAGTCTTTACCAACAACAAACCATGGGTCACTTGTTAATTGGCCGTGTTGTCCACCGATACCAAGACCACCACGTTGACCGATTGTATAATACATCAAACCGGCGTGATTTCCCATTTCGATACCGTCAAGTGTCATCATTTTACCTGGTTGAGCTGGTAAATATTCTCCAAGGAACTTTTTGAAATTCTTTTCACCAATGAAGCAGATTCCTGTTGAATCTTTCTTCTTAGCAGTTGCAAGTCCTGCTTTTTCAGCAATCTTACGTACTTCAGGCTTTTCCAAATGTCCCAATGGGAACATTGTTTTCTTGAGTTGTTCTTGGGTCAATTGACTTAAGAAATAAGTTTGGTCTTTGTTGTTGTCCGCGCCACGTAACATATGAACGATACCATTTTCATCTGTACGAACTTGGGCATAATGACCTGTTGCGACGTAGTCTGCTCCTAATTCCATAGCATAATCTAGGAAAGCTTTAAATTTAATTTCCTTATTACACATGACATCAGGATTTGGGGTACGTCCAGCGCGATATTCAGCGAGGAAGTATTCAAAAACACGGTCCCAGTATTCTTTTTCAAAATTGACTGAGTAATAAGGAACGCCAATTTGATCAGCTACTGCAGCTACATCTTTGTAGTCTTCAGTGGCTGTACAGACACCATTTTCGTCGGTATCATCCCAGTTTTTCATGAAGACGCCAATAACATCATAACCTTGTTCTTTAAGAAGCAAAGCTGTGACTGAGCTATCGACACCACCGGACATTCCGACAACGACACGTGTTTGTGCTGGACTCTTACCAGACATAAGTTGAGTATTTGTGTTATCCATTAATTTTTCACCATCTCTTTCTATTTTGATTTTGAAAAGAAATAAAATTGCTGACGAAAAAAACTAGACGATTTCGTCAGTAAATTTTTTCTTTTCAAGTTAGACAAAATATCAGTTGAAGGCTGACTTTTGTAAATGTTGCAGTTGAAGGCTGAACATTAATAGGTAACTGGAATATTATAACACATTGCCTAAGTAAAAACTAGCCTTTGAATAAAAAAAGTAGTCAAAAAAAGTGGTATAATGTCATAATGATTAAACATAGTGAAAATCCTTTAGTTTTCAATACAGCTATTGGAACAAAAAAACGTAATGAAACAGTCGTACCTAAGGAAGTTCTTTGTCCTTTTTGTGATGTGGAAAATCTAACAGGTATTTTAAAAACTTCTGACCATAAAATTTGGTTAAAAAATAAATTTCCAACACTCAAAAATTCAATGATGACTGTGATTATTGAGTCTGATGAACATTTAGGTGATATTTCTACTTATGGTGTGGAAGAAAATCGTGAGGTTTTTTCTTTTGCTTTTGAATGTTGGGATGAAATGATTCAATCTGGCAAATATCAATCCGTTTTGATGTTCAAAAATTTCGGTCCTCGCTCCGGTGGAACATTGCGCCACCCTCATTTGCAAGTCGTTGGCTTAGAAGAAACTGACGGCTATGCTCAAATTGCAAAAGAAAATTTTGAAGGAGTCGAAATCAAAAAAAATGGTCTGACTGTCACTTTGTCTACTCGACCTATTATGGGCTTTGTGGAATTTAATGTTATTATTTCTGAACTTGAAAATGTTGAAAAATTGGCTGACAATGTTCATGGGATTACCTCTTATTTAATGACAGACTATATGAATGGGCGTTGTGATTCTTATAATCTCTTTTTCCATCATTTCGATGATAAATATATTTGTAAAATTGTTCCTCGCTTTATTACTTCTCCTTATTTTATTGGTTATAAAATCCCGCAAGTCAATGGAATTGAAGCATTAGAAGAAATTGCTGACGAGATTAGAAATCGTTTAGATAAAAAGTACTGACAGGCTTGTCAGTATTTTTTTAATACACTTAATATAAGTTTGATTTTTGTATCTTTGGTATAATAGAAATATGAAATTTATCAAGAAAAATAAATGGGCACTTCTTGCAAGTTTTTTTATTCCATTATTATTAATGGTTATCGTTCTTGCAATGACTGGGATTTATTGGGGGAGTTCACGGTCAATTTTGGCTGGGGATGCATATCATCAGTATGTCGCCATTCATTCTCTCTATCGTAATATTTTACATTCGGGCGGTTCTTCTGGTTTCTTATATACTTTTACCAGTGGTCTCGGCCTCAATCTTTATGCTTTTTCGGCTTACTACATGGGAAGTTTTCTCATGCCCCTTACATTTTTCTTTGATGTAAAATCAATGCCTGATGCTTTATATTTACTGACCATACTAAAATTTGGCTTGATTGGTCTATCAGCATTTGTCAGTTTCAAAAACATGTATCAAAAACTTTCTAAATTGATTGTTTTGTCAATAAGTACAGCTTTCGCACTGATGAGTTTTTTAACCTCACAGCTTGAAATTACGATGTGGTTAGATGTTTTCATTCTCTTGCCTCTAATTATTTGGGGACTTCATCGCTTAATGGATGAACGAAAACGCTGGCTTTATTTCGTTAGTTTATTGATTCTATTTATCCAAAATTATTATTTTGGCTTTATGGTGGCTATTTTCTTAGTGCTCTATTTCTTGGCACGGATGACTTACGAAAAATGGTCTTGGACAAAAGTGCTTGATTTTGTGGTTTCTTCTGCTTTAGCTGGTCTGTCCAGCCTAATCATGCTCTTACCCATGTATCTTGATTTGAAGTCTAATAATTCCGATGCTCTTTCAACTTTGTCAGGTGTCTTTACAGAAAATTCTCATCTTTTTGACCTTTTCGCTAAGAATTTTGTTGGCACTTATGATACTACTCAATTCAATGCCATTCCAATGATTTATGTTGGAATGATGCCTTCAGCTTTGGCTATTCTCTTCTTTTTCACTAAAAGTATTCGTCTCAGAAGTAAATTTGCCTTTCTAGGAATCATTGCTTTCTTTGTTGCTTCATTTTATCTTCAAGCTTTAGATTTACTATGGCAAGGGATGCATTCACCAAATATGTTCTTGCACCGCTATGCTTTCTTATTTAGTTTGTTTCTTGTTTTAATGGCTTTAGAAACTCTATCTCGCTGGGAGGAAATAAAGACTTGGCATATTTTGACTATTAGTCTTTTTCTAATTACAGGTTTTCTTGCTACTTTAATTTTTGGACACTATAAATATGTAATGACTTCTCAAGTTATGTTGACTTTCTTGTTTGGTCTTGCTTATTTAATCTTGTCTATTAATTCTGTTAGGAAATGGATTTCAGCTCATCTATTTGTTATTATCCTCTTTGTTTTCATGACTGTTGAAGCTGGTGTTAATGCCCTTTATCAGGTTCAAGGAATACAAAAAGAGTGGAATTTTGCCAGTCGTGATTACTATAATACCCAAGTGAATTCTATAGAACCGATTGCCAAAAAGGTGAATGAGCTTACTGGTTCTGGTTTTGCCAGAATGGATAACACTGTTCCTGATACAGCAAATGATGGCATGAAGTACAATTTTAATGCACTTTCCCAATTTTCATCTGTTCGTAACAGCAACGCCAGTTCAATCATGCGTCAATTAGGATTTCACACTGACAGTACTTATTTGAATTTACGTTATCCTGGGAATACATTACTGATGGATTCGATTTTTGGAATTAAATATAATATAAGCCAAGCTCAACCTCCAAAATTTGGATTTTCACCAGTTTCCAATGCTCTCAGTAATTTGAGCAAAAACTCAAATGCGATGGGTCTTGGTGTCTTCGTTCCCAATGGATTTGAAGATGCTAAATTCACTGATAAAGCTCAAGCTAGCAGCTTTATTAATAATCAAACAGCTTTAGTTAACGCTTTGACAAAATCGAAAACTACATTCTTTACTCCATTTTACACGACCAGTGAAGAAACTGCTGATAAAATCACGGGTGCTGGCAATTCTGTTACTCTGACTCGTCCAAAAACTTCTACAGCTACTGATGTTTCAGTTACCTACGGAATTACCGTGGCGGCAAATAGTCAAATTTATTTATCTGTTCCCAATATTACTTATCTAAATAGTAATGCTGAGAATACATTGATTACTATTTCTGATGTTTCCAATCCAAAAATGACACGTTCTCTCAATAGTTATTACGTTGGTACAAATGATACTGGCTCCTTCTTGAATTTAGGAAGTTTCAGTAAGGAAACTAAGCTAAAAGTGACCTTAGCATTTCCTGAAAATTCACAAGTTACTTTTGATACCACTTCATTCTGGCGTCTGGACACTACAGCTTACCAAAAAGAAATGGCTCTTCTACAATCTCGTAGTCCTAAAACAGAAATGATTAAAAACGGGGTTCGCATGACTTATACGGAAAAAGAAAAGGGCGATATTTTCTTGACAATTCCTTATGATAAAGGCTGGTCAGCAAAAGTTGATGGAAAAAAAGTGGCTGTCAGTAAAGCTCAATCTGGTTTTATGAAAGTTAGCGTTCCTACTGGCAGTCATCGTCTTGAACTAAAATTCTTCCCTAATGGACTAAAAGAAGGAATCATTTGCTTTATTTTAGGAATTCTGTTATTTATTGGTTACAACTATTTTACTAATAAACCTAAAAAATCTGGAGGAACAAAAAATGAAAGCTAAATCAATTATCCCCTTTACGCTCGGAATCCTAGTTGCTGTCAGCATCCCTGTTTCCTATTCTTTAAAGACCAAACATTTTGAAGTCAATTTCAAAAAAGGTGGCTTGCTTGACCCAGAATTGTATAAAAAATAAGGCAGATTGTCTTTAAAAAATTCTATCAGTAAATTCTAAACAAAAAAACGTTGATTATCCAACGTTTTTTATTTTTGTTTTTGTCAAAAGTAAGGAATTCAAAATAACAGAAACTGATGATAAACTCATTGCCGCTGCAGCGAGCATTGGATTGAGTAATCCAAAAGCTGCAAGCGGAATGCCAATGACATTATAAACGAAAGCCCAAAAATAATTTTGCTTAATTTTGGAAATTGTTTTTTTAGCTACTTCAAAGAAAGTGGAAATTTTATGAAGTTGACCGCTAGTAACAGTCACATCACCAGCTTCCATAGCTATATCTGACCCAGTTGCCATTGCCAGCCCGACGGTCGCTGACGCTAAAGCAATAGCATCATTGATTCCATCACCAACCATCATTGAATTTGGGCTATTTTGCACAATTTCTGCTTTTTCTTCAGGTCTTAAACCACTTTTAACTTCATCTAAATGAACAAGTTTTTGAATTTTTGCTGCCGAATTTTCATTATCTCCTGTCAACATAACAGTCTTTAGACCACGTTTTTGCAAGGTCTGAATTGTCTTAAGCGCATCATCCTTTAGACTTGAACTAAAAACAGCCATCGCTAATAATTTTTCCTTATTTGCCAAATAAATGACCGTATCATCTGTTTCTGGGACTGACAGATTTAAGTCTGTCATTAATTTATCATTGCCAGCAAAATATTCCTGACCATTAATTTTAGCAGAAAGTCCACGACCCGCAAGTTCTGATAAATCTGTCAGTTCATATAAATCACCTTGAAATTTAAGAGATTTAGCCAAAGGGTGATTAGAGTGAGCTTCTAGACTAGCCAATAATTTAAACTCATCACTTGCCATTTTTTCTTCAATAGAATTAAAGCTGTCAGTAACTTTTTCACTTTCTGTCAGTAATTTAAAATCTGTCAGTTCAAATTCACCTGTTGTAATGGTCCCAGTTTTATCAAAAAATACTGTTTTAACTAATCCGGCAAGTTCCAAAGCATTGGCATTTTTAATCAACAAACCATTTTTAGCAGCCAAACCAGTCCCAGAAATAATGGCAGTTGGTGTAGCTAAACCAAGCGCACAAGGACATGCAATGACCAAAACTGCTACTGAATGCATGATTGCTGTCAGTAAAATTCCACTGACAGCCCAAGTCGCAATGAAAGTTATCAGAGCAATAACTAACACAACTGGCACAAAAATCCCTGAAATCTTGTCAGCTAATTTTTGAATGTTTGGTTTTGAGCCTTGTGCTTCACTCATCATTTCAACCATTCTTGAAATTGTTGAATCATTTAAATCATGAACAACAACTGCTTTAACTTCACCATCTAAATTTATTGTTCCTTCAAAAATGACTTCATCATCCATTTTTACAACAGGTAAGGCTTCACCTGTCAAAATAGATTCATCAAAGGATGCTTTGCCAGAAAGAATCATCGCATCCAAAGGCACTTTCTCCCCTGGCAAAATGCGAATCACTTGTCCCATTTGAACTTCTTCAATCGCTAAATCAGTCGATTCCGTATGAACAAAAGTTGCTCGACTAGACATTAATCCAGTAATTGCTTGCGTTGTTTTCTCTTTTGCATTATGTTCTAAAAGTTTACCCATGACCACCAAAGTGATAATTACCATCGATGATTCAAAATTCAAAGCATTCGCTTGGCTCATAAAAATAGCCAAAATCAAACTCGAAAAGTAAGCAACCGAAGTTCCTAAAGCCACTAAAACATCCATATTTGCCGATTTATTTCGCAAAGCATGATAAGCTCCAACATAAAAGCGCCAACCAATAACGAATTGTACTGGAGTTGCCAAAATCAATTGTACGATTGGTTCATGTAAAAACATGACCCAATTTGCATGTACTCCAAAGATATCAGCAAACATTGCAACTACTAAAGGTAAAGTCAAAATTAAAGCAATCCAAAAAGACAAAGCCAAATTTCTTGCTTTTTTTGCAGCTTGACGTGCAATTTTTTCCTGATGAGCTTTGTCATTAACAATGGCTCCATAACCCGCTTTTTCCACTAAGTTAATAATTTCTTGGTCAGAAATATTATCGTCAGCAACAATTTTGGCTTTCTCAGTCGCCAAATTTACCGTTGCTTCCATAATTTTATCTGACTGATTCAATGTTTTTGAAACTGTATTTACACAATTTGCACAGGTCATTCCTGTAATTACAAATGATTGACTCCGCATTTTTACCTCCTCTATATTTTATCTCTAAATATAGTTTACAATTGTAAACGAAAAAAGTCAAGAAAAAATCATCTTCATTTGGGGAATGAAGATGACCTGTTATTATTTAGTAAAACAATATTTGGGGTTTGCTTTACCAATTTCATTCTAGCAAATTTAAATTCAATTCACAAACGAAGTGTTTTTTAAATTACTTTATAACCAGCCTCTGCAACGGCAACAGCCATTTTATCCATATCTGCTGGGGCAGAAAATTTAACTAGTGCTTCATTTTTTTTCAAAGAGACTTTTGCTTTTTCAACACCATCAATAGCTTCCAAAGCATTTGTCACATGCATTACACAGTGGTCACAAGTCATTCCCTCAATTTTTAAAGTTTCTTTCATTTTATATTCTCCTTTTTAAGCAGATATCTGCTCATGTTCATGTTTACAAGCACAAAGTCCACTTGTTTCTAAGCAATTACAATGTTTTTGTCCTACCACTTCTTTGGCATTAAGTGATTCTTGCAAAAGTTCAATATCCTTTGCCGTCAAAGTCGATTTTTCAATCATCTCTTGCAAAACATTGACATGTTTCGTTTCACAAACTTTTTGGATCAGACCATCGGCCATTAAATTTATAGCCGTACATTCTTCCATCAATGGACGATAAACAAATTTTCTTCCTTCTTTTTCGGTAGAAAGCATTTCTTTTTTTACCAGTCGACCAAGTAAAGTCTTAACAGTGGCCAATGACCATTCTAATTCTTGGGGGATTTGCGCATAAATTTCATCAACTCGCGCTTCTCCCAGAGACCAAATTACACGCATAACGATTAATTCGGCATTTGATACATTAAATTCTACTTCGTTCATTTTTTCTCCTTTCCCTATTCATTTTCATAAGATAAGTTTACACGTGTAAACACTAAAAGTCAAGTATTCAACCTAAAAAATAAAATTCGAATTTTATCATTCGAATTTTTAAGTTTAATCTTAACCAAATAATTCTTCCATAATTTTACGTCCAGTGGGTGTTTGGGCCAAACCACCCTCAGCTGTTTCTCTAAAAGCAGCTGGTAGAGACCGTCCCACATTATACATGGTATTGACCACCTCATCAACTGGAATCACTGTTTTAACCCCTGCCAAAGCCATATCAGCTGAAATCATTGCTTGTGACGCCCCCATTGCATTACGGTGAACACAAGGGATTTCAACCAAACCAGCAACAGGGTCACAAATTAAGCCTAACATGTTTTGCAAGACAATAGCAATCGCATAGCCTGCTTGTTCTGCAGAGCCACCAGCAGCTAAAACGAGTGCAGCTGATGCCATTGCCGAAGCAGAACCGACCTCTGCTTGGCAACCACCCTCTGCTCCAGAAATCGTTGCATTATTTGCAATCGCAAGTCCAAAGGCTCCTGCTACAAATAAAAATTCCACTTGCTGTTCATGACTCAAGTCTAAAGTTTTAATAGCCGAAGTTAAAACACCTGGCAAACAGCCGGCTGATCCGGCAGTTGGTGTCGCACAAATGAGCCCCATTTGGGCATTCACTTCATTGACGGCAACCGCATCACGAGCTGCTCCTAAGATGAGCTCACCCGAAAGTGCTTTGCCTGATTTAATATAATCATCCATCAACTTTGCATCGCCACCAGTAAGACCTGTAAGTGATTTTTTACCAGCAAGCCCCTTTTTAACAGAATCAAGCATCGTTTCTAGGTTATGTTCCATCATTTCCCAAATTTGTTCACGATTTCGTCCAGTTTGTTCCATTTCAATGGCAATCATTAATTCTGTGACCGAGGAATAATTTTTAGAATCCTCGATTAATTCTTCTATATTTTTAAACATATTTATTCCTATACTGCTTTTAATTAAAGAAATTAACGGCGTGCAAACGAGGAATAAGTTTCATTTCCTCAATTACTTCCTTAACATTTGGTGTATCAACTTCTAAAATCATAATCGCTTTTTCACCCTTAGCTTCTCTGGTTACATTCATTTGTGCGATATTAATTTGATGTTCTGAAAGGACACTAGAAACTCTAGCAATCATCCCTGGAACGTCTTCATGAATGACCACAAATGTCGGAACACCAGCTGAAATTGCGATATCAAAGCCATTCAATTCCGTTACTTGAATCATTCCACCACCGATTGAAATTCCAGTCACGGTCATTGTTCGATCTCCTTTTTTGGCGATTAAACGTGCGGTATTGGGATGTTCTGCTTTTTCTTCTGGATGTGGAACATAAGAAATTTCCATTCCTTGTTCAAAAGCAATCTGAGGCGCCATTGGCAGACGTTCATCATCTGTATCCATTCCTAAAACACCTGCAACAAGAGCAACATCTGTTCCATGACCCCGATAGGTTTTAGCAAAAGATTCATAAAGATGAATCTCCAATTTTTCTGGAAGTTCACCGAAAATAGAACGTACAATTTTACCAATTCGAGCAGCACCAGCTGTGTGCGAGCTTGAAGGTCCAATCATCACTGGACCAATGATGTCAAAGACACTTTTATATCTTAAATTATCCATTTAAACCTCAGTTCTTACAAAGATAGTTTTTAAACTATCTTTTATCTTCAAATATCATAACATAATTTTCAAGCTTTTTCAGGCAAAAAAAAATAGCTCCGCAGAGCTATTTTCTATTGACGTCCTTTGTAAATTGAACGCGATTGACCATACCATATTTTGGTTAGCCATCTTTGAATCCAAGGTTGAACCCATTTATCTAAACCAAATGAACGACCTGAACCATTCATAAGTGCAATTGCCACTGGAATAAACCAAATGTTAACCCAGTAGAACATTCCTGAAAGTGAGAACATAACAGTCAATGCGGCTGTTGCTGCCGCTGCAATCCAAGTGAACAATCCAAAAATAAGGGCAAGTGCAAGGAAGATTTCAACAATTGACATGAATTTTTGCATAAACAATGCGACTTCACGGTTTGGAATCATAAACTTAAAGATAGGTTCCATCCAATGTGGCACTTTGTCAAAAACAGTCATTGGGTCAGAACCGTAAGCGTACGAGAGGCCCCATTCAGTTGCTTTATGAGCAGCTTCACCACCACCACTTGAAGCGGCTGTTGTTGCTGCGCCTGTAGCACCTGCGGCTGCATCGGCTACACTAGAACTTGATGAAGCGGCTGTTGAAGCGCCTGCGGCTGCGTCAGCTGCTTTTGGTGCTTCTTGCAACCATGAGAATGGGAATTTAAGGTCATTTGTAAACCAAGAACCTTTACCAAACCAAGTCGTTGGGTTGAAGTATTGACCATCACCGACAATTTTCTTAATTGCTTCGGTAAACCAAACCACACCATAGAAAATACGAAGTGGAACAGCCCAAAGTACATTTCCTTGACGTGAAGTATGACCACGCATAAAGTTACGATTATCTTTTACGCGGAAGACTTCATCCAAGGCATAACGCCAGAAATAATGTGCTGAACGAATTTGCAAAGTATAGATAAAGTAAACAATATTCTTCATCAACATTGCCCAGAAACCAGTTAGACGCATGCTACCGATTTTGGCAACTCCCCAAGTTGAACCAATTGAAACCATTGTTCCTTGGTATTTACTTTCATGTTTATGTTTGCTTCCGCCATTGATGTCTGCAAGAATATTTGCCGCTGCTGTGTGTGCTGTTTGTTCCGCAGCTTCAACGATTTGTGGTGTTGGACGACCAGTATCTGGTTCAATATATCCTGAAACGTCACCAGCAACATAAATCCCTTTTCCTTCAAAACCAACAGCTTCCATGTATTCATTTGCTTGAAGACGATGTCCACGTTCTGTTTCATTAAGGTCTGTTTTTGCAGCTGTATTTCCTTGAACACCAGTTGTCCAAATTAATGTGTGAGTTGGAAGTTCTTTGGCAACTTTTTCTTCGTCACGCCCACCAACATTCACTTTGATATGATCTTTTGCTACTTCAACAATACCATGGTTTGTTAAAACATGAACATTTTTCTTTTCAAGATAAGCATGAGCTTTATCTGCTTGTTTACGGTCTAAAGTATTAAGGATTGTTGGCATCATTTCAACAACGTTGATTGTGATTTCTTCTTCAGGAATCTTCCAATCTGTTGAAACTTTTTTACGCCAATCAATCAATTCACCTGCCATTTCAATCCCAGTAAATCCTGATCCGGCAACTGAAATTGTTAAAAGAGCACGGCGTTTTTCATCATCAACTTCTGTTGATGCATATTGGACGATTTTTTCCAAATGACGTTTGATTCGCATTGCATCTTCAAGTGACCAAAGTGTAAACCCGTGTTCTTTAACACCAGGAACTCCAAAGTCATTTGGTTCGCCACCAAGGGCAACAATGACATAATCATAGCTATAACGACCATGTTTTGTGATTACTTGTTTGTTTTCTTTGTCAAGACTGACGACAGAGTCAGTGACAAGACTAACGTTTTTACGTTTTCCTAAAAGCTTTTGGAAATCATATTGTACAGTTGTGAATGGAACACGTCCTGCTGCAACTTCGTGAAGTTGAGTCATGGTTGTGTGGTAACTATGTTTGTCAATCAGTGTGATGTCAGCATCTGCTTTGAGCTTTTTAGAAAGCTCACGCGTCGCATGTACTCCTGCAACACCACCACCGATGACTACGATTTGTTTCTTAGTCATTTAGAATGGTTCTCCTACTAGTAATATAATAATAACGTCAGGCACTATTATATCCTTTTTAGAGCAATTTGTAAACTGTTACACAAGAAAAACTTTTCCAAATTTTTTTATGGAAAAGTTTTATATTTATATTTTGTTTTAACTTAAATTGCACCTTTGTGGAAAAGTTGGTCATTGATATATTTGAAGAAATAATGACCAGAACGAATTTCAAAGGTATAAACAAGATAAACCATGTGTTTCATGAATGTTGCTGAAAAACCACTTAATTTTGTTTTTCCAACTGTCCCAACCGCATAGCCTGAACCAATAGAAACCAGTGTTCCACGATAATTTCCAACAAATTTGGTTTTTTCGCCACCTTTAATATCTGCAATGATATTTTTAGCGGCCGTGCTTCCTGTTTGTTCTGCTGCTTCTACAATTTGAGGAGTAGGGCGACCATTTTCGGGAACAATATAACCTGATACATCTCCTGCAACATAGATGCCATGATTTTCTTCGCCAATCGCTTCCATGTATTCATTTGCTTGAAGACGATGACCACGTTCTGTTTCGGAAAGTTGACAAGCTTCTGCTTCTGTATTTCCTTGTACCCCTGTTGTCCAAATTAAGGTATTTCCTGGAATTTCTTTAACAACTTTTTCCTCGTCACGTCCACCAACATTAACAGTGATATGATCTTGTGCTACAGCTGTAATTCCATGATTTACAAGGACATTGATGTTTTTATTTTGAAGGTAAACGAGTGCTTTATCTGCTAAACTACGGTCTAAAATATTCATAATTGTTGGCATCATTTCAACAATATTGATTGTAAATTCAGATTCTGGAATGCCGTATTTTTTAGATGCTTTTTTACGCCAATCAATCAATTCTCCGGCCATTTCAATTCCAGTGAATCCTGAACCAGCCACGCTAAAGGTTAACAATTTTTTTCGTTTTTCTGAATCAGCTTCTTTAGCTGCTGCTTGAACCATTTCTTTCAAATGTGCTTTTATTTTCAAAGCATCTTCAAGTGACCAAAGTGTAAAGCCATATTCGTTAACACCTGGTACACCAAAGTCATTGGGCTCCCCACCCATTGAAACGACTAAATAATCATAGTCATAGCTATTTTTATCTGTAATCACTTTTTTGTTAGTTTTATCAAGTTCAACAAGTGACTCTTTTACCACTTTAACGTTATTAAATTTTCCAATTGTTCGATTCAAATGATATTGAACAGCATCTGCCTCAACACGACTTGCTGCAACTTCATGAAGTTGGGTCATTGAAGTTTGAAAATCATGTTTATCTATAACTGTAATTTCTGCATCATTTTTCAAATTTTTTGCAAGTAAGCGTGTGGCTGAAACTCCAGCAAATCCAGCACCTACAATAACGATTTTTTTCTTAGCCATTTCTCTTGGCCTCCTACTAATAATAATTCCAAAAAATATTATACCTCTTATCGAAATAAATATACATTTTTCTGTTTATAAATTTACTTTCTGTAATTTTTAAAATAAAAAACCGCAGTATACGGCTTTTTTAAATAATTTAATAATTTTTCATGACTTGCCCTTCAGATACACCTAAACATTTCATGAAAGGAAGTATATAGTCAATGTCTTCAATATTTTTCTTTTGCATCAGTGAAATTCGGCTAATGCCTTGACTAACTTCTACTGTGACTTTATGGTCGTCGTTAATAAAAAGGTGAATACTATCACATGCTCCTTGATGAATACTGACGCCTAAAATTTTTCCTTTTTGAACTTCACAGGTTTGAGCGCCATGGAGATAGCTATCTACTACTAATTTCATTACGGTTGTTTCAATTTTAAAATTCTTTGGTTTTTGCTGATCATCAGTTTTTGAATCTTGGGCAAGTTCCATGTTGTTATTTTTCATGGTTTAGCTCCTTTCCATTTCTTAATTCTATTTTATCAAGTTTTATTATGAAAAAAAAATGATATAAAAATAAAATTTATTTAATACTTTTAAGACTATAATACTGCCTTTCTTACTAGTTTAAATTTTACTGACGGTCAGCAAAAAAGACTGACCACATCAGTCTTTTTTTATTTTGTTGAGAAAATCAATGACTGCTTGGTTGAATTTCTCAATTTCTTCTAAATGTAAAATATGTCCACAACCTTCAAAAATTTGAACTTCTGAACTTGGATTGTTTTGTAATTCACGCGCTGCTTGAGCATGAATTGCTGGAAAAATCGGAGATTTCTCGCCGGCAAAAAATAAATGTGGTTTTTTTTCTTGCCCAAGCTCAGGACGCCAATCTTGCAAAATAACATTTTGCAGTAAAGGACGATAGCGTTTGAAATCAAAAGGTTTCATTCCATGTCCCAGTGTTCGTTTTACACTATCTGACAACTTTTTTTGTGTCAAACGAGTTTTTGGAAAATCATCAATAAATACTGACAGCTCTGTCAGTGTTTTCCCATATTGACCATTGAGCCAATCTGCCGATTTGAAGAAAGTTGGGGCCTGATCTTCTGTAATTATTGCTGATACATTTTCGTCAGTAAATAATTCTTCATAAGCCATAATTGTTGCCGCACCCATCGAATGGCCAATTAAGACAACATTTTTTAATTGCAAATAGTCAATTAATTCTTTTAGGTCCATTGCCAAACGGTGTAAAGTCAAGCCATAATCTACTTGTTGTGAATCTCCATGTGAGCGATGATCATAAGTAATCACCCGATAACCAGCATTTACAAATGTTTCTATTTGGGCAAACCACGTAACTTCACTGGACGAATAGCCACCAATTAGAATCAGAGGTTGATTTAACTGATTGCCATAATCATGAAAATTTATTTTTACTAAATCATTTGTTGTAAAAAAAGACATTTTTGTTTCCTCTCAAGCTTTTTCCAATGTTTTCATTGTAACAAAAATTCTGTCAGCACTGACCAATTATGATTTCTAGTAACTGATTATTCTTCATCCAGATAAAAATACTGACAATAAGAAAAATATTTCTGTCAGTAAAATTTTTTAATGATAATTTAAAAACTGACAGCTTAGCTATCAGTTTAATCACGAGATATGAGTAAATCATAAGTTTTCTATCATTATTTCATCTTTATCACTGATTATTCTAATCCAAATGATCACCATTTGAAGCAAATACATTTTTAAACCAATGAAATGATTTTTTTGGAATACGTTTATGACTTTTTGGATCCACATAAACAGCACCGTAACGTTTATCAATAGCACCAGATGAAGCAGGAATATCAATCAATCCCCAACCAAGATAACCCATAACTTCTACCCCGTCAGTAAATATTGCCTTTTTCATGGCTTCAAGATGTTTCTGATGATAAGAAATTCTCAAGTCATCAGCAATTTCTGTTTTCCCATCCCAGATTTCTGACTGACCAATGCCATTTTCAATAGGAAAAACAGGCAACCCAAATTCATTATATAATCTACTTATAATTCTTCTAAAGCCTTCTGGGTCAATGGACCAATCCCATTGATTATGTTCAAGCAACGGATTTAATTTCATCCCTTTAGTCAAATAAGAATTTGGTGCATCATTTTCTGTCAGCTGACTTGCATCAAGTAAAATTGAGCGATAATAAGAAAAAGAAATAAAGTCAGAAATTCCATTTTTTAAAATTTCTTCATCTCCTTTTTGAAAATCCATTTGGATGTTCTGATTTTTAACATAGGTCATAACCTCATGCGAATAATGACCAAAAGCATAAACATCACAGAGATTTCGATTATAAAATTCATCAAATTTTCTAAGATATAAATTATCTTTTGGTGAAAAAGTTGCGGGATATATTTCCGTAGTCGCCAACATTCCTCCTATTTTTGCTTCAAAATTTTCATGCAAAAATTGGGTTAATTCGCAATGAGCAAGCATGGTATGATGAAAAACAGTATACATATCAGAGAGTGTCAGCTCTTTTTTCAAAACTCCCGAATAATGCTCGAAACCGTCAGCAAAATAAAGATTATGCTCATTAAAAACAATCCAATATTTGACTTTGTCAGCAAATCTTTTCATCATTTCTTGTCCAAATCTTACAAATGCTTCTTTCACTTTTCGACTCAAAAATCCATTGTACTTTTCAGCCAGATTTAATGGCATATCGAAATGATAGAGACATATCATAGGCTCAATTCCACGAGCCAGCAAATCATCAATCAGATGATTATAAAAAGCAATTCCTTCCTCATTAAATTCACCATCGCCGTCAGGAACAATTCGTGACCAAGAAATTTGGAAACGATACATATTCATATTCATTTCTTTCATAAGATCTAGATCTTGTGAATAATGATGATAATTATCATTTGTTACTTGCCAATCTTTGGCAGAACGTCCAGCGGTATTCACATCATAGACAGAGGGCCCTTTTCCTCCTTCATTCCAGCCGCCTTCGGTTTGCATTGACGAAGTTGAATTCCCCCAGAAAAAATCTTTTGGCATTTTATTTTCCATTTTGTCCCCTTTTATCTTTAATTTTATAAAAAGAAATCCCGAAGAAAAAGTTTCTCCGGAGTTTCTAATCTCCTTATTCAATTACTAAGCAATAACTTCTTCAGCTTCAGCATTTGCTTCTTGTTCTAACAACATTTTGTCATATTTTTTAGCAAATGGAAGATAAATCAAAATTGATTCTAAAAGCGCAATAACTTGCAGCACTGCATATTGCCAACCTCCGATTAAAAAGCCAGAAATAATTGGTGGAGTGGTCCAAGGCGCAGCAACACCATTCATTGGCGGAACAATGTGGAAATAAATCGCTCTGTAAACCGTAGCCGAAACGACTACTGGAACAAGAAAGAATGGCAGAGCAAGAACTGGATTTAAAACAAGTGGCAATCCAAATAAGAAAGGTTCATTGATATTAAATAAACCTGGGACTAACTCTACTTTACCAATTGACTTCATCTGTTCTGAACGAGCAAAGAAAATCGTAAAGATAATTAATCCAAAAGTAATTCCTGAACCTGAAAGATTAATAAAGTTATTATAGAATTCATTAGTCACAATATGAGCACCATTAGCTAAACTCAATTTGTGAGATTGATAAAGGGATGCATTGGCAAAGGTATTTGGAATCAGAAAGGCAGAGGTAATTGCTCCCATGATAATTCCACCATGAACCCCAAAGAACCAGAAGAATGGAACTAAGAGTGAGATAATAATAATTCCACCAAATGAACCGCCTAAACCTTGTAGAGGGACAGATAACCAATGATAAATAAAGGTTACTGCATCGGTATGACCAATCTTATCAAATAAAGCATAGACAACCGTAGCAGCGACGACAATTACTCCTGTTGGAATCATTGAAGTGAATTGATTAGCAACATTTGAGGGGACTTGTTCAGGAAGTGTAATCTTCCAGCCTGCTTTCATCATTGCTGAATAAGCCCAGCCTGATAGAATACCAATAATAATGGCCGCAATCATTCCTTGACCACCGTTCCAAGTTAAATTGAGCACTCCTGTCACTGGATTATTTAGAAATACTTGCATGGCATGAGGAAGCTTTTCAAAAGCAGCCGTTGCTTGTGTTCCTGTGAGATTCCCAATGCCTGAGGCTTCTTTCCCAGTAGCTAGTGCCGCTGTGATTGGATTTGCAATACTTAGAGATTGAACAATGAAAAATGCAGAGAGAGAAGTTAATCCTCCTTGTAAAGCAACATCACCAAATCCAGCTTCTTTGACATAAGAATAGCCAATACCGACTGCTGCCCAAATCGCTAAAATACCGAATGATACGTTAAATGCTTGGGTAAAAATTGCTGACCAGCCATTGTCTGATAACCATTTTGCCACAGGTGGAATTGGAATATTCGCCAGAATCAAGAAAATTGACCCAACAATGATAAATGGCATGGCAAAAAGCATTCCATTTTTCAAAGCAGTCATCGCTCGTGTATTCACGAATTTCATAATTGGCGGTAAGACTTTATTATTTATGAAGCCGTTCATAAATAAACCTCCTTTAAGATGTGAGTCCGACGGTTCTGAAATGAGGAAAATTGTCTTTTGTGCTGGCGTTTTGCCCCCCAACAAGTGCTTTAACACTTAGCTGGAATGCTCAACGTATTTTATCTATCTACGCAGCAAGCTGCTACACAATCCATTCGCTCTAAGCGACTATCTTTGCTGATTTCATCAGCTACGCTGTCCGTTTTCTCTACTTGCTAAAGCAAGTGATAAAAAGGCAAAGTTGCAAGGCGAATCGCATTTTCACTTATTTCAAGAAGGTCGAACTCAATTTGTTAAGACAGTTCAGATACTTTGAAGACTGTACTCTTTTAATTGAACCGCTTACAATATAATAATACCCCTTACAATTTTTTTTGCAAGGGGCTTTTCTATCTTTGTTACCTGTTACAGGATTAGTTACATTTATCAGCTTTTTCCATTGCCTGATGAGCTAGTATTTCAATAAAAGCAATGACTGGGAGCTGAGAAGTCAAATTTTCAAGTGGGTCATAGGCGGAATATTCCGTTTGGAATCCATAGGTTAAATTTATATTTGAAAGTTTGGATAAGGTCGTTTCTGGATGATTTGTAATTGAAATAATCTTTGCTGGTGCTTCCTCTCTTAGTTTGACAACTCGTTCAATAATCTTGTCTGTTTCGCCCGAAGCGGATAAGACAATGCTTAAAACGTCTGGCGCACCTTTGCCTTTAACGGCTTGATAAGGGTCAGAAATGGCATAAGATTCTAAGCCAATATTTGTAAAATAACGGGCACCATATTCAGCTAAAGCTCCTGAAGAACCTACTCCAATAAAAATAATATAACGAGCTTCTCGAATTAATTTGACCGCTTCTTCTAATTTTCTTCCCGCTTCCTTAGAGGTTATTTTTCGTAAAAATAGGTCGAGTTGTAATAAATTTTCATAGTAATTAACTGGAATTTCTGTCAGTTGATTTTGGTTTTTAAGATAATATTTTAGTTCTACCCAGCCCTCAAATCCAAGTTTTCTGGTCATGCGCATAACTGTTGCTGTGGAAACATGAACAGCTTGTGCAAGCTGTCTGACTGACATTTTATCAATACTTGATAAATTAGATAAGATAAAATTAAATGTCGCAGTTTCTAGTTCATTGAGCGTTCGAACTTGTTCGGGCAAGAAATCAATCATTTTTACTGACCCAACCTTTCTTATGTTGTTGATTATTTATTTGTTATCCTGAGCGAGCTTCATCAGTATCGACTTTTATTTAATAAATAAATTACTGACAGAATTTTTAAGCCGTACTCCGATTTAGTGACAGATAAATTGTTCCTTTTATTCACATTTTACTGACAGAATTTTGAGGGTCAACTCTAAACTCTTCTGTGACTTCCCCAAAAAAATAAGCTAGTCGACAAATTGTCAACCAGCTTATTTTACTTTTTATTCTTTAGCTCTCACTTTTTACTGACAGCTAATTATTATAAGATTTAACTGATAAATGTTCAGATTGTCATCTTTATTTTACAACAATATTAACTAATTTATTTGGAACAGCAATTACTTTGACCACGTTTTTACCTTCAAGAGCCTCAGCAACTGATTCACGACCAATTTTTTCAAGTTCTTCACGCGCTAAATCTTTAGCAATTTTAATTTTTGCTTTTAATTTACCATTAATTTGAACAACAATTTCAACTTCTGATTCAATTAATTTGCTTTCATCAAATGTTGGCCAAGCAACATAAGAAATTCCAGCTTCATTACCTAATTTTACCCAAAGTTCTTCAGCAATATGTGGTGCAAATGGCGCCAAAAGTTGGACAAAGCCATTAGCGTATTCTAACGGTAAAGCTTTTGCTTTATTAACTGCATTAACAAAAATCATTAATTGGGAAATTGCAGTGTTAAAGTACATCAAGTCCAAACGCTCAGTAACATTTTTCACTGTTTCATTGTAAACTTTGTCCAATTCTCCATTATTTTCAGCTTTAATCTCTGAATTTTCAATCATTCGAACAGCTCGGTCTAGGAATTTACGAGCCCCTTCAAGGCCTTCTTCTGACCATGGAATACTTGCATCAAGTGGACCCATGAACATTTCATAAACACGTAAAGTATCAGCTCCATAATGTTCAACAACATCATCAGGATTAACAACATTTTTAAGAGATTTAGACATTTTAGCTGGAGCTTGTTCAAGGGCTTCACCTGTTTCCATATGGTAAAAGCCACCATCACGTTTTTCAACCTTATCAGTTGCAACCAAAGCCCCACGATGATCACGATAAGAGGTTCCGAGAATCATTCCTTGGTTAAAGAGTTTTTGGAAAGGTTCTTTAGTTGGAACAACTCCTAAATCGTAAAGCACTTTATGCCAGAAACGAGCGTAAAGTAAGTGAAGAACAGCATGTTCAGCCCCTCCCACATAGATATCAACTGGCAACCATTCTTTGAGAAGTTCTGGGTCTGCCAAAGCTTCGCTATTATTTGGGTCAATATAGCGAAGGTAATACCAACTTGAACCTGCCCATTGTGGCATTGTATTAGTTTCACGGCGACCTTTTAGGCCATCTGCGCGTGTGACTTCCAACCAATCTGTCAAGTTAGCCAAAGGAGACTCACCTGTTCCTGACGGTTTGATATCAGAGGTTACTGGTAAAACAAGAGGGAGTTCATCTTCTGAGAGCGCTGTTGATGTGCCATCTTCCCAATGAATAATTGGAATTGGTTCACCCCAATAACGTTGACGACTAAAGAGCCAGTCACGCAAGCGGTAAGTGATTTTCTTTTTCCCAATTTTCTTTTCTTCTAAAAATTCAATGGCTTTTTCAATCGCTTGTGCTTTGTCAAGTCCATTCAAAAATTCTGAATTAATATGAGGCCCATCTTCTGTATAAACAGCTTTTTCTACATTTCCACCTTCAACAACAGGCAAAATTTCAAGTCCATAAACCTTAGCAAATTCCCAGTCACGCTCGTCGTGAGCAGGAACTGCCATTACAGCACCATGTCCATAAGAAGCAAGAACATAATCTGCAACCCAAATTGGCATTTTACGGCCATTAATTGGGTTAATCGCGTAAGCTCCGGTAAATGCTCCAGTTTTTTCTTTAGAAAGGTCTGTACGGGCTAAATCAGATTTCAAGCTCGCTTTGCGACGGTATTCAGCAACAGCTTCTTTTTGCTCAGCTGTCGTAATAGCATCAACTAAATCATGTTCAGGTGCAAGCACAGCATAAGTTGCCCCAAAAAGGGTATCAGGACGAGTCGTAAAGACTTCAAATGATTTGTCGGTTCCTGCAACTTCAAAAGTTACATCTGCCCCTACTGATTTCCCTATCCAATTCCGTTGCATTTCTTTGATTGATTCAGGCCAATCCACTTCTTCAAGGTCTTCAAGTAAACGTTCCGCATAAGCTGTAATTTTAAGCATCCATTGGCGCATTGGTTTACGAACAACAGGATAACCCCCGCGTTCAGAAGTTCCGTCTGGAAGCACTTCTTCATTAGCAATAGCCGTTCCGAGTTCTTCAACCCAGTTAACAGCTACTTCTGCTTCATAAGCTAACCCTTTTTCATAAAGTTTAGTAAAAATCCACTGTGTCCATTTATAAAAATTAGGGTCAGTTGTATTAACTTCACGTTCCCAGTCATAACTAAAACCTAAGCTATTGATTTGACGTTTAAAGTTAGCAATATTTTCAGCTGTAAATTCTGCTGGGTCATTTCCTGTATCCATTGCATATTGTTCAGCAGGTAAACCAAAGGCATCCCAGCCCATTGGATGAAGAACATTGAACCCTTGAGCGCGTTTGTAACGGCTCAAAATATCAGTTGCAGTATAACCTTCTGGGTGTCCAACGTGAAGTCCTGCACCAGATGGGTAAGGGAACATGTCTAGAGCATAAAATTTTGGTTTATTTTTATCTGTTCCTGTACGGAAAGTTTTGTTATCCGCCCAGTATTTTTGCCATTTGGCTTCTATTTCTTGATGATTGTATTCCATATTAAAGATTTGAGTTCAATTTTATTAAACTCAGTTCCTTTCTCATAATATTGCTAATGTAAATTGTCTTTTATAATAAATTATAAGCGAGAGTTAGGTCACTTCCCGAAAGCTGTAAGCCATATTTTTGCTCATATTTTTTGATTTTATTAATCAGCGTATTTCGATGAACATAAAGTATTTTTGCTGCTTTCGTTTGATTGCTACTTGCTTTATACATTGCTTCAACTAGTTTTTGGTCTTCAGGATTTTCTAATAATTCTTTACGGATTTCTTGTAAAATTCTATTTTCTGATAGATTTAGACTTTCAGATAAAATGTATTCACTAAAAGTTTGCTGACTTTCAAAAATTTTGTATTCTTCAGAATATACTTCAGAGAGTTTATTTTTCTCGACAAAACGGCCAACATAAGCCGTCACCTCTTCACCCATATCTTGCGAAAGGGTTTGAAAAATATCAAAAAGTTCTGAGTTTGTGGGACTATCAGTTGAAAATGCTTCTATCACAATTTTTTCTTCCCCAATGCTTTTTACAAAATCAGGTAAAAGTAGCTTTAAAGTATTTTCCAATTCTTCAAAATTATTTCCTGAAAATTGTAAAATACGATAGCGGCCATTAGGAAGTTTATCAGTCTTCAATTTTCTGTCAGTAAAAATCAATTCTGTCAGTAACTTTTCTCGCTCTGTCAGTTGACTGGGGTCAACTTTCTCGTAAAGTTTTCTAATTTTTTCTAGTTCCATTTTTTAAAAAAGCGACCTCTGGTCGCTTGAAGTCTTATCCTAAATCCACTTTGAATTCCAACAATTACTAGTTTAGATTTGTTCTGAAGGAAGATGTAATTCAAAGAGTGGTGACAATGGACGGCGTTCGTGAATACGAATAATCGCATCAGCAAGCAAGTGAGCAATTGAAAGTTGAACAATTTTTTCACTTTGACGATCTTCTGGCATTTCAATAGTATCCAAAACAACGAGTTTAGTAATTGCTGAATTATTAATTCTCTCGATAGCTGGTCCTGAAAGTACGGCATGAGTACATGAAGCGTAGACTTCTGTTGCACCAAGTTCTTTAAGGGCATTGGCCGCTAAAGTAATTGTTCCGGCCGTATCAATCATGTCATCAATCAAGATACATTTTTTCCCTTGAACATCACCGATGATATTCATAATTTCTGCCACATTGGCACGAGGACGACGTTTATCAATGATAGCAAGTGGTGCTTTCAAGAAGTTTGCTAACTTGCGCGCACGTCCTACTCCACCATGGTCAGGCGAAACGACAACGATATCATCACCAGCAGAAACCAATTGACGACGGAAATATTCAGCAATCAATGGTGAACCCATAAGGTGGTCAACTGGAATGTTGAAGAATCCTTGAATTTGTGGTGCGTGAAGGTCGAAAGTAATTAAACGGTCGGCACCAGCAATTTGAAGCATGTTTGCTACGAGTTTTGATGTGATTGGTTCACGAGCACGAGCTTTACGGTCTTGACGAGCATAACCATAGTAAGGTAAGACAATGTTAATTGATGCAGCAGAGGCACGACGCAATGCATCCATCATAATCAAGAGTTCCATCAAGTTATCATTGACAGGGTCACTTGTTGATTGAAGGATAAACACATGATCACCACGAACTGATTCGTCAATATGAACGACAGTTTCGCCATCCGAATGTGCACCAACACTTACTTTTCCAAGCTCAATTCCAATTTCTTTAGCCACTTTTTGGGCTAATTCGTGGTTAGAAGAGAGCGAAAACAACTTCAAATTTGAATACGACATGAAGAGCCTTTCTTTAATTCCTACAGAACATAGCAGTTCTATTTTATGTAATTCTATTTTACATTAAATTCTCAATTTTTTCAAACGCTCATCGGCTTTATTTTAATGGAACCGTTGACAAGTAAAAAAGCATTGCCCAAACTGAACAAAACTTTTTTACTTCTTATTTTATATTTTATAAAAGCTCTTTGAAAAGCCCTCTGACGAAAAATTCTTCATCAAAATCTTGTAAATCATTAAGCTTTTCGCCTAAACCAATCAATTTAACTGGAATTTTAAGACTTTGAACGATTGACAAGACAATCCCACCTTTTGCCGAACCATCAAGTTTAGTCAGAGCAATTCCTGTAATTGGAGTAACTGCTGAAAATTCTTTGGCTTGTTGAATGGCATTTTGGCCTGTTGTTGCATCAAGTGCCAAAATCGTTTCATGCGGAGCATCTGGAATTTCTCGCTTAATCACTTTACCAATTTTTTCCAGCTCTTTCATCAAATTATCTTTATTTTGCAAACGTCCTGCAGTATCCACAAGTAAAATATCATAATTATCAGCTTTAGCTTTTGCGAGAGCGTCAAAAACAACTGCCGCTGGATCTGAACCAGCTGGTTTTGTGACTACTTCAACGCCTGAACGATTTCCCCATTCAACTAATTGGTCAATAGCACCTGCCCGGAAAGTATCCGCAGCTGCTAAGAGTACTTTTTTGCCTTCATTTTTATAACGAGCAGCTAATTTACCAATGGTCGTTGTTTTACCAACACCATTTACCCCAACAAAAAGGAAAACACTTAATCCATCCGATTGGATATCCAATTTTGTCGGTAATTTTTCACAGTCAAACTTATCAACAATTTTTTCAATAATCAATTGACGCAAGTCATCTGTTGATTTAGCATTAACTAATTTTGCTTCCTTGCGCAATTCTTCAGTCACTTCCATTGCCAAATCCACACCGACATCTGACATAATTAAAGTTTCTTCAAGTTCTTCAAAGAATTCTTCATCAACTGTCCGGAAGTTAGCAAAAAGTTCATTAAAGCCATCAGAAAAAGTCTTACGAGTTAAAGTTAATGACTGTTCATATTTTTTCTCAGTTTCTTCACGTGATTGAGTGAAAATATTAGCCAGAGCATCAATATCAATGACAATCTCTTCTTCCTCATCTTCGTCAATAACTTTTTTCTCAGTCACTTCTGTAGTTTCAGAGATTACTTTATCGTCAGCAATTTTTTCTAATTTTTCATCATTTTCTGGTTTAACAATTTTTTCGTCAGTAACTTCTACTTCAACCTTTTCAGAAATAATAGGTTCATTTTCACTGACAGGTTCATCCGTAATTTCTGGCTCAACATCAATCATTTTACTGACAGACTCGTCAGTAACTTTTTCTACTTTTGCTGGCTCTTCATTTACCTCAGGCCGTTTAGTAGTTTCATTTTCTTTTTCATTCTTGACTGCTTCAGTGATTTCACTAGATTGATTTTCACTGACAGGCACATCATGATTAGTTTCCTCTTGTTTCTTCTTTCCGAAGAGTCGGTCAAAAAGTCCCATTTTTTCTCCTTAATAAAATATCACATTTTGATGATAAAGTTCATTCATAAAATGAATGAAAGATTTTAATTTAATTTTTTTCTTAAAAATGCAAGCCCTAAAACAAGGACTCCAACGGCTGAAAAATCGATTACCTTTGAAAGCAAAACGAAAGCCGTGGTCTCTACAAAAAAGGCTAATAAAATGACTGACAAAGCATGAAAAATAAAAACCAAGCCCATAAAAAGAGTCATTATTACCATTTTTCTATGATTTTCACCCTCGCTAGCAAGCTCTAAAAGCGGTCGATTTAGAAGGACTGACAGTAAAAAAATCGTTCCAATAGCAGCCGTTAAAATTGGGTGCCAGAGCTTGAAAGCAAGATTATTTCCATGCGTCAAATAAACAGCTAAGAGTGAAATTAAAAAACCAATAATTGCCACTAAAGAAACAGGATTTAACTCTTTTTTTCTAATTAAAGACCAGAGCATATGAACAACTGGAAAGGCTGTTGCAATTCCTAAAGCTAAAGTGTCTGAATTGCCAAGCATTTTTAAAAACAAATAGGCAATAACTGGTAAAATAATCGCAAAAATTAAACTCGGCAAATACTTTTTTAGTTGAACTTCATCTTTCATTATTAGTCCTTAAAGTACATATTTTTCAATAATATGAGCAACAGCGTGTTGGTCATTAGTTAAATCAGAAATAATTCTTGCTTCTTCTTTAACAGCTGGGACAGCATTCGCCATAGCAACACCATATCCTGCCCAAGAAATCATTGATAAATCGTTTGCTTCATCTCCCATGGCCATTACATTTTCTGGTTTTAAGTTTAACTGATTAATCAATTGTGTCAAACCATAAGCTTTATTAATTCCTTTTGGCATAAATTCTAAAAGCTTCGCTTGAGTTTTAAAAATCTCAAATTGGTCAAAATAAGATTCAGGAATTTTATCAAGACTAGCGTCCAACAATTCTTTTTCTGTACAAGAAACAATCTTATTATAAACCACATCAAGTGGAACTTGATCAAAATCAACTTTGATAAAAGTTAAAAGCTTATTTAAAGTGTCATATTGCGAGTCAATTTTACTTTTCGTCATATAAACTTTTTCTTCACTCAAAACATCGCAAGGAATGCCAAGATTTGAAGTCAATTCTTTAATTTCTAAAATTTCATCATGTGAAAAACTTTTTTTAGATAAGATTTGACCCGTATTTCTTTGGACCAGACCACCATTAAAGGTAATTGAAAAATCTTCAAAATCAAACATTTCTAACGTTTTGAGAAAGGGTTGAATTGCAATCAAAGGACGCCCCGTTGTTAAAACAACATGGACCCCTTTTTGTCTTGCTGCATTAATAGCCAGACGATTTTCTTTTGAAATTTCTTTTGAAGAGTTGAGTAAGGTCCCATCCAAATCTAGGGCAATGAGTTTAATTTCTTTATTCATTGTTTAATTATAGCACACTGTATCAGTCAGGTTCAATAATGCTCACTAAAGTCAGATTGAGAATTAAACATTTACTAATATTTTTAGATTATTCATAAAAATATTTGACAAATCTAAATCTTTTGATTACACTTAGAATAATTAAAAAAACGAGGTCCAATAAATGACTTATTTACAAGCTTCTCTTAACTTGTTGTTGAAGGAGGGCTCACACTAGCTAATTTAAGCTAAATGTGTGAGTCCTCTTTGACGTTAGTCATTAACGAGGACGAAGAGACGTCCTCAGGACGTCTTTTTTTAATGTTTTATTATCAATTTAATAGTCAATAAAAGAGAGACGTCTCTGTTTATTGATTTAGAAAGCTAGGAATTATCGTTGGAAACTAATCAATCCTTAAAGAAAAAAATGGCCGCACGCCATATTACTATGATTGCTCTTGGTGGAGCAATTGGTGCTGGTCTTTTCAAAGGAAGCTCATCAGCCATTGCTGCCGCTGGTCCCTCTGTCTTAATCGCTTATTTTATCGGAGGAATCGTTCTTTATTTTGTAATGAAGAGTTTAGAAAAGCTTGTTCTAAGTTCAAAAGATCCACACGGCTTGTCTGGACTTGTTCAGCCTTATCTGGGCAATCATACGGCTGATTTTACTGACTGGGTTTATTGGTCAATGTGGATGATTAATATCATTGCTGAGGCTGTTGCTGCTGCAAGTTTTTTGCAATTCTGGTTTGCTAATGTTCCCACTTGAGTTTTTGTCTTGATTATTGCCCTTTTAACTTCCCTTATTAACTTATTCTCAGTTGCTCTCTTTGCTGAGACAGAATACTGGTTGGCATTTATTAAAATTAGTGTTGTTATTTTGTTGATTATTTTTGGTGTTTTTCTTGTGGCAAAACAAATTTTTGATACTAATCTAGTGACTACTTTCTCTGGAATGACCGCTCATGGTGGCTTTGCTCCTCATGGCTTTAAAGGAGTCATTAATTCTTTATTAATTGTTATCTATTCGTATGGTGGTTCTGAATTAATTGCAATTACAGTTAGTGAAACAGAAGATCCTAAAAGAGCCATTCCTAAAGCCATCCGCGGTGTAATCGGTCGAATTATTTCATTTTATATTATTCCGATGTTCTTACTTCTTGTGATTTATAATTGGCAAACATTGGCTACTTCTTCAATGAGCCCTTTTGTGATGGTCTTTAATAAAATGCATATTCCTTTTGCTGGCGATATTGTCAACTTGATTATCATTCTTGCCCTCTTCTCATCAATTAATTCTGGAATCTATGCTTCATCTCGCCTTTTGTATTTCCGTTTAAAAAATCGTCAAGGTAAAATGGCACAAAGTATGGCTCATTTAAATAAACATCATGTTCCTCAAAGAGCAGTAATTTTCTGTTCAGGTACACTCTATATCGGTGTTGTTCTTTCTTATTTTGTCGGTGATCGTTTGTTTAATTACTTGGCTGGTTCCCTTTCTTACACTGTTTTAGCCGTTTGGATTTTAATTAGTCTCGCTGGTTTTGGTCTCTCTCTTAAAACAAAATCATTATCCGGTAGAACAATGAGTCTCTTAGCACTGATTGCTCTCTTTCTCATTCTGATTGGTATTTTATTTACTAATCCAATTGGTGTGACTGTCTTCACAGCAATTCTTTATTTCATCATCTTTATCAGTTATCGAAAAAAGAATGATTCTGTCAGTAATTTAAACTAATAAAAAAGACTTGATAATTAATCAAGTCTTTTTGTTTTTACTGACAGAATTATCTGTCAGTATTTTTTTGCTCAAAAGATTTTTGAACAAAATAACCAGAAAGCCAAATTGCAAATAGAATCCCTAACATTCCTAAAAGCATGGCGGAAACTTCGGCCATCAGTAATTTTGAATTAAAAATATCCGCTAAGCGATAGTTTAAACGTACAAACCAGAGAATTAGACCGACAGTTGCTCCCAAAACTCCAAAAAAGAGGGTATTGACAGCCGTTCCCAAAATTTGTTGAGATATAATTTCTCTTTGATTTTTAAATTGGTCAAGACTCATGTTTTCGTCCTGCTCAACAACTTCCGAAAGGCTAGCTGCTAAAGCCATCGCTGATTCTGCTACCGCTCCAAGCATGGAAATAACCATGACCACAATGGCTACATTTGAAAAATTAAGTCCCACATTTAATGACAGATTTTCCAATTCATCAACATCTTCTGTAGCAAATCCCTGAAATTGACCAAAATGTTGAATGATTAAAGCAAGAATGAGCAAAGATAAAACAACAATGATACTCGTTTTAAAAGCAATCAATGTGACTTCACTTTCATCAGCAGACATAAAAATAGCAATTGCCAAAATAATTACTGACAGAACTATCAGAACTGCTATTGCATTAAATCCCCAAGAAATTAAAGTAATTAACACAAAAATAGCAATAAAATTAAAGGTCAAACCAATTAAATTTCGTAAGCCATCTTTTTTGGCAACGATAAGCATCAATACAATCAGTAAAATTAATAGGATCAAGAGTGCATTCATAAAGAACTCTCCTTTCCTTGATGACTTCTAGTCAAAGCAAAACTTGTGAAAACAGCGGTAATTGGCACAGCTAACACGATTCCAATGGCCGAAATAATTGTTTGTAATAACCCAAGATTAAGACCAACCGTTGCAATATAAGACCAAGAATTTCCATTTCTCAATAATAAAAGCGTCATCGGCAAAGTTTCCGCCATGAAAATCATGAACAAAACATTTGTCAAAGTTCCAATGAGCTCTTGCCCAATTGAAATTCCTGATTTAATGTAATCTTTTCTGACCATATTTATTTTGTTCAATTTATTTTGTCTAGCCATACCAAAAAGCCCTGCAACAATATCACCTGTACCATCCATGATTGCCCCTAAAACTGAAATCATTGTCCCAACAAAGAAAAACTCTGATGGATTTTGGGTGACATAGTCCAAGTATTCAAAATGAATACCCGAATTCCCTGTCATTTTTAGAACGAATAAAACAATTGAAAAAGTTAAAGCAGTGGTTAATACGGTAGTTATAAAAGTATAGAGCATCTGTTTTGTCGGTCCCAAGACAAATAAAAGGGAGGAAGCTGCAAAAATTACTGACAGAATCCCAAATAGCAAAATGACAGGTGGATTAAATTCAACGTTAAGGGCGATGACAATCACAAAGTAAAGAAGGTTTAAGACCAGAGATAAGAAAAGAAAAATTGAAGCCCTAAATCGTTCAAAACTAATGACAAAACCAATAAATAAAACGAGTAGTCCAACAATTAGTGCATCCCTTTTTAAGGTCACAATTTGATAATTTCCCGATATTTTCTTTAAAATTACTTGCTGACCAACACGATAAATTTGTCCTGTTGTTTGAGAGAGAGTTGTTGTGTTTTTTAAATTTAAATTGCCAGGCTCTGCTCCTTTTGCATTGAGGACTTTTATTGACAATTCTTGCGTGACTTGACGGTCTTTATTTTGAAAATCATCACTCACTTCGTGACTACTTACCGTTTTGGCAACCGTAATTTTGCCAACTGGCGCCTCGTACAAAAATTGGTCATGACTCACAAGAAAAAATGCAACAATAGCAAAGATTATGGGAAGTAGCATTTTCTTGAATATCCATTTTATATTCATAACTTTCCTTTTTTCATCGACTAAAACAATGAATTTTAGTCCTATTTTTTTATGACAAATCAAAAGACGACAAAACTGCCGTCTTTTTTATTAGGCTTTTAAATCACTGACTTTATCAGAATGTTCTATCGTATCATGCAAAGTTGCTAAAGCTTCTTTAGACTTTCCAAAAGTGAAGAATTGATAACGTTTGCCAGCATAAGAAAATCCAAAACCAAATTTAGTTGTTTTTACGGCTGTGATATATTTCAATTCAATTGTTTTCATTCGCACTCGGGGGAAAGTTGTAAAGTGAAGCTCGTCATCAGCTATGAAGAAACGGTGTGGCCAAATCAAAGTGATAAAGATAATATATGAAACAATCGCCAAAATAGTCAAAAACCAGTTGCCTTCTTTATTAAATTCATAAAAAAGTGTTCGCTCAAAGCTTAAAATGATGATGCCCCAGAGCAAAACTAATCGATGATTAAGTGACACTGGCAGAAAATATCCTGTTTTCATTGGTTCCTCTCTTAATATAAAGTGCTGACCAGCCTCAAAATTAGATTAACTCATTTTGAAGCTTTCTGTCAGTAACTTATCTTATTTTTATTAATCTTTCACCTTTGGTGAATCTTGTCCTTTTTCAACTTCTGGAATTTCAACCGAATAATCTGGTAAAGTTGATTTTCCTTGATTTTGACTAAGTAAACTATTTGATCTAGCTGCTAAATCTTCATTTTCTTTCTTCAATTTCTTCTCGGTTGCCTTGACCGTATAGTTGTAATCTTTAGGGTCAACAGCTTTAAAGCCTTCTGGCGTATAGAACCTGAGGAGATTTTGATTATTTAATTTATCAGATGCTTTCAAGAGTTCCGAAACTTTTTGTTTGGTTTCTTTAACATATTGTTCTTGCTGAGCATTAAGTTTTTCAATCTGCAAGCCAGTTTGAGTATCATAATAGCTTCCATTCAAACTTGGTTGAGTAATGGTTGGAGTAACAAATCCACCATTTCTTAGAGCAACAAAATCTTGACGACCAGAAGCAAACATGTCTTGACCAAACTGTACATATTTTTTCGTATCAATCCCAAGTAAATGCTCAAGCGTTGGCATAACATCAAGTTGACCAACATAAGTATTGATAATATGACCATTTGTTTGTCCAGGAATATCTACCATGAATGGTGTTCTTTGTAACATTGTACTATCGTAACTATTGAAAGTATCAGCATTATAGCCAACATAAGGCGCAAATGCCTTATTATCACTACCAGAAATTCCGTAGTGGTCACCATATAACACAATAATTGATTTATCGTATAAGCCAGATTTTTTCAAATAATCATAAAATTGTTGAACTGCTTGGTCTAAGTAATGAGCCGTTTCAAAGTAACCGTCAACTAATTTATTCCCTGAATCAACAGTTGCAAAGTTCGGATCTTTGTCTTCATCATCCATTGTATATGTTAAGTGATTTGTAACCGTCAAATACTTAACATAGAAAGGTTGTTGCATTTGTTCAAGCAATAGTACAGAATCACGGAAAAGTAATTTATCTTTAATTCCCCAAGGACTCATATTTGATGCGGAATTATCAAAGAAACTTTGGTCAAAGAAGTTTTGATAACCCATTTGTTTGTATGTATTCAATCGATTATAGAAAGCACCAACGTTCCCATGAACCACAGCTGAACTATAACCATCGGTTTGATTCAAGATAGCTGGCATTGCTTGGAAAGTTTGGGTTGAACCATATTTGGCAAAAAGTGAGCCAGCTGGTAAACCAAATGTTGATGTTTCCAGTAGATTTTCGGCATCAGAAGTTTTTCCTTGTCCAACCTGATTGAAGAAATTACTGAATGAATAAGTCGAATTTGAATGATAGATTGAATTTAGGAAAGGCGTAACAACGTGTTCTTTTCCATCTGTTCCTTTAATTTTCAAATCAATCAATGCTTGTTGGAAAGATTCCAAGTGAATCTCAATAACATTGCGGTTTTTAGCAATTCCATACATTTTCAAGTTCGGTGCTAAATAACGATTTGAAGCAATGTATTTTTGAATTTCTTGCAAGCTTTCTTTGCTGGCATCTTTCCGTTGCGTATTTGCTAAATTCGTATAATAACCGTCTGTTAACATCCATGGGCCTAAGCCAAGATATCGAACAATATAGGTTTTATCTGATTGGGCCTTGCGCAAAATCAATTGGTGTTTATTAAAATCTCCAAACCAGAAATTCAAACCGAACAAAGCCAAGCCCATTGAAAGATAAGTAAATGCTCTTTTCGCACCAACTGGTCGTTGGTCGAATTTCATTTTTTTAGCAATCAATAAAACAATAATGACTACAAGGTCAATCCAATAAACCCAGTCCATCAAATGAACAGGCACCGAGCCAAAATCAAAACCATGTTGGAACATTCCGGCCCCACCAGTCATCGTATCAATCGTGATGAAATCGGTGAATTCTCGATAATAGAGAATATTAAGATAGAGCAAAAAGTTTGCAGCTATCGTTAAGACCAGTGTCGCTAAATAGAAAAGCGAAGTTCTTCTAATAAAGAGTAAAACAGCAAAACAAATAGCTGTAAAACCAATTGGGTTAATAATCATCAGCAATAATTCTGCTGGACCAACTCCGCGAAGATTAAAAACTCCGAAGTAGGCAATCATCGATTTTACCCATACAAAAAATACAATAAAACTAAGCAAACCAACACGTGTGTTGAAAGCAGATAGTAATTTTTTCAATTTATTATCCCCAGAAAATATACTCATTCTTCCTTAATTTAAAGAAAAACTGCAGTCAATTCATTAATATAAAACTTATTAATGAATACGAAAAACGCCAATTTCATTATTTTTTTAATTAATGAAATTTTTTAAATCCATGTTTTTGTTGCTTAAATTATACGACTTTCCTTATTTTTAGGCAAATCATATACCAAGCCATAAATTAGGCAGTCCTTCAAAAATCAATTTATAGTGTAGCATTAATAGATTAAAACTATCTTAAATTTCAATTAATAGCCGAATCAAGTTTAACTGAAATCATCTTAGAAACCCCAGCATCAGCCATTGTAACACCATACATTGAACCTGCTGCCGCCATAGTTCCACGACGGTGTGTTACAACAATAAATTGATTACTATTATCAAAGTGATTCATGTAATCACCAAAACGCTTAACATTGGCTTCATCAAGTGCCGCTTCAACCTCATCAAGAACCACGAAAGGTACTGTTCGTACTCTTAAGATTGCAAAAATTAAAGCTAAAGCTGTCAGCGCTTTTTCTCCACCACTCATCAAATTTAAACTTGATAATTTTTTACCTGGCGGTTGTACTTTAATTTCAACCCCAGCTTCTAAAAGGTTGTCGCTTGTTAATTCCAAATCAGCAAGCCCACCAACAAACATTTGAGCAAAGGTCGTTTTGAAACTTTCACGAATCGCATCAAAACTTGTTTTAAACCGAATTTTAACTTCATCATTCATGTCATCGATTGTACTCAATAGAAGGTTTTTAGCTTCTAATAAATCATCTTTTTGACTTGAAAGGAAAGTAAAGCGTTCATTGACTTCATCAAATTGAGCAATGGCATCCAAGTTAATTGGTCCTAATGCCTTGATTTGACGTTCTAGATTTTTGAGTTTTTGCTCAGCCTCCGCTAAATCATCCACTATTTTTGCAGTGGCTTGCGCCTCTTCAAAACTGATTTGATGTTCACTATTTAACGTTTCTTGAAGTGTCATCAATTGTCCTTCGATTTGTTCCAATTGCATTTCATAACGCGTTTTTTTCGTGTTAAGTTCTTGTGTTTGCTGAATAAAATCTTGATTGTGCTGTTCTAAATCTTCCATTTGAGCTGCTAAATCTTCACGTTCAAATTTTAAACTAACCATTCGGACATTAATTTGACTCAAGCGTTCTTCTACTTCTGTCAGTTGTTTTGAGAAATTATTTCTTTCTGTTTCATCAAATTGGACAGGGTTTAAAAGTGCTGTCAGTTGATTTTTTTCTTCTGTCAAGGCTGACAAGTCTGTCAGTAAACGTTTTTCATCTGCTTTGGTGAATTTCAATTCACTGACCACTTCTGATTGACGAAGTTGAGCCTGATTTAAAGCACTTGTTTTCTCTGATTGCAAGGCTTTATGCGCTTGACTATTCGTTTTAACTTCTTCAAGTTGCTTTTCAATTTCAGCTTTTCGTTCTATAATTTTTGCAAGAACTTCTACATTATGTTCATTTTCTTTAGTTAATTCAAGCAAATTACCTGTTGCTTCTTGATTTGCTGACAGATTAGTTAATTGTTCTAGCGCAACTTTTTGTTCTGTTAATTGTTCAATTTTCAAATTCAAAGATTGTTCAACAAAACGTTTTTCTTCCCCTTGAGTTTTCAAAAGTTCAATTTCTTTTAGCAATTCTTGACGAGCACTTTGGGCTTTTTGAACTTCTTTTTCTGAAATTCTTAACTGCTCTTCTGATAACTTAATTTGTTTTTCTAAATTACTTATTTCAACAGAAGTAAAAGTTGTTGAGTTACGTTTCCCAGCTCCTCCTGCATAAGAACCACCAGGGTTAATCTGTGTTCCGTCAAGCGTAACAATCCGAACATTATAATTCATTGCTCGAGCGATAGCAGTTGCATTTTCTCCAGAATCAACAATCACCGTTGTTCCTAAAAGTGAGCTCATCGCCTTATGCAAACGACTTTCAAAGCTTACAAGATTGATTGCTAAATCAACAAATCCTGTCATATTTTGAATACGATTTAAACCATTAAAGTCCCGTCCTTTAATCGTTGTCAACGGTAGAAAAGTCGCCCGTCCTAATCTTTTTTCACGTAGAAAAGCAATTGCTCTTTTAGCCGCATTTTCGTCTTCTGTGACTACATTTTGGCTCCCGCCACCTAGAGCAATATCAATGGCTGTTGTATATTTAGGGTCGAAGGTCAATAAATCAGAAACAACCCCAATCACGCCACCAATTTGCGAAGCATTTTGCATCACGGCACGGACACCAGCAAATAAATTACTATGACTCTCACGGATGTTTTGCAAGGAAGTCAAACGGGCCTTATGTTGGTTAAGTTCTTGCAGATAATCATACATTTTATTTTGGGCTAAACGTTCTAATTTTGCCTGTTTTTTCTCTGCTTGATTTCCTTCTTCAAATTTCGCTAAAAGGGTCTCGATTTCTTTTTTAACAGTATTTAAATTTTCCTGAGCTTCAGATAAATCTTGACTGATTTTTTCAAATTTAGTCAAATTTTCTCTAACAGACTCATCCTGTTCAGATTGTCTACGGCTCAAATCTGTAATTTCAGCTTTATTTCTAACGATTTCATTTGAGATTCGGGCTTCTTCTTCAACTAATTGAACAAATTCATCACGTAACCGTTCCATGACCACTTCTGGTGATTCAGATAAGGTCGCTAAATCTGCTGACAGCTCTGTCAGTAATTTATCTAAGTCATTTTTTTCTGTCAGTAAAAGTTCTGATTTATTTTGAACTTCTGCCAAATTTTGTTGAGTGATTTCTAAACGACTTTTTAAGTTTTCTAAACGTTCTTCGCGTTCCGCAGCTGATTTTTCTGATGAATCTTTTTGAACATCAAATAATTCAATTTTTCTTGTTAAATCTGATTTTAGATTAGAAAAATTAAGTTGGTCAGCTTGCAATTTTTCTTGCTCGGCTTCTACTTTTTGGCGTTCTGTACGTAATTGAATGACTTGCTCATCGTAAACTTTTTTACGAGTTGATAAACTCGCTAATTCCTGTGCCACTTGCGCCAAATCAAGTTCTGTTTGATCATATTTGGCTTTTTTAGATTCCAACTGACCAACCAGTACAGAAAGTGACAAGTCTGAACGTTCTGCTTCTAGTTCTTGAAAACGGAGTGCAGTATCTCTTTGCGATTGTAAGGGCACGAGCTGACTATTTAATTCAAAAATGATATCTTCTAAACGGTCAAGATTATCTTGGGTTGAATTTAATTTTGATTCAGTTTCATTTCGTCGATTTTTGTATTTTAAAACACCTGCTGCTTCTTCAAAAATGGCACGTCTTTCTTCCGGTTTAGAATTAAAAACAGATTCAATTCGTCCTTGGGAAATAATCGATAAAGAGTCACGACCAAGCCCAGTATCTGTAAATAAATCATGAATATCACGCAAACGACATTTACGACCATTCATCAAAAATTCGGAATCGCCATTTCGATATAAACGTCTGGTAATAACAACTTCTTCATTCTCATCTTGTCCTTGCAGGTAATGATCAGAGTTGTCAAAATGAGCAATAACCTCAGCATAATTAAGAGCACGTCTTTTTTCAGTTCCAGCAAAAATAACATCGGGCATTTTCCCACCACGAAGTGCTTTAGCCGATTGCTCGCCCAAAACCCAGCGCAATGCTTCAACAATATTTGATTTCCCAGAACCATTTGGACCGACAACTGCGGTTATCCCTTTATCAAATTCAACTTTAGTCTTATCGGCAAAAGATTTGAAGCCGACAATTTCCATTTTTTTAAGATACATGGTTTTGCCCTTTTATTGCATTTTCTGCTGCTTTTTGTTCTGCAACTTTTTTAGATTTTCCAAGCCCTCGCCCGAGTTCTTTACCATTGTTAAAAACCGCGGCCACAAAAGAACGGTCATGAGCTGGCCCTTCTTCTTTCAGAATCTTGTAGCTAATCGTTGTTTCTCCACCAATTTGTAACACTTCTTGAAGTTCTGTTTTATAGTCAATCACTTTAACATAGTCATCATTTTTAACGTGAGGAATAACTACATGTTGGATAAATTTACGAACTTCATCCATTCCTTGGTCAATAAAAAGCGCACCTAAAAAAGCCTCAAAAAGGTTCTCTAGTGTTGTTTCGCGGTCACGACCACCCATTTTTTCTTCACCATGACCTAATCGCAAGAACTCACCAAAACCGCATGAGCGTGAAAAATTAGCAAGTGATTCTGTCCGAACAATGCTTGAGCGCATTTTGGAAAGTTCTCCCTCTAATTTCTCAGGATAAGTCCGATAAAGATAATCAGAAATAACCAAAGATAGGGCAACGTCTCCCAAAAATTCCAAACGTTCATTGTTTGCAATCTTTGGGAGCCGTTCTTCATTTGTAAATGAAGAGTGTGTAAAAGCTGTTTTTAATAAATCTTCATCATTGAAGACTAATCCGTAATCATTTTTTAATTTTTTTTGAAGCTTGAGCATAAAAATCTCCTTCACTTAAAACTTCTCTTAATTTTTAGTTTTATCCCTTATTATACCAAAAAAAATGTTTTTTGTATGCCTTTCCCTGTGGAATGGGACTTTTGCGCCATAAAAAAGAGAAAAAACATTAAATCTGGGCTATTCCCCCTTAATTAACGTTTTTTCTCTCTTTTATATTTTAGGAATAAATAAATTCCCTAAAGTAGCCGCCATGACTGCTTTTATAGTATGCATTCGATTTTCAGATTGTTCAAAAACGACCGAATTCTTTGAATTAAAAACTTCATCAGTAACCTCTAATTCATTAAGGTTATAATTTTCCTTAATTTCTTTCATCACTTCCGTGTTTAAATCATGAAAACTGGGTAAACAATGCATAAAAATAAAGTTTTTATTAATAATTTTTTCAACAACTTTTTGATTGATTTGATAGGACTTCAATAATTTAATTCGCTTGGCTGTTTGAGCTTCCTCACCCATACTGACCCAAACATCAGTATAAACAATATCAGCATTTTCAAGGCCATTTAAATCTGTTCGGATACTTATTTTACTGCGACTTTTCATGGCATATTTACGTGCCAGTTTTTGTATTTCTAAAGCGGGTTGCAAGGACTCGGGCGAAATAATTGTGATATTTACGCCTAAAATTGCTCCAGTCACTAATAGAGAATTTGCCACATTATTTCGTCCATCACCAACATAAGCGAGGGTTAAATCTTGTAAATGGCCAAAATGCTCCTTGATTGTCATAAAATCTGCCAGCATCTGTGTCGGATGCCAATCATCAGTCAATCCATTCCAAACGGGTCTACCTGAATCCTTGGCGAGAATTTCCACATCACTTTGCTTAAACCCACGAAACTCAATGCCATCAAACATTGAACCCAAAACTTTCGCCGTATCTGAAATAGATTCTTTTTTGCCCAACTGAATATCATTTGGCCCTAAAAATTCAGGATGTGCTCCCAAATCTACAGTGGCCGTTGTAAAAGCTGCTCTTGTTCTTGTAGAGGTTTTTTCAAAAATAAGGGCAATATTTTTATCTAATAAATATTTATGTTGAATATGTTCTTTTTTTAACTTTTTAAGATGAATTGCAAAATCAATCAGATATAACAATTCATCTTTACTAAAATCTATTTCTTTTAAAAAACTTCTTCCTTGAAACATTCTCTCTCCTCTTATTTGCTTAAATTATCAATGATTTATCATTGTCCCTTGCCCTTTGTCAGTAAATAATTCCAATAACAAGGCATGCGGAACACGGCCATCTAATAAAACAGCCTGACCCAATCCTTCAAACATGGCATATTTAATGGCTTCAATCTTTGGAATCATTCCGTCAGTAATTTTTTTCTCTTTGACTAACTTTTCTAGATTGGTCAGATTGATTTCATCAATAAATGACTCCTCGTCAGGAAAATTGCCATATAATCCACGAACATCGCTTAATAAAATAAATTGTTCAGCACTCAATGCACCGGCAATTCGACTGGCTGCGGTATCAGCATTGACATTATAAATTTCACCATCAAGACCAATGCCGGCCGAAGCAATGACGGGAACAGCATCCGTTTGATTGATACGCTCAATGATTTCCGGATGAATCGCTGTAATTTCTCCAACATAGCCTAAATCTTCAGAAATAGGTTTGGCTTCTATCAATTTACCATCAATTCCTGAAACGCCAATCGCATTGCCACCTAAACGAATGATATCTTGAACCAAACTTTTATTTACTTTTCCAGCTAAAGCTGTCAGTGCCAAGTGAGCTGTTTTCTTATCTGTCACGCGCAAACCTTGAACAAATTGGCTTTTTTGCTCATATTTTTCAAGTAATTCTCCAATCGCAGGTCCACCGCCATGAACCAAAACTACTTTAATTCCCACCGTTTTAAGTAATAAAATATCTTTTAGAATACTTTCTTTCACTTTTTCATCAATCATCGCATTGCCACCATATTTAATGACAACCGTTTGGTCACGATATTTCAGAAAATATTTGAGACTTTCGGTCAAAGTCTGAGCTGTGTTTTGTGAATCTCTCATAAAATTTTCTCCAATAGCTCTGCTCCTTTTTGCAGTTCTTCTTTCGTCATGACAAGCGGTGGGAGTAAGCGAATGACATCATGACCAGCTGACAAGGCTAAGAGACCATTTTCACGCAGTAAAGCAAGAACTTCTGGAACTTTTTTCTCGTCAGTTAATTGAATTCCAATCATCAATCCCAAACCTCTGATGGACTTAACCGTCGCTTTTACTGACAGCTTTTCGGTCAGTAATTTTAAGAAAAAATTGCCTTTGTCAGTCACTTTTTCTAAAAAGTCACTGTCAATTTCCTTTAAAACTTCATTAGCCGAAGCCATAGCTAAAGGATTCCCACCAAATGTTGAGCCATGCTTTCCTGCTGAAAAATAACTGGCATATTTATTCTTAGCGAGCATCGCACCTGTAGGAATCCCATTTGCCAATGCTTTTGCCAAAGTAAAAATATCCGGCTCAAAATCAAAATGTTCAAAAGCAAATAATTTTCCAGTTCGACCAATTCCAGTTTGTACTTCATCAATAATCAGTAAAATTCCTTTTTGCTGACAAGTTTTTAGAGCTTCAATAAAATCTGGAGAAATTGGTAAAACGCCTCCCTCACCCTGAATAATTTCAAAAATAATCGCGCCAATTTTTTCTTTTTCAAGAATTTGCTCAAGTGCTACCACATCATTAAAAGGACTAGCCACAAAATTTGGTAATAAAGGCGAAAATCCTGCTTGGATTTTTTCTTGCATGGTTGCACTCATAGCGCCAAAAGTACGACCATGAAAGCCATCTGTAAACGCCAAAATTTTCTGATCTTTTTTGATGAGATGAGTTAATTTTAAAGCTGCTTCATTAGCTTCAGTCCCAGAATTACAAAAAAAAGCTTTATAAGAATGATTTTGACTTAACTTTTCAGCCACATCTTCTTGCAAAGGATTTTGATAAAGATTTGAAAGATGAGACAGGCTGTCTAATTGAGCTTTCACCGCCACTTTTCCCTTTTCAAAACTATATCCTAAATTCATGACCCCAATCCCACTTGTGAAATCTAAATACTTATTTCCCCTGTCATCAAATAAATATTGATTTTCTCCTTTGATTAAGCTAAACGGTAGGCGACCATAATTTTCAAATAAATTTGTCATTTTTTCTCCTTCTTAACTTGTATATAAAGCATTAATTTCAACATATTTATAAGTCAAATCACAGCCCCAAGCCTGACCCAAGCCACTTCCAGCATTCAAGTCTGCAATAATTTCAATTTTATCTTCTTTTAATTTCTCAGAAAGAAAAGCTGCATCAAAGTCAACTGGTGTTGAATGATAAAGCACAAGTTCATCTTGGAGTTTTAATTCAATATCAGAAACTTCAAAATTAGCCACCTGACCAATTGACGAAATAATCCGCCCCCAGTTAGGGTCTGCACCAAAAATTGCCGTTTTAACTAAACTTGAACCCACAATTTTTTTGGCAATAAATCGCGCTGCTAAATCATTTGGCGCTCCTTTGACGGTCACTTCAATCAGTTTAGTTGCACCTTCGCCATCTGCGGCGATTTGTTTGGCTAAGGACTGACAAACCTTTGCTAGCATTTCTTTAAACAAAAGATAGTCTGAACTTCCTTCTAAAATTTCATTATTTTTGGCTTGGCCATTTGCCATCAACAAAACAGTATCGTTCGTTGAAGTGTCTCCATCCACTGTAATCTGATTAAATGTCGTTTCAATAATTTCTGATAATGTTTTTTGTAGTAAAGCTTGAGCAATTTTTGCATCCGTCGTAATAAAAGCAAGCATGGTTGCCATATTTGGATGAATCATCCCCGATCCCTTACAAACCCCGGCCATATTCACGATTTGACCCCCAATTTCAGCTTCAAAGTTAATTGTTTTAGTTTGGGTATCTGTTGTTAAAATGGCTTTGGCAAAATATGCTGCTGTCCCTTCATTTTTGGATAACTTTGAAATCCCTGTGGCAATTTTTTCCATCGGAAGCTGTACTCCAATGACCCCTGTTGAGCAAACCGCCACTTCCTCAGCTTTGAGTTCAAATTTTTCAGCAAGCAATTTTTGTGTTTTTAAAGCATTTGCATAACCCTGCTCGCCTGTTACTGCATTGGCAACCGCCGAATTACAAATAATGGCCCGTGCTTGTCCTTTTTTGACAATTTGACGGTCAATCAATACTGGCGCTGCACAAACTTTATTGGTTGTAAAAACGCCAGCAATCGCAGCTGGAACTTGACTTAGTATTAACCCTAAATCTAAGTTTTTATATTTTAATTGTGCATGAACAGCATCTGCCAAAAATCCCTTTGGACTTGCAATTGTCCCTTTTATTTCTTTCATTTCTTCCTCTTCTAAAGACTTGGCATAAATTTCAAGCCTAAACTTTCATCGTAGCCAAATAACTGATTAAAATTTTGTACTGCTTGTCCGGCAGCACCTTTCATAAGATTGTCAATCACCGAAACAACTGACAAAACATTTGTCACTGGATTATAAGCTAATCCAATATCGCAAAAATTGGTCCCAATCACATCTGAGAGTTGGGGCATTTGTCGTCGAATTCTGACAAAGTTTTTTGTCGCATAGACCTGTTCATAAGCATTTTTTATCGTTTCAAAATCAAAATCAGCTGCAACTTTTGCATAGCTACTAACAAAAATCCCTCGACTCACAGGAATTAAAGAAGTTGAAAATTGCAAGGCTTGAAAATTTGAATTCCAAATCTTCAATTTTTGAGCAATTTCTGGAATATGTTGATGACTATTGATTTTATACATGGACATATTATCGACAACATTCACAAAATGGCTCGCGTCAGACAGACCTTTTCCGGCTCCAGAAAGTCCTGACTTGGCATCCACAATGATTGAGTCTAAATCAATCATATTATTTTTAACTAACGGATAAAGTGCAAGTAGTGTGGCTGTTGCATAGCAACCTGGATTCGCGATATAGTTTGCTTTTGCTTGACCAATGTCTGCCAGATTATATTGAGCACTTAATAAATATTCATTTTTCAAATCTGTATTTTTATACCATTTATTGTATATTTTTAAATCAGCTAATCGAAAATCTCCTGATAAATCAATGACAGGAAAATTATTATCAATAAAAGTTAAAGCTAATTTTTGACTAACACCCGCTGAGGTTGCAAAGAAAACCACATCACATTCTGCCATAATTTCTTCTTCATTAAATTCACTGATAGTCAAGTCAGTCAAGCCTTCAAGTTGCGGAAAGCACTCTGATAATTTTTCTCCATAATGACTTGTTGCATATATTTTTGTTACTTCTACTTCTGGATGATAATAGAAAATTCGGAACAGTTCTAAGCCGCTATAACCTCTAATTCCGACAATTGCTACTTTTTTCATATTTACACACTTTCTATGTATTTTTATACACTATACTACTCTATTTTTTATTTGTCAAGAATTTTATGTATTATTATACTTTTTTAAACAAAAAAAGAGAAAGAAATTAATTTCTTTCTCTTTGATAATTCATTAATTTTTAGTTTTCATAAATTCCGATATGCTCATGTTGATGGCTACCATCCTCAATCATATTAAGCACAGCCTCGGCATAATCAGCATATGAAATTCGACTTTTATCCGCTTTATTATGTTCTAAAACATCGCCGGTAATTGTATAATTATTTGTTTGTGCTCCTTCTGGGTCAAAAAATTCTGCAGGAGAGAAGAAGGTCACATTAAGTTTTGAAGCTTCATAAATCAAGCTTGCTTTTGCCATCTCTAAAAGAGTTGGATAGTAAGGTAAATCTGTTGGTGTCACATCAAGCAAGCGTTTTTCGTGACTTTCATCAAGATAGAGAGAGCTTGCTCCCCCAACAACAATTAAACGACTATCTATATTTTCAAGAAGTTTTATCATCACATGGGCTACTTTTGAATAATCTTCCTCATGACCTGCCGGTGCCCGATGCGCTAAAACGATTGCATCGAATCCTGCTAAGTCTTCAGAAGTTAATTCAAAAATATCTTTTTCAAGAATAGTAGTCACTTCAACTTTTAATCGTGCTTTATTTCTAACAATGGCAGTCACTTCATGACCGCGCCCAAATGCTTTTTGAGCGATTAAACTTCCTGCCTTACCAGAAGCAGCAATTACAGCGATTTTTTTCATAAAAAGCTCTCCAATCTCTTATTTATTTTAATTATAACAAATTAAGTAATTCTGACTTCTAAAAATGGTTCAAAAAAAACAGCCTGAGCTGCTTTTCATTTATTTAACGACTCAAATCAACTCTTTTACCTAATTTATCCATGATAAACGCCCCGATAAATAAGCTGGCAAATTCACCTAGAGCTAATGTCCCCCAGGTCAGCAAAAATGGTGTTCCAGCGACAAATTTTAATTCAAGAGCAATGGTGAACATACTTATCGAAAAGAAAATTGCAAAAAAGAAAAATGCTTTATTTAACTGACCATTCCAAAAGTAATCTTTTTTAAAGCGGTCAAACAAAAGGACACCAAGACTTAAGAATACTAAAGTTGACAAACCACCGACAATCACATCTACCCAAGTGAAAGATAAAAAGTTTGAAATCATACAACCAATTGTCACCGCAATAATATATTTTTTATTGAAGAAGGCTGTAAAATTCAACATTTCTGACACTCGAAATTGAATAGGTCCGTAAGAAATTGCGCTCAAACCCGGTGTCATCGTTAGAATAACATACAGGGCCGCAACAATTGCGATTGTAACAATATCATAAGTTTTTGATTTTTTCAAAAGGTTCTCCTTTGGCGACAAAATTCGCCTATAATATGCTTGAGCAAAGGGATGAAGGCTCAAGGGTTAACTCACTATTGAGCAACGTTTTTATTTTAGCAGATTTTTTGCGAAATGAAAAGGATTGACAAATATTTGCTTTCATCTAATTATTATTTGGGCATTATTTTCACTAACGAAGGAATCATTCTTTGTACTCGATAGAAATTCTAGCAGGAGCATCAAAATATCCTGCCAACAAAAAGGCAAAAAACTACTGACAGAAATTTTTTCACAGAAAACAAGCAATTGAACAACTTGTCAGTAAAAATCAACAAGTCTGTCAGTACTTTTGTAGTTAATACAGACTTTCCCACAATAAATAAAAGACTTACCAACATGCTGGTAAGTCTTTTAATATCTTTTATTTGATTGTCCAGCCACCATCAATCGGGACAATTGCTCCTGACATATAAGAGGCTTGTGGACTTGCTAAAAAGAGGGTCAAATCAGCCACTTCGCGAGGACTAGCCCATCGTTTAGCTGGTGTCTCATCAGCTACCCATTGGGCCATCAGACCATTATTTTCAGTGAAATCAGCCGCATTCATCGGTGTATTGATGGCACCTGGAGCGATGGCTGCTACTTGAATCCCGTGTTGCGCTTCATCCAAAGCTAACTGTTTTGTCAACCCAACAATGGCATGTTTACTGGCCGTATAAGCGACGCCACCTCCACCGGCAACCAAGCCAGCAACCGAAGCCATATTAATAATGACTCCTGATTTTTGAGCTTTCATTTTTGGCAAGAATGCTGAAATCATCAAATACATTGAATTGAGATTCGTTGATAAAATTCGTTGCCATTCTGCAAAGTCAGTTTCTTCCAAAGTTTTATAAGCATCCAAAACGCCCGCTGTATTGAGTAAAACATCAATACTTCCCACTTCGTCAGCCAATTTTTCAACTGCTTTTTCATCGGAAACATCAAGAATTTTTACTGACAGGTTTTTTGAATTAATGACAGATTCGTCAGTAAATTCTTGTAAGTCCACAGCAACAACCTCTGCGCCTTCGGCTAAAAATACTTTTGTTTGAGCTAAGCCAATCCCACTGGCAGCACCTGTAATGAGCACTTTTTTCCCAGAAAATTTCATTTTGTAGCCTATCACTCTATTCAACCAAGGCCCAATCATCGGCCAAAACGTCGCAAGGCGTTGGGGCCCACATTGAAAAACCTTCACCCTCTCCTGAGACATTAATCAAGAAATAAGGGGTAACTTCCAACTTTTCACCAGATTCTAAAACAATCGAATCATAGAGTTTAACATAATTTTCGGCACCAGACCAGCCTTGTGTTCTGACTACTTTTTTCGCAGCTTTAAGTAAAGCTAATGCTTCTTCAAAAGTCATTTTTTCCTCCATATTGTTTAAAACATACTGAATTTATTATAACAAAGTTCGAGAGGTTTTTGATAAATGAAAACCAGTTTTAACTATCCGATAGATTCAACTAATAAATAGTCCTCAAAAATTATACTCTATTTGTTCCCTTTAAAATTTTGTGCTATAATAAGTTCAACAAAGTGCAACACGCGAAAAAAAACGGTCTGCTCTAACAGGCCGCGTGTTCAAACTTGGTTATGGTGGGACTAATCGCTAATTGCGATTAGTTTTTTTAATTTCAAGCCAGAGCCTGACTAGATTAATTACGAAGTTCAAAACTTCGATAATCATCCCAAGTACCGCTAGCATGAAATCCTCTCCATAACCAAGGAAACACTTTGTCTTCATAGGCACCTTCTCCATCTAGAATTTGTCAGGGCGCATGAAACCAAGTGAACACTAAGAGCTTTCTCTCCTGATATACTATACGTAAAAAAACGTGAAAGATAACAAATCTTTCACATTTTTTATTGTCTAATTAATTTTACCCAATCAATGAACCAGCAGGAACATCATCATCAACGGTCAAGACACGCAATTTTCCATCAAATTCGGCTGACAAAATCATTCCTTGTGAAACGTATTTTTTCATCATTTTACGTGGTTTCAAATTGGCTACGATTTGTAATTTTTTACCTACTAATTCTTGTTCATTTGGATAGAATTGTGCAATTCCTGACAAGATTTGACGTGGTTCAGAATCACCAGCATCCAATTTAAATCTCAACAATTTATCAGAACCTTCAACAGGTTCTACTTCAAGCACTTCGGCAACCTTTAGTTCAATTTTTTCAAAATCATCAAATTTAATTTGTGGTAAAGTTAAATTCAATTCAACTTCTTCAGGGACCCATTCATCTGCCACCTCAGCGGAGTCCGCTGAGCCACCAGCCATTTGTAATTTAATATAAGCAACCTCTTCTTCCACATCAAGACGTGGGAAAATAGGTTGACCTTTTGCTACTACAGGATGAGTAAATGAATAGCCAAAAGAAAGATTTTCAAGTGAAAATGATCTTTCATCCATTCCCAATTGCTCAAAGATTTTACCTGATGTTGCACGCATAAAGGGTTGTAAAAGTGCACCTGCAATCCGTAAATTTTCTGCCAAATGATACAAAACATTATTCAATTTTGCTTTGTCATCTTCTGATTTTGCAAGGACCCAAGGTGCTGTTTCATCAATATATTTATTTGTTCTTGAAATCAATGTCCAAACATCAGCCAAAGCTACGTTGAATTCAAATTTATCCATTGCTTTATGGAAATGACTGATTGATTCTTCAACCACTTCTTCCAAACTTGCATCAAATTCAGTCGAAACTCCAGTTGCTTCGATTTTTCCGTCATTATATTTGTTAATCATTGAAACAGTACGATTCAACAAATTCCCCAAATCATTGGCCAAATCAAAATTAATACGTCCAACAAAGTCTTCTGGAGTGAAAATTCCATCTTGTCCAAAAGAAATCGCACGCATCAAATAATAACGAACCGCATCAAGGCCATAACGTTCAATCAACATCTCAGGATAAACAACATTTCCTTTTGATTTAGACATTTTTCCGTCTTTCATCAAGAGCCATCCATGTCCGAAAATCTTTTTAGGAGCAGGTAAACCTAGAGCATGAAGCATAATTGGCCAGTAAATCGTATGGAAACGAACAATTTCTTTACCAACCATATTAATTCCAGGCCAGTATTTTTTAAAATTACTGTCATTGTCAGAATTATAGCCGAGCGCTGTAATATAGTTCAATAAAGCATCAAACCACACGTAGACCACATGCTTAGGATTAGAAGGGACAGGAATTCCCCAAGTAAAACTTGTCCGTGTCAAAGCCAAATCTTCTAGACCTGGCTTGATGAAATTATTGACCATTTCATTTTTACGAACCTCAGGTTGAATAAAATCTGGATGTTCATCATAATATTGTAAAAGCCAGTCAGCATATTTTCCCATGCGGAAGAAATAAGTTTCTTCTTCAACCCATTCCACTTCATGACCAGAAGGTGCAATGCCACCAGTAATATTTCCAGATTCATCTCGGAAAATTTCTTCAAGTTGTGTTTCAGTGAAAAACTCTTCATCAGAAACAGAATACCAACCCGCATATTTTCCCAAATAAATATCATCTTGTTCCAATAACTGTTCAAAAGCCTTCGCTACGGCTTCCTCATGATAAGTGTCTGTAGTACGGATAAATTTATCATAAGAAATATCCAATTTTTTCCATAATTCTTGAACATCAGCCGCCATTGGGTCCAAGTATTCTTTAGGAGTCATTCCCAATTCTTCGGCTTTTCGTTGAATTTTCATTCCGTGTTCATCAAGCCCTGTTAAATAAAAAGTATCAAAGCCCATCAAACGTTTGTAACGAGCAAGCACGTCACAAGCAATAGTTGTGTAAGAACTACCAAGATGCAACTTACCTGATGGATAATAAATTGGGGTTGTAATGTAAAAAGTTTTGTTTTCTGTCATATTTTCCTCTTTCCGAGCAAATGAGGCTCGATATTTGAGAAGATTCTCATCTAAATATTATACCAAAAAACCTCTAAAATCGCATTGTCTGATTAAGTTTGTTATAATTATCATAGAAAAGTTAAGAATTCCTTTAAGTCACAGCTCTTTGGAAATTCTTTTAAAAAATAAAGGAACGATTATGAACTATAAATTTATCTCATGGAATATTGACTCACTTAATGCTGCATTAACTGGAACCTCAGAACGTGCTGCCCTTTCTCTTGCTGTTGTTAAAAATCTCGCTCAAGCACAACCAGACGTTTTAGCCATTCAAGAAACCAAACTTCCTTCTACTGGACCTAAAAAAGCTCATTTGGAAGTTTTGGAAAATCTGTTTAAAGGTTATAAAATCGTCTGGCGTTCATCAGTAGAACCTGCTCGAAAAGGATATTCTGGAACAATGATTCTTTATAAAGAAACTCTACCAGAACCAGTCATCACTTTTCCTGAAATTGATGCTCCTGAACCTATGGATGCCGAAGGTCGAATCATCACCCTTGAATTTCCTGACTTCTTTGTCACTACGGTTTATACACCAAATGCGCAAGAAGGCCTGACACGACTTGATTTACGTGGAATTTGGGATGATAACTATCGTGACTATCTCACAAGCCTTGATGCTCAAAAACCTGTCTTTGCTTGTGGAGATTTCAATGCGGCCTATACAGAAATTGACTTAGCCAATCCCCATGGTAATCACAACTCAGCTGGATTTACAGACCAAGAACGTGAAAAATTTGGTCAACTTTTAGAGTCTGGATTCACTGATACATTTCGTCAACTCCATGGTCAGGTTGAGAAATTTTATGAAGAAGGACGTAGTATTTATACTTGGTTTGCCCAACGTGCCAAAACTTCAAAACTAAATAATTCAGGTTGGAGAATTGACTACTGGCTGGTTTCCAATCGTCTTGCCCAAGCAGTTAAAGTTTCTGAACCCCTTGATTCTGGTGAACGTTTAGACCACGTCCCCATTCTCTTAGAATTTGAACTCTAAAATAAAAGAACCTTAAAGGTTCTTTTTTATTGTCAATAAAACAAATAGAGACTATAATTGAGTAAAAATAGTTGAGGAGAACATGTTTATGGTTAATATAAATTTAGTTTTAGCAGAGCATCAGACCTTAGAAACTGAACGCTTGATTCTTAGAAAATTACAACTTGAGGATGCCCCAGAAATGTTTAACTATGCTTCTAATCCTGAAGTTGCTCGTTTTACTAGCTTTGAACCACATGATTCTATAGAAACAACTAAAGCCACAATTGCCAAGTTTTTTCTGCCGAACAGCCTCTATCATTGGGGGATTGTTGAAAAAACTTCTGGTCAGCTCATTGGTGAAATTTTTCTTAATCCTATCAATGAAAAAACAGTCGAACTGGGTTGGATTTTAAATCAAGACCATTGGGGAAAAGGACTTATGCCAGAAGCTGCTGAATGTCTTTTGGCGCTTTCTTTCGATAAATTAGAAGTTAAAGTTATTCAAGCTAAACATTTTACAGAAAATGCAAAGTCTGGTCGGGTCATGGAGAAGTTAGGAATGAAAAACTTAGGAAAGGTTTATTCTTACTTTCCTAAGTTTGAAAATCCTCTTCTTACAGACTATTGGGCAATTACTAGAGATGAGTATGACTTACTTCATTGACTTACGAACGAAAGGTTTTCTAATAAAAAGGTTTATTTTTTTAGATTTTTGTGGTAGTCTTAAAATATAAAAAAAGATGACGAAAGGCTACTAAATGTCCCGTTCTGACGAAATCATTCGCATTGTGAGTGATTATAAAAAAATTGAAGTCAATCAACTTTCACAACTCCTTAATGTTTCAAACGTTACGATTCGAAAAGACCTTGATAAACTTGAAGAGAAAGGAATTATTAATCGCCAGCACGGTTTTGCTTTGATTAATAATACAGATGATATCAATTTCCGTTTAGCTAAAAACTATGATTTAAAGCGAAAAATTGCTGTCAAAGCTGCTGAAAATATTCTTGATGGGGATACAGTAATGATTGAATCTGGTTCTACTTGCGCTTTGCTTGCTGAAGAGTTAGCCTTTAATCGAAAAAATATCACTATCATCACTAACTCTGTTTTTATTGCCAATTATATTCGTAAATCCGACTCGGTAAAGGTAATTTTATTAGGAGGAGAATATCAAAATAATTCACAGGTCAACGTTGGACCTCTGATAAAAAAGGTGGTTGATGAATTTTACGTTGATAAATTATTTATCGGTATTGATGGTTTTGACCCCGTCCGCGGTTTTAGAAGTAATGATCTCGCTCGTAGTGAAGCCATTCATGTCATGGCTGCTGCGGCTAAAGAGGTTGTCATTTTAACTGATGCTTCTAAATTCAACCAAAATGGAACAGTCACCTGTTTTTCATTCCCTGAAATTTCCCAAGTTTTTACTGACAAGTCAATCAACGCAGAAAGTCAAAAAATTCTCGATTTGAAAAAAATAAAGGTTACTACTATCTAATTGAAAATGGACGATGTCCATTTTTTTATTGACAGATTTTCTAAAATATGATATATTTTCTTCATAAGAAAGAATTATACTTTCGTTTGAAAGTTTTGCTTTTTTTTTGGAATCTCCAAAGATTTAAATATTATTACATAAAAAAATGAGTCTAACCAACTCATTTTTTTATATTTTTTCATAAGATGATTCTTTAAAACCAATCTGTTGAACTTGACCATTTTTTACTAGTAATGGACGTTTGATAAGCATTCCATTTGACGAAAGAAGTTCTGCCATTTCTTTTTCAGATAATGTTGCTAGCTTATCTTTAAGATTTAAGTCGCGATAAACTAAACCACTTGTATTGAAAAACTTTTTGATGGGAAAATCTGCTTCTTTAAACCATTTCTCAAAGTTTTTTTGACTCGGTGGGGTTTCCTTCAAATCAATCGCTTGATAATCTATTCCAAGTTCATCTAACTTTGCTTTAGCTTTTCTACAAGTTGAACACTTTGGATACCAATAAAAATCGTACATCTTATCCTCCTTATACTTTAATTTTATTATAGCATATTAAAAAGGGATTTTTTGGTCCAATTTTCTATGAAAAATCTATTTTTTAATGATTAATTTTATAGCTTGTTCGAGTTTTTCTTCCTTGTCAGTCACTTCTTTGTCCAGTAAAAGTTCTTTGAGATTCTCAGCTACGATTAGACCAATCAGGCTATCTAAGCTAGAGCGAACAGCGGTTAATTGAGTCACAACATCAATACATTCCTCTCCAGATTCCATCATCTTAAGTATTCCTGTGAGTTGTCCTGTCGCTCGTTTCAAGCGATTTTCCATTTTTTTGTCATATTTTTTCATCACTCATCCTTTTCTTGTTTCGCTCCCTAATCAAGTAATTCTTTGGTAACTTTGCTGTATAATCCAAAGGCACCATCTAAATTTTTCACTTTGTAGCCCTCTTGTTTTAGAATACGTTCTGCATTGTAAGAGCGAAGTCCTGACTGGCAGCTAACAATATATTCAGTCTTTTTATCCAGTTCATTTAGCCGCTCACGTAAGTCATCAAGCGGAATATTTTGAGAATTTTTAAATTTCCCTTTTGCCAATTCATTTGTATTTCTCACATCAAGTAAGACTTTCCCTTTTGCTAATTCAGCTGCAAGTTCATGCCACTGAATATTTTCTGATTGCCCTAAGAGAAGGTTTGTTGCGGCATAGCCAGCCATATTTACTGGGTCCTTGGCTGAACCAAAAGGAGGAGCATAGGTCAATTCCAATTCTGGTAAATCAAAAACGGTTAGTTTTGCTTTGATAGCCGTAGATAAAATATCAATTCTTTTATCTACTCCTTCTTTACCAATTGCTTGCGCACCAAATATTTGTCCACTTTCTGGTTCAAAAATTAATTTCAAAACAATAGAAGTTGCATCTGGATAATATCCCGCATGATTATTTGCTGTGACATGAACAATTTTATGATTAATCTTTAAGCCTCTAAGCTGAAACTCAGAAAGGCCTGTACTTGCCACTTGCAAATCAAAAACACGGACAATGGCCGTTCCAAGTGAACCGCGATTTTTAACTGGTAATCCACTAATGATATCAGCTACCTGACGCCCTTGACGATTAGCTGGAGAAGCCAATGAAATTAAAGCATCCTGCCCTAATTGATTTTTGACAACAATGGCATCGCCTACTGCGTAAATATCCTTAACCGATGTTTCATAATGTTCGTCAACAAGAATTGCATTTCTTAGTCCTAATTTGATGCCCGCACTTTTAGCTAGACTCGTTTCTGGCTGAATTCCCACAGAAAGAATCGTTAAATCCGATTGCAGACTTTCACCATTATCTAGCAAAATTTCATCATTTTTAAATTCGACAGCTCCTCTATTTGTCATTACTGAAAGATTATTTTTAATTAATTCTTCATTGACAAAAGCTGCCATTTCGCGATCAATGGTTGGTAAAACATGTGGTGCTTTTTCGACGATTGTGACACTTAACCCTCGTTTAGCAAGATTTTCAGCCATTTCTAAGCCGATAAAACCAGCACCAATAATTGTTGCACTTTTAGGAGCTTTGGCTTTCAAATAGGTCATTATTTTATCCACATCAGGAATATTTCGTAAGCTAAAAACATTTGTCGCTTGGTTCAAACCTTTGATTTGTGGAATTAAGGGTTTAGCCCCTGGTGAAAGAATCAATTTATCATAGCTTTCAACATAGCTTTCGCCGTTTGAAACTACAGTCACTTTCTTTCCTTCACTATCAATCGCAATAACTTCAGAATTTTCGCGCACCTCTAAGTTAAAACGGTTTTTTAGAGCTTTAGCAGATTGAACAATTAACTTTTCTCGCTCTGCAATTTCTCCCCCCACATAGTAAGGTAAGCCACAATTGGCAAACGAAACGTAAGGGCCTTTTTCAAAAACGATGATTTCTGCATTTTCGTTAAGACGTCGCAAACGGGTTGCAGCTGACATTCCACCCGCAACTCCGCCAACAATTAATATTTTTTCTGTCATTTTTTAATTTTTCCTCTCCAAGCTCGCATTCCTCCATTTACGTTTGTCACATCATAATTAGCTTTGTTTAATATTTTGTAGGCTTTTTTTGACCGCATTCCCGACTGACAAATTAATAAATACTTTTTGTTTTTGGCTAGAACATGTTCTCTCAATTTACTTAAAGGGATATTTCGAGCACCTCTTATATGTCCATTTTGAAATTCATGAGCTTCTCTTACATCAATTAATTGTGTTCCTTTTTTTAATTCAGTACTTACTTCTGCTGGACTGATACTTTTTATTTTCTTAAAAAATTCAAACATTGTTCTCTCTCTAAAATCTGTCAGTAAATTCTAAGGGGCCATTCCAAGCAATGGTACCGTCTGAAATATTTATAGTATCAATTCCTTTTGTCGAAAGATACTGACAGGCCCTAGCTGAACGAGCACCTGACTGACAGATGAGATAAGTTCCGTCAGTAATTTCTGCATATCTTTCTTCTAGTTGACTCAATGGAATATTTTTGGCATTAGGAACATGACCACTATTATATTCAAAATCTTCTCTTACATCTACAATTACTGGATTTTCACTTTCTGTCAGTAATTCTAATTCACTTATGTCAATTGTTTGCATTTTTCACCTCTTGATTATTTGATTTATAATAATTATATACCCCCAAGGGTATATAAGTCAAGTTTATTATTTCCAAATGAAAAAACCTAAGTTTTAAATCACTTAGGTTTTGCTTAATTTTGAGAAATTCAATTATTTCTCGTTTTTATGTTTGACAGAGTCAACCGTATCATTAAATTTTTCTGCAACATCTTCAGCTAGGTCAGAAGCTTTGTCTTTAATATTTTCCAAGCCTTCTTTAGCTTTTCCCATAAGTCCTTCTGTTTTACCTTTAGCTTCTAGTTTTTCATCACCAGTTACTTTACCTGTGGTTTCTTTAACTTTTCCACTTACTTTATCTTTTGTTGCATCAAGTTTGTCATTTAAAGCCATTTTAAATCCTCCTAGTAATTGCGATTTTTCTTGAATTATCATGAAAGTTTCATGATAATTTGTTAGAAAAACTAAATCAGTTAAATTTATCAATCATTGACTGACAAAAGCGAATCTACGATTTCCCCTCCTTTGTTCTCTTCTTAATCTATTCTCATTCTAACATCCGTAGCAAAAAAAGTACAGAAAACTGCTCATAAGACTAAAAAAACTTGGAAAATTCCAAGTTTTAATAATCATAGAGTTCTGTTGAAAGATAGCGCTCACCATTGTCAGCACAAAGTGCGAGAACTTTTTGACCTTTACCAAGTTTTTTTGCCAATTCATAAGCTGCCCAAATTGCCGCGCCAGAAGATATACCTACTAAAAATCCTTCACTTTTGCCAATTTTTCGTGCGGTATCTAAAGCATCATCACTTGTCACATCAATTACTCCATCATAAGCTTCCGTATCTAAATTTGGTGACATAAATGGAATACCAATTCCTTGAATGCGGTGTGGGCCGCTCTCACCTCCTGTTAAAATTGGTGATTCTGCCGGTTCGACAACAAAAGTTTTGATTTTAGAATTTTGACTTTTAAGATAGTGAGAAACACCAGAAATTGTCCCCCCAGTGCCTGCACAAGCAACAAATGCGTCCAGTCCATTTTCACCAAATGCTTCAATTATCTCTGGACCAGTCGTTAATTCATGGGCTTTTAAATTAGCTGGATTTTCAAATTGCATTGGCATAAACCAACCATTTTCTTCAACTAATTTTTGACCTAAATCAATGGCAGCTTTGATGCCATCAGCTGCTGGAGTCAAAATCAATTCTGCTCCATAAGCTTGAATAAGCTGACGACGCTCTTTTGAATAACTATCAGGCATGATAATAACCACATTATAGCCTAAAGCTGCACCAGCCATGGCAAGTCCAATTCCTGTGTTCCCAGAGGTAGGTTCAACAATCGTTCCTCCCTTTTTTAAGCGACCATCTGCTTCGGCTTGCCGAATCATTTGTAAAGCAATCCGGTCTTTAACTGAACCTCCAGGATTAAAATATTCAAGTTTTAGATAAATTTCTGCTCCATTTTCTGGACCATTTTTTAGTTTGATAATTGGACTATTTCCAACTAATTCAGTAATATTTTCAACAATTTTTACCATAATTAATTCCTAAATTACTGACAGCTTTGTTTCAGTTCAAGTCAACCAAATGAGCGCTTGAGGCGGGAGATAGATGAATTGTATGCACTTCTGTCAGTAAATTACTTTCAATTTCTACTGTCTAGTTTTTCTGTCAGTTCAATAGGACCAACGTGAGCTGTTAAAGCGAGGGAGAAAGGAGTCGTAAGCTTTGCTTACAAGTCTGTCAGTAAAATTATTTTTTTTCAAATGCATTTTCGATATCTGTCAGTAAATCTTCAATTGCTTCAACCCCTACTGATAGACGAATTAGGCCATCCTTAATCCCAATTTCTTCACGAAGTTTTTTTGGAATAGAAGCATGAGTCATCACTGCTGGCACTTCAATTAAAGATTCAACGCCACCTAGTGATTCAGCCAACGTAAAATAGCTCAAGTTTTCAACAAAATCTTTGACGGCATTTTCATCCGTTAATTCAAATGAAATCATCCCTCCAAAGGCAGACATTTGTTTTTTAGCAATTTCATGCCCCGGGTGGCTATTAAGACCCGGATAATAAACTTTTGAGACGGCTTTAGAAGTTTCTAAAAACTCAGCAATTTTTTGAGCATTTGCCGAATGAGCCTCCATCCGAAGCGCAAGTGTTTTAATACCTCTTTGCACTAACCAGCTGTCTTGTGGTCCAAGAACTGCTCCAATTGAATTTTGTAAAAAGCCAATTTCGCTAGCGAGTTCTTTTGAATTGGTTGTGACTAGTCCTGCTACTACATCTGAATGTCCACCTAAATATTTCGTTGCGGAATGCAAAACAATATCAGCTCCTAAAGCAATTGGTTGTTGTAAATATGGTGTCGCAAAGGTATTATCCACCAGTGTTAAGGCATCATGAGCTTTAGCAATTGCTGAAATTTCCTTAATGTCCAAAACTTTTAATAAAGGATTTGATGGAGTTTCAAAATAAACAGCTTTCGTTTCTTCCTTAAAAGCTGCTTTCAAGTCATCAAGATTACTCAAATCAACTAAATCATAAATAATCCCTGTCTTTGTCAGCACTTTATCCATCAAACGGAAAGTTCCACCATAAACATCATCAGCTAAAATGATATGATCTCCTGCAGAAAAAAGCGAAAGAACCGCATGAATTCCAGCAAGTCCTGAACTAAATGCAAATCCTTGAACACCACCTTCTAAATCTGCAATTAATTCTTCCAAGGCATGACGCGTTGGATTTCCAGAACGTGAATATTCGTATTCTTTAGGTTGTCCAAGTCCGTTTTGTTTATAAGTTGACGTTTGATAAATCGGAACAGATACTGCTCCTGTTGTCTTGTCTGTTGAAATACCACCATGAATTACTTTCGTTTTTAAACTTGTCATTGGCCCTTTTCTTTCTATTTTATTTTCTCTAATACAAAAATAACATGAAAGTTAAAAAGTCGCCATAAGAATATCCTATGGCAGACTTAATATTTTTTATGATAGCCTGAAATTTACTGACTACTTAAAAAGTTAAGAAAATGACTAATTCCGCTTTCTAGATTAGACAAAGTTTCATAAGTTGCTTCTTTTTTAACAAGTTCTGAGGCATTCCCCATCGCCACCGAATAATGAACCTGCCCAAACATTTCAAGGTCATTCATTCCATCACCAAAGGCCACTGTATCTTTTTTATTCACTGCATAATAATCTTGTAAAGCCGAAATAGCTGTCGCTTTTGTGACTGATTTGGGAGTCAATTCAAGATTATTTAGAGCCGATGAAGAAACTGACAAATTTTTTGAGGCTCTCAATTCATGTTTTATTTCTGCTAAAACTTCAAAATTATCCTCGGAAATAATGATTCCATTAATAATTCGATTGGAAAAATTCTGTAAATCATTTAGACTAGAAATTTTGATAAATTCTCTTTCTCCTTCTGAAACTAATCTTCCTTTATCTTCATTTTTGAAGTAATCTGGCAAATCTTTGCTATAAAAAGTTTCTGATAAACCAAAGAAAAATAAGGAAAGATTTTTTCTCTGACAAATTTCAAATGCTTCAATTAAGGCTTCAAGATTCAATGGATTTTTTATTAAATTCTGGTCACAATCATAAACGCAACCGTTTGAAGCGATCACTTTTACCTCTGGATGCAGACCTTCTGCAACAACTCTTGCTGCCTCATATTTTCTCCCTGTAGCAAGATATACAAGCGTCCCCTGGTCAATCACTTGATGAATACTTCTTTTATCAAAGTCTGATATTTTCATCTCTGAATCCACCAAAGTTCCATCAATATCCATAAAAATCATTCGTGGAATCATAATTCTCCCTAATCTTTTTATTACTAATTTTCTTTAAGACCTGTGTCTTTTTGCGCCAGTTTGTTAGAGAAGACAACAAATGGCATATAAACTAAAACACCAAGCACAATAATGATAAATTGCACAATTGAACCACGAATGTCACCAGCAGTTGCTAAATAACCAGAAATCAAAGGAGGAGTCACCCAAGGAATTGAAATATAAGTTGGTGAAACAAAATGCAGACTCGTTGCAAAATAGGCGATCACTGTCGATAACAAAGGAACCAGACAAAACGGAATTGCATAAACTGGATTAAACACAATTGGTAAACCAAACATCATTGGTTCACTGATATTAAACAAACTTGCAACGCCACCAATTTCTGCCATTGTTCGTTCATCTTTACGTTTTGAGAAAATAAAGAGGGCAATCACAAGACAAATCATTGTCCCGCCGCCACCCATATAAACATAGGCATCAAGGAAAGGTTGAGTAACAATATTAGGTGCTGTATGACCAGCTTGAATTGCATCAATATTTTGTTGCAAACTTGTCAATAAAACAGGGCCAGAAATTGCTCCAAAAACATAAGCACCATGAATTCCGAGAACAAATACAAAAGTTGATAATAAAACATAGAGTAGAATTCCAGGAAGCGATTGGAAACCACCAACTAAAGGGGCTTGCAAGAATTTCACAATAAGTTCTGGTACAGAAGAACCACTCAAACTACTGATTGTTTCTTCAACAATTGCAAAAATCGTTATGACTAGAATTGCCGGAATCAGTTTATTAAATGAATTCTCAATTGCTGACGGAACACTTTCGGGCATTTTAATCTTTAATTTTTGGTTTTGTGAGAACTTACAAAGTAAAGTCACACCCACTAGAGCCGCAATAATTCCTAAAAGCATTGTTGTCGCACTTGTGTATGTTTGGGTCAATGTTCCTGTGGCCTGAAAAGTTTTCCCACCCACACTCAAAACACTGACAGAGTTTGGAATTAATGTAATGTAGCAAGCAATGGCCACAATTCCTTCTAAAGCCCCATCTGTACCATAAGTCTTTGCCAAATGATAACCAATTTGGAAAGTTATCATTAAGCCTAAAATCCCTAAAGTCCCATTGTAGCCCTGAATACAGACATTTGAAATAAAATCTCTACCAGGAATTCCTCTCAATAGACCTGTTGTTTTCTCCAATAGTAGATTATTGATTAATACAAAGATTGCGGCGGTAATCGTAATAGGAATTGTAGAAGCAAATGCATCACGAATCGCTGCAATATAACGATTTGCTGAAATTTTCCAGCAAGCTGACTTAATTGTTCAACCGATAACTTTTTCATATTCTTCCTCTTCAAGTAATTTTGATACTAAAGTAAACCATTTTCCAGCTAAACCAACCCAAACTTCCTTATAGGTTGCATTATTAAACTGAGGCCAATAAGGAGCATCTTCATTCTCAAAGGTCTGTACTCCTACAGGCATTTCGCCAACTATTTCTCCTGATGATACGGTATACATTTCAGGAAATTGATGTCCCTCACCAAACATCATGGATTGTCCAAATGGATTTTTTCCTATCAGCCACTCCATTTGCTGATAGGCGATTTCTGTCAGTGATTTATCTGCCAATATTTTTCCTAATATAGCAGCACTTTCAGCCATTGACAATACTATTGCATTATTTCCTCTAAATGAGAACCAAACTGGAAATCGCTTAATATAATAATTTGCTGCAATTTGCTCGCCCGCCACCAATTGCTCCTGAAACTCAATTTTTGCTTCTGGGCCCACTAGTAAATGTTGCTTATCGAAAGATTCCTTATCTTGCCACTCATTTTTTTCATAAATACCACTAGCAATCATTGGATAAGGAGCCGTGAAGTTCATTAGATATTTCAGGTAATCACCATAATTACTGATAGCAGCTAGTAATTTTACTGACAGACTTTTGTCAGTCACTATTTTTTGTGCTTCTGCCAAAGCATAAGCATAAAGATGTTCTCTTGCCTGATGATTGAAATGTTGAAAAACTTTTTTCTCTTCATCCCGGTAAAACATCCCTTTTAGTAAACTTCCGTCAAAAAGTGAAATCCCCTCATTTTCCTGACAATCTAACAAATCTTCAAGCTTTTGCTCAACAAAAAGCTGATAATCAACTTTGTCAGTAATTTGATAAAGTAATGCAGCCGTCCATATCATAGTCGCTAAATAAGTACTTTTAGAGGTTGAATAAGTATGCTCCCAGCTGATGGGCTCATGTTTAAATGGAGCTTTTTCAAATTCTGTCAGTGCATCTTCGTAATCTATTTCTAAAATTGAAGAAATTTTTTCTCTCAAGTCAACTTCTGCTGATAAAGCTAGATATATTTTTGCTAAAATGCCTGTAATCAGAAAATTATCATAAGGACTATTATGCACGCGCGCTCTAGCATCATCCATTGAACCAATTTGATTATCCGTCCAACGACTGACACCAGCACTTGTCACACGATAGCCATTTCCCAGTCTAGTTTTAAAAATAAAATCTAAACCCCATTCTCCCTCTTCTAAAAGTCTGGCATGTAAGACTGGGTCACTTTTTTTACTTTTGCTGCTAATTCGAAAATTCCTAAAGTTACTTCTGCTGACTGAACCAGTTGCTGTGAAAGGTCCCCCGCATCATGCCAACCTCCATTGAAAATAATTTTTCTGTCATTAAATTCAGCAAAAACATCTTGATGACAAGTCCCATGAATGCCAGAAACAGGACAACCACAGCGTTCACAAAAGACAAAATTCAAACTTTTCCATAAAGAAGTTTTTAATAAATTTTCATAATCATCAATTTTGAATATTTTTGTTTTTAAATCTCCAACTTGTAGAAAATATTGACCTTTTATTTTGTAATCTGAAAAATCTGCAACCGCATAAGTTCCAACAGTCTTATCAAACTTTTGAAAATGTCCTTTATAAATAACTTCGGAATTTTTTTCATCAATGAGAAGAAATTTTTCACCTATCAATTCACTATGAGCAATGACTGTTTTAGTCGATTCCTTTGGATATCCAATATGAGAATAACTTAAATTATTTTTTAAAATCTGCCAACCTTTTACATTTGAGTTTTCTTGATTAGTTTCTAAAAAGATCTTTTCAACAACTATATCCCAGTCAGCCGGTAAATCCATGTAAGAACCATTGGCATTAAATGTAATTTCAAGTTTACTTATGGCATCTCTTGAAAGATTACTTATATCCAATCGATACTCTCTGGTCTGTTTATTTTCTAAATTGATGACATGATGACCTTCTCGGTCATATTTATCTGGAACTTTTATTTTTCCATCATTAGTAAAACTAACCGTGATTGCTGGATTGATAATATTTTTACAATGACTAGTCACCACTAATTTTAATTGATTAAAAGTTTCCCAGTTCTCATTTACAAAAGTTCTTTTAGCACCAATCATTCCAAATGATGTATAATCACCGTCTTGTGGCCAATCTGCCGGATAAGTTTCAAATCGTGCCGGACTTTTTAAATGAATCAAAGAACTATCTTTGACAAAATTCCCTCGACCTAATTGCTCCCACTCTCCTAAAATCGGAACTTGTTGAAGAATCTTTTCTTTTTTTAGACTCTCACTTTCAAAACTCTCTTCTTTATTGACAGCTAAGGGCTTGTGGAGATTATGACTTGCCAATAAATCTTGATAAAACTTTTTCATATTTACCTCATTATTTTCCTATTAATGAATTTATTTAGCTTCTTTTGCAACTCTTTTTTGAAAAGCATGAACCGCACAACCTTTTAGAGCAATCAAGGCTGGGTCAATTTCTGTTTGCCGAACTCCTTGCGTCACAAAACGCATTGTATTAGCATTGAGTTTTTCAATCACTAACTTAAAAAACAAATCATTGTTAATCAATCCTCCACCTAAAACCACCGCCTCTGGGTCCGAAATTCTGACCAAATTCATAATAAGTTCAGCAACTCCTTTAGTAGCTTGTTGAACGACTTGGCTGGCTAGTGAGTCATTTTTTTGAAAAGCATTTATTATCTCTTCTCCACTTACACGTTCATGATCGGTAATTTTCAATTGACTTGGAAATTGTTTTTTCAAACGATGGACTTCTTTACTCATCCCTAGACCTGAAGCAAATGTTTCCACACAATCAATTCGACCACAGACACATCTTACATTATTATTTATTCCAACCAAACTATGACCAATTTCTCCAGCATTAAAATGTCCACCTTTTAGCAATTGACCAGCAGCAATTACTCGACCAGCAATTCCAGTTCCAATATTCAAATAAATAAAATCCTTTGTTTTTTTACCAATTCCCAAATTCATTTCTGCAAGGCTGGCACTTGAAACATCATTATTAATGACGACTGGCAACTTAAATTGTTGACTAATTACGTCTGCTAAGGGAATTTCGTTCGCATTTTCTGGGTGGATTTCATACCAAATTCCTTTTTCGGAATCAACTCGTCCCACTAAATCAATGCTGATGGCTATCAGTTCTCCTTGCAAAGTTTCATTTTCTAAATATGAGCCAATCACTTCTTTTATTTGTTCAAGAGCTTCAACTTGAGAAGCCACCTTTGAAGGATAAACTTTACTTTCCAAAATATTTCCTTCTTGGTCCAGTTCTCCAATGAGAATCTTAGTTCCACCAAGGTCCACCCCTAAGACCGTTTCTTTTTTCATTATTTCCCCTTTATTTTGACTAAGCGTAATCGCCAGCCTTAGTTTTACTCTTCATCGCCAGACCAAAATCAGTATAAATTCTCTGACCTAAATTATTTCCCTTCATCTCAGCAATGTGATGTGCCAAAATTTGAAAAGGAATAATCATAAAAAGCCCCGCTTTATACTCATCAATTTCTAGCTCTAATCCAAGTTCACGGTCATCATGACTTTTATTTAAGCTAATCGTATAAACTTGTCCAACATATTTTTCTTCATAATCTCTTAAGTTAAAGAGCCTTTGATTCATTGGCGAATTACTGTCAATATAAAATTGTTGATGATTTGAATTAACTTCAAAATAAGGACCGTGCATAAAAACTTCAATATCCATTCCTTGACTAGGAAGGCGAATAGTTTCAGAAAATTTTGTTTGCATTTCCATCGCAGTTCCAATCAGAGCCCCTGTACATAAAGAGGTGAAACGCTGAGCCTTCATCAACTCATTTGACCATTTTTCAAAAAAGTTTTCTGTTTTTTCAATGATTTCAGAAATCTTATCAATCGCTTTTGCAAAAGTCGTCAATTCTTTTTCTTCTTCTTGGTCACTGATTAGCCCTCTAGCTTTGGCAGTTTTTAGAGCAGTCAACATCAATTTAAAGACCGTTGCGCTAAAACCTTTAGTGACATAGCCAACACGTTCTATTCCATTTTCAATATCAATCACTTCATCAACCACTTGGGCAAGCTCACTTTCCCTTTTGCTCGTTAATCCATAAATCGTAAGCTCAGGTTTCATCTTTTCTATCGCTTTTAGAGCATCAATGGTTGAAGTGCTTTCGCCACTTTGAGAAATACCAATAACGTTATCAGTTTCTTCTTTTAATTTTTCATAATAATGAAATTTAAATGGTTCTTCTATTCTTAAATAAACGTCTAAGATATTTTCAATATAATATTTTGCACTGTAAGCTGCATTAATACTTGAACCAGTAGCCAAAACCAACCAATCATTGCCCTTGATAACTGGACAATTATCAGGATAGTTTTTTAGTATGTTGGATAATACCTCTTGTTCTTCCATGATATAGGTCATCATTGACGGTTTATTCTCTTCCACTCGCTAACCCCTTTTTTAATTTTTATTTTCGGTAACGTTTCCATAAATTTATTATAATTCATCTTAAAGAGGATGTCAAGGATTTTTTGTAAACGTTTTTATTTTAATGAATTGACTAATCCAATAAAATAATTGATAATAGAGAATAGATAATAAAAGTGATAAAAAGATTGGTCAATAAATGAAAAAAATAACGATTAAAGATATTGCCAAAATGGCTGGTGTTTCTGTCAGTACAGTTTCCAGAGCGATAAATAATGATAGTGAAGTTTCCGAAAAAACAAAGAAAAAAATTGATAAAATTGTCTTAGAAACTAATTATCACCCAAGTATGTTAGCACGGGGGATGGTTTCTAAAAAAACCAATATGCTGGCAATACTTGTTTCAGATATAACCAATCCTTATTTCAATCAACTCGTTGCTGAGCTTGATAGTCAGCTTATTGACAAAGGTTATACTCTTTCTTTATTTGACACTCAAACTGCAAATCGTATTCAGGACAAAAAAAATAGACTGACCGAGGTCAGTATTTTTAAGCAAATTCAAGAAAACAATTTTGATGCAGTCTTAATTTTAGGAGGATTATTGGATGAAAGCAATATTAATCCTGACTATCAAGCTGCTCTTACCAATTTAGCCAAAGAAATCCCTCTTATTCTGCTTGGTCGTGATTTAACTCATCTGTCAGACAATATTTTCTCTCTAAAACGGGACCAGCGAACACCTACTCAGCTCCTTGTTTCTCATATGATTCAAAAAGGTTATCAGAAATTAGCTTTCATTGGTGGCTCAGTCAGCACATGGATGACTCACGAAAGAACAGATAGTTTTCGAGAAATTTTATCTGAAAATTATCTACCTATTGATGAAAAAAGAATTATTAATAATAATTTTTATGCTAAAGATGGATATGAAGCTGTGACTCGGTTAATTAATTCAAAAGTTGATTTTGATGGAATTGTGGCAATTAATGACCGTGTCGCTCAGGGTGCACTCCGGGCGTTGAAAGATTTTTCAATTAGTCCACAGTTAAAAGGGGTCGCTTCTTGTGAATATTTCCCAGATAGCGACTTTCACATCCCACGAATTACTTCTGTTGACCATAAAATTCCTGAACTTGGCGAAAAAGCAGTTCATTTACTCTTTGAAGTCTTGGATAATGAGTCAATTAATAGTGAGAATCTAGCTTTTCCCATTCCTAAATTAATTATTGGTGAATCTTGTTAATTGAAAAATAAAAAAAACGGAGGACATCCTTCGTTTTTTAATATTTTCTAAATCTTTCGTAGCGTTGTTCTGCCAATTCTGTTTCTGTCAGTAATGACAATTCACTAAGTGATTCTGTCAGTTGTCTCTTGAGGTTATCAATCAGATTCTCCTCAGAAATAACAGCATCGATAAGCCCCATTTCCAAAAGATGTGGCGCTGTAATTTTCATCAATTCAGCCGCTTCATCACGACGTGAACCATCTTTCCAGAGAATCGTCGCAAAACCTTCTGGAGAAAGTACTGAATAAACAGCATTTTCTAAAATATATACTTTATTGGCAAGTGCAAGAGCTAATGCTCCTCCTGAACCACCTTCACCTGTGATGAAAGCAATAATCGGAACTTTAAGGTCAGACATTTCCAAAAGGTTTCTAGCAATTGCTTCACCTTGTCCACGTTCTTCTGCTTCAATTCCTGGATAAGCACCAGCTGTATTGATAAACGTAATGACTGGACGCCCAAACTTTTCAGCTTGCTTCATCAGTCTTAAGGCTTTACGATAGCCATTCGGACTTGGTTGTCCAAAATTAGTAGCTAAATTTTCAGCAAGGTTACGTCCTTTTTGAATTCCAATAACGGTCACAGCTTGATTATTGAAGCGAGCAATTCCGCCGACAATCGCTTCATCATCTGTTAACTGACGGTCGCCGTGTAATTCAAAGAAATCAGTGAAAACTTTGTCAATAATATCTCTTGCCGAAATTCTGTCAGCCGCTCGTGCTTCATTAATAATGTCAGCAATATTTTTTTGTGAAACTTCACCTGTCAGTGAATCAATTGTTTCAGACATTTTCCACCTCCGTATGAAGTTCTAAAAGAAGTGCCAATTTTTGGCGTAATTCAGTCCGCTTAACAATTGCATCAACAAAACCATGATTCAAAAGAAATTCAGCTTTTTGGAAATCATCAGGTAAAGTTTGACGGACGGTTTGTTCGATGACACGACGTCCAGCAAAACCAATTAAAGATTGGGGTTCAGCTAAAATAATATCTCCCAGACTGGCGAATGAAGCTGTCACTCCTCCAGTTGTTGGGTCAGTTAAAACTGTAATATAAAAAAGTCCTGCATTTGAATGACGTTTCACAGCAGCCGAAGTTTTGGCCATTTGCATCAATGACATAATTCCTTCTTGCATTCTTGCACCACCTGATGCCGTAAAAACAATAATCGGCAATTTTTCGGTAGTTGCATATTCAAATAAGCGTGTCAATTTTTCACCAACAACAGTTCCCATTGAAGCCATGATAAAAGTCGAATCCATAATTGCCAAAGCCGTTTTTTGCCCTTTAATTGTGGCCGTCCCAGTCATAACTGCCTCATCAAGACCAGTCCGTGCTTTTGTTGCCGCCAATTTTTCAGGATAACCTGGAAAATCCAAGGGATTTTTGCTTTCGATTCCAGTGAACATTTCAACAAAAGAATCTTTGTCAGCAACAATTGCTAACCGTTCTTTGGCTGTAATTCGGAAATTGTAATCACAATTAGGACAAACTTTATTTTTTCCTAAATCTTTTTGATAAATTGTATGTTTACAAGCAGGACATTTGGCAAAAAGTTCATCAGGAACTTCTGGCTGCTCGGCTTGCTTTTCAATAATGGAACGATTTGGATTAATTTTAATGTATTTTTTCTTTTGGAAAAGAGCCATCTTTGCATCCTTTTCTCATTTTTTTATAAATTTTACTGACAGATGAATTGTAAGCCATCTGACAATTCTGTCACTAATCTATTGATTAATCTTCTTTTTGATATTCTGGTAAGAAAACATTTCCTAAGAAGCTTGTATCATAATCTCCTGCCACAACATGTGGGTCAGAAATTAATTCTAGTTGGAAATCAACATTTGTAATGACCCCTTCAACGTCAAATTCAAGAAGGGCGCGTTGCATTTTCATCAGTGCTTCAAAACGATTTTCACCATGAACAATGACTTTAGCAATCATACTATCATAATATGGCGGAATGCTGTAACCACTGTACATAGCGCTATCAACCCGCAAACCAACTCCACCACTTGGCAAGAAAAGATTAGTAATTTTTCCTGGACTTGGTGCAAAATTAAATTTAGGATTTTCAGCATTAATTCGACATTCAATCGCATGTCCACTAAAAGTCACATCTTCTTGCTTGACAGACAACTCATTGCCATTGGCTACACGAATCTGTTCTTTTACAATATCAACACCTGATACAAACTCTGTGACCGGATGTTCAACTTGAACACGTGTGTTCATTTCCATGAAATAAAACTTACCAGAAGACTCATCAAGTAAGAACTCAATGGTTCCCGCATTTTCATAAGAAACATGCTGAGCAGCTTTAACAGCCGCAGCTGTTATTTCATTTCGTAAAGTGTGTCCAATTGCAACTGACGGAGATTCTTCAAGAACTTTTTGATTATTTCTTTGCAATGAACAATCACGTTCACCAAGATGAATCACATTTCCTTGACTATCTCCTAAGATTTGAACCTCAATATGACGCGCTGGGAAAATCATTCGTTCGATGAACATGGCTCCATTACCAAAAGCTGCTTGTGCTTCCGCTTGGGCTGCCTCAAATGCTGGAACAAGTTCCTCAACATTATTAACCTTACGAATTCCTTTACCACCACCACCAGCTGATGCTTTAAGCATGATTGGATAGCCAATTTCTTCAGCAATTTTTACTGCTTCATCAGTGGTATGAACTTCGCCCTCAGAACCTGGTGTTACAGGAACACCAGCTTTAATCATTTCTGCACGAGCATTGATTTTATCACCCATCATATCCATAACTTTTGCTGACGGACCGATAAATTTAATATTCATTTCTTCGCAAAGACGAGCAAATTTTGAATTCTCAGAAAGGAATCCAAAACCTGGGTGAATCGCTTGTGCACCAGTTGCCACAGCAGCTGACAGAATATTATTCATATTAAGATAAGACTCAGTACTTCTAGCTGGGCCCACACAAATTGCTTCATCAGCTAAATGAACATGTAAAGCATCGCGGTCTGCAGTTGAATAAATGGCAACTGTACCCACTCCTAATTCACGAGCTGCACGAATAATTCTTACAGCAATTTCGCCACGATTGGCAATCAAAATTTTATTAAACATAGATGTTCTCCATATGGGAAAATACCCCGAGCTTTTGCTCAATGGGTGTTTTGAGAGGAATGATAAAAAAGAAATTTATTCCCAACAAAACAATTTTTTGATAAATAAAAATAAGTCCGAATTTACCATAAGTAAAAAATCTTATGGTTAAAATAAATTTTTGTTTCTTAATCATAAAAAATATGATTATTTTTAAATGAAGATGAGCTATTTACCTAAGGCGGGATACAACCTGACATCTTCGATATCAGGTCACCTTGACCTAGAAGCCTAAGTGCTAAAGCACTAACGCCCTAAGGCAAAAGTCAAAGTTCCTTTAGCTGCCAATTTTCCATCAACAGTTGCTTCTGCTTCAACAACTGCAATTGGACCACGACGTTTGATAAATTTAGCATGTAAGACCAATTGATCTCCGGGAGTGACTTGTTTTTTGTACTTAACATTGTCCATTCCCGCATAAAAAACAAGTTTTCCTTTGTTTTCAGGTTTAGATAATTCTAAAACACCAGCCGCTTGTGCGAGAGCTTCCATAATCAAAACCCCTGGCATTACTGGATATTGTGGAAAATGTCCTTGGAAAAATTCTTCATTAATCGTCACATTTTTAATTGCTGTAATTTCGTCATCAGCAATATCAATCACACGATCGACTAATAGAAATGGATAACGATGAGGCAAAGCCTCCATAATTTCAGTTACATTAATGTTTACTTCAGTCATTTATTCTCACTTTTCTTTTAGAGATTCACTGACAGAACTTGTCAGTGAATTCTCTGGCACCTAAACCAGAGCTGTCAGTAACTTTTACATCAAAGATAACCTGACAGAGCTTTGTCAGTAATTTTTTTATTTGATTCTCATCAAATCTTGACCAAATTCAACGACATCTTCTCCAGAAACCATAATTTCCGTGATAACTCCATCTTTTGGTGCAGGAATTTCATTCATTACTTTCATTGCTTCAATAATAAGCAAAGTTTGACCTTTTTTAACTGAATCACCAACTTTGGCAAATTCAGCCTTATCTGGTGAAGGTTTAAGATAGGCCACACCCACTAATGGAGAAGTAACTGCTTCACCCTCAGCTTCAACAGCCGCTTCACTTGCTACGGGCACTTCGGTACTTTCTACAACTGGCGTTGCTTGTTGAGCTGTAAATGCAGGTGCAGTAGGTGCAGTACTTTGAGCTCCAACAAGGGCTTGACCTTCATTTTTAGAAAATGATAATTCACCATCAGCATTTTTCCAAGAAAATTCACGTAAAGTAGAACCATTGAATTGGTTCATCAAATCTTTTACTTCTGAAATGTTCATTTTTATTTACTCTCCAGTCCATTTCTTGAATGCCAATACAGCATTGTGTCCACCGAAACCAAAGTCTTGCGACAATGCAAGATTAATATCAGCAGGTTTACCTTCACCAAGAACAACATTAATTGTCATTCCTTCATCAAGTTCAGTTGTTCCAGCATTTACTGGTGCATATTGATTCAAAAGTGCTTGAACAGTTGCCACTGCCTCAATTGCACCTGTTGCACCAAGTGCATGTCCGTGCAATGCTTTTGTAGATGAAACATAAGCTTTATCGCCAATTACATTGTGAATTGCTTTGCTTTCAGTTTCTTCATTGGCATGTGTTGAAGTTCCGTGTGCATTAACGTAATCAACATCAGCTGGACTTGCACCAGCTTCTTCCAAAGCCAATTTAATCGCATTTTCAGCACCCACTCCTGAAGGAGTTGTCATATGGAAAGCATCATTTGTATTTCCGTATCCAACAATCTCAGCCAAGATATTAGCGCCACGAGCTTGTGCATGTTCAAGGCTTTCCAAAATCAATACACCAGAACCTTCACCCATTACAAATCCAGAACGATTTTTATCAAATGGAATACATGCTTTTTCAGGGTCAGTTTCTTTAGTCAAAGCAGTCAAGTTAGCAAAACCTGCAATTCCAAGTTCACAAATAGCCGCTTCAGCACCACCAGCAATCATTGCATCAGCATAACCATGTTTGATTTCACGGAAAGCTGAACCAATTGAATTAGCACCAGCCGCACAAGCCGTTACTTCAGCACGCGAAACCCCACGAGCACCTGTACGTAAAGCAACGTTACCAGTTGCCATATTAGCAATAGCAAGTGGAACGTAGAGTGGTGCTACCCCTTTACGAGGGCCTTTAGCGACAATTGCTTGTGAATTTTTTTGTGATTGTTCAAGTCCACCAATCCCAGAAGCCATGATACAGCCCAAACGGTCAAAATTAGTATTTTCTTCTGTAATACCAGACATTTCCATTGCATCAAGTGCTGCATAAACCGCATAAAGTGAGAAAGTATCCATGCGTCGTGCATCTTTTTTCTGGAAATATTTATCAAATGGAAATTCTTTTACTTCTGCTGCAACAGAAATCCCTGTTGCTTCAGCATCAAAGTGAGTGATTGGACCAATTCCAGTTTTGCCAGCTTTAAGATTGTTCCAAAATTCTTCTGGGCTATTTCCAATTGCACTAACTACACCATAACCAGTGATTACAACTCTATTTGTCATATTTTTATCCTCTTAATTTTAAAATTTATCAATGAATAATTTACATTGAAACTCCACCATCAATGGTAAGTACTTGTCCAGTCATATATTCTTGTTCAGCCAAGAATTGAGTTGCTGTTGCAATTTCTTCAGGCATTCCAAAACGTTTCATTGGAATTTGCCCTTTCATTGCATCTTTAACTTTATCAGAAAGAACTTCAGTCATATCTGATTCAATAAATCCTGGAGCCACAGCATTGACACGAACATTTCGTGCCGCAACTTCTCTAGCAATTGATTTTGTCAAACCAATAAGTCCTGCTTTTGAAGCGGCATAATTTGCTTGCCCAGCATTTCCCATAAGTCCAACAACTGATGAGATATTAATAATTGCTCCAGAACGAGCTCTGGTCATCGGTTTCAAAACAGCCTGTGTCATATTGAAAGCCCCAGTCAAGTTGATTTTAAGAACAGACTCAAAATCTTCTTCTGACATTTTCAAAGATAAACCATCACGAGTAATCCCTGCATTATTTACCAAAATATCTACTGAACCAAGAGTTTCAATCGCTTCTGCAACCATTCGTTTTGCATCTTCTGATTTTGAAATATCACCAGAAATACCAACTGCTTTAACCCCATAGGCTGTAAATTCAGCTAATAATTCTTCTGAAATTGCTGAACGACCATTAATAATTAGATTAGAACCCGCTTTAGCAAATTGAAGTGCAATTGCTTTACCAATTCCACGTGTTGAACCAGTCACAAAGACATTTTTATTTTTAATTTCCATTATTTAAGATATGAGCCTGCCTAAGAAGTTTTAGCACTTTAGTACTAAGATTTCAAAAGGACAAACTCAATTCCTTTCTTCAATTTTACTGATTAATCAAAGCTTCAAATGAAGCTAAATTTTCAACATTAGCAATTTCTGCATTTTTATCAATTTTTTTAATGAAACCTGAAAGTACTCTCCCAGGACCAACTTCAATAAAGCGAGTCGCCCCTAGTTTTTGCATTGTTTCAACAGATTCATAAAAACGAACAGGTTCCATGACTTGACGCGTCAAAAGTCCTTTGACTTCATCATTTTCCATTACTTTAGCACTCGTATTTGAGATTAATGGTAATTCAAAAGGTCTAAAATTAATTTTATCAAGTTCCAAAGCCAATTTTTCAGATGCTGGTTTTAAAATTGCTGTATGGAAAGGTCCTGAAACTTTTAATTCAATAAGTTTACGAACTCCGGCTTCTTTAAGTAATTCAACAGCATAGTCAACCGCCTCAACTTCACCACCAATAACAATTTGTGCGGGCGTGTTATAATTTGCTGGACTCACAATACCGCCTTTAAATTCGGCCGCTTTCTGGCAAATTCCTTCAATCAAGGCTGGGTCTGTGTTCATTACAGCGACCATTTTACCAGAACCAGTCGGTGCAGCTTCTGTCATATATTGACCACGTTTAGCTACAAGCTTAACTGCTTCTTGAAAATCAATGATTCCTGATGCTACCAAGGCAGAATATTCACCAAGACTAAGACCAGCAACAAGGTCAGGTTTAATCCCATTCTCACTTAACAAACGTAAAATAGCAACAGAGGTTGTTAAAATTGCAGGTTGAGTGTACTTTGTTTCATTTAGTTTTTCTTCATCATTATCAATCAAAGCTCGCAAATCATATCCTAAAGCTTGACTTGCTTCATCAAAAGTTGCTTTAACTGTTTCATATTGGTCATATAAGTCACGTGCCATTCCAAGCTTTTGTGCCCCTTGACCTGAGAATAAAAATGCTGTTTTAGTCATAATATATAGTAATCAACCTTTTGAATCAATGATTCAAAATCAGTCAATTTGAGTTCCTCGTATTTTCTTTTATAAAGTTAATTATTAGTATTGTAAAATGTTTTTTACCTTAAAAAAAATGACATTCTTCAATATGAAAATTATAGGACAAGCTCAGTATATCATTACTGAGCCTCCTATACTAGAATTCTATTTTGAAAATAGAACTAGTCCAACGAAAAGAAGGGGCGAAATTCGCAAAAGAATCAACTCCTTTGCTCGCTTCACCCCCCATCCCGAATTATTTGTTGTTTTCTACGTATTTAACGAGGTCAGCAACTGTTTTCATATCTGCTTCTGTATCAACTTCAACGTCGAATTCGTCTTCGATGTCATTGATGATTTGGAAAAGGTCAAGTGAATCAGCGTCGAGCTCTTCAAATGAAGTTTCGAGTGTTACTTCTTCTTTTTCTTTACCGAGTTCGTCAACGATAATATCTTGTACTTTTTCAAATACTGCCATAATTTTTTCTCCTTTAATTGAGTGAAAATATTTATATTATATCCGCAAAGCGGTTTATAACCATTAGTTAGTGAAGATTTTTTAAAATCTTCTTGTGAGTCAAAGTTAGCTGATAATGTTTTCTTATATAGACAACTTAAGAAAAACTTGCTAAACTTTGAAGCTCTTATAAATTAATAATTGCTGTACCCCAAGTGAGGCCACCGCCAAATCCTGTCAAGACGACTTTTGTTTGACCGTCCAAACTAAATATACCATTTTTTACGGATTCTGACAACAATATAGGGATACTTGCTGCCGATGTGTTACCATATTCTTGCATATTTTGAAGGAACTTTTGGCGCGTCACACCAAGCTTTTTAGCCATTTTATCAAGGATTCTTGAATTCGCTTGATGAAGGAGATAATAATCTACTTCTTCAGCAGACAAATTAGCTTTTTCTAAAGTTACCTGGATATTTTTAGGAACATCACGTACGGCAAAATCAAAAATTGCTCGCCCTTCCATACTCAAGTTTGAACTTTCGTATGAAACAGAGGCAAATGGAGTTTGGATGTCAGCATAACTAGAAAGTAAACTGTTCCCACGACTTCCATCTGTTTGCATTTTTTCAGCAATAATCAGAGGTTGACTCGCGCCAGCTTCAATAAGCACACCAGCAGCTCCATCTCCGAAAAGAACAGCAGTTGATCGGTCTGACCAATCAATTACTTTTGAAAAGACTTCTGCGCCAATGACAAGCCCTCGTTGATATGCTCCTGAGGAAATTAATTTTTCCGCTGTTGATAGAGCAAAGACAAAGCCTGAACAAGCCGCAGTCAAATCGTAAGCAAAAGCATTAACTGCTCCTACTTGAGCTTGAACCCGTGCCGCGGTTGAAGGCATCAATGAGTCCGGAGTTACTGTAGCAACAATGATGAAGTCAATCGTTTCTGGGCTTAAATTTGAATCGCTAATCAACTGCTTAGCAACTTTAGCTGCTAAGTCTGAGGTGTTCTCTCCAGTTGAAATATGGCGATTTTTAATCCCTGTCCGACTGTAAATCCATTCATCATTAGTATCCATTATTTTGGACAAGTCATCATTAGATACCACATTTTCAGGCACATAGTGTGCCACTTGCGTAATTTTCGCAAAAGTCATTATTTCATATTCTCCAAAGAATCGTGTAAGGTTGCAAGTTCACCAGCCAATTTATTTTCAGTAGTTCCATAAACGCTATCAAATAGATTATCTGTAATCGTATGGAAAAATTCACGGTGAGTTGCACAAAGCTCATCACCCTTCGATGTCAGTATAATGTGAGTCACTCGTCTGTCCGCTGTAGAACGCTTGCGTTCAATATATCCCTTATCTTCTAATCGATTGAGGGTAATTGTAATTGTTGACAAGGCCAATTTTTGATTTTTGGCAATATCTGTCGCACGACAAGTTCCTAGCGTATGAACCAGTGTCAAAATTTGTAATTCTTTTACTGTTACATCTGAATAAGCTGAGTCCTTTAAAAATTGCTCCTCTAATATCATAAAATCATGAAAGAGTTGAATCAGCCATTCATTCACCTTATCAAAATCTGTTTTCATCTGTCATCCTCTTCATTATTTAGATGTGAGTCCGACTTTAGACATTACGAAAAAAAAGAAATCGAAATCAATAAAATCCCTTATGAAATTTTATTATTACATTTAGATAGGGGATAAACTGATGCAAAAAAACATCATCAACTTACCCCCTGATTTATTATTCTATTTTTTCTTTCTCGCAAGATGAACTCAATTTGTTTTTATATTGCAAATGGTTTTCTGTATCAAATTATATTATTTTTTAGAATGATTTGCAAGTAATAATTTTTAGAAAACGTCATCATTGCTCAATTTTTATAAAAAATATTAGTTTCTGTCAGCAAAATTTGCCTTCCCAAACTACTGACAGAAATAATTTCAACAAAAAAAGTTACTGACAGAAAATTTAAAGTTTTCATCAGTAACTTTTGAATTCATTAGGCAGGATTGCTGGCAATAATTTCTAATTGACCAGACAAATTCCATTTTTCAATGTTGCTTGGTAAGATGAAATGAGCTCCTTTTTCAACTGGATATTCATTTCCATCAACTATTAATTTTCCTTGACCATCAAGTACAGAAACTAAAGTGTAATCTGCAACTTTGGTAAATTCATGGTCACCATGAATTTGCCATTTATAAACATCAAAGAAATCTGATTTCACAAGAGTTGTAATTTCTGCATCAGCAAATTTTTCAGTTTTAACTTGATTTTCAGGAACTTTGTCGCCCGGAATATTCAATACATCAATTGATTGTTGAATATGTAATTCACGTAGATTTCCTTGGTCATCTTTACGGTCGAAATCATAAACACGGTAAGTTGTATCAGAAGATTGTTGTGTTTCAAGAATAACAATTCCAGCACCGATTGCGTGCATTGTTCCTGACGGAACATGGAAGAAATCCCCTGTTTTCACTTTTACCTTACGTAACAAATGATCCCAATCACCAGATTTAATCATTTCTGCTAATTCTTCACGTGATTTAGCATTATGTCCATAGATAATCTCAGCGCCTGGTTCAGCTGAAATAATGTACCAACATTCAGTTTTTCCAAGTTCACCTTCATGTTTTTGTCCATATTCATCATCTGGATGAACTTGCACAGAAAGCCAGTCATTGGCATCTAAAATTTTAGTTAGTAAGGGAAAAACTTCTTTTTTACTATCACCAAACAATTCGCGGTGACTTGCGTATAATTGGTCAAGTTTTTGACCTTTAAATTCGCCATTAGCAATTGTTGACACACCATGTGGATGAGCAGAAATAGCCCAATATTCACCAACTTTGTCTGATGGCAAATCATAGCCAAACTCTTTCAAATGGTCGCCGCCCCAGATTTTTTCTTGCAAAACTGAGTTCAAAAACAATGGTTCTTTCATAATTTCCTCCAAATGAGCAGATTTTATTCGCTTTCATTTCACAATGTCTATTATATCACAAAATTTATCTAGAACAATTCTGTCAGTATTTTTATGACAAAAAAAGTTACTGACAGAACTGTCAGAATATATTCAACCTAAAGAATACACTCAATTTTTTCGTCAGTAACTTTTTTAATTAATATTCTGATTTATTGTTAAGCCCACGAAGAAGCTCATCAATTTTTGAACCATATTCAACAGATTCATCTTTTGCAAAAGTTAAATCTGGAATTTTGAAAATGGTCATGCGTTTTGCCAATTCACTTTTGAAAAGTCCGGTTGCTTTTTTCAAAGCAGTTGCGGCTTTTTCATTATCAGAGGCAAGATTTGACAAGAGGCTATAATAAACAGTCGCTTGACTCAAATCACCAGTCAATTGAACATCAGTGATATTTACATCTTGAACACGTGGATCACGTACTTTATTTCGTAAAATATCATTGATTTCGCGTTGAATTTCTACAGCGACACGGTCGCTACGAAAAGAATTTCCCATTTTCTCCTCCTATTTTTTCGTTTAAAAATGTAGATAAATGATTTTTAAATCACTTTTCCACACCTCCATTTAAAATGAGTAAAAGCTCCCAGAAACAATAAACTTAAATAAAATTCATCATTTTTAACCAGTCGCCCTCACCTTTTATTTAACTGAGTTCACCTTCTTAGAAGTTTGTGAAAATGCGATTCATCTTGCGACTTTAGTCGCTTAGAATGAATCGACAGCGTAGCCACATTGTGGCGTAGATAGACAAAATAGAACCTACACTACTCGTAGAACCACATTTTCTATCTACGCTGTCCATTCTCGCTAAACTGCTAAACCAGTTAGTCGAAGTAGCAATTATCATAACTTCTGGACGGTCGAGCTCACCTCTTATTATTTACGTTCGATTTCAACCATTTTGTAAACTTCAAATGTATCATCAATTTCAACATCGTTGAAGTCTTCAACCATCAAACCACCTTCTTGAGCATTTCCGACTTCTTTAACGTCATCTTTGAAATGTTTAAGACTGGCAATAGCTCCATCATGAATCACGACACCTTCACGAATGACACGGACAGAAGCATCACGGGCAACTTTACCACGAATAACCATAAATCCGGCAATTGTACCAACTTTAGAGACGTTGAATGTTTCGCGAACAATTGCTTCACCAATGATTTCTTCTTTGAACTCAGGATCAAGCATTCCACGCATTGCTGTTTCAACTTCTTCAATTACTTTATAAATGATGCTGTGCAAACGAATATCAACTTCTTCTTGAGCCGCTTGTTCACGTGCAAGACCAGTTGGACGAACATTGAAACCAATGATAATCGCATTTGATGCTGCTGCAAGTGAAATATCAGACTCTGAAATTGCCCCAACAGCTGAATGGACGATATCTACTTTCACACCTTCAACTTCAATTTTTTGAAGTGAAGCAGCAAGCGCTTCTGCAGAACCTTGAACATCCGCTTTGATGATAATGTTAACAGATTTAGTTTGACCTTCTTTAAGAGTATCAAAGAGATTATCTAAGTTAACACGGCGTGTATTTTGACGTTTGATCAATTGAGCACGTTTAGCACGTTCTTCCCCAGCCGCACGAGCTGCTTTTTCATCTTCAAATACTGCGAAGTGATCACCAGCTTGTGGTACGTCAGAAAGACCAGTTAATTCAATTGGAGTTGACGGACCAGCTTCTTTAATTCGACGTCCGAGGTCATTTGTCATTGTACGAACACGACCATATGTGTTTCCGACAACAATTGGATCTTGAACATGAAGTGTTCCTTGTTGTACCAAGAGAGTTGCAATTGCCCCTTTACCTTGGTCAAGACGTGCTTCAACAACAGTACCAATGGCACGAACAGTTGGGTCAGCCTTAAGTTCTTGCACTTCTGCCACAAGAAGAACTGTATCTAACAATTCATCAAGATTTTGGTTAAATTTAGCCGAAATTTCAACGAATTCTGAACCATTTTCTGGATCCCAAGCGACTGGGAATACACCATGTTCAGTAAGTTCTTGTGTTACACGTTGTGGATTTGCACCTGGTTTATCAATTTTGTTGATTGCAACAATAATTGGCACCCCAGCAGCTTTAGAGTGGTTGATTGCTTCAATTGTTTGTGGCATTACGCCATCATCAGCAGCAACTACAAGGATTGTAATATCTGTGACAGAAGCACCACGAGCACGCATAGAAGTGAAGGCTTCGTGACCTGGTGTATCAAGGAAAGTAATTTTCTTACCATTCGCTTTGATTTGGTAAGCACCAATATGTTGAGTGATACCACCTGCTTCTCCCTCAGTCACACGAGATTCGCGGAAACGGTCAAGCAAGGTTGTTTTACCATGGTCAACGTGTCCCATAATTGTTACAACGGCTGGACGTTCAACCATGTTTTCTTCTTTAAGATATCCATCTTCAACAAACAAACGTTCAATATCTGATTTGTCTTCTTCAACTTTTTTGACTGGTGTTACACCATAATCCATGAGAATCAACTCAATTGTATCTTCATCAAGTGATTGGTTTTGGTTGACCATTGTTCCCATCATGAAGAGTTTTTTGATAATTTCAGCTGGTTCGCGTTTGATTGATTTAGCAATATCTTGAACATTCATTCCTACTTCATATTCAAGACTTTCTGGTAATTCATGGAATTTACGTTGAGTTGCTGGAACACTTGAAGATTGGTTGTTTTGGTAACGACCACGACCACCTTTTTGATTCCAGTTTGAGTTACGCGCATTACGAACTTGATTACGATTATCATTTACGCGAAGAGGACCACCTTTACGGTTACCATCTTTTGTATTATCGCGATTGTTATCAGATTTTTTACGGTCACGGTCACGACGGTTTGTTTTACCAGAAGTAGCTGGTGCAAATGAATCTGTTGCTGGTGCGCTACCTGATGAAGCGAATTTGTCACGTTTTTGACCTTGATTTTGTCCTTGACCAGATGAACGGTTCTTATCATAATGGTTTCCACCTTGACCATTCCCATTTTGGTTAGGACGGCGATTATCATTACGATTATTTCGGTCATTACGATTTTTGTCGAATTTTTTCTTTTCAGGACGAGCTGCCGCTTGTTCTTTTTTGATATCTTCGGCACGTTTAATAACTTTGATTTGAATTCTTGGTTTTTGAGTCAATGATTTTTTCTTTTCTTCAGTAACAACTGGTTCTTTTTTATCAGCAACATTTTCTGGTTTTACTTCAGCTTTTGACGTTGCTGTGTTATCTTTTGTTTCTACTTTTTCAACTTTTGGCTCAGATTTAGCTTCAACTTTTGGTTCAGCTTTTTTAACTGGTTCACTAGCTTTAGGTTTTTCTGTAACAACAGGATGTTCAGTTGATGCAACTTCTACTTTTGCTGCTTTTTCAGCTTCTTCTTTAGCTTTAATTCTTGCTAAAATTGCTGGGTCCTCAACAACTGCTTTTCCAGCAAAAGTGCGTGGATGGTCTTCCTTGTTTTTCTTTGCTGACTCAGCAGCTTTTGGTTGACTTTTTTTAACAGGTTTTTCAGCAACTTTAGCAGTTTGGTCAGTGCCTGTTTTTGCACTTTGAATGATTTTTTCTGCTTGTTCTGCTGTTACAGAACTTGAATGTGATTTCACTTCAAAACCGAGAGTTTGTGCTGCCGAAACAAGTTCAGCATTTGTTAATCCAGTTTCCTTAGCAATTTGGTTTATACGTTTTTTATCAGACAATCTTTGTCCTCCTTATATCATCAATTGTTCATGAGGCTCTCCATTTTCTTTGCAAATCCATCGTCCATAAGTGCAATAACCTTGCGATTTTGTCCTATGGCGTGCGATAATTCTATTTCTGTAAAGAGTGTTGAGACAGCAATCTCATAATAATTTGATTTATCAGTAATTCTTTTACTCAAATTTGCTGCGGCATCATTGGCAAGAAAAACTAATGTAGCTTTACTGCTTTGAATTGATTTAATCACCAATTCTTCACCACTAATAATTTTTCCAGCTCGTTTTGCAATTCCTAGTAAATTTGAAATTTGTTGTTTTTTATCCATCTTTAGTCGTAGTCCGGCGCTAAATCAGCGGAATAGGTTGCAGATTCAAGTTCTCGTCGAGCAACAAGGTGTTCAACATAAGTGATTAACTCATCATAGAACTCATCAGCAATTTTAGTTTGAAAAGCTCGGTCAAAAACACGTTTTTTCTTAGCTTCTCTTGCTTCTTTATTCAAAATAGCAATATAAGCTCCGCGTCCATGTGCTTTACCAGAAGGGTCAATTGAAATTTCTCCCTCTTTATTATACGCAATCCGTAACAAATCCTTTTTGGGAAATTGTTCATTCGAGACTAAAGATTTTCTCATTGGAGTTTTTTTCTGTTTCATCGAAAATCCTCAAAATTTCTGTTGAAAAAATGACTGACAGCCAATTTCTTGACCACTAGAATATCAGCCATTTTACTGACAGACCTATAAAAAGAAATTTTCAGCACCTTTGTGCTTTTTCTAAAATATTATTTTCTGTCAGTAAATTTTCAAGCTTTTAAAATTTATTCTTCACTTTCGCTAACTTCAGGTGTTTCAACAACTTCTTCAACTACAAGAGTTTCGTCAACTTCAGTTGTTGGAATTTCTTCCCCATCTTCACCCACGAATTCATAATCATCCAGATTGAATTCATCAGCCGCTTTAATATCAATTTTACTGTTTGTAACGTGTGCAGCAAGACGAACATTTTGACCACGTTTACCAATGGCAAGTGACAATTGGTCACGCGCAACAACTGCTAAACTTGAACCGTCAGCAGTAATCAAAACTTGTTCAATACGAGCAGGTTTTAAAGCATTGGCAACAAGTGTCGCTTTATCTTCTGACCATTCAATGATATCCATTTTTTCACCCGCAAGCTCGCGAATGATTCCTTGGATACGTGAACCTTTAGCCCCAACCATTGTACCAATTGCATCAACATTTTCATCATGACTTTGAACGATGACTTTAGCACGGTCACCAGCATCACGAGCAATTGATTTGATTTCAACAGTTCCATCAAAAACTTCGGGAATTTCTTTTTCAAACATGCGTTTGAGCATATCAGGCGCAGTACGTGAAATGAAGACACGAGTTCCTTTTGGAGTCAAGACAACATCGGTAACATAAACTTTCACACGATCTCCCACATGGAAGTTTTCTTGTGGAATTTGGTCTTTCTTAGTCAAAAGAGCATCAACACGGCCAAGATTTACATAAACGGCACGAGCATCAACTTTTTCAACAGTTCCTTGGATGATTTCATCTTTGTAACGGCTATATTCGTTATAAATAATTGTGCGTTCTTCTTCACGCATTTTTTGCATGATAACTTGTTTAGCAGCTCCAGCAGCAGTACGAGCAAAATCTTTTGGTTTTTCTTCAAACATAATTTTGTCGCCAATTTCATAGTGAGGATTTAATTCATGCGCATCCTCAAGTGAAATTTCAAGACGACTGTCGAAAACTTCATCCACGACTTCACGAGTCGAATAAACATTGAAGTTTCCTTTCTTTTCATCAAAGATAACTTTAACATTTTGTGCTTGACCATATTGACGCTTGTAAGCTGCTGTGATAGCTTGCTCAATCGCTTCAATAACAATCTCAGATTTGATTCCTTTTTGCTCTTCTAACATTGCAAAGGCGTTCAGCATTTCTTTGCTCATTTTTTTCTCTCTTTCTTTTTATAAGAAAATTTCATTTTTAATATAAGCTAAGTTCGACTACCTTGAATCAAGGAAGTTTTACATTTTCGCCTAACTCAAGGAAATCGAACTCAGCTTCTAATTATTGACTCTCTTTAGAAAAATCAATAAATCCTGTCATATCTTTAAAATTTAACCATCGTTTGTGCTTTTGCAACAGCAGATAAAGGAATTTCAATATTTTTATGACGGGTCTTATCCAAGACATCTACCACTAAAGTTTCTCCATCAAAGCTTACCAAATCACCAGTAATTTCTTTTTCATTATTGATTTTTTGATAAAGTTTAACGAAAATATACTCACCAACTGCACCTGCAAAATGCTCAGCTTTACGCAAAGGACGTTCAGCTCCTGGACTTGCAACCTCTAGTAGATAACCTTCTGTTGGAAACGGGTCTGGACTAATGGTATCAAGCAAAGGTGAAATGATTTCACTCAACTCAGCCGTCTCATCAATTTCGATTCCGCCTTCTTTATCCACCAGAATTGAAAGCATCATATCTCCACCAAATTTTTCCCATTCAACTGCAAACAGTTCAAAAGGTTGAGGAATATGAGGTCTAATGAAATCTTCTACAATTTTAACAACATCATTCATAGGCAATTCTCCTTTCATAAAATACAAAGTTAAAGTCAACTTCTATTTTAAAAACACAAGAGAAGGAGCGCCCTTACGAACGCTCCTTTCTAATAGTTTATTTATATTTATTATAACACGTTTCAAGTAAAAGTCAAGCACACATTTTAAATTTTTTATTAAGCCATTTTCATTAGTCTAAAGCCAGTTTATCCTTGAAAAAGCCTATCTCGAAGAGTACAATAAAAATTGTTGTAAAAATTATCCGTAATTAACTTAGGGAGTTAACAAATATGAAAATTTACCTGCAATTATTAATCATTTTTGGCTTTTCTTTTATTGGAAATGTCATTTCAAACGTCTTTCGTTTACCAGTTCCAGGCTCTATTCTAGGAATGATACTACTTTTCCTCGCATTACAATTCAAAATTCTTGAATTTCGTCATGTTGATGAAGCCGGAAGCTTTCTTATCAATAATATGACCATTTTATTTTTGCCAGCCGGTGTTGGAATTATGGCCAAATGGAATTTGATTAGCCACTTTTGGGCACAAATCCTCTTGATTGTTGTTGGAGCACTCATTATAAATATGCTCATCTTAGGAAAATTAGTTGAATGGATTAAAGTTAAATTTGAAGGCGATTATGTTGCTTTAAAACCAGATACTACCGTCACTTCTTCCACTGAAGACCAATAATTTGGAGCATATAAAATCATGAATATTATCACTACCGACCCTCTCTTTGGCTTTGTCCTTACCGTTCTTGTCTTTATGATTGGAGTACGAATTAATGAAAACTTTCGTAAACCTTGGACAAACCCACTTCTTTTTGCGACTGTCGTAATAATCCTAATTCTCTCACTAGCTCATATCCCTTATAAAAACTATTATATCGGGGGTTCAATTATCAATGACCTTATTGGACCTAGTACCGTTGCTCTTGGAATTCCTCTCTATAAAACTTTCCACTTGATGAAACATCACGCGCGCTCAATTGTTAGCTCAATTGCTATTGCGGCTCTAGTTAACTGTATTTTTACCGCCCTTTGTGCTAAGTTTTTCAGCCTTAGTAAACTCGCTTCTCTTTCAATTTTCCCTAAATCAGTAACCACTGCAATGGCTATGGGAATTTCAGATAAAATGCATGGTGTTGAACAAATTACCGTTGTTGTCGTTGTTGCTACAGGAATCCTCACAAGCGTGCTGGGCGGCCCTCTCTTAAAACTCTTTAGAATTACTGACCCAGTTGCTCAAGGGATTGCCCTCGGAGGAACTGGACATGCTGTCGGAACCGGAACAGCGATTGAACTTGGAAAAACACAAGGTGCAATGGCAGCTCTTAGTATCGGAGTGACTGGTATTATGTATGTAATATTTGCTCCAATCATTGCCAAAATCATTCTTGGCTATTAAAAAACTCCTATATAAATAAAAAAGGTTGAACAATTAAGTGTTCAACCTTTTTTATTTAGCTAAATTTAATCATTTTATTTAACTTCTTCTTCTTTTTTTCTGCGTTTTTTTAAGCAGATAATAATCAGAAATAAGACAAAACCATAAGAAGTTAATAAAAGAGAACTAGCTACACCAGTTTTTGGTAATAATCCAAAAACTTTTTTTGATGAATCATCCTTACTTTTAGGAATATTAGGAACTTCAATTGGTTTAGGAGCAGGCTTAGGTTTGTTTGGAGGTCCAGTTTTTTCCTTATCAACACTAGATTTAGGATAAATATAAACCTCATTTAATCCTGAAACTGGAGCCTTGATTACCAAAGGTAAAGCTGCTTTCAGCAAACCTTTCTGAGGGTTAGTTTGTTCTTCAATCAAATAATAACCATCAACCACAGATAAACTAGCTACTCCATTAGAGTCAGTCGCCAAATCAGCAACCTCTTTTAAAACTGTATAACTTGATGGCGGTGGATTTGTTGCCTTAAGTTCTGAACCATCCCCGGTAGGTGAAATTTCATAAACTAAATAATGAATTCCAGAAAGAACTGACAGTTCGTTTCCTAAATTATCCAAGGGGAGGTTATTAATCTGTAGTCCATCATTTGTCGTCTGATTCTCACTAAAGCCTGTCGCTCCAGGGCTTAGCCCATATTTTACAATAATTAAGCGACTATCAGCAAAAGCTTTTTGACTGACAAGTCCCAAAAACAAAAGCAAAGTGACTATTAAGCCCCCCATTAACTTGCTACTTTTTGTCAATTATCCCTCCCCCTTTCTTTAATTTATTAATATTCAAGCATTTAATATATTTTATATATCCCAACGCTTCTTCTGTTTTCAAAACATACTGCATTATTTTCTTATCACTAGTAAAAGCAGGGCCTACGACAAGCGCATGTTTTTCATCACCATAACCTTGTTTCTCATTAATATAATTTTGCCAGTTTTCCGTTTTATCTTTAAATATCCAGCGGGACAACTTTTTAATTCTTTTTAATCGATAAACATTTAAGAAAAGCTCTTCTGAGTTCAGCTTTTCTTTTTGAGCAAATTCATCTAACCACTGAAACGCTAGTTTCTTAGAATCAGTTAAATAAAAACCTTCACCAAAATCTCCTACCAATTGTCCATCAGAAAGAACAGGTTTTTCAATTTTTCTAGCAGCAACATGATATAAGTTCCGCTTCCTCCCAAAGAGTAACCATAAAAGATAGACTAATCCAAGAAACATTAAGAAAGCAGACCCAAACATCACCCAAAAATTATAACCAAACTGATTGCGTTGAATATCTTCTTGTGGCGTAACCTTTGATAATGCTGTTCTTTCACCAGTAACTAGTAATCTTTTGTTATTAATACCTGTTGGATAACAAGTGACTAAAGTCACTAAATCTCGTCCTTTTTCAATACTCAAAGATGAAACTTGATTGGGAGCAACGATGCGAATATCATTAATCTTGTATTTTAGAGTGAGATTCAAAACATGAAGATAAAAGATATCACCATTTTTGAGTTTATCTAGATTAGTAAATAAAGTATCATTCACTCGCCCAGAATGAGCAGGTAAGACAGCATGACTATTGATTCCTCCAATCGGCAAAGAGGATTGAGGCACATGTCCAACCCCTAGTCCCAAAATTTTTTCAGAATCTCCATGATAGATTGGAATATCATTGACTTTAATCTGAGGAATCGTGATGAAACCCATCATTCCCGTAGTATCAATTTTTAAGACATTGTTATAGTTAGGAATTGGCTTATTCCAAGCAATATGCTGACTTGCATCATAGATATATTCATTGTAAAGTTGCGCGTTATAAAGCTGTGCTTGACTAAGCAATTCCTTTACTTTAGCACTTCCTATATTTGAAAGATTTTCATCGTATTTCTGAACGGATTTGATATTTTGCTGTCCTGCCAAATAGTTAACAACAATCGGGTAGAACAACAATCCAATAGCAATTATCCCAAGAATAATACTCAGTAAATTTCGGAAACTCAAGCCCTTTTTATGGGAGGTTTTTGGTTTTTTCTTTGCCATCATCCCCTCCTAATCTACAATATCAATTTGGCTAGTTTACCACTTCCATTAAAGATAAAGTATTTTTATTTCACAACTTCTTCTTCGTTATCTTTACGACGTTTAATAGCAAAAGCAATCACCCCTGAAACAGTTGCAATAGCAATGATTCCCGCTAAACCTTGTCCACCTGTAAATGGTAATGCAAATGGTTTATTATTGGTAATTGTAGTATCAGTAGCAGCTGGTGCTGTGCTTGCGGTGACGGCACCAGTCAGGTTAGCTGCTGTAGTAACACTAGGAAGTTGATAACCTGTTGGAGCGGCAACTTCGACAAGATAGTAATTCGTTGTGTTACTGCCATCTGTGTTATTATCAACCAAGTTCAAGCCGTTAAAGGTTGCAATCCCATCTTTACCCGTAGTGAATGTGACTGGTGCAGTTGCACTTGTATTTGCATTTCCTGAAGTATCCCCAGTGACAAAAGCCGCTTTACTTGAAGTTAGACTTGTTACTGTTCCACCTGAAGCTGAGTTATTAAAATAAGCTGCATTCGCTTCAACAAAATCTTGGGCATCCTCTTTATTATCAGCACGTACAACAGTAAAAGTTGCTCCTGCCAAAGCTGCATTAGTTGAAGCATCTGTTTTAGTCATTTCAAGACCACCCACATTAAGTGTTGATTTAACTGCTGTCGTCGTTGAAAGATCTGCTCCATAAGCGTTAGTGATTGTCGTAGTGGCTGAATCTGTCGCACTACCAATGGCGCTTTTAACCGTTGATGGAATGATAATATTTAAAGCACCATCTGCGTTACCAAGCAAACTTGCTGCGTGTTGTTGGCCAGCCGTGGTCAAAGTAACCACGATTTTTCCATTGCCATCGTTTGTGATTGTATAGTCAGTTGTTGGAGTCAAGGTACCCACTTTTGTTCCACTTCCATTTGTAACATTTACAATCACCGTACTTGCTGTTACTGTCGAGCTGTTGACCAGATTATTAGGCAATTGGTCGGTAACAATATATGTACCTGTGACCCCTGTAGTCCCGTTTCCGTTGTTTGTTTGTGAAGAATCAAAAACTGTATTCACATTCCAATTCACTGTATTTCCAGCTGCCGCAGTTGTTGTATTTTGATTATCAGACCCATTTGTCCATGTTCCATTAGCCAAATTTTCATTACCAGCGTTATTGTCTGTATTTGTGAGCGTTTGGTCAGAATTTCCCGTCGCATTTGGATTAGCAATTTGATTTGGTGTTTGACCATTGAAATTATCATCCGCATTTGTTGTCGCACTCGTTCCTAAACCTGCTGAACTTGACATATCTAGTTTTGGATAAACGTTAACAATACCCGCTTGGCTGTCTTCGTGGCTGACTTGGACGATAAAATCTCCAACAGTTGTAATCCCATTGACTGTTGTTACTTGATGAAACAGATAATAACCATCGGTCAAGCCAGTGAAATCAGCAAGACCAGATGCATCTGTAGTGACTGGAGCTACAGAAGTTGTATCTGTAAATGAAGGATCAGTCACACCAGTCGGAACACCCGTCCCTACATATTTTGTTGCTGAAAAAGTCACATTTGCCATTGTGCTTGGAGTTGAAGCTTCAAGAGTTGTTTGTTGGCTACCATCATTTTTGGTGCTTCCAGTATTTCCTGCTTGTCCTCCTGTTTGATTATTAGCAATCCCACTATCATTAACAGGATTGCCATCGGAATCTACAAGTCCGTTATTTTGCGTCGGATTTTGATTCCCAGCTGCTGATTGAGCATAAATAGCCACTTCACCATTGGATACTTGGTCGGTGACACTTGTTGTTTTGGCATTAACATTTAATAGTCCACTAAAACCAGCAAGTGTACTAAGGGCAAGAAGATTAATACTTGCCAGTGCAATTTTTTTATTAAGTGAATTAAGTTTCATTTGTTTTTCTCCATTTTTATTTGATTAATTTACTATTTTTAAAGCTAATCCTACTTTGTTCTCAAGTTTTAAAAATTGATTAAGTAGAATTTTCTCCTATTTTATTATTCAACATGATTTCCCCTTTCGCTGTAACTGTGCCAGATGAGCACGATTTTTTGTGTGAAATAGTTTTTGATATGGTCGCGTTCTCCGATTTTGTTGGAAAGTCTTTGATTTATTTCTCTTAGTCTTTCGTAATGCCACTGAATTATCAACTTTTAAAAGAGTCTCTTCTTCTGACTTTTTACGTTTTCTAAGAAAGACTCCTCCCATTCCAGTAAGAGCAGCTAAGCTCACTACCCCAGCAATTCCTTCGCCACCTGTAAAGGGTAAACTGAAAGGTTCCGCAACATTAATTGTATCTGATACAGTCGCCGTGCCCCCACCAGTATAACTATAAGTCACACTGATAGTATAAATTCCTTGATGAAGTTTTCCCTGAGCAATCGTCACATTTCCTTGATTATCAAGTTCAATATCGTTTACTGTAATATCAACTGTCTTACTATTACCTTCATAGTCTGTATAACTGATAGTCGTTACACTTTCGCTAATTGGTGTAAGAGAACCATTAAGACCAAGATTGAGGGTATTCGTCAAGCTTGCAGAACCAATAAGTGGCACATTTGTTGTCGTTCCATTGATGAGATTAACGTAAGCAAGAGCTGTTGTTTGTGTCCCATTAATTGGGTCAGTATATTGATAGGTCACTTGATAGAGTCCCGCAGGCTGACTAGACAGTTGACTAGCTTGAAGATTAGCACCCGTACCCACATTAGTAAGATTTGAAATCGTCATGTTAGTTGCTGCCGCAGCTGAACCGTCACTATTGGTCGAACTTGATTTAAGAGCAGCTGTCAAAAGAGCAGAAATGCTTGGATTCGTACTCGGCATATTCCCCACTGTGTAGGTCAAATTATTGACATTAACTGTTGCGGGAAGTGGCTGATAAAGAACAGCAAATTGGTCTATTGCGGCATTGGTTGTCGTATTTGTCGTGAAATTATTGACATTCGGTGGAAAATTGTAATAAGCGTTATTTCCAGCAAGAGCCGCTTCCATTGAGCTAAAGTTTGTCGTTGCTGTCAAACCTGATGTTGTAATTCCAGTGGTTTGACTAATATCACCCGTATTATTACTATGACGAACACTTACGATTTTATATCCAGGGATGGCAAGTGTCGCATTTGTGGTTGGAAACTTGTTGGTTCCACTGACTCCCTGCATGGTAGAGTATGCTTGTCCTTGGGAAGCAATAAATTGTGTCGGAGCATTCACCGTATTTGATGTCGGAGCGGTTGTCGTTAATCCGATTCCTGTGTACATTTTATAGGTATTCAAACCGCTTGTGACTCCCAAAGTTGTTGTTCCAGTAGGTGTCGTTGTTTCCAATAACACCTTTGGTTGAGCAGCATTCGTCGCAACTACACCATTTGTCGATGTTGTTCCTGCTGCATTTGACATTTTCCAAATACTATCAGTATAAGCAGTTGTTGAAGGAGTTAAATCAAGTGTTCCATCAGATTTATAGTGAGCTCCTGAAAAAGGGGCTAGATAAAACTGAATCGTATTATTGCTTTGGCTAGTAGCGGTGAAAGTAGCTCCTCCAGAGCTATATGATGTAAAAGCTTGAGGAATCTGTCCTGCATAGCTATATCCTACAATATAGTATCCTGATGGAGCTGTAAATGTAAGAGGACTTGTATTAGTTGTAGAGTTGATGGTAACCGAAGAGGTAAGCACATTTGCACCCGCTGTAGTGGATAAACTTGTTCCTCTGGCAATCGTAATGACATCTCCAACATTTGCCGTAATTGTCGCTGTCGTCCCTGTGCCATTCAAAGTCAGATTTCCTGTTGGTCCAGCAATTCCAGCTGTATTGGTAAAACCAGGTGTCCCATCAACGAAAGTAAAGCTCCCTGCAATATTGGCAGGATTTGCCGTTAAAGTCACAGTATAATTATTGTTGGTACTCGTCGCTGAAACCGTTGGATTAGCTGCTGTGAAAGTAGCAAGTGTTTGAGCGGTTGTCGTTCCTACATAGGTTGCAGCCCCATTGCTAATTGATGTGATATTGTATCCGGCAGGTACGGCGTTTGTAAGAGCTGTTGCATAATTAGATAGCAAAGTGGTGTTTGTGAAAGGATTATCGGTAACAACCGATGTGTCCGTTGTTACACCTGTTCCTGCTGCACCATATGCAAGATTAGTTGGAAGAGTTGCAAGTGTTGTTCCCGTCGCTTTCGCCCAGTTGAACGAAACGGTTTGTTGACTGGGTGTATAACTCACATTTAGTGCATTAGGGTTGGTTGTTCCTACAATAAAGTTAGAAACAGTTGTGGCTGAAGTATTCGTTGTGGATGCTGGGTTTGCTGCAAGAACTGTCGTTGTTGTTGCAGAATTAGCTTGATAACCTGTTGGAGCTGCTGGAACAACGTAGGTATAAGTATTATTATCTGGGCTTGTTGAACTTGGAGCAGTTAAGGCTGCACCAATCGTATCACTGACATTGGCCGTAATTGAACTTTGTGCCATAGATGGAATCGGCTGCCCTGTAACTTTATTGAGATAGTTTATAGGTACAGGTTCTGTTCCTTTTGAGCCAGTAATCGTTGCTCCATTTAAAGAAACAGAAAGATTACCATAATTCTTCCCTGTCCCGCCAACAAAACCAACTGTTAATGAATTTTGTAGATTAGTATGAGTTGTTAAGGTATAACCACCCGTTCCTCCATTGACAGCACTTGCTCCAATTAATGCGCCATTACTTGTTGTTTGAGCAATCAAATTAAATGTTAAAGTCCCTGAAGTATAACCTGTGCTTGCAGTATTTGTTGCATCAGGAGTCCAAGTGACTGTAACAGGTTCTTGTACGGACGAGGTAATAGGAGAGGCAACACCTAATGCATAGCTTGTGTCGGTTGCAAAGGTGTAGGCTGTCCCATTTTGAGTGTTGGTCACGGGACTATAGGGAGCAGCACTACCTAGTGAAGGATAATTAGCAGCTTGTAAAGTTCCACTACTATCCGTATTGCGAATTGCCATTACAACTCCTGGACCATCTGTCCAACCATTTACAGTTGCAGATCCGTCAATTCCTGTCAACGAACCGTTTGAGACGCTGGATAAATTAGAATAAAGATCGCGGCCGAGGAAAACTGTGTTAGGCAGACCTCTAATTCCAAGCCTATCATTTGTCGCCTGAGAAGATTGAGCATTTGCTGCTAACTGTGCCTTTGATGCCCCTGTTAAAATAACCCCGATGGCATCTCCTGATTTTGTGAAATCAGTCAGAGAACTTCCTGAATCAACTTTAATTGTTGACTTCAAGGTAAAACCTGTTGTTGCTGAAATAGCTGAAACTGATCCATTAAATATTCCTAAACCAACACTATTAGCTGTTGATGAAACAAGATTAATCCAATTACTTGCTACAACTGCTTTACCATATAAAGCATAGTTTGAAGAATTAGCAAATTCAGTTCCAGAGTAGGTATGTCCTCCTGTATCATAACTTGTATTTCCTGGAACCAAAGTTCCAGAAGAGCTTGTTGCTGCATGTGCATTTTCAGTCTTGGGAATAAAAGCTAGATTTCCCAATGGAAGTAAAGAACTAACTGTAAGAGTTATTAAAGTTAATCCGTAGAGCCATTTTTTCTTTGATTTCCAAGTTCGGAATTTTCTTTTTGGTGTTTTATGACTTATTCTATAGCCATTTTGATGCTTAGAATGATACATCTATTTATTCCTCACTTTCTTTATCTTTAATAAATTTTCATTTAAAATAGAGGATTTTAAGAATATAATTTTCAATTGATTATCTTGCTATCATTTTAACATTGCAATTTTATTTCATCAAGTTAAACGAAAGAAAAATATTTAATGTAATAAAAATCTTTCTAACTGTGTAACAGTACTTATGAGCTTGAAAAATTAAAAATTATTATAAAATGACTTTTAATAAAGGCTTACAAAGCCTTGTATTATTTAGATTAAAATAAAAAAAAAAAAAACGTTTCGTTTTACGAACGGTTTATATATGACATTTTCTATGTAATTTTTCAGTAATCATTATCTTAATCAAAAAAATCTTGTGAGAAATTATAGATTCTCACAAGATTTGTCAACTTAGAAAATTAACTACCTTAAGGTGAAGTTGCTAATGCCCATGTAACTTCACCTTGATAATTGGCTTTAGGAACTTGCAAATTATTTGGGGCTGTTAATTTGAAAAACTTACTATCAGAATTGAGTACCTCTGTCACCTTACCTGTACTTGAATTATTATCAGACCCGACTAAAATCGGAGAATTCAAGGTCATTACGGTTCCGTTATAAGCCATCAGGCTGTCCATAAAGGAGAGACCAAGTGAACTACTTGTAATTTGTTGAGTTTGCTCAACATTAAGCGTCCAAGAAAGATTTCCATAGATATTCTTCCTTTCTTGAAGAAATTTATTATATTTTGCTTGCTCTTTTTTTAAAATAGAGCAAAGTTGACAAGCTAATCAGAAGTGTCCCTGTAGGAATTAGGTTATTTGTAACTTCACCTGTTTTAGGAAGACTTCCTGTTGGTTGAGATGTATCTAGATTTCCCTCGCCCCCAGGAACGGTAGGTTTGGGAATATTTGGATTGGTAACAAAAGTTATCGTTGTATCACTCGTTGCTTTATCTGCACTTTGGGCATCTGCTCGTGGTGGATGTCCAACCAAGAATAAGAATAGAATCACAGTAATTAACTTTTTCACTTAAGTTTCTCCTTTCTTTTAAATTGATTTATCTTCATCTTCATTAGTATTATCTTCTTGTTCTTCTTTTTTCCGACGCTTTATGAATAAAAAGATAAGAGCAATTAATAATAGAATAATCACGATTAAACCAATTATTAGTAGCCAATCAAGTCCAGAATTTTGATTTACAGTTGCATCTTTGGCATTTAAAGCTGTGGCTCTTTCTCCAGTGATTGTAAAGTCTTTATCAAAGGTCCATTTATAATCATATTTTGTGACTTGGCCATTTACCATGGTTTGATGTGTTCCATTTGTATCCTTACTTCCATAAACCGTCATCTTTATATGGTATTTACCTGGTTTAAGTGGTTCTGATGTTTTGCCATTTAACACACCTTGTATTGAAACAGGGATGGTTAAATTAAAATTTGAATTTGGAGCCATTTCCATTGCTGCATTATTATATGAATAGTTGACGGATTTATCATCTAACTTGGTTACAGTCGCACTAGTGTTCATCTGCATGAGATAAGCAGGGGCACTATTCGTTAGATTTGCTGTAATTACATTTCGACCATTCACTTGGTCTGGACCAACTTTACCTAGGTTGAGGGTTGGGTCAACTTTGGCTGTATCATTTTGCAGGACAAGTCCAATCACATAACGATAGCGGTTGGTGATGGAAACGCCACTACTTTTTTGAATGCTTTCTGAAGTGCTAGCATCTTCAAAGTTAAATCCTCCAGCAATTACTCCTTTGATGTTTTCATCAGGCATTGTTACTGTGGCGGTTACAGTTGTTGCACTTTTGGGTTTTATTGTCAGCGTCTGAGGAAGTTTAACATAGTCTTTTAAATTTATTTTTAATGATGGGTCTGGCTTGACTAAGTCTGGGGTGTAACCTACATTTCCTGATTGACTTGTGAAGGCTGTTCCAAAACTTGTTTTCACTTTAATCGTCTGATTTGAATTATTATTTAAGGTAAACTCTACATTTTGAGTTTGCTTTGGTTTCAAAAGAAGATTGAAGTAGCCAAGATTTTGTCCAACTTGATTTTCACCTATTTTGGGTGTGACTGAAAAATTTGCAGAATCTGCATGAACGGTCTGAGTCGCAATCATTAAAACTGAAAGACTGACTAAACTTACTAGGATATTTTTTTTATTTTTCATTGTTTCCTCCTTCTCTCCCTCTTGTTTACAAACACATTATAGCATTGCATAAACATTTCTTAAATAGATATAATTGGCACTTTTGGGTTTTGTAATTGTACTTAATTTTTTAAAAATCAAATTATTTTTTGAAAATCCTTTCACAAAAATGGCTTAACCATGTGTATTTTTAGGACTTCAAAACAAAAAACGTTCATTATTCAGAACGATTTTTCTTTGTTATTCTCTTGTCATATTGCATTTTTAAGGTATTGCGAAAGTCTATGGCACCGATTTTCTTCAAAAATCTTAGTGTATCTTGCAATTGATTCTTCCCCTTTTTTTCATCAATATAATAATAACAGTAAAATGATTGAGCATAATTGATAATAACGCGACTCATCACATCTCCAGGCATAAAAAATTGCTTAGAAATTTCAAGAATTTCTTGAGCGTTTTCTTTTTTCCCTGTATCAACATAGTTGAGAATTACTTTGTAGAGAAAACGATAGATGAGTACTCGATAATATAAAACATTCTCATAATAGGATTTATTATATAGAAAATCTTCTAATATATTATCAATTAAAGTATCATTGAGTTTATCTCCAATATTTGCCAGAATTGAAAGTTCAAATAATCCCCAAAATTGGATTCCTTTAATATAATCTTCAAGTTCATCAATTTCTTGCGAAAGTAGATGTTGATAAAGTCCTTTAGCTGAATATGCTACTAGTTTTTGTTCTTTGCTCCCACTTCTATTTTCTTGATAAATTTCTTGGAGGTGTTTAATATCTCTTTGATAGTAGGCTTGTTCAATCTCATCAAATATGGAAATATAACTATCTTGTTCACCATTATTAATCATTAGACTATAGTCTAATGGAGAAACATTCATTTTTTGAAGTGCAAAATCAAGTCGGTCAAAGGAGAGCATGCTTTTACCATTTTCAAAATTGGAGAGGGTTGACTTTGCAATACCCAGTTCTTCAAAGGCTGAAAGCGAAAAGCCATGTTGAATTCTAAGGTCATGGAAGGCTTTCCCGTATTTAAAATATACCATTTAATCTTCTTTCAATTAAATTAATTTTTTTAATAGTATATTTCAAATTTAGAAATTTTGCAATTATTTTGCATAAAAAAACACTGATAAAATCAGTGAATTTTTTATTTACGTTTACGTGCAATCAAATGAACTGGTGTTCCTTCAAAAACAAAGGCTTTACGGATTTGATTTTCAAGGAAACGAAGGTATGAGAAATGCATGAGTTCTTCTTCATTGACAAAAACAACAAAAGTTGGTGGTTTAATCGCTACTTGTGTTGCATAGAAAATCTTCAAACGTTTTCCTTTGTCCGTCGGAGTTGGATTAATCGCTACAGCATCCATAATGACATCATTCAAAACAGAACTTGAAATACGTAAGTTTTGTGCATGGTGAATTTCTTTAATCATATCTGGGAGTTTATTCAGACGTTGTCCTGTCTTAGCAGATACATAAACGATTGGTGCATAATCAAGGAATTTGAACTTTGTCCGAATTTCTAATTCAAAGTTTTTCATTGTATCGTTATCTTTTTCAAGGGTATCCCATTTATTGACAACAATCAAAATTCCTTTACCAGCTTCGTGAGCAAATCCAGCGATACGCATATCATATTCGCGAATTCCTTCTTCAGCGTTAATCACCATCAAAACGATATCTGAACGGTCAATCGCACGCATGGCACGCATGACTGAGTATTTTTCAGTATTTTCATAAATTTTTCCTGATTTACGCATTCCGGCGGTATCAATCATAACAAATTCTTGGTCTTCAGAATCGACAAAGTGTGTGTCAATCGCATCACGAGTTGTTCCTGCAATTGGACTAGCAATTACGCGGTCTTCGCCAAGAATAGCATTAATAAGAGATGATTTCCCAACGTTTGGGCGGCCAATCAAGCTGAACTTGATGACATTCTCATTTTCTTCTTCAATTTCATTAGGAAGATTTTGAACGATTGCATCAAGGACATCCCCTGTCCCAATCCCGTGGACGGCTGAAACAGGATAAGGATCGCCAAGTCCAAGTGAGTAGAAATCAAAGATTTCCATTCGACGTTCTGGGTTATCGACTTTATTGACAACAAGAATAACTGGTTTGTCTGTACGATAAAGAATATTAGCAACGGCTTCATCGGCATCTGTAATACCTGTTTCTCCGTCAACAACAGCGATGATAACATCTGCTTCGGTCATGGCAATTTCGGCTTGCGCACGAATTTCAGTCATGAAAGGTTCATCTGAAAGTTCAATCCCACCTGTATCAATGATATTGAATTTACGGGTTAACCATTCTCCTGTGGCATAGATACGGTCACGAGTTACACCTGGAATGTCTTCGACAATTGAGATGCGTTCTCCTGCAATACGGTTGAATATCGTTGATTTTCCGACATTTGGACGGCCAACGATGGCTACTGTAGGTAAGCTCATATTTTTATTTCTTTCTTTGTTTACTTATTGGATAAAAAATTATAATAGCGAAGGAGTTTGTAATCCATAGACTATATAATTTTAGACTTGGGTTTCGAGGTTCATTTTAGATAATTTCAATGCCAAACAGGCTAGTAAAAAATGGGGCTTGACTAAGACTTATCTTCATATTTTTAGCGAGTTGAGGTGTAACTTCCATGCGTTCAAATTGATTCGTAGAAAAATCAATTCCTGCAAGTGCTGTTTCCCAAAAATTTGCTGCTTCTAATTGATTTTTTAAAAGCTCCACATTCTTAAAATTACAGGCAGTAAAGAAGGTTTCTTTAGCTTCATTTTCTAAAAAGCGGACTGACTTTAAGGTAGAACCTGAAAAATTTGCATAAGTCATTAGATTTTCTGTAAACTGAAGGTCTTGTAAGTGACTTTCAGTAAAATCAGTTCCTAGCAATTTGCAGGATTTAAAGATTGAGCGATAAATGCCAATTTTATTGAAGTTTAAATTGGAAAAATCACATTTTTCAAAAAGGCAATCTGTAAATTCACTGATCGTATTGTCAGTAAATTCAAAGGTTGTGTTTTTGAAAGAACATCCTGAAAAAATAGTTCTTTGATTGATTGTCAAAGTTTCATCTATAAATTCTGCTTGATAGATTTCTCCATCAATAAAATCTTGACTTGTGGCTACTTGATAGGTGGCTGGAAGTTTTGGTTCTAAGATTTTCTTTAATTTCACAGTAATTTTTTCGCCTTTAAATTTTCTGTTGAAGCTGAAATTTCTGGTTGGCCCCACTGGTCAACAATCCGTTCAGACCATTTGTTTAAGCGTCTATTTCCAGCATATTCTTCTTGAACTTGGTCATATTTTTCAATGGTTTCAGACGTTTGCTCAACATATTTTTCTTTAAAAGCTGTTGCTTCCAAAGGAAGACGTGGTTTTACTTTGTTCAAACGTGCGGCTTTACCGAGTGCAATGCCAAAAATAGGATAAGTATAATCTGGCAAGTTCAAGACTTTAGAAATTTCTGAGGATTGGTCTCGAATTAAGCCAACCATCACCCCGTTGTAGCCTAAAGATTCCGCTGCAAGAAGCGCATTTTGTCCAGCTGTTGCGGCATCAACTGATGTAATCAATAAGCTTTCAATTCCTTGCGGTTGGAAATTGCCTTGATGCAATTCGACTGCCTTTTGAGCACGATTTAAATCGCCAACAAAAACTAAATATGCTGCACAATTTTTGATTGATTTTTGTGGTTGAAATTCATAAATCGCATCTTTTTGAGCTTGTGATTCTACAACAATCACAGAATATGATTGGAAATTTTTCCATGTTGATGCCATTTGAGCAGCTTTTAAGATTTTTTCCAAATCTTTAGGCTCAATTGCTTCTTCTGTAAAATTTCTGACCGAAGTGTGATTCATCATTAAATCAATCGTTTCATTTGTTTCAGTCATGACGTCTATTCGTCCCCTCTAATCGCATTTCTTCTGCCAAATATTTCACGCGTTCCATAACACGTTTTGCTGGCCAAATTTCATCAGCTCGCTTGGTTTCGGCTAAATGCTGTTCTAATTCTTCCATTCTTAAATTTGAAGTGAAGAAAGTCGGGAGATTTTCTTGCATGCGATGTTGTAAAATGACTTGTAAAATACTGTCACGAACCCAAGCGTTGTTTTGCTCTGCCCCAATATCATCCAAAACTAAAACTTGGCTGGCTTTTATTTCATTGACCCAGACTTTGGCATTGTCAAAATCTAAATCAGAAATGAAAGTGGGATAATGAAGTAAAGTTGTTGAAATTCCTTTTTTGGCTAATTCGTTTGCCATTGCCGCAAGCATGAAAGATTTCCCAACACCAAAATCTCCATAAAGATAAAGTCCTTTTTTCTTGGGAAAATTAGTAATAAAATCAACTAGGGCTTGGTATGGTTTGATTCTTTGAACATCATCAAGGGCAATATCTGCCAAAGTGACTTGTTTTAAATCTTTTGGAAGTCCAATAATATTCACACGTCGCAAAAGGTTTTGAGCTGCTTGTTGCTGCGCCAATTCATTTGTCGTTTGATATGAAACATCAGCATAGCCGTGATTCATGATTAAAACAGGTTCATAACCGTCAGCTGCCCGTTTTTCACCTTTTTCAAATTTTTCATGCTCACGAACGTATTCATAAAACTTGGAGTAAGAGCGTTGAATTTCGTCAGAAGTCATTTGATGTTGGGCAATAAAAGCTTGCACATCAGCATTTTTTAATACTTCTGCGACTAATTTTTCAAAATTTTCACGGATGTCTTGACGTTTTCCTAAGATGTCTCCGATAGATTCCATTAATTTTGCTCTCCTTTCAGTTTTTTGAGAGAGTCAAGCCTTATTTTCTCAAGTTTTGCAAGTTCTTCTTGGCTTGTCTTATTTTCATAATCTGGATTTGACCATTTTGGTGCTTCTTTTTTGATTTTCATTGGTCTTTTTTCAGCTCCAGTTTTTGCTTTAGCAGCAGCTAATTCTTCTCGTTCCAAAATTCGTTTTACCGCTGTTTCAGCTGTAAATACTTCATTTCTCATCCAGTCGTTGGCTAATGCATTTACAAAATTTGGATTTAACGACGCATTTTTTTGCTGTACTAAAACATAGTGAATCAAAATATTTTGGACTTCTGCTGGCAAATTTTGGCGACTTAAATTAGTTAAAAGCTTATGTTCTTCCGAACTGACAAAGCCTCCAGCTTGCGCTTTTATCTGTCGGATGAAATCATCTGGTTCATGAGATTTACTGATGACAATCAAATCGGCAAAAGCTTTAGGAAAAGCTGAAAGTGCTGGTTGCGGTTGGCTAGCTCCTGAAAGACTTCTCATCAAATTATTCATGTTCAAAGTTTTATCAGCATTAGCTGTTTTTTCTGCTTGCTTGAATAATTCGTACCAATTGAGTTCAAATTTTTCTGCTAGTGAATAGAGTGTTAAGGAGTCTTGATTTTCATTGTTTAAATGATAGCCTTGACGTTCCATAATACTTTTAAAGGCCCCCATATCAAAACGCTCATTTGTATTTGAGTGGTTTTGTTGAGCTTGCGAGTCAAAACTAACTTTATAAACTTCATGAAATTTCTTGGAAACTTCTTTTCCTTTTGGTTCCATTCTTTTAGCTAAAGCAGCTACTCGATTTTCACCAATTCTTGAAATCAAAAGTTGTCTATAAAAATCATCTGCAAGAAAATTTTCAAAATTTAGCGGACTTTTTACTTCAAAGTAAAGACTGGTATGATCATCATAAACGCGAACTAATGATAAGCCAGATAATTTATCTAATGCTTCAATAAAAGGATTAAGACCGAGATTTAAATATTCCAAAAAGTGAGAAATTCTTCCAGTAGAAAAACTTAGCATTAACTGATAAAGCGCAAAGGCATCCGTGCCAATGATTGGTAAATAGAGCAGACGAAAAGCCTCAGCGTCAAAGCTGGTCTTTCCTCGATTAAGCATTGTAAATGAATCTCCTGCTCTCATTTTTTTCCTCACTTTTTACTGACAGAAAGTTCAGCAAGCTGATCTTTCTTTTATTTGCCGATAAAATGCTCCCTATTCAGTCACTTTTAATGACAGAAAGTTCAGCGAGCTGATCTTTCTTTTATCTGCCGATAAAATGCTCCCTATTCAGTCGCATTTTACTGACGGATTTATTTTTTGGTAATATTTTTAAGGAGCTCTTCTAATTCACTGACATCTTTGAATGAACGATAGACGCTGGCAAATCTGATATAGGTGATATCATCCAATTCAGCTAGTTCTTGCATCACAAATTCACCAATGACATCTGATTCAACTTCATTACTGTCTAGTTGACGAATTTTTCTTTCAACATTTGCAACTGTTGTTTCAATATCTTCACTTGATACTGGGCGTTTGTATGCTGAACGAACTAAACCACGAACAATTTTTTCACGATTAAAGGGTTCACGTTTGTCATCTTTTTTGATGACTAAAAGGGGCATTTCTTCGATACGTTCAAAGGTTGTGAAGCGAAAACCACATGATTCACAAACACGACGACGGCGAATAGCATCTTCGGCTTGTCTTGAATCAACAACTTTTGATTCTTCAGAAGAACACTTTGGACATCTCATTTTATTCTCCTTAATAGATAATAAATTCTTATTAATTTTACTGACAGAAAATTGGGTTAGACTTTCTTATTCTGTCAGTAATTTTTTTCATTAGTTTTAATGACAGAAAGCAACTTATTTACTTCTTAGGCAAAAATTTTGCTTCTAATCGATAAATTACTTGACCTTTTTGTGAGAATTTTTGCTCATACTCGGTCATTACATTTTGAGGTGCAAATTCTTCGTCTTGGTGTAAATCTAACCAAACTTTTTTAAGTTCCATGCCATAGTTAGCTAAAGAAACTAAAGAATATTCAAACAATCCGCGATTATCAGTTTTGAAATGAATTTCACCTTCAGGACGTAAAATCTTTTCATAAGTTGCAAGAAAAGATTTATAAGTCAAACGACGTTTTTCATGACGTCCTTTTGGCCAAGGGTCAGAAAAGTTCAAATAGACTTGGTCAATTTCACCATCAGCAAAATATTCACTCAAAGCAGCTCCATCAACAAGCATCATTTGTACGTTTGGCAAATCTGCTTCAATTGCTTTATCTAAAGCATAAGATAAAACTGATAATTGCATATCAATTGCAATGTAATTTATTTCTGGATGAAGAGCTGCCATTCCTGTGATGAAAGCTCCTTTCCCACAACCAACTTCAATATGAATCGGATGATCATTTCCAAAACGTTCTGACCAACGTCCTTTAAAGTCCGCTGGATTTTCAACTACGATATGTGCGTTTTCAGCAAGCATTTCGCCTGCCCCTTTACGATTTCTGACGCGCATTTTTACCTCAATTTTTTAATTTTTGATAGAAAATCAGCAAAAGTGATCTTCTGTTTCTTTATTTTTATTATTCAATTATAAGCCAAAAAATAGGAAGGTCCAAACCCTAGCCTATTTTTACTAAAATAATTCACAAAATTTACGAAGTCCCAAGATTTCTTGATTTACTTCTTTCATTTTTCCTCTAGAAAGATATTCAGAGATTTGGCGAAGAAAAGAAAGTTTTCCATACCAAGCCACTTTATCCATAATATCTGAACGAGGTCTAACACCAGATGTCATCAACCACAAAGACCAGTTATTTGGTTTAATATAATGTGATAAAACATGTGCCATATCAACCATTGAATCTGATAAAAAGACAGTATCCCAATCTACTAAATAAATTTTTCCTGAATTATCATCCACTAACCAATTTTTATGATTGACATCGCCATGAACGACTACGACCTCTTCATTTTTGATTTCAGGAACCTGTTGACGCATTTCTTCAATGATTCCTGACAAAAAATGATTTGTTCGTAAAGCCTCAGTATTTTGGACACAATCCTCTAATAATTGTTCAGGAAGAATAATTTGACTTCCCAACTTCTTATAAGATTCAACCAATTTTTTTGAGTCATGCAAATGTGCTAAAATATGATTAATTTGGCGGTCTTCCATATCCTCAGGACTTAGTGTATGACCGTCAATCCAAGGTTGAGCAGATAAGGTATCGCCTTCAGCCGTACGTTTTGTCCATAAGACTTTTGGCGTGATTCCCTCAAGATAAATACTCGGCAAAAAAGGACTGCCGTTTTTTTTAATAAAAACGCGTTCCTGATCACTTTTCCCAAAAAATGCATTGCCAGAGCCACCTTTAACAGGCGTCATATCCCAATCGGCTTTCATCATCCTTATCTCCTCCTTTCCTTTAAAAATCTATTAATCATTATTTGAACCATTTACTTTATTCCTCAAACTTATGCGTTTGGATAGTGAATTAAAATAGTTTGAGTCAAAATGTCAGCATATTGATATGACTCAGTTGTTTTGGGACCACGAGCCGGAATGTTTTCAATAATGAAATGTGTTGCATAGGCTTCAATCAAGTTCACTTTATGACGATTTTCGCGTTTACGACCAAATTGTGAAGTAATTTCAATCGTTTCACCCAAGTGTGCTTGAACTTTTTCACGAATGTCAACGATTTTTCCTATTTCTTGATTTTGGTTATCCATTTTTTCCTCCAAATAAGACGTAAAAGTCGGATTTCTCCGAACGCTTACCTTATAAATCTAATTTTATCCTTGATTATATCTCTCTTTTTTGATTAAAAGAATCAAATTTTATAATGTATTCTTTATCGTTCATTTTTATTAATAAAGAGAATTAGACAATTACTCATATTATAACACGAATTAGTCAAAAAAATCTAGTCGCCATATCGGTTATCAATACTTGCGAATTTATTATGCTCTTTAATAAAGAGTAATTCGACTGTTCCACGGCTTCCTGAACGGTTTTTTTCAATAATAACTTCAACTTTATTATCTTCCAGAATCTCTTCACCGTCTTCATCTTCACCAGTTCCACGTTCATAATAGTCATCTCGATAAAGAAATGCGACAATATCGGCATCTTGCTCGATTGACCCAGATTCACGGATATCAGACAAAACTGGTCGTTTATCTTGACGTTGTTCCACTCCACGTGAGAGCTGTGAAAGGGCAATAACAGGAACTTTTAATTCTTTAGCTAAAATTTTTAATTGACGAGAAATTTCAGAAACTTCTTGTTGACGATTTTCTCGACCAGTTCCAGAAATCAATTGTAAGTAGTCAATAACAATCAAACCAAGATTTCCTGTTTCTTGGGCTAATTTTCTTGAACGCGCCCGAATTTCCGAAATCTTTATCCCTGGTGTGTCATCAATATAAATACTTGCTCTTGATAAAGTCCCTGTTGCCATGAAATAATCATTCCATTCTTGGTCATTTAATTGTCCAGTACGCAAGCTGTGTGAATCAATTGAACCTTCGGCAGCAATCATCCGGCTGACAAGACTTTCTGCCCCCATTTCAAGAGAGAAAATTGCAACGGTTCGGTCTTGCTTTGTCCCAATATTTTGAGCAATATTTAAGGCAAAGGCTGTTTTACCAACCGCTGGACGAGCCGCAAGAATGATCAATTCTTCTTCATGAAGACCTGTTGTCATGTTATCTAAAGCAGGATAACCTGTTGCGATACCTGTAATATTGGACTTTTGTTGAGCTTTTTGCTCAAGGTCATCCATGTGAATCGCTAGGACATCAGAAATTTTCTTGAAGCCGTTTGTATTACGTCCTTGTTGAACGTCAATTAAACTTTTTTCTGCTTGAGCTAAAATATCATCTGCTGGTGAATCTTGTTCATAAGCTTTTTCGACTGATTCAGTTAGACGATTTATCAGTTGACGGAGTAATGATTTTTCAGCAACAATCTTAGCATAATAGGCCGCATTTGCTGCGGTGGGGGTTGCGGTGGCAAGTTCTGCAATATAAGCAATCCCACCAATTGCCTCCAGCTCCCCTTGATTTTCAAGATGTGAACGAATGGTTAAGACGTCAATTGCTTCACGAGCATCAGATAATTTTTCCATTGTCCGAAAAATTATCTTGTGAGCATTTTTATAGAAATCATCTGAACTTAAAAATTCTTTAATTTCGACTAAGCGTTCGCTATCTAAAAAAACAGCCCCAAGAACGGCCTGCTCAGCAGCTAGGTCTTGAGGCGGGGCTTTTATTAAATCAATTTCGGGCATTTAGTTTAGGCCTCGCTAATTTTGACTTTAACCACGGCTGTCACATCACGGTGAAGTTTAACTGGTACATCTTTTGTTCCCAAAGCTTGAATTTTGTTAATCAATTGAATTTTGCGTTTATCTAACTTGAGATTAAATTGACTTTTAAGGGCTTTTGCGATATCTGCTTTATCTACAGCACCAAAAGTGTGACCTGTTTGTCCAACTTTCATTTTGATTTCAACAACAGTGTCTTCTTTTTCAAGAACTTCTTTAAGGGCTTTTGCTTCTGCTAAAAGTTCTGCTTCTTCTTTTTCCTTAGCTTTGGCTTGACCTTTCACTTCAGAAAGAGCAGCTGCTGTAGCAACTTTTGCCAAATTTTTCTTAATTAAAAAGTTTTGAGCATAACCTGTTGGTACTTCTTTAATTTGACCTTTTTTTCCTTGTCCTTTAACGTCTTCTAAGAATACAACTTTCATTTTTCGTTTTCTCTTTCTTTTAGTATTTCAATTAAATCTTCTTGCACTTCATCGATATATTTTTCATATATTTGGGTTGCCGCATTATTAAAATGTCCACCACCACCCATTTGCTCCATAATCGTTTGGACATTAAAGCCATTTCGAGAACGAGCAGAAATAGAAATATAGCCATTATTATGTTGCGTAATTGCAAATGCAGCAGTAATCCCTGCCATATCTAGGAGAGTGTCAGCAGCTTTTGCTGTTGCTATATTATCATATTTTTGATGTTTAAGTCCAACTCCTAAAGCAATTCCTGGTAAAACCATTTTTGCATTAAGAACAATTTCATTGGCCTTCTTATATTTATCAAAGTCAGTAGCCATAATCATTTTAATTAAATCGTTATCAGCTCCACGAGAGCGTAGATAAGCTGCTGCTTCAAATGTTCTTTCAGTCGTTGTTTTTGTAAAGTTTTTGGTGTCTAATTCAATCCCCGCAAGAACAATACTAGCTTCAATGGTTGACATTTTTCTTTGATTGTTATCATGGAATTGAAGGATTTCGACAGTTAATTCACTAGCAGAGCTTGCTGATGATTCAATATATGAAAGAAGTGCATGTTCTGGGAAATCATCATCACGTCTGTGGTGGTCAATGACCACTAATTTCTCAAATGATTTATAGAATTCAAGATTTAAAGTTTGACTTGTTTTTGAATGGTCAACCATGATAAGTAATGAATCTTTTTTCTTCAGTTTTTGAGCAGTTTCTAACTTAACAATGTGCGTAAAACCGTCAGAGGACTCATTCATTTTATTAATTGCACGCTCAACATCTGGCAATAACTGTTCAGGATCATAAACGACAAAGGCTTCTTTTCCAGACATATTAGCAAATGCCTTCATAGCGACGGCTGCTCCAAGCGCATCCATATCTGTAAAGCGATGTCCTACAATAAAGACATCTTCTGCCTCAGCAATAATTGTCCGAAGTGCTGTTGAAATGGCCCGTGCTCTTGTTCTGCTTTTTTGCGTTCTACTTTCGGAATTACCGCCGAAATAAACGGGACGAGCTTGAGGAGTATTTTCTCTCAGTACAACTTGATCTCCACCACGGACTTGGGCTAATTCAAGATTATTTAGAGCAACTTTACCAATGGCTGGAAAATCATTCCAACCATAAGCTACACCAACTGAAAGAGTTAAAGGAATTTCTTTTTGAGATGAAAGTTCTCGAAATTCCTTTAGAACAGAAAATTTATCGTTAATCATTTTTTCAAGAATACGATAATCACAGAAAAAATAATGGCGACTGCTATTAATACGGCGAAGATAAACTCCGTATTTGTCAGCAAATTCTTCTAAAAATGAAGCGATAAAACTATTAATGGCTGTTCGACCGCTGTCAGTAATTAAATCTGTAGCATCATCATAATTGTCAACAGAAATCGCACCAATAACCGCACGACTGTCATTAAATTCTGATTTAAAAGCAACTTCTTTTGTGGCATCAATTAAATAAATAAGATTCTTATCAGAATCAAGTTCTGCGACATATTTTTGCTTACCAAGGGTGATATACTGGTCATCGCTCGCATTTTTCAATATCTTTTTAATATCGTCACGATTGATAACTTTGTCATTTCCCTTAAAAATCATATCAATGAATGGATTAAACCACTCAGGTTCAAAGGTTTCACTATTAAAACGAATGACCCCAATTGGCATATTATCCAAGGTAGCATTGAGCGAATTTTCTGCTTCATCATTAATTTTACGAATAAAATCTTGACGACGCAATTGATAGTTTTGAGTTTGTGATAGTAAAATGAGTGTAATCGCTATGTTCAAAATCAACAAATAAATCCAAATTGACCAACGTGTTGCTGAAACATGAACGACAACGGTCTCAATGATTTGAACAATAACCATTATGATAATAATAGCAAGCGGTGAAAACCGACGGACAAAATTCATAATATTACTCCTATATTCCTCTATTTTAACATAGGACAGAAAAAACTTAAAGAATCACCGATTTGTCAGTGATTTTTTCTTTTAAAATGTTTATTAAGCCTTTATCATCTTTAGTGATGATTCTGTCAGTAATTTTTGAATAGCCGTCAGTGAATCTACCTTTAAGTCAGCCTTCTCTTGATTCATGCCAAAGCGTTTGTCTTCAATTGCCCAAACGGTCGCACCAGCTGCTTCTCCAGCTTGAATTCCTTTTTCAGAATCCTCAATAATTAATGTTTCAGAAGGTGTTACACCCAATTTCTTCATTGTTGATTGATAAATTTCTGGATTTGGTTTCGTTTGTTTAAAGTCATTTCCTGAAACCACTACTTCAAAATAAGAACTCAATTGATGTATATCTAACATTTGTTTGATATCAAACATTGACGAACTTGAAGCAAGTGCAATTTTTACTTCTTTTTGACGCAAAAATTCTAAAATATCAGGCACATCAGAAAATAAAAGTTCTGCATAAGGCATCGGATGATTTTCTTTGAATTGCTCATAGTCTTCTTGCAATTCACTCGCTTTTTCTTCATCAAAAGACCCTTGCAAAATTCGTGGCCAAATATCTTTCATATTTCCACCAATAAAATCACTAGGCGTCAAGTGGCTAATAGAAATTCCATGACCGCCAAAAAATTCTTCTCTTCTTTGTAAATAATAACGTTCGGTGTCAACAAGAACACCATCCATATCAAAAATCACTGCTTTAAATTTCATAGAACCATTATAGCACAGTATCTAAGCATGGTTCAATAGACTTCATTATAAAAGTGATAAGTTTCAACATCACTTATTAATATAGATAGCTTTTCAAAATCTGTACCCCCCCTCTCTTTCCTGTCACCACTTCTTTTATTTCGTTAAATTATGTATTTTTTTTATTTGATTAAAAAAAACAAGAGTCTTTTAATTACTTTAATACTAAAATAGGCTATAAATGAGTTATTTATTGAAAATTATCTGAAAATTAGCTATAATAAATCAATTTATAATTTAATTTAATCTTGAAGGAAGGTAATATTTAGTGAAAGTTGCAAAATTTGGAGGTTCGTCTCTCGCATCAGCTTCGCAAATCAAAAAAGTTTTTGATATTGTTCAAGCCGATAAACAAAGAAAATTTATTGTGGTTTCTGCACCAGGCAAACGTTCGGGGGCTGATACTAAAGTTACCGATGCTTTGATTGCTTATTATAAGGCTTATAAATCAGCTGATGAAAAAGGAATTCACTATTATCAGAATTGGATTATTGAAAGATTTCGAGAAATCTATGATGAACTTGGCTTAAAAAGTCCAGTCATTAATCAAATCGCAGAAGATATCAACCATTTAGCCCAGTTAGATTTAGATAATGTTTTTACTTATGATACTTTTTTAGCCGCTGGTGAAAATAATAATGCCAAATTAGTCGCAGATTTTTTCAATCATTCTGGCTTACCAAGTCGCTATGTTCATCCATCTGATGCTGGAATTATGGTTTCATCTGACCCTGGAAATGCTCGATTGCTTGGTGGAGCTTATGAACATATTAAATATCTTAATGAACTTGAAGAAACGTTAATCATCCCTGGATTTTTTGGAATCACAAAAGAGGGTGAGGTTTGCACTTTTTCCCGTGGTGGTTCTGATATTACCGGCTCAATTATTGCGGCTGGTGTGCGAGCTGAGCTTTATGAAAACTTTACTGACGTTAATGGAATTTTCGCCGCTCACCCTGGCATCGTTAAGAATCCAGCTTATATCTCTGAATTAACTTACCGTGAAATGCGAGAACTTGCTTATTCTGGTTTTTCTGTTTTACATGACGAAGCACTCGTTCCTGCCTATCGTGCCCATGTTCCTTTAGTCATCAAGAATACAAATAACCCTGATCATCCTGGAACAAAAATTGTTGTTCAAAGAGAAACTAAAGGCTCACCTGTCGTTGGAATTGCTTCATCTAGTGCCTTCTCTTCTCTTTATGTCAGTAAATATCTGATGAACCGTGAAGTTGGATTCGGCCGAAAAGTCCTTTCTGTATTGGAAAATTTAGGAGTTCGTTTTGAGCATATGCCAACTGGTATTGATGACATGTCTATCATTATTCGCAGCCGCTATCTAACTCAACCTATTTCAAAAGCCCTTATTTCTAATCTTACAGAATCGCTCCATCCGGATGAAGTCTATATTGACCGTGATTTCTCTATTATCACCATTGTTGGTGAAGATATGAAAGAACACGTTGGGGTTACCGCTAGAGCAACGGCAGCACTTTCTAAACAGGGCATTTCAATCGCTATGCTTTCGCAAGGTTCAAGCGAAGTTTCCGTCATGTTTATTGTCAAAGAAAAATACGAAAAAGAAGCTCTAAAAGCGATTTATTCAGCCTTTTTTGACTAAAATATGTAAAAAAAAAACAGCTCTAAGAGCTGTTTTTTTATTCTTCTATTTTTTCGACTTTTTCAAGTGTCTCATTGGAATTACCACGACTGCTAAAATTATTTAATAAGTCAGGGACGTCAATTCCCATTGTTCCTAGGACATCAAGGCCCTGTTTAAGGCTTTCTTGTGACATTCCGAGAATTTTTGACGAACCTTCTCCACCATAAATATTAATAGAATCAACAGCTTGAAGATTACTTGATACACTAGCAACAACTTCTGGAAGAATTTCAAGTGCCATGTTCAATTTAGCCGCATCATTCATTTTTTGCATTGCTTCGGCTTTTTTATCAATTGCTTCGGCTTCGGCAAGCCCTTTAAGGCGAATCGCTTCGGCTTCAGCTTTACCAGTTGCTTCAATAGCTGTAGCTTCGGCCATTGCTGTTACTTCACGTTGTTTAGCGGTGGCTTTGGCTGTAGCTTCAATAGCGGCTGCTTCGGCCTGTGCTCTCACTTCGCGTTCACGCGCATCGGCTTCGGCTTTAGCAATTTGTGCAGCCTTGGCAGCTTCAGCAGCTTTTACGACATTGGCTTCATTTTCTTGTGCTTTACGGAGAACTTCTTGAGTTTCTAAGTCAGTTTCTCTTTGCTTTTTAATCAATTCAACTTGCATTTCAGCTTCAGTTGTTTCTTTTTTAGAAATTGCTTCTTGAATCGCGTAAGCTTGGTCAGCAGAGGCTTGGGCTTGGTCAGCTTGAGCTTTTGCTTCAGCAGCAGCAATTGATTGTTCTTGCTCATAGTGAGCTAAGCTGATTGCTTTTTCCTTTTGGGCATTGGCAACTTGAGTTGCGGCAAGTGCTTCAGCTTTTTGGGCATCTTGATCAGCTGCTGCTTTTTGAATACGTGTTTCCTTGTCAGCATTTGCAACAGCAATCGCTGCTTCTTGTTGAACACGCGCTACTTCTTTAGCACCTAATGCTTTGATGTAGTTTTGGTCATCACGAATATCATTAATAACGAATGAAACGATTGAAAGTCCCATTTTTGAGAGATCAGTCCCTGCTTGACCTTGAACTTCAGCTGAAAACTTATTACGGTCTTCGATTAGTTCAGATACTGTCATTGTTCCAACAATCGCCCGAAGATGTCCTCGAAGCACTTGGTCAGCCATTGCGTCACGTTGTTCATCTCTTTTACCTAAAAATTGCTCAGCAGCTGTCGCAATATCTTGCAAAGTAGAACCTACTTTAATCATAGCTGTGGCTTCAACCGTTACTGGAATTTTATCTTTCGAGAGAACTTTTTCCGTTTTAATATCGATTGCAGCAGATTGTAAGCTGAGGTATCTCGCATTTTGGAAGATTGGTAAAACAAAGGTACCAGAACCACGAACCACTTTTAATCGATTCCCTTGTGAGTCTTTATTGACACCTTTTGAACCTAGACCTGAACCATAAACGATAAGGGCCGCTTGAGGTCCTGATTTTTTGTAGTTTGCAGCGATAATTCCTAATAGAATTAAGATAATAACAATCACCACAATTGCCAAAATATAAAGTAGTGGCATAATGTCTCCTTTGTATAATAAATTTTTATTTATTTGAGCAATTTTTTAGGTTCTCTATTGCTAATAAATCGTTTGTTGATAAGGAATAACGTAAGCAATTCCTGCTTTACTCTCAATAATCAAAACTTGCGTTCCTGATTCAATTTGCTCGATATTATCCTTATTTGGTAGATAAATTTTTGCAGGCATTGTTTTACGTGATTCATTGACAAAGGTCGTCATAACTTCGCCAGTCGCCTCTTTTGAACTGATGGCTGTTGTCAAAATTCCTGTCAGTAAATCTTTTTCATCCGCATTATACTTTTGATCTGACATTCTGTTAAAAAATGCCATTCCTGGGAGTAATAAGATTGTTAAAAAGATGATGAGTACAATGATAATCAAAGTAATGATAATAAATAGCATCCCTTATTCTCCTTGAAAGCCTTTTGTTACGCTTTCTTAATATTATACCATTTTATGAAGAAGCTTATCAGTAAAAAATTGTTATTTTCTTATTTATTTTCGTGTTTTTTAGCGGCTACTCTTTTTTGTCGTTCTAGTTCTTTTTTTATTTTTCCTTCTGGAGCAAATTTTTCTTCCCAATCTTCTGGTTTTAAGACTTTGTGTGTGATCGGATCAAAGTGTGGACGTCCATCTGGAAAAATTTTCCCCATATTTGCTCGATGAACAGCATTGAAAATTTCATAAGGGTCAATTCCTGAAAGGACAAGCGAGCCATAAGTGAAATAGAGCAGATCAATCATAGCATCTACTTGGCCAGTCAAGCTGTCTTCATTATGCTCTTTTAAAGTCACTTTATTTGCTGCCTTATCGACTGCTTGGTGTAAATTATTCACAAGTTCTGTAAATTTCTCTTGGTTACCGTCAGCAGAGGCGTAAAGAAATTCGACAATTTCTTCGACTTTGAAATCAGCCCGGAAACTTGCTTCTGTTGGCGAAAAGGCTTTAGGAATTTCTTGTGTTTTTCCATCCATTAATCGGTGGAAATCTTTTACTTTATTGAAGTTTTGGTCTTTAGAAACAAAGTCTTTTTCAACAGAATAATGAATTAAGCCATAGTAAGCTAATGCTTTGGCGATTCCATCTTGATTATTGGTATCTGTAATATAAGTTGCAACCTCTTTTACAACTGAGACCGCATTGCCCATCGCAATCCCATAACCAACTCCAGAAATCATCGTCAAATCATTTTCCGAATCGCCAAAAAACATGACTTGGTCTAAAGTAAAACCATAGTGTTCTCCTAATCTTTGAATTCCTGGTAATTTTCCTCCTGATTTTGAAATTAAGTCAACAGAATAAGGATTGCTTCGTGTCACCAGTAATTCTGGAAATGCCTCTTGTAGGCGAGCCGTTTCGTTTCTTGTTGCAACCATCATCGCCTGATAAATTACTTCTTCTTCATTATCAGCTAAATTTGAATTTTGCGGTAAAACTCTGCGAATAATGTGTTTAAAACTGTTTCTTGCCACCCCTGAAGTACCTGAGGGCAAAACACCTGACAAAAAACTGGCTAAACGTGTCTCGCCAAATTTTAAAAGGCCAGAGCCATTTACCCCGTGGGCTGTTCCCAAAGAGATGTCAGAATGGTTTTCAGTGGCATAATTTATCAGGTTTTTTAAGGATTTTTGTTCTAAAGGATTTTGGAAAATCACTTCTTTTGGTGTGAAAATATACTGACCGTTGTAACTTACAGCAAAGTCTAAATCTAAATCTTCTAATAATGGCATGACAAAAGCTGGGCCTCGCCCGGTGGCAATCCCGACAAAAATATCTTTTTGACGTAGCTCTTGTATTGCTTTACGAGTACTTGTTGCTACTCCTCGTGTTGAAGTAAACAGGGTTCCATCTAAATCAAAAAATACTGCTTTTATATCCATCTCTCAAATCTTTTCTAGCTTTGGCAAAGCTTTCATTTATTAACTAAATTATACAGTAATTTTAATTCTATTTCATTTATTAGTTATTTTTTTCTGGACTAAATTTTGATATAATGCTAATGCTGGCTTTTATTCGGAGTCTTTAAAATTAAATATTTAATTATTGTTTATTATAGATAGATAAGGAAATAATGATGAAAAAAATCTTAATTCTCCACACTGGTGGAACAATTTCGATGGCGGAAGATGAAAATGGTCATGTTTCCCCAAATGCAGTCAATCCAATGAATGCTGTGAGCATGCAATTTGATGAAGTAAACTTAGTGACAGAGGATATTTTTAACTTACCTAGTCCACATGTCACTTTATCAGATATGTTGGTTTTGAAAAATCGAATCAAAACAGCTTTTATTGCTGAGGATTTTGATGGAGTGGTCATTACACATGGAACTGACACACTTGAAGAAACAGCTTTTTTCCTTGACACTACTCTTTCGCGTGGTAAACCAATTGTTTTAACTGGTGCCATGCGCTCAAGTAATGAATTAGGAACTGACGGAATTTATAATTTACTGACAGCTATTCGCGTCGCTGCTGACAGTAATTCAAGTGACCGTGGCGTACTTGTTGTCATGAATGACGAGATTCATTCTGCTCGTTATGTCACTAAAACACACACGACTAATGTTTCAACTTTTCAAACACCTACACATGGTCCTGTCGGTTTACTGACAAAAAATAAAATTATTTATTTCCATAAAGATAGTGAAAATCAACATTTAGATGTTGCAACTGTTCATGGAAAGGTGCCAATTGTCAAAGCTTTTGCTGGGATGACTGGGGAAATTTTAGATTTACTCAATTTGGAACAATTAGATGGTCTTGTCATTGAAGCATTAGGTGCGGGAAATCTCCCACCTATTGCTAGTCAATCGCTTCAAAGATTATTAGATGCTAAGGTTCCTGTCGTTCTTGTTTCTCGTTGTTTTAACGGAATTGCTGAACCTGTCTATTCCTATCAAGGCGGTGGTTCGCAACTTTATGAAGCTGGCGTGATGTTTGCTGATGAAGTCAATTCTCAAAAAGCGCGTATTAAATTGATTATTGCATTGAATGCTGGCTTGAAAGATTTATCAGAATTACGGCCTTTCTTGGAAAATTAAAAAAAATTACTGACAAAAAAGAATCATCAGCTGACTGATGATTCTTTTTTTCCGATTTAAAGCGTATTAATCAATCGCTACTGACAGAATCGTCAGCTGACTGACAATTCCTTTATTTGCCGATTTAAAGCTCATTAATCAATCGCTACTGACAGAATCGTCAGCTGACTGACAATTCCTTTATTTGCCGATTTAAAGCTCATTAATCAATCGCTTTAAACTGTCAGTAAATTTATTCTAAATTATCTTGTAATTCTTGCCAAATTTGTTGATTTTCTTCTAAAGAATAGGAATTGGCTCCAGAAGCTAGTGCATGGCCTCCGCCATCATGTCTTTTAGCAATTTCATTAATTGGCTTTACTTTTGAACGCATTCTTACTCGGAAATGTCCATCGGCTTGTTCCACAAATATTGCCCAAGATTCAATTCCTCGAATATTTCCCGGTGTAGAAACAATACTTGAAGTTTCTGCGTCACGTAAATCAAATTTTTTCAAAATTTCTTGAGTTAATAAAACACGTGCAGCTCCTTTTTCTGAAACTTCCATATTTTCATAAACAAAAGCTTGCAAGCGAGCAACTTTCATATCAAATGACGACATTTCTCGTCCTAAAGCTGGACGGTCAAATGGAAATTCTGCTAATTTTGAAGCTACTTTTAAGGTATTCGGCGAAGTGGCTGGATACAAGAAACGTCCAGTATCTCCAATAATTCCCGCATAAAGGAGGCGGGCGGCTTCTGCATTCAATTTAAGACCTGTTTCAAAGGCAAAATCGGCAACAATTTCTGATGCTGAGCTACGTTCAGGCTCCACTAGCAACAAATCTCCATAAGCATCATCATTTGGATGGTGGTCAATTTTAATTAGAAAATCAGCATTTTTGTAGCGGTCATCGTCAATTCGTGGTGTATTTGCTGTGTCACAAACAATAGAAAGATATTTTTCATCTTCTCTAAGTTCGACCAAATCCATTTCAGATAAATAGGTTAAGGTTGGTTCGTCATAACCAACTGCATAAATTCTTTTTTCGGGGAAATTTTCTCTCAAAATTGCTCGAAGTCCTGCTTGAGAACCAATGGCGTCTGGATCTGGATTTTTATGTCTGTGAATGAGAATAAGCTCATAGGCTTTTATTTTTTCTAAAATTTCGTTCATTTTTTCCTCTTTTATTTTTTATGTTAATTGTACATTGACTAGAACTTTAGCTACGATGTTATTGACATGATAAATTTCACAATCAACCATTGCACCAATACGTGTTTCTCCAATCACCTTTGGATAAATCTCTAGCACATTGTCAATAGCGGCGGCTCCCATCATATGCATATTTAATGCTTCAATGATGATATTCCGTCGTCTTTTTTTGGCAAAAACACGTTGAACAACTTGCGTAATAAGTTCTGCAAAAACACCATTAGCGATTGTTCCCACGCTATTTATCATAAATGGTTCGACCGTCACGGTGTAGGCTGAGCCTTTTTCTACCAAAGAATTAGCAATATTATCACTGAAAGTGTGAGCCACCTGACTTTCTTCCTGAGCTTTTTGTAAGCTTTGGAGAAGGTCCGATTTGGTAATAATTCCTGCGTAAGTATAATTTTCGTAAACGACAGGCATCATATCATAGCCTTCATAAATCATCTTTTGCGAAACGCTCGCCACTGTCATACTTGCTCTTGCAACATCAGCTCTTGTCATCACTTTATTGAGCGGAGTATCGTTTTTCTTATTTGTAACGTCCCGCATGGCAACTACACCCACAACAACATTGTAAGTGTTGACGACGGCAAAACGACTGTCATTCGTTTTTTTAACTAAATCTAAAAAATCTTTGACCGTATCTTCTTCACGTAAGGTTGCCCTTTTTTGATGAAAGACATCTCCGACCGTAATAATATCTTTTTTGATAAGTTCATTGGCCAAAGCGTGACTGATACGATTGGCAACGGTAAAGGTATCATAGGATGTCCGTAAAAGTGGAATCCCTAATTGATTAGCATAGTTGACAACTTCTTGGTCCACGTCAAAGCCCCCAGTAACTAAAACAGCATTCTGCTCTCTGAGGGCTAGATTTTGAATCTCTTTTCGGTCACCAACGATAACTAGACCATTGGGCGAGAGGTAGCGCTTGAAGGATTCTCTTTGCATGGCTGAAATGACAAATTTGCTGAATTCGACTTCTAATCCAGCAAGTCCACCTAAAACATCAGCATTAGCTATTTCTGCAAGTTTACCAAAGGTTAATCGATTGGCTACTTTTTGTCCTTTAACTGCCACCCTAACGGTTCCAGAACGGTCATTTACGGCTACCAAACCTAGTATTTCTGCTTCTTTGATTGCGCGATATGCTGTTCCGTCAGCAACTTTCATTCGATTGGCAATCCCACGTACACTGACTTGTTTACCAATTTCCAAACCTTCAATATAATTTAATATTTCTTCGTGCTTTGACATAAAACTTCAAATTTCCCCAATCTCTGAATTTTTTTGATAAATTTCATCGTCACTTTTTCCAAGTTCATATTGTTCAAAATCTCTAATTTTTTTGCTGTATTGATTTGTCCCTTTAAATTTTTTAACTAAGTGATAGCCTGATTTAAGGGCAACTTTTTTAGACGGAATATTTTCTTTATCAATCAATAAAATCAACTTTTTAAGCCCAAATTGTTCAAAAGAAAATTCTGTCAGTACTTTTAATGCTTCTGTCAGTAACCCTTGATTCCAATAATTTTGATTTAAAACATAACCAATTTCCGCAGACTGATTTTTATCAGAAATTTTCACAAAATGAATATCTCCAATCAGCCGATGTTCAGATTTCAACTCAATTGCCCATTTCCCTAAAGGACTTTTCATATAATCGTTAGCAATTGAAAAACGTGTTTCTGAAAGTGATAGATGCGGGGCAAAAACAAATTTTAGATTTTCAGGATTACCTGAATAGTCAAACATGTCCTCAGCATCTTTTAAATCAAAGGGACGCAAAAGCAATCGCTTTGTTTCAATAATGCTAAACTCAGCTAATTTGACATAAATATTCATGGCACTCCTTTTTGAATGTTTTCATGATTTTAATTATATCATAGTTTTTAACACTAAATTTAATCATTAAGACCTGATAAAAATACAAGCCTATCTGTAAGTGCTAAAGCGCCAACAGCTACGCTTTGACGAAGCGAATCTTCGCAACTACATCGCTGGAACGGCCAGTGAAGATACGAACAATGAGCATTATATCAGAAAGTCTATGAAAAATGAATGAAGATTTGTAATTTTAGGGCTCATTATTCCTCTACTATGCTGAGCTATGTTATAATTTTTATGGTAGAAAAAATGAATTATATAAAAATCAATTTAAAATTAAATAACCCCTTAGCTTTCTGGGCGAACTTTTCAGAAAGTGAGCGTTTCTTTTGGTTTGACCCTCAAAAAGAAACTTTTGTCATTGGCTGTGAGCGTTTGAAAGCCATTGACCTTGAACATGATAAGTTTTCTGACTATCCCTATCTCTTTCATAGTCAGACTTTTTTTGATGACATTAAAGGAGAACTTTGGGAAAATTTCGGTGGCGAAACCATTGCTTTTAAACATTATTTCGTTGTTAATAAGGAAAATTCTTACACCCTCACTTGTGATAGCCCACGAGAAATTTCTGAAATCACTATTCCAAAATTTAAGCATCAACTCACTGAAAAAGCTTCTGATTTTTCAGCTTGGCAAGAACTTTTTTATGCCATTCAAAAAAATTTTGCTGACGGAAAGAGTCGAAAAATTGTCGCTTCAAGAGAACTTGAATTTACAAGTCAAACCTCTTTTGAACTCGAAAGTATCATCCAAAATTTATTAGATAATAATCCAAATGCTTTTATTTTTGCGTATCAAAAAGGAAAAAGAATTTTCCTTGGAGCATCGCCCGAAATTTTAGTTCAAAAAGAAAATGACCAACTCCTTAGTTATGCCTTAGCTGGAACTTTTCCAAAAACAATGGAAAATGCGGGGCAAAAATTGCTGACAGACCCCAAAAATCTTTTAGAGCATGATATTGTTGTCCAAAAAATAAAAAGAAATCTGCTTGAAAAAGCCGAGACAGTAACGGTTGGAACAACCGAATTAATGGAGCTGAAAAATGTTTATCATCTTCGGACAATTTTAAGTGCTAAAAATTCTGAGCTTTCACTTATTGATTGGACAAAACAGCTTCACCCAACGCCTGCTCTTGGAGGAGAACCTCGTCATGAGGCCCTCGAATTCCTCAGAAAGCATGAAAATCATGAGCGAGGACTATATGCTGCACCCCTTGGCTTAATTGACAGCAAAGGAAATGGCACAATGATTGTCGGGATTCGTTCGGCTTTGATTGTGGACAAGAAACTTTATGCTTATGCAGGGTGTGGAATTATCCCTTCTTCCGATGCTTTAGAAGAATTTAGAGAAACCAAGGTAAAATTAAAAACCATTTTAGAAGCTTTGTAACTTTTTAAAATATTTTACGATTTTAATTTTTAAATTAGAAATGGAGATAGTCATGACCAATGAATATTTAGCTCCCTTTGTTGATGAACTTTTCAATTTAGGGGTACGTGAAGCTGTTTTTAGTCCAGGTTCACGTTCAACGGCTTTAGCCATGCTCTTTGAGGAATACAAAAAATACGATACTTATGTCAACATTGATGAACGTTCGGCTGCTTTTTTTGCTCTGGGAATTGCTAAAGCGAAAAAACGTCCTGTTGTTTTAGTTTGTACTTCAGGTTCTGCTGCGGCTCATCATTTCCCAGCTGTCCTTGAAGCAAAAATGAGTCGAGTTCCCCTTATTATTTTAACGGCGGACAGACCGGCTGAGCTTCAATTCGTTGGAGCTCCTCAAACAGTCGACCAGACCAGATTTTTTGGAAATTTTGTTAATCATTTTGAAAATCTTGAAGCTCCACATATTCAAACCCAGTCTCAGACAGAAACCTTTTGGACCTATCCACGTAAAGTCGCACAACGAGCTGTCTTATCAGCTATTTCCCCTCTTTCGGGTCCTGTGCAAATCAATGTTCCCTTGCGTGATCCTTTAGTTCCAGAATTAAAAAGTGAAAATTATGAAAAAGGACGTTCTAAACATGCCTTTAAATTCTATAAGGGACAAGCACAAGTGATACTTCCATTTGATGAAACATTGCTTTCTGGAAAAACATTAATTTTAGCCGGTGCCAATTTTGACAAAGATTATTCTGAAGCACTTTTAAAACTTGCTGAACAATTAAAAGCTCCAATTTTAGCGGATCCACTTTCTAATCTGCGTAATCACAATCATCCTTTGGTCATAGACTCTTATGATGCTTTTTTAGCAAATAATGATTTAAAAACTCAATTAAAAGCGGATGCTATTCTGCTTTTTGGACAAATGCCTGTTTCTAAACGTTTGCAACAATTCGTTGCTTTCAATAACGAAGCTGAATTTATTCAAGTTGACCCTGCTCTTGATTATCGCAACCCTAGTTTGACAACGACAACGATGGTTCAGTCTGATGTTCTCCCTTTTGCTTCTTCAATTAAAAAAGTAAATTCTGATAGTTCTTATTTGGAAAAATGGCAAAATGCTCAAGAAAAAATGCGACAACTTCTTGAAAAAGTGACTTATGAAGAAAATCCTTTTGAAGGACGTTATGTCCAAGAACTACAAAAACATTTGGAAGCACTGGATGCTCAACTTCTTGTTTCAAATAGTATGGAAATCAGAGATATTGATTATTGGTGGAAAAAAGCGAATGCCAAAGTTAGAATTCTAGGAAATCGTGGTGTGAATGGCATTGACGGGACTGAATCAACTGCACTCGGAATTGCTACAACAGGTAAACCGACGGTTTTGTTGACTGGGGATTTGTCAATGCTACACGATTTAAATGGTTTAATTGTTGGTAAAACACATGAACTTAATCTGACTATTGTATTATTTAATAATGACGGTGGTGGGATTTTTCATCATTTAGCTCAAAAAGGCGTACCGAATTTTGATTATCTTTTTTCAACTCCACATGGTTTAAATTTTGCTGGACTGGCTGAGTTGACTGGTTTAGATTATCATTTGGTCAGTGGCTATGCTGATTTTGGTCAGCAATTTGAGGATTCTCTTCATCAATCTGGCATTCATCTTTTGGAAATTAAAACGGATAAAGATTTAAGTCTTGCTTTACATCAAAAATATACGACTTATGAAAATTGATAAAAAAATAATTACTATTGATGGTTTTGATTATGCTGTCCGTATTTGGGGGACTGGAGAGGTCCTATTTGCACTGCATGGTTTTTCTGAAAGTTCTAATACTTGGCGAAATCTTCATTTGGCCGGCTACAAAATTGTTGCTATCGATTTGTTAGGTCACGGTTCATCAGCAAAACCAAAGGAACTTGACCCTTATAAACTTGAGGCGATTTTGAAAAATCTGCACTCGCTATTTGCGCAATTTACTGACGGAAATGCTTTTTCACTTCTTGGCTATTCAATGGGCGGACGATTGGCGCTTCGTTATTGCCTTGCTTATCCGTCAGCTCCTGTTAAATATTTGATTTTAGAATCAACTGGTCCTGGGCTTTTATCTAGTGAAGACCGCAAAAAAAGACGACTGGCTGACGAAGAATTAGGACAGAAGATTTTGTTAAATGGGTCTGCTTGGTTTGCTGACTTTTGGGCTAATATTTCACTTTTTGAATCACAAAAAAAGCTGTCAGTAAAAATTCAACAGGAAATTTGGGAAAGCCGTGCAAGCAATTCACCCTTAGCTCTTGCCCAAACTTTGAATGGAACAGGTCAAGGCCAGCTTTTCTATGTTGGCGATAAAATTTCTTTAATAAAATCCAACATTCTCTATCTATCTGGTGATTTAGACGAAAAATATTCAAAAATTGCTAAAGAAATTTTTGCTCCAAATCCGAATGTCACTTGGATTTCTGTTGCTGCTTCTGGTCATAATATTCATCTAGAAAATCCGGTCACCTATCAAAAAAAACTAGAGGAATTTTTACCTTAGTCAAAATGCTTTATGATATAATTGAAAAGTAATGCCTATATCACTTCTGTCAGTAAAACTGATGAATTAGTTTTACTGACAGAAATAAATACAATAAAAATAATTTTTCTAAGTGGACTTATGAAAGTTAATGAAAATAATAGAACTTCATAACTTCTAAACACTCAACGACAATCTGACATCAAAAATATCAGTTTGTTGCTGACCCTGAAGTCTAAGCGCTAAAGCGTAAAGACCCTAGGGCCACTCACATCTTAATTTTAATTGAGTTCGGACTCGCAGAAGTTGATGAAAATAGATAAAATGGAACCTGGGCTATGCCCAGAACCGCATTTTTCTAATTTTCACAACTTCTAGCGCTCGTCCTCACATCTTAAAGGAGAATCATGTCAAAATTTAACTGGGTTGCTCTCAACCGTAACTACGAAGATATTATTTATGAAACTTATGATGGAATTGCTAAAATTACCATCAATCGTCCTGAAGTCCGCAATGCCTTCCGTCCCAAAACCGTCGTTGAAATGATTGATGCTTTTAGTGTCGCTCGTGATGATACCAATGTCGGCGTGATTATTTTGACTGGTGCAAATCATGGAAAAGGTGAAGATAAAGAAGCCTTTTGTTCTGGTGGTGACCAAAAAGTACGTGGAAATGGTGGATATGTTGGTGAAGACCAAATTCCTCGTTTGAACGTTTTAGATTTGCAACATTTGATTCGGATTACACCAAAACCTGTCATTGCTATGGTAAATGGTTTTGCCATTGGTGGAGGTCACGTGTTACATATCGTTTGTGATTTGACTATCGCTTCTGAAAACGCAAAATTTGGGCAAACTGGTCCGCGTGTTGGTTCTTTTGATGCTGGTTATGGTGCTGGTTTACTTGCCGCTATGGTTGGGCAAAAGAAAGCACGTGAAATATGGTTCCTCTGCCGTCAATATACTGCCCAAGAAGCAATGGACATGGGAATGGTTAATACTGTTGTTCCATTTGACCGTCTTGAAGAAGAAACCGTTCAATGGGCCCAAGAAATGCTTGCCCTCTCACCAATGGCGCTTCGTATGCTCAAAGGTTCAATGAATGCTGCAACTGACGGACTTGCTGGACTGCAACAATTTGCAGGAGATGCAACACTTATGTTCTATACGACGGATGAAGCCAAAGAAGGACGCGATGCTTTCAAAGAAAAACGCAAACCTGATTTTGACCAATTTCCAAAATTCCCATAAAAATTTCCAAAATTGCTGACAAAGCGTCTTTTTGACGCTTTTTGTGATTTAAAAGTTACTGACAGGATTTCTGTCAGTAAAAAATACACAGAAAGGAGAAAATTGAGTTCGCTCACAGCTTAAATAATGAAATGGTTAAAAAAACAGGCGGAACTTTATCCCCAAAAACAATTTTTAAATGACTATACTTTTGCCCAAATCAATCAGGAAGTCAATAAGATGGCTGAACATTTGGCTCCTCTTATTGACAATCAATCACGGGTTGCGCTCCTTTCAGAAAACTCTGTTGAAATGGCAGTCGTTTTGTTTGCCTTGCTCGGTTTGTCAAAAGAAGTTCTTCTTTTGAATAGGCATCTAACCGAATACGAACTGGCTGACCAAATCAAGGAACTCGAGATTGAGACAGTCTTCACATCGGATTCACTGACAGAAAAAGTTACTGACAGCATTTCTTTTTCGGAAATTTGGACTAGTAACCCTTGCCCTGTAAGTCTGTCAGCAGATTTTCCTGATGAAAAAATTGCCGTCATCATGAACACTTCCGCTACTACCGGAAAATTTAAATCTGTCCCTATTACTTGGGGCATGATTTCAAATCACGTCAAAGCCTCAAAGGAAACACTTGGCGCTTATGACAATGATAATTGGCTGGTCATCTTACCCATGTTTCATGTCTCTGGACTTTCCATTATTATGCGTACTTTATATAATGCAACATCAGCGACCGTTGTTGATAAATTTGATGAAAACCAACTTCTTGAAATGATCAATTCTGGGAAAATCAACATGGTTTCACTCGTCCCAACCCTTCTTACGAGAATTGCTGACAAATTGCATAGCAATAACTTACGTTTAATTCTACTTGGTGGTGAATTTATTCCCCAACCTTTAATCAAAAAATGCCAAGAATTAGGTCTTCCTATTTATAAAACTTATGGCATGACTGAAAGTTTTTCACAGTCTGTCACTTTTAATATTTTAGATTTCCCTGATAAAACAAGCTCTGTCGGGCGACCTTTACCAGGTGTTGAAATTGAGATTCGTCAAGCTGACCTTGCTGGCGTTGGTGAAATTTGGTTAAAATCTCCCATGTTGATGAAAGCTTACCTCGGCCAAAAGCCTTACGGCACTGCTTTTGAAACAGGCGATATCGGTTATCTTGACGCGGACGGTTTTCTCTATCTGCTCAATCGCAGAAAAGATATCATTATTTCTGGCGGTGAAAATATTTACCCCAAAGAAATTGAAGATTTAGTTTATTCTCTTCCTGAAATCAAGGAATGTGCACTTGTTGCTAAGCCAGATGCCAAGTGGGGACAAGTGCCAATTCTCTTCGTTTCAGGCAATATTTCCCAAGAAAAATTAGAAAACTTTCTCACTGAAAAACTGGCAAAATACAAACGCCCCCAATCCATCACTTTCATGGATGAATTGCCCAAAAATGCTTCTGGAAAAATCTTAAGAAAAGAGCTTAAAGGATGATAATTGAAAAAATTACAATGTTTCATGTTCAACTCCCTATGAAATTTGATTTTAAGACCGCCAAAGGTTCCTTGAATCTCCGAGATACAATTATTATAAAAGTTGAAAGTCCTAACGGACTTTCGGGATTTGGTGAAGTTGTTGCTTTCACGACTCCTTTTTATACTTCAGAAACTTTTGCTGATTCTTGGAAAATCTTGGAAGAAACTTACCTGCCAGAAATTTTGCAAAAAGAATTCTCACACCCTTTTGAAATACATAAATTTTTTAGAGATCCCTTACCAATGGCACTGGCCGGACTAGAAAATGCACTTCTAGATTTGTATTTTAAAGAAAGAAATAAAAATTTGATTGCTGGTCTTTTCCAAGAAAAATTAGCTGATAAAATCCCACGTGGTGCGGTGCTAGGACAAATGTCTGACGAGCAAACCATTAAGGAAATTGACCAACTTATTAACAGTGGCGTCAAAAGAATTAAATTAAAAATTAGTCCACAAATTGGGACTGACTTGATTAAAAAGCTGGTAAAAAGATATCCACAAATTACATTTGCTCTTGATGCCAATCGAAGTTTTCAACTGACAGACTGGCCAGTCATCAAAGAGCTAGACGAACTTGGTCTGGCTTGTATCGAAGAACCTTTTGATATCAAAGATTTATCCGAATTAAAATTACTGACAGAAAACTTCTTAACACCAATTTGCTTCGACGAATCTGTTCAAGATTTGGAAAGTCTAAAAATACTGACAGAACTTCCTTTTCAAACGATGCTCAACGTAAAAATTGGTCGTTTAGGTGGACTTTATCAAACGCAAAAAGCTATCGAATTTTGCAGACAGCATCAGATTGGCTTTTGGATTGGCAGTATGGTTGAGTCCGGCATCTCAAAAATACTCCATATCCAACTCGCCGCGCTTTCTGGAAATGCTATGGCCGGTGATTTATCCGATTCTAAGCATTATTTTGACATAGACCTCATTCAACCAGAAATTGCCTTTCCAAACGGTTGGATGACCGTTCCGACTGGAATTGGTATCGGTCTGTCAGTTAATGAAACGCTACTCAAAGGTTATACTGTAAATAAATTAATTATGACCTACTTTAGATGAACGAAAAAAGAAAAGAACTGGAACCTCTACTTACAGGTGAATTTTACTTCGCAAATTTCATCCACAACCTTGAAGCTCTGCTTCAAGCAGAACCACTTTTTTCCTACATCCACTCCGTTGTCTCTTTTGGCAATGTCGCTAGCTATATTATCGGTTCCAGCTAAGTACAGTTCTTCGCTACGCTCGAATGTCTATGCTAAAGCGCAACGAGAATCGCAAGTACTTGCTGGCAGGGCAAGCGTCAGCCAAAAAAGCAATTTTCATCATTTCAAGACAGTCAGCGACAAACTGCTTGTTGCTGTCCCCGAAGCTCGTGCACTAAAGTGCTAAGGCCCTAGGGCGGTATCACATCTTATTAAGGAGATTTTCCAATGAACATGATTGACCAACTCAATATCACAGATTTTCAAGTTTTTACTGACGAGAATTCTGACAAGTCTGTCTGTAAAATTTATAAATTCTCAAGTAAAATGATTCTCAGCGATTTTCATGCTCAACCACACGGCTTTTTAAATGGAGGTGCAAGTCTTGCTCTCGCTGAAATCACAGCTGGTATGGCAAGTAATGCAATCGGCTCCGGTCAATATTTTGCCCTTGGTCAAAGCATTAACTCCAACCATCTCAATCCAAAAAAATGCGAAGGTTTCGTAAATGCCCGCGGTCTTCTCCTCAAAAATGGCAAACGCAACCATGTCTGGGAAATCAAAATCACTGACGAAAATGAAACGCTCATTTCTCAAATCACAGTGGTCAATGCTTTGGTACCACAAAAAAACTCTGACAAATAGTCAGAGTTTTTTTTAGACGCCGTATGTTAACCATTTTCTCTTATAAAATAAACCTCAAATTCATCAGCAACCTTATCACTTCCTGAAGGAAGAATTCTCATTTTTACTTTATTTTTATTAATAACTTTATAACGGAAAAAGCTTCTTCTCCTCTTTCATTAATATTTATTTTCACTGGTCGAAAACCATCTTTGTCGAGTTCATTCAATGGACGATAAACAGAATTTTCTCTTACAAATTCCCCATCAATATTCCCTCGACCATTTTTCAATTCTCTAAATATTAACTCCACTTGTTCTTTACCATACTTAAAATGAGGCTCATTATCCAAATTGGCTCGATAAAATTGTACCTTGAGCTCTTTAGACATTGGTAATCTTACATCTGAAATCCAAGCGCCATACAAAAAATGAATCGAATCTTTTTTATTTTTCTTCTCATTTTGACTTTTAACCAAACTCTGGCAAGATTTAAAAATTACTAAAGGAATCAAAATTACCAATAAAACTAAAATTATCCATTTCACATTTTTCAAATTTTCATTTTTCATAAACTCCTCCTTTGTCATCTTTATAATGATACTTTACCATAAATAAGGATACAAAAAAGAGCACATAAGCTCCATACTTAGTGCTGCTACCGTCAGGTCCTGACACGCTTCGTAAGAAACTTATTGCTCCGAAAACTATTATAACACAATTTATTTTTTTCGTCTATTTTTAAAGAAAACTTGCATGATTTTTGCACACTCGTCTTCTAAAATCCCCGATTCTACTTGGACTCGATGGTTCAGTCGCTTGTCTTCTAAAATCTGATAAAGACTGACCGTTCCTCCAAATTTAGGATTTGTCGCTCCAAAGTAAACTTGTGGAATCCGCGCTAACCCAATTGCTCCGGCACACATGACACAAGGTTCAATGGTGACAAAGAGGGCGCAATCAAGAAGTCGCCAATTTCCCACTGCCCGATTTGCCGCTTCAATCGCACAAACTTCAGCATGATGTGTCGCCCGACCATCAAGCTCTCGCCTATTGAAATCACGCGCAATAATTTCGCCGTCTTTGACAATGACAACTCCAATCGGAACTTCCTCATTTTCAGCTGCTTTCTGCGCTTCTTTGAGTGCTTCCTTCATAAAAAATTCTTTTTCTTCTTCTGTAAAATTCATTTATCCTAAAAATTTCTCTTGTTCAAGACAATATATTTTGACTGGAACTGCTTCAAATTGTTCTAATGTCCCATTGACAATTGTATTATCTAAACAAATATAGTTTCGATGTTTCCCAAATAAAAAACCACTCACATGACCAACAAAGACCTGAACATCAGTGTTTGGTACCCCCACAGCTTTAGCAACACTATTTCGCCGTTCAAAAGAATCTCCTGGCAAATGTTCCCAAAACAAATCTTTTGTCTTCTCTTTTTCATAAGAAAGGCTCATTTTTGCACTATGAGAGAGTACCACCCACTTATTTCCAATTTTTTCAATCAACTGTTCTGGCTGACCAAAGTTATTTTTCATTTCTGTCAGTAAAAATTGTCTGTCAGTAACTGACAGTTTTTTCCAGTTTTCAATTGAATACTGCCAGCCATTTGGTGGAGCCCCTTCATAAATATCAATCGTTCCAATTACATTAGAAAGTTGCTCTTCATCCGTTTTACCGTCACTTGCAAGTTCTGACCACATTTGTTCGTGATTTCCCATCATGACTGTCACATGATAGCCAGCATCTGGCAAAGTTTTTAATAAATAAAGTAAGACATCAAAGCCAAATCGGCCGTGATCAATGCTATCTCCCAAGACAAAAAGCCGGTCATTTTTACTAAAATGAATCTCTGTCAGCGTTTTTTTCAAGCCAGATAAGCGTCCATGAATATCAGAAACAAATAAATTTCGCTGATAGTGCTTATCATCATTGACAAACCTCGTTTTAGAACTATCAGCACTTTTTTTAACCAATTGTTCAATCTGACTTTTCGTTTTTGGTGGATTGTAATTAAGCACACAATTTTGGATACTGACAAAACCAAAGAAAATTCCTGTCAGTAAAATGATAAATGAAATGAGGAAAATTAGCTTTTTAAAAGGGCTTATCAAAGTTGCCATTTTTTATGCGGAACTGCTAAATCAGTAATGACAGTATCTCCTGCTGCTTCTTTTGCTTCTGTCAGTAAAATATCCAAATCACCAAATTGTGGCAGATGAGTCAAAATTAATTTTTTAACCTTTGCATCCTTAGCAATTTGACCAGCTTCAATTGATGATAAGTGATTAGGCATTTTTGCTTTATCTTTAAAGAAATAAACATCAGCAAGAAGAAGGTCAGCCTCTTTGGCAAAGTCAGTCAATTCATCAAAATAACCCGTATCTCCAGTATAAATCAAAACTTGTCCCGTTCTGCGTTCAACAATGCGCATGGCATAATTCACCACAGGATGAACTGTTTTTAGAAAAGTAATATCAAAAGGACCAACTTTTGTTCCATTTTCGACATCATAAAGATGACCTTCTGAAACCTTATCCAAAGTTAATTTAGAAAATTCATATTCATTTTCCCCATGGCCATAAATAGGCAACATCATTCCATCCCAACCATCTTGACCCAATGGATAAAGCTGACGATATTGGCGAAGAGCCCCCAAATCTGCAATATGGTCTTCATGATAATGACTCAAAATAACTGCATCAAGTTGAGTTGGTTGCAATTCATGTTCAAGTTCTGTCACCGCGCGTGAACCACAATCTAAAAGCATGTTAAAACCTGATTCTGATTGTAAAAGATAAGAGGTTGTTCCGGCATCGCGCGTAGGATATCCGCCCCAAACACCTAGTGCTGTTAATTTCATATTTTTTCTCGCTTTCTTTATTTTTTGCTTAAATCTATTATAACAAAGCAAAGCTAATTTAGCTTATGCGCCATTTAAACTTTACTGACAAACAAAAAAAGTGGTAGAATCCACCACTTTTATTTTATTTCCAAATTTTATCCACAATCTTTTTAATATGTGCTAATTTAGCCCATTCTTCTTCCTCAGTCAAATCGTTTCCTTCTTCTGTAGAAGCAAATCCACATTGTGTTGAAAGTGCTAAATTTTCAAGTGGAATCGATTCAAGCGCCTCGTCTAAGCGAGCTTTAATGTCTTCATACTTTTCAAGTTCTGGATGTTTAGAAGTGAAAAGTCCTAACACAAGCAAGACATCTTTTCTTTGATTCCAGATTTCTGCTAAGGGAGCAAAAGAACCTGAGCGAGCATCATCGTATTCTAAAAAGAAAGTATCATAATTAAGCTGACCTAAGTATTTTGCCACAGGCTCATAAGAACCCTCAAATAAATAAGTTGATTTGAAATTCCCTCGACAAATATGAGTTGAAACTCTCAAGTCCTCAGGTAAATCCTTCAAGAGTTTATTAACAAGATAGACAATGTCTTCACACATCTTAACATACTTTTCATGATTTTCTGGATCATCTAGTAATCTGGCAATAAGATAAGCCCAAGTCGTATCGTCCAGTTGAATATAACGCGCACCCAATTCATAAAAATGGAGCAAAGTTTCATGATAAGCTTGAGCCAAATCATCTAAGAATTCTTCCCAACTTCCATAAAATTCTGGCCAACGGTCTGAACGACCATCACGATTTGGAATTAACGAAGGTGAAGGAATAGTAACTTTAGGTTCAACTCCTTCTGGTAAAAGACTTTTTAAATAGTTAAAATCCGCAAAAAAGGGATGTTCTGGGTTAAAAGCTACTTTACCAGTCAATTCAATATTAGTTGTCCTTGTTTTTGCACCATGGAATTTATAAGAATCCTCTTGTTCATAAGTCCCAACTCCATTAAGCCCCCAGAGGAAATCTAAGTGCCACCACGAACGATTAAATTCTCCATCTGTCACCGCTTTAAGGCCAACGTTCACTTCTTCTTTCACTAATCTCTTAATTTCAGATTCTTGAATTTTTTTAAAGTCACTTAATGGAAGTTGCCCTTCTGAATAAGCCAAACGTGCTTCTTTTAAAGCTTGGGGACGAAGAAAACTTCCAACGTGGTCAAAATGATAATGCTTATAAGTTTTTGTCATGAAATTACCTAGATTCTATTAGTTTAACTCATTCCATTGTAGCAAAGCGTCATTTCTTTGGTCTTAGAAATTTTCAATGACATGATGTAAATATTTAATATTAAATTCAAGTGATTGACTTAGGAGTCAGACTGGTATAAACTTTTACTTATAAGAGAGGTAAAGAGATGAAAGCAATTGGAACTATTGATTCTAGCAAAAATTTTATTGACTTTGAAATAGAGAAGCCAATCTTAAGACCCCATGATTTATTGATAAAAGTCGAGGCAATCTCAATCAATCCAGTTGATACAAAGGTTAGAAAAGGGATTAAAGGCAATTTAGCAGAACCAAAAATTCTAGGTTGGGATGGTTTAGGAACTGTCGTCGAACTTGGGAGTGAAACTAAGCTTTTTAAAGTTGGGGATAAAGTGTTTTGGGCCGGTGATGTTACTCGTTCAGGTTCAAATGCTGAATTTCAAGCCGTTGATGAACGAATTGTTGGTTTTGCTCCCAAAAATTTGACCAAAGAAAAAGCAGTCGCGATGCCTCTAACAAGTTTGACTGCCTATGAACTTCTCTTTGAAAAACTAGAAGTGACTGATGAATCTAAAGGAAAATCACTCCTCATTATTAATGGTGCAGGGGGTGTTGGCTCAGTAGCAATCCAAATGGCCAAAAATGCCGGATTGACAGTGATTGCTACGGCATCAAATCCTCAAGCCATTGAATGGGTCAAAAATTTTGGCGCCGATTATACCGTCAATCATCATGAAAATTTGGTTCCTCAAGTTCATGAACTTGGCTTTAAGTTTGTAGATTATATTTTAATTTTAAATGCCGTTGTTGAACATATGCCAGCAGTAAATGAGTTAATTGCGCCACAAGGTTCGATTGCAAATATTGTTGAACCAGGGCAAGCTATTAATTTAGATCAACTAGCTCATAAATCTGCACGTTTTAACTTTGAATGGATGTTTACAAAAGTCGTCTCAAATACATCTGATTTACAAAGTCAACATGATATTTTAAATAAAGTTTCTGAATGGCTAGATAATGGCGTTCTAAAAAGTACAATGACTCAGAATCTCGGACCAATTACTGCTGAGAATGTGAAAAAAGCTCATGAACTCATTGAAGAAAATCATACAATCGGAAAAATTATCCTGTCTTAATGATTAAAAAAATCCTCTTATTTGAGGATTTTTATATTTCATCAAAACGAACAATTAAATAAACGGCTCCTATCATGAAAGTAGAGCCCATCATTGTCCAACTTCCAAACCAATTTCCAGCAAGTGTTGCAATAGCTGCTCCAGCAAAGAAAATACTGATAAGTGCGGCATATATACCAACTGACCGGAGTTTTTGTTTATCTTTGGTAATGATATACTGAGCAAGATTTGCCGACATGGACTTCATATTACCTGTCATAAAGATACTTCCGTAAGCACGACCATGAACTTTTGTAAAAGTATCATATTGTATCGCCATAAAGTAAGAGAAAATTCCAACATAAAAGGAAACAGGAATCTTCAAGCCCAAACCATAAGCCAAGGCGAAAATTGTCACCCCTAACCATTGAACCAATAACAAATAAGAGGCATCAAAACGGCGACGTTTCATCAAATAGTGAGAATAAAATCCCCGAGTCATTACTCCTAATATAAAGAAGATAATCGGAATTGCAAAATCCCAAAACCTAGCAAAATCTCCTTTAGCAATATTAATCCCCGCCTGAATAACATTCCCTGATTGTGCACCAATAAAACGGTCATTAAAATGAAAGAATGAGAAACCATCCATAAAACCTGCATTTAATGCAAAAATTAATGCAATACGCAGTTTTTCTTTAACTTGTCTATCCATAATTAGAATTATATCACAAAGATTATTTTCATTGTTTTTCAATAATGGTTTCAATTTCACTTTTTTATTTATTATTCTGGATTTAAGTAATATATTAAATAGTGAAGCGGATTCAAAAGACTAAAAGAATCAACTTTTTTGAGTTATAATGGATTTAAACGATTAAGAAGACAAGCGATTTTTCACTTTACTAACGAGGAGGAATTAAAATGAACGGTTATCAACAACAATACACTTGTATCAAATGTGGCAATCATAATTTTGAAGAAGATCAACTTCAAGCAACCGGTGGAAATTTTTCAAAGATTTTTGATGTTCAAAATAAGAAATTTATTACTATTTCTTGTTCTCAATGTGGTTATACAGAACTCTACAAAGCACAAACGAGTACGGGAATGAATATTTTAGATTTTTTACTGAACGGTTAGCTTAGGTAGTCAATAAATTTGAAAATAAGACTTAGGTCTTATTTTTATTTAAGAAAATTAAGTTATAATGTAAAGTACATACTTTAAGAAAAGGAAGAGAGTCTTTATGGCCGTTTTGGAATTAAAAAATATTAGGAAATCCTATTTTCTTGGAAAAGAAGAATTTCCTGTCCTCAAAGGGATCAACCTCGAGTTTGAACGTGGTGATTTCGTCAGTCTCCTAGGAGAATCTGGGGGAGGTAAGTCAACTCTTATGAATATCATTGGAGGACTTGACCGTAAATATGAGGGGGATGTCATCGTTGACGGCCTTGCTCAAAAAACAAAAAAAGAAAAAGATATGGATGCTTACCGTCGAGATACAATCGGTTTCATCTTCCAATCTTTCAATCTGGTTAGCTATTTGAGTGTATTAGATAACATTTTAATTAGTCTTAAAATGACAAGCTTATCTGATAAAGAACGTCATGAAAGAGCGATTGAGCTCACAAAACAAGTCGGTCTTTACGAACACCGTAAAAAAAATCCATCACAACTTTCTGGAGGACAAAAACAAAGAGTCGCAATCGCGCGTGCCCTAGCTTCTGACCCTGAAATTATTCTTGCTGATGAACCTACTGGTGCTCTTGACTCACAAAACACGAAAGAAGTTTTAGCACTCTTACGTCAAATTGCTCAATCTGGTAAAACAGTAATCGTCGTTACTCACTCACAAGAAGTTGCTGATTACGGTACAAGAATTATCCGTTTGGCCGATGGACAAATCACAGGTGACGAACGTCTAAAAGAACCCTATCCTGTTGAATCACATCAACGAATGAACTCAAAAGCATTGTCATATCGTGATACTTTCAGAACAGCCTTTAAACACTTTACTCACTCTTGGAAAATTAATTTATTAATTGCAATCGGAACAGCAATCGGCCTGTTCTCAGTCATCTTTTTCTTAGGACTAGGAAATGGTGCAACCAAATATATGAATGACACCATTACTTCAAGTGTCAATCCGAATGTGGTTACCATCTTCAAGCGGACAACAACTGATAATAAATTAGGAAATGAGCAAGCACTCCAACAAACGCAACAAGAACTTGGAAATGCTGCTACTAACCTTGACAGTACTCATCTTTCAAAATTGAAAAAAGTTGATAACGTCAAAAAAGTTGAGCCAACTTATTCAATTTCTGGCTTAGGAACACTTACTGCCAGTGATAAATCTAAATCTGGTTTAATGACTCTTGATACTTGGACTCAATCAAATATCAATGATGATTACGTTGCCGGTTCAAAACCTGCTGATGGCGAAATCGCAATCTATGCTAGTGATGCTAAAGAATTAAATAAAGATTATAAATCATTAGTTGGCAAGAAAATTACTTTAAAAATTCCAGCTAAAACAGCTGCTGGAACAAGTGTTGAAGTTACAAAAGAATTCACTGTTTCTGGTATTTTGAAAAATCCTCAAGGACCTGCAAGCTCTTCTAGCAGCCTAATTGCCACTTACAATACTGTCAAAGCTGCTCTTGAATCTGCTAATGCAGATACTGATGCCACTTATGCAGTAGTTACAGTTAATAAAGTAGATAATGTTAAATCAACAACTTCTGACATTCAAGACTTGAAAATTGATGGAACAAAAGCATTCGTTACATATAGCGTTACTTCATTCCTCGATATCATCACTAATATTACAAATATCGTCAGCTATGTTCTTGCCGCTATCGCCGGAATCAGTTTGATTGTATCAATCTTTATGATTGTTGTTACTACTTACATGTCTGTTGATGAACGGACAAAAGAAATTGGCGTTATCCGCGCACTCGGTGGACGTAAGAAAGATATTTCTCGTCTCTTCACCGCTGAAAGCTTGATTCTTGGTCTGTCATCAGCCGCTATCGCTATTGGATTTGCCTACCTTGGACAATTCCTCATCAATAAAGCTCTAAGTAGTTTCCTTGACGGGGCAAGTATCGTTCAAATTTCTGGTGGACACATTATCTTTGCGATTATCGTTGCTGTATTAATTGCTCTCCTCGCAAGTTTAGCGCCAAGTGGACGTGCAGCACGTTTGAACACAATTGAAGCCCTCGCTTCTGAATAACATACAAATTCTTCTGTCAGTAATTTCAAATGACTGACAGAACTTGTAGATGAAGTTTATCTACTGACAGTCTCTGTCAGTAAACCTATGATTTCAAAAAATAGACCTTGCCAAAAGACAAAGCCTATTTTTTGTACTTTATATTGTTTGGTGGCCTTCCAGCCTTATGTTAGAATTAAAGTAATAGACAAATAAAAGGAGTATTAATGCAAGAAATAATTATCCAAGTCATGAACCAATTTGGCTACTTTGGTGTTGCCTTTCTCATTATGATTGAGAACATCTTCCCACCAATTCCTTCCGAAGTAATCTTAACTTTCGGTGGTTTCATGACTACTTATAGCGAACTGGGGATTATCGGCATGATTATCGCAGCCACTATTGGTTCTGTGCTTGGTGCATTGATACTCTACTTCGTTGGTCGTCTTTTAAGCGTTGAACGCTTAGAAAAATTAGTTTCTGGACGTTTAGGAAAAGTACTTCGTCTTAAACCAGAGGACATCACAAAAGCTGAAAAATGGTTTTTAAAAAGAGGATATGCAACGATTTTCTTCTGCCGATTCATTCCTTTAATTAGAAGTCTAATTTCAATCCCTGCTGGTTCTGCTAAAATGAAACTCCCAAGTTTTCTTATATTAACAACTTTGGGAACACTTATTTGGAACATTGTTCTAGTGTGCCTTGGAGCCGCTCTTGGTGATAACTGGGAGATGATTGCTGGAATTCTTGATTCTTACTCTTCAGTTGTGGTTGTGATTTTAGGGATTATTTTCATCCTTGCGATTCTTATCTTTGTCAAGAAACGATTTTTCCCCAAAAATAAAAACTATTCATCTGATACAGAAAAATAAGCTTTAATGCTTATTTTTTTTATAAAATTTCATTAACTTTTGTTATAATTGGTAATACAAAGGAGATTTTATGGTATCTAAAGGGCGTTTAGCCGGTTTTATTGATGCAATTATTGCAGTAATAATGACTATTATGTTATTAGAATTCGAATTACCTAAAACAGGTGGAATTCTTGATTTTTTGAAAGATAATCTCGTCTATCTGATTGCTTATCTTTTGAGTTTTATCTATGTTACAACTTCTTGGTTTAATCAACAATATATGCTTTCACAGGCTGAGAAAATCACTCGTCGAATCTATCATAGTTGCATGATTTGGGTACTCTCATTATCAATGCTTCCTGTACTTTCTGCTTGGGCTGGACGCACAATGGACTTCTTTCATGATTTCGGAATCCACTCACCAAAAGCACCTGCCCTACTCTTTATCGTGATGATTTATATTTGGGGATTTGCATATAGTTATATGACCGATTGTTTTATTGCTGACAATCCTAAAGAAAAGGCTGAACTAATCGCTCAAATGGAAGTTTATCACTATTTACGGAATCCTTTTTGGAAGATTGGAATGGTCATTAGCTTCATTATCACTTTTTTCTATCCCCCTTTTGTATTCATTTATACAGCAGGAGAAATGATTATTGCGACAATAAGAAGTCAAAATAAAAAAAGCTCAACTTAAATCGTTGAGCTTTTTAGTTTATTGACCAACAGTCAATTGTTCTGAAACATACTTAGCATAGAGTGGATGTGCGGCAACAAGTTCATTATGTTTGCCACTCCCTGTGATTTGACCTTTTTCAATAAAGTAAATCTTATCCGCGTCAACAATTGTTGAAAGTCTATGCGCAATTACGAGCGTAGTGCGACCTTTCATCAAACTATCTAAAGCCTTTTGAACCATTGATTCTGATTCACTATCCAAACTAGCCGTTGCTTCATCAAGCATCAGGATTTTTGGATTTCTCAAGAAAGCACGAGCAATTGCTAAACGTTGTCTTTGACCACCAGATATTTTCACACCTCGTTCACCAACTTCCGTATTAAGTTGATCAGGCATATTTTCAACAAAGCTTCTTGCAAAAGCTAAGTCAAGAACTTGCCAAAGGTCATCATCTGTATAGTCTCCTTCAAGTCCATAAGTTAAATTTTCACGAATGGTTCCAGCCATGATTGCTGAATCTTGACTGACAAAACCAATTTGACTCCGCCAATTTTCCAAAGAAATATTATCAATCGGTTGACCATCAATTGTAATTTCTCCTGCCGTTGGTTGATAAAAACGTTCTAGAAGAGAGAAGATTGTTGATTTACCACCACCTGAAGGTCCGGCAAAGGCAATAATTGAATTAGGTTGTGCTTCAAAAGAGATATCACGTAGAATTTGTTCAGAATCATCATAGGCAAAGTCAACATGGCGAGCTGAGAGAGTTTTCCCTTCCAAATCAAGACTTTCTCCTTGATGAAGTACTTCTTGTTCTTCATCAAGTAATTCGGTCAAACGACCTGTTGATCCTGAAGCTTTAGCAAGTTCTGTAAAGAAAGTTGCCACAGTTGGTACGGCTCCGATTAAGTTCATCAAATACATCATCATTCCAAGCAAAGTCCCAAGACTCATGACTCCTGTTGAGATGAGATAAATTCCGTAAGCAAGAAGTCCAAAGATCATCAGCATCATTGATAACATCATAACTGGTGACATCAAACCATCAAAGATGGCTTCTTTTACCCCAATTTTATAAAGTGCATTGACATCATTTTCTGCTTTTTTAGAGGCTTGTTTTTCAGCATTAGAAGATTTTACCAAGCGAATTTCTGATAATGATTCACTAGCAATCCCTTGGAAATTTGCTAAAGAATCTTGTCTAGTTCGCCCAATTTTTTGACCAAAAGTCATAATTGGGAACATAATGAGCATAACTACTGGAACAGCAATAATCATGGCAAGGGTCAAACGCCATTGCATCTGAAGCATGAAGACAATTGAACCAACCAAAAGTAAAATAGACGTAAAAGCTTGTGGAATACTGTTTGCAATTAAATTTTTAACTTGGGTGGTATCGTTGGCTAAACGAGAACTCATTTCTCCTGTTTTAACTTCATCAAAATATTTTACTGGCAGATGAATCATTTTATCCCAGACACGCGTCCTTAGATTTTTTACAACTGATTCACCAAATATCCCAAGGACAATTGCTGCAATAGCCGAAACAGCAGCTGAACCAATATAAAGAGCGATAACTAAGGCAACTTTGCCACCGTTTACTCCATGTCCAAAACTATTAACAAGTGGTTGAACCATTTTGGGGACTTGTAATTGAATTAGTGTTCCAACGATTCCTGCTAGAATCCCAATGATAAAGAAAAGATAACGTGGCTTTGCAGCACGAATCAATTTGACGAAATGTTTAATGGATATTTTGTCAACCGCTTTTCCTTCGATACGATTGGCCATTTGTGGACCTCTTTCCATTGTTTGCTTACTTCCTTTTTCTAATTATTGAATTTCAAGACGAAAAGAAATGATTTCAATTACTTTTCGTCTTGAATTATTTTTTATTCTTCCAAATAAACTTTGAGGTTTTCTAAGACAAGTTGATAGCCCGCTGGATTTAGATGCGCTCCATCAAAAGTTAATTCTTTTTTCAAATTGCCATTTTCATCAGATAAACCATCATTAACATCAATAAAGTGAAAATGATGGTTATCTGCAAGTTTTTTTATTTTATCTGAAGCTTTTTGAAACTTTTCATTACTTCTCGTTTCAAATAAAGTTTTTTCATCTGAGTCTTGACCAAAATCAACCGTATTAATCGGATAGTAGCGCATCACATAAACTTGCGTTTGAGGTAATTTACTTTCTATTTGAGAAAGAATTTGATCATAGTTATTCAAAAACTCTTCTTCTGGAATCTCAAAACCGATATCATTCGTTCCAATATTAATAAAGATTTTTGAGGGTTCCAAATTAAAAATTTGACTCTCTATGTGTTCTAATAAAAATGAGGTCGTCGTGGCTCTAACCGCCCGATTGTAGATATAGTGTGAAAAAGTAACTTCTCCAGCTTCCTCCCACTTCTCAATAGGAAATATCTCCATTAATGATGAGCCAACAAATAAAGTTTGTCCCTTTTTTGCTGATAGGTTTGCCTTGTCATAGTTTTTAAGAAGTTCTTCTTGAAAAGCTGCAAGCTGAGGGTTTATCGTAAGAGCTTTGGTTTCTTTTGACATTATCTTCTCCTATAAATTTAGCTATTTTAAATCCACTCTACTTTGTTTAATTGAGCCACAAACTGTTTCTCAGCTTCCGGTAAAAACTCAATCGGGTGTTTTTTAGACTCTAGCTTTATCATTGATTTTGCAATAATTTTATCGTGCCAGTTAAAAGGGGTCAAATTATTTACCTCCCCTCCAAAGTTTGCGATTTCTTTTTTAATCACTTTCGTAAAACTATCATATTCAACCATTGTAACGAATGCCGCAAAAGGTTTCGTTTGCAAAATTTCTTGATATTTTTTTAAGAAACTGCCTACTGAACGTTCAAATTTATGACTATAAACAGGGCTGGCAACAATCACAGCATCAAAATCTTTAGGATTTACTACTTCAGCATTTAAATCCACAAGTGTGACCTGATTTAAATGTATCGCTAGCTTTCTAGCGCACTTGGCAGTATTTCCTGTCTTACCAGCGTAAGCGATGAGTGTTCTCATTTTCCGCTCCTTATCTATTCAATCCTTAGAAATCATCCCAGTTTTCTGGTTTTTTAGGTTCTTTATTTTTGTCTGTCTTTGGTTTAGAATCAAAATCTGGACGACGGTTTCCGTCAAAATCACCAAAACGATTTTTCATTTCATCTGAAAAGTGATCCCAATGTTCATTAAAATCGGCTTGATCTCTTCCACCAAAATTATTTCTAAAGCTATCTTTGAGCTGCTTACCAAAGGCTTTCCAATCTTCACCAAACGGAGCTTGTGAGCGTTCGTCACGACGCATACGATTTTGTCCACGTTTCATTTCTTGAGATGAACGACGCATTTCACGTTGCCAATTTTGCATTTCACGGCGCATGTGATTCCCAAATGCATGACGGTCATGAGCATTCATCATATTTTCCATAAATGGATTTCCGAAAAATTGTGCCATTCGTTGGAAATCTTGATCATTACGTGCATCGTTATTTTCTACTAATTTTTCCATTAGAAAGGCTAATTGTTCTTGTTCTTCATCTGTTAGATTGCCAAAAATTGTTTCTGAAATATCATTATGCATTGTATCACGTGTTTCTTGAGCTTCACGACCTTTATCAGTCAAGAAAATGCGGCTGACACGTTTATCATTCTCATCTTGTTTACGAATAACCATTTCCGCTTCTTCTAATTGTTTAACCTGAGCTGTTACACTTGAAGGTTTAATATCAAGAAGTTCGGCAATTTCTGCATTGGTTAGACCATCTTTATTCCATAATTCAACGAGTAAACCTTGAGCTCCATTGCGGTTACCGCGATTTTTCATTTGTTTTGAAATCCCATCTGCTCTTAAAGCAAAAAGGATGTTTGGATTGTGCAATAGTTTTGAAAATAGATTCAATAAGTTGTTTGTTTGTTCTGACATTATGTATTCTCCTTATATCAAATTCTTTGTATTTCGTCATCAAAAGCATAGATTAGTCGTTCATCTGGGCCTTCAATAAGTCTGATGAACCAATTCAATTTTTGAATTATTATTTTTATCATCTTAATCATTGGTTCTCCTTTACTATCTTTTAATTTCTTGAAAAGTTTAAATTAATTAGTTAGTTTATTTTTTATTTACCTAACAAAAAGATTATAAAACATTTAATTAGTTTTGTCAACACAAAAACTAACTAAATTAAAAAAATCAGCCCATAGACTGATTTTTTATATTATTCATTTCCTAAATCAAGTTGATAAAGTTCCTTAAATGTTGGATTATTCTCCAGTAATGACGCGGGTTTCCCATCAAATTTAATCGAGCCATTTTCTAAAAATAGAACTCGGTCCATATGATGAACACCTAATAAATGATGAGTAATAAAAATAATTGATTTATCACGGAGCCGTTCAAAAAAGAGACTTAACAGTTGATTTTCTGTGATTGGGTCAAGTGATACAGTTGGTTCATCAAGAATTACAACATCAACATCTGATAAAAGAACCCGTGCCAAGGCTAAGCGTTGACGTTCTCCACCAGAGAATCGTTCTCCCGCTTCATCTACTGGTGTCAGAAGTTTTTGAGGTAATGATTCAACCATTTTACGGAGGCCAACTAATTCAAGAGCTTCCCAAATTTCAGCATCACTGGCATTGAGTTTCGCCAAAGTCAAATTAGAACGAAGGCTTGTCGCAAAAAGATAAGGGGATTGATTAATGACACCAATTTTTTCTTCAACATTTTTGGCTTTAGATGGCTCAACACCAGAAAATTGAATACTTCCACTTTGGGGAACTAAATCTCCCCTGATTAAGCCGGCAAGTGTTGATTTACCCACGCCTGAACGTCCCAATAGAGCGATATGCTCTCCTTGTTTAACTTCTAAATTAAAATTATCAAAGATTTTTTTATTTTCTTCAAATGAAAATTGGAGATTATTGATGACTAAATCTGTAGAAACAATTTCCTCAGTCCTTACTTCTTCATCTTGGTCTGGTAAGTCATTTAAACGATTGATTGAATCGCCATAACGTTGCGTTTCAACCACCGCATCAGACAAAGGAGAAAAAGCATCAAATAAAGGGAAGGCAGCGAGGCTAACTGCTGCAATATAATTAGGCGCGTCTCCTAATCTTAAGGCACCAGAAGACCAAATCATCAAATAGATCACTAATGCGCCATAGACAATTTGTAAAAATAAATTTCTTCTACGTCCGAAAGCTAATAGTTTGGCTTGAATTTTTCTAGCAGATAATTCAGAACCTCGATAAGCTGTCAGAAAATCTTCTTTTCTTCCTGAAAGCACCCAATCTTGTAATCCTAAAATATCATCTGTCAAATGAGAAAAAAGTTGATTGCGATAAATTTTGAGTTCTTCATCTAATTTTACTGTAAATTTCAAAGAAATTAATGGCAAGATAACAATCAAAAATCCTAAGAAGAGCGCTAAACCTAAAGCAAACCAAAGTGAGAAAAATCCTCCAGCAATAATTAGAGCAATCGATAAACTTCCAGCAATTAAAACTGGAAATAATGTTCTCAAAAAGAGGTCTTGTAGATTTCCAATATCTTCATTAAGAACACCCAATAAGTCACCTAAACGGTAACGATCTGCTAATGTAACGGCCGTTTTTTCCAGTCGCAAATAGAGTTTTTTTCGTAAGAGACTTGTGATTTTTAAAATCCAATTATGAGAAGTTAATCTTTCGACATAATGCATCACTGGTCGTCCAATCCCAAAAATACGTACAAAGAGAACTGGAACATAAATCATTAAGATATTTTCTGGTTTTGTTGCTGATTTAGAAATGACATATCCTGAGCTGAACATCAAAAGTCCCGCCATCGAAATTGTAATCGTTCCTAAGAAAATAGATAGAATAAAACCTGAACGATTTTTTTTCAAAAATGGAGAAATCCAGTCATTACCGAACAAAATATTTTTTAATTTCATTATTTCTGACCTCCATTATCTGATGAAGCTTGGCTGACAGAGCTGTCAGTAGATTTATCATTTACTGACGAAAAGTTTGACCTCTCAGATACTTTTTCTTCTTGGTCCTTTACTGATTTGCTCGTTTCATTGTCTAATAAATTTTTGTCATCATCAACCCCACGCATCTGACTAAGTAATTTTTGATAGTAAGTATTTTCAGATAATAGTTGTTCAGGAGTTCCAATTCCTGCGACCTGTCCCTCGTTTAATACAATGACCAAATCCATTGATGAAAGCCAATGAAGACGATGAGTAGCAATGAAAACAAGTTTATTTTCAAGTAAAGGTAAAATATTTGCTTTAATTTCTAATTCGGTTTCAATGTCCAGATGAGCTGTCGGTTCATCGAGAAACAAAATATTACGAGTATGACTTAAAAATGCTCTGGCTAATGCAACACGCTGAGCCTGTCCGCCCGAAATTGTACGACCACTGGCCCCAATTTGTCCATCAAGACCAATTTCATCGATAAGACTTTCTAAACCAGCAAGTTTTGCCGCTGCTTTGATTTCGTCATCAGTAGAATCAGGTTCGTAAAAAGCTAAATTTTCACGAAAAGTTCCTGCAAAAATATAAGTCTTTTGTGGAATGAATTGAACTGACTGACGATAGTTTTCGTCAGTTAAAGAAGTCAAACTTTGCTCATTTAGTTTAATTTCACCAGCTGTTGGTTTTAGAAATCCAGCCAGCATTGAAAGCAATGTTGATTTACCAGAACCTGAATTTCCGATAATGGCAATATTTTTAAAGCCATTTACTGACAGATTAACATTTGAGATTCCACGCCCTGTGTCGTAAATTTTTCCTAACTCTGTCAGTTGAAGTTGTGAATTTGCACTCCAAGTTACTTTTTCTGTAAGTACTGACAAAGTATTTTCCTCAGTTGAAAGAACTTCATTAACAGCTGCCAAAGCATTTTTTCCATTAAGCGTCGCATGATAATCACTTGCAAAATCACGCAGAGGAAGGAAATATTCTGGTGCTAAAATTAGAGCCGCTAAAGCTGGAAAAAGTAAAATATCACCGCTCATTAAACGAAGTCCCAAAAACAGTGCGACAACAGCAACCGAAAGACTTGCAAAAAAATCAAGGGCAAATGTTGAAAGCATAGCGATTCTCAATGCGCCCATCGTTTCTTTACGAAAGTCTTCAGAAGTTTTATAAATTGAATTTGAGTAATCTTTAGACAATCCAAAATATTTCAATGTAGAAATTCCACGCAATGAATCTAAAAAGTGATTTGATAAATATTGGAAAGTTTTGTATTGACGTTCAGCACGCCCTTGTGCTGCGTATCCCAATAGAATCATAAAAATAATTGCAAAAGGAAATGTCAAAGTTAACACAATTCCACTTTGCCAATCAAGAAAATACACTGGAATCAAAATTAACATTGGGATGATCATCATATTTAAGACTTTGGATAGGACCAATTTAATATAATTTTCAACCTGATCAATTCCTGTGATTACTGTTGTTGCAGCTGAGCCCGAACCTAAATTAGCAATAGCAACTGGACCAAGTCGGAAAAATTTATCCAACATATCCCCCCGCAATTTTGTTGCTAATTGGTAAGCAAGTTTATCCAGAGCCTTTGAACGACCAAAATTAATAATTTCACGGCTCAAAAAGCAAGCAAAAAAGCCCAAAACCCAAGGAATGGTATGAGAAAATAATTGTCCTTGCCAAAGCTTAGTAATCGCAGTAGCTAGAAATAAAGCTTGACCGGCAATTGCAATGAATTGAAAAACTGCCAGAATCCCCAATATCGGAAACATTCTTCTTACACCTGGCAGTTCAAAAAGAGATTTATCAATCATGTTTAAAGTTACTGATGAGATAATATTTTACTGACAGAACTTATCAGCAAAGCTGACAGTTCCTTCATTCACCGATTGAATGACTTCCTCTGGGCGCATTCAACTGACAGAACTTATCGCAAAGCTGATAGTTCCTTCATTCACTGATTGAATGACTTCCTTAATCACAATCAGTTGGCAGTTTCTAAAATCTGCTCATAGAATTTCTGTCAGTAAAATAAAATTCCTCAGTTCCTTTCTAAAAAATTTAGGTCAGAAAAAATTTTCCTGACCATAATATGTAGTTGTCTTAATTAATTATATCAATTTACAAACTAATCTGAAAATAACTGGTTCAACCAGTTATTTTCATGTTTTATTTTTTAATTCTTTTTCTGAAAATGAAATAGGTCCAGCCCATATAGATGAGTACAAATGGTAAGATAACCAGAGTAATGATCGTCATTGTTTTCAAAGTATAGCCTGTTGAACTAGCATTTTTAATCAAAATACTGTGAGCAGGGTTAGTTGCAATCATTACACGTGGGAAAATCCCTTGGAAAATCAATGCAACAAGGGCAATGAAAGTCAAACCTGAAGCCAAGAAAGCAGACATTTCTTTTCCTGCACGAACAGATAAATGTGCCACAAGAGTTAGAATAACAATCAAAGCAAGTAAAACTAAAGTTCCAATAAAATGTTTTTCAAAGAAATCAGTGAAAATAGCTAGCAATACAGCAAATACAACTTCACCAGCATAAAGAACAAAATAGAGGATATTAGCAATCTTTGCAGCTCTCTCACGCAAAGCTCCCTCTGTTTTCAAAGCTAAATAATTTAAGCCATGAAGCCAAGCTAAGAGCATTACAGCAACACCACCAACGACTGACAAAAAGTTAACGTAAGTAGTAAAAGTAGCAGTCACATTTCCTTTAGCATCCATCGGAACGCCTTGAATCATACTTGTAAACATCAATCCAAAGAGAAATGGAATAGCAAAACTTGCAACACCCAAAACTTTTGTCCAGAGCATTTTTCCTTTTTCCGTATGTGAGTGATGACGAAATTCAAATGTTACTCCCCGGAAAATCAAACCTACTAAAATCAAAAATAGAATAAGATAGAAACCAGAGAACAATGAAGCATACCAATAAGGGAATGAAGCAAACATTGCCCCACCGGCAGTTAATAACCAAACTTCATTCAAATCCCAAACTGGGCCAATTGATCCGATAGCTTGTTCAACCTCACGTTTGTCCTTGGCAATTGTGATTGCACTCATTCCTACACCGTAGTCAAAACCTTCGAGGAAGAAAAAGCCACTAAATAATACTCCAACAATAATAAACCAAAAAAGTTGTAATCCAGTCATTATTTATCCACCCCTTTCTCATCAGTTTCTTTTTGAATTTCACTATCTTCTTTTGATGAAGAAGCAAAATTTTCTTGACTAAATGAATCTAAAGAAACATAAGCTGTTTCCGCTCCTTCTACTCCTTGTTTCATTCTTTGAAGCGTAAAGTAAACCATCACAGCACCAAGGAAACAGAAAAGGAAGAAATAGACGATATTTGAGAATAAAAGTGAACCGACAGAAACATTTGGTGAAACTGAATCTTTGATTGTAAATAAACCATAAACGGTCCAAGGATAACGACCAAGTTCAGTAACTAACCAACCTGAGGTAATCGCAAGGAAAGGTGCAAATAGCATCCAACGATAAACTTGTAAGCCAAACTTATTTTCATATAGACTTGGTTTTTTCTTTCTAGTCCAAAATAGCCCCAGAGCAGAAAGTAAAATCATTAGCATTGATAGACCGGCCATAATCCGGAAAGTCCAGAAGAGAACCGTTACTGGTGGGAAGAAATTACCGCCAATTTCTTTAGCTACATCAGGATATTTCTTTTGAAGTTGAGCGTTAATTTCATTCATCCCTTCAACCGAACCGCTTGGACGGTGATAAGTCAGAATTGAAAGCATATAAGGAATTTGAATTCCAAATACTTCTTTGTGGTCAGCTTCATTAAAGAAGGCAACCATATCCCAAGCCGCAGGGTCAGGTGTTGTTTCATAAACCCCTTCAGTTGCAGCAAATTTCATAGGTTGAGAGTTTTTAACTTCAATCATTTGTTGGTCACCAGCAACAAAGTTACCAACTGCACCGATTAGAGCTACTAAAAGTCCCAAACGTAAAACTGGTTTAAACATATCAATTTCACGATTTTTAAGAATTTGATAAGCTGAAATACCAGCAACCACAAAACCACCAGTTACAAGGAAACCTGTTGCCACGTGGCTAAATTCCAAAATAGTTTGAGGATTTGTCAAAAGGGCAGAGAAACTTGTTAATGTTGCTCGTCCACCTTTAACTTCATATCCCACTGGATTTTGCATCCATGAGTTTGCCGCTAAAATCCATAAAGATGATAAGAAGGTCCCAACAAATACAATCCAAAGTGTTGCATTATGCAATTTCTTACCTAATTTATCCCAACCAAACATCCACACTCCAAGGAATGTAGATTCCAAGAAGAAGGCAAGTAAGGCCTCAACGGCTAAAGGTGCGCCAAATATATCCCCAACATAGCGAGAATAATCTGACCAGTTCATTCCAAATTGAAATTCTTGGATAATACCGGTTACGACCCCTACTGCAAAGGATAAGAGCATAATTGATCCAAAAAATTTCGTCCGTTTTTTCCATTTTTCATCACCAGTTTTCACATAGATAGTTTCCATGATTGCTGTCATGAGAACCATTCCGACAGAAAGTGGTACAAAGAAAAAGTGGAAGATTGTCGTCATCGCAAACTGAAAGCGTGCGAGAGTTTCAATGGTAAACATTGTTTATCTCCTTATTTTTATTTACTATATATCAAATAGATATAGACTAATTTTAAAAATATTTTTATCTAAGACTAGTTTTGGTCCTTGGTTTAATAAAAATATTTATTTTATTAATAAATAAAATAAGAGAATTTTTAAAGTTAACAAGATTTTTCAATAATAATTAATAATTAAAAATATCAGTTCTAATCGTAAATCTATAACTTTTCACTATTTCTTATCAATTTATTTATTAATTTAGCAACAGAAAAACAATAATTATTTTTTCTACAGGCCTCTTCTCAGTATCTTTTCAAACACAAAATGTTCAAAGTTTTTAGTAAACTCATATTTCTTAGTCAACCACTTTTAATGGATGACCGTGCTTGAGTATCCTTACTTTGAATATTATATTTTTAATAACAGAGTAACTGCGAGTTTTCGAATAAAAATAGCTTTGCTTCTCACCTCTATCCTCTATAAGTTTTATTTGTAAATAAGTGATTTCATACTTTATTTTAGCATTTGTGAATGTCTTTGACCTTTTAACCAAAGGCACTAACATCTGCAAATAATTTAAAATCACGTTACACTATATTTTATCATAATGTAAGCGCAGATAAAAACGATTGATTTGTAAAAGACTTTTAACAAGCGTAACTTTTCAGACACTTCTATAGTTTTTAAAACACAAAAAACCTATCATTAAAGATAGGTTTTATTAATTACTAATTAACGAACATCTCCCATTAATTTCAAAATAGGTTTTTTGATAATAAGGAGGATAATTCCCACGATAATACCAATAATACCAGTAATCGCAAAGAAGTGAACTTCTGTTGCTGCTTTAAAGAGTGGTGTAATTTGAGCATTAATTGCTTGTGAAGTTGAATCTGCCAAGAACCACATCGCCATCATTTGTGATTGGAAAGCAACTGGAGCTAATTTTGTTGAAACTGATAATCCAACTGGTGAAACAAGTAATTCACCTGCCATTTGGACAGCAAACATCAATACTAACCAAAGAGCACTTGCACGACCAGAAGTTCCGTTCAAGAGACCTGGAAGTGTCATAATCAAATAAGAGATCCCTGTCAACATCAAACCAAGACCAAATTTTACAATTGTTGAAGGTTGACGTTCACCCAATTTATTCCAAAGACGAACAAAGATAGGTGACAAGAGAACGATGAAGAGCGGGTTCAATAATTGATACCAAGAAGGGTCAATATGGAAAGTAATTCCAAACCAAGTTGGGTCCAAATTAGAACGTGATTCTCCCCAAACCGCAATAATTGTAGAACTTTGTTCTTCAATTGCCCAAAAGACAATAGCAGAAAGGAACAAAGGAATATATGCTGTTAATTTACGACGTTCATCTGATTCTACCTTTTTAGAGGTAAACATCATTACGAAATAAATAATTGGAACAACAATACCGATAATTGATAAAACATTAATGAAGTTATTAATGAAATTAGCTGGACTTGCTTGATAAAGTAAGAAGAAACCAATAATAGCGACAATAACAACAATTGTCAATGTAATAAGAAAATTACGTCTTGCTTTTGAATCCATTGGATTTGAAGGTTCGCGTCCAATTTCTGGGAAGTGACGAAGACGTCCATACCAATAAGCAAATAATGCAAAAATCATACCGATAGCTGCAAGTGAGAATCCTAAGTGATAATTCACGCCTTGTCCAACTGTCCCAACAATCAATGGAGCAATCAGAGAACCCATGTTAATTCCGACAACAAAGATATTGAATCCAGTGTCACGACGTGAGTCATCTTTAGAATAAAGATGTCCAACCATATTTGAAATATTCGGTTTAAGCATCCCTGTTCCCAAGATAATTAAGAATAATGCCACGAACAGTGAAGATAAACCAAATGGTGTTGCTAAAGCGATGTGTCCCAAAGTGATTAAAACTCCACCAAGGAAGATTGTGCGCGAAGCGCCCAACAAGCGGTCAGCAACCCACCCTCCAACAATTGTTGAAAGATAGACAAGTGCACCATAGATACTTACAATCGCCATTGCTTGAGCTTTAGGAAGTCCTAAGCCTGCGTTGTCAGCAGTTGTCAATGCATAGAGGTAATAAACCAGAATGGCACGCATCCCATAGTAAGAAAAACGCTCCCAGAACTCAGTCTGAAAAAGCGTCAATAGGCCGCGAGGTTGACCGAAAAATGTTTTTTCTGTTTTGTTTAAGTTTTGCATAGATTATATTATAAAGTTTTCTATACAACTTGTCAAGTTGTCAAACAATTTTGCCTATACAGATTCTTTGAAAAACGCGGGAAAAAGAGGGACAATAACAAAATTTCATAGATATTTATTTATATTTTCTTCTTTTCTAAAATAAGATTTAGCTAAAAAATATAGTTTTTATCATTTTTTACTGACAAATAAATCTGTCAGTAAAAAAACTTGCATCAGCAAGTTTTATATTTTCATCTTTAATTCTAAATTTGTTTTTCCACTAATCACTTTTTCTGTCAGTAATTTTTTTAATTCTGGTAAGAATTTCAGATTTTGTAAAAAAGTAATTTCTTGAACTTCTATATTAAGCTCATCTTCACTCGGATTAATGAGTTCAACAAAAACTTCTGAATCTGTATATCGCAATATTCCTAACAAGCTGTCAGTAAAAAAAGTTGAAAACTCTCCATATTTCAAGCTATTTTCTGACAGACGTTTTTGCGTCCAACTTTTATAAGCGTTGTAAATTTTGGGTGAAATGTTATCCCAAGGAAAATATTTACGATTCTCAGGGTCCTTTCCACCTGACAATCCTGCTTCATCTCCATAGTAAATACAAGGAATTCCTGGTAATACAAAAAGCATTGCCAACGCTACTGACAAATTCTTTTCTCCAACCATTGTCAAAATTCGTTCAGTATCATGAGTTCCTAAATTATTTAAATTATTATAAAAAATATCTTTAGGATAATTCTCTTGCAAAGTCATCAATTGATACGCAACATCTTGACTAGAACGATGACCATTTAATAAATTAATAATTAAATCGCGAAATGGATAATTCATAGCAGCTTGCAAACTTCCACCAAGAATGTAATTTCTTCTTTTTCCATAAGAAATTTTGTTGGAAGCATCTTCCCAAATTTCACCAATCAAGATCTTATCTGAATAAGAGTCAAGATTTTCTCGAATTCCTTTAATAAATGAATCAGGGAGTTCATCAGCAACATCCAGACGCCAACCATCAATACCCAAGTCATTCCATTTAGCTAAAACAGAATTTTTCTCACCATAAATAAAATTGCGAAAAGAATCATTATCTTTGTCTATTTCAGGTAAATCTTTAATTCCCCACCAAGATTTATACTCAAAAGGATAATTTTCAAATTTAAACCAATCAAAATAAGGTGAATCAGGATTTTTTGCTGCTCCCTCATCATCGCCATAATCACCATTAATATTGAAATAAAGCGAGTTTTTTCCTACATGAGAAAAAACACCATCCAAAACCAAATGCATTTTTTCTTGATGAAGCAACTGAATCAATTCTTCAAAATCTTCCTGCCTACCCAGCATTGAATCAATTTTTAGGTAATCATTCGTATCATAGCGATGGTTACTTGTACCAGAAAAAATTGGATTAAGATAAATCGCATTGATTCCCAGTTCTTTTAAGTAGGGAATTTTTTTAATAATTCCTCTTAAATTTCCACCAAAAAAATCCCAACGTGCAATATCACCATTTTCTTCTTTAACATAGAAAGGACTATCCGTTTTTCTTCCATAGATAAATGAATTGGGTTTTGGGTGATTGATTTGACCATTTTCATTCCCATTATAGAAACGATCTGGGAAAATTTGATAGAAAACTGCTTCACGATACCAGCTGGGAGCTTGATCTTCTTTTTCAAATACAGTCAGCTGATAAGGTTTAACATCATTTTCATCAGTATATAGAAGCCCCTCTCCTCCTATGCCAGAACAACCATAAAATCGCCTAGTTTCTCCCAAATCCGAAGACTCGACTATTTCAAAATGATAAAAATAAAGTCCTGGCTCTTCATCAAAAGGAATGGTAACTCTAAAATCTCCGCCTGAATCTTTGGTCATAGAAAATTCATAACGTTTTCCAAAATCACGTCGAATTACACATGTCACAAGTACAGAAGGTTGGTCAGTTGTAAATCTCAAGCTCATTGAGTTTCCAACCTTGATGGCCCCAAAAGGTTGTTTATAATCTAAATTCCACGGATTATAATAATACATCTAATTCTCATTTCCTTTATTAACACTTAAGGCTAAAGGCTCCTAAAATCTATTCTATCAGTAACAAAAATATCTGTCAGTAAATTTCTTCATTCTTTTTTAGCCTTTATATACCAAATGTCATCAGCATATTCCCTAACTGTTCGGTCAGAACTAAAACGTCCCACATTGGCAATATTCATTAAACTTGCTTGAGTCCATGCTTTTTGGTCACGGTAAAGTTTTTCAAGTTCAGCTTGTGCCCGAACATAATCATTAAAATCACGAAGTACAAAATATTCATCATTATAAACGGTAAGCGAATCAAAAATTTCGCGACCTTCACTTTTAATATTTGGCACCGTTCCGTCAATTAAGGCATTCAAAATTCGATTAACTACTGGATTTTGCTCATAAATGTCACGCGCATTATAATTACCATTGCGATAATATTCATAAACTTCATCCTTAGTCAGCCCAAAAACAAAATTATTTCCATCCCCTGCCGCTTCAAAAATTTCAATATTTGCGCCATCAAGTGTTCCAATGGTTAAAGCACCATTTAGCATAAACTTCATATTTGAAGTTCCAGATGCTTCTTTAGAGGCCAAAGAAATTTGTTCTCCAACATTGGCTGCTGGGATAATCACTTCCGCCAAACTTACATTATAATTTTCCATAAAGACAACTTTGAGTTTATCTTTAATCGTTTGATCATTATTAATCATATTTGCTATTTCGTTAATTACTTTAATGATAGATTTAGCATAATGATATGAAGGAGCCGCTTTTGCCCCGAAAATAAATACTCGAGGAACCATATCTAATTCCGGATTATCTTTCAAATCAAAATATAATTTTAGAATATGCAAAGCATTTAACAATTGTCGCTTATAAGCATGCAGCCGTTTTACTTGAACATCAAAAATCGCATCAGGATTAACCGTAATTCCATTTTGTTCTTTAATCACCGCAGCCAATCGTAGCTTATCATCAAATTTAGCTTTTTGAATTTGTTCAAGTGTTTTTTCATCATTTTTAAAATTTTTCAGCAGCTTCAATTCATCTAAGTCATGACGCCATGATTTACCAATTGTTTCATCAATAATTCCAGACAAGCGTTCATTTGCAATCTGAATCCAACGACGGTCAGCAATTCCATTTGTCTTATTATTAAAACGTTCAGGATAAATTTCATAGAAATCATGAAGTTCAACATCCTTTAATAAATCAGAATGTAATTTGGCTACGCCATTGGTTGAATGTGAACCAATGATTGACAAGTTGGCCATATGAATTTGTCCATCTTTGATAATTCTCGTATTATGCACCAGCGTTGCACCCACTTTAGGAAGCAACTCAGCCGTACGTCTCCGGTCAATTTCCACAATAATTTGATAAATTCGGGGCAAAAGTTGTTTAATCATCTCTTCTGGCCACTTTTCCAAAGCTTCCGATAAAATTGTATGATTGGTATAAGACATCACCTTGAGGGTTGTATCCCAAGCTCGATTCCAGCCCACACCATATTCATCAACTAAAAGGCGCATGAATTCTGGAACACAAAGTGCAGGATGCGTATCATTAATATGGACAGCAATATAATCCCCAATTTTTCGAATATCTTTTTTTTGTGTTCCTTTATAGTGGTGCAAAATTCGTTGAAGCCCCGCAGAAACAAAGAAATATTCTTGCTTCAAACGTAAAAGTCGCCCATCATAATTAGAATCATCTGGATAAAGTTCAGCAGAGAGCATCGAAGTTTGTCGCATATAATCCAAATTTTGAAATTTAGGGTCTAATTCCTCTGGCACTTCTGAGCGCCACAGACACATATTATTGACCGTTGTATTTTCAAAACCAACCATGGGCGTATCATATGGAACAGCTAGAACACGTTCCTGGTCCTTATAATGAGGAATAAGATTTCCTTTTCCATCATCTTCTAACCAAACTTCACCACCAAATGTTACTTCAACTGCTTTGTCTGCTCTACGTACTTCCCAAGGATTCCCATTATTTAGCCAAGAATCAGGTAATTCTACTTGGTAACCATCTACTATTTTTTGTTTGAATAATCCATACCGATAGCGAATGCCATTTCCATTTCCTGGAAGCCCCGTTGAAGCTAAAGAATCCATGAAACAGCTAGCTAAGCGCCCCAAACCTCCATTTCCAATGGCCATATCTGGTTCTATCTTAGCAACCTCATCCAGTTTAATTCCAAAATCATTTAACCCTTCTCGAACGGTATTTAAAATACCTAAGTTAAGTAAATTTGATTTAAGCATTTTTCCTGGTAAAAATTCAATCGAAAAATAATATGCTTGTTTTTTTCCAGTTTCATCCTTATATTGATTATCGGCTACCCAAATATTAGCATAGTAATGTTTCACAACAGATGCCAATGCATCATAAATTTCTTGATAACCTGCTTTTGTCAGGTCAGTCGCAAATTTTGAAGTTAGACGCTCTTCGAAATCTTGCTTAAATTGTTTTTTAGAAAGTTTCAATCGTCGCTCCTTTATTATTCTCAAACATCTTTTATTTTAAAATGAATTCTACCACAATTTAATCACAAGCGCAATCGTTTGCGAGATTTTATAATTCTTGATAGAGTTCAATATATTGTTGAGCCTTCGTTCCCCAAGAAAAATCTTTACTCATTGCTGATAAAACCATTTTATTTAAGACTTTTGGTTCTTTTCCATAAACATCAAGTGCACGATTAATCGTCTCCAATAAAATCTGTCCTTCAAAATCAACAAAACCAAATCCTGTTCCTTCTTTGCTTATAGGATTAAATGGAATCACAGTATCTTTCAAACCACCAATTTCATGAACGATTGGTAAAGTTCCATATCTCATTGCAATCATCTGTGATAGGCCACAAGGTTCAAAAGCAGATGGCATCAAGAAGAAATCAGAACCAGCATAAATTTCCTGAGCAAATTGAAGGTCAAATGCAATATTTGCTGACAACTTATCTGGATATTTTTGAGAAAAATATCTAAAACCTTCTTCAATTTCAGGGAAACCTGTTCCTAATAGGACAATTTGCACATTTTCTTCCAATACTTTTTCCAACTGACTCAAAACTAAATCAAATCCTTTTTGATTCGTTAAACGGGAGACCATCCCAATCAATGGAACATTTGGATTCAATGGTAATCCTGTTCGCTTTTGGAGCTCTGCTTTCATTTGACCTTTACCAGAAAGCTCTTCCTCGCTGAAATGGTAAGGAATTAATATATCATTTTCGGGATTATAAATATCATAATCTATCCCATTTAAAATTCCAGAAACTTTTCCATCTACATATTGCAAAATCGATTCTAAACCACAACCAAATTCTGAGGTCTGTATTTCCTTAGCGTAAGTTGGCGAAACTGTATTAACCCGATCCGCATATAAAATTCCTGTTTTTAACATATTTAGCATACCATTATGACGGACCACTCCTTCAAAATAGCGTTCCATTCCCATCCCAAAAATCTCACTTAAAGCATCTCCATGCATCAAGCCTTGAAATTCAATATTATGAATGGTCAGTACTGTTTTAATTTTTTCATAGGCCTTAATCCAGTTGTATTTTTCTTTAAGTAAAAAGGGAACCATTGCAGTCTGCCAATCATTGACATGCAAAACATCTGGAATGAAATCTAACTTTTCTAAGAGTTGGCAAAGAGCCAAGTCAAAAAAGGCAAAGCGCTCTCCGTCATCGTCATAACCATAGAGTTGTCCTCTACCAAAATAATGTTCATTATCTAGAAAATAGTACTTCACACCCTCTTTTTCTAGACTTTTAACTCCAACATATTCGTGTCGCCAACCAACATCAACAAAATCATAAAATTCATCTTTTAAAAGTGAACGATATTCTTCTTTCATTTCATTCTTAAAATAAGGAAGAATCACAGCAACTGAGTCTATCTCACTTTTTTTAGCCAATTCTTTGGGCAGTGCTCCAGCTACATCTCCAAGTCCTCCCGTCTTAAAAAAGGGGGCACATTCACTTGATGCAAATAAAACTTTCATTTTTCTCTCTTTCATTTCCTCTTTAAAATAAAATCCTTTTATCTTTGAATTTTATTCAAGAACGCCGATAAATATTATCAGCGTCATTTGTCTTCTATAAGATATCTGCAGTAACAACTGTTCCTTTAGGAATCACTACTGGTTTTTCTGAACTACCAATAATTTTGACATTATTTTCGACAACCACTCCTTTATCAATGATGGCAAATTTAACTTGAGCGCCACTTTTAACTTCAGAGTTGGTAAAAACTAATGATTCTTCAATTAAGGCATCATCTTGAATCTTAACTCCACGAGAAATGAGAGAATTTTTTACTTTACCATTGATAATACAACCAGAACCTAATTGACTATTCTCCACTTTACTATTCTCAGAAAAATAAGTGGGAACTTCATTTTTAATCTTAGTATAAACAGGTTGGCTACTATATAAAAGAGAGGTAAAATTTTGGGGGTCGAGCATGACCATATTGGCATCATAAAAAGACTTAATATTAGTGATATTACTCATATAACCTGTGTATTCATAAGTATTCACATCATAGTTCTTCATATAAACACGAATGAGACGGGCAATTGAGGTTAATTCTCCCATATCTTGCATCTCTTTTATAAAATTAATCAACCAATCGGTGTTCACGATAAAGAGATTCAAACAAAGGGCCTCTTTTTCTTGGGGATTTTCTAATTGATTAACATAACAGTTACTCATTTTCCCTGATTCATCAAAACGAAGAATAGTATCATACTCACTTGCTAAATCTGGAGAAACTTTTTTATAAACTGTGGTTATTTCCTTACCTGCCAATTTATGTATTTTAAGAACAGCCGTTAAATCGACATTACAAATAAATTTACTGCCCAAAAGAACCGTATATGGTGCTTTAGATTTACGTAAGAAACTTAGTTGTTGAGCAAAATAATCTTTGCCTTGTTCCCTCAAACGGTCAAAATCTTGCTGAATATAGACAAAGTAACGACTATTAAAGCCATCCAAGCCCCATTCGCCACCTGACCCTAGATGGTCAAAAACAGATTGTGTTTCTCCTTCATTAAAGGTCATAAAAATATTATCTACATGGGCATTTGATAATGATGACAATGGAAAATCAATCAAACGATATTTACAATCAAAAGGAAGAGTAGCAATTGGACGAACCTCTGTTAAGGGACTTAAGTGTTTGCTTGAAGAAATATTTGAGAGGATAGCTGCCATTTTATTACTATTGTTCATTTTTATTTTCTCCTTTAATTTCTCCGTGACCAATCACTGCGACTTCATTTTCACCGATTATTTCTACATTATCACCAATTTTTGCATTTTCCCCAATGATTGCATTTTTGATTGTAACGTTTTCCCCAATAAATGTCCCAGACATAATGAAACTGTCCTCAATCACTGTTCCTTCTTGAACGTGGACATTCTGTGAAAGGATTGAATGAACAACTGTTCCATCAACGTAACAGCCATCACCAACAAGTGCATTTTTTACATTGGATTTTTCTGTGATAAACTGTGGAGCCGAAATATCATTATGTGAATAAATTCGCCAAGATTTATCTGTAATATTTAGTTCATTATTTAAATCAAGAAATTCCATACTGGATTGATGAAGAGAATCAATGGTTCCAACGTCTTTCCAATATCCCTTAAAGCGGTAAGCAAACACATTTTCTCCAGCTTCAATATAAGCCGGGATAACATCTCCACCGAAATCTTCCATTGGATTTCCTTTCGAGTAACCATTCACAAGAACTTCGCGAAGCCTTTTCCAATTGAAAATATAAATTCCCATTGAAGCAAGGTTTGATTTTGGTTCTTTAGGTTTTTCTTCAAATTCAATAATTCGGTCATTATCATCGGTGTTCATGATTCCAAAACGGCTTGCTTCTTCAAGCGGAACTTCCATTACCGAAACTGTTAAACTGGCTTCACGTTCTTTATGGCTTTCTAACATGGCTTCATAATCCATTTTATAAATATGATCTCCCGAGAGAATGAGAACATATTCTGGATTTTGCTGGTCAATATAAGAGATATTTTGATAAACAGCGTGAGAGGTTCCTTCAAACCATTTAGAACCTTCTTGTGAAGAATAGGGTTGGAGAATAGTGACTCCACTATTGATTCCATTTAACCCCCATGGTGCTCCATTTCCAATATGAGCATTTAGAGTTAAAGGTTGGTACTGAGTAATGACGCCAACATTTTTTACATTGGAATTTGCACAATTTGATAAGGCAAAATCAATGATACGATAACGACCTCCAAAAGGAACAGCAGGTTTTGCAACATCTTTTGTCAATTTACCTAAACGCGTCCCTTGACCACCAGCAAGAATAAGACCAAGCATTTCAATTGCCATAATGAAACCTCCATTTTTTTCACAAAATTATTGTTTTTTTACATATTTATTATTATTTTATAATTTATACTTTCTAATTCAAAATGATTTACTTTGAAATTTAATAGGCTCTTTTACTTTCTTTGATAAATTTCTTTAAAAATTCAGTCCAATCCTGATTATCAATCAATGTTTCAAGTTGACAATGCAATCGGTAATTCCAGTAATGGTATGGATTTGCTGGAATATTAATTTGTTCGGATTTTGCATCTTCTTTTCGCAATTGTTCACTCATTGCTAACCAATCTTGAATAGGTAAGATAACCATCATCGCATTTGAGTTTAAATGTCTTTTAACTATCTCTTGGATAATTTCTGCACTTGCATAATAAGGAGCTTCGCCATACCAACCCATGACTTCATTGTAGTAACGTTGAATTTCCTCATGATTTTCTTCCCACCAAGCTCTTAGTGGACTTGTATCGTGACTTGAAGTCGTTAGGACCGATAAATAGGGAACTTCGTTTAAAGGACTGACAAATCGATTATCTGAAGGCATTCTCTCAATTATCAAACGTAGAATATTAAGATGATTCATGACATCTGGTACATTGGCGGGAACCATTCCTAAATCTTCACCACAAGCTAACATATTCGTAGCATCTTTTAAAACTGGTAATTTTTCGTAGGCCTTTTCTTTCCAAAATTCATAATTCCTTCCATAAAAATAGTCATTATAAAGTTTTTCAAGCCGTCCTTTATAGTCATCACCAAATTCTCGAAAGCTGATTGTTTGCATTAAAGAAATACGTGGATGATATTTCTCTGGATTCTCATCATCTTTTAATAATATTATATTTTCATGTAATTTATAAAGTCCTTCTCGCACCCAATCTTCTAATTGAGCTTTTTCTACTTTTTTCTGGTTATTATACTCATTTTGAAATGTATAATTTCCATTACCTATATAATCCAGAAATGTTTGAATAATCCAATCTCGATTATCTCGCCCAAAAATTTCATCAATTACCCAATCCTTGATGAAAGGATTAATAAACCGCTCGAGGCCCCATTGTCTTAATGGAATACCATAGTTATTTTCAATTTCTTCTGCTGACAAGGCAATAGCTGGTGAAAATTGGCCCAATAAACCTCTTACGGAATCCTCTGGCATCTGCCATATTCTAAAGAAGCCAAGAATATGGTCCAGCCGATAAGCATCAAAATAATTAGACATGGCTGTTAACCGTTTTTTCCACCATGCATAACCATCTTCGGCCATTTTTTTCCAATTGTAGGTTGGAAAGCCCCAATTTTGTCCATTTACAGCAAAAATATCAGGAGGAGCGCCAGCTTGTTTATCAAGATGAAAAAGTTCTGGATGAGTCCAAGCGTCTACGGAATCATGAGCAATTCCAATTGCGATATCTCCTTTTAGTGCGATTCCTAATTGATGACAATAGTCAACGGCTTCTGAAAGTTGATAATGCAAAAGGTACTGCACAAAGATATATAAATCCAATTGGTTACTTTCTGAAGTTAACTTTTCAAAGAAATCTTCACTATAAGTGGCATACTTTCCCCAATTCATAAAATTAGCACTTTGATTGATATCTCTTAAATACGAAAATGCCGCATAGGCCTTTAACCAATCCTCATTTTGCTGATAAAATTGCTGATAATCTTTGCTTGCTTTAAATTTATGAGCTGAATTTTGATAAATAATCTCAGCATATTCCCATTTTAAGGATAATGCTTTTTCATAATCTATTTTTTCTAAAGCATTTAATTCTAATTCCGCGATGAGAAGCTTTTCTTGTTGAATTTTTGTGTAAGAATCCCAAAAGATATGAATATCTAAATAAATTGGATGCAATGCAAAAACAGAAATGGCACGATAAGGATATGAATCGCGCCAGTCCATAAAAGTACTGGTATCATTAATTGGTAATAATTGAATAATGTCCATCCCAGAACGATGGGCAAAATCGGCTAACTCTTTCAAATCTGAAAATTGCCCTACCCCACTAGAATTTTCAGTTCTTAGTGAAAAAACTGGCACTGCTATCCCCGTATGGTAAGCTTTTTCTCCGTAAGGTTCAATTGAAAAATTATTGGTGAGCATTTTTACTCCTTAATTCTCTAAAAATAGTGTAGAATCGCAAAAAGAAAACGTTTTCTTTTATTATATATCTTTTAAAAAAAATATACCAATATTTAGTGTGATTTTTCAGAAAATTAATAAGTAATGTTAAATAAGATAACTCATTAATTACAAAAGCTAGAAAAGCGTAATAAAAAAAGCTACAGATAAAATTATCGGTAACTTTTTTATTAATTTTATTTTAAGAAGTTGGTTAATACACCATTAATGAATCGGCTTGATTTTTCATCACTAAAGTCTTTTGAAAGCTCAACTGCTTCATTGACCGCAACAACATCAGGTGTTTCTGTATATAATATTTCATAACTAGAAACTTGAAGGATTGCTTGTTCAACAAGAGTCAAACGTGAAAATGACCAAGTTTTTGCCAAATATTTAGAAATATTTGCTTCCAAATCTTCTTTTTTATTTAAAACTCCATCAACAAGTTGTGTAAAGTATTCAGGAGCTTCAAGATCTTCTGGACGGTCATTATCATAATTGAGAACAAAGCGTTTTGTATTTTTCAAAAGCTCTGACAATTGTGATTGAGCATTATTTTCTGCTTGTGCTAATTGTTCATCAAGTTCTTCTTTTAAAGTACTTGGAGTGAATAAATCACTTGTATATTTTTCAAGAACATTTTCATGAAGGAATGAGAAGGTTTTTTGGAAAGTTTCAAGAGATTGTTCAGCTGTCGCATTTTCTGGAAGATTTTTGAAAAATTCTAGAACTTTTGGCGCAACAGGTTCTTCATCAAGTTCAATTTGGAACAAACGAATCAATTTCAAATTTGCCATGACACCAACAAATAAATTTGTTGCTTCATATTCATTCATTTTCTTAGCGTAACCACCAAAATCTCGCATGAAAGCAAGAGCTTTAGCAACCGTTGTTTTCTCGATATCCTTAAGTCCAAGAATTTCATAAATTTCATAAATGGCTTCTAAAGGTTGAGAAAGTCCTTTTGGAAATTTACGAACAGTAATTCGTTCATCACGAAAATCAACGTCAAAACGAACAGTTTGAGAAAGTTCTTCTTCTAATTTCTCAACGTTTTCTCTAAAAGAGCTTACGACATTTGTTGCCATTTCTTTTTGGACAGCATAAGAAAATAAGACCTGGACCGCTCGTTGACGAATTTGGTGTTGAGTGAGCGTCTTAGGCATCAAAAAATCCCTCATCAAACAAGTCTTCAAGCGCTGGTTTTGGTTGTTTTTCAGTCATAATTCCGACAACGTGGATATTGACTTCATCAACAATAATCTCAGTAGCTTGGGCAACTGCTTCTTTCACTTCTTTTTGGATTTTTGTAGCAACGGTTGGTAGGCTTACACCGTAAGTAAGGTACACATAGATATCAACAGCTACTTTATCGTCTTTTGAGTCAATATAAACACCACGGCCTTCATTTTTCTTACCAAGGCGGTCTGAAAAACGTTTGTTACGAAGGGCGTGTACCCCATCGATTTTGGCTGTTGTAATACCGATAATTACTTCAAGAACTTCAGGGGCAATGACGATATCCCCAAGTTCTTCAGAATGTACAGTTTTTTCTGCCATTTTGATTTCTCCTTTTGTCTTTGCAAATTTTTCCAATTGGAAAAATTTCACTTACAAAATGAATTTTCTTTACTGACGAAGTCTTTAAACTTCATAAAGTTACTGACAAAAGGCTGTCAGTAACTTTTTTCAGTAATCGTACTTAATTAAGCACGTTTCAAGTATTCACCTGTTTGTGTGTTGATTTCAAGTTTTGTTCCAGCTTCAACGAAATCAGGAACGTTAACAACAAGACCAGTTTCCATAGTTGCTGGCTTACCAGAACCTGTTACTGTTGCACCTTTAATAGATGGTTGTGTTTCAGTAACTTCAAGAACAACTGTTGTTGGAAGTTGAATACCAATTACTTCTGTACCGTAGAATTGAATTTTAACATCTGTATTTTCAAGAACATAAAGAAGTTCATCTTTAACTTGTTCTACTGGAATTTCATATTGTTCGTAAGTTTCATTGTTCATGAAATTAGCAATACCATCCATTGAGTAGAGGTATTGTGCTGTTACAGTTTCAATAACAGCTTGTTCAAACTTATCTTCAGGACGGTAAGTGTCATCAAAAGTTGAACCTGAGCGTACGTCTTTAAGTTTCATACGCATGATTGTATTCCCTTTACCTGGTTTGTGATGACTTGCTTCCATAACGCGGAGAAGTTTTTCCCCATTCAAAAATGTCATGCCTGATTTAAGGTCTTTTGCTAAAACCATGTTTATGTTTCTCCTAGTATTTATAAATTTAGATATTCTGTCATTTTTCTTTTGTCAGCAATTTTTCTGTACACAAAAGAAGTGAAATGACAGGATTTAACATCTTATTTTATCACAAGTTATTGCTTTTTTCAAATAACGATAAGCTCTTTTGGGGCTTTTGTTAAGACTTCACAGCCGTTTTCTGTCACTAATAAGTCATCTTCAATTCTGACTCCACCAAATTCAGGAATATAAATTCCTGGCTCATCTGTAATAACCATCCCAGCTTCCAAGCGATTTTCTGTCATTGATTGATTAAAATAAGGAATTTCATGAACATCTAAACCAAGTCCATGTCCAATTCCATGCGTAAAATACTGACCAAAACCAGCTTCTTCAATGACGGTACGCGGAACCTTATCATATTCGGCATAAGTCATTCCCGCTTTGACTTCTTTGATAAGTGCTTCATTAGCCTTACGCACGGTTTCATAAATTGTTCGCATCTTGTCATCTACAGAACCCACGAAAATTGTTCTGGTCATATCGCTAGCATAATTTTCATAATAACAACCAAAATCAATGGTCACTGGATCACCAAATTGAATCATTTTACTGGTCGCAACGCCATGAGGCAAGCTACTTCTCTTGCCTGAGGCAACAATGGTTTCAAAAGAAATTCCGCTCGCCTCTAAATCACGCATTTTGAAATCAAGAAAATTAGCAACTTCAATTTCAGTTCGGCCCGGCTCAATGAATTTTAAAGCTGACATAAACGCTTCATCAGCAATTGCACAGGCTTTTTTTATCAAATCAATCTCTGTGTCATCCTTAAATTGGCGCAATTCCAAAACAAAATTACTTGTGGCTAAAAGTTCTAATCCTGGAGTGGCGTCAGAAAGTCTTTTAAAGAAAGCATAGTCAACTGTTTCTTCAAAAGCTATATTTTTAATTGATTCACTTGCTGACAGGTCTGTCAGTAAACTTATTGGATCTCTTGTTTCGATAATTTCAAAATCACTAATCAATCCACGCGCCATTTCACTATAACGGCTGTCTGTCATAAAAATATTTCGCTTCGCTGTCAAAAAAACTGTGCCCGCGGTTCCAGAAAACCCTGTCAGATAAAAGATATTCTTCATATCAGTAATCAATAAACTATCAATATTTTCTGTCAGCATTTTTGCTTTTAATTTTTCAATTCTCATTTTATTCTCCTTTAAATTAAGAATTAAACTTTAAAATATTTCTTCATTTTCTTACATGATAACACAAAAACGCTAACATGAGTTAACGTTTCCTTTTAATTTATTTTTTAAGCGGAAGTAGAGCATCAGCTAATTTAGCAAATTCTTCAATAGATAAGGCTTCACCACGAATTGTTGGCGATATTTCTGCTTGTGCCAATAATTTTTCAATTTCAGGTTTACTTTCTTTACCAAAAGCTGCTTGTAAATTATTCATCAATGTTTTACGACGATGTACAAAACTGCTGTGCATCGTTTTAAAGAACCATTCTTCATCTTCTACTTCAACCAATGGCTCTTCACGACGAACCATTTTCAAAATAGCTGAATCAACATTTGGTGCTGGAATAAAGACCGTTCGAGGTACGATAAAGGCTACACTTGCTTCCATATAATATTGAACAGCAATTGATAATGAGCCGTAAGCTTTCGTTTTAGGACTTGCAGCAATTCGGTCTGCCACTTCTTTTTGCATCATCACCACAAATTCTGAAAATGGAATTTTGCTTTCAATCAAATGCATCAAAATCGGTGTTGTGATGTAATAAGGTAAATTCGCAACCACTTTGATTGGTAAATTTGGATTTTTAAATTTTTGAATTTCCGAAAGTAAATCAACTTTCAAAATATCAGCCGAAACCAAAGTAAAATTATCGTAAGGCGCCATCGTTTCTTCTAAAATTGGAATCAAAGATTTGTCAATTTCAAAAGCCATCACTTCAGCTGCTTCTTCCAATAAATATTGGGTCAACGAACCAATACCTGGGCCAATTTCAATGACATTTACTTCTTTTGAAAGTTCAGCAGTTTGAGTGATTTTTGTCAGAATATTATGGTCTGTCAGGAAATTTTGTCCAAATTTTTTCTTAAAATTAAAATCATGGCGACGTAAAATGTCCTGAGTACGGATAATATTGGAAATGCGGTCTATGTTGTTTTCTGTCATTTTTTCTTTCTTTTACTTTTTATGTATTTTAAAACTGATATTAAGTTTCTGTCAGTAAATTTTACTGACAGAAACCATTGATGTATTCTATCAGCGACATTTATCTTATGTCAGTAATTCTTCATTACATTTTCAATTTGTTCTTTTGTAATTTTAAACATGTTAAGTCGTTTCTTAATTTGTTTTCCATTCGCATAACCAATTCTGAGTTGCTCACAAAGAAATTCTCGACGTTTCCTACTGTCAGCGGCCATAACTAAGCCAAAGCTCATTAAATCAGTTTGTGTCAGTTCTGTCAGCAATTCTTTTTTACTGACAGAACTTCTGTCAGAGGATGGTCCTTGCGTTTTAGCACTTCCAAATTCATCAGCAACTTTTTCTCCACCAAATACTTCTGCCAAAGCCTGATTCAGTGCTTCAAAATTTGCATGCTCAACTCCTAAAGAACCTTTTCCTTTAGGTCTTGCTTCATCGCGATTTAAAAACGCATGTTTAGCATTTGGAACGGCTTGCATTATGATTTTACGAATTCGTTCTCCTTGGAAATCTGGATCAGTAAAAACAATAATTCCTCGCTTATCTTCTAACCTCTTTAGTCGTTCTAAATCTCTGTCATCAATAGATGAACCTCCTGTTTCATAGGTCTCACAGTCAAAATAACGCTTAAGATTCGCTGTGTCATCTCGTCCCTCTACCACAATTACTTCATTAATTTTTTGCTTTTCTACCATAATTTGCTAAATATTTCTCTTTATCTTTTTGATTTTTAAGGATAATCACTTTACTTTCAACATTAAATTCTTTTATTTTTTGCTCAATCTGTGGAAACTCTTTTTCAGGAAAGGTCCAAACAAATTTTAAAAATTCCAGATATTCCTTGTCCCATTTTTCTTTAAACTCTTCAGCAATATCTGGACGATTTTTACCAAAAACACGACTCTTAATCGAGCGCTTAATCACCCGAAACGTTGTTTTTAAACGGGGCGTCTTCAACCAGATTACTTCATCAGCAAAAGGTAATCGCTCATCTAAAGTTGAACCGTAATTTCCATCAATAATCACATTCTCATTTTGAAAAATAAAAATTCTTGTCGCCTCACGTAACTTTTCTCTGGCAATTTCACTTGGATATTTATGAAAAACCTTATCTAAATGCAAAATAGGATAACTTGTAATTTTTCCTAGTTCTCTTGCAAAAGTTGATTTACCACTTCCTGAACTACCAATAATCATAATTTTCATAAAAATAACTCCTATCCAAATCAAAATAAATACAAATTTATTTTTTCAAACCAAAAATTCTCAAAGCATTTTCTGTTGTCGCTTTAGCCACTTCATCAGCAGAAATTTCACGTAACTCAGCAATTTTCTCAACAATAAATTTTGTGTAAGCTGGTCTATTTTCTTTTCCACGATATGGCATTGGTGTTAAATAAGGAGCATCAGTTTCCACTAAAATTTTATCCAAGGGAACTGTAGCCGCAGCCTCCTGAACATCAAGAGCTTTCTTAAAAGTGACTACACCTGAAAAAGAAATCATCATTCCAAGCTCTACAAATTTGAGTGCCTCATCGGCTGTCCCAGAAAACGAATGCATAATCGCACCAGCAGGACCAACACCTTCTGATTTAATAATTTCATAAGTATCATCAAGAGCATCACGTGTATGTACTTGAAAAGGCAGACTCATTTCCTTAGAAATTTGGATTTGTCTTCTAAAAGCTCGTTCTTGTTCTTCTTTCGGACGGACCATCCAGTGATAATCCAAACCAATTTCTCCAAGAGCAATAACTTTTTTTGCTGACAGCTTGGTCAGTAAATAATTTTCAGCTTGGTCATCAAATTCAGCAGCATCATCAGGATGCCAGCCAATTGTTGCGTAGCATTCTTCAAATTTCTCAGCCAACAAAAGTGCTGCATCATTTAATTCATAATTACTTCCAACATTATTAATTCTTGTCACTCCAAATGTTTGAGCTTGGACTAATTCATCTTGAATTCGTCCTTCAAATTCACTAGTATTTAGATGTGTATGTGTATCAAAAATTTCCATTATATTTTTATTTATACTTCCTTATTATTCCTAAAAAGTCTTTAACAAGAGTTTTGAGATGAATTTCAAAAATTGATGTTCCCTAATCTTCCCCATGATTCTTTTTGCTTTGGTTAATTCTTGGTTAGTCTCTTGGTTAGTTATTTTAGAGATTAATTTGGTTCAACTTTTGACTAATTTCATTTTTAATTGTACCACTTATATGAGAATAAATCCTCAGAGTGATTGACTCGTCTCTATGACCAACTCGTTCCATAATTGCTTTAATTGGAACTCCAAGTTCCACAAGTAATGATACATGAGAATGTCTCAATAAATGTATACCGTATTTTCTTTCATTTCCTAATACTTTTTGACAATTATCACAAATAAACTTATAAAATACAGGTTGTCTGAAAATTCCACCAACCGCATTTACAAAAACAAACTTATCATCTAAACAGTTTTTTTGGAAATAATCAATAATTTCCAAGCAACGATTACTTAAACTAATTGTACGAATCGAACCTACCGTTTTAGGTGTTTGAATAACTCGATCATCATATTTTGCAACACGATATTCTAAAGTGTGGTCAATTCTTAGTAACTTATTTTTGAAATCAACATCTTGATAACGAATAGAAGCAAATTCACCGAATCTACATCCTGTTAGGAAAATAAATTCCATAGCTAAAGTGTATCTTATATTTTTTTTATAAGATTTGCAAAATATCAAAACAGAACTCATTTCTTCTTTACTTAAAAATTTTTCATTTGCTCGTTCTAATGTTTCAATTTCTAACCTTACTTTAGGTAATACTACTTTGTCAGCTGGATTTGAATTAATATACCCGATGTTTTCAGCATATTTGAACAAAATTCTAATGTAAATTCTACGATTTTTTCTTGTTGAATTCGCAATATCTAATTCCATTAAATAACTTTGTATATCTGCGGTCGTCACTTCTGAGACTTTATATTTTGAAAATTTTTCGATAAATCCTTTTAAAGAAATTTGCTCCGCTACAAAACTTGCTGGCTTAACATCTTGTTTTCTAATTACAACCCATTCTTCATAAATTTCTTGTATCGTCTTATTTTGAACGATTTGTTCCTGAAGCTCGATAGCAGTTGGTACTTTTTTTGATTGTTCAATTTTTCTTGCTAATCTATTTTTAGCTTCTGATTGAGCAACCCTTGATTTTGATTTTAAAGTGACCGTTACTTGTCGCCATTTATTTCTCTTTTCATCGAAATATTTTTCAAAGTATCTATATTTTCCACTATCAAGTTGCTTATAAAACATATTTCCTCCTTTTACCAAAGATAAAAGAAAGCTATACAGCACTTATATTATATCATATCTGTATATTACTTTTATCTTTTTTCTAAATTGTACTTTCTCTTATTTTTTGCTTATATTCAAGAAAAGATTTATAACCCTGGACATTTATATAAACACGTTTATGACTTGGTCGTAATATATAAACATTAAATTCTGTTCGTCTCATTTCAGTTAAATCATTATTAAGTGTTTTTATAGGTACATCAAATAATTTTGAAATTCCCCGTTTATCTTTATAATTTTCTTCCATTTTTTCCTCCAACAAAAAATAGAGCAAGGTTTTTCTTGCTCTTTTACTTAACCTTTAAATATCTCTAATATATCCATGACTTGTTTTTGAATAATCACCAATTGCTAAATCTCGACCATAAGCACCAAAGTTAAAATATCTTTGTAACGTTTCTACGCTTAGAACTTCTAAACCGCCCATTTGCTCAATTAATTCTTGTGCCAAATCTTCATCATTTTCAGCTTCCACAAAGTCCAAATCATCTTTATTATTGATAACATCATCAATACTATAAATTTCAAGAAAATCTTTTAAATGTTCTATGTCAGAAATTTCTTCTAATTTTTCCGCATACTCATTAAGTTCCTGAATTGACGAATACTCGCCTACTTTATAACCGTAAAAATTTTCAAAGTCATGTATTGCATATTCTTCCCCATGCTCTACATCTAAAAGTAAATCTGATTTAATTCTTGAAAAATCAACAGGTAATTCATACCACTTCCCCCTTGTTCTTCCATTGTTATAACTGTTTAAATTTACAACATAAATTTTTGGTGTTTCCATTTTTATACCCTCATAATTTTCTAAATTAATAATTTAAGATACTCAACCAGTTCATATCACTTAAATTTCTACTTTCAGCAAGTATTCCAGTTATAGAAAATCCTTGCTTTTCTAAATCATCCGCATATCTTTTTAGATAGCGAACACTATTATCTAAATTGTTCGCAAAAATACTTAATCTTTGCCGATACCGCTGTTCCAATTGAACAAGGAAAATAACATGGTCAGAAAATACATGAATAAATGCTTTGTCTATCTGCAAATAACCCAACATTTTTTCTTCTAAGATTCCCCATTCTTTTTTAGATTTTATAATACTACTTTCTTGTATTGCTTTAATTTTCCCAATTGCTATTTTTAGTTGTTCAGCCCATGCTATAACTTCAGATAAAGTCGCATAAGGGTAAAGTCTTAATTCTCCTTCTATTTCTCGCAGTCTGTGGTCAAAGTGTCTAAAATTATTCTCTAATACCCTTTCTGACATTTTCCCACTTGCTCTAACTTCTTCAAGTTTAGTCATACTCTCTCCTTTCCATTGTTCGGAAATAACTTTCAAAACCCTGGAATTTTCAACGTGAAAACTAGGCTAATACCGAACGTTAATCGACTATTTTTTATTTTCCTATCACGTAATGTAATTGACTGGCTTGTGCTTTTGTCAGCACTTGGAAAGTATAAACCGTACTAAAACCAGTTCCTGACTGTGAAATTAAGACTGAACCGTCTGAATGTATTGCTTCCACAAAAGCCACGTGACCATAAACTGGGTCTGCGTTCCATTGACCGCCTACTGTTTGACCACCGCTAAAGCTAACCGCACTATGGAGTGTTGGAGTTGTCGTTACAGTATATCCTGCTTGATGTTGCCAATCAGCACCATTTCCCATAAATGGACTAAAAGTAATACCGAATTCTTTCGCTCGATTCCACGTAAACCAAGTACATTGTTTATATTCATAACTTGAAGTAATATAACCGCTTGTGTTAATTGGTTTATCCAAAGTCCAACCTGAAGGTATATCTGGAGTAATACCTGAACCGCCACCAGTTCCACTATCACCACCAGTCGTCATGAACGTGTACCAATATTCCGCAAAACCTTGACGTTTTGAAAGGCTATCAACCGCCCCTGCACGTTCCCACTTTCGCATAATATCTTCAGTTGTTTGCTTAACATTAGTTCCTTTAATTAATTGTTTAAGCAACGTAGAATCTGTACCGTCTTGCTCAAACATGAACTCGACTTGAAGATTAGTATCTGTCCAAGATTTCTTCTGACTTTTTGCATAGTTAAGCAAATTTACTCGCCTGCCACTATCCCATTGAGCCAAACCGAAAGCATAACCGCCTAAAGTGGTATCCATTGCTTTTGCTTCATTATAAGTTGCATTAGATTGAATAATTGAAGGTTGAAGTTCACTTTCTGCTTGATTATTACCAAGTAAAGCAGCCGCCCCTTCTTTCGTTCCACCTTCTTTTAGAACTCTATCCCAAATCACTTTTGCTGTTTGTTGCTGTGGTGTATTGGTATTAATATCTGTATCTGAAGAAGAATTTGAACCAACAAATAATGAAAAGAAAGCTAATATTGGCAATAAAAGCAACAAAAAAGGAAGGCTAACTAATATAACCTTCCGCTTAATTGCTTTTTTCATTTTCACCCCCTATTTTTCATCAATCACAAATGGATTGTTAAGTTTTTGATTGGTATCATTATTATCCCAAGGATAGTTTGGTTTACGTTTAAAACTACTATGACTAACTTTTTCCTTTTCAAATCTTTCAGCCATTCTACCTGCTGATTGTTTCATTGCTCTTTCATCTAACTTTTCTTTAGCTAAAGCTTTTTGCTTATTTTTAGCTAATTCTGATAGATTAGGTTTTTCTTGGTCAGGAACAGCTTCACGCATTCTACGCTCAATTGCTCTTGCTTGAAGTTGAGTTTTATTTTTATCATAAAGAGCTTGAATCGAAGCATTTTTTTCTTTATTTTTTTGTTCCATCTTTTGAGCAAGATTTGGGTTATTCATAGTTTTTCGTTGTTGATACTGTTTGCGATAGTCAGCTACTTTTCGTTTTAGCAGATTAGGATTTTCAAATTTCTGTTTGCGTTTTTCCAAACGTTGTTTGATTTTTTCTTCTTTAGCCTGTAATTTTTGACCTTTTTTACTATTAGGATTTGCTTTATCCATTTTATTCATGGTACGGTCTGCTTTTTTATTCAAACCACCATGCCATAAACTGCCTGTACCGTTTGTCAAACGATTTTTAGCAATTTCTTTCGCCTTACCAGTTGCCATTTGACCTGCGGTTAAACCTGCGACCAGTCCTGCTGAAGAACCTGCTAGAAGTGGAGCTTTAATCATATTTGAGCCTTTTCTCCGCACATTTGAGAGTAAGCCATCCATACGCCCTGCAAAGCCACTATTCCCCAGATGTCCTGCCTTAAATATTTCAAGAATCTTTTCACGCTTTTTAAAGAGGATAATATAAACAATAAATTTGATGAGTGTAATAAAGAAATAATCGCTCCCAATCATTGAAGTTACCGCAGAAGACACAATACTATCTAAGATACTAATTAAAGCTGTCCCAATAACGACCACATTAGAAACAATCAACGCCCCACCTGTTGCTTTTGCCCACCTTAAAATCACTACATCAAAGAAAGGAAATAAGGAAAGAATCCCCACAAAGGGTAGTAAAAGTAAGAGAATTAAGAAAAACATTCGCATGACAAAAGCCATCACCGCAAAAGCTAGGTAAATAAAACCAACTAATATCGCATTGAAAATACTGGCTAGAGCAGTTAATACTTTTTCGCCCATTTTTTTCGAGGTCAAATGTGAATCTTTTAAATCAGATTGAATCGTTTTTAACTTATCATTGTCATCATCAGAGGTGAGAAGTTTTACAATATTATCCTCAGAAATATTTGATGAACCATCCGCATTGATTTTGACATTATCAAAATTCATATAAAGAAAAGGGACTTCGACCATTGTTGTTTTTAAATCATTTGAATTTCTTGAAGAAACGCCTGCCACCTTAACCGTTGACATCAACGTAGTTGTAGCTGTATTCAATGATGAATTGATTTGTTCAGTTAGTTTTTGACCCCCATTGATAAAAAGCCCCACTAATAACATGACCAGTATGACTTTTCTCACTCCTTCTAAAAAACGACGTTTAAACCAATAATACAATAAGCTACTAATAACGCCAATGGCAATGATTGGGTAAAGTTGAGGGTTAGAAAATTGATTGTAAATTTTTTTTACTGTCGCAAACATTTGCGCTGTCCATTGTGTAATCAAAGAATCACTATTGAGTTTTTCATTGACCGCATTCACAAACCGATAAATGGTTTTTGTGACGAAAAATTGAGAACGAACAAAAAAGGTCTGCATCCCAGCACTCATTGAGCCCGTGAGAAATTTTCCATCATCAAAATACATATAAGAGGTATAATTATCTAAATTTCCCCTCGCTTTTTTCTTCTCTACTTCATTCATTACTTTACTTGGAGAGTTAGACGAAGAATAATCACCCAAATCCCCACCAACAAACCCATTGTTAACTGGATAAGAAGGACTTGTGGTTGAGCTTTTGCTTGAAGCCGTTGAAGATGATGAAGTAGGGGCTTTTGAAACTGTTGGATTTTTAGCACTCGAAAAACTAGGAGTGGTTGGAACGTTAAAAGCCGTATCCGCTTGACTAGGTAGGGCAACCCCTCCTAAAAATGCCAACAGCCCTACCACTAACAACATTTTCTTTTTCATTATGCCACCGCCTTCGTTGATTTCATTTTACTAAATGAGGTTTTAAAGCATTCATTCAACGCTGAATTTTGACCTTGAATGACCACACGACCAATTCGACCAAATGGGTCTTTCAAAAGCGCCAGCCCTTTTGTCATATTTTCATACCATTTAATGATTTCTTCCACATCATCAGGCAGTCCAATCGCTTTAAGAGCTGCCGTTGTGTTCCCAGTTTCTTTAAAGGCAAAGATTGTACCAAATGCCGTATCATCTTCTTCTGATGCACCATCTTTCACACTTTGGCTAATCAAAACTAAAAAATTGTTTTCTGAACGCCCGACACGTTTCATTCGCATTAAAATTCCTTTTCCAATATCTGTTGTATTAAAAAACCAACCTTCATCTAACCAAATGACCGTTTCCTGTTCTCTATCTCTCGCCCCAAAGAACCGACAAAAATCACCTAAGGCATACATGATAATATCAGACATTTCATTTTGAGCTGTTTTGACTTCCCCTGATTTCGCTAAATTTAAGCCTGTCACTCCTAAAATAGTAATATGTTCATCCATACTGACTGAGGAATTTTGACCTTCTGAAAAGACCAGCTCTAACATCGTACCTGAAATTTTAGATAAAATATTTTCTGCTCGGTATCTGATAAAATCTTCTTCTGATTTTGCCATGAGTTGAAAAACATTTAAAAGTCCTACCGTTTTTCCTTTGGCTCTGGCTTCAATCACTTCTTGAACTTTTTGATTGAAACAATTCTCAAAGCGGTCATCTTCTGTTAACTTATCGCCAATTAAACCTTTTGTGACTTGCGTGGCAAGCTCTGTGGCTTGATTGCCTTCTAAAAAGACAATAGGGTCAAGCGCTCCGATGTTTTTCTTATCTTTGACATCCAAGCTGACAAAATGAATATGATTAATATAATCAATCAGTGGTTTATGATAAGAAAACTCTAAATTCCTAATTCTTCGAGCTAGAATCTCATCATCTTCAATGAGAACCACTAATTCAGAAATTTTTTCTTCCATTTCAGGCAGATAAGATTCTAATTTATCTCGAACAGCTAAAAATTGACTTTTCATTTCATCTTTAGGGTCAATATAAAGGCTCAATCCTTTTAAGATAGAATGATTAACAAATCCTTGTTTGGCAAAAAAAGATTTCCCTGAGCCTGTATCACCAAAAATACCCACGTGAGGACTATCTCCCAATTTCCCTTCAATATCGTCCTTATTGGCTTGAAACATATTCCAGAAAAAAGGAGTAGGTGAGCTAGCGATGGCTTTTTCAAAATTTCCTGCCCAATTCAGTTGAGTATGGTCAACTCGTCCAAAATAAAACCCAACATCCGAACCAACCTTTTGGCTCACAAAGAATAAATTTTCAACAAATGCCGAAACTTTCATATTTTGCACCCAATACTTATCCGAACGGGTCAACTCTTCCGTTGAGCGCATTTTATAAAATAGATAGGGTTGATCCCATTGACTAGGAACAATTTTGATTCCTAAACCTTCCATTGCCGTCATTAACATTTTTTTATAATAATTAATTTCATCAGGCGTTGAACCAGTAATCGCAAAAACAGGTAAAAAGTCTAAGAAATATTCCCCACCATCCACCCCTGCAATAATATCTTCAAGAATCACATAGGCACTCACAGATGAGTTTTTAGTCACATTGCCTTGCTCATCTGCTTCAGAAAGTTCCGTTCCTATTCGGTCACGTGTTCTTTCTGCTGTTGCTTCCATTCCTAAAGCCCCTTTGTTCTTTCTAAAACGAGCCTTGACACGAAATTCAACTGGAAAGGGCAAGGTTTGAATATGTTCTATTAAATGAATATCATTGACCACATCAGGGTAATCAGCGAGGGGCAAAAATTTTAACAGGCTCTCTCCTTGGGGATGATGAATTTCAAGCAAACCATCTGAGCGAACATCAACCGTTGTATCATCAATATTTTCAATCGCATTGTTCACATCAGCCAAAAGTTCATCTTGATTGACATCAATGCCACGCAAGTAATTTAAGGAATTATAAAGCAGTGTTTCTTCTTGTTTTAATGGACGAGCTTGAAGGAGATTTAAATTCATTTCTAAATCTAAAGCCGTTTGTTCATAATCTTCATACCAATTGACCGTAAATTCAAGCTCACGGCGAATCAATTGAACGACTGATTTTCTAAATCTTTGCCACCCTTCTTTCATCATCTTTTTCAAATCGCCTGAAAAAGCAAAGTCACTCAATGGAACAGTTAAAAAGAATTTATGATTGTAAATCTTCCCTAACTCATTTTCTAATTCAAGATAAGATTGTTCTAATAAATACTCCCCAAACTCTCGTGTTCGTGGGTCACAATCTTCCAGTAAATAGCCGTACGCTTTGAGTAAATCCTTTGTGATAGGCTTCATCAAAATTTCAAAGCCTAAATGTTCATACAAACTGGTAATCACCGCTTGTGTTGTTTGTTTATGGTTTTTCTTTCCTTTTTCATCCATCATTGAAATAATTGAAGCTGGAACTTCAAACATGGCAAAAACTGTGCCATCATCTTTTAAAACCAAATTTTCATGAACTGATAAAATATGATTTTCCCATGTCGCTTTTTTCTTCATTTTTCTTTTAATTCCTCTTTTCTCTTGCGTAAAGGGTAAATCCACCCTTTATAAATGCTTTTTCCTTTCAAGCCAAAAGTTATAATGAAACTTATCATATCTTTTAGATAAATAAACGGCGATTTATCATCAATCCGTATTTCCGCTAAAAATAAGGCGCTTTTATAACACATAAAGCTCTCAACGACCAATCGAAAGCCAATAGGAAAAACCACTAATTTTGAAAATAAAAGTTTCCATAAAATAAAGCCAAACAATCCAAAGTAAATAAAAAAGGACAACCGCCAAGCCTTGCCTAGCGACCATCCATCAAAAAGCTTTTGGATTCTTAACGGTTGTGAAAGTGAACTTTTATTTGAATATTTCAGTCCTTTTTTATTTTCTTTTGACATTTTCGCTCCTTAATTACGCCCCAATCATTTGCATTAACTTTTGTCCTATTGGTTGAAGGACAGTTTCTGGATTCAATGTTAATGCAAATAAAATAGCCCCAACAATAAAAGTCATTACCATTTTACCAACCGCTTTGTTTTTCCATTCCCTTATCATAAACCATAAAGTCCCTGCAAAAATAATATATTTCACATTGGTTTGAAATGTATTCCAAAAATTAGAAAGTCCAATATCTCCATAAACAACGGCAATATGATAATTTAATAATTCTTTCACCTTTAATTTCTCCTATTCTTTATTGCCTTTTGGCAAAGTATGCTTAAAGTCAGTCGCAAAATAAGACTGCTTTTGTTTTGAAATTGTAAATTGATAGTTTTCTACATGAGTACCTAGCTCATTTTTCATTGTCACTTGAACAATAGCTTGATATGTGTCACCTTTAGGTTCATAAGTGGCTTGGTCTAAAGACTGGAACGTTTCGCTATCATTCAAAGATAACCCTTCTGAAATCAGCTTTAAGGTATCACTATCAGTTGTATAAGCCGTAAATAAAGCTTTTGTGAACTTATCTAAGTCTTTCTTAGTCGAAGCGCTATTATTATCTGTTCCTGACCATGTTTTGACAGGGACTTGACTTTCTTTAGCTTGTAAATCATTAACACTTGAAAAGTAAGGTTCATCAGAAACATAATAACTTGACCCTACTTTTTGATAAGGAATAGTAAATAAAGTTGTGACATCATGATAATTCACCACATTTGATTTTCCCTTTTTCGTGACTGCCCCTGCCCCATAAGTCACTTTATAAGTGGCTTCATTATCGGTTAAATTCATTAATACCGCTTCTTCAAACTTTGAAGGTGAACGTTGAAGCCCTTGGCTAATGACTGGCAATTGTTGAACAAAGTAACCATTAATATCTTTGACCGCTTGTTCTTGGTCTTTTTCATTTTCAGGAAAAGTAAAGTAGGTTTGAACAAAGCCATCAAGATAATTTTTCGCTTGTAAATCAAGTCCATTTCCTGAAACTTTTTGACTGGCACTTACCTGTTCATGAATGATTTTTTGTGTCGGCTGATAACCACTTGCCATTAAACCAAACAAGACCATGTTAGATAATATTAAGATTCCAACCCCACCCACAACTAATGCCCCACCCTGCTTTGCAGTAAACTGCTTTTTTGACGGTGGTTTTTCATTTGAAAGGCGAGTGAGCAGTTTCCCCTTTTTCTTTTCAGACTTTTTATGACCCAATATTGAAAATTTTGATTTCTTTTTTTCCACTTGTTCTGCTTTAGAGGGTTCTTCTTTTTTTTCTGAAACTTCTTCTTTAGGGTCAAGCTTTTTCTGTCCTACATTTTCTAAAACTTGATTTTTGCTTGTTTCAGCCATTGAATGTGGAACCTGTTGATAATATGTTCTCAACTGTTTTTCTTCTGATTCACTCAAGGTTTTCGTTGCCAATTTAGCTGAAACCCCAAATTCCTGCGCTTTAGCCAGCACATCTTTTCTGTCAATTTTGAATTCATCTGCCAACTCACTAATTTTTATTCTGCTCATATTCCTCACTTTCTTTTTCAACAGCTTTAAAAGATACATCACTTCTTAACCATTTTTCAGCCACTTCTTCAGCTTTCTTTTTAGTATCAAAAGTGGTAGCAAATTTTAAGTGTTTAGTCGCTCCACCATTGGCACAAAGATAGCCACCACGCATTTTTACAACGTACATTTTTTCCTCTCTTATTTATAAATTTGAAATAACACTTCATAAAATTTATTTGGTGGAGTTCTTGATTTATATTTTGTATTTTTCATTTTTATTCAAAATAAAAGCAGACATCAAGTCTGCTCTTTTCTACCCTTCTTCTTTAGTTGATTTTTTCTTTTTCATATAATAAACAGCACCAGTACCAAGAGCGATTAAGACGGCTAATGCACCACCATACATAATCATATCGCCTGTTTCACTTCCTGTAGTTGGTAATGAAACTTTAGGAGTTTCTGTAGGAGTGGTACTTGGTGGAGTAGGTTTTGAACTTGGTGGAGTAACTGGTTTTTCAACTTTTTCGACGGTCAATGTTTGGTCTTGGTCTTTCAAATCATCATGTTTTGCTTTTGGTTCATCTGTTTTAGGATTTTTTCCTTCATCAAATAAATCTTCAGTCCAAACATAGGCTACAGTTGAAGTTTCAGGAACATCAGCGTCTTTCGTTGTATCAACAGTAGATTCAATTTGTTTTTCTTGTGCTTTGACCGTTTCATCATCAACCGTGAAATTCAAAGTACGGATAACTTTTGATTCTGTCACTTTTCCGTCTTTACCCGTCACAACACGGTGAAGTGTAGCCACCATTTGGTCGCCTTTTATAGCATTTGTTGTCATGATTTTATCGTAGAGAGGAGTTGTTTTGGAAATTTCGACTTTTTGAATCGTTTGGTCGCCATCTTTGGTATGTGCCTTTGTTTTAATGGTTGGCACGACAGGAGTAACTGGTTTATCTACCAAAGTTCCAAGATTAACTTTGAACATTGTAGAATTATCAGTTACTTTATCCAACGAAACATCAAGCGTTGTAATCACTTGTTTTGTAACAGTATCAGTAAATGTGACTGTATAACCTGTGATATTTTCATCCTTATCCTTGTTAGTTGTCGTAACAATAGAGATAGGGTTGATTAATTGAAGTTTATCATCTTTTTGTGGGAGTTCTTCAAGAAGTCCATCACCAAAAGGAATTTTGGTGAAATTAACTTGTCCGTTGTTCGTTACACCGTTAGAATCTTCATTTGCTCCTGAAGTCACTTCAATTGGTTTTCCTTTAGTATCTCCTGTAGGAGTATATCGGAAAGTACGACCATTTAAGCCAGTCAATGAACCGTTGACATCTTGCGCTTTGATAAAGCCAAAATTTAAGTCAAGGACTTTATCAGTTGCCTTATCATCATCTATAAAGTTTGATGTTTTATCATCAAATTTACTTGAAGAATCAAATTTTACTTCATATTTTTCGGTTGATAAGCTATAACCTTCAGGAGCAACGGTTTCTTTCCAATAATACTCTTTTGAGTTATCAAGATTTTTCAATCCTGCTTTCAAGTCATCACCAAGCTTAATGGAAACATTAGTATCATCTGCTTTAGTACCAGCAGTAACTGTAATAGGATATCCTTTTTGACCGTCAGACCATTTCACAGGTGAATTGTCTGATTTATTGAACAAACCAAAGACAGCCCCTTTTAATTGTGCAGCTCCTTGTGTTTCACCACTGCCAGTATCGGCATCCACTTTTGTCAATGTTGTTTCTCCAAGACCAATAACATTAACGTTTAGATAACCATTAGCTTTTGAAGGGTCTTGTGAAGCAATCACAGATTGACTTGCTTTCCCTGTACTATCTCCATCAGTCGAAAAGACATAATAAGGTAAATCAGCAATTGAAAGAGGTGTGTTTTGGAATTGAATTGCTTTTGGAGTGATTCCAACTTTTGCCGTAATATCAGCTTTCAGTTTCAAATCATTGCCTGAAACACTTTCTGATAAACCAGAAACATTACTTTTGAAATTTGGAAAATTAGCAAGAACACTGTTTGAATCAGTAACTGTTTTTTCTACCCCTTGAACCACATCTACCGTTGTTCCATGAAAACTTGGCAATTTACGAAGAGCTTTTGCTTGTGTAATCAAGTCATTTGCGCCTGTTTTAATGGCATTAGGTTCTTGTAATAAAGTGTTTGGTTTTACAATCAAATCTTTTGTCTGATTGACAGATACCCCTGCTTCATCAAGTAAAAGGTATGTGGCATGTTGAGCTTGTGCATATGCCAACAACGTTCCTTGTTTTTGAGCTAAATATGCCACATTGTTAATCACAGCAATCTGTTCATCAGATAAGGCATTTAAAATTGCATTACTAGAATCTAATTGAGCTTGAGTTGTGTTGTTAACCAAAGGCACACCAAGACCCAAACACCATGCAGGTGTTCCATCTGATAGTTTAAGCATAGGTTTTGGGTGTTCTTTTCCTGTTTGGTCGATTTCATAATACAAAGGCTTGTTATTTTCCCAGTTAACCGTTGTATCTGTTGGTAAACTAGCCTTCGCACTTGTACTTTGTGCACTAGCATATACAAGTCCTGCTGTACCCAAACCCACAGCCAAAACTCCTGCAAAGGCAACAAATACTTTTTTACGTTTGTGCATTTTCCAATTGGTAACTTTCTTTTCAGAAGTTAAGCCATTTAACAATTTTTTGTGTTTACTCATGAGTAAATCTCCTTTTTTTAATTTAGCTAAAATAAAAAAACTGCCATTTCTGACAGTTAAGCGACTAGTTTTTTGTCGTTTCGGACAAGTTTTATTTATTTTTTAATAACCTCAATTTCAAGAAGTACATAATCTTTAGGTAACGTTTTTCTGTTAAAGTATTCTTTCAATACTTCTCTAACATCATCAAGATTTATTTTACCGAAACTGCTTGATAAAATAACCCCATGCGTTAAAGCATAATTGATTTCTTTAGGATAAATAACTCTTAATATCTTTACTCTGATAGTTTCAGCTTCAGATTCATAGCAATTCATCCAACCGCTACAATTTCCTGAATAATATTTTTTATATGATTTTCCATCACAATAGTTACAACATTTCCCATAAGACTTTAGTTCAATAATATCGCCTACTTGATAATCACAATCATTTATACGAACTTCAAAAGGTTTTTCCCCCGTTTCAACGGGTTTATGAAATTGGAAATCTAGTTTTTTCTTATGTACTGTCATCATTTAACTTCTTTCTCTTTAAGTTTGTTTTCTAAAACTTTAAGAATCCCAATCAAACTATAAACTAGCAATATGAGGAAGATAATGACACTAAAAAGATAAAATATAATCTTATTATTTTCTGAAATAATTTTAAAAGCTGCCAGCCACCAACATATTGTACCTGATAAGAACATAGAGGTAAGTATTTCAAAAGCTAATCCAATAAGCGTAACTGGAATTAGCGAAATAAGTCTAGCAACTTTAAGCACTTTATTCATTTTATTAATAATTAAATAGAGTTGTTGAATGTTCATTTTTCACTTTTTCTTCCCAATAAATAATCTGTGCTAACATCAAAATAATCTGCGAGCTTTATCAAAGTTTCACCACTAGGTGAACGTTCGCCTACTTCCCACCTACGATAATTTTGCTGTGACATTCCCAAATGAACACCTACTTGACTTTGTGTAAGTCCTTTTTCTTTTCGCAACTCTTTTAATCTTTCAGCAAATACACTCATAATTCAACCTCCAAAGAATTTCATTAATAAATAAGTTAGTCCAAAAATTGCTAAGAAAATATCAAAATAAATAGCGATTTTTAAATATTTGTTTCTATCTATTTTCTAACCCTTTCTAATTTCCCAATTAGGTTTTTGAATATTAGATTTTGGTAAAAATCGAGGAGCAATCGCAATTGACAGCGGAGTTGAGATAGGATTGTATTTCTCACACAGCCACATGACCTTTTTTTCATTAATTCCAGACCAAAATTGATTTGTACCATCAGGAAACAAAATTTGAATATCATATAAATCTTTATATGGTGCTTTATGAAGTGAAAAATCAATCTGTGGTCGTGCTTTGCTCATATTTGTTACTGTCATATTTTTTATTTCTCACTCATGGTGAGGTGTCCTTTCTCTTATGCCTTACCATGAGTGAGGCTTTTACAATGTTATTTTTCAGATAAGGAAAGGCAAACCCTCCCCTTATTTTAAAGTTTTACGTGGACTATTTATTTAGCGCCACTACGTGCTTGCGCTTCTGCTTCTTCCAGTTTTCCTTTTAATTCATTAAATGATTTCTTTGTAAAGTTGTATGCAGTTGAACCTTTGAGAAGATTTCTAATCAAATCATTTGTATGATTGGCAATAACTTCGACTGTATCATCTGAAATTGAGGTATCATTTTCAAGTGTACGAAGTGCTTTTCCTTGTCCTTTGAGTTTTGAAACGGCTTCTTGATAGGCATTTCCTGCATTGATTACAGCTTCAATTTCGTTTAAATCAGTTGTAAGTTGTTTAAGGCCTGTTTTTAAAGTTGGCATATTTTATCTCTTTTCTTTTTTTATTTCCCACCACAAAATTTGCCTTCCCTTATCTGAAAAATAACTTTGTTTTTATTTATGAAAAATCATAAAGTGGCTTGTGCTAAATCATTATCAATTAAAAAATAAATTGCCATTTTATAGCCTTCAGGCAAATCCGCAATCCTTTTTTCTTGATAGAGTGAATAATATTTTTTTCGTGTCATTGAATCAGGTGGAAACATCAAGCCTATTTCATTGAGCAATCCCAACGCTTCAGTTTCATTTGGAATATAAAAAAAGAGCTGGTCATAAACTCCCTGCTCAAATTTTTTCAAATTAAATTCATATCCACTCATTTTATACTGGAGCATTCGGACGTTGTTTGGAACTCTCAACATTCTTTTTTGAAAATGTTCTATATTAGGTTTTATCACCTCTCCCTTTCCTCCTTATCTAATTATCACTGAAAAATTTCACCAAGTATTGCACCAATTATAGCCCATAAAATAATGATAAATAACACTTTATAAACTATTTCATTAACTGAAAAACCTGCTAATTTGAATATGCTATCCATTTGCACCCCTTATCATTCTAAATTCCTTCAGGAACTTTTCTTGTCTTTCTGTGAGTTCAGCTTCATTAAAAATTTCTTCCAAACGACTTTCACCTGTCAGTTCTTCAGCTTTTTTTAACAATAGATAAGTTGATACAGGACCACCACGTTCAAACCATGTATATTTTCGGTTCAAATCAGGCGCTTCAGGACGAACAGTAAAATGATAAGCATCCATTCTACCCATCATATCGTACCATTCACTATCTAAGTTTCCTTCCTTATCATAAAATGTCAGATTATCATTAATAATTTTGACCCCTTCATCGGCTAAATCAAAATCTTCCTCGATATATCTTTTTATAAAGTCGGTTGATATTTCTTTTCGCATGGAAATTTCATAACGATTTCGCAAACCATACATTTCACGTATTGCTTCAACCGAAGTCATTTCTTGACTTGCTCTCTCATAATCTTTTTCGTAGAACCGAAAAAATAAATGAGTTTGTTTAGATCCAAAATAAACGGTTAGACCGTCATTAATCATTCCCTCTTTTGTTCTTCTTCCACCAAGTACCGCAGAATAGTTTTGTTTACGACCATTCCACCGCCCCTCACGGGCAGAAGTTAAAAGTTTGAACAAGTCAAAATTTCCTTCTTGTGGGTTGTATTGTTCATCAAGTGCTAAATCAAAACGTGTGATTTTTACAAAATCATCATTTTCTGGTGCTTTTTTATTGGCATAGAGAAAACAATCGTTAAAAAAATCGTACCAAGTACGCTGTTTTTGATGATATTCAAACTCATATTCCATTTCACGGCACGCTTGACCGCTCATTTCAATTAGCACACCTGCTTTTATATCTTTATCGTGATAATAAACATTGATGTGACCGTAACTAATATAGAAAGGGTATTGATAACGGTTATACTCATTAAGTTGAAAATTCTCAACATTTAGACCTAAAATCTTAGAAACTACTTCACGAACATTTAAAGTCTGAAAACGAATATTTGTATAGTCATTTGTACCAACAAAGACCGTTGAACTCTCTCTTTTTTTGAAAAAAGAATTTCTAATTTTTTCTTCAAACTGTTTCGAGAGTGGACGGTCTCCATTTTCCATTTTTCGATAATAGACTAAAGATATACCTAGTAAGTCAGCCATGAATTGTTGAGTAACATTTGCGATAGAGCGTATATCCTTTAATTCAATCGTTCGTTCCTCACTTTCTAAACATAAGTCACAGGTGATACAACCTAGAACCTTGATATAACTAGGATAGTTAGACTTGTATCACTTGTACCCCCCCTCATTAGCATTTGGGGGGTCAAGTCCAACCTGACGGCAAGCCGTCAGCCGTGCAATCACACGCTCACTCCTTACGCTACGCTCGGAGCTATGCTTACGTTCTTGCACTTTTTCAAAAAAAGCATTACGTTTAAAACGCAATAGCCTTAAAACAAAACCCAATAGTTTTTCCTCCAATTCTTTCAAGAATAAACCGCTGTCGCGCACTACCGTTTGCGAGGGCAATTCGACCGTGGAAAATGGCTTGCCTACGGCAAGTTGTCTAAAGACAAACGGAAACAAGTTCCTATCATTTACTCACCGCCGATTGCGTGGTGTTTATCTTCCTTTTTTTCACAAGATTTCATTTGATTTTGAACAGCAAAGAATAGCTTTTCAAAGTCTTTAACAGCAACCCCTCTAAGGGTCAATTCCGTCGTTTTATTATCCTTTGAAATAGTTACTCTAACACTTTTTTCTGCCATTATTTTTACCTCATTTTCAAGCTAGGCAACTTCTTTGTCAAAAGTCACAAATTCTTTTTCAAACTCTGCTTCATCAGCTAAGACAGTATCAACGGCTTCATTCAAAGTACATTCTTCTGTTTCTTTGGTTAAGAAAACAGTTTGTAAAGCAATAAAATCATCTTCATTGTAAGGTGATTTTTCACTTATAGAATATCCGCCACTTGTTAAACGCTCTATGGCTGTTTTCACAGTTTTTGACGGTTGACCCAACTTGCGAGATAAAGAGGTAATCGTATAAAATTTTTCTTCCAAAAGCTCACTTTCTGCTCGTTCCTGTTCAACGTTAGAAATTGGTGGAGCTTCAAGCTGAACTTCAGTAGTATCAGCTAAAACTGGTAATTTTGAAAGCTCTTCATGAAAATCATAGCCTTTATCAAATGGTACAGAAGGGCTATAAAATTCACGTGCAAGTTCGCCATTATTGGCAACATAACCACGACCAATTTTACCCTTGATGTATTTGAAAACTTTTTTCTCATTTTCATCACCAAAGACCATACGATAACCTGAACCAGTCAAACGACCAACCGCCAACCGTTTCATAAAGTTATCACGTAAAGCTGATTTCAGATATTCAGCATCTGGACGTTGCATGGCAAGAATTAAGAAGACCCCTGATTGACGACCCTTTAAAACAATTTGAGTTAAAATTTGAATTACTTCATCAAATTCTCTAAAATCTAAACTAGAAATAAAAGCAGCCCATTCATCAAAAAGTACAAATTCAGGTGTCAAACAATAATCAGAATATCGTTTCCCTGCCTTATAATCAGGGTGATTTGTCATATAATCATAGCGTTCGTCCATAAATTGCATTTTTGAACGTAAACACTCAATCATAGACTCTTTATCAAAGAACACACGATTTTCAAAAACTGGAACATCTCTCATTCCCACAAAGTCAGAACGTTTAGGGTCACATATATCAACATGTCCTACTTTAGCAAGGGCTGATAAAATTGACATCAAAAGAACGGTTTTGCCACCCCCAGTACCACCTGCAATAAGCATATGTGGGTCAGCTTCATAATTCCAGTAAACCCCATTCATTAATTTTAAACCTAATTTTTTATCGACTATGACATCATTAACTGAAATACGATTACGTTCTCCGTCAATAGCAAAAACATACTCAACAAATGCTTTTTTAGAAAGAATTTTACTTTCATTAATAAAATTTTGTTCTTGATAATCGGCAAAAAAAGTTGTTTCTAAACCGTCAGCTAAATCAAGAAATTTTTCTTGATGAACTCCACCGTCAATTGGAAAATATGTATGTAATTCATACGTGTTAGGTTGCTTCAGATAAATAGGCGCTAGTTTTAACTTTTCATGACTTCCTTTTTCATCTTTAACCATTTCTTTTTCAACTAAACCATGCTTCACAACATAGTTCAGTAACAATCTTTTATAATTGTTTTTTGAAAAGAAAAGGAACTTGTGATAAAGCAAAATCAATAAACCAAAAGCCACCGAAAATGCAATGAGCAGAATATCTACAGCATAAATTGCTAGCACTTTTGGTGGCAAGGTTTCAAAATTTTTATAAAAGAACCCTACAGGACTAGCGAAAAGTAAACCAGTAATCAATACAAAAAATTCACGGTCATACTTATCTCTAAGCTTTAAACGAGAGCCTTTACTTATTGTACGTTTTGCCATTTATCATTTCTTCGGTTCATTGTTTTTAGGTTCAGGCTTTGGAGATTGTTCAGGTTTTGAATTAGATTTACCCACTTTTTCAATCCCTTCAGCATTCCATTTTTCACCTGAAAAGTAATTCGTTCGGAACTGACCGTTTCCAGTAGGTACGAGTTCTTTATCAGACCAAAAATTAATTGAGCGATTCGTCAATTTAATTTCATCTTCATATTCAAGCCCCGAAAAATCAGCTTCAGCAGGCATTTTTACAACAATTTGCTTGTCTTGTGCGTCAGAATAAATGTTGACCTCATAATAATCAACTTTATCCGTTGGATAACGTTTAATTTCACCAGTTTCTTCATTTGGTTCTCCGTCCTCAAAGATCATTACTGGTTCAGCATGCAAGAACAAAACTTTACCTAATGCTTTATCAAAATCACCGATTTCTTCAGTCAACTTGTTTTCTTTTTCAAAAATTTTACTTAACTTTAATGACATTTAATTTCCCCCTATAATTACGCTAATTTGAGCGCTTCAGCATAAACAACATATTCTTGTGAATATTTGCCTTTTGGTGTGCGATTACGAACATAAGCAACCGTGACATCTGTCAAAACAACTTCTTGACGGCGAGTAGGTTTAGCCCCTTTACCATTTGGTACACGTAATTCAAAACCTTGCGGTTGTAATGGACTTGTAGCACTATACTTGGTATAACCTGATTCAACACCTGCTCTTGGTGCGACTGGTTCAATGGTCTTATCGACAGTAACTTTTGAACCTAAGAGTTTCGTTGCGTTAATTGGAATTTTAATCATATTTCCACCTTTCTTTATTAGTTTAATGACATCTCGGTCAATTTATGCGAACGTAGGGACTTGAACCCCATTCAACCGTACTAATTCGTTCGCTTAAAGAAAAAATCACTCTCATTTAAGAAAGTGATTTTTTAAATAAATAAAATATTTTATGCAGGCTCAACACCATATCTTATACTATGTTCAAATCCTAAATTAATAACTTCAGCTGAATTTACTGTAGCATCTACATAGCTTTGAGCTTTACCTAAAGTATTGAAAGTTTGAGAATATCTTCTCACTCCGTCAACTGATACCCAACCTAAATATTTTGTAGTATGTGTTGGTTGACCTGAGTTTCCCCCATTAGAACCATCATTATTTGTGTTAGAACCATTCCCACCTGTGTTTGAATTAGAATTATTTTGTCCACTATTTCCTTGACCTTGATTACTTGAACCTGAATTAGTATTGTTTTGAAAAGTATTTGAACCACCTTGTGAATAGTTATTTTGACTTCCTCCACCGTAAAAATTAGAAACACTAGCAACATCATTATTTACTGTGCTTTGTGAATCAGTACCTGTATTAGCATTGTTACTATTATTAGTTGTATTTCCAGTTGAATCTGATTGTTCTTTATTGGTGTTGGTTACCTTCGTTTTTGAATCACTTGCACTCTTAGCTTGCTGTGCTTTTGTAGCGTCATCAGCTTGTTTCTTAAAAGTCGCAAGTTGTTTGTTCAACGTATCTTTCAAACCTTTTGAATAAGAGCTTGTAAGCTTATTTACAGCTTGTTGAGCTGTTTTATACTTATCTTGATTCATAGCGTCTTTTTGATAGTTACTAACGGCTGTCTTAGCTTCAGTTTCCAACTTCACACGATTTTTAATACCAACTACTTGATTGTCAAAAGCTTTTTTTACTTCAGCATTTTTAACTTTAAGAATTGAAGCTTCAGCTAGTTTAATATTCTTGTCAGTAGGAGTTTTTTCAGTAATATCTAGTAATTTCTTACTGTCTGCTTCATTAGATTTTTCAAGTTGTTTTGCTTTTTCGGCCCTAGCCTTACAAAGTTTAATTTTTTTATTTTTTAAAGCTTCAATTTTTCTTTCTTTTGCTTGATGATTTGCATGATTAACTATTCCAGTAGTAACACCACCGATTAAAACAATCGCAACTGCTCCACCAATAATTTGTTGTTTTTTAGTCCAATTTAAAGGGTTCAAATTCTTATTCATAAATGCATTCCTATCTTTACTCTAATTTAAGTTTATTATATCACAAACCAAATGGTTTGTTAAAAGTTAATTAACATTGTTTCTCGATTCGTCTCTTTTAGCAACAAATATATTACAACGTGTAATTTTTTCGATATTCTGCTAAACCAGTTTTAGCTTTCAATCCTTCAATAGTATCATCATATTCAATATTTTCTAAAACATCTAGTAAATATTCCTCACCATTTCTAAGGTGACTAATTCCTAGCATATACATAGGAGTAACTTTGAAGAAGTTAGCAAATATTACAATAGTTTCATTGTCAGGTGTTCTACTTCCATTTTCCCAACGATTATATGTTGATTCATTAATATCTAAACTCTCTCTCACTTGTTTTCGTGTTAAATTATTGCTGTGTCTTAAATGAATTAACCTTTCAGAAAAACTTTCCATAAAATCTCCATTCTTTTTTCATTAAGGGAACAACTGGATTTGAACCAGCACCATTACTTATAAAGTAATTACTCTAGCCTATTAAATTATATTCCCATAAAAAAATCTATCTTAGTTATAAATCAAATTTCCTACGGACAGTATCAACAAATCCCTAAGTGAATTAAATTTATTAAGATAGATTTTTACTAAAACCATTATTTTTCTTAAATAAAAAACTGCCATTTCTAATAGTTTAAGCGACTAGTTTTTTGTCATCTCGGACAATTATTTAAACTTTATTTGTTCATATTTTAATTAAAAGAGAGAATATAGTGTCTCTCATTGACAGCATACTCCCCCTTAAACGGTATATTCAGAATGTCTCACGACAATACGACCTTTCGGTTATCGGGGTGCATTCATCGGCTCTCTCCCCTAGCTTGTTAGATAAATGGAACAAGCACCTGCCACGTGACTTAACACACAGCTATTCAATTGTATAAAGTTTGATTTAAAACTTAGTGCTTGCATTGACTTATCTCCTTCAAAAATGTTAAAATTAATAATGTTCAGGTTATTAATTTAACATTTTAGTGGGAGTTGCCTCAGCGCGCTTCCGCTTCTTTTTTGTAGTTATATTAACTACATTCAATATTGTATATTATTTAACTACACATGTCAAGTATTTTTATAAAAAATTTTTATTTTTTTACTAATGAAGGGAGTAACTGTTTAAAATGCTCTATGAAAGACTTCAAGAACTTATTAAAAAATCCAATAAATCAATGAATCAAATTGAACGTGAACTAGGATACCCTAGAAACACAATTTCAAGCTATAAAAGACAGAATCCTTCCACAAAACGATTAGACGAGTTGGCAGAATATTTTAATGTCAGCGTTGATTATTTATTGGGTCGTGAAAATGTACCAAATTCTGATTATAGTGATGAAGAAAATGAACTTATCGCTGCTTTTCGTATGGAACGTGAAGATATGACACCTGATGAACAAGTAAAATTCAATGAAGCTATTAAAGACTTAATGAAATACGCTAAAGAACGATTGAATGACGATTCTATCTGGAAAAAATAATATTACTCTATGAAAAAAGTTGAATATAGAGTTGTTGATTCTAACGTTTATAATAAGTGTCTAAATCTAGCTAATGAACTACTTAATCAAATTTCGGCTCAAAGTCAAATACCAGTATCAAAAATCTTTCCTAAAGATATAATTTTATACTTTGAGTCCAATTACAATATTAATTTTTCGTTTTTTGAATCTAAAAAAAATGAAATTATCTATAAGGACCTTGTACAGAATCCTGATTTTATCATCCTAGACGATAGTTTAGTGCATAGAACTTCTGGTTTAACAATGCCTAAAAAAGATAGAACATTGATATTTATTAATCAATCAATGCCTTTAACTCGAATCAAATTCACTATATTACATGAGCTTACTCACTTATATTTTCATAAGTTAGAAGATAATAAAAAGGTATTTACTTCAAAATTTTCAGGAAAATATTCTGATGACGTTTTACCATTTGAAGATGAAGCCAATATTATCGCTTCACTCTTATTTTGTTCAACTCCAAAATTAGAAATGCTTTTAACTAGAAATTATTCTTTTGACAAAATTAAAAGTATAACTGGCATGAGCATTAAAGGACTGCATAGCAGACTTTTAAATTTTTTACATCACATCTTAGGGTTAAGTAATTCTAAAGCATTAGAGCTTGTTTTGAAACTCAGAGATAACGATTATAAAACTACTATTGAAATTAAACATCTTGTCAATAATAAAAATAATCAACTTAGAAAATGCAAGAATATATTAATAAAAATAAGTCGTGGACTTGTTATCGAGCAAAACGCTTGCGTTTCTTTTTTAAAGAATTTATCCATAAATGAATTAATCAATGAGCTAGAATATGCCCATTCAACTAAAAACTTTACCTTAGAGCAATTAGTCATGAATGAATATTATCAGAAACAACAATAATTCTTATTTGAACTTATAAAAAACTGCTAGACTTCAATAGTTTAGTAGTTTTTTTATTTGACATTAAAAAAAACTTTTATACTTTAGAACTTGACATAATAATCAAAACGATATATACTTAGTTATATAACCAACTAACCAATTAACGAAAGGAGACATATGAAATTTAATTTTGATAGTGATATTGCTTTGTATCAACAAGTAGCTGAAGAAATTTCTGAAGGCATATTTAATGGTTCCTACGCAGAAGGAACTCAAATTCCTTCTACTACTGAAATTTCAAAGAATTACAAAATCAATCCCGCAACGATATTAAAAGGCATGAATCAATTAGTAGAAGAAAAACTAATCGAAAAGAAAAGAGGATTAGGAATGTTTGTTACAATTGGCGCACAACAAAAAGTTTTAAATCAAAGAAAAGATAATTTTATAAATAAAGAACTACTTAAAGTCCTTGATGAAGCAAAAAAATTAAATATTAGTCAAGAACAACTAATAGAATTAGTAGAAAGAGGGTATGAAAAATGAGTTTAATTATTGAAAATCTTTATAAGACATATGGTAAAAAAAATGTCTTAAATAATATTTCTGTTAATTTTCAAGCAGAAAAAATTTATGGACTTTTGGGAAATAATGGTGCGGGTAAAAGTACCTTATTGAATATTATTAATAATAGAATTTTTGATACCAAAGGTAAAATAACTCTTGATGGTCGACTTGTTACTGAAAATGAAAAATCATTAAATAATATCCATCTAATGAGCGAGGATGACCTTTACCCATCAAAACTAAAAATAAAATCTTTATTTCATTTAATGGAGGGTTTTTATGGTAATTTTGATTGGAGACTCGCTAATGAAATGTTATCAGAGTTTGAGTTGGAACCTACTAAAAGAATGAATAAGCTCTCAACAGGTTATAGAAGCATAGCTAAACTCATCATTGCATTATGTGTGCCCTGTGAGTATATTTTCCTAGACGAGCCAGTTCTTGGTCTAGATGCTAATCATCGTGAATTGTTTTATAACTATTTAATAGAAACATACCAAGAAAATCCACGAACCTTTGTTATTTCAACACACTTAATTGAAGAAATATCAAATCTACTTGAGAAAGTAATCATTTTAGATAAAGGCAAAATTATCAAAGACGATAGTGTCGAAAATATATTAGAAAACACCCATATAGTCACGGGATCTATTGAAGAGGTGGAAACTTTCACAAAGCAACTACAAATCTTAGAAAAAACAACTCTGGGAGGTTCTCTTACCGCTTATGTCAAAGGAGAGTTACCTCAGAAAAAAATGGGTAACATAAAAATAGAATCTATGAGTTTACAAGATTACTTTATGAAAATTGCAAGTAAAAAGAAAGGAAATTAATATGAAATTTCAAGTAGCAACTCGATATATACTCATTCACCAATTAATCTCTTTAGGTATTTTCTTTATCTGGTGGATTTTATTTGGAATCCTCTTTCCAGTTTTTGGACTATACTTTTCTGGAAGTAGCGATCCAGTTTCATCTGATGTGCTCATACCGATAGTATTTTTCTCAATTATTATTTCTTTCCTAAGTATGAATTCAGATTTCAAATTTTTTATTCAATGTGGTCTTAAACGTTTTTCCATTTTTATGGTTAATTTATCTGTGATAGCTATTTCTTCACTTATGAGTTCTATCATTGCACTATTACTATCAAAAATCTCAGTCGATAAATTTAATCTAACAATTTTCTTAATCTCTAAAGATGCCTACCATTCAGATAACTTTTTACTCTCTCTTCTCTTGGTATTCATTCTACTATTTTTCTTTTCCTCATTAGGATTAGTACTAGGAACTTTTAATGATATTTTTTCTGGATTTAAAAAAATTATTATTTTACTTTTGGTAATGAGTATTCCTATAGTACTTTCAATTCTTATACAACTTGGAAATTCAGCAATGAAAAATAAGTGGTTCAACTTTCTAAAATCAATCATTGGTTACTCAAGGGAAAAAGGATTCTCTCCCCTTCCATTTATTACTACACTATTTATTGGTTCCATTGTTTTACTATTCCTATTCTACTTCATGAACCGTTCTCATGAAGTTTGGCGTAAAGGCGTATAATCGATCAATTAAAATACACAAGAAAACTACTAAACTAATCCTGTTTAGTAGTTTTTTTGATTTCATTTCAGAAAATATTGTGCCATCTCTTACTCATAAGAGAATATATTTTTATGACTTATTATCTGATTTATCTCTCAATTGAAATAAAGCATAATACAATAGACTAAACAAGAAAATACGTCCAAGTATGGAAGTCATAACATATCCCGAGCCATAAAAAGCCCAAAATCTTGAAAGCCCCCCATAAGCACTATTAATCTCAAAAGGCTTCACAAAAATAAATGATAAGGGTATTCTTATGATAAATACACTAATATAAAGAGTTAAACTAGCAAAAGCAAAGTACTTCCCAAAGTAGTGATTCTTTAAAGTATAAAATACAGACAAAGAAATCATCAATATTAAAACAATGGTATCATAAGGAATCTGATTTATCAAAAGATAAAAGAAATCTTCTCTACTTTTACTAATGTAAAAAACCGTATCCAGTTTCTCTTGGTTTACTGTAGAAGGCAAAAACATAGTTCCAATCCAAATAAAGAATAAAACTAGTAGATACCACTTTTTTATTAATTTAGTTTTCATGAAACTTCTCCTCTTAGTCTAATAAGCTCGGTTAGTTGTTTGAAATTTCCATGTATCATTTCCACGTTTCAAAGTAGCATAATAAGTTGCTCCAACAAGAGCCCCAGAAGCAGGAACTTTTACTGGTTTATAGTTACGTGTAATTGTCCACGAAGAACTAATCCCCATATTTTTATCATTTACCTGTTGGGAATAGCCTGAAGTTCCTTTGATTTGACCGGAGGTAGATGTAGTGACTGAAGAGGCAGAGACATAAACTTTATCTACAGCAGTACCATAACCTCCAGACACAGTTGTAAGTCCCGCGTATCCGTTAGATATCGTCCATGAAATATTTAGCCTGAAGGAAATTGAATATGTTTTATCTGAAACATTTTGGTTTTGAGAATTAGCAAAAACTTTTGTCCCAAAAATATTTTACCAAGCAATACTGCCAAAATTTACTCCCAAGTCGTTGTTTTCATTAACCACTTCAGCTTGACTTAAATCAGTAGTAATTGTTGTAGTACCTTTGGTTGTAGTTCCATCATTTGAAACTATTTGACTATCTACTGTGATTGGTGTTGTAAAATTTGTTCCAGTTGTTAAATTTTGTAAATCAATTGCACTGTCTACTTGATATTTTACTTGTTTATCGTCATCTGTAATGACCTTCTCTGCACTCTTCGGAGCACTTAGTTTAACTTCACCATTTGGTAAAACCTTAATTTTCGGTGAAGTCACATCATCAGCTTTAGCAGTGATTCCTACAAATGTTAATACTGAAAGTGATAATATGGCAATACCCAATTTTTTCTTACGCATAACACTTCTCCTTTTTAAATAAAGTAATGAACAACATCTAAATACATATTTTGCAACGATTATACAAATAATTGAAGCTATCATTCATGGCAATCTCATGATTATGAAAAATACTTACCGATTTTATTATTTCTATAACTTAATCATAACATAAAATGTCTTATACGTATAGAAAATTTGGAAAAATCAGAATATAATAAACATACAGAACATTCAATCTCGCTACTTTAAATTCTCATCCAGCTTGCAAGTATTTAAGAAAATGCTATATACGATAATCTGCTTATCTAATAAGCTTCTTCTTTTTTCTCATCCTAAGTAAAACCATCCCATTATTCTCAAAATACATCAAAACATCTAATGTCTTGAAAATAATAGGCCACTTATAATTAAATAGTAATCCTTTATTCTATAATATTTTACACACATCTTATTGTTGGTTAGTTTTCTGGTTAATTTTTGACATTGTAATCTTCAAAATCCCTTATAAAAAGGATTGCTAGTCTTTTTGTCAGTTTTTTGATAGAATGGCGTAAAAAATCTTATGGTGAAGGTCTATTAGCTTCAATACGCTCTTTTTCGCTGTTTTTATCCCACCTTCTATTTCACATAAAGGTCAGTAAATATCCATTAAATAATTATTTTGAGTTAGTTTTTTTGTCGACTTTCCATTCTAATAGCTCATTTTGCGTCTAATTATTTGGCATTATTACAATAAAAAAGAGCTTGATAAAATCAAACTCTATATTAGTTAGTGCTGTTCTTTTTTTACAGTTTGTTTTTTTAGTCGCTTATATTCTTTTTCGACATCAACTTTAATTTTACTTTGTTCTTGTTTAAAACTACTTTGTAATTGTTCAATTTCTTTATAGAAATTATCATTACTTGCTGGAACTGGGGCTGGTGTAATTACACTCATATTAACTCCTTCACTATTAAATATGTTCTCTATTTTTCATACTCTAAAAACTCTCCCACTTGACCATGTTGTATATTCATATTACTAACTTCCAATTGAAGTTTATAATATTTCTTTACATCATTATTTTGGAGTCCATTTTTTTGAGAATTATATAACTTTAAAAGATCGTCAGAATCTTTTACTATATATTTAGGAACTGAGGAGTAATTTCTCATTCCTTCCAAAGCCTGAATTGATACTGTAATACTATCATTTAAAAACTTCTCCATCGCTTTAATATTATATTTATAGAAAAGCCAACTAATACAATAAGTTAGGGACCAGAGGAATTAATAAATACAACTTCTTAAGTAACAAATAGTTCTCTTTCTACACTAAAATCAATCTTTTATCAGATAACTAATAGCATCCTTATTCTGTTTTTTTTAATCTTTTCTTCACAATCATTCGAAAACAACCACATCTTTGGTACGGTGCTAGTCTTTGAAATGCTTGTTTTGTCTAGTCTAGTTATCTTTTTTCTTTGTTTTTAATAAATTTGAAAAACAAAGGAACTTTACAAGAGGAGCTTCATTTTTAACTGAACAGTACCAAAACCAATAAAGTATCGTCGTAGTAATTATGATTTAAACTGCCATAATCCAAAACAAATGATTGTTCACGATGAAGTGTTTGCCATCTTTGGCTAATTGAAGAAGCATAAAATATTGGAGCTGAAATACTAGTTGATTGAAATTTATTGAGTGGTTTACCAGACATAGTATAACCACCACTTATTTTTTGAAGAGAACTAAAAAATTTCATCATTTCTGTCAATACTTGTTTTTCTTTACTACTTTTATTTTTGTTAATTGCTAAATTATATGGGACTCGAAATGCATTGTAGTAATAATCGTCATCATGTTTATTTAATTTTAGGTTTTTATCCTGAGATAAAGAATGTACTTTATTTCCGTTCGTCACTTGGATAAAGTCTGGAACTAAACCAACTTTGCTTTTATGACTAGCTTGATAAAGGCTATCAAGCATTTTAGTTTTAATTAGCCTCCATTGTGAATTATTTGAAAACTTATAAAATTTATCAAAAAAGGAGGGTAAAACATCAGAGGTTCTCATCAAATTTTGATACTTTGATGAAGCATTTGCCCAATTACCCACTGTCAAAATATTGTTATTGTGATTAACATTATATGTTAAAATATCATTCAAAATTTGTTTTGCAGTAGTTTTATAAAGAGGTTTATGCTGTGACCATTTTTCAGAGGCTAAAATTAATGCATAAGCAATATATAAATCACCATCGGTGGCATTATTATTTAAATCAGTTTGTTTTTGTGTCTTGCTTCCATTAATATAACGCCAAGACATAAGACTTGTTCCCTTTATTCGATGATGAGTGTAGTAAGTAAAAAAATCATGAAATTGACTTTCTGAAGCCTTATCTTGATTATTCAATACAGAAATTAACATGCCATATCCCTGAGCTTCAGACAAAGCAATGCGATTTTTACTATTAGCTGAAGTATTGACATAACTTCCTTGAGAAGTTTTAACAATATACTTATATTGCCATTGATTATAAATTTGTTGTTTATTGTGTTGTGAGCTTTCTTCTTTTATATACATCACGGAAAAAATAAAAAGTAATATAACAATAAAAAACCAAACAAACGATAAAATTCTTTTAGACATCTATACTTCCTTTAATCACCAAATCTTTTTGTTTTGTACCATTTTGTACCATCTCTATGTAAAATATGGTCCAAAAGCACAGACACCACAGATACAACAGAAACAACAATAAATAGTTGAGCATATGTTACATATGATATCAGTGCAACTGATAGATTCTTTACCGTTAGTTGTCCAAATTGGCTCGCGAGCGCTATATTGATTTGCAATAGATAAATACCAACCATCAAAAACCAATTTATCATCAATAAATTCGCAAGTTCAATGTTATTACTACCAATTGTAAATAAAATATGGGTACTTGGATTAAACATACTGATTCCCCAAGTCACTATGTTAGCCACAAAAATAATATCAGAAATGACGATTGCAGCATTAAACCAAAAAAATGTACTAATATAATAGAATACTTCCCACTTTATTCGCCAAACGCTCCTATCAAATAAATGTTTGAAATTATCCAAGATCACCTGATAATTCCCCTTTGCCCAACGTTTGCGTTGGTGGTAATAAGCTGACACTGTCTCCGGTTCTTGTTGGAAAGCTTCTGAATTGTGTGCCAAAGCAATTAGCTTCCCACTTTGCATTATTTTGAACGAGATGGCTGTATCCTCAGTCAATGCTCCATTATCCCAACCACCAATATGTTTAACAAAATCAGTTTTGATGATAAAATTTGTACCAGGGATTCGACCAATTTTGAATAGGTGCCATAAACCTACATGATGAATTCTTTGTGTATTAACAATTTCCAAGTTAATACACCTTGTTAAAAAATTCTGTTTATAATTTCTGGTCTTATTTCTACCAAAAACGGCCCCATACTTCTCAGGATTTTCCAAAGCTTTCTCTACTAAAAAGTGAAGTGCATTTTTTTCAGGCATTGCATCGGCATCATACACACAAATCCATTCACCTGTGGCAATACTTAGAGCATCATTCAGTACACCTGCCTTACCACCCGTTCCGGTTCTTTGAATAACTTGAGCACTAATATGTTTATACTTTTCTAATGACACAACACTTATTATTTGATTATATGTGTCATCTTGACAATTATCCGCATATAACAGTAATTCTAACTGTGTCTTAGGATAATTTAAATTCATTATGGATTCAATAGTTTGAGCAATCACAACCTCTTCGTTGTGAGCAGGGACCACGATAGTAATTTTAGGATAAGTTGCTAATCTAAAGACTTTTTGACGTTCTTTCTTAATAGTGGTTAACCAAAAATGGGTTGCGCTAAATAGGATCATCAGTCCCAAACCAGTAGCTATCCAAATGGATATAATTGCTAATATCATAATTGTTTGGATAAAATTCATTCATTCGCCCTCCACTTTAAAAGTGTCAATCACTTTGTAATAAATTATCCATAAGCAAACGAAGAGGATAACGAAACTTGTAAAAAATATGCCTGTCACTAACCATGAAATCAGTACGAAATTGCTTTCTGTCATTTTTTAATCCTTATAATAAGTATTCATCAATTAAATCCGTTTCTAGATTTCTATAAAGCTTTTTCAATACATCATCAAAATTTAAAGGGTGCTGTTGATCTAGCTTTATACTCGCAAATTGATAACGTAGTTCATGTTTTTTTCCGTTAAGCATAAAATATATGTCATTAAGTTGTTTGCGAGTCTCAACATTTAATGCATTAACCTCGTCTTCTTCCATTCTTAGACTCACAATAATAAATTCATTATTATCAAAAGTAAAAATACGCTCACTAGGAAGACGTTTATCTTTTAGTAACACCGAGATATCTGAAAGAACTTTAAACAGTTGATTTTGATCTGCATACTCTCGTTGTTCATAGTATGGAAGTGAGATTAAGGTTAACACCACAAGTTGCTCACTATCAGAAAATTGTGTGACAATTTTGTCATAATATTTTCTAAGTGATACTTGGGTAGGTGTTTTAGTAATCAAATTTTTCTTTTCCATTTTACGCATAATCAATTTTCGATTGTTAATCAATGTACTACGACTCAAAATTCGTATACGAATTAATGAGCTCATAGTAGCGAAAAAAGGAAATATAACAAGTAATAAAGTTTTGACTATACCGTTGACTTGCGAACCAATATTCAAAACAAATGCAATACCAATAAATGTAACAATCGTTACTAACCACACTAAAATAATACGATCAATAAAAAAACCAGTTATAATACTAATCAAAATTATAACTGTTATTGGAATCATTAGATATTTATCTAGAAAACCAACGAGAGTTGTTATTGCTAAAATAAAAACAATAAACAAAAGAATTGTAACTTCTAATGTCAATGATCTAATTTTATGTTTCATTTATAAATTACCTACTAAACTATTGGAAGTGATGATAAATAATATCTAAAATCCGTTCAGACGCTCTACCATCACCATAAGGATTTTTAGCACTTGCCATCCCTTGATAAATATTTTCATCATCGAGTAATAAACGCATGTTTTCTTCAACAATGTCAGACTGAGTACCAATTAATTTCAGAGTACCAGCCGCTACACCTTCTGGTCGTTCTGTATTTTCTCGTAAAACTAAAACCGGCCTCCCTAGAGACGGTGCTTCTTCTTGCACACCACCAGAGTCTGTCATAATGAAAAAACTACGAGCTGCAATATTTTGAAAATCAACCGTATTTAGCGGTGGTAGTAAATGCACTCTATCAATATCATCAAAGTATTGATGGGCAACCTCTTGTACCTTTGGACTCAGATGGACTGGGAAAATAACTTCAACATCACTATACTGATTAACTACATTTTTGACTGCACTAAAAACTGAATCCATACCACTTTCTTGGTTTTCTCGTCGATGCATTGTTAGCATAATAATGCGATGTCCTTCAGTTACCTTATCTAGTACACTGTGATTATATTCTTTACGAACGGTGTACTTTAGAGCATCGATTGAAGTATTACCAGTTACAAAAATGTTATTTCTATTATGATGTTCTAAAATCAAATTCTCTTGGCTTTGAATAGTTGGTGCAAAATACAAATCCGCGAGCGTATCAGTTAATCTTCGATTCATTTCCTCTGGAAAAGGTGAGTATTTATTCCAAGTTCGTAATCCTGCTTCAACATGACCAATAATAATTTTATGATAAAATGCACTAACACTTGCAGCGAAAGTTGTCGCTGTATCACCATGAACCAAAACAATGTCTGGTTTATCCTTTTCAAAAATTTTTCCTAATGATTTAATAACATCAATTGTTATGCTTGATAAGGTTTGTTCCTTCTTCATCAAATGTAAATCATAATCAGGGACAATTTTGAAATCACTAAGAGCTTGATCCAACATCTCTCTATGCTGTCCGGTCACAACAATAATTTCTTGAAAATGATTGTTATTTTCCATCGCCTTAATAATTGGGGCCATTTTAATTGCTTCTGGTCTAGTTCCAAAAATAAGCATTACTTTAATTTTCTTCTTCATAATATCCTCTTTGTATTATGTAAGTCTAAATAAATTTAAAACTTTTTAATTGGTTTTTATACATGTTTGAAAATGATCACTATTGATAAAGTCGCTCTTAGAAAGTACTCATTAAAAAATTCAATATTCATTTGATCTTTCGGATTTACCACTTGATTCAACTAAATCATTTAGAAGATGGTAAAAAATTAATCATTCATAAATATAATTGTCTTTTTTCAGAAAAACTTTAATTTTTCTGAAAAACCAAAGCAAAAATTGCTTAATCTAAAACCATTTTGGTGCTTTTTTTAGTTTTCAATACTATCCTAATTATATAAAACTAAACCTATTAATGCAAATTACAATATTGGTTCCAAAATTTAAACCATAAGAAACTTTACATATCAAAAAAATATAATTTTAATCAATTAGCATAGATTTTCAAGCTATTATTTACGAAAAATTAAAGTTTTCCTGAAAGAAATGAATAAAAAGAGAGATTATATTCATGAATGATTTATTTTATCGTAGGCTAAAGGACTTGATTGAAAAAAGTGGTAAATCTGCAAATCAAATAGAGAGAGAATTGGGATACCCAAGAAATTCGTTGAGTAATTATAAGTTGGGAGGAGAGCCCTCTGGAATAAGGTTAATTGTATTATCAGAATACTTCAATGTATCTCCAAAATATCTGATAGGTTTAATTGATGATCCTGCCAATAGTTCCACAATGATTTTAAGTAATGAGCACAATGATAGCCCTCCAATTAATATTTTTAAGAGTCTAACTCATAAGGAGAAAAAAGAAATGTGCTTAATCTGTCAAAAATGGCTTTTTTTTGAATATCAGGTAGATTTATAACATAAATAAATTTCATATTATGCTATAAATGGTGCTGAACCGTTTTATGCAAAACTAAATATAAAATCATCAAAAAATGCTTTTAGTTATGGTACGAATACTGTAAACCTACAAGATAATTTTTATTTAGGATATGAAGTATTTTATGGAATAAAATATAAAATTATATCTCCACAAATTACAGTACAACAGGACTAAATCGATCGGTTAAAATATATAAGAAAACTACTAAACTAGTCTTGTTTAGTAGTTTTCTTATTTTTCTTATTTTTTTGATTTCATTTCAGAAAAAAGCGTGCACTTTTTTAATCTTAAGAGAATATATTTTTATGACTTATTATCTGATTTATATCTCAATTGAAATATAGCATAATACAATAGACTAAATAAGAAAATAAGTCCAAGTATGGAAGTCATAACATATCCCGAACCATAAAAAGCCCAAAATCTTGAAAGCCCCCCATAAGTACTATTAATCTCAAAAGGTTTCACAAAAATAAATGATAAGGGTATTCTTATGATAAATTTATAATAAACAAAATGTTATTACCTGATTTAAGGATAATTAATTGGAACTGGCACATTTAGTAATACTAAGATTATCATAACTATCGGAATTATAAATAGAATGAGAAATATTATTCTACCAATAGGATGTTTAGGATTTATATAGACCCCACCCATACGAGGTCTTGTCAATTTTGAAGAACCTTTAAATATAAAAATAGACATTTTATAGGCAAAAAATAGTAGTACGATAATTAACGATAAAACTATTATATTAAAAACCTTTGTTACCATTGGATTAGGTTTTTTTCCAAATAACGTATGAATTGAAAATACACAAATAAGTAGTAGCAAAAATAAATATATTCCAACATGTACTCGTTCATATGTCAAAAAGTTTTTTGGGAACTTTTTGTTTTGAACAATGTTTTTAGTGAGCTTTTTCATATATACTCCAACTAAGTAAAATTCAAACTTCATAGACAATTGTGAAATAATTATCAATCTATTTTTATAATATACCTATATTTATAAAAAATCAAAAATTTTATTAGTCAAATATACTTTACACCAAAAATATTTATCTATAATTTTTAGCGTATAAGACACATTAAAACTATGAGAAATTTACTAAATAAAAAATCACTAGTTATTATTACCAGTAATTTTTTATTTAATAAATTTTTTATATACACTTTTTCTTTACTTGGTTAGTTTTTTGGTTAGTTTTATTTTATCAAACTTCAAAATCACTTATTTTAAGCATTCCAAGCATTTTCTTACTTTAATACCACAATAAAAAGCAATAAATTTATAACGCCATCTAATATACAATTATTTAGGTAAAGAACTATCTTTATATTTTGTGGCTTTCTACACTTGGTATGATAGTATATAATTTAAAAAATCAAAATATAAAATATCATTTATTTAAGAGGTAAAACCTTTTCAATAAAAAGGGAACAATCCTTATGAAAAATATTCTCACTCAAATTCTTACTTAATTCTTGACTCACATTTCGATAGATGAGTGATGGAGTATTTTGAACAACATAATAGTATTTTCCATCATTTTCGTAGATAGGGGCATCTATACTAGTAAAATGAGTTCCTTCAATAGTATTTCCAGCATCAGCTGCTACATCAATTATTAATGCCCCTTTTTTCAATGATTTTTGTTCTGAAAAGCTTAAAATTGGATCATCATCTTTCCCAATTTCAATTCCATTAATAATGATGTCGTACTTTGTATAATTTTCTTTGAAAATTGACATTGTTTTTCGATAATACATTCGGATGTTTGAGGAATATTTTGAGATACTACTAAAGGCACCTTGCGCAACATTTCCAGAACCTAAAATAGCTATTTTTGTCTCTTCAGTTGGAATAAATCCATATTGCAACAAAGCGTCTATAACCCCTGCATAGCCTGCGTAAAAACTATTTTTATATAATAGTCCCTTTGGAATACCTGATTCAAATATCTCATTTTCATAATAAATGCAAGGCGAGTTACTATCTAAATCTACAACAATTAACTTTTTAGGCAGAGCTTGCTCTTTCATGAACGATTGTCCTGAACCAAAAGGATGTGTCCAGCCTATAATCATCTGTCCCTCTCTAAGATGGGAATAGTCAGTAGGCTGGATGAGTTTTAGTGAGAAGATTGCTTCTGATTCCGCAAAGACTTCAGCTCTTGATAAAATGTGACATCCTTTGTCAATGTATTCTTGATCATCAATATCAAGAAATTTTCCAAACCCCTCCTCTACCAATATTTCATTTTTAAAATCTTTAATATCTTTTGGTAGAAGTGGGACTCGTCTTTCTCCAGGGAAGTTTGCTTTTACTAGGCCAATTTTCATAGTTTTTCCTTCTTTTCTTTATAATTTTATAAATTTTTCTAAAGAGATTTTTTCTTTTTTAACCAGTACCAAACTAATAGACTGATTAGAAGTGAAATAACAATTACAAGTAACGAACCATAAGGGACACCTTGAAAAGGCAACTTGAGATTTATTCCCCAAAACCCATAAGTAATTGTTGGTATTGTTAAGACAACTGTAAGCTCAGTTAACGTTTTCATAATATTGTTCAACTGAAACGAACTATTATTATTTATAATTGCATCCAAGCTAGAAAGGTACTTATTATAAGCTCTTACCAAAGACTCTAAGGTGTCCATCCTCTCTTGAAGAAGAGTTACTTCAGTTTGCATATGAATTTCTTTAATATTTTCCATTTGTTCTCTTTTTATAAAGCTTAATATTTTTCTATCGGAATCAATAATAAAATCTAACAAGATAAGATATTTTTTCAGTCGCAAAATTTCATCAAATATTGTCCCTGAAGGTCCTATACTTTGTATTTGTGTTTCCAACAAACTAATTTCTTCTCTTTTCTCTTTAACATCTTTAATTACTTTTTGGATGCTCACATTCAAAAGCTGGATAAAATTTACCTCACTTCTTTCAACATTTTCTTCTGTATTGTTAAAAAAATCAGAAATGAAGTCTTCTTTCTCACTCGTTACAATAATGAGCTTTTCCTCTAGTTTTAAGATAACTAAAGCCTTTATTTTCCGATTCAAATCATTTTTCAAGTTTTGGTGAGGTAAAATAAAAAGTATCTTTAATTCTTCTTTACCTGTCTTTGTATCAGATATCTCGTGTATCACTTCCTCTTCTTCATACAAAAGGTTTTCCAAATCAAGCTGATACTCTTCTTTAAAAAAATCGTAGATTTTATTTTTAGGGTTAAAAAGATATACCACTGAGTGTAAAGAATTACTGTTTGAACAGTTAAGCTCCTTTAAATTACTATTTCCCCCGTCCACTTCAATATAATCTATCATGAAAGATCTCCTTAGACTTATTTGACTCGATACTTCTATCTAAATAAAAAACTATATAATTGAACTCACTTACTAAAAAAGCCTCATAATAGAGGCTTTTATTTCTCACGATTTATCTAGAAATTTATTTAACTCTAGCTTCTTTATCTGTATTGTCTTCTACTTTGTCTTTTACTTTATCAACTTGTTCAGAGGTGAATTTTCCAGTTGTTTGAGCCGCGCTAGTCACTCGATCTTGAATACTTACATCATCTTCTTTTTGTTGCTCTTTCGTTTTAATATCTGTGACTGTTACGTTAACTTCAACAACTTCCAATTCTGTCATTGCCGCAACCTCTTTACGAATGACTTCTTTAATTTTTTCATAAATATCAGGCACATTCTTACGATATTCTGTAACTACTTTCAAGTCTACTGCAACCTGTGTTTTCCCAACTTCTACGTCAACACCTGTTGTAACATCATCAGTATTAATAAGTTTTCCTGTTAAGTTTGAGAAGAACCCACCTTCTACAGAAAGAAGTCCATCCACTGATTCTAATGCTAGTCCTACAATCTTTTGCACAACTTTATCTTCATAAGTCAAAGTCCCCTTAATTTCTGGTTGGGTTTCCTTTGTTTTAGGAGTTTCTTTTTCTGCCATTGTTCCAAATGCTTTCATGTTTTCTTGTACCATAATCTTCTCCTTTTATAATGTTATTTACGATTTATAAATTGATCAATGATTCCTGATTTTTTTAAAAATAGACCAATGTAAATTCCTAATCCAATTAAAAATAAAACCAGAATCATTTTCCAAAATCCAATAGTGAAGATACACACAGCAATGAGTGCACCTACGATTCCCCCTATAATCGGGTATCGATTTTTTTCGAAATAATCCATTGATCCCTCCTACATAACACGTTGTCGTTTAGGGTTATCGTCTTTACTTAATGTATTGACTTTTACTTTAAGTTTAACCGTATGTTCCAATCCAAAGAATTTTTTTAAGCCTTCAATGATTTCCTGTTCCAGAACTTGGGCTTTTTGTGCCACTTCAACTCGAGGAATAATCTCACCTTTTATATCAATTTTTATCTTATTTTTAAAAAGTGAAACAGCGATTTTTGAGTTTTTAAGGTAATCATTTTCTTTTACTTTTTCACCTACAAAACCTTCAATGGCAGACTTTTTTAAAGTTAAATCTCCATTATTTGAAGTGAGTTGTACATCCATATAGGTTCGAGGATAAAAAAGAATTACAATCAAGGCGAGAATTAATATGACTGTTAAAACGATGTTCCCCCAAAACAAATAGTCTGTCATATATTTTCCTATGAACGGAATGTTACTAGAGGTCGTTGTCCTCCAATCATACTCCATGAAATTGTAATAATCCCAAGTCATTGGTAGAACAAGCGTAAGTAAAAGGAGATCAAGGATAATGAGTATTATTTTCTTTCCAGTTGCCAAAGTTCCTCCTTTCTAGATCCTAAGATCTACTAATTCATTTTAGATAGGACGAAAGATACAACAGCAACCACAATCACTGCACCAACAATGGATGGGATTAGCGCCATACCAGCTAGCGAGGGACCCCAAGTTCCAAGTAAGGCTTGACCTACAAAAGATCCAACTAACCCTGCTAAGATATTAGCAATCCAGCCCATTGAACTTCCCTTATTTGTAATCGCACCAGCGATTAATCCGATTAATGCACCAATAATTAATGACCAAATCATAAGCCACCTCTTTCTAAAAAATGTAATTTATTTCTTACTTTAATTTAACACATATAGAAAGCGCATACAAGAGATATGATTTGTTTTTTTAATTTACTAATACCAATAATTGTGGCACTTCAAATAACTAAAAAAAATAAAAAAAGCCAGCATTGCTGGCACTTATGTTTAAGGTACTCCATTATAACATATCTCTCTATTTTTGATCTTAAGACTATCTATATGGTATTATTAATTTGTATGTTTTAAATATTAACTTCTTAATCTATGAACATGCACCAAAAAACTGCCTATCATTATGTGCTGTGATAGGTGGTTTTTATATAAATCTTTTAAATATAAACTTTATTTAATAAATATTGAAAAAACCACTCTATATTAGAGTGGCCCTAATTTATGCATGGGAAGTGTGAGTTTCCTCTTGCTGGCTAAGTATATCATACTCTCTCATAATTGCAACTGAATATAAAAAAACTGAAGTAATGACTCCAGTTTTTGCACGATTTTCAGATATAATTATGCTTTTGTGATATTAACTGCTTGAGGTCCACGTTGACCTTCTTCAACATCAAATTCAACTTTTTGACCTTCGTCAAGTGATTTGAATCCATCAGATTGGATTGCTGAGAAGTGAGCGAACAAATCTTGACCATCTTCAGAGGTAATAAAACCAAATCCTTTAGTAGCGTTAAACCATTTTACTGTTCCATTTGCCATAATATTTATTTCCTTTCGACAAAAATTGTAAATCTCATTTTGCGAAAAGTGAATCTATAAAACATTTTACTCATGACAAAATCTACTTCTTCATAGTAACACTAATTATACTCAATGTCAAACTACTCTCTCATTAATAAAATCCATATCGTAATGACATGGATTTTATGAACTGTAGGGAAAGCAACTAATCTTCCCCTCACTCAGTATAACATTTTAATTCATTTTTGCAATAGCAATAAATAAAAAGCACAGGACATCCCATGCTTTAAATCATTTATCTTTTATGTACGTTTGAAGCATAACGCCCACGAGACGTCATTTTGATATCAAAAGTAACCTTTTGACCTTCATCGTATTTTTTAAATTCATTTCCTTGAATAGACAAGAGGTAGGCAAACACATCTTGCATATCATCTGCCATAATAAAACCATAGCCTTTGTCAGCGTTAAACCAATTTATTGTTCCTTTATTCATATAATACATCCTTTCGCATCATCTGTAAATCCTATTTTGCGAAAAAGTGCATTCCTAAAACATTTAAACTCGAGACAAAACCTACCTCTTAATAGTAACACCTATTCTTACCAAAGTCAAATTGGTCTATTTAAAACTTATTGATCTTCTTATGATTCCCAAGATTTTCATGAGGATTTGCTTTAGCAAGTGTCAAGGTTTCTCTATCCACAACTCTGACATCATGGTTTTCTAATTCAACAATTAATGCATTCTTATAGAGATTAACATCTCCAGAAACGACTGTTGCTTGTTCCCCATTAGATAATGTAATTTTATCTCCTGTTTTCATTTTTCACTTCCATTCTAGGCTCCGCCTATTTAACGAAAAAATTTCACTTTAGGGTGAGTTTTTTATAAGAAAAATAAGGGCTCCCTAAAGCCCTTAAAATATTGCGGGAATAGGATTTGAACCTATGACCTTCGGGTTATGAGCCCGACGAGCTACCTAACTGCTCCATCCCGCTTCGCAAGTATAACACTAATATCAGTTAAAGTCAATTTAAGCCTTAAACTTCGATAATTATTTAACTAAAAAATGTTCTTGTGAACAGAACTCAAAATTTTTCTCACATCAGAAAACTTATTACTAGGTATATAACTAATATACTTACTACAAACCCAAAAAATAGTAAGCTTATAATCGCTTTTTTCTCTTTATTCTTATTCGTTAGACATTCCTCACTCTTATTAGCAACTTAATTCTTTACCACTACACATTATTTTAAAAAAGCTACTCACAATTGAGCAGCTAATGATGAAGGTGTGGTGCTTTCGCTAAACCACCCATGAGCTAAGTATATCACTTTAATTCCAAATTACAATAGTAATCAAAAATAGAAACCAATTTTGGTTTCTATTCTACAACAGAGACTGTGATCTCATAAAATTAAGTATAGCACCTTGTTAAGCTCAATACTGATTATTAGTTTACAAAGAGAAAAACATATAGCTTAACAAAATAAAAAGTCATTAGTTCAATTCTTAATGACTCTTTAGTTTATTTTTTGTTGAAATCTTCTAAAATAATATACTTAGTTCCTTAACTTTATAAACTCAAAAATTCAATGAGATTAAATCGTAGCTATGATTTTATACTATAATTGCCCCAAATTTGTCCCATTTTATTTTTCAATTTAAGAGGTTTTCTATGAAACAGGTTTATAAAGGCTTATAGAACCTGAATTTAACTTTGAGAGCGACCTAAATAATCCCCTCTTCTCCTTACAATATATATCTTTTTTTATAACTATTTTGTATTTTTATAATTTTACACTTGTTTTTTAAGTAAATATAAAATTATTAAGAGTTTTTCTAGTATCGATTTATTCGGTAAATTTTATTTTAATTTTTATAATACACTGTTACAAAGGCAGTCATGAATATTCCCATATTTGAAATAAACGCTCAACGCGTTTGCTTAATATTAAAACACATAAAATAAAAAGTCACTAAAGTTTAGTGGCTCTTTATTTTATAAGTTTTCTATTGTTTTCAATAATGTCTAGTTGATTTATATATTTTAAATTTTACCCACTATTTACCCACTAAATTTTATTTTAGTTTCTATAATGCATTGCTACACAGGCATCCAATAATATTCCCATATTTGAAATAATTTTGGGCATTTCAACTTTTCTTATTCTAAATAAGATAATACATAATTTGTGAAATACTGCCTTCCAAAGTAAGACCTAGAAATTTACTTTTCTCATACTTAAATTATTAGGTATTTAGCATCACTAAAAGAACTTTCGATTATGTTGCAAAAAGTTAAAAGATAACAAAGAAATGAAACTTTTTTATAGTTGTAATATTGCCGTAATATTTACAATTACCATTATATTTTGTTGAACTACATGCTAGAAATATATAGATTTTATATTATTATTCTTTTGTAAATAAAGAATATGCTAAATAGAAATTTCCTAACGTTGCTGAACCATTTTCTTTGACAGTTGGTAAGCGAATATACTTTTCTACAGAACAAGGCAGATCAATATAATTATTAAGCATAGAAATGAATTGTTTTTGTATAAGTGATATCATATTTGGTTTTTCCATTACACCACCTCCCAAAATTATACACTCGGGAGCTAATGTCAATGTTGCATTAATAGCCGCTTGAGCAATATAATAGCTTAAGATATCCCAGATAGGATCATCTGAAGAAATTTTTTCCCCAAGTATTCCTGTTCTAGCTTCAAGACTCGGACCCGCCGCAACTCCTTCAAGACAATCACCATGGAAGGGACAGATTCCTTCAAAAGTAAGATCATCTCTATGACGATTTATTCTTTGGTGCCCCATTTCCGAATGCCCAATGCCACCAATAAAATATCCATTTTGAATTGCTCCCCCTCCAATACCTGTACCGATTGTTAAATAAACAAGATTTTTTATTCCTGTATTTTTCATTTCACCATAGGCTGAGGCGTTTACATCAGTAGTAAAATATATTGGAATATCAAGTGCTTCTTTTAATTGGCCAACTAAATTTATATTTTTCCAACCAACTTTTGGCGTCGAAGTAATGTAACCATACGTTTTACTTGAAAGGTTTAGATCAATAGGCCCAAATGATCCTAAACCAATGGCAGAAACTCGGTTTTCTTTAAAATATTTAATCGTCTTACTTATAGTTTCTTGTGGCGTAGTAGTAGCAAATTTGAATTTTTTTATAATATTAAAATGTTCATCTGCAATAGCAAGTACAAATTTTGTACCACCAGCCTCAATTGATCCATAGTATACGGACATAGTTCGCTCCCTCTAGTTCAATAATAGAATTTTTTCTCCAACTTTGATATCAACATTTTCACTCAATGGCAAAATCTCATTGTAACTTGCTGAATTTGTAATAACAATAATTACAGTATCATCGAATCCACTCTTCTTGATTTCTTCTTTATCAAAAGATCCTAGTAAATCCCCTGCTTTTACTTTCTGGCCAACTTTAACATTTTGTATGAATCCATTACCATTCATTGAAACAGTATCTATTCCAATATGTAAAAGAACTTCACCTCCATTTTTTGTTTTTATACCATAAGCGTGACCTGTTTCATAAGCAATAATAATTTCTCCGTCGGCTGGTGAGAAAAGTTCTCCAGATTTAGGCTTGATTGCAATACCTTTTCCCATAATTTCTTTTGAGAAAACAGGGTCACTTACATCAGACAGAGGAATCACAAATCCATTTATTGGAGCAAGGAGTTCGCCACTTTTAACTGGATCGATAATAACTTTCTCAGGTTGGTATTGAGTTGTTGCATTCTGTTTATTTTTTTCTTTCGTAATAGATTTAGCTTCCATCCGCCGACCATAGATTGAGGTAACAACAAAAGCAATAAGAAAGCTAATAAATATCGAAATCATAAATTGTAAGTTATAGCCAGCTTTAATAGAGATAAAGCCAATTAATCCTGCGGATCCCAGACTAACCGCAAGGACATGGAATAATCCCATAAATAATGAACCAATTGCTGAAGCCCCAAGAGCAATAAAGAACGGATATTTTAGTTTTAGATTAATCCCAAATAACGCAGGTTCTGTAATACCTAGAATAGCAGATACACCAGCTGGAGCTGCAAGAGCTTTTGTCTTAATGTTTTTAGTAACAAATAAAATTGCAAAAGTTGCACCAGCTTGAGCCATATTTGCGCAGGCCGCAACTGGAAAAATAAAGTCTCCACCAATACCACTGTGTTGATAGTTTGTGATTAACATTGTTTCAATGGCCGGAAAACTCTGATGTAATCCAGTTACTACTATTGCCGAGTAGAAGCCTCCAAACACAAGCATTCCTAGTGCCCCTAATGTGTTATAAAGTCCAACCAAACCATCTGTCAAGCCATTTGATACAAAACGAAGTGCTGGTCCCACAATAGTGAATGTGAGAAATCCAGTTATGATGACTGAAAGTAACGGAGTAAATGTGAAGTCTATAGCATCGTTAAGGTATTTATGAAAGAATCTCTCAAGTTTAGCAAGGATAAAAGCCACTCCAATTACAGGAAGAACTTGTCCTTGATATCCAGCCTGGGCAACTTTAAAACCAAAAATATCCCAATAAGTCATTGTATGATTAGAGATTGCTTCAGCAACATTATATCCATTAATAAGCCCAGGCATTACCATAATCATACCTATAACAGCACCTAAATATGGGTTTCCACCAAACCTTTTTGTGGCAGAATATCCTATTAAAATTGGCATGAATGTAAATGGTGCGGCACTCATAGTATTAACAATATCAGCAAATCCTTTCCACATCGGAAACATTTCAACAAGTGATTTCGTCGCGAAAAGATGTTCAGCTGTTAGCGCATTATTAAGAGCCATTAACAGACCACCAGCTACAAGAGCTGGTATCAAAGGAACAAAAATATCAGAAAGCAGCTTTACAAGTGCCATTACTGGATTTTGTTTTTTTTGACTTCCTGCAATCTCTTTGAGATCTGCAGTTGATGCTTCACTTATTCCTGTAAGTTTAATAAATTCTTCGTATACAGTGTTAACATCACCTGGCCCTACAATAATTTGATATTGACCAGCTGCTTCAAAAGTCCCCTTAAGATCTGGGTCATTATCTAGAGCCTCTTGATCAATAACGCCAGTATCTTTTAGGACTAAACGTAGTCGTGTCGCACAATGTGCAGCTCCTTGAATGTTATCACGCCCAACTGCATTTAAAATGCGTTCAGCTACCTGCTTATGATTCATAATTTTCTCCTCAAATAAAATGATTTCGCTTACAGAAGTTATTTTATCATTTTTCTGATATATGTCAAGCGTTTGCCATACTTTTTTATTTTTTTATTTTTCCGTGCTTATTTATATTGATTTTTTTATAAAAAACGTTTATCATAAATATATATAATTTAGTAAATGAGGAAAAAAAAATGAAATGGTCTACCAAACAACGATATCGTCCCTACGATAGTTATTCTGAAAATGATTTAGAGAGTTTACGCAAACTGGCACTAAAATCTCCTTGGAAATCAAATTTTCATATTGAACCAGAAACTGGACTTCTTAATGATCCAAATGGATTCTCTTATTTCAATGAAAAATGGCATTTGTTCTACCAACATTTTCCTTTTGGGCCAGTACATGGTTTAAAATCATGGGTACATCTAGTCTCAGATGATCTCGTCCACTTTGAGAAAACAGGGCTAGTCCTTTATCCAGATACAAAATATGATAATGCTGGAGCTTATTCTGGGTCTGCTTTAGCTTTTGAAAACTCCTTATTTTTAATATATACGGGTAATCACAGAGGCAAAGATTGGGTTAGAACTCCATATCAACTCGGAGCAAAAGTTGACAAAAATAATCAGTTAGTCAAATTCACTGAACCACTAATTTTTCCTGATTTTTCTCAAACAACCGACCATTTTCGAGATCCCCAAATTTTTTCATTTAAAGGACAAATTTATTGCTTGATTGGTGCTCAAAGCTCTCAACAAAATGGTATAATCAAACTTTATAAAGCAATAGAAAATAATTTAACTGATTGGAAAGATTTGGGAAACTTAGATTTTTCAAAAGAAAAAATGGGTTATATGATTGAATGTCCGAACCTTATATTTGTCAATGGTAGATCAGTATTAGTTTTTTGTCCACAAGGACTAGATGAATCGATTGTTAAATATGATAATATATATCCTAATATGTATGTTATTGCGGATGACTTTACTACTGGTTCAAAAAATCAGCTAAAAAATGCAGGACAACTAATTAATTTGGATGAAGGTTTTGACTGTTATGCTACGCAGTCATTTAATGCACCTGATGGCTCTGCTTATGCCATTTCATGGCTAGGTTTACCTGAGACATCATACCCCACTGATAAATACAATGTTCAAGGTGTCTTGTCCATGGTTAAGAAGCTTTCAATAAAAGACAACAAATTGTATCAATATCCAGTTGAAAAAATGAAAGAATTAAGACAAAAGGAACAAGATCTCTTACTAGCAGATAATAACATTATTACATCTAACTCTTATGAACTTGAGATCGATTTTCGTCAGCAAACCTCTACACTTCTATCTTTAATGACAAATGAAAAAGGGGATAGTGCACTTAAAGTTGAGATAGATAAAGAAAATAATACTATTACACTTATAAGAAATTATGAAAAACGTTTGGCACATGTTAAAATAGAAAAAATGAATGTATTTATTGATCAATCAATTTTTGAAATTTTTATTAATGATGGTGAAAAAGTATTATCAGGTCGTGTATTTCCAAATAAGAATCAGTATTCGATTAGAAGTCAAAATCCGATAAAAATAAAATTATGGGAGCTAAAAAAGTGATTAAACTTGAAGATGTTGCAAATAAAGCTGGGGTTAGTGTAACGACAGTTTCGCGTGTTATAAATCGTAAAGGATATTTGAGTGACGCAACAATATCAAAAGTAGAAAAAGCAATGCAAGACTTGCATTATATTCCAAACGCAGCCGCACGTTCTTTGCAAGGAAAGTCTTTAAAATTAATTGGGCTAGTATTTCCAACTATAAAAAATATTTTTTATGCAGAATTGATTGAAAAAATTGAGCAAGCTCTTTTCAAACGAGGTTACAAAGCTATGTTAGCAACAACAGAACATGATGAACAAAAAGAGCGAGACTATCTTGCCTTATTACTTTCTAACCAAGTTGATGGAATTATTTATGGGAGTCATAATTTAAAAGCACATGATTATATAGCAATTGAAGCACCTATTGTTGCTTTTGACCGTTTATTAACCCCTGAAACGACTGTTGTTAGCTCTGATAATTTTGAGGGAGGAATCCTAGCTACTAAAGCTTTGATTAACTCTGGAAGTAAAAAAATCGCCATATTTACTGGGAACGATAATACCAATTCTCCTACATATTTAAGGCGTGATGGATATCTGCTTGAGCTAGAAAGAAATCAATTAAAGCCTCATATAATAAAAATTCCTTCTCAATGGACTCTTCTTCGCAAAAAAGTTGAGATCAAAAAAATACTAGAAAACAACGATTTTGATGGTGTATTTTGTACAGATGATTTAACAGCTATATTAGTAAAAGATCTCGCCTCAAATTTAAAAAAATCACTTAATGTGGTAGGTTTTGATGGAACTGAATTTATAGAAAACTACTATCCTAACCTAACAACGATAAAGCAACCAATAAATGATTTAGCGGAACTCTTAGTTGATTTAATCATACGAAAAATTGATGGAGATAACATTGACATTACATATCAACTTCCTGTTCAGCTACATTATGGTATAGATTAAAAATATATTTTACTTCTTCAAAAAGACACTGTGATGCTATCCTTAATTCTTAGAGTCACTATTGTATAATTTAGACAAAGGATAAAAACATGCAAAAACGCTACTCACAAGAATTTAAAGACACCCTTCTCGACTTCTATCATTCTGGGCAATCCGTCACACAGCTTTCTAAAGAATACGGCGTGGCTCCTGCAACGATTTATAAATGGATCGACCTCTATTCTAAGTCTAATGAAAGCTCAGTCTCTAAAGATGATTTTCTAGAATTAAAAAGACAGCTGGCTAAAGTTAAGGAAGAACGAGACATCTTAAAAAAGTATTGACCATATTCGCCGAGAAAAAGATGTGAGTGCTGCGGATATGTCTCAAACGATTAAAACTTTAGCACTCAATGTCAGACTCAGTTGCCAACTGCTTGGTGTTCCTGAAGCAAGTTATTATGAGAGAATCAATCGACGGCCATCCAAAACTCAATTAAGAAGACAGCACTTGGCACTGAAGATTGACCAACTTTTCAAGGCGAATCGGGGAATCTATGGGGCACCTAAGATTCATCACCTCTTACTCAATCAAGGGGAAAAAGTAGGGATAAAGCTCGTACAAAAAATAATGAAACAACTTCAGCTCAAGTCCGTCGTCGTTAAAAAATTTAAACCCGGACACTCCGTAAGTGATGGTATTAACAGAAAGAACCTTATACAAAATGAGCCTAAAAAGATAAATAAGGTTTGGGCAACTGATATTACTTATATTCCTACTCAACAAGGCTGGGTTTATCTCTCAACCATTATGGATCGTTATACTAAAAAAGTCATTGCTTGGGATTTAGGAAAGCGAATGACTGTAGAATTAGTGCAAAGGACTTTGAATAAGGCAATGGAATCACAAAATTATCCAGAAGCTGTGATGCTTCATTCTGACCAAGGAAGTCAGTATACGAGTCATGAGTATGAAGAGACAATAAAAAAACTCTGGAATGACTCACTCCTTCAGTCGTAAGGGCTATCCTTATCATAATGCCAGTCTTGAATCTTGGCATGGACATTTAAAAAGAGAGTGGGTCTATCAATTTAAATATAAGAACTTTGAAGAAGCCTATCAGAGTATTTTCTGGTATATTGAAGCCTTTTATAATTCAAAACGCATCCATCAGAGTTTAGGGTATCTTACGCCTAATCAATTTGAAAAAGAAATCACTTAAAATAAATACATTAAAATTATACGTTTTTGACTCTAATAAATTGACTTAACGTCAGTTTTGCTTTGGTTCATTTTATTATTATCAACGATACATCTTTTAATTCTAGGTTAAAATGCACTTTATATGTCTATCAAAAATAATGAAAAATCCAAGTATTTATACTTGGATTTTTCATTGTTTAATTTTCTCTTTTATATAGAAACTCATATTCTTCACAAATAACTGGCATATCAGTTTAAAAATGTTATATGCTTTAAAGAATCTCTCATGAGCTTGACACCAATAACTCCAAAAGAAAAAGTGTAAGTCGATAGGAAACCACTTTATAAAAAATTACTGAGAAAAGAAAACTAACGACGGAAACATTATTCTTAGAGTAAGAACTGTCACATATTGATAGAAATTTTATTCAAACTTATGAGTCTAAAGGTACTTTGAATAAATTACTATAGACAGAAATAAGAGATAAATAGCAAAAACATATTAGGTCGAATTACCATAAGAAAAAATACTTTATCTAATCTTTTTTTTAGATAATGCTACAAGAATTATTGTGGATAAAACAATCCACCCTACGGCAGCTATCAGATAAGCACACCGCCCATTTATCATAAAATTAACAGGTAAAGCAATAGGACACCAATAAGCTGCTAATAAAACTTTATTACTGGCAAAAATAATGAGTAATATTTCAATAATCGCGATAATCATGCTCCCTCCTCGATTGATTATAAAGGTCAATAAAAGATGAAAATGATTAAGAAAAATTGCCATCAACCAGCTAGCTGTTGCGATCATCATTCCTTGTTGCCCTACTGCCTGTGAAACTCCCGTAATTATCCAGATCATTGCTGATGGAAAGAACAAAAGGAAATCCACTACTATTAGCTTTGATAACCAAATTCTGCTACTTTTTTTATTTACATTTATTTCTTGGAAACGATTGGCCAGACTCTCCTGTTCAAAGATTAGAATAGACAAAATTGTAACCAGTAACGGAAAAAACAAAAAAATCATGAGCGACAAATCAGTCATTGAAACATGACTTCTTCCAAAAGCTAAATAAATAGGAACCGTTAAAAGCTCTAATAAAGTAAAGAGAAAAACTAAATAAAACCCTAAGCTATTTTTTAATTTGAGACATTCACTTCTTATCATGTTCTATCACTCCTTTAAGTAAATACGAAACTCCTATCGTTACAACTATGGAAAGTCCAAATGGTAATAAAACTTCCCAAATACTGAAATTTATCTTCCCTGTTAACAAATCTCCTGATGGTTTGATATTTAACAAACTTTCTGTAACTTTATAGTGATAAGTGTATGGTAGCAAGAACCATACTGGAGTTTGTGCAACAAAAGGGGCAACAATTAAACAAATCAAGGTATTCGCAGCTAACAATACGTAAGTATTAATCCACTTGAAAATCAAGTATATAAAGGGTAAATTCCAAGAAGCTGCTAGTAATATAGCAATCAATGCCACACTTACTTTCATAAAATCCACCACTACAATACCTTGAAACACAAAAGCAACCAAATAAAGCAAAATAATCAAGACTATGCTCGCTAGTATACCTCTTAGCCAAATCAACAACATTTTGGCCAAATGAATTTTCCAACTCAGCTTTTTCCATTTCACATTTTGAAAATTTCCAGCTTGCTCCTCTGATTTTATATCATAAAGAAAAAGCAAACTCATCAAAAGGAATAAAAAACCAGTTTCCCACCAATAAATTGAAAAAACACTAAAAATCTGTATTCCACCCATAAGAAATGCTATAAATAGAGTCACAAAAGGGATAATTAATACCAATCTAAGAGTTCCTGATTTTTTTAATTTTATTGCTTCTGATGCTATTATTCTTTTCATATCACATTCCTCCATGCACAATCTTAAAGAATAACTGTTCAATGTCGTCTTCTTTATTGTTCGCATGATTATAACGAATCTTACCTTTGTTCAAAATAATAATTTGACTAGCTACTTTACTTATTTCGTGCAACTGATGACTAGAAATCAAGATTGTCACACCTTTAGCTTTAAGTTTTAAGATTAAGTTTAACAACTCCGCAATACCATCAGGATCCAAACCATTAGTAGGTTCATCAAGAATTAAAAATTGAGGTTCTGTAAGAATAGCCATACCAATTCCCAAACGTTGTTTCATCCCTAAAGAGAATTTTCCTGCTCTTTTCTTTCCTGTTTCTGCCAAACCAATCACTTCTAGAGTTTCATGAATTCTCTTATCTGAAATTCCAAAAAGCAAAGCCTTAGTTTTAAGATTATCGAAAGCAGATAAATTCATATATATTGCTGGAGCCTCGATTAAGGCTCCAAGTTGATTATTTGTCTTTTCTTGTCCATCAAAAAAAATTTTTCCAGTATCTGCAGAAATTAAACCAAACAAAATTTTCATCAAAGTTGATTTTCCTGCACCGTTAACTCCTAATAAACCACAGACTGTTCCAGATTTAATATCAAAACTGATATCTTGTAGCACCTGCTTTTCTTTATATGTTTTAGAAAGATTTTGAATTTTTACCTGCATTATATTTCCTCACTTTATTTTATGTTTAAAAAAAGTATATAAAACAATTTTCAGAATCTATTCAGAAACAAAAAAAGTAATCCTTAGAGATTACTAAATTACTTTTTTATTTTTAGGATAACTTCTGCCCCACCTTTTTGAGGATTACTGAGAATTAAGTTTCCTTGATGTTTTAAAGCTACACCTTGAGCAAAAGATAGTCCAATCCCATAGTGTTTCCCACTACGTCCAGTATCTTCTGTGAAAAATAGTTTTCCAGCATTTTTTTTTGCTTGTTCAGAAAAAGGATGACCATTATTCCAGATTTCAAAATAGAGATATTTTTCATCATCATAAATACTCAAACTGACTATTTTTTCACCCTCTTTAGCATACTGACAGGCATTAACAAAGATATTGATAAGTGCTCGACTTAAAGCTAATGTATTTCCGTAAAAAGTGGTTAAATCTGTTTTTTTAACTAGCTGATAATCCACTTGATAAGTTGTTGACAACTCTTCCAACTCAACTGATAAATCTATCAAAAAATCCTCCAGGGAGATTCTCGCTTTGTAATCATTTTCATCATTCAAAAGTTTTGTATAACTAATCATTGTGTTAAAATACTTGTCAAAAACAGTCAAACTATTTTTCATTGACTCAATAAAATCAGCTTGTTGTTCATTTACTTCAGTCATCTCTAGCAGTTCAATATTTCCTTTTAATACTGTTAAAGGTGTCTTAACATCATGTGAAAGTGCAGCAACCTGGAAGGATAAATCATGTTTTTCATGACGCTCCGCTTCAATAAGGAAAGCTAACTCCTTACTTTTCGAATATAAGTTATTCAGAACCTGATCAAATTCAATAATTTTTGATTCCTCTTGTTCAGGAAAAGTAGTTATTTCCCCCATCTTCAATGCAATCTTTTTAACGGCTTGAAAATTCTTAGAAAATTCTCTAATGAGATGATAGACAGAAAAAATAATGAGTATTATTTCACCAAGAAAAAAGAAAAAGTAAGTAAATTGATTATAAGAAATTGAACGAAGCGTATGATTTGTAAATTCAGGCATACTGTTTTGTCTTAAAACAACTGAAAAATGCTTATTGCTTGAATAAGTATAAGTAATTTCTCCTTCTGTAATATTATGTGAAGACTGTTTTGAAGCTACAAAACTAGGTACATCCGACTTGACATAATGTCCTCCCAAAATTTTACTTGTATCATTGTCAAAAATAATATAATCATATGGGTAGTGTTTCATATCACGTTCGATATCAGAAATAGTTAAATTATCTGAATCTAAAGATAAACGAATAGTTTCTGAACCACTGATTTGTCCAATTTGTCGTAGAAAGAAAGTCAAGCCCAGTAACAACAGGATAAGTAGACAAGTACCTATGATAATTTCAATGACAGCTTGCCATATCCGTCGACGCATTGAATATTTTTTAACCATGCCACTGATACCCAAGTCCCCGAACCGTTTTTATCGGATTAATATCGTATGGTGCAAACTTACTCCTAATCTGATAAATATACTCCGAGATTGACCGAAAAAGTGCATTAGAATATTCATCATATACGTCATCATAAATATCCTCTCTCGTATAAACTTTAGAAGTTCGTTGTGATAGTAATTCAAGAATATCGTATTCACGACAAGTCAGTGGAATTGTTTGACCATTGACACAGACTCGCCTTTCTTCTAAATAAAATGTAATTGGTCCTAAATCTCTACGAATCTCTGAAAAAACATGAACTGCATGTTTATTGCGTTCCTCTCGCTTTATATTTGCTTCCACTTTTGCAACCAACTGTTTAAGGCTAAAAGGCTTAGTAATATAGTCATCCCCACCAATACCTAAGCCGTTTATAATATCCTCTTCTGTATCTTTCGCACTAACAAAGATAATTGGAGTTGATATTTCTCTGCGAATCCTTTTACAAATTTCTGTCCCTTCAATATTTGACATCATGATATCTAACAAAATCAAATCAAATCCCTGAAAATCAGTAATATCCAAGGGAAGTGAAATGTTTTGATGCGTCGCAACTTCATAGTTTCTCATTTCTAATGCTGTCTTCATTAATTTTAAAATTTCCTGATCATCATCAACTATTAAAATTTTATACACCACTTTACCTCCGATTGTTTAGTACTCATTACTTCATTATACCATTCATTCTGAAGAAATATAATCTATCAATTTTTAGTCTTTCTTTTCAATATACCAAGGATTGAGATACACACTATACCTAAAGCCCGTAAAAAATCTTCTCCATCTCCAGTAACAGGTAAAATTTCTTGACTTCGTACAGAAACAGTACCTCTCGAATTTCGATTATTAGCCATTTTTTGATTAATATTATAATCAACTGAAATTACTTCTTTTGAAATGTTATGAAAATCATTTTTGATAGAAAAATTGTTATTTGTATTTCTTTGAATTTCTTTATCTTGTTCCTGTTTCATTGTATCCCTAGACTCTTTAAGATTCTCCATTGATTTATGGTTAATAGCATCATCCTGACCTTTATCTGTATCTAAGCTAAAAGCTTTATTTTTCCCATTCAATAAATCAACAATATTCAATACTCTATTCCCATTAACTTCTGGAGAATTCATTAGAAGAAACCTTTTTAGTTGGTTAGGATTCTTTATTCCATATTTATCAACTACTAATGCCAGTGCCCCAGATACTTTAGGAGTAGCAAATGAGTTGCCATAAACATATTGGTACCAGCCAGTATTAGTAGTTGTAAAAAGCCAATCTTTCAAATAATAACCCTGACTGACAAATTTATCTTGCCCATATTTTTTAAAATTGGCCGTTGTGCCAGCAGGAGCATAAATTGCATCCGCTCCAATATTACTAAAATCAGAAATATTACCATAACCATCTATTCCACCTACGGCTATTACATCCTCAAATACACTCGGTGCATCTACAACTTTTCCAGGAACCTTTATACTTCTGAAACGCTTAAGAAAGTTTATCATTGTTTGGTTATCTTGTATGTTTAAACTATCATTACCAAGAGCTGCGACAACAATACTTCCTTTTGCTGTTGCATAATTTATTGCTGACTTATAATTAAGATACTCTTGATAATCATTTGTTCCATCATCATACGATCCTGAAATCATAAGATACTGTCCAGCACTTATATTGATGACCTTGTTCCCATCATCCGCAGCTCTTCTTATTGCTCTAGCTACCCATTCCGATTTCGAAAGATTTTCACCAAATACTCTGTATATATTTACAGTAATCCCTGGTGCTACTCCTAAAATATTACCATTTGCTGTAATCTGACCTGCGACTTCCGTCCCGTGTCCCATTTTGTCGACAATATCACTTGGATTTCCAGTTTCATCAGGTTCTTCATTATCAAACCCTCCCTTAGGAACAAGATTTTTAAAATAATTTCCTAAACTATTTGACAAATCAGGATGTTCTTCCATGATTCCTGAATCAATAATTCCAACAGAAATTTTCTTTGAGGGCTGGTAGAGCGCATAGCTTTCTCCATTATTTGTCACATATTTCATATCCCACTGATAATCCCAAAAATCATGTGAATTTGTATAAACACTTGCTTTCTTTTCAGAAGAATTACTTATCAATAGAGGTTGTGCCTCTACTTTTTGATTTTTTAAAGGTTGTCTAAGAGATACCACTTCCTTAGCTTTACGATAAGATAGAGGAGAAGCAGAATTATCAATTACACCAGATGCATCTTTAGAATTTGATGGTTTTTCCTTAATAAGCTGAGAGGAAGTAACGAAGTTAGCTCTATTCTTCTTATTATCGAGGATTTTATTTTTTTGAATCGATGATGTTGAAACGACTACTTCACTTTGCTCAAGTAGCTCATCCTTAGATACTGGAACTGCTTCTTTATTTGTAACGCTATCTCTCTTACTGAATTCAGAACTAACTTGAGTTTCTTGCAACGAAACTTTCATTTCTTTTTGAACAGCTGATGTCTGTAATAAAGTTTTAGCAGCACCAGTTACATCCAATTCAGTCCTTGTTGTCGATTTTACTGCAGGTGACTGCGCCCCTAGATTAATCGAATCAGTCGTTGATCCCTCTGTTGAAGATAAAATTGCATTAGAATTATGATTAATTAATTCCGTATTAATATTATTTGAGAGTAACTGTTGTGAATTTGTTGTCTCCCCATGCACAGTTGCTGATAAACCCAACGAACAAACGATAAAAAGGAAACCTAGTATTTTTTTCACTCTAGTTTCCTACCTTCGTTGCAAGCTTAAAATCATCATTTATCTCAACGGCAAATGCTTCAGTAAGAGATTTTCCTCTAATAGAATGGATTTCGCCATAATCCCATTCCGTCCTACTCTGTTTGGAATTTGAACCATCCTTATCAATTCTCCCCCATTCAGACCTCGGGATACTTTTGCCACTAACTGAATCAAACACACGTACTTCAGCTAAAACATCCTGATATTCTCCCAATTCTTCATCAGATACGGTGGTGTCCGATATACTGTAAATATTTCCCATATAGTCAATTTTTCGTGAATCATTTTTATCAATAACAAAATTATCATCAGAAATATCGCTTGTCACATCAAAGTTTTGTAATCTCAAAGCTTTGACCGCCCCCTTATCACTTTCTGGAAGTATCTTATAGTATCTGTCGTTAATACCCATACATAGCGACTTGTCAGAAGCCTCATAAATATTATTTAAGACCAAAGTCACACTATTTTTGTTGCTACTTGATAAAAGTTTCTCACTTTTCATGTCAACAATCAACAGCTTATAAAATTTTACTTTGGAATTGTTAGCGTTCTCCTGAGGAATCTCCTTATCAGTTACGAAATACGATTTATTATCATAAATAAAATTAGTATAACTTCCTTCGTCAAACCTCACCTTTTTATGACTTGTTTGATAACACCCTGATAAACCTGTTATCCCTATTAAGGCCACAATAAGTATTAAATATCTTCTCATTTCCTCTTCCCTCCTTTCAAAAAATCGTCAAAAAGTAACAGTGCTTGTCTCCAATAAGTAAAATTGATTGAATATTCAAATTTCGATAATACCAGTATACAGCCACTTATTCCTTCAAGAAAACCCGTGCCACTTTCATCTCCGTATTCTTCAAGAATTTGCTCACTATTAACATTAAATTCTTCCATGTATGAATCAAACTTTTTTGTATTTAATAGCCGCTTAAATAAAGAACAAATTTCTATTAAACCAGAATAGCCATGGCAAATCATATATGAATCAATACCAAGTTTCCTTTGCATAGCTGACTCTAATATTTTTTCTGCTTTATCTACAAAATAGTCATTATCCAGTGCTAATCCTCCGTATAAGTATAGCAGACTAATACCTGGACCTCCATAGCACCATGCATCTCTAATGAAACTTGCTTCCCTAATTACTTTCTCTTTTTTTAATTCATCTGCTACAAGTCCATCTTTCCATAGAAACTGTTTTTTCCTTTCAAGTTCAAACTTTTCATAAATAAAAATAATTTTTTGCAAAGCTGACAACGAGGCTTCATTACTATATCCTTTTATGTGGGCATAAGCTAAGATACAGCCCACTCCAGCAAGTCCATGTGCTAATCCCATATTCAAACAGCCTAGTGGATACATCTCACTTTCTGATTGAGACATCTGATTCTCCGATTTGATGTAAAGCGATATTAGTCCTTTGTTTTCTTTAGTCAGATTTGATAAAAAATTGATAATGAGTATTTTCAAATCATCATATTGCTCGTCGTTGATTAATAATAGATAGGAAAGTATCCCAGATAAACCTTCAATCACGTCATAATCAGGAGGAGTAATGTTTTCCAAATTAAATCCTTCAATTTTTTCTCTGACGAAATATTCGATATATCTATTTAGGCTATCAAGAAGATTCTTATATTTTTCGTCATCTTCTCGTAAATGTAGGATACTTAATGCAATGCCAGCTGCTCCCGAATAAAGTGATCCTGTTAAAAGCCCATATGTTGAAAGTTTGCTAACAATATATTCAATATAATTGTCTATCTTTTTCTGATATATCTTTGAGTTATCTTTATTTTTTAACTCCGCTAACATTAAAATTATACCAGGCAATCCTGTAGAGAGAGTCAACTCTCCGAAATCGAAGTTTTCTTTATTTTTTCTAGTTCTCTCATCCCATTGAGCAATAATTTTTTCAACATTTCTTTTTATATTTTTTTTATTCATCATTATCCTCATATTGCTCTGAATAATAAAGTTCTTGATAGTATTGACATCTTCTCAGAAGGACATCATGACTTCCAACATCTTCGACCTGTCCATCTTTCATAACCACGATTTTATTTGCTTTTCTGGCAGCATTCAAACTATGAGAAATGAAAATTGAAATATTATTTTCCGAAAGAGCAACAAAATAATCAAATATTTCTTTTTCAGCTACAGGATCGAGTGCAGCACTTGGTTCATCTAAAATATAAATTGAAGCTTTCTTAAAGAATGTCCTTGCTAATGCAATTTTTTGCCACTGACCTCCTGAAAGTTGACGCCCTTCTTGAAACCAATTTCCTAACTGCGTATCAAGTACATATTGATTATTAGTTTTCAAAAAATCGAGTCCTAAATTATCTAGTACTTTAATAATTTTCTCATCTTCCCATTGAGAAGACAAATCACTCAATCCTATATTCTCTCTTATCGTTAACTCATACTTCACAAAATCTTGGAACAGCACCGATATGTTTTTCTGATAAAACTCCTCAGGCATCAAACTACTTCTCATTTTGTCGTATTGGATTATTCCCATAGTTGGTTGATATAATCCTGAAATTATCTTTACTAGTGTACTTTTCCCTGAACCATTTTTTCCTACAATAGCAGTTAATTCTCCTTTTTCAAAGGATAAATTGATATTCTTTAGTGCAAAGGCATTCGAATTAGGGTAAACATATGATAAATTAATTACTTTAACAGTTCCTATATGTTGATTGCATATTTCAGTATCTTCTATTTTTTTGTGAACTACACTTTCTCTCTTTAAAAACTCAAAAAGTTGTTCCATAAACAAACTAGTATTATAAATGATGTAAATATTTTGAATCATTGTTTGAGAATAAGTATTGATTTTAGAAATAGCTTGTATGAGACTTACCAAATTACCTATAAGAAGTTTTCCTGCTCTTACCGAAAGGATCATAGCAAATATCGTAAGAATATTTATCAAATTCAAAATGAAATCAAGAAAAATATTGAAATATGTCTTCTTACGAGCAATAGCTAAATCTTGGTTGATAAATCCTTTCTTTAATTTTCCAAATTTATGAATGAAGTAATTGCTAATATTATTTAACTTGATTTCTTTAAATGAAAAATCATGAGTCAATAAATATACAATATACCATGTTTCTCTTTCAGAACTTGCTCTCTGCCACTGGATTAAAAACTCTAATTGTCCCACTCTGAGAAAAAGTACCAAAGATAATACTGGAACAATAAGGAGTAAAATTGCTACCCCAATGTTCCATGTTCCAATAAAAAATAGACTAGATAACAATGAGATAAACGATGAAAGCACAACAATGATAGCATTAAATAGCTGAAAAGGCTTGTAAGTGCTGTCTTGAGTAACTTTTTCTATGATATTATACATATCAGCCTGCTCATAATCACTTAATTCAAGAGATGAGGTAGTCCTCATGAGGCGCATATTGATACTGTAAGAAAGTCGCATATCAAATTTTCCACTAACATAACTTTCCAGCTGTCCCAGAACTGTTGTTATCACTTGAACAATAAAATAGATGATAATAATATTGATAAGATGTCTCCCTGAACCTAGCACAGAGTTTATTAAATCTTGATAAATAAAAAGACTAGCCAACGGAACAAAAGCTGTGATAGCATTTAGCACAATTAAATAAATTGCATAACGTTTTTCCAACTGAAAAATTAACTTCAAGGTGCTTGGAAGAGTAAGTAAAGTATTAAAAAATTGTTTTGATGTGAATTCTTTCACTTCATCCATCTATTAGTCCTCATTTCATGTATTCTTCCGAAACAAACAACCTTTGAAGTGTGTAATAAATTAATTTCTCTTTATCTCGTTCAATACCAATTAGTCGGTTATTATGGACATGAATGATACTGTCAATAATTGAATAAACTTTCTGAAGTTCAAAATCTTGAGCTATCATTTTTAAAAATAAATTTTTTATGGCATGCTTTAATTCTTTAAAATTCTTGTCATAAAAAATTTGGTCACCTAGATTATTAACTTTCAGAAGCTTAAGATAATGTTCAATCTTTTCATTGACATTTTCTTTAACCTTTTTAGGACTAACTAAATTCAAAAAATTAAGAATCTTTTTGTTATCATTCTGAAAGAAGCATTTCAGATATAAATAATTCACCAAGATTGATACATCATCGACTTTCCAATCATTATTAGTATCTTTTATCAATGTAAGCAAATTTGGAATAATTTTAGAATCGGCACAAAATATTGCTTCGGATAACTCTAAAGTATCAAATCCACCATATCTTTCTACTTCTTGATCATAAATAGAAATATCAAAAGTTGACATTATCCTATTTTTCCGACTCCTTTTTAAGATTTCAAGAATAGATCCGTAAGCTAAAAATAAATCTGAACATTTTATACGCAATCTAATATGTGGTTTAGGATCAGTATATCTTAGGAAGAATAGATTTCCACCCAGGTTTGCTACTATTTTCTGAATATCTGGAAGATACGACAGTAAAAATTCATTTTGACGATTTATAGAAATGTACAACTTGAGATAAAGCCACTCGTTAAAGGGCAATTTTTCACGCCGTTCAACCGAAACTCTTTTCTCTCTTATAAATGCTCTCCCTTCATTACCTAATGCTCTCGTTCTAATAAAAGGCACTACAACATCGGCAACTCTCCCCTTTTGTCCTTTATTTATGATATTTTCATCTTCAAAATATTCTTGTAGCTCTATAAAATCTTTTCTTTTTGAGCTCTTCTTTATCGCCGACTCTAAAATTTCCATATCCAATGGGTTTTCCTGTGATAAATAAACTTTATTATCTCCATTGACAATATAAAACTCTTTGGGAATTTCTTTGCTTTGAATAAGTTCTCTTATTGTAATCTTACTATTTACATCCCTTCCCCAAATTTTCCATTTAGCAGGAGATATTACTATTTCGTCAAATACTAAACGTGGAATATAATCAAAGTCTCTGTAAATAAGTTCCCAAGGTAAATTACCAAACTTGTCATCTAATGAAATTTCGTAAAGAAATCTTAGCTCATTACTGAATAACGTTTTATTGTACATGCTTGTAATGTAGAATTTCAATACCTCTTGAGTTGAAATGTCTCGTGCATAAAATTTTTCTTTTTCGTCTATTCCAATATAGATATTAGTTAACAGAACTTCATTGTGACTTGTACTTGTAAAAAATGGAAGTACTTTCCTCCTCATAATTGATGTATGCATAACGTTAGCATGTCTGATATTTTCTGGAAGAAATACTATTTCACACGATGTAATTTCTTTATTCTCATTTTCTCTTTCGACAGAATCTACTATCGTTCTATGATAACTTGTTAACTCCGGAGAGAGTGCAGAAAATCTACCTGATGCCCCTCCCAAATTATTATTTCCAACGATATCCCCTAAAATAAAAATATCTTTTTCATACTCCTTTGCCAAATTCAAAAATAATTCTAACCCTTGAAGTTCACTTTTCTTTTCTAAGTCCATTTTTTGATAATGAGACTCTAAGTCGTCAAGATTAATTACATTATGATTTTTAACGGCTTCTACATACATGCTGAGGTACTTTTCTCTCTCCTCTTCTGAATAGTATAGAGTACTCGGTTCGGACTCATAAAAGTCATTTCGAGGATGATTATAATTATATGGAGCTCCTATGCCAAATGTAGAATCAAATAATTCTGTTATTTGTACTTCTTGATCTACACCATATTTTTCGATAAATTTATCCTTATAGTCATCCAAATATGTTCTTCTTACAGATTTTGTCGTATTTCCTAAAAACTCAGCTAAATGTTCTAATTGTTGCTTTTGTTTAACATCAAAATTTATTCCACTATCACTAATTAAATCAATTTGAATATAATTATCATTCTCAAGAATTTGTGACATTTCCTGATATATTTCTTTCAGTTTCTCAATACCTTCACCAATTTCTATTTCTGAGTATTCTTGAATAAACTTTTGAACTTTTTTCAGAGGAATTATATATTTTTTATCTTCATCTATTGCTTCAACTTTAGTCAAAAAAGTGTTCCAAGAAAAATCTGACAACAAATCTTTTTGTAAATTAGAGATCAAATAATGATTAACTATCAGACTGCCAAGATATTGTTCCGATAGTTCTCTATATTCGTCTCCATAGCAAAGCGTTACAGTTTCACAAATATCTTCATATTTTTGATAGTCATTCTCACAAAATTCAGAAATAATTTGATAAACATTCGTATATTTAATATTTACTTCTTCAAGCTCACTACTATTTATGGTATAAACTTGAAAAACTCGATCTCCAAACTTATAATTTGCATTATTTCTAGTAAATGATAACTTTTTTGAGAAATCTACTTCCATTTTATGAACTAGGCGAATCAACCACTGAGTATCCAATCTTATACCCTTTGTAGTCTTTCCCATTAACTTGTACTGTGAACTTTTCGAAAAAACACCAATTGAAGTTTCACTAAATAATCCAAATGGAGTTGATCGTAAATAACTTCTCTTATAATACTTGTAAATAGATTCAAATAATTTTTTAACCCTTTTCTTCTTTAACAGACCAGCATTATATTTCTGCATAACATCATAGAGTTTAGGATTAGCTAGTAGTAACTGTTCCAAAAAAACTTTATTTTTACTTACAGTCTCAATGACTTGAGTATATTCAGTAAAACTCCGTTTATCGTTTGGAGATAAAATTGTATTTCTTACTAAAAACGGTTGAGCTTTAAATGAACTTTTTATCATGTTTTTTCCTCTCTTTATTTTTATAAGCTATTTAGCAACCCTAAATAACTTATAAAAATAGGATAGTATCCATGTCTGAACTAACAAAATACTATCCTTTGATTTGGTTATTTGCTTACGTGAATACTACAATTACAAGTTGCTGTTTTCATGTTACAACCCATCAGAGCTCCTGTTTTACAACCGGGTGTACATAGCGAAATACTTGTAATGCGTGGTGATGCACCTGAATCTTTCTTCGAAACAGATACCAAATCCAAGTTAAAATCTTTTGTACTCATTTTGAGTGCCTCCTTATAATTTATTTTGTAGTTCCTTCGAACGAAATCATTGTATCTAACAAACTTCAGAATTTAATCAGAGCCGTTTATTATGCTCGCGTTATCGACAATAATATTATTACCAATACTTTCTCAAGATAGAATTAAGACTGTTTTAGATTTGTTAATGTTTCTATTGTCAGTATAGTTATAAGACTAGGTCATTCAAGTATGTCTAAGACTCAATAAACCTATCTCTATATTATTCAGGAACTAGAAAATCAAGATATTAATAAAATTATTAAATATTCGTCAACTATAACTTAAATAAATATTTTTTGTAAAAGAGATTATTCTAATGATTTTAACTTGTTAATTTTAGGCTAATGAAGAGTGATGGTATCGTCGAGGCGTTTAAAGAATAGTCCAACTCCTGTTGTTCCTCATAATTTGAAACATTCAGAACTCAATCGTTTACAATTAATCATGATAAGTTCACTTGTCCTCCCCATAAATATTTATCTATTTATCTATTTATCTATTTATCTATTTATCTATTTATCTATTTGTTTTTGTCATTTTAACGATTGGATAATAACAAAAACCATCAAAATAGTAAATACTATCATGAAACTTAATGACTGAGATACCTTTGATAAGGTTACTGCCGAACGTGCCTAAAAATAAGGTGACGGTGATTTTAATCTAAGTTATTGGCGTCAAACTCATGAGAGATTCTTTAAAACACATAGTATTTTTAAACCCGATATGCCAATTATTTGTTAAGAATACGAGCTTGTATACAAAAAAGGGAATTAAACAATAAAAAATCCAAGCATAATGGAAAGGTTATAATAAACTAGACACAAAGTTAAGAGAAATCGTGGAAAGGTTTATTATGGCAAGAAGAAAATTCGATAAACAATTTAAAAATTCTGCAGTAAAACTCATTCTTGAAGAGGGTTACTCTGTTAAAGAAGTCAGCCAAGAGCTTGAGGTTCATGCCAATAGTCTTTATCGCTGGGTTCAAGAAGTTGAAGAATATGGAGAAAGTGCTTTTCCAGGCAATGGGACAGCCCTAGCTGATGCTCAACATAAGATTAAATTGTTAGAGAAAGAAAATCGTTATCTTCAGGAGGAACTTGAACTTCTAAAAAAGTTCCGGGTCTTCTTGAAGCGAAGCAAGTAAAACGTTTTGAATTTCTCTTGAAACATCATGGGAAGATAAAAATTAAGCATGCAGTAAAAGTTCTTAAGGTTTCTCGCTCAGGTTTCTATGAATACATGCATCGTCGTCCTTCAAAACAACAAGTGGAGAGAGAAATTCTCTCAGAGAAGATAAAAGCTGTCTTTCATGAGCATAAGGGACGCTATGGTGCGGTTAGAATTACCAAGGTACTTCATAATACTGGTATTATGACCAACACGAAACGTGTTGGGAAACTGATGCACTTGATGGGACTTTATGCCAAGGGAAGCCGATATAAATATAAACATTACAACAGAAAAGGAGCTTCGCTTTCAAGACCCAATTTAATTAATCAGATCTTTAAAGCAACAGCTCCTAATAAAGTATGGCTGGGAGACATGACCTATATCCCTACCAAAGAAGGCACCTTATACTTAGCCGTGAATATCGACGTTTTTTCACGTAAGATTGTAGGCTGGTCAATGTCTTCACGGATGCAAGATAAACTGGTGAGGGATTGCTTCTTACAAGCTTGTGGGAAAGAACATCCTCAGCCTGGCTTGATTGTCCATACTGATCAAGGGAGTCAATATACAAGCTCTCGTTATCAATCTACTCTTCGTCAAGTCGGTGCTCAATCTAGCATGAGTCGTAAAGGAAATCCCTATGACAATGCAATGATGGAGTCTTTTTATAAGACGCTAAAGAGGGAGCTTATTAATGATGCTCATTTTGAGACAAGAGCTGAGGCTACTCAAGAAATATTTAAATACATTGAGACCTATTATAATACAAAAAGGATGCATTCAGGTCTTGATTACAAGTCTCCAAAAGACTTTGAAAAATATAATTCTTAAATTCTCTTAACTCCGTGTCTAGTTTTTCGTTGACTTTCCACATAAATACCTGGATAAAAAGTCTAACTTTTGGGGTGCACATCAATTCATTTATTTAAACTATCTCACTTAAGAGTTATTTGTAAATTTACTTTAATATTTTAAACTACAAAACCTACTATAAATTTTACAGTAGGTTTTGGATAAAGTAAATGCTGTATAGTTTTGCTTTGGTTAGTTCTTTGGTTCATTTTATTTTTATTAACAGTAAATCTTTTAAAACTAGGTTAAAACGCACTTTATATGTGTATCAAAAATTTCCATTATCTTATTTGAAATTCCTTCTCCGTAATTTTTTAAGCAAAAAATTTTCCAATTTATTACTAGAGTTTTTTTCTTTTTTATTAATCTGTCATTGATTAATTAATTTTACTTTTATTTAATCAACCCTAAAACATATTTTCATTTTTTTCCAAGAAAAAAAAGTCAATAAGCATTTATATTATAACATATCTGTATATCTCTTTCATCTCTTCCTAGACCCCTATATTATTTTTTAATGCTTTCTATAGATATCATTCTGATAAAGCAGCTTGACAAATGTCATATAAAAAAATACAATCGTAAACAGGAGGAAGAAAATGGATAATTCAAAATTATTTGGCGAAGCTGCGAATGAAGAACAACTATTGAAAAATGATTATCGTAAGTATCGTGGTGAAAACATGGATATTTATTACAATGTAGCAATTTGTGAACATGCAGGTGAATGTGTTAGAGGAAATCCTTTAGTATTTGAAGTTGGCCGTAAGCCTTGGATTATCCCCGATAATGGCGATGTCGCTTCCAATCAATCAGTAATCAATAGATGCCCTTCTGGAGCACTAAAATATTTGGCGAAGGAGAAAAACTAATGAACATTATTGAAAGAGAAAATCTATTTGAACTCCTGTCAGATAAAGGAGAAGTCATTAGTGAAATGGCCTATATGCCTATGAATAATTCAATAATAATCACTCATACTGGCGTTTCACTTGACTATCGCGGTCAAGGCCTAGCCGAAAAATTAGTTCTTGCCGGAATCCAAAAAGCAAGACGCGAACAATTAAAATTAGGAGCCACTTGCCCCTATGCCGTCAAATATTTCAGAGAACACAAAGAAGAATTAACTGATGTTTTGAAATAAGCTAATCTTTAAATATAAAAGACCTTTTAGCGGGGTCTTTTTTATGTATTCTAAATTAAGCAAGAGAAAAAAATTTTCTTCAAACTTTACTTTAACACTGAATTTACTTGATAATTTAAAAGACTTAATAACATCAATCGTCATGTTTTCTATAAAATTGTGTTGTAAATTCACAATTTTTTTGCTATAATAATTCATTATTTTATCTATCAAACAAATCAATTATAAGGAGTATTTATGAAGGAAAAATTAGCTGGTAAAGATTACCTCTTTATAGGGTCAATGTTATTCGGACTTTTTTTTGGTGCAGGAAATTTAATTTTTCCAATACATATGGGTCAAGAAGCCGGAGCCACTATTTCACAAGCAAATTTTGGTTTTTTAATTACAGCAGTTGGCTTTCCCTTTTTAGGAATTATAGCTCTGGGAATTTCTCAAAGTAACGGGGTATTTGAGTTAGCTTCCCGAGTCAATCGTATTTATGCTTATATTTTTACAATTTTACTTTATCTCGTTATTGGTCCCTTTTTCGCTCTTCCTCGCCTAGCAACCACTTCTTTTGAAATTGGAATTTCACCTTTTTTAAGTCATGACCTCCAAGCTCCACTATTGGCTCTTTTTAGTATCCTTTTCTTTGGAACCGCCTGGTTCCTGTCTAGAAAGCCAACAAAACTCTTAGATTATATCGGAAAATTTTTAAATCCCCTCTTTTTGGTTTTGTTAGGTATTATTTTGGTCATTGCTTTCACTCATCCATTAGGAAAAGTTAGCCAAGCAGAAATTGGTAAAGCCTATCAAGCCTCTCCTATTTTGACAGGTTTTACACAAGGTTACAATACTCTTGATGCCTTGGCTGCCTTAGCTTTTGGGATCATTATTATCACAACTATTCGACAACGTGGCGTAAGAAATCCTAAAATTATTGCTAAAGAAACCATAAAAGCCGGACTCATCAGTGTAGGATTAATGGCTATTATTTACACCTGCCTTTCTTACTTAGGTGCTATGAGTCTTGGGCAATTTGCTATTAGTGAAAATGGTGGAATTGCTCTCGCTCAAATTTCCAACCACTACTTAGGAAATTTCGGCATGATTATCTTAGCACTCATTGTCATCATCGCTTGCTTAAAAACAGCCGTTGGCTTAATGTCTGCCTTTTCTGAAACCTTTGTCGAATTATTTCCTAAAAAAGAATACCGTTTTTATCTGCTCATCGTAAGTATTCTTCCTTGCATCTTTGCAAATATTGGTTTGACAAAAATTATAGAACTTTCAGTTCCAGTCCTCATGTTTTTATATCCCTTAGCCATTATCCTTATTTTATTAGCTTTATTAAGCCCGCTTTTTAAACATTCTAGACTCGTCTATCAGATAACAACTGCTTTTACACTTTTAGCGGCTATTATCGACGGACTCAATGCTCTTCCAGCCAATCTTCACACAATTACTTTCATATCAGTAATAATTAATTTTGCTAAAGACTTTCTACCTTTTTTCTCCCTAGGAATGGGTTGGATTTTTCCGGCGGTTTTAGGCTTTATCATCGGATGTTTATGTCAAATCACGATTACTGTATATAAAAATAAAAAGTCTTCAACACTTTCATAAAAGTTGAGAGCCTACAATATATAAAAAGGAGTTTCAAATAATTGATAACTCCTTTTCTTTTACATCATCTCAGATAATTAAATTTTTGATTTTCTCCTAATATAAATCATTCCAAGACCCCCAGAAATCAATAGAAGTATTCCCAACACTTTGAAAAAATCCCTTGGGTTATCCCCCGTTTTAGGCAACTCTTCAGAAGGTTCTGATTCAATTGAAGAAGACGAAACCGACATTACTTGTGAGGATGAACTAGGAGTAATAATTGATTGGTCGGGTTTTTCAGGAGTTTCTTCTTTAACAGGGGTGATTGTATTTATAAAATTATACCCCTCCTGTTGACTCATGTAATTACTAACAGGCACCTCTTTTACATCATAATCGTAAAGTTTCCCACTTTCATCATACTTATCCAAATTGGTAAACGAATATTTCCAATTTTCTTTAGCCGTCACATCTCGTGAATCAACTTTCTCTCCATTCCGATATAACTCAATACTAATAAAACTTGGTCTTAAACCACGTGCATTATTATCATCAATCCAAGTTTTCTCTCCAGAAATAGAAAGTTTCATACTTGCATTTCCATTTCCACCATTGTTAGGAGTATGAACTTCCACTATCTGTTTTTCAATATTTTCTCCCGTCAATTCTCCTCTATTTTCATACTGTTGAGAAAGCCCCCCATCCGTTGCCTTCGTTGAATAATCGATAATAATCGTATTTGAAATATCACCTAAATTCACGGTAAATCCGTTCACGCCATTTTCTAAAATACTAGCCTGAGGATAATAGCTATCAACATTATAATTCTCTCCATCACTACTATATGTCACATTAGCTACTGAAATCGAACCAGAAACTAAATTCTGATTCCCACCAATAATATCAGTATAAATAGCTTTCTGGATATTTTCTTTAGCATAATTGATCCGAACCTGCCAATGAATTAAGGTTGAATCATTCTCGTCAACCCATCCCCATTTATAAAGTACCTCATCTTTATCCGGTCCCGTTGCTGGACCAATGTTAATCTCTGTTGTTCCTCCATCTTTCCAATCAACTACTACCGTTGTGTCTTCCTCTACTTTTTGTTCATCCCAATTAACCCAAACGGAAAATGAACCTTTAATATCTGAAGTTGCATTTTCAACAAGTTTTGAAAAAGTAACAGTTACCACCCCCGTAAGATGATTAGTAACCGCCGTTCCGATAATATTTCCGGCTTCATCTTTTATTTCAAAAGTAATATCTTTTGATAAAGTTAATAAATCAGGAACATTGACACTCATTGTATCCCCCTGAGAAACGCTTCCCACTGGAATATCAAAATCCCAATGAGCCTGAACATCATCATAAATACCAAAATCTGTTTTCGGATTTCCCAAATCATCAGTCAATTCATGTCCCGTTATAAATTTATTTCCATAGTCAGCAGCAAATACATTTGAAGTTGTAAATAAATTAATTCCAACCAAGCACATCAATAAACTCAGAACCATTAATAATTTAAATGACTTATTCTTCGCCTTCATGAATATCTCCTTCTTATTTTCTCTTACTATTGTGCCCTTCACTTAAGAGCCAATGTTTGATAGTTTTCCAATTATCCTTCGTAACAATCAACCTAGGAATATTACTATATGGTGTTTCATTAGTCACTACACCTGGAGATAGTGTGAATATTCCTTGAATTCCATCTTGTAGCATATAATCTTCTAAGTCTTTATTTTGTGCTCCATAAGGATAAGCAAAAACTTTTCCTTTTTGATCTAACTTCTCATCAAATGCTTTCTGACTTTTTTGGTAATCTTTTTGCACTACTTTTTTTGAAATATTAGTAGATAAAATCGGTTCAAAGTTTTCTTGATAATGTAAGTCATTCGTATGTAGTCCTGAAGTAACCAAAGGATTTTCATTCATTTTCTTTATTTCTTTCCAAGTCGACATTTGTGACCCATCAATGGTTTGTCCAACTTTCCCCGTAATAATGAATTGTGTAAAGGGTAAGTCTAACTTTTTCATTATTGGATAAGCGTTCTCTGGCAAAGATTTATCAATATCATCAAAGGTAACCACTACTGCTTTGCCAATCACCTCTTTTTTATTAAGCTTCTCTATCAGTTCTGAACTAGTCAAAACTTTAATATGATTTTTCTTTAAAAATGTCATTTGCTGTTCAAAATCTTGCAAGAATACATTATATTCATAGAGTTGAGAATTATGCGAAATTGAATAAGCGAAATTTGTAACCACCGTATCTTTTAACACACGGTGATAACAAAGAACAATAATTCCATCATTGTCTTTAAGCAAACTCTCATAAGCAAAATCTGGCTGCTCCTTTTTTCCATCTTGTACATATTTTTTTGTTTCACGTGTGGACATAAACACCAATATAGCAATAAGAGCAAACATCAATATCAAAAAAATATTCTTTTTACTAAATTTCATATTATAAATCTAAGCCTCCTTCGTTAAAATATAAAGACTAGGAATCGTTAATATTGAAAGAAGACAAAACAAATCATAAATTATATCTTCCCAATTTGTTATTGGAAACCCAATGATTACAAAAACAGAGATAATTCCATCACTATATATCCCCAGCAAAGAGATTAATAAAAGAACGAAAACAATTAATATAAACAGCCAACATAGTGAAACAGCCAAGAATTCCAAAAAATGTCGTTTTTTCATTTTTTTACGTATTACTAATTCCATTATTACACCCCTCTATCAGGACTTTCCCATTTTCCTTTATTTGTCCGATTAGTTAAAACAACAATTTCAGCAGAAAGAGCACTAATCAAATTTAGAAACCAATAAGCAACAAGATAAGTTGGAAATATTAATTTATCAGTCAAAGATAAGCGGCTCTCCCCTTTATCATTATTAAGTCCTAAAAAGAATACAAAAAATGAAATAAGAACAAAAATCACGATAATTTGACCCGATACTTTGAATTCTTGATTTAACAGCATTTGGAGAAAATACTGATAAGATTCTATTAAGAAAAACCAACTCCAAATATGACTACAAATCATTTCAATCAAAAGAAACCCATGTTTAAATTCTCCTCTTTTAAAAACCCATGATAAATTTGAAATTAATACTTCTACTCCACCAACTGCCCATCTTCTCCGTTGCTTTAAAAGAGATTTTAAATTTTCAGGAACGAGAATATAGCTTAAGGCTTTAGGGACATATTTGACATTCCATTGATTACGATGAAGTCGCCAAGTGACATCAATGTCTTCCGTCATCACTTCGGTATTAAAGCCACCAATTTCTTTCAAAGCCTCTACACGATACATAACAATCACACCTGATACGGTCATTATTGCACCTAGAAAAAGACTTTGTGCTCTCTTAATCGCATCAATCACACATAAATACTCTAAGGTTTGTAATTTCCCCAATAGAGTTGTTCTGTTTCTAACAATAGGTCGTCCAGTCACAGCCCCAATATCTGAACTAGAAGTTAATTCGGCCAATAAATAAGATAGAGCATCTTTAGAAAGATATGAATCCGCATCAATAACAAGCATATATTTGCTGGTAACTTGTTGCAAAGCAACATTTAAAGCCGTGGCTTTTCCCTTATTTTCCTTTTGCTCAAGAATAGTTAATGCTTCCCAATCGTCGAAAGATTTTTTTACTTCATAAAGCTTCTCCAAAGTGCGGTCACTACTTTTATCATCAACAATAAAGATTTCTAGGGAAGGGTAATTTAGATTACGTAGTGATAATAAAACTTCCTCAATCGTTTCTTCTTCATTGTATGCAGAAATAACAATACTAATTTTTTCAAATTCTTTTGCTTCATCAATTGCTTTCTTATCTCTTTCTTTCCATCGAGATAAAAAAGCACCACTTGCCCAAACGAAAGACAAGATAATCGGATAATAAACAGCATAAACATCTACCATTGTTGAGATTATCATAGTTTTATTTTTCCTTTCTTTCTTTTTTTCTCTTAAAAGGAAAATTTAAAACTTTTCCCACAAAAATTCCTAGTAATGCCGCACTAGTAAAGGCTACTGGAATAATAATCGGTCCTGCTATCACTCGTTGACTTAAGTTTGGAATTTCATGCTTAAAAAATTCATAGACAAACTGATCCGTTAAATCAGATATAAGATAGATAGTCAAAGTGGCGGTAGATAGAGCCTTTAGCAACCTAACGCTCCATTTTGGAATGGGAATTCTCCACAAGATTGCTATAACTAATACTGTCATTATGGCTGTTTGATAACCAAAATAATCATTGTGGTCTAGCCACTGGAATTCCTGATTCCAACTTGCAAAAGTGTCCGTCAAAGTAAAAACCGTAAGTGCACTTAAGAACGCTGTAACAAGTTTTCCTATTGAAATTTTCTTTATTTCATTTTGATAGGTATAAAGGTAAGCTCCGATAAAATAATAACTGACAGGATAACAAATTTGCCAATAATCCGGAATTACTTTTCCAAAACTATTTAATAAAGAGGGTAAGAATGTTAGCAAACTTGCGATAAAGACAATATATAAATGATAATTTTTTATTTCTTTTTTATAATTCCAGATAATATTTAATAAAGGGATAAAGAGATAAAGTCCTAAATACATTTCAACATACCAAGAGTAAGAATCGGTTGAATAATCAAAAATTCCATTTATGGCTGTAGAGAAGTCGCTTCCTTTTCCAACAAGAGATAGAACTCCCCATACTAATAAAGATATGCCTATATATGAAATGATGACAGGAAATATTCCCAGAACATATTGAGCACTTAACTCTTTTCGATTCATTAAAAATCCAGTTGCTACTAAAAACAAGGGCACACAAGTAATTAAAATCGTTCTTATCCCAATCCAAAAAATCCCTAAAGTGGAATGAATTGTCATATCATAAAAGCCCGAATTTAATAAAAAATGGACCGAAATAACAAAGAATATTGCACTACTTTTCATTAAATCTATTGATGAATTACGTTTCATTTTTTTATATTTATAGCAGAAAAATTTTGCTCCTATAAATCCTTTCTCTAATTTGGGTTATAAACCGCTCAATTCAAACCTTGTAATTAATTTTCTTTTACATTACTAAGTCATATCAAATTCATGTTATTCTCCCAACTTTATTTTAGTATGGATTTATAATTATCGAAAATAATTAATTTTTGATTGCAATCCACCAATTTATCACAGCATAACATAACAAAAAGAAATATTGTAATATATAGCTTACGAAAATCACTCATTATCATCATATTTTTCATTTTTAATTATTATTAAAAGCTATAAAGTAAAATATCAAACAATAAAAAAAACGAAAAAGCCCTTATAAAACAGCACTCCTGATATTTTTAAGTATATTAGGTAATGTTCTAAATTGCAAATTTAGAAATCAAAAACAAATATCAGTTTGTAATTAGTAACATACAAAAAGCACTTACTCAAGTAAGTACTTTTTGCATCAATTTACCATATTTTTATTTTAAAAACTTCTTTTATTCCTGACAATATTAATGTAGGTAGAGCAGGAATAAAAATCACAAGTAGATATACAGGTAATGTTAACTGAGCAGTTCCCATCACACTATTGAAAAACGGAATGATTGTTACTAAAAATGAAGAAACTCCTGCAAATAACACTGCTCCAACAAGTCTAATATTCCCAAAAGGATTGCGTCTAAACAGTGTTCTGGAACTTCTCGCATCAAACACATGCCATAATTGTCCATAAACTAAAGTCAGAAAAGCAACTGTTTGTGCTTCACTAGCGTTCAATCCATTTTGAGCAGCCAGGAGAAATCCAAGATAAACCATCGCTCCCATAACTGTTCCCCTAATCAAAACCCTAGACCACGTGTGGTTAGCAAGAATAGATTCATTAGGGTTCCGTGGTTTTTCTTTCATCAAATCTGTTTCGGCAACATCATAACCCAAAGAAAAAGATGGAATCGCATCACTCACCATATTAACCCAAAGAACCATTAAAGCAGTCAATGTTGGAGTCATTGCTGCAACATTTCCAACACTACTTCTAAATAAAACTAAACCTAATACAAGGGCCAAAACTTCAGCAACATTTGTTGTCAGTTCGTGTCTCATAAAGTTTTTTATATTAGCATAGATAGTACGACCGCTATAAACTGATTTTTCTATCGTTGTAAATTTATCATCTAATAAAATGAGATCTGCAGAATCTTTAGTTACTTCTGTACCAGTAATTCCCATCGCCACTCCAATATCAGCAGCTCTTAAAGCTGGAGCATCATTTACTCCATCTCCAGTCATAGCAACAACTTGTTGATGATTTTGGAGCTGTTTAACAATACGTTGCTTATGCTCTGGTGTCACTCTTGCATAAACATTAACATTTTTTACTTCTGCATAAAGCTCCTGATCTGACATTTCTTCAAGGTCAATTCCCTTTAAAACTGTTGCATTTTTTTCCTTTACAATCCCCAAATCATAGGCAATCGCACGAGCTGTTTTTTCATGATCCCCTGTAATCATAACCACATTAATATTTGCATCATGAAGTTGTCTGATAGATTCTTTCACTTCTTCTCGTGGAGGATCAATTATTCCTGCAACTCCCGTTAATATAAAATCTTTTTCTACGTCTTCCGTGGCTCCGTATAATGCCTCTTCTTCATCAACTTTTTTGTAGGCCACAGCCAAGGTTCTTAGTGCTTCATCCGCATAATCATCTACCACTTTAATAAAGTTATCTTTTGACTGATCAGATTGGTCAACTATATCTCCAATCAAAATCCCCGAAGCTTTTTCCATTAAAACATCTGGTGCTCCTTTGGTATAAACGTAAAATCCTTCATCATTTTGAACAATGACGCTCATCATTTTTCTACTGCTACTAAAAGGAAGAGTTCTTATAATTTTATTGTTTTTTAATAACTTATTCTTACTATAGCTGGCTTTACTGCCAAGAACGGTAAGAGCAACTTCTGTAGGATTACCAAAAGTTTTTACTTGCCCCTCAACTTCTTTGACACTTGAATCATTACACAAGACGATATTTTTCATAAATTGAGCAAAATTTACATTTTTTTCACCTTTTGATGCCAAGTGAATTTCACCAATGGAACGATATCCCAGACCATCCACATTATACAGTTGACCATTAGCATAAAATTTTGTAACGGTCATCTCATTTTGGGTCAATGTACCTGTTTTATCAGAACAGATGTAAGAAGTACTCCCTAAAGTCTCCACACTACTTAGTGTTTTAATCAGACCTTTATTTTTTGACATTTTGACTGCACCGATTGTCAATACTATTGAGAGAACAACTGGTAAAGCATCTGGAATAGAGGCAACTGCGAGAGCGATTGAGGTTGAAAATACTGAAGTAATTGAGTTAATTGAAAATTCTCCAGAACTGATTAATCCAAATACAAAAGTTAATAAAACAATCCCAGCGGATATTTTCATCAGTGTTTTAGTAAGTTTTTTTACGGTTTCTTGTAATGGAGATGATTTTATTCCCTCATCTTTCATCAACTGAGAAATTTTCCCAAGTTCTGTGTTTTCTCCTGTGGCTACGACTATTCCAATTCCCTGTCCATTTGAAACGATAGAGCCAGAAAATCCCATATTCGTTTGATCACCAATTTCGACGTTTTCATTAATGACCTCTATATTTTTTATTATAGCATCAGCTTCACCCGTTAAATGAGACTCAATTAATTGAAGTTCATCAAGTTCTAACCATCTTATATCGGCCTCCACAAAGTCACCTACTGTAACTTTTACGATATCACCAACAACTAGCTCATTTGATGAAATTTTTTCTAAGGCTCCATTTCTTAGTACAGATGCAAAACGATTGTTCATTTCTTTTAGTGAATTTAAATTTTTACGAGCACTAATTTCTTGCCAAAAACCTAAAAATGCATTTATAATAATCAAAATAGCTATAGCAATCGCTTCATATAAAGATTCTAAACCATGTTTTTTATCTCCAACTATTTGGAATGAATAAAATGAACTAAAAAATGATAGAGCGACTGCCCCTAATAAAACAATGATTATTGGTTCTTTAAAACTTTTAAAGAATACTTTTAAATAGCTTTCTTCCTTTTCTTCTGGAAGTTTATTTTCACCATATCTTTCTCGATTATCTGTAACCTGAGTACTCGAAAGTCCTCTATCTATATTAACATCATAACTATGTAATAATTCTTCTTTGGATTTTTGATAAAATTTCATATCATCCCTTTCTAGTAAAAAACGACAAAAAAGAGCGCAAACCTCAAAACAATCTCCTCACCCTTGGAGATATGTCTTGAAGCTTGCGCCCAACCTAGTCGTTTATTTAATTAATTATATTTTAACATTATCCATATCATAAGTCAATCCATTTTATATTGTTTTGACTACAACACAATGTATAATTATATTAAAACTCAGATTACCCCTCCGTTCTCAAAACAAATAAGTTCCAGTAGCCCCTTTATTAAGTTAAATGGTAAAATATTATTAGAATGTATGAATTTATAATATGTACTATATAAATGAATTTTCCATTATTTTAAAGCTAGAAAGAATATCATGACTAAAAATTACTTAGAAATCCCTGAAGAACTTTATAATAAATTAAGTGATTATGCAGAAAATGGCCAACTATCAATCCGTTTAGAAAATCAACAGATATTATTAGAAAATCCGAAAATTAATCATACCAATAAACAAAATTTAGCTTTACACTATTTTATAGTACCTAGTTTAGCATCTGGAATAATTGCATTGCTTATCTTTTTAAGTACCAATCATCCACAAATCGCATTTACGGGGAGTCGTCACCTCTCTGTTGCAAGTTTGAGCATAATTCTATCAACTCTTTTTGGTTTTTTTGGTTTCATATGGACATATCTTCGCAAAAGTTGTGACTTATCCAAATCTAAATTTAAAATTTTTAGAGAAACTTTAACGTTATCGGTAGCCTATACAAGTATTTCTTTCGCTGTTCAAATCATTTTTTGGTACATAATTGGCAAAACATTTAGCGGAGTAACTTTTGACCCCTTTACTGCAGGGTTTCTTGTCTTAGTATTTGTTGGAATCATCTTTTATTTTCTTATTTCAGCAGCTCTTTCCATCACTTTACCTAATCTTATTTTGCTCCTCTTTACCACTTTCATAGGAGGTATTCTTGTTTCAATGGCAACAAACAATCAAAAAGATTGGTGGCAACATAATTTCAGCTTCTTAGGAACTGGTGAAGCCACACAGCACTGGCAGTTCAATATCACCTTAATATTTTCTGCTCTTATTCTTCTTACCATAACTGATTTTCTATTTGCTGAGTTTTCTAAGAGTAGCCTTTACAATTATAAATTTAAAATAATTCGTGTTTTTTATATTCTCATAGCATTTTTGATTGCTTTCGTCGGAATTTTTCCAGCCCAATCATGGACAATGCCTATACATAATAATTCTGCATTTAGTCTGGTTGCGGTTGTCCTTATTATGATTATCTTTCTTAAATGGTTAGTTCCCACCGTTTCTAAAGAATTTTTAGCATTATCTTGGACTGCTTTGATAGCACTAATTTTGTCTGCCGTTGCCTTTATGGGAATTCACTATCTCTCATTAACGGTCTTTGAAATTATTGCATTTGCTATAGCTTTTACCTGGCTCGTTATGTTTATCAATTCACTCAGGGGAATTATTCAAGAAGGAAACGAATGGCAAGTAAAGCTCCTTCAAAAATAATTACCTCAAGCATCAGATAAGAAAAACAAAAAGGTTGAATTTTCAGAAAATTGTGTTATAATATTTTCACAAATACATTTTGGTTGGAGGTTTATCATGGAATTTAAAAGTCTACTGCTCCTTTCACTTGCTGCAGTTTCTGCAGTTGATCCATACTTACCCACAATTTTTATTTCAGCCACAACACTTGATGATATTGAATTTGAAAGATAACAATAACCATAAAACATTTTTTTAATTCATTTTCTTTTATTATCCAATAACAATTACTATGCACTCAACAAAAAACCATTGTTCCTTTCTTGCAGTGGTTTTTTTCAATAAAAAAAGACGCAAATGCGTCTATAAAAATTCCAATAAATGAATATTTTAATTATGAATTAAATTGCTGAACGCAAACGAGCGCCACCATTTTCTAAAACACGAACTGTACGAGGTAAAAAAGCGCGAATTTCTTCTTCATTATATCCAACATGAAGACGTTTTTCATCCATAATAATTGGACGGCGCATGATTTGTGGATTTTCAGAAATAATTTTAATTGCTTGTGAAAGTGAAATATCTTCAAAATCAACACCCAAAGTCTTCACAAAGCGATTTCTACTTGAAATTAATCCTTCAACACCATCGTCACATTTTTGTAGAATTTGACTAATCTCTGTTGTTGATAAAGGATCCGCGATGAGATTTCTTTCGTTAAATGGGATGTGGTGATATGAAAGCCAAGTTTTAGCTTTTTTACAGCTCGTACAAGAGGGTGCTGTATAGATTGTGATCATCGTCTCTCCTTCGTGTATATTTATTTATCTAATAGTATTAAACATCAATGATTGTACAATTATACCATATTTATAGACTTAAAAAAAGACCTTTTCAAAATTTTTTCACAAATTTTTTCAATAAAAAAACCACTGAAATCAGTAGCTTTTTTCACTGCTTTAGATATTATAATGCTGTTTTTTCAACATTGATGGATAAACATTTTTAGCCTTTTGTAACTCTCGTTTTTTTGCCTCAATATCATCAGTAATTTCGACAGAAAAATTCTCGAAAATTGTACGAGACTCTTTGAAAATGTATCCCCCATTTTTCAAGTCCTGCTCGTCATCAAATACAGCTAAATGGTGAGAGAGCTTTTTGAAAAATGTATTCAAAAAGTAAGTTGGAATGTATAAATTATACATTGAAGTGTAGTTCTTCAAAAAATTATAATCGTAAAAAGGAACTTTTACATCACTTTGAGGATTAATTAATTCTTTATCACTCCCAGTAATTGGGCGATTAAGAATTTCAATCACTTTTTGATTAAGTGTGTTACGAACTTCAATTTCACGAAGTAATTTTTCAATTGTTAATCGTTTCTTATAACGATTTTCATCATAAATTTTGTAAATGTAGATGCCTGCAACCATTAGCCACGCGCCAATAATCAGACCAAAAATCATTGCAATAATAAGTTCTGTATTCATGTCATAATTATAACAAATTTGAAAGCGTTAAAAAAGTTTAAACTCTTTTTTTATCAAGTTTTAGGAAAAGTCATAAAAAAAGACAATATTCTTTGACCTTTTTTGACCAATGAGTTATAATATAGAAAAATAAACAAATGAATTCAATTTTATCTAAAATTAAATTCATATCTTATTTATAAAGGAGATTCAATCTATGGGTTATTTAGTACCTACCGTTATTGAACAATCAAGCCGTGGCGAACGTGCTTATGATATTTATTCACGACTTTTAAAAGACCGCATTATCATGCTGACAGGACCTGTTGAAGATGGAATGGCAAATTCTATCATTGCTCAACTTCTTTTCTTGGACGCACAAGATAACACTAAAGATATTTATCTCTACGTAAATACGCCTGGTGGTTCTGTATCTGCTGGTCTTGCCATTGTTGATACAATGAATTTTATCAAATCAGACGTTCAAACTATCGTTATGGGAATGGCTGCCTCTATGGGAACAATCATTGCTTCAAGCGGAACAAAAGGCAAACGATTCATGTTGCCAAATGCTGAATATCTTATTCACCAACCAATGGGTGGTACAGGTCAAGGCACTCAACAAACTGATATGGCTATTGTTGCTGAGCAACTTTTGAAAACTCGTAAACGTTTGGAACAAATTCTTGCTGATAATTCCAACCGTTCACTTGAACAAATTCACAAAGATGCCGAACGTGACCATTGGATGGATGCCAAAGAAACTTTGGAATATGGTTTCATCGATGAAATTATGGAAAATAATTCCTTAAAATAATGATGTAAATTTTAAAAGCCCTGATTTCAGGGCTTTTTTATTTTTCTGATTATCAATCTATTTTTTTAATATGTTTTTATAAAATCAATTAAAACGTCGGAAAATTTTGAAGTTGAAAGTTTTCCACCTAAATCAGCTGTCAAATTTCCATTCCTGAATGAAAATGAAAGAGCATGTTTGATTAATTCAGCTACCTCTTGCCAGCCTAAATACTCAAACATCATCACTCCAGATAAAATTAAACTAGAAGGGTTTGCTATATTTTTTCCAGCAATATCTGGAGCTGTTCCATGAGTTGCTTCAAAAATAGCATGACCACTTTTATAATTAATATTAGCACCTGGTGCAATTCCAATTCCTCCAACCTGTGCGGCAAGTGCATCTGAAATATAATCACCATTTAAATTAAGAGTGGCAATTACTTCAAAATTTTCAGGATTTAAAATAATCTGTTGGAGGAAGTTGTCAGCAATTACATCATCTACATAAATTTTTCCTGATTTTAATGCTGCTTTTTTCTCATTTTCAGCTTGTAAACTTCCTCTTTCATTTTTGATTTTATCGTATTCTAGTTTTGTAAAAGTTGGATATTCCTTAGCAACCTCATAGGCCCAATTTCTAAATCCTCCTTCAGTAAATTTCATAATATTTCCTTTATGAACAAAGGTCACTCGTTTTTTGTTCATTTTCAGAGCGTACTCAAAAGCCGCATTAACCAGTCGTTTACTTCCTTCAGGACTAACAGGTTTTATTCCTAGTGCTGAAGTTTTTGGAAAGCGAATAGAATGGACATTCAATTCTTTTTCTAAAAATTTTAATAAGTTGTGAGACTCATTTGTTTCACTAGCAAATTCAATACCTGCATAAATATCTTCTGTATTTTCTCGAAAAATTGTCATGTCAACTTTTTCTGGCGCCTTAACTGGGGATTTTATCCCTTTAAAATATTCAACTGGTCTTACGCAAGCATATAAATCCATTTTTTGTCTTAAAGTAACATTAATTGAACGAAAGCTTTCACCGACCGGGGTCATTAGCGGCCCCTTTATCGCAATTAAATTTTCATTAATATGAGCGAGAGTCTCTTTGGGCAGATATTCTCCACAAGTCTCAAATGCTTCTCCTCCTGCCAATAATTTTTGCCATTCTATTTTCTTTTTTTGACCATAAATTTTTAGAACCGCAGCATCAAAAACTTTCTGCGCCTGAGGAAAAATATCTTCGCCAACACCATCTCCTCTAATATAACCAATTGCTGGATAATCTGGCACAACTAATTTTCCATTTTTCATCTCAATTTTCATAATAATTTTCACCTATTTTTTTATTTTTTGCGAATCACATAAGGCATTATGCCGTCATTAGCATAGTAATCTAAATCCGCCTGAGAATCAAAGCGTAAAAGAACCTCAAAGTTTTTTTCGGCAGTACTTACAGTAATTTTTTCATGAATTTTGGGATTTTCTGGTAGCTCTATAGAAAAACTTTCGTTACCACTTAATCCTAAAGTTTCGGCATTTTCATTATCTAGAAACTGTAGGGGAAGAACACCCATCATGACGAGATTACTTCGATGAATACGTTCAAAACTCTCAGCAATTACAGCCTTGACTCCAAGTAATTTTGTTCCCTTAGCCGCCCAGTCTCGACTGGAACCCATTCCATAATCCTTACCAGCAAGAACAATTAATCCTTGTCCTTGTTCTTTATATTTTTTAGCTACCTCATAAATAGGTAATGTTTCATTATTGAATAGAGAATAGCCTCCCTCAAGAGGAGCAACAAGCTGATTTTTGATACGAATATTAGCAAATGTTCCCCTTGTCATTACTTTATCATTTCCTCGTCTTGACCCAAAACTATTAAAATCCTTATAAGCAAGACCTCGAGAACTTAGATAATCCCCAGCTGGGGATTTTAAAGGAATATTCCCTGCTGGACTAATATGGTCAGTTGTGATAGAATCACCAAATTTTGCTAAAACATGCAAATTTGAAAGTGAAGCTATCGGTTTATTTATCATAGTTAAGTTTTCAAAATATGGTGGATTAGAAATATAGGTAGATTCAGATTTCCAGTCATAAACTTCACTTTTCTTTGTTTTGATATTATTCCAGACTCTATTTTCATCAAAAACCTTAGCATAACTTTCAGCATATAAATCACTTGTTACGTATTTTTGCACTAAATCATTCACTTCATCAGAAGTTGGCAGAATATCTTTCAAATATACCTTTTCACCTTCTAGATTAGTCCCCAGAGCAACAGTTGTTAGATTTTTACGAACAGAACCCGCTAAAGCATACGCAACTACTAATGGAGGACTTGCTAGATAATTCGCCTTCACTAATGGATGAATTCGACCTTCAAAATTTCGATTGCCACTCAAAACACTCGTTGCAATCAGTTCTTTATTTCTAATCTCTGTTTCCATTTCACTTAAAAGCGGTCCCGAGTTACCTATACAGGTTGTACAGCCATATCCTACTACATAAAATCCCAACGTTTCAAGATAAGGAAGAAGACCCGCCTTCTCTAAATAAGAGGTAACAACTTTTGAACCAGGAGCTAATGAAGTTTTAACCCAACTAGGAACCGCAAGTCCTTGTTCTACTGCATTTTTTGCAAGTAAGCCCGCCATCATCATAACATGTGGATTACTCGTATTGGTACAACTTGTAATAGCGGCAATTGCAATTTTTCCATCCTCTTCTTTCAGAGGTTTTTGTTTTTTAGCAAAGTCTTCAAAGTTATTTGCTAACTCAGATAATTCAAGCATATCTTGGGGACGAGAGGGACCTGATAATCGTGTTGCTACTTCACTTAAATCAACATTAATCGTCTTATTATAGTATGGTTCATGTTTTTCGTCATAAAATAACTTATTTGCCTTTGCATAGGTTTCTACTCGCGCAACCACTTCCTCAGAACGATTTGTTGCCCGAAGATATTTCAAAGTTTCATTATCAATCGGAAAATATCCACAGGTGGCACCATACTCAGGAGCCATATTTGAAATTGTCGCTCTATCTGCTAAACTTAAATTTTTTAGTCCTTCTCCAAAAAATTCAACGAATTTTCCTACCACTTTTTCATCTCGTAAAATTTTTGTGATTGTCAAAGCTAAATCTGTTGCAGTAGCAAATGCTCCTAACTTACCTATTAATCTAACTCCTACTACTTCTGGAACAGTCAATGAACTAGGCTCTCCTAGCATCACTGCTTCTGCTTCAATTCCTCCTACCCCCCAACCAAGAACACCAAGGGCATTAATCATTGTTGTATGACTATCTGTACCAAAAACACTATCTGGATATAAAATGCCATTTTTTTCGGTAATTACTTCACTTAAATATTCAATATTAACTTGATGAATAATACCTGTTGCTGGAGGGACTACTCTAAAATTATCAAAAGATTGCTCTGCCCATTTTAAGAATTCGTAACGTTCACGATTACGCTCAAATTCTTTTTTTGAATTTAACAGAAAAGCCTCTTCATTTCCTTGGAAATCTACTTGAACAGAATGGTCAATTACTAAATCCACTGGAATTTCTGGGTTAATTAGTTCAGGATTCTTTCCTAATTCAACCATTGCGTCTCTCATTGCCGCAAGGTCAACAATAGCTGGAACTCCTGTGAAATCCTGAAGAACAACACGGCTTGGTAAGAAAACTGTTTCTTGACCAACTTCCCCTTTTAAATAGTCTTTAACGGATTGAATATGAGCCTGATTGATATTCTCATCATTTTTCTGTCTAATCAAACTTTCTAAAAGAACTCGTAAACTATATGGAAAGTCTTCAATTCTTTCAGTTTCTGAGATATCATAATAATGGTATATTTTATTAGAAATACTTATTTTTTTCATCTTTCCCCCAACTTTATATAATTTTTTGATTCTAAGACACTTTCATAGGCTGGACGAATAATCTTATTCATATTAATTAGTTCTTCTATACGATGTGCTAACCAACCTACAATTCTAGCAATCGCAAATAATGGAGTAAATAATTCTTGTGGAATTTCCAATATTCTATAGACAAAGCCAGAGTAGAAATCAACATTTGGACAAATCGTTTTATATATTTTTCGATTTTCCGATATTACTTTAGGAGCTAGCCTTGCAACTTTTTCATATAACTTGAATTCCTCTTCCAATCCTTTTTCTTTTACTAAAATCTCGACATAGGATTTAAAAACCTCAAATCGTGGGTCGCTTACACTATAAATGGCATGACCAATACCATAAATTAATCCTTGCTTATCAAAAACTTCTTTATTTAAGATTTTATGGAGATACTTTTCTATTTCAGCGTCATCTTCATAATTAGAAATATTTTCCTTTATATTTTCCAACATTTTTGCTGCCTTAATATTAGCTCCACCGTGTTTAGGCCCTTTCAAACTAGAGAGGGCAGCAGCAATTGTAGCATAAGTATCTGTTCCACTTGAGGTGACCACATGAGTTGTAAAAGTCGAATTGTTACCTCCACCATGTTCCATATGAAGAATCAAGGCAATATCTAATACTTTAGCCTCTACCCCTGTGTAATGGCAGTCTGGGCGAAGCATTCGTAAAATATTCTCAGCGGTCGTCATTTTTGGATCAGGATAATGGATATAAAGACTTTCTTTTTTAAAATAATGAACATAAGATTGGTAACTGTAAATCGCAAGAAGTGGAAAATCAGCAATAAGTCCCAAAGATTGTTCTAAAACATTTTCAATCGAGATATCTGAAACTTTCTCATCGTAACTAGCAAGAGCTAGTATACAACGGCTCATCGAATTCATCACATCACTCGAAGGGTTGGTTAAAATAGTTTCACGGACAAAAAATTCTGGTAGAGTTCTCCTACTGGCTAAAAGGTTTTGAAATTCCTGAAGTTCATTTGCCGTGGGAAGTTCTCCAAATAACAATAGATAAGTCATCTCTTCAAAACCAAAACGATTTTCTTTTCTTAAATCATTAATAATATCTTTAATATTATAAGCTCTATACTCTAAAATACCGGGAATTTGGTTTCCTTCTTTATCAAAAGAATGTATCGCCGAAATATTGGTTAAACCTGCTAAAACTCCTTTCCCATTAATGTCTCTTAAACCTTTTTTAACATTGTACTTTTTGTAAAATTCACTAGGAATTTGTGAATTTTTAATCATTTTTTCTTCTTTACTTAGTAAATTCATAAACGCCTCCATCTATTTCATTATTATACACTTTTTATTCCGAAAATTATATATTTTCTGAAAATTTAAATATTTTTTTTGAAGAAAAATAAAAAACCTAACCAAAAGGTAGGTTTAATTTATATTAATTAATTTCGATTAACAAGTCTTGAGTTTGAATTGCCTCACCTTTAACCACATGAAGGTCAACAATCTCGCCATCAAATGGTGCTTCAATAGTTGTTTCCATTTTCATGGCTTCAGTAACCATCAAGGCTTGACCTTTTTGAACTTTGTCACCAGCTTTAACTAAAATTTCAAGAACAGAACCTGGCATAGTAGCTCCAATTTGGTTTGGATTTCCTGTTTCGGCTTTGCGTTTAGCCACAACTTGAGTTTGTACAGATTGGTCATTAATTACGACTTCTCGACGTTGACCATTTAGGTTAAAGAAGAGAACACGATTTCCAGCGAGGTCAGGTTCTCCTATTTCATCTAAACGAATGCTGAGTGTTTTACCTTTTTCAATTTGTACTTCAATTTTTTCATTGAGACGCATTCCATGTAAGAAAGTAGGAGTGTCAAGTAGTGTAACTGCTCCAAATTCTCTTTGCATTTTTTGATAATCAAGGAAAACTTGTGGATACATGATATATGAGATGACTTCGTGATCCCCTGGTTCATAGCCAATTTTTTGTTCTAGGTCAGCTTTAACAGTTTCAAAATCAACTTTTTCTGCGTGTAAGCCTGGACGGTCAGTAATTACGGCTTTATCTTTCACGATAATTTTTTGTAATTCTTCTGGGAAGCCACCCACCGGTTGTCCCAAATCTCCACGGAAGAATGATACTACAGATTCTGGGAAATTAAGTTCGTTACCACGCGCATAAACATCTTCTTCTGTTAAATCATTTTGAATCATAAAGAGAGCCATATCTCCAACTACTTTTGAAGAAGGAGTTACTTTAATAATATCTCCAAACATCATATTAACTTTACGATACATTTGTTTGATTTCATCAAAACGATGTCCAAGACCAACTGCTGCTGCCTGAGATTTTAGATTAGTGTATTGACCACCAGGCATTTCATGCATGTAAACTTCTGTCTGAGGACTTGTAATACCCGCTTCAAATGGTGCGTAATATTTACGCACATCTTCCCAATAATGGTCAATTTGTTCAGCATTTTTTACATTAATTGAGGCATGGCGAGGACCGTGTTCAAGTGCATAGTAAATAGATTGCATTGATGGTTGAGATGTTCCACCAGCAAGACTCGCTGTTGCTACGTCAATAATGTCTACACCTGCTTGAGTTGCACCAGAATATGTAATAATTCCATTTCCTGAAGTATCGTGTGTATGCAAATGAATTGGCAAATCAACGGTATCTTTTAATTCTGAAATCAAACGATAAGCAGCTTGAGGTTTCAATAAACCTGCCATATCTTTAACTGCCAAGATATGAGCACCTGTTGCTTCTAACTCTTTTGCTAAGTCTTTATAGTATTGAATATTATATTTTGGTCGGCTTGGGTCTAGGATATCTCCCGTATAACAAATTGTTGCTTCTGCAATTTTTCCATTATCGCGAACGGCTTGAATGGATTTTTCCATTTGTGGTAACCAGTTGAGACTATCAAAGATACGGAAAATATCGATACCTTCATGCGCCGCTACTCGGATAAATTCTTCAATCACATTATCTGGATAGTTTTGGTAACCAACTGCATTTGAACCACGGAAGAGCATTTGGAACATGGTATTTGGCATGAGTTTTCGTAGTTTACGCAGACGATACCATGGTGATTCATTCAAGAAACGATAAGCCACATCAAAGGTTGCACCTCCCCACATCTCAGCTGAAAAAAGTTCTGGTAGTCCTTGGTCAATCGCTTGGGCAATTCCTTTCATATCTTGTAAACGTAAGCGAGTAGCAAGCAAGGATTGATGAGCATCACGTAAAGTTGTATCTGTTAATAATACTTCTTTTGTATTTTTAACATAATCAACAACAGCATCAGCACCTTGTTCATCTAAGATATTTTTGGCTGTCTTTTTCTTTTCAAGGTTAAGAAGAGGTTGACGTGGTTCTTCAAAATGACGTTTTTCAGTATTTTCAATCCCTGGGAAGCCATTGACTGTAATCATTGATAAATAATGCAGCGTCTTTGTTCCACGGTCACGTAAGTGTGGGAAGTTGAACAGACTTGGTGTATTATCAATAAAGGTTGTTGTTGCTTTACCACTTGTGAAGTTTTCATTAGCAATAACATTAATCAAGAAAGGAATATTTGTTTTGACACCACGAATACGGAATTCATGGAGAACGCGGTCCATTTTTCTTACGCTGTCACTAAATTCATTGGCAAAAGTACAAACTTTTACTAAAAGTGAATCAAAATATGGAGTTACTTCATATCCAGCATATGCATTTCCGACATCTAAACGTACACCAAAACCACCTGGTGAACGGTAGGTATCAATTTTACCTGTGTCTGGCAAGAATCCATTTTGTGGATCTTCTGTTGTGATTCGACATTGAATTGCTGAACCCAAAAGCGGAATTTCAGACTGTGCTGGAAGTCCAATTTCGCTATGTAAGTCTTTACCTTGAGCAATCAAAATTTGAGCTTGGACAATATCTACACCTGTGATAAGTTCCGTAATTGTATGTTCAACTTGAACACGTGGATTTACTTCAATGAAATAAAATTTATCATCTTTAACAAGAAACTCAACTGTACCAGCATTAACATAGCCAACATTTTTACAAAGTTTGACTGCTGCTTCACATATTTCGTTACGGAAGTCCAGTGAAAGTCCCACGGCTGGCGCAATTTCAATGACTTTTTGATTACGTCGTTGTACTGAACAGTCACGCTCATGGAGGTGAATAATATTTCCATGACTATCTCCAAGAATTTGTACTTCAATATGTTTTGGATTTTCAATATATTTTTCAACATAGATTTCGCCAGAACCAAAAGCTCCAATTGCTTCTGATTTTGCTCTATCATAACCATCATGCATTTCAGCATCATTACGCGCAACTCGCATTCCGCGACCACCACCGCCTAAAGCGGCCTTAATCATAACTGGATAACCATAAGTTTTAGCAAATTCTAAAGCACCGTCGATATCTACTGCTCCATTTGTTCCGGGAATTCCTGGCACTTTTGCTTCGTCGGCAGCTGCTTTAGCTTTAATTTTATCACCGAAAATATCCAAATGATGAAGTTCAGGACCCACAAAAACTAAACCTGCTGCGCGAACTTTAGTAGCAAATTCGAGATTTTCAGATAAGAGGCCATAACCTGGGTGAATAGCATCTGCTCCTGATTCAAGGGCAACACGAATGATATCATCAATATCCAAATAGGCATCAATTGGTTTTTTTCCTTGACCGATTAGATAAGATTCATCTGCTTTAAAGCGATGAACAGAATATTCATCTTCTCTTGCATAGACGGCTACAGTAGAAAGTCCGAGTTCATTACAGGCACGAAAGACACGAACGGCGATTTCTCCACGATTGGCGACGAGTAGTTTTTTCATTTTGACTCCTTAATGAGGCTTGCTTGGAAAGGTAATTGGTCATTACCTTTCACTCTTTCATATATTATAAAAATCTTTTATACACTTTTAAACGACTGACAATTGTCAATCGTTTTCATAAGTTGGGACACTGCTACTATAATGATTTGAGAGCTCAGAAACTTCTCTTCGTTTCTCATCAGCTGAAATATTTAATGCAAATGCAATTCCCAACGATAAGACAAGGAAGGACGACCCTCCTTGTGATAGGAAGGGGAAGGTTACTCCTGTTTCTGGAATAATTCCGATTGCTCCACCCACATTGACAAAGACTTGAACTAACAATAAACCAGATACCCCAATCATAATGAGTGAGTTAAAGGCACTTTTAGCACGAATTCCAACAATTAACATTCTGCTTATCAAGAAAAAGAGAATAGCTAGAATAATAATTCCGCCAATGATTCCTAATTCTTCCACGACAATTGGAAAGATAAAGTCAGTTTGAGCTTCTGGTAAGAAACCATTTTTTTGAATCGAATTTCCTAAGCCACGCCCTGTCCAACCGCCATTAACTATAGCATAGTATGAATTAGCTAGCTGGTGTCCAGAATTGGCTAAGTCTGTAAAAGGATTAACAAAGGCTTCAAATCGTTTATTGATATAAGCGATGGGTAAGAAACTTGGAATGATATTTCCACCTACAATGAAAAGAAATCCTAAGAAAATGGCCATCAAAGATAGAATTAATTTTGAATAGCCGGAATACCAACGCCAAGATATACCGCTGGCTCCAATCATTATCAAAGCAACTGCAGCAATAATCAAAGTATTACCTAGGTCAGGCATGATAAGGTCAACCAATAAAATGGCAACTACGGGTAATCGCCAACCACCAAAAAGTTTTTGAAAGAGCGTCTTTCCTTTAAAAATCTCATTTATATCACGTTTTTCAATTTCTTCTTGTTTTGTTGAAAAAACTGAGGCTAAATACCAGATAATAAAAACTTTGGCAAATTCTGCTGGCTGTACCGTTCCAATTCCTGGAATATGAATCCAACCTCTGGCTCCATTTACGGGTGCTGTCAGAGCAAAACTGGAAGGCATTATTCTACAAAATATTAATGACAGAATCAAAATAACCATTATTGTTCCTATCATTTTTCTATTCTTAAGGGCTCTAAGTTTCAGACGGTAAATCACTGCAATCATAATGAGACTCAATAATACGAATGCTGTTTGGTTAATTACTAATTTATAAGGATTTAATCCTTTTTGTAACTGATCAGGAACCGTGGTTGAAAAAACCATCACAATACCAATTCCTGCAAGAATTAGGTATGGAATCAATATAGAGTAGTTTAAAAAATTATTCTTATTTAAATTCATTATCTTTTTTTCCTCATTCATATTATTATAGCATGAGTTGAATAATTTATAAAGATTTTCAAAGTGCTTATAAGTTTCTACCATCCAAAGATAAGGTATTTCCGAATATATTTTTTAAACTGAATTTTTTCTTTTATAAATAGTCCATAAAATTATGATTAAAATTTTTATCTGTCTCCATCAACTGCTATTATAATGAAAAAATAATGTCATTTTTTGCATAAAACACCTCTAATGAAATATTGTTTACTTTATTATATAATATTATCACAATTCTTAATAAGTGTACATAGTAAAAACTTATTATAAATAAAAAAACAGCAAGATAATTCTTACTGTTTAACCTTCACGATGAAGTGTAACAATGCGTTCTTTGGGACAAAACTTCATTGTTTCAACTTTTTCCGGATGGGTTGCTTTATTTTTGCTACTAATATAATTTTTGTTCCCACAAGAACTACAAATTAGTGTGATTTTTACTCTCATTCCATAATACTCCGTTTCCGCAGATATTTTCGGAAATTAATAAAGGACCAAATAATATTAACAATGACAAAAAGACTTGTCCCTACAATTGCTGCTCGATAACTGATATAACCTGCAATTGCTGATCCGACCAATGGACCAGTTACCATTCCTAAATTAGAACACATTTGTGCGTAAGCAAAAATTCTGCTGACACCTTCTTTGGGAGTAATTTTTGAAAGTAACGAATTTACTGACGGCATCAAAGCGCCAGTTCCAAAACCAAGAAGGAAGCGTAATATCCCAAGTTGGAGTGGGCTTTGCACAAAGGCCATTGGTAAATAAATAATAAATGTAAAAACAAGTCCAATCAAAATTAAACGATGTGAACCGTATTTATCTCCTATACGTCCTAGAAAACTTGATGATAACATTGCCGACAATCCAACTGCTGACACAATTAAACCTGAAATGAACATCAAATTGTTCGTGCTTGTCGTCAGGGTTTTGATATACAAGGTCACAAATGGTTCAATGGATTGCGAGGTGATTTGAATAATAAATGTTGTCACTAATAATCCAAAAAGAATTTGTTTGTTACTGACTTTATTAATAATCTCTTTACTAGATAACATTTCACCTTTAGCAATTGGTTCAAAGTTTTCATGAACAAAGAAAATGGTCAGTAAAGTTGCTAGGGCTAATAGAGCGCCGACAATCAAAAAGACATTTGCCATGCCAAACCACTCAGCTAGTAACCCACCAAGTGAAGGACCAATCAGTGTTCCAGAAACCATTGCTGTTGCTAATGTTCCAAGGGCATAGCCTGATTTATCTTTTGGAGCTTGTGAAGCAATCATTGCTGTTGAGTTAGGGATATAGCCTGAGAAAAATCCCATTAGCAAACGTAATCCAAGTAACCACCAAACATTAGGGACAAAAGCTATTCCTCCCATTGTTAGGGTCATGACGATACTGGCACGTACCATCATCACTTTACGCCCATGTTCATCAGCTAAACGTCCCCAAATGGGGGCAACTAACCCTGAAGCTAAGGCTGGCAAAGAAAAAGCTAACCCTGAGTAAAGTTCAACATTTCCACCGCTTACGCCCAGTCCTTGAATATACAAGGGGAGAAAGGGCATGACGAGTGAAAATGATGAACCTACAAAAAAGCAGCCAATCCATGTTATAAATAAATTCCTTTTCCAATTAACTGTTTTCGTGCGATTCACCTCTATTTCTGTTCTTCTATCCTAGCTAGTTCTCGCTGGATTTGTTTTTTTAGTGCTTCAATCGTTCCAGAATTATCCAGAATGACATCAGCGACTTTTTGTTTTTCTGACAATGGCATTTGTGAGGAAATTCGTTTTTTAGCTTCTTCTTCCGTAAACTTATTTCTTGCCATCAGTCTTTCTAATTGTATTTTTTCAGGTAAGCTGACCAACCATATTTCATCAAAACCGGTATAATTGTATTCAATTAATAACGGAATATCCATAAATATTGGCTTATTTACTGACAGATTTTTTCCTTGACTCTTTGAATCAAAATTTTTACTGACAGGCTTGTCAGTCATTTTTTTTAATAAGTCATCACGTCTATCATATAATTCTGTACGAATAATTTCATCTTGTAAGTTTGATAATTTCTCGCGCTGTTTTGGATCAGAAAAAACTAAAGCTCCTAATTTTTCACGATTTAACTGTCCATTGTCAGCAATAAAATCTAAACCGTAAGTTTCTACTATTGCCTTGTAAAGTTTTCCGCCAGGTTCTTGTAATTGACGGACAACTTTGTCAGCATCAATCACTTGATATCCCTCAGAAATCAAAAAATCAACCACCGTTGATTTCCCACTCGCAATTCCGCCTGTCAATCCAATTACCATTTTCATTCATCTATTTTAGCATAAAATTTAACTTTCTTAAACTAAAAACAATAGTTTTTAACTATTATGATTAATTTTTTCGTAAAAAAAGTCTGTCAGTAAAACTGACAGACCGAATATTCATTAAATTTTAAGAATTAGATGTTTGAAGTATGCATTACTTCTTCATCATCGTTTGAAAGTACTTCATGGAAGACACGTTCAGTTAATTCTTGTTTTTGTTCTGGTGTGAGGTATTTAGTATTGACACAATAACCAGAGATACGAACGATAACATCTTCACCACGCATGATTTTATCGTAAACATCTTTAAGGTCCATTACGTTCAAGTTAACGTGTTGACCTGCAAATTCAGTACCATTAATCAAAGCACCTGGCGTGAAGTATCCATCAAGAATTTGAACCAAGTTATCCACTTGTTCATCACGAGTTTTACCAAGTGCACGAGGTGAAACTTGAGTAGTCAATGAAATACCATCATTTGCATCTTTGAATTCCAATTTAGCCAATGAGCGAAGGTTTTGCAACCAACCACCCTTAGCTTTATTAGATGGGTTAGCACCTGGCGAGAAGAATTCAAGTTTAGATTTATTTACTGTACCATCTTCATTGAGGAATACTCCTTTATGTACTGGAGAATTACCAGTTTGTTTAGAGTAAGCAACGTTAGATGTAATTGTCAAAAGCGAAACAGTAGCTTCAGCATTTTTATAAAGTTTGTGTGAAGCTAATTTTTCATGGTACATTTTCATGACAAGTTTAGCAATATCATCAGCACGATCATCATCTTCACCATAACGAGGGAAATCACCTTCTACTTCGTAATCGTAGATATAGCCATTTTCATCACGCAATGTTTTAACTTTAGCATATTTAATTGCTGAAAGTGAATCAACTGTATTTGCGAATCCACAGATACCAAATCCCATGTTAGCACGAACTTTAGTAGGCAAGAAGGCCATTTGAACTGCTTCATAGTTATATTTATCAGTCATGTAATGAATGATATTCATTGCATCAACATAAGTATCAGTCAACCAGTCGAGAGATTTGTCAAAGTTTTCCATAACTGTATCATAGTCAAGAATTTCGTCACGAACAGGCTCGATGTCGAATACTTTATAATCTTTATGAACGTCATCATAACCACCGTTCAAACCAGTCAACATTGCTTTCAAGACGTTTACACGCGCACCAAAGTATTGGAGGTTATGACGTCCTTCTTCATTTTCTGGATCAAGTGGTGAGACACAACAAGAGATACATGACATTTCGCCATATCCATCTTTAGCCATTGTTTCAACACCTTCATATTGAATAGAAGAATGCTTGTGGCTCATAGACATTGAATAACGTTTGAATGAGTAAGGAAGTTTAGAATCCCAAAGGACTGTCAAGTTTGGCTCTGGAGCATTTCCAATTGTATCAAGTGTGTTCAAGAAACGGTAGTCCATTTTAGTAACACGGTGACGTCCGTCATTACCCATACCAGCCATAGATGTTGTGATGAATGTTGGGTCACCAGAATAAAGTTCATCATAAGCAGCTGCACGAGCAAATTTCATTGTACGGAGTTTCAAAACGAAATCATCAACAAATTCTTGGATTTCTTGTTCAGTGAATGTTCCACGAGCAAGGTCACGTTCTGCAAAGATATCAAGAACGATTGGAACACGTCCAAGTGAAGTTGCAGCACCGTTGATAACACGACATACAGCCATATAAGCGATATTAACCCATTGGATAGCTTCTTTTACGTTCATCGCTGGACGTGAAACATCAAGACCATACAAAGCACCAAAGTTTACAACTTCTTGCAAAGCTTGGTATTGCATATTAATTTCTTCTTTAAGACGAATATTTTCATCGTTAATTTCAGTGATTGCGTCCCATTCACGTGCTTTTTCTTTCATAAGGTAATCAGCACCATAAAGCGCAAGACGAGCATAAACACCAATGATACGTCCACGAGAGTAGGCATCTGGCAATCCTGTTACGGTATGCGCATGACGTGCTTTACGAATTGCTGAAGTGTAAGCGCGGAAGATTCCATCATTCACAGAAGTCATTGTTTGTGATAAAACATCATGCAAACCTGGGTCAACTGAAAGACCGTGCTCTGTCAAAATCTTTTCAGCAACACGAAGTCCACCTTTTGGCATGAAGTTTAAGCGGAAAAGTTCGCTATTTTGCATCCCATAGATGAGTTCAAGTTCTTTATCATTAGCATCGATATATCCGGCAGGGATTTTATCAATAGAGGTTACGCGGTCAGTATCGAAGGGAAAACCAACTTCTTCATAGTGAGCTTTTGTATCTTCAATAATTTTCTTTACTTTAAGTGTACGTTCTGTTGGCCCAGCGAGAAAGCTTTCATCACCATCATATGGTTTGTAGTTTTCTTGTACAAAGCGAGTAACGCTTGCTTTATCACGCCAGTTGGTTCCTTTAAAACCATCCCAAGCTTGTTCAAAGATATTTTCCGTAACTTCGGTTTTCATTTTGAAATCTCCTTTGTTCTTTCTGTTTCAAATTACAATTTCATTATATCATACAGTTTGAGAATAGCAAACAGAATTCAAGAGAAATTACAGATTCTTTACTAATACAGTTCCAATTATTTTAATATCTGTTATACTTTTTTAAAACGTTTTCACAAATAATTCACAAAATACTTTTAACAAACATTGCTAACTTCATAATCTGCAATCACTAATTAATTTTTTCACAAAGAGCAAAAAAAATGGAGATTTTTCTCCATTTTATAACATATCTTTTTTATGTAACCACCAAGTGACCCAAACACATAATAAAATTCCTAGAACTAAAATAAGCCAAACCATCCAATTAAAATTTTGACCAGGAATTGGAACATTCATTCCGTAAAAACCAACAATTACTGCTGGAATCCCTAGAACGAAAGTAGCTGATGTCATGATTTTCATGACAATGTTCAAGTTATTAGAGACAATGTTTGAGAACAAATCTCGGAGATTTTCTAGTAACTTGAGCTGAATCTTGGTTTCTGTATAAGCTTGGTCTGTTTCGACAAAAATATCATAAATCTTTTCAGCAAAACCGTCTTCATCATCTTCTCTCAAGTAATCAATAAAATCCTGAAGTACTTGCATATTATTGTGCAAGGCATCTTCAAAATAAATTAAACTTGCTTGAATGGCAATCAAATCAACAATTTGGTCGTTCTTTGTTGAATTTTTGATTCCCTGTTCAAGTCTGCGACGTCTTGTTCGGAAATCTCTCAAATAATCATGGAAAGTGTGTGTCATTTGATACATCACTTGAAAAATAACTTGATGTTTGTAGCGTTTATAATCATATTCACGCTCGAAAATTAAGCCATTATCAATCTCATGATTAAGTGCTAAAATAACCGATTCATTTTTAGTCCAAACCAAAGAATATGGAAAAGTCGCAACTTCTCCATAATTAGAAAGTGCAGGATATTGTAAGAGAATCAGATTATTATCATTATCATCTGTTTCAAAACGGGCATTTTCATAATCATCCAAAATTCCTGATAAATAGTCAAAAGGGAAGTCATAGTATTCAGAAATATTCCCAATTTCTTCACGTGTTGGATTGAGAACATAGGTGAAATTCTTCATTTCAGAGGTTGAAATTAATTTTTTTTCGTTGGATAGTTCATAATTTTTAATCATTTTCCTATCTATCCCTTCTTTTCCTGATAAAAGAGGATTGGAATCCTCTTAGTGTCCCTTTAATTGTAGCAGATTTTAGACTTTTTTTCCGAGTATTTTATTCTCTACGACTTAAGAAAACATTTACATTAACTATTGGTCTAAAGAATACTTTGTGATATAATAAACTTATTAACTTGAGGAGATTTTTTTTGAAATTCAAACACGAACCCCTAAATTTGTATCTAAACTTTAAAAAATCAGCTGAACAGTTTCCTGATAGCCCAATTATCTTTGATGAGGCTGTTGGAGCTTTCCCTGAACTAGCTCTTGAAACGACTTACCAAAAGACTCATCAAGCAATTGTTGATAAGGCAAGTCTCTTATCTGAGTTGGGAATCAAAAAATCGGATAAAGTCATTATTTTTAAATCAAGTGCTTTTGATACCTATCTTTTAGCGGTTGCTGTTTCTTATTTAGGCGCTGTTCCAGCAATGATTTCTTATCATCTTTCTGCCGAAACTATGGACATTTTAGCTAGACGTCTAGATGAGCCTTGGCTCATTTATGACGAAGTTACTGACAGAACTGTCAATGAAATGAAAAATATTGAAGATTCTAAAAAACTTTCTGTCAGTAAATTTGCTTTGGAAAAACCTACTCAAATTGCTGACAGTCAGCAATTGTCTAGTGATGAGATTGCTTATCTCACTCATACTTCTGGAACAACTGGTGTGCCAAAATTAATCGCTCACTCTGCTAATTCAATGGGTTGGCGTTGGGTGCTTCAAAGAACTGTAATGGATTGGATGCCTGATAAGGAAGAGATTTTAGCTTTCCATATTTCTCCTGTTCATTCTCGTTTCAATATAGGTGTTTCATCAGCAATGACCTTTGGTTTTGGACTTATGCCCCTCAATGACTTATCAAAAGATAATCTTGTCAATCTTTTTGCTAAACATCAGCCTTATGCCTTTGAAACTCATCCAAACGATTTTGTTCGTTTAGCAAATCTTGCAAAGCAAGACCCTGACATATTTGCTTCAATTCGTTACCTTCACTCAACTTTTGATGCAATTAATAAAGAGACAATGCACACTTTTCTTTCTGCCTCTAAGCAAAAAGATCCAGTCTTCCTACAAATTTATGGACAATCAGAATGTGGCCCAATGATTTGGAAAAAGCACCGTTTATCAACTTTAGCAGACACGAATGCCCGTGAAATGGGGATTGGTATGCCTGGATTATCTAAAGCACGTATTGCCGATGAAAATGGAAATGAATGTCCTGCAGGTACGCCTGGAAGAATCCACTTCCTCTCAAAGGGAAGAGCTTTGACTTACTATAAGGAAGAAGAACGTTTCAACAAAGAAGTCTATGGCGACTGGTGGGATACTGGCGATTGGGGCCTTATGAATGAAGACGGAATTCTCTTTTTACATGACCGGCAAGTTGATTTAATCGATAAAATTGAATCTAATTTGGCAATTGAAGATCTTCTGTTAGACCAACACGACTTCTTAGATGAAGTGGTGATTATTCGTGATAAATCTGGTAAACCACAACCTATTTTGGCTCTAGCTGAAAATGCGGAAATGGATTGGTCAGCTTGGTGGGCTTCAATTGTTGATTTGCCATTTTTAAATGAACCTATTCTTATGGCTTACGATGAAATTCCTCGTACAGCAACAATGAAAGTTCAACGATTAACTCTTGAAAAAGAATTAGCTAAATAAGTGTTCCTAACTTTACTGACAGAGCTGTCAGCCGCTTATACATCAACAAATATATTATCAAAACTACTGACAAAGCTGTCAGTAGTTTTTTTGCTTAAAAAAATTAAATAATTGATGTTAATCAATTTATTTGTTAGAATTTAATAAATGACACAGTGTCATAAATTGAATGAATTGGAGACAAAATGCCTAAATCAACCTATTTCAGTCTATCTGACGAAAAACGTAATCGCGTATATGATGCCTGTTTAAATGAATTTCAGACTCATTCTTTTCACGAGGCCAAAATTATGCACATCGTAAAAGCGCTTGATATTCCGAGAGGGAGTTTTTATCAGTATTTTGAAGATTTAAAAGATGCTTATTTCTATGTCCTCTCGCAAGAAACCCTTGAAATCCATAATTTATTTTTTAATTTATTAAAAGATAATTCCATTGAAGAGGCGCTAGATAAATACAAATATCTCCTTCTTGAAAATTTAATTGATTCTCCTCAATACCAACTTTATAAATATCGATTTTTAGATTGGACTTGTGAACTTGAAAGAGATTGGAAACCTAAAAGTTCAGCAACCGTCCCAGCTAGTGAAAATGATAATCCAGTTTCACAAGTATTAAAATCAGTTGTTCATAATCTCGTTTATAGATTATTCAGTGAAAATTGGACTGAGAAAACCTTTATTGAAAATTATGATAAAGAAATCAAATTAGTCACCGAAGGTTTACTTAATTATATTACTGACAGAAAAAACTGAAAGGAGATTTTATGTTTTTAGCACTAAGAGAAATACGTTATAATAAAGCTCGTTACACCTTAATCGGAGCTATTATTTTTTTAATTGCTTATGTAGTCTTTATACTGTCCGGACTATCTGTAGGACTTGCCAGTCAATTTAAACAAGCTGTCCTTGATTGGAAGGCCGAAAAAGTCGTTTTATCAACAAGTTCAAATAATATTATTTCTGCTTCACAAATTACTTCTGATGATTTAAGTAATATTCATGTAGAAAATGGTTCAGAATTATCATTGTTTTCTACTTCTATGCATAAATCAAAGAGCGAGCGAGACAATATTGCTATTATTGCCCTGCCTGATAAGTCTAAAATCATGCCAGAAGTTCTTGAGGGGAAAAAATTTACTGACAATCATTTAGAAATGATTATCTCGAAAAAACTGGCAAATCAAGGATATAAAATCGGTCAAGAAGTTTCCGTGGGAAATAATAATATTAAAATAAAAATTGTCGGAATTTCAAAAGCCTCTTCTTATTCTGCCTCGCCTGTTATCTATACCTCATTTTCCGCTTTGAATCAGATAAAGTTTGGTGAAAAAAGTACTTCAGTTTCTTCTGTTAATGCTGTCGTTGTAAAATCTGGGAAAGTTAAGATTGATTCTTCTATTTCAAATCAATATAAAGTCATCTCTATTTCTGATTTAATTAACGATATTCCAGGTTATTCTGCTCAAAATATGACACTCAGCGCAATGATTTACTTCTTATTTCTGATTGTACTGTTGATTATTGGAGTCTTTATGTATGTTATAACTCTTCAAAAAGTTCCGATTTTTGGCATAATGAAAGCCCAAGGAATTTCAAATCGCATAATAATGAACTCTTTACTTGGTCAAAGCTTTATCATTAGTTTAGTTGGCGTCTTCGTTGCTTTTATAGCAAGTTATGGAACTAGCTTTATCTTACCTGATGCAATGCCTTTTGAAATTAGTCTTACAAACTGGTTGCTCTATGCTTTAATTCTCATCATCGTATCAATTATTGGGTCACTTTTTTCAATCATTACTATCCGTAAAATTGACCCAACGAAAGCAATTGGAGGTTAAAAATGAAAACAATTCTTAAAATGGAAAACGTAAAAAAATCTTTTGGTAGTGGTCATAATGAGATTCAGGCACTCAAAGGAATTGATTTAGCAGTCAATCAAGGGGAATTTGTTTCAATTATTGGTCCCTCCGGTTCAGGCAAAAGTACATTTCTCACAATTGCAGGTGGTTTACAAAGTCCGACTTCTGGGAACATTTCAATCAATGGCTTAGATTTTACACCATTGTCAGAAAAAAAACGTTCTAAACTTAGATTTAAAGAAATAGGTTTCATCCTCCAAAGTTCTAATTTGATTCCTTATTTGACTATTGAAGAACAATTTCTCCTTATTGATAAAATCAATCACGAAAAACTAACTTCTAAAAAAGGGATTGAACTTCTTAAATCACTTGATATTTTAGACTTAAAAGATAAACATCCTAGCGATCTTTCTGGTGGTGAAAGACAAAGGGCAGCTATTGCTCGTGCTCTCTTTAATGAACCAAATTTAATTTTGGCCGATGAACCAACAGCAAGTTTAGACACTGAGCATGCTTATCAGGTTGTTGACTTATTAAGACAAGAAGCTCATTTGAAGAATAAAGCAACAATCATGGTCACTCATGACCAAAGAATGATTAAAAATAGTGACAGTGTTTATAAGATTGAAGATGGACTCTTATCAAAAATCTAAATAAAATAAAAACTACTAGCTTACTAGTAGTTTTTTCATAGAATATTTTTTATAAAAAATAATCCTTCTCTAAATAAAGAGAAGGATTATTTCTAAATCATTCGTTGGTAAACCTTATTTTTTAAGGTTGTAGAATGCTTTAAGACCTTTGTATTGAGCCACTTCAGCCAATTGGTCTTCGATACGAAGCAATTGGTTGTATTTAGCCATACGGTCTGTACGTGAAAGTGAACCAGTTTTGATTTGACCAGCGTTAGTTGCAACAGCGATATCTGAGATTGTTGAATCTTCAGTTTCACCAGAACGGTGAGAAACGATTGCTGTGAAACCAGCTTCTTTAGCCATTTCAATAGCTTCGAAAGTTTCTGTCAAAGTACCGATTTGGTTAACTTTGATCAAGATAGCGTTTGAAGCATTTTCACGGATACCACGTTCAAGGTATTTAGTGTTTGTAACGAAGAAATCGTCACCAACGAGTTGAACTTTTTTACCAAGACGTTCAGTAAGGATTTTCCATCCATCCCAGTCGTTTTCGTCCATACCATCTTCAATAGTGATGATTGGGTATTTAGAAACGAGTTCTTCAAGGTAGTCAACTTGTTCAGAAGCTGAAAGTTTTTTACCGCCTTCACCTTCGAATTTAGTGTAGTCGTAAACACCGTTTTCGTAGAATTCTGATGATGCACAGTCGAAACCGATCATAACGCCATCTTCACCAGCTTTGTAACCAGCTGCTTCGATTGCTTTAAGGATAGTTTCTACACCGTCTTCAGTTCCGTCGAATTTAGGAGCGAATCCACCTTCGTCACCGACAGCTGTTTCAAGTCCACGAGCTTTAAGAATTTTCTTAAGAGCGTGGAAGATTTCAGCACCCCAACGAAGCGCTTCTTTGAATGTAGGTGCACCAACTGGTACGATCATGAATTCTTGGAAAGCGATTGGAGCGTCTGAGTGAGAACCACCATTGATGATGTTCATCATTGGAGTTGGCAATACTTTAGCGTTGAATCCGCCAAGGTAGTTGTAAAGTGGAACACCAAGTTCATCAGCAGCAGCACGAGCAGCAGCGATAGAAACACCAAGGATAGCGTTAGCTCCCAATTTACCTTTGTTTTCAGTACCGTCAAGAGCGATCATTGCACGGTCAATAGCTTGTTGGTCAGTAACTTCATAACCGATGATAGCTTCAGCGATGATGTTGTTTACGTTGTCAACAGCTTTTTGAGTACCAAGTCCGTTGTAGCGAGATTTGTCGCCATCACGAAGTTCAACCGCTTCATGTTCACCAGTAGAAGCACCTGAAGGTACCATACCGCGACCGAATGCACCGTCTTCAGTGTAAACTTCAACTTCAAGTGTTGGGTTACCGCGTGAGTCAAGGACTTCGCGAGCATAAATATCAGTAATAATTGACATTTTAGTCTCCTTATTATTTTTAAGTGCGTCTGCACTCTTAATACATCTTTGATTTTACTATTTTTTGAAAGATTTTTCAAGTGAAAATCTTCGCAAAGCTAAACTTCAAAAGGTTTTGCGCTTACATTTTGAAGTTTTGTTATCTGAACAGAATAAAAAAATAAGGATAGAAAAATCTATCCTTATTTTTTTATTCTGTTTCAATTAAACCATAACGACCATCTGTACGACGGTAAACGACATGGGTTCCGTTACTATCAGCATCTGTAAAGACGTAGAAATCATGTCCCAACATATCCATCTGAAGCACTGCTTCTTCGGCATCCATTGGTTTTAAAGCAACATGTTTAGTACGTACAATATCTACGTGATCCTCAGCAACTTCATCGGATTTTTCTAATGGTGCAAACTCATCGCCAAAAGCTTGTCCTGTTGGGACAGCATTGCGTGGTTTACGGTTCATACGTGTCTTATATTTACGAATTTGACGTTCGAGTTTTTCTTCTACAAAATCAATTGAAGAATACATATCTTGTGAAGTATCTTCTGCACGTAAAGTAACATTTTTTGCTGGAAGAGTTACTTCAACTTTAGCTCGTTTTTCGCTGTAAACTTTAAGATTAACATAGGCTGTTACTTCATGACCATCGTTGAAATATTTATCAAGTTTTCCGATTTTATCTTCAACATAAGCGCGGATTGCATCAGTCACTTCGACGTTTTCGCCACGGATATTAAATTTGATCATAAGAGTACCTCTTCAACAGTTCTTTTTGTTTCAATGAAGCCCTTAAATTTTTGGAATTTTCAGGACTTCTGAATCTTTTCGAACTGTCCTTTCCTTTATTTCTAATTTAATTATAACATGAAACAGCTTTCATCTCAAACAATTTGAGCGATTTTAATTTTTTTATTAGATGCACCAATTGAAACATGATTACCTGCTTTGATTTCACCAGAGAGCAATTGTTCACTTAAAAGGTCTTCGACTTCTTTTTGAAGTGCCTTACGAAGCGGACGTGCACCATATTCTGGGTCAAAACCTACCTCAGCAATTAGTTTCACCGCTGACGGTGTGAGTTTAACATGAATATCTTGTTCTGCCAGACGTTTAATCAAAGATTTACTCATAATTTTAACAATTTGTTCAATCTCTTGACTTTCCAATGAATGGAAAACAATATTTTCATCAATTCGATTAAGAAACTCAGGACGATAATGACGTTTAAGCTCTTCTAATATTCTTGATTTCATGGCTGAATAATCAGCTGTGATATTTTTAGCGCCAAAACCAACTGTCTTATCGTCACGAAGAGCAGTCGCTCCCAAGTTTGAAGTCATGATAATAATTGTATTTCTGAAATCAACTTTGCGACCTTTAGTATCAGTCACAAAGCCATCATCTAGAATTTGCAACATGATGTTGAAAACGTCAGGATGAGCTTTTTCGACTTCATCTAAAAGAACAACAGAATAAGGTTTATTACGAACGCGTTCTGTCAATTGACCACCCTCATCATAACCTACATACCCTGGAGGAGCTCCAATCAAGCGTGAAGTTGAATGTTTTTCCATGAATTCACTCATGTCAACACGAATCATATTATCTTCACTACCAAACACACTGTCAGCCAGTGCTTTAGCAAGTTCGGTTTTACCGACCCCTGTTGGTCCAAGGAACATGAAAGAACCCATTGGACGGCGGCTGTCAGCAACACCAGAACGTGCCCGACGAATGGCTCTTGAAACGGCAGAAATAGCTTCTTCTTGTCCAACAACCCGTTTGTGTAATTCTTTTTCAAGATTGATTAAACGATCACTTTCAGACTTAGTCATTTGTGTGATTGGAACGCCTGTCAGTGTTGAGGCAACAGCAACAACAGCTTGATCAGTAACTTCTTGACGTTTATCTTCTTTTACTGAGAATTTATAAATCTTGTCAGCAATTTTTTCAACTGCTTTTTCTTTTGTACGAGACGCTTTGATATCAAGTTTAATGACAGCTTCTGATAATTCTTCTTGAGCTTCCGCTAGTTCTTTTTCTAAATCAAGACGTTTTGTTTGTTGATTTTTGACAGAAATTTTCACTGCTGCTGCAGCTTCATCAAGTAAATCAATGGCTTTGTCAGGCAATTTTCGGCTAGTCATATAGCGAACGCTGAGCATTACGGCACTTTTAATGGCTTGGTCAGTAAATTTCACTTGATGATAGTCTTCAAATTTTTCACGTAAGCCTTGCAAGATAGCAATCGCTTCATCTGGACTTGGCTCGTCAACATTTATTCTCGCCAAACGCCGTTCTAAAGCTTCATCTTTTTCAATATATTTTTGATATTCATGATAGGTTGTTGCTCCGACCATTTGAAAATCACCACGAGCAAGCGCTGGTTTCAAAATATTTGCGGCATCATTGACAGAATCCATTCCGCCACCAGCACCGATGATTGTGTGTAATTCATCAATGAAAATAATGACATCTGGATCACTGCTAACTTCTTCAACAATAGCTGTCAAGCGATCCTCAAATTCACCTCTAAATTTTGTCCCAGCAACAACAGTCGCCATATTCAAAGCCATAATTCGACTATTCATCAAACCAATTGGAACTTGACCATTGACAATTCTTTGAGCCAAACCTTCAATAATTGCTGATTTCCCAACACCGGGCTCTCCAACTAAGACAGGGTTATTTTTTGTTCTGCGGCTGAGAATATGAATCAAACGGTCAATTTCAGCTTCTCGTCCAATCATTGGGTCAAGTTTACCCAAGCGAGCTTCTTCGGTTAAATCTGAGGATACAGAGTCTAACGTTGGCGTCGTTGAATTTTCTGCAACTCCCTTTGCCATCTTACGTTTTGACATTGGAGTCACAGCTTTTTTACTTTCTGGAACTTTGAGTCCAGTTCTTTTCTCAAGCTCTTTTCGCAAAGATACAATATTGATTTTTTGTAATTTCAGAAGTTGAAGACCAAATCCATCTTCTACTTGAAGTAGGGCATAAAGCAGGTGTTCTGTTCCAACGGCTTCTGAGTTATTATGAATTGCTAAAAAACTTGCCGCAGTCATCACTTCTTCTGCACGAGGTGAAAAACGTAAAGTTGAACGTTTGACCTTAACATGACTTGATAAATCCTCTAAATCAATCAGTAAGTCAGAAGAATCAACATTCATTCCAGCAAGAAGGCTGTAAGCAATTGAGCCTGAGGTCGTTGCCATTGCAGCCAGTAAATGAGCACTTTCAATGGTGCCATATTGATATTGGTGAGCATACTCTTCCGCTTTTTCTAAAATTCGGTCAAGCGTTGGTGTATATTTTATATTTTCAAATTTCATCGTCACGGTCCAATCTGTTTATTATACTTTTCATCATTATACCACGAGTAAAGGGACTAATGGCTCCGTCAGTAATGACTAACAAAAGTAGATTTCCCTCACGTTCTGTCAGTACTTTCTCATCAAAGAGAAGTTGAACGATATCATGGGCAGCTTTACTTGAGAGATTAGCTGGAACCTTCTGGTAAAGAGCCGTTAAGAATTCATGACGAGCAGAATATTGATACTTCACAATTTTGATGTATCCACCACCACCACGTTTTGATTCCACATCAAAGCCTTTTGAGGCCGTAAATCGTGTTTTTATCACATAATTAATCTGACTCGGCACGACATCAAATTGATTGGCTAAGTCCGCTCGTTTAATTTCAATGACTTGTGCTTCTTCTAAAAGCTTTCTCAGATAAGCTTCGATAATATCTGATGTATTTTTTTGACCTGCCATCGCTCCATCCTTTCTTTCATCCATTTTCTAAATAATCTTTGACTATTACTGACTATTATACCTGAAAAATATTATTTTTACCAAAAATAGCAATTTTAACTTACTGACAGACTTAAGCGTTGAAAAATAAAAAAACCGTTACTGACGGCTTTTTTACTTATTATATTCTAAAATAATTAGTCAACTTTTACAATTTTAACTGTCATTTCGCCAACTGGAAGTGGGACATTTACGATGTCTCCAACTTTTTTACCAATCAAAACTCGAGCAATTGGTGATTCATTAGAAATTTTTCCTGAAAATGGGTCAGCTTCAGCAGTACCAACAATTTGATAAGATTCTTCGTCAGTTTCGCCAACTTCAACAAAAGTTACGTTTTTACCAAGTGCTACTTCGTCTTTAGCAATTTTTGCGTTATCAACAATTTCAGCATAACGAATCATTGTTTCAACTGTTGAAATACGCCCTTCGATAAAGGCTTGTTCATCTTTAGCTGCTTCGTACTCTGAGTTTTCTGAAAGGTCACCATAGCTACGAGCAACTTTGATACGGTCAATGACTTCTGGACGTTTCACAAGTTTTAAATTTTCAAGTTCTAATTTTAATTTATCAAGCCCTTCTTGGGTCATTGGGAATGTTTTTTCCATTATATTTATTTCCTTTTTTATAAACTTTTTTCTTTTTTAATCAAATCTAAATTAATGATAGCTTAGCTACTTATCTTATCATTCACATATTTTTGAACATTTGCATTTTGTTCAGCTAATGTTTTCGCAAAATAAACTTTTCCTGTTGTCACATCAGCAACAAAGTAGAAGTAGTCATTTTGAGCAGGATCAAGTACTGCTTTAATAGATGACAAACTTGGACTATCAACAGGACCAGGGCCGAATCCAGTATTTGTGTACAAATTATATGGCGAATCTAGGTTGGTATCAATATTAGCATCCTCTGAAAGACTTGTTTTTTCACCAAGTTTACCTTCGGCATAAAGAATTGACAGATTAGAACCCAAAGTCATTCCAGCATTCATACGATTATAGAAGGTTCCAGCAACGTTGCGTCGGTCATCATCATTGTTGGCTTCTTTTTCAACCAAAGCTGCTAAACTCAAAACTTCATTGACAGTCAAATTCTTTTGAGCAATTGTATCATAGTAAGGAGTGAGCTGGGTATTGGCTGCTTGAATCATGTTTTCAATGACTGATTCAACTGTCGATGATTTTGTGTAATCATAAGTCGCTGGGAACAAGTAACCTTCTAACTGATACTTGATTCCTGAATCTTTTGTTGGCAAGCTTGCGAACAGTTTAGGATAAGCCTTAACCATTTTAGCGATAAAGGTTGGGTCTTGAACGGTTTTCATGAAGTCTGCTTCAGAAAATGGCGTTTTTGCATTCTTTTCATTGCTTCCACTATTAACTGTCACAGCTTTAGCAATTTGTGTTAGCGTATAGCCTTCAGGAACTAAAATTTTACCTAAAGTTGGAGCAACAGGTTTTTCTGTTCCGCCTTCTTCAAGTTTGCTAGCAATCGTAGATAAGCTCATGTTTGGTGCAAGATTATAATAGCCGCTTTTAAACTCTGAATAATTTTTAAATTTTGTATAATACTGAAAAACCATTCCATTTTTAATAATGGATTGTCTTTGCAAAATTTCACCAATTTGCTTACTACTTGAACCAGCAGGAATATTGATTGACTTAGCTGTTGCATTCTTAGAATCCAGAGGTTGAATGCCAGATTTTACAAAGTTATAGCCATACCAACCAGTTCCTCCAACAACTAAAACTAAAAGAACAACAATCACAGCAATGATTTTTCCTGCTGTTACTTTTTTCTTTTTCTTATTTTTGTTCTTATTCTTGTTTTTCTTGCTAGAAGAAGTTTTTTTAGAAGGATTGTTGGTTCTTCTTGAAGGTTGATGTTTAACCATTTTTTCTGATTCTTTTTTTTCCGAAAATTGTTCTAGTTCAATTTTTTCATCTTGAACTTTTGGTTCACTTCTTGAAAATTGAGGAGGAATATTTTGGTTTTGAATTTCCTCAGAAACCACTCCATCTAAATTTTGACGCAATGAATCGCCTTCTTCTGGAAGGTTTTCATTTTCTACAAAAGGTTCTTCTTCGTTTTCATCCGCTGCTGGAAAATCAAAGACGGGAAGTTTGAAAGGTTCAAGATCAACTTTCCTTGGTTCGATTTTTCGCTCAGGTTCTTCTGAGTCGCTCCTGCTGGGACGTTCGAAATCTTCAGGGTCTGGGAACTTAGTTTCTGCTTGTTTCGCTGCATTTTCTTCAAGTTGGCGAAGTATTTTTTCTTTAAAACTTCCTCGAGAAAATTCAGTTGTTTCTTTGTCCACCAAATTTTTTCTCCTTATGATTAGCTTTCGCTCAATAATAAAATTTTACTTTTCCTAATTGTAACCGTTCTTTTAATTTTTTACAAATAAAAAGAGAATATTCATAAAAGTGAGGCTGATGCCTCACTTTTTATGTGTTTTAGTCTTCATCAGTATCGTCTGAATCATCTTCATCGTCTTCTACATCGATGTCAACTTCTTCATCTACATTATCAAGTTCAACTTCTGCAAGTTCTGCGTCATAAGCAGCGACGTCATCTTTATCTTCGTCCTCTGCTTGAGTATCGTATGACATGTCTTCTTCAGTTGTTTCTTTTGCGCCTTCTTCATCTTCTGGATCGATTTCGTCTTCGATACCAAAAGCATTGACTTTTTTACGTTTTTTAGCTGGTTTTTCTTCTTCTTCGTCTTCAATTTCATCAAGAGCGATAACTTCTTCGTCAATCTCATCAATGGCGTACCATGAACGAAGTGCCCAGATATTATTTCCTAATGGGATGAAACTTCCGTCTGTATTGATTTCTGTATAAAAACGAGAAATACTAGCTTTAATTTCATCATCTGATTTTTCCAAATAATCTTGAATCGCTCTGATGATTTCAGAGAATTGCATTTCTTTGCCATTTTGCTCCAATAAAGCATGAGCAACTTCAATCATTGAAAGTTCTGAGATTTTTTGTCCTTCTAAGGCTGTAATTTTCAAGTTTTTACTCTCTCTTTTCCTAATATAAAATATAGGCTCATTTCCTAAAAAACGAACGCTATGTGGATTTTCTTTTTATAGTGTATATCAAAATTAGCTTGCTGTCAATATTTTACGCCAAAAAACCTCTGTTTACTTGCTTTTAGCATAACTATACTCTCTTGTTTTTATCAAAAGAATACTAATAACATTTATTGGCTACCGACAGTAAAGAAATTAATAGTGCATTAGAACTTTATAATCGTAATCTCCGATTTTTTCGCGACCTTTAAGTTCATCAAGTTCGATAAGGAACGCACATCCGACAACAATTCCACCCATTTTTTCAACAAGTTCAATTGTAGCGGCAATTGTTCCACCAGTTGCAAGCAAATCATCAACAATCAAGACGCGTTGTCCTGGTTTGATGCTGTCTGAATGCATTGTGAGTGTGTCTGTTCCGTATTCTTTTTCGTAAGTTGCTTCAATGACTTCACGAGGTAATTTACCAGGCTTACGAACTGGGGCAAATCCTACACCAAGTGCAAAAGCAACTGGACATCCAATGATGAAACCACGCGCTTCTGGACCTACAACCATATCTATTTCTTTATCTCTTGCATACTGAACAATTTCGGTAGCAGCATAGTTATAGGCATTTCCGTCTGCCATCAAAGGGCTGATGTCGCGAAAAACTACGCCTTCTTTAGGATAGTTTTCAATTGTTGCAATATAGTCTTTTAATTCCATGTTTTTGTTACTGACAAAATTGTCAGTGCTCCTTTTTTCTAACATAAGTTCGTTATTTTTACTGACAGCTTTGTTATTAAGAGTATAGCTGATTCCGTCAGTAACTTTTTATAAAAACGAAATTATTTTTCTAATAAATTTTGATAAATTTCTTTGACGGGTGCTAAAGCAAAAAGTTCTTGCATTTTTACAATTTTTTCTAGTTCTTGATAAATTGTACTCTCAGAAATTTCGCGTTTATGGGCCGTTTTATTAACGGTCATTAAGCCATTGTCAATGCTGACAAATTCAAGTTCCTCAAAGATTTTTATCATCTTGACAAGCAAGAGATGAGGGATTTTCAAATAATCCGCAAGTGATTTTAATTTATAGCGAATATCAAATTCTGGAAATTGATAAATTGCTTTATAAAGTCTTGCAAATTCTTCTCGTGTTCCACTTCCTGTTAAATAATAGCTATCAGTGATTTTATTTTTAAAATAAATCATTTTAAAATCATCCGACGCTGCTTTACTGACAGCTTCTTTTAATATTGACAAACCTGTTAAATCTCCAGGTGTCTCTTCGATGACAAGCACATCTTCCATTATACCATGTTTTAGCTGATTTTGAGAAAAAATATTAGCCTCTTTTGGGATAGGAATTTGTTTACTTCTTATATCAAGAAGTTCGACACCAACTGAATCAGCATCTTCAATCATTAATTGAAGACTCGTATTTCCATTCCAACTATTACTTGAAAGTGTCGCAACTAATTTTGTTTGTGCCTGTTCGAATTCCAATTCTTCTGAACCATGTTGGAAATAAACGGCATCAATTTGTTGCTTTTCTTCCTGAATTTTTAATTTAAGATGAGCATTGTCTTTCCCCATACTTCGGCTTTGAATCACCTTATAATCTTCGATTAAAAATCGAGGCTTAGGATTATCCATGCCAAAGGGAGCCAATTTTGCTAAATTAGTGATTGTTGAGAGCGAAATATCGTCTAAGTGGCAACGGTCAGCAATTTCTAAGGGACTTTTTTTAGACATATCTAAATGATTGTCCACGATATAATCAATCATCGCCTTTTTAACTGCTTCTACGTTTTCCAGGCTTAAAGTCATCCCTGCGGCTTGTTTATGACCACCAAAAGCAATAAAAAGTTCACGATGGGCATTTAATGCCTTGAAAATATCAAAATTTTCGATTGACCGAGCAGACCCACGCAAAATCCCATCTTCTTGGGCCAGCATGATTACTGGCTTATGTATGGCTTCTAACAAGCGACCCGCAACAATTCCTAAGACACCTTTATGCCAGTCCTTATGATATAAAATCTGAACAGGTTCATCTGTCAGCATACTCAGAGCTTCAGTGTGAATTTTTTCCACAATTTCTTTTCGCTCTGAATTTTTTTGGTCAATCATTTTGGCAATTTCATGCGCTTCATCTTCATCCCAACCTGTCAGCAATTCAATGGCTGGGTTTGGGTCATCGAGACGTCCCAAAGCGTTTAAACGAGGAGCAATTTGAAAACCAACCGTTTCCTCAGTGATTTTATCAAAATCAACCCCAGCATACTTCATTAATTCTTGTAGGCCGGCACGCTCTGTTTGGGCCAAAATTTTTAGACCATGAGCCACTAAAATTCGGTTTTCATCAGTCAAACTGACCATGTCAGCAATTGTACCAATTGCAACTAAATCAAGCATTTCACTGGGTGCATATTCTAAAAGAGCACAGGCAACTTTGAAGGCGACACCAACTCCTGCCAAATATTTGAAAGGATATTGACTGTCAGGATGTTCGGGGTGGACAATGGCATAAGCAGGGGGAAGTTGGTCAGGAATTGAGTGATGGTCGGTAACAATTACATCCACTCCATTTTCCTGTGCCCAGGTAATTGCCTCCAAGCCAGCAACCCCATTATCTACAGTAATAATAAGATTGATATTTTCATTCTTAATATAGTACTGATAAACGTCAAGATTTGGCCCGTAACCGTCAGTAAAACGATTGGGTAAATAAACTTGAGACTCAGCTCCTAATTCATCCAGAGCTGACTTCATGACTGATGCTGCAGTCATTCCGTCAGCATCATAGTCACCATAAATTAAGATATTTTCACCTTGCTCAATTGCTGATAAAATACGCCCTGTTGCTTTTTCCATATCATGAAGTAGAAAAGGGTCATGTAAATTTTCTAAACTTGGCTTTAAAAATTGCTCAATTTCAGCTTCTGCATGAATTCCTCTTTGATAAAGCACACGACTTGTCAATTCATCTAATTTATGTTTTTTCGCTATCTTTAGAAAATCTTCGGAAATGGCTGTATCAGCCACTTTCCAATCATATTTTGCTTTTATCATTTTAGTTCTCTTTATCTTTTCTATGCTCAATTCAATTATTTTAGCATAAATTACTCGAAAAAAATGGTTAAGTTTAGGGATTATTTTTCTTTTATTTAATAAAATCCTAAACTTTTCTATAATTTACTGACAGAAATAGCATTAAGTTTCTGTCAGTAAAAAAATTCTATTTGAAATTAAAAAATTTGGCAGAGATAAAATCAAAAAGCGAAGGAAAAATGGCTCGCAATTTGGCCGCTGTGGATAAAGTCCAAGGTAAATTGATTTCTCTTTTCCTTTTTCCCAAGTTATTCACAACTTTGTCAGCAACTTTAGATGCTGAAATTGCATTTTTCCCCACTTTTTCCAGATAATCTCCATTATCTTTGTGAAATTTGGTTTTTACAGGTCCAGTATTCACAGTTGTCACAATTAATTGTGGATTTTCCATGCGCAAAGCATCTGAAAATGTAATCAGAGCCGCTTTAGAAGCAGCATAAATTGATGATTTACCTGTTGGTAACTTTCCAGCAATTGAAGCAATATTAATCAATTGAACTTTCGGTTCTAATAATCTGGTCAACTGGATTGGCATTAACGTATTAATGACAAACTGTTCTGTAATTTCCCCATCAGTAAGTTCAGTGAATTCTTTAAAAATACCAAAACCAGCATTATTAATCAAAATATCCACAACAAAAGATTGTTCATTAGTCAAAAGTTCATCATTGGTCAGTAATGTAACATTTTCAAGCTGACCATAGCGTTCAATCAGAGCCTTACGGCTACGTGAAACCAAAATTAAATGGTCATTTTCTTTAGATAAAGATTTGACAATTTCTTTAGCAATATCACCAGTTGCACCTGTAATTACAATATTTCTAACCAATTTTTTCCTCGTAAAAATCCTTAACCACAAAAGTGTTGGAATGAACAGTTTGTGCCTCACGCACCAATTGTCCAACCAAAGGTCCAACATAGCGTGCACTAATATGAGTCAATAACAATCGATTAACTCCGGCTTCTTTGGCGACGTCTGCTGCTTGCTTCGTCGTTGAATGACCATGTGCTCTTGCCATTTTACTTTCATTTGCTTCATAAGTTGCCTCATGAACCAATAAGTCTGCTCCATAAGCCAAGCGTACTGCAACATTCGATTTTCTTGTATCGCCTAAAATCGTGACTATTTTACCAGCTTTATCCGCTCCGATATAATCTTTAGGATCGAAAGTTTTTCCTTCGTACTGAACAATCTCACCTTTTTTTATTTTACCAAAAAGGGGTCCGAAAGGAAGCCCAGCTTCTTTTAAAGCATTGGCATCGAGTTCACCTATTCGATTTTTTTCTACGACGCGATAACCCAAGCAGAAAATAGTATGGTCAAGCAAATCTGTATGGACTTCAAAACTATCATCTTCAAAGATTTTTCCAGCCGAATCAATTTCATGAAAATTGATACGATAAGCTAAGCGTGAACCCGAGATTCTAAGAGCGGTCAAAACAAAATCTTTAATTCCCACAGGGCCATAAAGCTCCAAATCAGTTTGTTCATCTGAACTTTGAAAACTTCTACTAGACAAAAAACCAGGCAAGCCAAAAATATGATCCCCATGTAAATGTGTAATAAAAATCTTAGTAATTTTTCGTGGCTTAATTGTCGTATTTAAAATTTGATGTTGCGTTGCTTCACCACAGTCAAAAAGCCAAATTTCATTACGCTCATCAAGCATTTTCAAAGCAATTGCCTGAGTGTTTCTTGATTTAGAAGGCTGACCAGCCCCAGTCCCTAAAAATTGGATTTCCATTGAACCTCCATCAGTTTCAACTCACCTTAAGGCAAATTAAAACTTTATTTTCTCAAAAATGAGAATTTTTTCCAAAACAAGAAAAGATTGTGAAACTTCCCCACAATCTTTTCTTCAATAAATTAGTGACCCGTGCTGGGCTCGAACCAGCGACCCTTTGATTAAAAGTCAAATGCTCTACCAACTGAGCTAACGAGTCATGCTTAAAGCATCATTTTCACGACGAAATATATTATAACACAGACTTTCTGAAATTTCTAGTCTCAGCTGTAATTTTTTTATTTTTTTAAAATTTATTATTTATTTATCTCTGATAATGGCCACACACAGGTCCAATTAATCAATTTTTTTTCATCATTAAAGGGCAGTAAAAAATGTGACCAATCCAAAAATTATACCTGGAAAGTTTGCCGTTGCCAAAGCTAAATCTCTAGGCTTTTTGCCAATTCCATAAGTGACCCAAAGTGTACAATTAATTGCAGCAACAAGGGGCTGAATAGGATTTCCTTTCATTCCACTAAGATTGTTAGCAATTTGCGGAAGATATGACACATACATCATTACCGACATCCCAGTCGCTACCCAACTTAAATACTTAATAAATTTCTCTTGATTCATAAAAGCCCTCCTGTAAAATGATAATATCAAAAAAACTCGCGGTTTCTTTCTAACTATTTTTTATATTTAAAACCTAGTCTTTTTACCTTCGAGTCAATATCTTATTATAACATATTTAGGATTCTATAAAACGCAGTCATTGGCACATGTTTAGCACAAAAACAATAAAAACCGCTCAACCGAGCGGTTTATTTACTTAATTAAATGCGTCCGGAGGGAATCGAACCCCCATCTCAAGAACCGGAATCTTACGTGATATCCATTACACTACGGACGCGCTACAATCACTTTATTCTACCTAATTTCAAAAAAAATTGCAAGAAGAAGCTTGCTATAATAAAAAAAGCTATCCATCGATAGCTTTCCATTTTTACTTTATTTACCTGCTTTAATGGCTGATAAAATCTGAGTCCTTAAACTTTCTGCTCCTTCAGCTCCGCTTGGAAGGAAAATGGTTGAATTTCCACCTGCAGCAAATTGATTCAAGGTATCTAAATATTGATTAGTTAACAAAATCGCCATAATTTGTTCTTCATCAAGCGCCACACCAAGCTTTTTGATTTCGGTAATTTGTTGAGCCAAACCGTCAACAATAGCCTTACGTTGTTCAGCAATCCCTACCCCATGCAGACGGTCTTTTTCAGCTTCTGCTTCAGCGGCAGTTACAACTTGAATTTTATTAGCATTTGCCAACATTTGGCTGGCATCTTGTTTACGTTGCGCCGCATTGATTTCATTCATAGATTGCTTAACTTCAGCATCAGGTTCTACTTTAGTAATCAATGTTTTTACGATAATATAACCGTAAGTTTGCATTTCTTCAGCAACTGTTTTTTGAACTTCAAGAGCGATTTCATCTTTTTTCTCAAAAACATCATCCAAAGTCAATTTTGGTACTGCTGAACGAAGGGCATCTTCAATATAAGCCTTAATTTGTTCACCTGGATTCATTAACTTATAGTATGCATCTTTGATGGATTGTTCGTTTACTCGATATTGCGTTGCAATATTCATCGTAACAAAAACATTATCCGCAGTTTTAGTTTCAACTGTCATCTCTGTTTGTAATAAGCGCAATTGAACTCGAGCAGCAATCCGATCAATTCCCCAAGGAAGTTTCAAATGAAAACCGGGGTTTGCAGTAAATTGATACTTCCCAAAACGTTCAACAATTGCAACAGTTTGTTGTTTAACAACAAATACAATTGTACTCAAACTAAAGATTAAAATGAGCAGGATAATTGCTAAAACAACGAGTGGAATAAAAATCATAAAAGTTCCTCCTTATATTTGACCAAAAGTTACTGACAAACTTTTCTGTCAGTAATTATGAAAAATTCAGTCTTATTAATTACTGACAGCATCGCCAGTAACCGTTTTCACATAGTCTATCACTTATCAAAGAGAAATGCAATTTTTTTGATAGTTTATTAACTAACAATTAAAAACCTTTTGTAATATAGATAAAGTGTTTACGTCCGTCACGCCCAAAGCATAAAGGACTTAAGAAGCCAATTTCTTCGGCTTGTTCTAATAAATCTTCAATATTATAGCCGGCTAAGCGAATATATTCCCCATTTTCTGCTTGTTCTGTTAATGCTGTTAGGTCTTTCACTTTCTCAAATTCACTTTGAAATTGAGCAGGTTTCATTGTCAATTTTCCGTCTTCTTCCACTAATAGATAATGCGGGAAAATCTGTGCAATTTCAAACATCAATTCGGCTGTCACTTTTACCGGAAATTCACTGAAAATAATTGCTTCTTCTGCGTCATTTTTATATGAAAAACCAAATGATTTTCCAGAAAGATTGAGTCGAATAAATCTGAAATTTTCATAACCATTTTTTCCTTCAAGTTGAAAATCTGGATTTTCTTCAAAAATATCAAAAGCTTTAGAAAGTTCAAAGAAATAATCTGTTGCATCTTTCGGTGAGCGTTTTTGATAAAGTTCAGCAAAATAAGCATTTAAAACTGATGCTGGTGGAGTCACCAAAAGTCTTTTATCTTTTACATCGGTCAAGGCAGCTAATCTATTTTCTAAAAAGATATGGTCTTGAGCCATGAAGCCACCATATTTCATTCCCAAATCAATCCATTTTTTATCAGTCATTTTTTCTCTCCATTTTTAATAAAATTTACTTGTAAAGTCCTTTTTTCAATCTTTTTCATTATAACATTTTTAAGAAAATGCGTCAGTTCAAAAACTGAGTGACTTTATCAAAAATTGGTTCAGGATAATTTTTTGAAAAAACATCTTCAAATTCGACAGACATTCTATTTTTAAACCAAGTCAATTGTCGCTTGGCATAGCGTCTTGAATTTCTTTTGACCAACTCAACAGCTTCTTCCAAACTAATGTCCCCTGAAAAATAAGGGAAAAATTCTTTATAACCAATCCCTTTTGCCGCTTGAACTTCTGGTGCTTGCTCATACAAAGTTCTAGCTTCATCTAATAAGCCCTCACGCATCATTTGATCAACCCGTTGATTAATTCGATCATAAAGCACTTTTCTGTCAGCATTTAATCCAATAAGCAAAAAATCATAATCAGAACCCAAATTTTCATCTTGAGAGCCGAAAGTTTGCAGCTCCAAAAAACGAATCGCCCGTCTACGATTTAACTCAGGAATTTCTGGATTTATTTTAATCACTTTTGCAAACAATTCCTCATCAGATAAAAGAGATAATTCTTCACGAAGTTTCAACATCTCCTCATGATTTTCCTGTCCGCCAAGATGATAGCCTTCGATAAGAGATTGAATATATAAGCCAGTTCCTCCAACGATAATTGGCACTTTTCCTTGGTCAAGAATTTCTTTAATTAATTGATTAGCTTCAATGACAAAATCATGAACCGAAAAATTTTCTGTCCATTTACGTACATCAATCAAATGATGAGGAACTTGAGCTTGTTCAGCCATAGTCACCTTAGCGGTTCCAATGTCTAATCCTTGATAAACTTGCTGAGAATCACCAGAAATAATTTCACCATTAAATTTGATTGCTAAATCAATGCCAAGTGCTGTTTTCCCCACAGCTGTAGGCCCGACAACCACTAAAACTTTATTATTTTTCATTTATTTTTTATGACTCACTCTCACCATTTTCATTCTCTATTATTTCAGAAATAGCCTGTAAATTCAAGCACTGACAAGAAAAAATTACTGACAGCTCAATTTCTGTCAGTAATTTTTATTCTATTATTCTTAAAGTTTTTATGCAGCAAAAACTTTTTGATAAATTCTTTTTCCACGATTCATTAAAGATTTCCGATAATCTTCACGTCCCACAATCAGAGTCATTTTACTAAAGATATAGCATGAAAGTAGTGTGACCGCAAAGTTAGGAAGTGACAAGAATGTTAATAAGGAAACACTTAAAACGACCACATCGACCATAAACAAAACCTTGTCAATTTTAAAGTTCCATTGCTCCTCCAAAATTCGGCTCAATAAGATTGATCCTCCAAATGTTCCTTCAGAAATAATAACTAATCCTGCCCCGAATCCTGAAAGAAGTCCATCGAAAATTCCAGCAAAAATAACATGTGAGAATTGGAAACCAGTAACTCCTAATGCTTCATAAATCATTAACCAACCACTCATGGCAAGCGCTCCAGGAATGCTGAGTAGTAAAATTCTCCGCGGAAGCGAACGTCCTCCGAAAATGAAAAGTGGTACATTTACCAAAAAGAAAGTCAAGGCTGGGTTGATGCCAAAAACAAAATCCATAAGTACAGAAAAACCAGCGACACCATTACTTGCTAGACGATTAGGGATGACGAATAACTGAACTGAGAGTACATAAAGTCCGACACCTAAAATAAGTATGAGTAAGTCCCTCATAAACTTTTTGTCAATTTTTACACCTATAATTGTCATATTTCTTACCTTCTTTCTTTATCATTTATTTATTACAACTGCTACTAATATATCACATGCACCTAATCTTAACCTTAACCAGTTAATTATTAAAGAGTCTTTCTTTTTAAAATGTGCTTCGTTAGCGTTTTCACATTTTTTGATTTATAATGAAGATAGAGCAATTTTTAAATAAAAATATAAAGGAGTCCACCAAATGAAAAATAAATTTATCCAAGGCTATCTCATTGGAAAATCTGTCGAAATTCTTGTTGCAGGTACAGCCCTGTTAATTGCCAAGAAAAAAGGTTATCTTCCTTCTGCTGACAAGGCCGAATTTATCGCTCAAAAAAGAAAAGAAGCCGCTAGAAAACGACTTGCTCGTTAAAAATTTTACTGACAGAAATTTTGTCAGTAAGTTTTTTTATATTCTTTAATGAGTTGCTGAAGCTTCTGCTTCATCCACCTGTTCCAATCGTTCATGAATTTCCAAATTACGTACATCTGAAAGAACCAAGGGAACTGTTTCAACAGTTACTTCCGAGAATTGAAGTCCAAACCAACGAATTGGTGAAGCCGTAATTCTCTTGATTTGTGCTTTAGTTTGAAGAACAAAACGCTCGAAACCTGGCATTTGACGTGCATTCATTAGCTTTTCTTCAACAACGACAAAGCGGAAATCTCCAACTTTACGTCCTGGAGTGATACTATAATGTTGATGCTGACGTGGCAAACGTCCTGATTCCATCAAATCCGTCACAATTGTTCTTAAATAACGCGGAACTTCTTGACGCATACGGAATCCAAGATAGAGATTCACACGAACAATAAAGTCAGTATCCATCATGTCTACTTTATACTCAGAAGTATAAGGCTCGTCAGTAACTTTTACATTTACAAACCAATAACATTCTGCACGTTTTGGCCGTTTATCCAAGATTGAATATAAGATTGAACGATCAATCCATTCATGGTCCATTTTGCTTGTTAAATAAACCACATTTGTTTGATATAAATCATAAGATTCATCATGACGCAAAGCATTAAGTTGATTTTTATACTCATTAATATTCAATGATTTGATATATTTCATGACAATCTTGTGTGACTTGTTCCAGATGAACATCACGAAGATAATTGCCAAGGCAATCAGAACCACAATATATGCTCCGTTGATAAATTGGACAAGAGAAGCAGCAAAGAATGAGCCTTCAATACAAAAGAGACCGATAGAAATAAAAGCAATGGCAATTTTTGGCGTTCCTTTTTGAATTAAGAAATAAGTCAAAAGGGTCGTTGTCATCAACATAGTGATGGTAATGGCCAAGCTATAAGCGGCTTCCATATGTTCTGAAGTTTTAAAATACAAAACAAAGAATGAAGTCGTTACCCAAAGAGCAAAATTAACTGCTGGGATATAAAGTTGTCCCAAAGTTTGCCCTGGATAATAAATTTTGAACAATGGCAAAAGTTTCAAACGAATCGCTTCAGACACCAAAGTAAATGAACCCGAAATCAGTGCTTGAGAGGCGATAATCGCCGCCAATGTTGATAAGATAACGACATAAATAACCATATTATCTGGTAAAACAGCAAAGAAAGGATTAAGTTTTTCAATGTGTTCACCACGGTGAGCTAAAAGCCAAGCTCCTTGTCCACAGTAAGATAAGATAATACAAATCTTAACAAATGGCCAGCTGACATAAATATTTCCACGCCCAACGTGTCCTAAGTCAGAATAAAGTGCCTCTGCCCCTGTCGTTACCAAGAAAATAGAACCCAAGATAAAGAAACCAGCTTTATTTTCTGGACTAAATAATAAGTGAATTGCATAATAAGGATTAATTGCTTTTAAAATTGATAAATCGAGAAAAGAATTAATCAGTCCACTTACACCCAAAAAGCCAAACCAGATAAACATAATTGGTCCAAACAAACGACCAACCAAACTTGCTCCAAACCTCTGAATCAAAAAGAGAAAGGCAAGGATTATCAAGGTGGTTACCATGACCGTTGTTTGATTTGAGTAAACATGTGTTACTCCCCTTAGACCTTCAATGGCCGAGGTGACCGTTACCGCTGGAGTCAATGCCCCGTCCGCTAATAATGTCGCTCCACCAATCATTGCTGGAATAATCAGCCATTTTCTCATCCGTCTCACAAGGGTAAAGAGTGAAAAGATCCCCCCCTCATGATGGTTATCTGCTTTCAAAGCAATCAGAACATATTTAACAGTTGTAATTAATGTTAATGTCCAAATTACAAGAGAAACAGCCCCCAAAATAAAGCTTTCAGAAAGATTTGCTAATCCTCCCTGTCCTCGAACAATGGCCTGCATGGCATAAAGTGGACTTGTTCCGATATCACCGTAAACAATCCCTAATGCAATCAGGAACCCTGCAGATGTCGCTTTATTAAACGACCGATTATGTAAGTGTACTTGACCCACTTTTGTAACTCCTCAACTTTCTTCAACGAAAATAGTCAAATAAAATAAAACGAAGCGTAGCTCGTTTTTTAATAGCTTTATTATAGCAGATTATCCCCTGTTTATTCAAAAAAAACTGTGGGAAATTATATTTATTTATTTCTCACAGTTTTATATATAATACATTAATCATCGCAAAAGCGATGATAGCAACAGTAAGCTATCTTTTGATTGCTTTTATTTCATTATGATTCTCCTGAATTTTCTTCTGAAATTCGTTCGTGAATTTCCAAATTTTTAACATCCGAGAGAACCAAAGGAACAGTTTCAACCGTCACTTCTGAAAAGTGAAGACCAAACCAACGTGCTGGCGAAGCTGTAATTTTTTTAATTTGCTCTTTTGTTTGAAGAACAAATCGTTCAAAGCCAGGCATTTGTCTTGCATTAATTAGTTTTTCTTCTAAAATAATAAAACGGAAATCTCCAACTTTTCGTCCTGGTGTAATACTATAAGTTTGATTTTGTTGTGGTAATCGTCCTGACTCCATCAAGTTGGTCACAATCGTCCGTAAATACCGAGGGATTTCTTGACGCATATGAAAACCGAGATACAGATTAACACAGACAATAAAATCAGTTCCTAGCATATCCACTTCGTATTCAGAAGTATAAGGCTCATCTGTAACATTAACCTTCACAAACCAGTAAACTTTAGCTTTTTTAGGACGCTTATCCAAAATAGAATACAAGATTGAACGGTCAATCCATTCTTTATCCATTTTAGCCGTTAAATAAACGACATTCGTATGATAAAGGTCGTAAGTTTCATCTTTGCGGAGTTTGTCCATTTGTTCTTTATAATCATTAAGATTTGAAGAATTAAGATATTTATAAAAAAGCTGATCAGATTTATGCCAGATTGCCATAACAAATAGAATCATGGCAGCAATAATCACAACGACATAACCGCCATGCATAAATTTTACAGCGGAAGCTGCAAAAAACAAGCCTTCAATAAAGATAAAAACGGTGAAAAATAGGCCAACCAATACTTTTTTAACTTTTTGATAGTGACTTAAATAGACAGTTAACAAAGTCGTTGTCATAAGCATGGTTACTGTAATTGCTAAACCATAAGCCGCTTCCATGTGAGCAGAACTTTGGAAATAGACAACAATAAAACTCGCTGCCAACCAGAGTCCCAAATTTACGGCTGGAATATATAATTGTCCGAAAGTTTCTCCTGGATAAAAAATCCTTAATCGAGGAAGGAGTTTAAGACGAATAGCTTCTGACACAAGAGTAAATGAACCAGAAATCAATGCCTGTGAGGCAATAATTGCCGCCAAAGTTGCTAAAATTACTGAAAAAATGATTAAATTTTGAGGGAGGACAGCAAAAAATGGATTGATATCTCCTAATGATTTTCCGCGATTTTGTAAAAGCCAAGCCCCTTGCCCACAATAGGATAGGATGATACAAACTTTAACAAAAGGCCAACTGACATGAATATTTCCCCGACCAACGTGTCCTAAATCGGAATAAAGAGCTTCTGCGCCCGTCGTTGCCAGAAAGACTGAACCTAAAACAAAAATTCCAGCTTTATTTTCTGGGCTTAAAAGTAAATGAATTGCCCAGTAAGGATTAATTGCTTGAAGGACAGAAAAATCACCAAAGAGATTAATCAAACCCGTAATTCCAAGAAAACTAAACCAAATAAACATGACCGGTCCAAACACTTTACCAACGATTGAAGTTCCAAATCGTTGAATTAAAAATAAGACCGCTAAAATCGCTAAAGTAATAATAACAATCGGTAATTGCTGCTGACCAAAAGCTTCATGAAAAGCCGGAATTGACCTCAAGCCTTCTATTGCTGACGTAACCGTTACGGCAGGTGTTAAAGCTCCGTCAGAAAGCAAAGCAGCACCACCAATCATTGCCGGAATAATTAACCATTTTGCATACTTGCGAACGAGAGTAAATAAGGAAAAAATTCCGCCTTCATGATTATTATCCGCTTTTAAAGCAATCCACACATATTTGACTGTCGTAATTAATGTCAGCGTCCAGATAATGAGCGAAAGTGCCCCAATAATTGACGTTTCTGAGATTCGTTCAAGCCCCCCTTGACCTTGGACAATGGATTCCATTGTGTAAAGAGGGCTCGTTCCGATGTCGCCATAAACAATTCCCATTGCGATGATGAAACCGGCACCTGTTGCTTTATTAAATGAGCGATTAGATTCATAACCCATTCTAATTTCCTCAACTTTCTCTAGTTCCATAAAATTTATCAAAGTAAATAATTCACATTCGATTACCTAAATCATATAACAATTTCTTGATTTTTTGTTAAAAAATGGTCTAAAGAATACTGCAAAATTTATAAGAAAAAAAGCTAGAAAATTCTAGCTTTTAATTAATTATTTTTCAACTTAGTCTTCTGTATACCAGTCGTAGTGGAAGATTCCAGCTTTGTCTGTACGTTCATAAGTGTGAGCACCGAAGTAATCACGTTGGGCTTGAATCAAGTTAGCTGGAAGATTTTCAGAACGATAGCTATCGTAGTAGCTGATTGCTGAGGTGAATGTTGGAATTGGAATTCCTGCTTGAACAGCAAGTGAAACTACATCACGAACAGCTTCTTGATAACGTTTTGTGATGTCTACAAAGTAGTCATCAAGCAAGAGGTTTTCAAGTTCGCTATCTTTGTCGAAAGCATCAGTAATATTTTGGAGGAATTCTGCACGGATGATACATCCAGCACGCCAAATTTGTGCAATTGTACCGTAAGGCAAGTCCCAATCAAATTCTTCAGAAGCTTTACGAAGTTGGGCAAATCCTTGAGCATAACTCATAATTTTTGAGAAATATAGCGCTTTGCGGATTTTTTCAATGACTTCTTTTTTATCGCCTGAGAAATTAACCGCTGGGCCAGATAAAACTTTGCTTGCTTTAACACGTTCATCTTTATAAGTTGAAATGTAACGAGCAAATACTGATTCTGTAATCAATGGAAGTGGTACACCAAGGTCAAGGGCAGACTCTGAAGTCCATTTACCAGTTCCTTTGTTTCCTGCTTTATCAAGAATTTTATCAACGATGTAGCCTTCGCCTTCATCATCTTTACGTTTCAATACTTCTTTAGTGATTTCAATGAGGTAGCTATCAAGTTCGCCTTCATTCCATTCTTCAAAAATGGCTTGAATTTCTGCATTGCTAAGACCAAGAACACGTTTCAACAAATCATAAGATTCAGCAATCAATTGCATATCGCCGTACTCAATTCCGTTGTGAACCATTTTAACGTAATGTCCAGCACCGTTTGCTCCCATGTAAGCCACACATGGTTTACCATCTTGAGGAGCTTTAGCTGCGATTTGTTCAAAAATTGGTGCAACCAAATCGTAGGCTTCTTTTTGACCGCCAGGCATCATTGATGGACCTAAAAGCGCACCTTTTTCACCACCAGAAACTCCTGTACCGATGAAGTTAATACCTGAGTCTGCAAGTTCAGCATTACGACGCATTGTGTCTGGGAAATGAGTATTCCCACCATCAATCAAGATATCACCTTTATCCAAGAGCGGTAAAAGTGATTTAATTGTCGCATCTGTCGCTGCTCCTGCTTGAACCATGAGCATGATACGACGTGGTTTTTCAAGACTTCCAACAAATTCTTCAAGTGTTTTAGTGAGAACAAGATTCTTATCTTGATGTTCTTTATAAACTTCTTCAGTTTTTGAAGTCGTACGGTTGTAAATTGCAACGGTATAACCACGTGACTCTACGTTGAGTGCAAGGTTTTTCCCCATTACAGCCATTCCGACAACACCAAAGTTTGCTTGTGCCATTTGAAATCCTCCAGAGTATTTCTTTATATTCTATACTATATAGTATAACGCAATTTATTTCCAATTACCATAGTTAAGTATGTAAATATTTTACATGACAAAAAAATCTGCCTTAAAGACAGATTTTAAATTTTATTCTTTTTCGTCAGGAAAATTTGTTAATTCTTTGGCTTTGTCAGCAATTTTTTTCGCTTCTTCAGCAAGAGACTCAGTATCAATATCTTCTTTCACTTCATCTTTGGCATCACTGAACTTAGCCACAACTTCTGCGGCTTCTTCTGAGATGTCTGATTCATTTTCATCAAAGAGTTCTTCTCCACTGTCTTTCATTGAATTAATTTTTTCAACGACAGCATCTTTAGTATCATTGAAGAAATCAACAACTGAATCTTTAGACAGTTCACCTGAGTCAACTTTTTCCATGATTAAATCACGTTTTGAAAGTAAAAATTCTTTGGCCTTGTCAGCTGAAATTTCACCTGAATCAAATTTTTCTTTGATTTCATTAAATTTTTCAGCTGAGAAATCAAGAGCAGTATCTCTCATTCCAGTCAATGTTTCTTGAGGGTTTTCTTTTAAATCATCATAAATTTTTCCAGCCCCTTCGCGGAGTTCGCTTCCTTTTTTAGGAGCTAAAAATAGAGCAGCTGCGGCACCAACTAAAGCACCAACTAGAAATCCTGTTTTTTTTGACATCGGTTAAGTCCTTTCTTTCGTAAGCAAGTTTAATTTACTTTTACACCCGCTTCAGTTTTATCTTTTTTGACAAAGAATTTTTTGGCTGTTTTTGCCAAAACGACTGCTGAAGCTGAAGTTGTTTTTCGTTTTGTTGAACCTCTATTAAGACGTGTCACAAGTTTACGACTTGAAGCATTGATATCTGAAACACTTTCAGACAAGTCAGCAACCGCTGTAAACAAAGGGTCAATCGTGGCGACTTTCCCATTAACATCATCAAGCAAGGTATTGGCTTTAGCCATTATGCCATCAGCTTGATGAAGTAAGACATCTACATCGCTAGAAACTATTTTGACCGTACGGTTGGCTTCTTCCACAACCTTAGAAACTTTATGTAATACAATAACTAAGAAGACCACCAATACAGCAAATGCTATCGCGATAATCAATAATGCAATATTTCCCACGTTTCCTCCTCTTTATTCGGGTATAAAATCAGCACCCATTTTTCAATCTTCTTTCATTTTGATGAAAGCGATTCTATTTGATTTCATTATAACAAATTGTTTCGCTATTTTCTAATATAACTTACATTTTTTTATGACAAAAAGTCTATCCTTCAGGATAGACTTCTTAATTTTTTTTCATTCTGCGATAAATAAAGAGAACAAGTCCTACAATCACTAATAAAACTGAAAGCCATTGTGACACACGAGCAGGTCCTAACATTAGGCTATCTGTTCGCATTCCTTCAACAATAAAACGAACAGCTCCATACCAGACGAGATAGAAACTAAAAATATCCCCACGTTTTAAGCCTTTAATTCGATGTCTAAAGACCATGACCAGAATAAAACCGCTTAGTGTACCAATACTTTCAAATAGGAAGGTAGGCATTCGATAATGACCATCAATAAACATTTGATTTCTGATGAAAGTAGGTAGCCAGTCTAAATTTGAAACAATTTTCCCATAGGCTTCTTGATTGACAAAATTCCCCCAACGTCCCATTGCCTGAGCGAGAAAAACACCCGGGATAGTAATATCAAGCAAATCTAGCGGATGAATCATTCGATAGTAGCTAAAGACAAAGAGGACAATTGCTCCAGCGATTAAGCTTCCATAGATGGCTCCGCCACCATCCCACATGGCAATGATTTGTGAAGGATGTTGACTATAGTAAGACCATTGGAAAATGACATAATAAAGTCTCGCTCCAACAATTCCTAAAGGAAAGGCAAAGAGAACAAAATCAATAATATCGTCGGTTTTTATATTACGCTTTGGGGCTTCTTTACATGCGAGCCAAACGGCTAATGCGGCACCGCCCACAATAAAAATAGCATACCAGTGAATGGCTAGCGGCCCTAATTGGAGTGCAATCTTATTTAAAGCTAAAAAGGGAAATAGATTATTCATATTTTTTATCAGTTTTCTAAATTTACTGACAGAATTTTCGGTCAGTAATTTCTAAGTTTTATCTTATGATTCTTTATTATGACTTATTAAATCAGTGAGACGGTCTTCAAAAGTTTTTGTTGCATCAAAGCCCATTTGCTTAGCTCTAAAATTCATAACCGCAGCTTCAACAATTACTGACACATTCCGCCCAGTTTTTACAGGAATGCGGGTTTGTGGGACTTCAACATCAGAAAATTCAACAATAGTCGGTGCATTTCCCAAACGGTCAAAAGCTTTTTCCTTATCGTAGTATTCTAAATATATAGCCATATCAATATCCGTTGAATCTTTAACAGCACCAGCACCAAAAAGACTCATCACGTCAATAATCCCAACGCCACGAATTTCAATCATATTGCGCAAAATTTCTGCGGGTTCCCCAGAAAGTGTGAAGGCATCCCGTTGAAAAACATCTACACGGTCATCAGCAACTAATCGGTGGCCACGTTTGACTAACTCAAGACCAGTTTCTGATTTACCAATCCCACTAGCCCCTTGAATAAGAACACCGACCCCAAAAATGTCCATCAAAACACCATGAACAGTCGTTCTTTCAGCTAAACGTTCATCAAGAAATGAGGTCAATACTGAGTTCAAACGGCTGGTTGCTTCACGTGATTGAAGTAAAACAATGTCAGACTTTTTAGCTGCTGCCACCATTTCACTAGGAATTTCTAGATTACGTGCAACAATAACAACCGGTGTTTCTTTGGCCATGACTTTTTTCAAGAGGTCATAGCGATTATCTCCAACTACAGTCATCATGTATGACCATTCTTTCATCCCAAAAAGTTGAATTCGTTCGGGTGTGAAATAATCAAAATACCCAGCCATTTCTAAACCTGGGCGCATAATTTCTGAAGTTGTAATTTCTTTTGCTAATGCTGTTTCTGTTGAGTAAATCACATGAAAATGAATTTTGTCAAGTAAATCTTGAACTGAAACCGCCATTGTAAGTCTCCCCTATTATTTCATAAATAAGAACAACTGACAGAGAATATTTTTTCGTCATAAAACTTTGTCAGTACTTTTATAATAAAAATTGTGATAAAAATCACATTTTCATATCACGTATAAATTTATCCAAGCGATAAGCAAGGAAGATTCGGCGTACTAAAAGAAAGCCGAAAAACGTGGCTAAAAACCACGAAGCAGATAGGAAGGACCAGCTAAAAATCCAAGCTTCAAGTACCGTTCCAATCATAAAAGAATAAAATCGTTGTTTAGGCATGCCTCTATTATGACATTTTTAAGCCAGAAATGTCAATGGATTGTGTTGAATAATACTTAATAAAAAAGGCTTTTTATTTTCTAAAAAGTTTTTCAATTGATGATTTATTTAGCAAAGAATTTGATAATTAAAAAGATAAGTCCAGCATCAACCAATAGTCCCACATACCATGAGAAATTGAAATACCATTTTCTAGTTTTATGATGACAGAGATGCCCAGCCAAAATTGCTCCAATCCCTCCGCCTAAAAGTGCTTGTGCAAGTAAAACTTTTTCAGGAATTCTCCACAGATGATGTTGGGCCTTGTACTTATCCACCGCATAAAAAACAAAAACAATAAGATTCCAAACTGCTAATAAAACTAATAAATAAAGAATCATTTTTCTCCCTTCACATCTATACTAAATATCATTAGATCTTAAATTCTTTCATTTTCTCAACTCGAAGAGCCCCTTTTTGACCACTAAAAGTCCAACGTTGTTTAAACGCCCGTCTTTCCTGAGTATTTCCCGCAATAATTTGACCAGAATTAACAGAAACAAGGTAGTCAATAGCTACAAAATAGAGGTCAACTTCAAATTGATTATCTTTTACTTCTTTATAACGCGTGATTCCATCCAAAACCACACTACGCGTGTGATTAATTTGACCTTTGTCACTCATCTTTTGGAGAATTTTTTCATGTTTTTCATATAAATTATCACCATAAGATGCGGACAAAGTTCGTAAGTCTTGTTTATCCCAAGCATCTTGAACTTTTAGAAAAATTGCTTCTATTTCTGCTGACAAAGCTGAATCATTTAATGTTTTTTCCTGATAATACTCTCTTTTTCTAAAAGGAAGTTTAAGATTTTTTTTCAAAAAGTAAAAAGCCAGGGCGATTAGTGCAACAAGCCCACTAAAAATACTATTTCTATTATACCTGCTCCCCATTCTAGATGTCCTAGAATTAGAAGTATAGCTATTAGAAACAGTATTATTATAATGGCTGTTAGTATTTCCACCTCCAAAATTACCGCCAGTTCTTGTACTTCTATTTCCTCCCCCTCGAAATCCTCCTGCTGTTGCAAAAGCATGAGGTGTGACTAAAACTAAGCCACTGATGAGCAATAAAATAACCATTTTCTTCATCATTTGATTCAAAAATTATTTCCTTTTCTTTGTCACTAATTTTATTATATTTATTTTGTTATTATACCCTATTTCCCTTTTTATTTGAAACATCTGTTAAATTGCTACTTTTAGTGGAGTCTATTAAAAGAGTGTGATATAATTACCTCATGAAAAAACTCATGAATCTTTTTAAATCTGAAACTGTTAGATATCTCATTTTCGGAGTCCTAGCAACAGCAGTTTATGCCTTTGTCAAATGGTTAACTTGGCAAGCTTGGCATTCTGGTTGGGGTTCAGAAACTGCCGCTCAAGCTTCAAGTATTATTTTTGCATTTTTTACCAATAAACTTTTTGTTTTCAAACATGAATCATCAAACTTATTACGTGATTTCATCAATTTTACTTCAGGACGAATTGTTCTTTTACTCCTATCCATCTTTATTAACTGGTGGTTCATTGACCAACATCCTGATATTTTGATGAATCTTTTTGGACTTTCTAAAAATAATATGGTTGCTGCTCTTAACCTCGTCGTTCAAGTTTTAATTATTGTTATTAACTATCTTTATTCAAAATTCTTTGTCTTCAAAAAAGATAAAAATTTAACAGAATAACTAATTTTTTTACTGATAGAAAATTACTGACAAGATGAAAAAAATACTGACAGATTTTCTGTCAGTATTTTTTTCATTTTTATTAGTATTTTTTATTTTCTAATTTCCTTGATGAATTCAACAATTTCACCACGTCGTGTTTCAATCTTACCAACTTTTGTTTTTTGATAAACAGCATTTAATATGGCACCAATAATCAGAACGCGGGCGATGAAAATAAACCAAATCATCAGTGCAAAGACAACCAATGACCCAATCAATTTCAAATCATCTAATCGCTGAAGAGCAAAGCTAACATATTTTGCAATCCAGTTGGTTAGAAAAACAAGAACAAAGGTTGAAAATATTGTTCCAGGCATGGTGTATCTCAATTTTCTTATTTTAACATTTGGTAGGATAAAATAAAGCATCATCAAAGATAAAAAGGTTGCTACAGCAATCGCTGGTAAAGTCATATTGTGTAACGTTCGGTAGAGATGGTCATCAAAAGGAAATAAGCGATGAACTTGTTCGAGAATTAATTGTCCAAAAGTAGAGAGAACAATTGAAAAGTAAAGAAAGAGTAAAATCGCAAATCCGGCAGCCAAACCGATAATTCGACTGACAATAAAATCTCGATGATTAAAGACTTCATAAGCTTTATTCATTGACATTTGTAGAGCAGATAAGGCTCTTGAAAAGGTCCAAAAACCTGCCAAGACAGAGAGTGAAAGTAAACCTGTATTTCTTTGATTTAAGAGATTATTAATGACTGGTTCAATTCCTTTATAAACATCACTTGGGAGTTGCTCAGACAAAAAACTCAATAAAGCTGTTGTATTGATATGTAAGAAGGGTAAAATATTTCCAACAATCAATCCTAGAGGAAAGATTGCAAGTAAAAGGTAATAAGCAACAGCAATTGAAGACAGACTCATTTCTGAACTTTTGAAAAAAGTCATAAAAGTTGTCGTTAGTTCAGCAATTTTTTGTAGAACTTTTTTCATCTTTCCTCTCATCTGTTTTTCCTTTTACTTCTTAATAAGTCCGTTCTTCGCCTTGAGAAGTCAAAATCACAGGACCATCTTTCGTGATAACAAATTGGTGCTCGTATTGACATGATAAACTTCCGTCAAGTGTAACGTAACCACGTTCACCATCATGGTCAATTTCCCAACCCCCAGTGTTAATCATTGGTTCAATGGTTAAGACCATTCCTTCGCGTAAACGAAGTCCACGTCCAGCACGTCCGTAGTGGGGCACCATTGGTTCTTCATGCATTGTTGGTCCAACGCCATGTCCTACAAGGTCACGAACGACACCATAGCCACGACTTTCAGCATATTCTTGAATAGCTGCCCCAATATCACCAATACGGTTGCCTACTTTGGCTTGTTCAATTCCAAGATAGAGACATTCGCGGGTCACATCCATCAAGTTTTTCACTTCGTCAGAAACTTGGCCTACAGCATAAGCCCAGCAAGAGTCAGCAACGCCACCGCGGAATTCTTCTTGATATTTAACCATTGATTCAGCATCGTCAAAATTAAGTTTTGAAACATCAACAGAACCATCTTCAACCAAACCGAGAACCATATCCACTTTAATCAAATCACCATCTTTAAGAATTTGATGACGTGGAAATGCGTGAGCCACTTCATCATTCAAACAGCAGCAAGTAGCATAAGGGAATGGATTATAATTTCCTTCATCCACTCCGATTTGTAAAGGTAAAACATTTTTTTCTTTACAAACTTTGCGGACATATTCTTCAATTTCCCACATGTCAATCCCTGGTTTAATCAACTCACGAAGCCCAATGTGGATATCTGCCAAAATTTTGCTACTACGTTCCATTTGCTCGATTTCACGTTGCGATTTTAATGTAATCAATTTATTCTTTCCTTCTAAAGTTCTGAGAAAAACTCAGTTCTTTTTATTTAAATTAATGTTTTGAAGTGACTCATACTTCATCGAAAAATAAATTTTCATTTACTGGGGTTACTGAATCCTTATAAGATAGTATTTATGACTTTATCTATAAGAATTTTCTTCGACAATCATGAGCCTTTTCAAAATTACTTTGAATGCTAATTCAACTGAACAGATTTTTTTGTAATCCAAAACAGTCTATTTAGTATAAATACACTTTATTTTACCATAAATTTCCCTATAACTAGGTGTTTTTTATATAAATTGGCAGTAAAACTTCATCTACCAATTCATTAATTTGCTTATCATTCATGGATTGACCTTCAAGGAGCATATGATAACGGGTCATCTGGAAAGGTAAAAGCTTTGCTGTTTGCCCAATTTTTTCACGCGCTTCCCCTCTTTCCTGAGCCCTTGCAAGCAAGCGTTCCATAATAATCAGATTACTTGGAAGGACATTTCCAACGGTCGATTCAAGAACATTTTTTCCTTGCGACTGCATAAATGAAACGAAGGCCAGAAATCCTTTGGGATAGAGTTTAAAATTTTCTCTCATAAAGGTTAAAAGTTCAATTAAATCTTGCCGCAAGCTCCCACTGTTAATTTCTTGGTCTATCACATTTCCTCTCCACTCAGGATTTTGTGAAATATTGAAACGGACAGCTTCAAAAATTAAGTCAAAAACATCATCCCAATAACGATAAAGTACACTTCGAGTGGTTTTGGCTTCTTTTGCAACATTTTGAAAGGTTACTTTTTCATAGCCTTCATTTTCTAAAATATGAACTGCCGCTTTATAAATTGCCTTCTTAAGTTCATCCCCTCTTCTTCGAGAATGACTAGGTGATTTTTTTTCTTTTTCTTCAAACATAAGAGACCTCGTGTTTCTTAAGTCTATTATAACATCATCTTTATCTAATACCAAAAAATCAAATTAGATACAAAAAGAATCTTATTGTTGACAAAACTTATTCTTAGGTTTATAATAATTTTGCACTTAAGGTACAAAATGTATGTTATTTTTAAATTATAATTTCTAAGTTTCGATAACTTAGTTTTCGTTCAGACGAAAGAAAGGATTAACGATGGCAAAATCAAAAAAGAATGAAAAAGAAAAATTGCCAAAGGAATTGACGCGAAATGCTTGGATTTTAGTCGTTGGTGCTATTGCTCCAATGCTTGATTCAACCATGGTCAATATCGCAATCAACAAACTTCAAAGTGACTTACATACTTCACTAGACATGATTCAGTGGGCAATTACAGGCTACGTTCTTGCACTTGCTGTAGCCGTCCCTGTCTGTGGTTATGTTGTCAATCACATTGATGGAAAAAAAGTAATGCAGTGGTCACTCCTTAGTTTTGGACTTTTTAGCTTTTTATCTGGAATTGCTTGGAATATTGATAGTTTTATCATTTTCCGAGCTGTTCAAGGATTTTCAGCTGGTTTTATCACTTTACTGATGACAACCCTGCTAATGCAAATTACGCCTCCAGATAAACTTGGTCAATTGATGGCTGTTGTCTCAACTCCTATTATTCTTGGACCAATTATCGGGCCAGTACTTGGTGGTGCAATTGTATCTGGAGCAAATTGGCACTGGATTTTCTATGTTAATATTCCGGTCGTAATTATTGCAGTCCTTCTTAATCATTTTTATCTGACTTCTTTCAAACCTTTCAACCCTAAAGCTAAACTAGATTGGTTTGGAACACTCCTTTTGGCTAGCGGTTCTGTGGGGTTAATTTATGGAATGATGAAGGGTTCAACTAATGCTAAAAATTTTTTCAATAGTCAAATGATTACTTTTGTCATCATTGGCTTAGCCTTGTTTGTTATTTACGGAATTTATAATCGCATTCGCAAAAATAATACTGTTCTTCCGCTCAGATTTTTCAAATCTAAAAACTTCACTGCAGCGAATATTGGAATCTTTTTAGCTGGAATTGCTTCTAATGGACCTATGCTTTTACTGCCACTTTTCTTTCAAAATACAAAAGGCTTTACAGCCGTTGAAGCAGGTTTAATGTTGATTCCCCAAGGGCTTGGTATGATGATGACCCGACCTTTGATTGGGAAAATGATTGACCGTATGGGAGCTCGTCCTGTAGTACTTGTTTCCCTGGCTACTTCCCTTCTTGGAACAATTCCTTTCATTTTTGTTCACGAAAATACAAATTTGATTTGGTTGGGATTGGTTTTATTTGTTCGTGGAATGGGAATTGGTGGTTTGCAAATGCCAATGATGACTGATATTTTCATTGGTTTAGATAAACAAGATATTCCTGGTGCATCAGTAGGACAAAGAATCATTCAAAACGTTGGTTCATCTTTTGGTTCAGCCGTCATCTCGGCAGTTGTGACGGCGGTTGTGACGTCTGAAATTGCTGGACAGATGACAACTAAACTACATCAATTAGCGGCGATGCACACCAATTTAACACCGACTGTCATTGCAAGAGCAAAAACTTCTGTTGAAAAAGCGGTCACGCTTAATGGTTATCAACTTGGCTTTCTTGTCTCTTCAATTGTTTTAATTGTGATTGCTATTCCAGCCATGTTCCTTTCACAAAAGAAGGTCAACAAATAAAATTCGTAGTTTTTAGCTTTGATTTCACTTGTTTTTTGATATAATTGAATTGAATTATCTCAATAATAGATAGATGAACTTTAATCAATTAACTGAGCTTGGAGCGCTAAATTGTATGGCTCCTTGCATCTTATAGGAGAGTGAAAAAATGCCATTAGCAAAAATTGTATATGCAAGTATGACAGGAAATACTGAAGCTTGTGCCGATATTGTCGCTGATAAACTTGAAGAATTAGGTTTTGAAGTAGAACTTGACGAATGTTCTTCTGTTGATGCCGATGAGATGGCTGATGCTGATCTTTGTATCGTTGGAACTTACACTTACGGTGACGGTGAATTACCTGACGAAATTGTCGATTTTTATGAAGAATTAGCTGAGGTTGATTTATCTGGTAAAATTTACGGTTGTTTCGGGTCAGGTGATACTTTCTATGATGACTTCTGTATTTGTGTCGATATGTTTGAAGCGCAATTTGAAAAAACTGGCGCAACAAAAGGAGCTGAACTTGTTCGTGTTGACTTGTCTCCTGAAGATGAAGACGAAGCTCATCTCGAAGCCTTTGCGGAAACTTTGGCGGCTCACTTTAACTGATTGAGTTAAGATAAGTGATAAAAATTACTGACAGGTTTTCTGTCAGTAATTTTTTATTTATTTGACCATTTCAATCTCACTGTCAAAATATTGTTCTTGAAAATGAATTGCTTGTTCAATTTCTGATTTTGTGAAATTTTCAGTTGGACTGGTTAGTACCCATTTGTCTTCGACATCATCTTTTCTGTGGATAATAGCAATGAGCTTGCCAGTAAAATTTGTCAGGGCTTTTTGATTTTCTGGCAAATTTGACAAAATATAAACATCTTGTTCTTCGCCATCACCAGCAATAATTCCTTCAATGTATCCGTAATTTATTGGATAAGTTGTTCCATGATGAACATAACCCATTGGGCGGTCCATTTTTGCAGTGTAAATCTTCATACCCACCTCCATTTTTTACTGACAGCACCGAGAAAATTTCTGTCAGTAATTTTATAATGAAAACATCAAAATTCCAGCTGCTACAGCCACATTTAAAGATTCTGCTTGCCCTGACATGTCAATATGAACGAGTTTGTCAGCAGCTTTAACGGCTTCGTCAGAAACTCCGGCCCCTTCATTTCCCATAATCAATGCGAAGTGTGGTTCATTGATTACTTTATAAGACACAGAATTTGCTGACAGCGTGGTCGTCAATATTGAAATGCCGGCTTTTTTAAGTTGAGCAAAACAATCTTCTTTAGCCATTCGTACAAGCGGCAAATGAAAATTTGAGCCTTGCATAGACCGCATGACCTTTGGACTGTAAATATCTGCGGTTTCGCCAAGTAATATAACAGCCGAAAATCCAGCCGCATCAGCTGTTCTAATCATTGTCCCTACATTTCCTGGGTCTTGTACGTTTTCTAAAAGTAAAAATTTTGCTGCTGAAAAATCAATGACTTCTTCAATTTTTGTCACTTCAGCAATCAATCCTTGTGGACTTTCGCTGTCAGCTAAAGATTTCAACACTTCTTTACTGACCAGATTTACAGATAAGTCTGTCAGTGATTTTTCAGACCCAATCATTTCTGTCAGTTTAGTCAGTTTATTTTCTTCAACAAAAATTTGTTTTATTGAACGACCAGCTTTCAGTGCTTCCTCCAACAAATGAAAGCCTTCGATGAGATATGAATTTTTGCGGTATTTTTTTGTCAGCAATTTTCTTGCTTCTTTAATTTTTTTATTATCTTTTGAACTGATGATTTCCATTCTCCAATTATATCATAGCCAGTAAGGCGAAACAAAGTTTTACATTACCAGTATCCATTGCATTGATAATCAAATGAAGTGTTGTATATCTGTAAGCTAGTTCTTTCATCTAAAAACAATCATTTCCCACTGAGTGATTGTGACTTGTGAAAAACATAGATCCTTTTGGTTGGGACAGGAAAGCATAAGCAGTGAAACTTTTATCAGATTTTTGCTAATCTTGCTGGTGCTTATGTTATAATAAAAGAAAACGTTTTAACTATTATCATTTCAACAAGGCAAAGCTAGGAGGTCTTAAGATGTTCAAAGTAAAAATGATTGTTTCGGGGCGCGTTCAGGGCGTCGGATTTCGTTATTTTGTTATCATAAGTGCGCGTGAACTGGGCATTTTAGGGCGTGTTTGGAATAATGATGACGGTACAGTTGAAATACTCGCGCAAACAGAGGATGAAAAAAAATTAGAAGAATTCACTGCCATTGTTCGTGGGCAAAAATCAAGTAAAGGACGTCTTTCACCCTTTGCTAAAGTCACTGATGTCAAATCAAGCCCCGCAAATTTTCCTGATTTCACAGACTTCAATATCAAATATTAGAAATTAAAAAATACTGATAAAAACCTTGTCAGTTCAATGCGACCAAGATGAGTATAGAAAAATTACTGACGGAAATTCCGTCAGTAATTTTTTACATTTACATTTCATTCCTTATCAGCAAGTTTATTCACAAATTTCAAAACGGTCAGTAAATTTCGCTTATCAATATGATAGGAAACAGCAGCTTTGACCGCAGGTTTTGCACAAAAGGCAATCCCAATACCAGCTGTATTTAGCATTGGAATATCATTTGCGCCATCACCTACAGCAATAACCTCAGATAAATTCAACTTATTTTCATTTGCCCATTGTTTGAGCCTATCAACTTTGAAATCTTTATCCACAACTGTCCCATGAGTTTTTCCAGTCAAATGGCCATTTTCCACAGACAAACGATTTGCAAAAACATAATCTATTTTTAAATCTCTTGCGATTTTATCCACTATTTCATGAAAACCACCAGAAACAAGGCCAACTTTCCAGCCTTTCGCATGCAAAGTTTCAATTAATCCCGTTGCACCCTTAGTTAAATGAATTTCTTTGTAAACATCGTCAAAAATAGTTGTGGGCAAACCAGAAAGCAAAGCCACCCTTTCTCTCAAAGATTCCTTAAAATCAATTTCGCCAGACATGGCGGCAGCCGTAATTTCTGAAATCTTATCACCCATACCCGCTTTTTTCCCTAAGAGATCAATGACCTCTTCTTCAATCAATGTGCTATCCACATCCATCACAAGTAATCCTTTTGCAGCCATTTTCTTCCTTTTCCATTCGTTTTTTAAACTAAACTCTGGTTTTCAATTAAGCGAACACGAATAATATTATCAGCAGCCTCAAAACGTGAAACTAAAGCCGCCAACTTTCCTTCATCTTTTTCATCCAAATCAAGTAAAGTATAGGCAAAATCTCCTTGACCACGATTAACAATATTAGCAATATTAATATTTTCTGCTGCCACCGCAAGTGAAATTTGAGCCACAACATTAGGCACATTTTTATTGATTAAGGTCACACGATAAGGGGTATTCAACTCTTGCAAAACACGTGGAAAATTGACTGAATTAATAATTTCGCCAGTTTTCAAATAAGTTTGAACAGAATCAAGAGCCATTCTTGTGCAATTTAAACTCGCTTCCACCGTTGAGCCGCCTAAATGAGGAGTTAAAAAAACTTGTGGATGATGATAAAATTTTTCAGATCCAAAATCCGTTCCAAAAAAGCGGACAATTCCCTCATCAATCGCTTTAAGCACTGCTTCTTTATCCGTAATCTCATCTCGTGCATAATTGAGCAAAATCACTCCCTTTTTACACTTAGATAAATTTTTCCAATTTAACATCTCTCTTGTTTCATCCGTTGCTGGCGTATGAACCGTGATATAATCTGCCTTCTCAAAAATCTCAGCTAAATCATTCACTCTTTTAACATGATGCGATAAATTCCAAGCATGCTCAATTGAAAGATATGGGTCATAACCAATAACTTTCATTCCTAAACGCTGTGCATCATTGGCAACTTTTGAACCAATATTTCCAAGGCCAATTACCCCTAAAGTTTTTCCTGAAATTTCAGAACCAGAAAATGCCTTTTTCCCATGTTCAACCACCCCATCAATGACTTTATCATCGCCTTTTTGACCAGTCAACCATTTGTTTGCTGGTTTTAAATTACGCGTTCCAAAAATCATCATTGACAAAACTAATTCTTTAACCGCATTGGCATTCCCACCAGGCGCATTAAAGACTACAATCCCTTTACTGGCACACTTTTCTATCGGAATATTATTAAAACCAGCACCAGCACGTCCAATCGCCAAAAGCGCTTTGGAAAACTCATAATCGTGGAAAGGCTGAGCCCGACAAATAAATGCGTCAGATTCAGCTTCTGACACTTGATTAACAAGAAAGCCTTCGCCAATTTCATCTAGTGCGATTTGGTCGATATTATTTCCAATTGTTTGGATATGATAAGTCATTTATATTCCTCTTCAAATTCTTTCATAAATTTCACTAATTCAACAACCCCCTCTAAAGGAAAAGCGTTGTAAATACTTGCTCTCATTCCTCCCACGGAACGATGACCTTTGAGTGATTTGAAACCTTTTTCTTCAGCTTTTTGGGTGAATAGCTCATCCAATTCTTGGCTTGGACTTGTAAAAACAACATTGCAAATCGACCGCTCATCTTTATTTTTGATTGGGTTCTGATAAAAGTCAGATTGGTCAATTAAATCATACAACAATTGAGCTTTTCTCTGATTCATTTCTTCGAGTTTTTTTACACCACCTTGTGCTTTTACCCATTTGAAAACCAGCCCGGCCACATAAATAGCAAAAGTCGGCGGGGTATTGTACATCGACCCATTTTTAGCCAAAATCTTATAATCCATCATTGATGAGAGGCTTTCAGCTTCATTCAGTAAGTCTTCACGAATAATGACAATGGTTAAACCAGCAATACCTAAATTTTTCTGAGCTCCAGCGTAAATTAAGCCAAATTTACTCACATCATAATCAACCGCCAAAATATTTGAACTCATATCAGCAACCAAAGGAAGGCTTGCAAACTCAGGCAAATTTTCAGGAAAAATACTTGTTCCTTCAATCGTATTATTCGTTGTCAAATGGAGATAGGCCCCATTTTTTTCATCAATTTTAGATTTATCAATTTTCAATAGATGATTATAATTATCTTTTTTAGTTGAGCCCAAACTAATCGGTATTAAATCAAGGAAATGACTCAATTTCACCGCTTCATCATAAGCCTTTTCACCAAAGGCGCCCGAAATATTGTAATAAGCCTTTTTGCCAATTGCCAAATTCATTGGAACCATTGAAAATTGACTGGAAGCTCCCCCTTGTAAAAACAAAATTTTATAGTTTTGAGGAATCGACATCAAATCACGCAAATCGTTCTCAGCCTCATCAATTACTTTTTGGAAAGCCTTGGAGCGATGCGAAATTTCCATCACTGACATACCACTTTTTTCAAAGTCTAACAGTTCTTCTTTAACCTTCTTCAAGACTTCCTTTGGAAGTACACTGGGTCCTGCGCCAAAATTATAAATCATCGATTTCACTTCCTCAAATTATTTATTAATCACTATTATAGTATAATTTTCTGATAATTCAAATATAAAAAAATACTGTTCGACAAAAAAGCACAGTCAACTGTGTTTTTCTGCCTTAACAGTAATTTACCAATTTAATAAATCAAGTAAGAGCATGTTCCATTCAACCTCTTTGGCATAAAAAATATTCCCACCATTAGAGTAGAGTTTTCCTTTATTATAAATCAATGAATCCAGAGTCAAATGATAATAAGTTTCACCTGTTGTATTTCCTAAACTTGGCGCAACGACATCACGAGAATAATCCTTAGAAAGAGCGATTGTGTTCTTTCCACCATGAGCAGCTATGTAATCAACATAGGCCTTCCCATAGTTATAAGCCTGAACTCCTGCCCAAGCGTCAACCTTTTTTTGTGAAGCATATTCTAAAACTTTTGACAAATTAGAAATACCTTGTTTAATACTTTCTTGTTCTGTTGAGAAAGTATTTGTTGTGCCATTCAAGCTTTCACTTGATTGCATAATATCAACTTGTTTTCCTTTAGTTTCTGTATAAATAATTGCCAAAGCCAACTTTGTATCACCACTCAAGCCTTGTGCTTCAAGGGTTTTTTCGACTTCTGCCTCATAAGACATTACGTGTTTCACATTTTCATGCATCCGGTAAACATAAAAACCACTGAATACAAGAAGTATCAGTACTATTAATCCAATTAATTTTTTAAACATTTCACTTACCTAAATTTTCTGACTGCTCTTATTCTTTACTAGCACATATCATTATTTTTTTTGCAGTCATTTTTTATATAAGTTCTATTATAACACTTCTCTTTTAAATTTAGCTTAACATTAAAAAATTAGACAAATTTTCTTTGTCTAATTTTTTGATATTATAAGGGAAATTGACGAGTCAGTTCTAAAGCTGCTTTCCTAACTTCCGCAAGTTTTTCTTGATTATCGTGATTAACCAAAGCTTCTGAGACCAATTGTGCAACTTTTTTCGCTTCAATTTCTTTAAATCCTCTTGAAGTAATCGCTGCTGCTCCAATTCGCACACCTGAAGTTTTAAATGGTGATAATGTTTCATCAGGAATTGCTTCTTTATTGAGTGTGATGTGAACACTATCCAATAAATCTTGAGCTTCTTTCCCATTAATTCCTAAGTCTAAAACTTTAAGATTAAGCAAATGATTATCTGAACCACCAGCTATCAATCGTAAGCCTTCCACTTTAGCAAATTCCTCAGCCATTGCTTGCGTATTTTTAATGACTTGTTCAATATAGATCGTGAATTCTGGGTCAAGTGCTTCTTTAAAAGCTACTGCTTTTGCTGCAATGACATGTTCTAAAGGCCCACCTTGAGTTCCAGGGAAGATTGCAGAGTTAATTTTCTTGGCCAAAGCTTCATCGTTAGTCAAAATCATTCCACCACGAGGGCCACGAAGGGTTTTATGTGTTGTTGTTGTAACGACATCAGCATAAGGAAGTGGATTAGGATGCGCACCAGTCGCTACCAATCCAGCAATATGAGCCATATCAACCATTAATTTTGCTCCAACGCTATCAGCAATTTCACGGAACTTAGCAAAATCAATCAGGCGTGAATAGGCAGAAGCGCCAGCAACAATCAGTTTAGGTTGAACTTCTTTAGCAATTTTTAAAATTTCATCATAATCTAAAAGCTCAGTTTCAGAATTAACTCCATAAGGAACAAAATGATAAGTTTTTCCTGAAAAATTGACTGAAGCCCCATGAGTCAAGTGACCGCCAGCATTTAAATCCATTCCTAAGACTGTGTCTCCAGGTTGAATTAATGCCATATAAGCTGCCGCATTGGCTTGAGAACCTGAGTGAGGTTGAACATTGGCAAATTTTGCGCCGAAAAGTTCTTTTGCTCGTTCAATAGCCAAATTTTCTACAACATCAACCGCTTCTGTTCCTCCATAATAACGTTTCCCAGGATAACCTTCGGCATATTTATTTGTCAAAACAGAACCTTGTGCTGCCATAACTGCTTTTGAAACAATATTTTCTGAAGCAATTAATTCAATATTTTGTTGCTGACGAATTTCCTCAGCATGAATGGCTGCCCACAATTCTGGGTCAAAACTTTCAAAATCTTCTTTATCAAAAATCATTGGTTCTCCTTGTATGTCTTTTGGGATATTTTAAAAAATATAAGTAGAATTTTATAGTCATTAGCGCTATAAACTTAATCAGTTAATTTTAGTTTACTTTCGCAAGCAAACTTTCAACTCTAAAACTATTATATCGGCTAAAGGCTCTTTTTTGAAATAAGTTGGCTTGTAAATCTCATCATTGCCAAAGAATGTTCGGAAATTTTTAGATTACTTTTTCTCAGCTTATTTTATTCAATTTGACCAAGTTCAGGAACTTTTTTAAGTAATTCTTCTTTAGTAACGGCTCCTTGACGCAGTAATTTTGGTTTTTCTTGCGTCAAATCGATGATTGTTGTATCTAGTCCATAGATACTATCATCTTGAACAGCGACTGCGGCATTTTCTAAAATTTCAGGACTTAAATCGGCAAAGAAACTTGGACTTTTAGAACCACTTAAATTGGCAGAAGGTCCGACCAAAACACCGACTTCTTTGATAATTTTTTGGGTTACTGCAATATTTGGCATTCTAAAACCAACAGTACTTTTTCCAATATGAATCCATTCAGGAACATCTTTAGATGCCTCTAAAATAATGGTTAGAGGTCCAGGAAGAAAGGCTTCCACAATTTTTTGGAGATAAACTGGTTGATTGATTGAATATTTTAAAATATCTTCAAAGCTTGAAATATTCATATTTAAAGCTTTTTCTGTTGGACGTCCTTTAACTGAATAGAGTTTTTGGACTGCTTCTTCATTCATCGCATCTGCAAAGAGACCGTAAACTGTTTCTGTTGGTAAAATAGCTAACTGACCAGATTTTAGTGCTTTGATAGCTCTAGCTGATAAACGATTTTTATTATTATTCTCTTTTTCTGACTGCTTGTCTAGTTCTTTTTGTAATGTTTTTGCTTCAATAAAAAGATTTTCTCTGATATTTTTCAAATCATCTGGTACTTTGTAGGGACGACGAAAGAGAAAACCAATAATACCATAAAATCCACCTTCGACTTTTTCAAGTTCATTAGCAAAATTATTGAGTCCCCCTTGCACAAACTTCAAATTTTCTTTAGCTTGGTCTATCTTGTTTGACTCAACCAAAGTTTTGATATCTTTTAATTGCACTTGCAAAAAAGAGGACATTGTTCGTAAATCATTTTCAACTTTCATTTTAACTTCTTTCTTAAATATATTTTATCTTTTAACTGAACTTTTCCTTCAAAAATAGGATGATCATAATTATCAAGAAAATAATTGGAAATTTTATGAGTAATTGTGAAGCCGCATTTTTCATAGAAAGCTACATTGTTTGAAACATCATCTGTTCCAAGAATTAGCTCATCAGCTGCTAAATTTTCTTTCAAATATGTGATGAGTTGTTTCATCATTTGCTGACCGAATCCTTGTCCTTGAAAACTAGTTTCTACCGCGAAATTCTCAATTTCAAAAGTATTTTTTTGTTTTTTTATGACTACAGCACAGGCAACGGTCTTGCCATTTTTTAATGACAGAGTAAATAAATCACCATTTTCCAGATAATTTTCTAAATGTGGTCCATCATCAGCTAATAATAATATTGGTAAAAAATCTTCTTTTTGCTGAAATACTTGTTCAAAAATTAAAGAATTCATTTTTCTCCTTAAATATACCAACTGTAGCTTTTATCATTTGATATTAATCATTCGATCTTTTCCAAATATATCCTGATGAATACTAACAAGCTTGTCAGTAAATTTTTCTTGAAACATAGCTTGGACAGCTTGTCCTTGCTTATAGCCAATTTCCAAATAAATTTTTCCATTATCAGTCAGATGGTTGACCGCTTGGTCAGCAATTTTTTGATAAATTGCTAATCCCTGATTTTCCGCAAAAAGCGCTAAATCAGGTTCATATTTAATGACAGAATTATCCATTTCGTAAGTTTCATCAAAAGCAATATATGGCGGATTAGAAACGATAATATCAAAGCTGTCAGTAATTTTATCTAGTACATCTGATTGAACGAATTCCAAATTAGCCTGATTTATTTCAGCATTTTCAGCTGCTAAAGTTAGTGCCTCTTTAGAAATATCAGAAGCTTTTACTGACCAATTTTCACGCGCTTGAGCTAGAGAAATGGCAATCGCTCCTGACCCTGTTCCAATATCTAAAATTTTGAGGGAATCATTCTCATTTTCAGCCAAAATCATTTCCACTAATTCTTCAGTTTCAGGACGAGGAATCAAAACACGCTCATCGACCTTCAATTTCAAATCACGGAATTCTGCCCAACCCACTATATATTGTGGAGGCTCTTTTTGATGAAGACGTTCTGACACTTCTGTCAGTAATTTTAATTCTTGGTCAGTAATTTTTTCTCGCATTAAATTCAACCAAGATAATTTATCAAGTTCATGTAAATTTCGCCAGACAAATTCCAACTCAAAAGGGTCTTCTAAATCTGCTGACAAAGTTCGCACAGCTTCAATCCAAAGCATTTTTCTTTTTCTACTTTCCAATATTAATTATTTTTCTAATATCTTTTTAAATTACTCTTCCAAGTATAGCAAAAAAGCCCAATAAAATCAGGCTTAATCAACTTTTCAGTTTAATGTAAATCCTTGCTTTTTCAAAAATTTGGCAACATCCTCACGCCGTGGATTTGTCAGAAAATTGCTCATTTCCTGCGTCCAATCAGTAGACTTTTGATGATGACTCCGATTGGCATAGTAAGCTGAAGTTTGTTCATTATAATCCTGTAAATCACTCACTGCCACACGATTATAAGCATTAACTGACAAAATATTTGTTCTTGGTAAACGTGGTTTAACTTCATTTCGTGTTTTTGGCATCCCAATTGTAAGACCAAAAAGTGGAACAGTCAATTCTGGTAAATCCAGTAAATCTGCCACTTTAGCAATATCATTACGAATTCCACCAATATAACAAATTCCAAGCCCCATAGATTCTGCAGCTATCGCCATATTCTGTGCAGCAATTGTAGTATCAACAATGGCAACCGTCAATGCTTCCATATTCTGGAGAGCCTTCACATCCTTATTTTCTGTCCGTAAAATCTGAGCTTGTCGATACCAGTCAGCCACAAATATATAAAAAACACCTGTTTGATTCACATAATCATCTGAACCTGATATCTTAGCCAGTTCACGACGTAAATCATTATCCGCTATCTCAATGATTGAATAAGCTTGTAGAAAATTAGATGAAGCTCCAGACTGTGCAGCTTTTAGCAACAACTCCTTGACATCAGCTGACAAAGGCTCTGCTTTAAAATCACGAACTGATGCGTGGAGCAACATTTTTTCAATCGTTGGATTCATGATTGTTTCATCATTCATCAAAATAAGTTCCTCACTACTAATAATTTTTATAAGTAATCATTATTTTACAAGATTCTCTGCTAAATAAGAGGCGAAATTCGAGTTAAAAGATAAGCACATAAAGGGATTTTTACTTCTTGAGCTGGAAAAAGCAAAGCATACTGCTTTCGATTTTGATTCGTTTCGGAAACCAACTCTTCTAAAGTTCCAAGTTTTGCTCCAAGTTCTGAGAAAGATTGACGTAAAGGATTTTTACTGTATTTTCCCAATTCAGACAAAGGTAAACTTTTCTTGGTCCGACTCCAGTCTTCATCTTTTTTTACTTCTTGCCAAAGTCGACAATATTGCTTTTCTTTATAATTTTCAATTGACATCCGAGTTCTTTGCGCTCGGTGCAAATGTTTAGAAAGAGACTCTATCTTTTCCGCAACTACCCAAACATCTCCATTTTCACCCCTACAATAAAGTAAATCAAAAGATAAATCAAAGCCTTTAACCTTAAAAATAGTCACCTCTGTTGAAACATTATTCACCTTTTTTGAAGTTTGCATTTTCCTATTTTCATGTCCCACTTCTCGAATAACAAAATCTTCAAATTCAAAATCCATTATTTATTTAATTCTTCTAATTTTTTAGTTTGGTCATAGACAATCAAAGCATCAATCACTTCATCCATTTTCCCAGATAAAATACTATCCAACTTTTGTAAAGTTAAGCCAATCCGGTGATCAGTCACACGGTTTTGTGGGAAATTGTAAGTTCTAATCCGCTCAGAACGATCCCCAGTTCCGACAGTTGATTTACGTTCTGCATTTTGCTTATCCAATTCAATTTGTTGATAGTAATCAAAGACTTTTGTATTCAACAATTTAATAGCTTTATCCCGATTTTTTTGTTGCGTCCGTTCTTCTTGCATTTCCACTTTAATCCCAGTTGGTAAATGGACCATACGTACCGCAGTAGCAACCTTATTGACATTCTGTCCACCAGCACCAGAGGCGTGGTAAATATCTACACGTAAATCTTTTTGGTCGATTGTCATCTCAAATTCTTCAACCTCAGGCATAACAAGAACAGTAGCCGTTGATGTATGGACCCGCCCTTGTGTTTCGGTTACAGGAACACGTTGTACTCGGTGAGCACCAGATTCATATTTCAATTTTGAATAAACAGATGGACCAGAAATTAAAGCTGAAACCTCTTTATACCCACCAATTCCGGTGATGTTTGCTTCCATAATTTCAAACTTCCAACCTTGTGATTCAGAAAAATGTTGGTACATATTCAACAAATCACCAGCAAAAAGTGCAGCTTCATCACCACCAGCAGCTCCACGAATTTCTAAAATAATATTTTTTCCATCATTTGGGTCTTTTGGCAAAAGCAAAATTTTGATTTCTTCTTCCAAAAGCTCTTTTTGTGATTTTGCTGATGAAAGTTCTTCTTTGAGCATTTCTTTCATGTCATCATCAAGTCCACCTTCGCCAAGCATTTCTTCACTATCAGAAATTGTTTCAAGAACTTTTTTGTATTCATTATAAGTCGCTACTTTATCACGTAAATCTGCTTCTTCACGCGATAATTCCATAAAACGCTTCGTATCCGAAACCACCTCAGGGTCAGACAATAACTCACCCAATTCTTCATATCTTCCAACTATTGATTCTAACTGATCAAACATTTCTCTATTTCCTTTAATTATTTTTTAGTTTTTAATGGTAAATTTTTGGCCATATTGACAAATGAATCCCATTGTGTCACATCTTGCAGCATGTCTTTTTTAAAAATCATCACTTGATTTCTACCTTGAAAAAAGTGCACACGATCTGAAAAAATTTCAACATTACGTACATTCATTTGAGCTTTAATTTGTTCCTCTGTCACATACATATCAAGTTCTTGTGGCTTAAAATTTTTCAAAAAACGACTTTTCAATTGCCAATGTAAAAAAAGATTTCCTAAAACAAGAACAAGCAAAGCAGAAACAACCGGCCAAAGCCACTGCCCCTTACTCATAAATAAATTAATAACCAAAAAAATAAGCATAATTCCTGAAAAAACAAGCATCATCCGCTTGGTCATTTGACCAAGAATTCTTTGATAATCCTCACCAGTAATCGTTCCTTTAAAATGATAAAACATCGAGTTCCTCCCTCTTGATATAAAGTCTGTCCGTGTAAAATTCTAAACTTATTTTTTAAATTTCTGGCTTAAAATAATGTTTACGACAAACAGGAATATAGGTTTCGTTTCCACCAATTTGCAACTGTTCACCTTCATAAACTGGTTTTCCATCAATTGTCCGAATCACCATTGTTGCCTTTTTACTACAATACCAACAAATCGTTTTAATTTCTTCGATTTTATCTGCAAGCAAAAGTAAATATTTTGAGCCTTCAAAAAGCTCATTACGAAAATCATTTTTCAAACCAAAAGCCATGACTGGAACATTTAGTTCATCCACAACACGAGCAAAATCATAGACATGTTTTTTATTTAAAAATTGTGCCTCATCAATCAGCACACAAAAAGGTTTAGCAGACAGGCTGTTCACATAATCAAAAACAGACATTTCCTCATCAATTGCGACAGCTTCAGCTTTCATCCCGATTCGACTAGCAACTGTCCCAACCCCTGCGCGTGTATCCAGACTAGAAGTCATTAATAAAACAGGCTTCCCCTGTTCCTCGTAATTATGAGCCACTTTCAAAATCTCAATTGATTTTCCTGAATTCATCGTCCCATATTTGAAATATAATTGCGCCATTACTTTTCCTTTTATTTTTTTAGCTTCTAAACCATTGATATCAAAAGTTCTGTACTTCAAAATCCCTAAAGATTACTTCATAAACTTCTCGATTTCTCTAATTTTTACTCAATGAGGTCAAATTAAAACACAACTTAAATTATATCATATTTCATTTATATTTTACCCCTTCTCTCTGTTTTATTAATCCATCAAAGGTTGGAAACGTTACTTCATTTAATGTATATCTTTATAATTTTTCAACAATCATCTCCTTTTTTGAACTCACATTTCAACTACTTATCTATTTTCTTATTTCTTCTTGCACTTGAGATGAAAACACCTATTCTGAATTTTTTTAAAATAAAAAACCAATATTTTTGTTATTGGCTTTTTTTTTAAAATTCTTAATAAGCTCCTCGCTGATTTTTGTATTTTAAATCCTGCATTAATTATTGTTATCTTTTATTTTCAATATATCATCAAAACAAAAAATAATAAGAGTTTTGCGCTCCCTAAACTTGGTAAAAAGTTTAATCTTGGAAAACTGATTTTAGAAAAATCTTTTAGATAGCCTTTATTGTTACTTCAATATTACCTTGAGTAGCCCGGGAATATGGGCAAGTTTTATGTGTTAGTTTCAAGAGTTCTTCTGTTTCTTCAGTACCCACTCCTTCGATATGTCCTGTAATATCAACTCCTAATATTACATCTGGAATTTCATTTTGACTTAGATTATAGAGAGAAACTGTAACTTCAATAGTTGATTCACCCTCTATATTTTTTGATTTCTTAATATAGTCTAAAGCACTATTAAAACAAGCGCTATATCCTGCAGCAAATAATTGCTCTGGATTTGTTGCTCCTTCAACCTTTCTGCCTGGTGCAACAATATCTAAATTAAAACTTTTATCTGGAGAATGGACTTCGCCATTTCGACCGCCAGTATTTATCATTTTTGTAGAAAATATTTTTTTCATTGAAATCCCCTTTTTAAGTTGTTTACAATATAATTGTACTAAATGCAATTACGTTTGACAAATATATAGATTCAGATATAATGAAATGATAGGAGAAAATATGACAGACAATATTCTTAGCAAGGAATTATGTTTTCAATTATACATTGCTTCAAAGGAAATCATAAAAAAATATAATTCTTATTTAAATAGATATTCGCTTACTTATACTGGATTTATCGCTATGTTAGCAATTGAAAACAAGATGACAATAAATAAATTAGGCGATGAACTCTCTTTAGATTCTGGTACATTAAGCCCTCTGCTAAAAAGATTGGAAGCAAAAGGATACATTATAAGAAAACGTTCTGATAAAGATGAAAGAAGTGTTGAGTTATTTCTCACAGATAAGGGAGCACAAGTTAAAAAGGAATTACCTTCTATATCTCTTGAAATTGGTGACAGTTTAGTTTCTTGCAACGAGAATATTAATTATGACTTACTTCTCTCGCAATTACTTACTTTAAATAAAAGTTTGAAAACAGAAATTTAAATATTTATACTTATTTATATAAAAAAACCTGACCTAAGTCAGGTTTTTTTATTTATTGTGAATCTTTTACAGCCTGATCAGATTTTGCTCGAGTATCTTGAACTTCTCGCAATGCTTGATCATTGTCCTGTCCAGACTTTTGCCTTAAATCATTAAGTTGTTGGTTTAATTGAGAAATTATTTGGTTTGCTGTATCAACCTCTTTTTGTTTATCAGCTACTTTTTGATTTCCTTCTGCAATTTTTGTATTGATTTCATTTATCTTTGCATTAATTTCATTTTGTTTGTCAACATTAGCTTGCGTTAATTGAGTTTGCAAAGAATTGACTTGTGAACTTTGTGAATCAACTGAACTTTTTAAGTTTGCTATGGTCTGATTTAAATCAGAAATTACTTGATTTTTACTTTTAACCCGATTTGATAGTGTATCAATATTGTTGTTAATTGTCTGAATTTCTCCATGTCCAGTCCAATAATTATCCGCTAATGATTTAATACCAATACACGTACTAAAAACTATTGCAAAAGTGGTGGCTGCTATGATAATTTTTTTTATTTTCATTTTTATTTTTTCCTTTATTTTTTTCAAATTACACACACAAAGAGCATTGTACCATATACATTACATCAAAACAATACCAATTATGAAAAAAACTGACTTTTTTAGTTATACAAAAAAACTATACCCCTTAAATGTTTGTTAAACAATACTTAAGAACAACACGAAATGCATAACATATAAAACATGCATTATACCACTTTGATAACATATACGAAAATCCCAGATAAAAACCAAAGAAAAGGTTTACATTCATGCTTTTTTATGCTATAATTTTCCAACCTCAAAATAGGAGAATATAAGATGAAATACTTTGTACGCCTTGCTACAGAGCAAGATAAACCCGCAGTTGCTACATTCTATGATAATTCTTTACCATTGATTGATGAAAAACAAACGAGTTGGATAAAAAATATTTATCCCTCAATTGATACAGCTCTAAAAGCAATTGACTTATCTCAGCTCTTTGTTTGTTATGATTCAAATGATATTGTTTCAGGAACTGTGATCCTAAATAATCAATCAGATAAAGAGTATGAAAATATTACCTGGGGCACTCCAGAGCTTGGTCCTAATCAAATCTTGGTAATCCATACTTTAATTATAGATCCTAAAAAATTAAATCAAGGAATTGCAAGTACTATGATCAACTTTATAAAAGAATTTAGCAAAAGTAATAGTATGGTAACTATCAGATTAGATACTAATTTTAAAAATACACCTGCACAGAAACTTTATGAAAAACATCAATTTGTATTTCGCGGGAGAACCAATCTCAAGAGCTTTGATAACAAAGGATGGGACGATTGCGTATTTTATGAATTTTGTCTTAAATAATTAAAAATATAAAAATAAGTAAAAACCACTATTTTTTTTAGTGGTTTTTTATTTTATAAATTTTCTTTTTTAACAATATTTTTTAATTTATTTTAAATTCTACCCATTAAATTTTATTATGATTTCTTTAAATTCATTGCTACAAAGAGGACCAGTAATATTTGCATATTTGAACTAATTAAATATATTCAAAATTTTGATAGATATTTTTTAAATAATGAATCAAATACAGAACTTCTTTGCCCTTCTCTAAATCTAACTATAGCAGAAAATAAGCTCTTTTTTTGGGGGAAGGAACAAACTGAGATGTTTTTTATCTTTTTACTATTTTTTCTGATATTATCCATTGATTAATGGTTTTTTTTAGAGTATAATATCAGATAAACAGATGTTTTGTATTAAATATGTTACTGAAGGGGAGAGATGGATAAACATAAATTAAATAACTTTTTTGACTACTCACTTGAACCTCGTAGAGCTATCCTTTTTGAAGATGTCAAATCAAATTACGCCTCTATTGAGTGTGTTCAACGAAACCTTGATCCTTTGACAACTTCTCTTTGCGTCATGAGTCGTGCAGATAACACTAAAGGTTTAACGCTTGCCTCTAGTCCTACTTTTAAAAAAATCTTTGGAATGAAAAACATAAGTCGTGCCAGTGATTTACCCTTTATTATTGAAACAAGAAAATTCAATTTCCCACAATGGTATCGAACACATACGGACATTTACGGACAACGGACTGAACCAACTTTGCAGTATGTCGCTTTCATCGAATCTTGGGCAAAACGAACATGGCTTGTTCCGCCTCAAATGCAGCTCTATGTAGATTATAAAATCAAAGTTACTGAAATTCTAACCAATTACACATCAATTGAAGAAATTCACTCTTACTCAATTGATGAATCATTTTTAGATATCACAGAGTCTCTTAACTTCTTCTATCCTGATATTAGAAACCGATATGAGCAAATGAATCTGATTGCTTTAGATTTACAACGTGAGATTTTGGATAAGTTAGGGTTATATGTAACTGTAGGGATGGGTGATAATCCTCTACTTGCAAAACTTGCCATGGATAACTATGCCAAACATAATCAGAATATGAGAGCATTAATACGATATGAAGATGTCCCTAGTAAGCTCTGGACTCTTCCTAAGATGACTGACTTCTGGGGAATCGGAAAACGAACTGAGAAACGTTTGAACAAGTTAGGAATCAGTTCTATTAAAGAGCTTGCAAATGCTGACCCTCTTCTCCTTAAACAAAAATTAGGCACAATTGGACTCCAACATTTTTTCCATGCAAATGGAATTGATGAAAGTAATATAAGGGAAAAATATATTCCTAAATCTTCTAGCTTCAGCAATTCTCAAATTCTACCCCGTGACTACCATAAGCAAAAAGAAATAGAACTTGTGATTAAAGAAATGGCTGAAAACTTAGCGATAAGGCTAAGAAAGGGTGGAAAAATGGCAAGCAATCTTTCACTTTATGTGGGTGCTGCAGCAAGCTCTGAACACTCTTCTATTAAAATTTCACGCAATATTGAAGCAACGCAAAATACAAAAGAACTGCAAGACCTCGCAATTCGTTTATTTCGTGAAAAATATCAAGGTGGAGCAGTAAGGCAAATAGGAATAAGTGGCAATCAACTCTCTGATAATTCCGTCAAACAACTTTCCTTATTTGAAACTGTTGAAGAAAATCAAGCCAACGAAAAGCAAGAATCCCTTCAAAAAGCCATTGACGAAATCAGAGAAAAATTCGATTTTCTATCCATTCAAAAAGCAAGCAGTTTATCCGAAGGATCTCGTGTGATTTATCGAAATAAACTTATTGGAGGTCATGCAGCAAGTCAAAATAAGGAGGATAAAGATGTCAGTTGACCGTTCTTATAGTACTTATGAAGTCATTCGAGCATATCAGGATAGAGGAATGATGAAATGGGGATCATTTGCGACCGGAGAGTTGACCGAGGCCCAAAATGCATTTGTTAAAGAGCAAAATAGTGATAAAATCTTACAGCCTTTATCTCATCACATTATACTTCATCTTCTCAACCAGTCATTTACTAATCAAGTACAAGTCAAAATTAAATATCAATCTAAGGATAAAATAACTGAAGTTTTTGGTTTTGTATCAGAATTTATCAATAATCAAGTTAGAATAAAATCCACAGATAAAATTCACCTCATATCTATCGAAAAAATTATAAATATTTCATAATTAATGAAAAAAGCATGTTATGTCCAAACATGCTTTTTTATTACTATAGCTTCTTTGAATACAATAATTTCATAAATAAGAATAATTTTTAATATTTATTCAGATGACATCTCATGATATAATTGTTTAAAGAATAAGTTCAAAAGGAGAAGATTTATGGAATATCAACTAAGTTCAACATCAATGGCACCACTAGTGGAGATTAGTCTTGACAATAATGAAGAGATTCAAATTGAGTCTGGAGCGATGGTCTACCATAACGCTGCTGTTAAACTTGAAGGAAAAATGAACAGCAATGGAAAAGGAGGACTTGGAGGTGCTTTAAAAGCTCTTGGTCGTTCAATTACAAGTGGAGAAAGTTTCTTTATTACTAAGGCAAGCGCAATAGGTGCAAATGGTAAAATTTCGCTTGCTCCTGCTAGCCTTGGTTCAATCAAGGAAATTCTTGTCGGTCAAGAACAGTGGAATCTTAACACAGGGGCATTCCTCGTTAGTGAGGGTGGTGTCCATTACATAATGGAACGTCAAAAATTAGATGGAGCATTATTTGGAGGAACTGGTGGCCTTTTTGTGATGAAAACACAGGGCAGCGGAAAGATGTTAATCAGCGGTTACGGGGATATTGTAGAAATAGATCTTGATGGAACAGAAGATTTTGTAGTTGATAATCAACATGTTTTAGCCTGGACTGAATCTTTGAGTTATTCAATTGAAGTTGCTTCCGGAACATTTGGTTTTAAGACAGGAGAAGGGTTAGTTAATAAATTTCGAGGTAAGGGAAAAATCCTGATTCAAAGTAGAAATGTTGAAGCCCTCGCACAGTCAATCATTCCATTCATACCAAGTAAAGGATAAATAAAAAGTCACTAAACTTTAGTGGCTTTTTATTTTATAAGTTTCCATATTTTTCAATAATATCTTGTTGTTTTATGTATTTTAAATTTTGCCGACTAACTTTTATTTTAGTTTCTATAATGCATTGTTATAAAGTAATCCAGTAATATTTCCATATCTAAAATATAGTTGTGCGATTACTTTTCCTTTTCCCGTTTTATCTTCTAAACCTTAGAAGATTCTTCACTAATTTCTTTCCCTATAATATAAAAAGATAGAGCAATATTTTTCTTGCTCTATCTTTTTATATTGTTAATTATTTTTTACTTTGTTTCCGCAATTTGTAGAACTGGTTTTTTTGAACTATAGGTGCTCAAGTTCTTAGCGAATGCTACCAAAAAGGGATTAGTGTTATGTTTTTCGATAGCTTCCTGTGATTCCCAATTTTCTATCATCACAAATTCTAGCTGATTATCCGTAGATTCATAAAGAGAGTATTCCAGACATCCTTCATCCTTTTTGGAAGCTGAAATCAGACCTTCTATCTCTTTTAAGAATTGAGATTTTTTATCTTCTTTAATATAAAATTTAGCATTTACAATAATCATAATTTTTATTCCTTTTTATTTATTAATGTTTATTTTTCAATTTTTGGAAAAATAAATACTTGACAAGTCAATGATTGATAAGTCATATAATAAAATATTTTACTTGTTTTTGCAAATATTTTAGATTACACAGAATAAAAATTTATATGATTTCTTTATTTTCTCATTTAAATAAAAAGAACTGCCTTTAATGACAGTTTTAAGGACTATTATAAAATTAGATATAATTAAATTTCCATAAAAGCATAATAGTTACCCGAAGGGCTTTGGAAATTAAATGCTTTTTTCCCGTTAGCATCCATCAAGTCGCTTGTTGTAGGAGTAATCTTCTTTAATTTTTCATTCATCTCTTCTATATTATCTACTGTGAATAGTAATGAAGGTTTATCATTCGCAACTTCGGGTGAGACTTTTTTTATAAACTCGATATCCCAAATTTGTAAAAAAGCATTGCCATCTGATAGCGGTGCAATTACAACTGAATCTGAGTTTTCCATCTTATGTCTTTCAATTTCTAAAAAACCGATTGACCTGAAAAAATCTACTTCTTTTTCTACATCTTCTACATAAAGATTTATACAGATATTAAAAGCCATATAGTTCTCCCCTTTTTCTTTTTATACCGCTATTATAACACGAAAATATTTAATTTCCCCACTAACTTCTTTTAGCTCCCTAGCTTACAATTTTGAAAGCACACGAACGCTTTTTTATATAAGATTAAAAAGGAAAAACTACCAAAATTAAGAGCTTTTATGATTCAAAACTCGGTCTTATAAGCCCTTTTTACCAATAAAAGGAACAAACTTCGGGGTATTTTTTGCATATTCTTTAAAATCTTCACGATTCTTATATTTTTTTTCAAGAATTGGTACACCAGATACAAATAAAAGGAGACTAGTAATCAATAGAGGACTAATAACCAACCAAAGCGTTGATAAAGTCGTCAAGGAGATTAAGAATATTCCCCACCAACACATTGACTCGCCAAAATAATTAGGATGTCGTGTTAATGACCACAGGCCACTAGTCAATAGTTTTCCTTTATTTTGGGGGAGTTTTTTAAAGACTTCTAACTGACGATCTCCAAAAACTTCAAAAATAAAGCCAAATATCCAAATTATTATTCCTAAAATTTGCCACCAATAAAATTGAGAATTAACATTTGAATTGACTTGAATAATTGGGAGTGAAATAATGATTAACAAAAGATATTGCACCATAAATACCGTTAGAAAAGCTTTCAATTTCGGAAAATTATTGCCCCACCTTTTACGCATATTTGTATAGCGATAATCCTCGGGTTTATTCCAATTTCGTCTTCCTAAATGAATTGCTAAACGTACTCCCCATAATATGACTAACACTAAGATTAGGCTATTTTGAATCGTAATTCTCGGAGAAAATAAATAAGAGACCACAGCTGTAAGAACAAATCCTCCGCCCCAAGCAATATCTATCAATCCGTAATTCTTCTTAGATGTCGCAATAAGAAACCAACAGATGAAATAAAGTAATAAAGTTACCAAAACGGCTATATAATTCATTTGACCTCCTTTAATAGTCCGGCAATTGCTAAACTTCCAATCCCTGCAGAAATTCCAATTGCTGCTGAACTGTCTATAATTTCACAGTTTTTAGTAGTTTTTTCTTTCAATAGTTCATTTATCTTTAAAGCTGATTCTTCGGATAAAACATGTGTCAAAGCTAATTCTTCGATTTGTCCTTCTTTTGACAATAGGTTAATTTTTTTCAAAATTTTATCCATACTCTTAGTTTGACTAAAAGAAGCACCAATCAGCTTTCCGTTTCCTCTTTTATCAAGACTAATAATTGGATGCATTGAAAGTTTTTGTGCGGTTTCTCCCAAAATTTTTGGAATTCTTCCCGAATTTATCATTGGCGATAAATCTTCTACTGCCACATAAATAAATATCCGGTCAATTATTTTTTTTGTTTCATTAAGTACTGATTCAATAGAGCGCTCTTCACTAATTAATTTGGCAACTTGTTTAACTAATAGTCCTTGAGCTACTGAATTTAATTTGGAATCTATAAGATGTACTCGGTTTTCTAAGGATTTCTTTGCTGTAATTCTTTGGTTGAGAAGTTGATAAGTGCCACTTAGTTTTGAAGAAACTGAAATCACGATGATATGTTCATATTTTCCTTCTAAAAAGGAGAAAAGTGAATCAACAGATTGAATGCTTGGTTGAGAAGTTGTCATTTTTAAATTCTTATTATACTTTTCTGAAAAAATTTGAGGATTGATTGTAAGTTTATCTAAAAAGGCTTGCTCACCTACTGAAACATTCAAAGGTAAAACAAAAATTTGATTTTCAAGTATACAATTAGCAGATAGATCGGCAACAGAATCTGTGACAATAGCAATGGATGATTTTCTATTTTGTGATATTTCATATTGTAATTGCATATCATCAACTTTTTGATAGATAATCGTTCCTGTTTTTTCTAACAGTGCTAATATATTTTCTGGATGGTTAGTATGGATATGAATCTTTATTTGTTTTTTATTTCCAGCAATAACTAAAGAATCTCCCCATTTCCTTAGTGATTCTTTTAAGTCCTTTTCTTGTTTTAGGGGTTCTTTGATAATAAATTCTGAACAATACCTATTTTTAGGTGCTTCAGATATAAAGTGTTCTTTAATATCTTCTTTATTTAATTCTTTTATGCTGGGGATAAGTCCTTCTTGTATCTTACTTACTTTTTCTCCACAGTAAGCGTCAGTAAAACCGGATATAAAGTAGTAAAAACCTTTCGCTCCAGAGTCAACGAGTTTATTCTTTTTTAAAATTGACATCTGAAATTGTGTTTCCTTAAGAGCTTTCCAGGCTTCTCCTTTTGCTTCTAGCAAGGCTTTTTCAAAAGATGTACTTTCTTTAAAAGTAATCAGTAATACTTCTGCCCATCTTTTCATAACTGATAAAATCGTTCCTTCTTTGGGCTCAATCAAAGAATCATAGGCGCTCTTTACTGCTCTGTTGAAAGCTAAAACAAGTATCTCTAAGTTAGTTTCATATACACTATAATAATCTGAAACGGCATTTAAGTACTGGGCAAAAATAATTCCAGAATTTCCCCGAGCCCCAATGAGCGCTGCCGAAGCTACTTCATCAAATAAAAGGTTCGTTGAATAATTATTATTAGATAAATTATCAATAATGGTTTGCATTAAAGATGCTAAATTACTCCCTGTATCCCCATCGGCAACTGGGAATACATTTATTTTGTTTAGTTCATCCTTTCTGTTAATAACCTTTTGCGCTCCTGCTATGATACTTTCTAGTAGACGGTCTTCAGATTTTAACTTTTCCATTCTTTATCCTTCCATAAACTTTGTAATCACAAGAAATGAAAGACTTGCACTCAAAGAGCTTACAAAAGTCCCCCAAATAATATCAATTATTGTTACCATTAGTGACCAGTCTTTAATTGATGCCAAATTTGTTAAATCGTATGTAGAATAACATACTAATCCTAGTAGAGCACCACTCAATAAGACGTAAGTTATACTATTTTTTTCAAGTCCGGGCATTAATACAAAAAATGTTAGTGCTCCTAGATAAATAATATAGAAGATAATGGCCGGAATAACTTTAAAATCTCCCATCAAGTTACCAATATTTGGCTGATAGATTTTTTTATTTGCAAAAAAGAGCCAGCAAATATCTAAAATTAAAAAAAATACTCCACTTATAATAAAGGGTTTAATAAAATTCATTATTTTTCTCCAATCTTTAACTTTCTGTTTTACAGATGTATATACTTATAAATATCAAAATTTTTATGTTATATAATCATTATTTATTGCCCAAACCATCAGATTCTCCTCAAATTATTTAGTTCAAGATAGCAACTGATATACTCAAATATGTTGCGAAAATAATCCAAATAAAATAAGGAATTAGAAGGAATGCAGACCACTTATTAATTTTTGAAAATTTAATGATGCAGAGATAAACAATAAAATCTAGTAAGAGAATAATAATAACTCCTAACCAAAAATAGCCTTTGAAAAAAATAATACTCCAAATAAAGTTTAAGATAAGTTGTATTCCAAAATAGAATAAAGCATTTTGTCCCTCACTTCTTTGAGTTTTCAGCTTATAAAAAATCAAATAGGCGGAAATGGCGATAAGAGCATATAATACAGGCCAAACAATCCCAAAAAGATAGTCTGGTGGCGCTAGGGGTGGGAGTTTAAGATTATTATAAATCCCCTTAATATCCCCCGCCAAGAGGCCAGATAGGCCACCAATTAGCTCAATTCCTACAATAAATAATATTAGTTGTCCCAATGCTTTTAGTTTATTACTAGTCATAATTTCTCTCCCCTTCATTATGTATGCGTTCTTTTGATTACTGTACCTATATTATTACATAAATAATGAGTTAAGCTGGCTTATTCGCTTGATAACTTTATAACTTAGTATAATCATCTTTAATTTGTTAAAAAATAAAAATGTCACTAGAAAAATTTCCAGTAACATTTTATAAGAGTTATTTTTAGTCGTTTTTATTATTTGTAAGGGAAAATCTGTGAGGGAATTGAACCACTCGTAATGTAGCTTTTAAGGACTTTATCAGCATCTCGTTTTTCTTTTATTACACTTACAAATTTAGCTTTTGCATCAAATTTTTGATAATCTTCATCATTAATAATCAATAGCTTAGAAGTAGCACTGTATTCTCCTAGAACAATATATTTTGTACTTTTAGGTTTCACTGACTGTCCTTTATCATCAGTTATTGTTTTATCTTCCTTTCCTGTCCACAAAGCTGGCTCGGCTGATAAGTTTTCTACTGTCTTAAATTTAAACTTATCTCCTTTTTTGGTTACGTTATTAAAAACTTTTTCATTTATTAATTTATTAGCAGCTTGAGTATTCAAGACTAAAACATCTGATTTTGAACTGTATTTACCTTCTACAGTTAAACTTTTATCAATATATTTTTTATTATTTTCTAATATAGTATCTGCTTCATCCTTATTATCACTATACATGATTATACCGTGAACATGAGCAAAATTTTTTTTGAAAAAGTCATAACCAAGAAATCCGGTAATGGCAATTGGTACCATGATAATTAGCGCTATTAGTATTTTCTTCATTCTATATCTTTCCTTTTTTTCTTTTTACAATTTAGCTACTCTTTCATTCTAACATCAAGTCCGATCCCTTCTTCTTACATTTTTGTAATGAAAAAACGACTACTAAAAACCTCAAGAAAGACATCTTTTTCTTGAGGTTTGCTAATATTTTTTAAATAGGAAGAAGGGAGATAATAATAAGCATTAAAACACCTCCCAATACACTAAAAAGGATAATTTTTCTATGTAAGAGTAATGCAATATATTCACGAATTAAGGCCGTAGGTAAGAAATAAAGTGCTGTGGGTGCCCCTACTCCTTGGGCTTTTAATTTTACTCTTTGCGCATATAAACTTCCTCTGAGAACATGATAATTATTGGTTGAAAAAATGATTGAAGGGGATATTTCTTTATCTGACCAATCCTCATTAATTATCCTTTTAGAAAATAACATATTCTCATAAGTAGTGGTGGATTTATCTTCAAAAAGAATTTGATGATTAGGAATGTTTTGTGATTGAAGGTATTTTCGCATGGCGAAGGCTTCTGATACAGGCTCATCCGCTCCCTGTCCGCCACTAACAACAAATTTGGCTGTAGGATTTTTCTGGTAATATTCAATTCCTTTGTCCAATCGACCCTTTAACAAGGGTGGAACTTCTTCACTTCTAACACCTGAACCCAAAATGATAATATAATCTATCTTTTTTTGTAAAGGAATCATTTGGCTCATCCATGAATATAAAATATAGGCTGCAAACAAAAAACAGAGAATTATATCAATAAGTAAAATATAAAGAAGAATGTACCAGATTATTTGTGGTATTGTTTTTGTTGAAAATGTTAATAACATAAAGAGAGCTGGAAAAGCAATGAGTAGATTTAAGCCAAATAGAGCAGATAATTTTGCAGTGGCACTTTTACCTTCTTTAGTTCTCATTGTTTTTGAGTTAAAAATGAAATATCCACAGACCAATAAAAATATTAAGGGAAGGATTCCATAAGCAATGATCAAGGTTGCAAAATCACCCGACGGAAGATAAAGATAAATAAGGTTTAATAATTCAAAAAACAGAGAGGCTAGGCTCAATATCAAGCCTGAGGCTAGAAAAATTCCTCCTACTATACTTCGTTTATTGATTTTTAATCTTAGCAGACCAATTAGCATGATAATCAGGGATATTATTAAAAAAGCCATTCAAACTCCTTGTGTTTAATCTGTTCTATTATATCATAGCCTTCTATCCTAATCTCTTCGTATGTATTAAAAAAATCCCACTATTCAAATGTGAGATTTTTGATTATCAACCCAAATGCATAAAAAGAATTGGATATTGATTTCCTTGTTCGTCAATTGGATTTCTTTTATAAACTTTAAAGCCTAAATGCTCATAAAATCCTTTGGCTTGCGGATTTTGCTCATTCACTACAAGTTCATTTACCGAATAGTTTTTTATTGCTTTTTCAAGCAACTTTCTACCGAGTCCTTTTTTCATGTGATTGGGGCTAATAAACAACATTTCAAGTTTCTCACCAACAATTCCCATAAAAGCAATTGGTTTTTCATTATCGTCAAATTCCACAATTAAATGTTCGATAGCTTTAAGGGCTTGTGGGACATATTGTTTTATATCTTCAATTTCTTTAACTGACAGAAAAGAATGTGTTTCTTTAACTGAATTTTCCCATAAACTTATCAATTCTTCTATGAGTTCTTTATTTCTCATATCTTTATTTATTTCTTTCATTTTAATCCTTTCTTATTTGAAAAACTTTTTTAATAGTGAATCAAAATTTCTAAATAGTGATTCTGAAAATAGTGAGAGTAAGGCAACCAGAACAAAACTATCCAAAGAAATTTTGCTGATAGAAAAGAGTGAATTGAACATGAAACCTGAGATAATTATCCCAACAATATTAAAAATGATAATTCCCATTTTAAAACGGTTGAGTGGTGCACTGATTTTAGTTAAAATCATAAATCCAACAACAGCTAGTAAGATAACTGCTGAAGTTGAAATTTCTGATGCCGTCAATTTGAAGGCAGCTCCAGCAATAACGACTCCTAAAACGGCCGTAATTTCAGTCAAGCTGGCTGGTAGTGCTTTTAAGATAACATTTTTAATAAAATCTTTTTCAATTCGTTTGTCATTTTCTTCTAAAGAGAGTAAGAATCCCGGAATCCCAATGGTGAATAAACTGATAAGTGAAAGTTGTGAAGCTTGTAAGGGATAGGTGAAGACAAAGATTGCTGAGATAATTGCCAAGATGATTGAAAAGAGATTTTTTACAAGGAAAAGAATGGCTGAACGTTGGACGTTATTGACGACTCGACGTCCTTCTGTGACTACTTGTGTCATATGTCCAAAATCTGAATCTAATAAGACAACTTGTGCAACTTGGGTCGCGGCATCACTTCCGGAAGCCATGGCAATGCTACAATCAGCACTTTTCATGGCTAAAATATCATTAACACCATCTCCGGTCATTGCGACAGTATGATCTTTACGTTTGAGGGCTTGAACGAGACGGCGTTTTTGGTCAGGTGTCACACGTCCAAAAACGGTATATGATTCAACTGCTTGGTCTAAATCTTCTTTCGTTTTCAATAAATTTGCATCAATGAAACGTTCAGCCCCAGTAATTCCTGCTCTTTTTGCAACTGCAGACACGGTTTGAGGGTTATCACCTGAAATAACTTTGATATTGACTCCTTGCTCTGCAAAGTAGTTAAATGTCGATTTAGCATTTTCTCTGATGGGATTGGCTAACACAACATAGCCAAGTGCGTAAGCCCCCAAATTAAGTTGGTCATAATTTTTTTCTTTTGTTCCCGCTAAAACTAGGACACGAAAGCCTTCTTCTAAGAGATGATTGATTTCAGAGCTAATTTTTTCATAAGTTTTCCCTAAAACAATTTCTGGTGCTCCTAAAAGATAACTTTCATTTTCAAAACAAACAGCACTATATTTTACTTTTGATGAAAATGGAATAATTTTTTTAACGCCGGTCATTTGATTTTGAAGGTCACCTTTTGCAAGCATAAACTCTCGAATTGCCTTCATGGTATCATTGTCATCAGTATTTGCTGAGATGTAGTCAGATAAAAGAGACATAAATTTCGCTTCGCTTATGTTACTACTTGGGCTAACAAATACTTGCTCAACTGACATTCTGGGTTCTGTGATTGTTCCTGTTTTATCGACACATAAAACATCAACACGCGCTAAAGATTCAATACTTTTCATATTGTGCAATAGCACTTGATTACGAGCCAATTTCACACTACTGAGGGTTAAGGCAATGGTTGTTAAAAGATACAGCCCCTCTGGAATCATTCCAATAACCGCTGCCACCATTGCTACAACACTGGTTTGAAGTGTATTATGATTGACAAAGTAATTTTGGGTAAATAAAATGACTGCTATCGGAAGAATAATAAAACTGACCCACTTTAATAATTTATTGAGGGCCCGTAACATCTCAGAGTCTTCACCATGGTCAACTAATTTGGCTTGTTCTGTTAATTTGGAAATGTAGGAATCTTTTCCGACTTTTTCCAAAATGACTTTGGCTTCTCCTGACACAACAAAACTTCCTGACAGAAGTTTGTCATCAACATTTTTTTCAATTTCGTCAGCTTCACCTGTTAAAAGTGATTCATTGACAAAAATACTTCCTTCGACAATGCGAGCGTCAGCGACAATTTGATTTCCTGTTTTAAGAATAATAATATCTTCTTCAACCAAATCATCTGAAGCAATTTTTTCTTGTTGACCATTCCTTATCACTGTGGATTGCGGAGCGTGCAGGAGAGTCATTTGGTCCAAATATCGTTTGGCTTTGATTTCTTGATAAATTCCGACAATTGTATTAATGACAATTATTGGAAGGAAAATAAGCTGATTCCATGCTTGAACTAAACTGATTAGAATCGCAATGACTGCAAATATTAAGTTGAAAAATGTAAAAGTATTTCGTTTTACAATTTCCCAAACAGGACGATCCGTCTCATCTATATTTTTATTTATCTTCCCTTGGCGAATCCGTTCTTCAACCTCAAAACTTGTTAATCCTTTTAAAGACATATTTTTTACTCTCTATTTCTTCTCAATTTCAATTTTTGATTTCAATTATATAGTATTTTTAAGAATACTTTGTTCTATATTAACATAGTTCTGAGAAGTCCTGCAAACGGTAAAAATGTTATTTTTGATTTGTTAAACTTTTTTCTATTTAAATATGATAAAATATGCTCATAATCATATAGAAAAGAGAATTTATTATGCCATATGTCCATGTTGAACTTTTTGAAGGTCGTACAGTTGAGCAAAAAGCTATAATTGCTAAAGAAATTACTGAATCAATTTCAAAACATGCTGGAGCACCTACTTCAGCAATTCATGTCATCTTTAATGACCTTCCAGAAGGAATGCTCTATCAAGGCGGAGAAATGAAAAAGAAGAAATAAGTTTTCATTTGAGCCAATCAAAGCTGTCAGTAATTGATGGCTTTTTTATTTAAGCTGTCAGTAAAGTTTTAGTAAATAAACTTCTCTTGAAAAAATATTTTTATTAGGATAAAATGAAAGCAACTCTAAAAGAAACTGGTGAAAAATGAAAGTTTTGATTACTTCTGGTGGAACAACGGAACCTATTGACAACGTTCGTGGCATCAGTAATTTTGCAACAGGAAGTCTCGGAAAAGTGACTGCTGAAAAATTTTTAAATGCTGGTCATGAAGTCTATTTATTAGCTGGACTTCAGGCTAAACTTCCTGAATTTACTGACAGACTGACCTATATTCCGATTGAAGGAACTCATGACCTTTATGAACAGATGAAAAACTTAGTCCCTGACATGGATGTTGTTATCCATAGTATGGCTGTCAGTGATTATCGTCCTATTTATATGACAGGTCTTGAAAATTTTACTGACAAGTTTTCTAAAGAGGAGCTTTTAAATTTTCGTCCTGAAAAAGTTGGGAAAATTTCTTCAAAATCTGATTATCAAATCATGCTCCTAGAAAAAACACCAAAAATTATTTCTTATATTAAAGAATGGAATCCAAATGTTTTACTTTTTGGTTTTAAATTATTGGTTGGTGTAGAAAAATCTGAGCTTCTTTCTGTGGCCAGAGAAAAATTACTGACAAATCATGCTGATTTTATTTTAGCGAATGATTTAGAAAATATTCATGGAGATGACCATCAAGCATTTTTGGTCAGTAAAAATCATGAAATTACTTTAAAAACAAAGGCTGAAATTGCTGACAGACTTTTAAAAACCTCGGAGGAATTAAAAAATGACTAAAATTACACTTGCGGTAACAGGTTCAATTGCAGCTTACAAAACAGCAGATTTAACTTCTTTACTGACAAAAGAAGGACATGATGTGACAGTCTTAATGACAAGAAGTGCTACTCAGTTCATCACTCCTTTAACTCTACAAGTTTTGTCCAAAAATAAGGTTCACTTGGATATTATGGACGAAGAACGTCCTGAATTGGTTAATCATATTGATTTAGCTAAAAATACTGAGCTTTTCCTTGTTGCACCTGCAACTGCTGATACAATTAGCCGTTTGGCGCAAGGCCGAGCTGATGATATTGTCACTTCTGTAGCCCTTGCTCTTGAACCTTCTGTACCAAAATATTTTGCCCCTGCAATGAATACTAAAATGTATCAACATCCTTTGACGCAAAAAAACATTGAGATTCTTAAGAAAATAGATTATAATATGATTCAACCGAAAAAATCTTTGCTCGCTTGTGGAGATTTTGGTGAGGGAGCACTCGCCGACTTACCTGATATTCTATCGGATTTAAAAAATTCTTTATAAAATAAATGAGGTATTTATGAAAAAATCAAAAGCATCTGATGTGGCAATCTTAGCCATTTTTATTGCAATTATGGTCGTTGTCCAACTTTTGAGTCAAATTATCTATAGCGTTTGGCCTTTACCAATCGTTCCAACTTTGCTCCATATTCCAGTAATCATTGGTTCAATCGTTCTTGGAGTTCGTAAAGGAGCATTTCTGGGTCTAGTGATGGGATTGATTAGTGTTATTAATGCAACAATCGTAACCCTACCTTCTAGCTTTATGTTTAGTCCCTTACAGCCTGTTCCTGGAACAAATCATGGTTCTATCTGGGCATTGGTTATTGCCATCGTTCCGCGTGTTCTAGTCGGAATTCTTCCTGCCCTCGTTTATCGTTTGGCACAAAATCGTTTTGGGGCTGGTTTAGCCGCTTTTGTTGGAACAGCAACTAATACACTTTTGGTTTTAAGTTTCATCTTCCTCTTCTTTCATGATGTAACCAAACAAACCTTCGGAGCTTTGCTTGCTTCAATTATCACAGGAAATTCTATTGCGGAAGTGATCATCGCTGTGATTTTAACAATGGCAATTGTCCCTGCTTTAAGTAAAGCAAGAGGCAATTCATAATTGAAAAAACAATCTATTTTTATTAGATTGTTTTTTTTATTAAAAAAATGTTATAATGTAAGCGTTGATAAGAAAAAAATAGGAGAAAACTTATGAAAAAAATATTAAGTTTCGACATTGACAACACACTCAATGAACCAAAAATGCCGATTTTCCCTGAGATGGCTGAATTGTTGGCTACTTTGTCTCAAAAATATATCATTGCACCAATTTCTGGTCAAAAATATGATCAATTTTTGATTCAAATTATTAATAATTTGCCTGAATCTGCAAATCTGGATAATTTCCATTTGTTTGTTGCCCAAGGGACTCAATATTATGCTCACAAAGATGGCGAATGGAAACAGGTCTTCAATTACGCTTTGACTGATGAACAAGCTAACGCAATTATGGGTGCACTTGAAAAAGCTGCTAAAGAGCTTGGACATTGGGATGAATCTGTTCTTGCCCCTGGTGATGAAATTAATGAAAATCGTGAATCGATGATTGCTTACTCAGCAATCGGTCAAAAAGCTGGTGTTGAAGCTAAACAAGCTTGGGACCCAGACATGACAAAACGTAATGAAATTGCTAAATTGGCTAGCCAATATGCTCCAGAATTTGAATTTGAAGTTGCTGGAACAACAACTATTAATGGTTTTGTTCCAGGTCAAAATAAAGAATTTGGGATGAATCATTTGATGGAAGAACTTAATGTTACTAAAGAAGAAATTCTTTACTTTGGTGACATGACTCAACCTGGCGGAAATGATTACCCTGTTGTTCAAATGGGAATTGAAACAATCACTGTTCGTGACTGGAAAGAAACTGCAGCTATTCTAAAAGCAATTATTGCGATGGAAGAAGCTTAATTTTCCACTGATAAAAAGCTGTCACTACTGACAGCTTTTTTCTTTTGCTGACAGAAAATATTATTGAAGATTTTAAACTACAGAATGGCTTTTCATCCTTTAGTCCTATTGAAATTCATCTGAATTTTAGGTAAAATAGATGAGTATGTTTAATTTATAGAAGGTGAACTTATATTGAAAAATTTGAAAAAGAAATTAACATTGACTGGTTTAATGACAGCCGGATTGTTATTCCTATCTGGCTGTGTTCAAACACACGTTGTTGATGGAGTCCGCGTTCCAACCGAAGCAGCTACTCATGGAATTACCTATAATTTTTTGGTTCGTCCAATGTCTGCTTTTGTTGACTTATTCGCTAATAACTTGCACATGGGTTATGGTTGGGGAATTATTTTTGTTACTCTGATTATCCGTTTTCTCATCTTGCCTTTAGGTTTGAATCAAGCCTACAAATCAACTTATATGCAAGAAAAAATGGCTTATCTTGCTCCTGTATTTGCTCCTTTGCAAGAACGACTCAAAAAAGCACAAACTCCTGAAGAAAAAATGGCAGCTCAACAAGCATTGATGGCAGCCCAAAAAGATAATGGAATTAACATGCTTTCATCAATTGGTTGCTTACCAATGTTGATTCAATGGCCTTTCTTTATCGCTCTTTATAATGCAGCGGCTTATACAACAGGAATTTCAAGTTCAACATTTTATGGGATTCCTTTAGGACATCCAAGTGTGGTCTTGGTTATTATCTCTGGGGTGCTTTACTTCATCCAAACCTGGATTTCAACTTTGTCAATGACCCCTGAACAAAAGAAATCAGGAATGGCAATGTTGATTATGAGTCCGGCAATGATTGTTGTCTTCTCATTCATGTCACCTGCTGGAGTAGCACTTTACTGGGCAGTTGGTGGTTTTGTTATTGTTATCCAACAAATCATCATTACCTTCATCATGAAACCAAGAATGCGCCGTCGTATTGATGAAGAATTTACAAAAAATCCTCCAAAAATCAATAATGAAGGCCTAAAAGATGTTACACCTACTTCTGTTCAAGAAAATTTCAAAGAAATCACAAGTGAACGCAATGAAAAGGAACGTAAATCTGGCGGACGAAATGCTGGTAAACAAAATCGTAAGTAATTTTTACTTACAAGATATTAAAAAAAATAAAAAATCACTGATAGAATTTCTGTCAGTGATTTTTTTATTTATTCCCCTGATAATATTGAACTGATAACCTTGTCAGTAAAAATATTTTATGCTAGACTGAATCTATGAAAACTTCTGGAGCGTTTGTCATTTGCCAAAATGACGAAGATAAAATTTTATTAGTCAAACGTCGAGATTTTCCTCTCTGGGATTTACCGGGCGGACGTGTTGAACGAGCAGAAAAAATTGAGCAAGCTGCCATTCGTGAATGTTTTGAAGAAACAGGATTTATAATTAAAATCAATGACTTATCAGGAATTTATTTCAATCCTGAACTTGATGACCGTCAGTATATTTTTTCTGTAAAAATCATCGGTGGACATTCTATTGATTATGGGGAAGAAACTGCTGCTGTCCGCTTTTTCTCACCAAACCACTTGCCCTTTTTCATGATTCCTCATCGGAAAATGCAAATAAAAAATCTACTGACAGACTCAACAACAGTAATTCATCAGGAAATTCATGATTCTTGGCTAGTAAAATATATAAAAAAACACTGACAGAAATTCTGTCAGTGTTTTTTTATATTTGTCTTATGTTAAATGAACACCTTTATCAACATAAACAATATCACCAATGACACCTGAGGCAAGTGGGCTAACAAGGAAAGCGGCAGTTTGACCAACTTCATCAATTGTTACACCAACACCATCGGCTGTACGGCTGTCAGATTCTTTAATCAAATCTTTGTAACCTGAAACTCCAGAAACCGCAAGTGTTTTAATTGCTCCTGCAGAAATTCCGTTCACATGAACACCTACATGTGCCATTTCAGCAGCAAGATAACGAACTGTAGATTCAAGAGCTGCTTTAGCAATTCCCATAACATTGTAGTTAGGAATGGCACGAACTGAACCCATGTAAGTCAAAGTTACGATACCAGAACCTTTTTTTAGCAATGGTTTTGCTGCTTTAGCAACAGCAAGCAAGCTGTAAGCTGAAATATCTTGAGCAAGGGCATAACCATCGCGAGAGATATCTGTAACATTTCCACCAAGCTCTTCTTTTTTAGAGTAAGCAATAGCATGAACAAGTCCGTCAATTTTACCGACACGTGCCTCAATTGTACCAAAAGCACGACGAATAGATTCATCAGAAGTTACATCACATTCAATGAGCAAATCTTCTGGTTCAGCCAATTTAGCTAATTGTTTTTCCATTCGTTCATTTTGGTAAGTATAAATTAATGTTGCACCTTGATCTTTCATTGCTTTAGCACAGCCCCAAGCAATAGATTTATTGTTAGCAACACCCATGATAACAATTTTTTTACCTTCTAAAAACATAAATAAAATAAGTCCTTTTCTTTAAAATAATCAGGTTTAAGCGACTAGCAAATAAAAAAAAATAAATTTAATCACTTTACCTTTACAAGTCATATAAAAAAGTTGACACTCTCACAAGAAATTGATAATATTAATTGTAAAAGGTTTTGTATATCAAAATACTTGATACATAAAATTTTAACTTAAAAATGTTGAACTGTCAAGTTAGAGTGATGGCTCTTTTTCCCTGATACTCGGGCTTTTCATTAATTTTTAATAAGAAAAGGAATAAAAAATGACTAAAAAATACGCTATGACTGCTACAGAAGTGATGGAAGTTATTCCGAACCGCTATCCTATCATGTTTATTGACTACGTTGATGAAATTTCTGAAAATAAAATTGTTGCAACGAAAAATGTAACGATTAACGAAGAAGTTTTTAATGGACATTTCCCTGGTAATCCAACTTTCCCTGGTGTTTTGATTCTTGAATCACTCGCTCAAGCTGGTTCAATTTTGATTCTCAAAAAAGAAGAATTTCAAGGAAAAATGGCTTATATTGGTGGAATTGATAAAGCAAAATTCCGTCAAAAAGTCACTCCTGGTGATGTAATGAAACTTGAATTTGAAATTACAAAATTCCGTGGAAAAGTAGGAACTGCTGATGCCGCAGCTTATGTTGATGGTAAAAAAGTAACCACTTGTCAGTTCACTTTCATCGTTGATGAAGCAGCTGAACAAACAAACTAAAAAAAATTTACTGACAGTCTTTGTCAGTAAATTTTTTTATTATATACAGGATTTGTCAGTAAATATCTTAACTCTCCTGCATTTTTTTAATAAAGGATTGTAAAATTTCAATATGTTCTTCCAACTTTTCAAGAATAATAGATTCATTTGCAATGTGGCATTGTTCATGCTGTCCTGGCCCAAAAACAACCGTTCTAATCCCAACATTTTCAAAAAATCCTTGATCATTAGAACCCGAAGCCGCCGTTGTTTTCGCGCCAGATAAGTCTGTCAGTAACTGAATGAATGGAGCTTGATTATCGGTCAAAGTTGATAAAACAGGTGTCACAATATCTTCATAAGTAAAATGATACTGCACAGCTAACTCACTCATGACTTGCTCAAATACCTCTTCCAATTCAGGAGTTAAACGACAGTCAACCACAAGTTCAGCGAAGTCGGCTGTTTTATTAGGAGAATTTTCATCCCCAGAGAGAATTGATGTCACTACAAAAGTTGGCAGACCAAGCTGACTATTTTTGTAAATTTTCAAGTCTTCAACGATTTGCTCAATATTTTCTAGAAAATAAGTAACCGCCCCTAAAGCGCTTTGCTGAAAATGTTCTTGTACAGAAGCATGACCAGCCTTCCCAGAAAAATGTAGCTTCATAAAATGATTTCCACGTTGCCCAATATAAATCTTCTCTAAATCAGTTGGTTCTGCAATAATGCAACAAGCTGAGTCATAGCTCCAATTTTCACTAAAATAACGAGCAAAATCTTCTGAACCCTTACCATCAAGTTCTTCGTTAGCCGTCCCCACGACCCAAATATCTTGACTTAAATCTTTACCAATAAAACTTGCAGCAGCAAGTAAGTTTCCAACATCGCCACCTTTCATATCACTCGCACCAAGTCCAAAGAGTTTTCCCTCTTCTACTCTTGCATCGGTAGGCGAAAATTTCCAGTCAGCTAAATGACCTGAAACGACAGTATCAACATGCCCAGTTAAGATAATGGCTTCTTTTTTTTGTTCTTTTTTACCTTTTGCTTTAATTTGTCCGGCGACAAAAGTTTCTTTGCGAATAACAAAATCAAATTGCTTCTCAATAAACCATTTTTCAAGAAATATTAAAATCTCTTCTTCATTTCCTGAACTTGACGGAATATTAACCAAACTTTTTAATAAGTCTACAGCTTTTTCCATAAATTTCCACCAAACTATTTATTATTTTCAGAAAGCGTGTAGTTCTTTTGAATATCTTTATTAATTTGTCCATTCTTCAATTCTTCTTTAATGACAGAATTGACAACCTTTGTTAATTCATCTGAACCTTTAGGAAGTGCAACCGCTGAACCATAACTATCTTTTGGCGTTTTTACGTCCACATTAGCAATCGCTAAATCTGAATTAGCTGCGACGTAACTCTTAGCAATAAGGTTTTCAATCACGGCTCCTTGAACTTGTCCCCCTTTGACTTCATTGATTTCATCGCCAATTTGTGGCAAGGCAATCTCTGTTGCTCCTTTGAATTGACTGGTTACAATTCCTTCTTGAGTTGACCCTTTTTGTGCCGCTACTTTTTTACCTTTGAAATCATCTACTGAACGATATTTACTTAAATCAGATTTTTTCACAACTAAATAATTACTTGCTGTATAATATACATCTGAGAAATTGACAGATTTTTCACGACTAGGTTCCTTTGAAATTCCCGAAATCGCAATATCTGCTTTTCCTGTATTTAAACTAGCTAAAACATTGTTAAAGTCCATGCTTTCAATTTTCACTTTAACCCCTAGTTTTTTACCAATAGCATTGGCCAAATCAACATCAGAACCTACCACTGTATTCTTACCATCTTTAATAATTTGGAATTCAAAGGGTGGATAATCTGGAGATAAAGCAACTTTCAATACGCCAGCTTTTTTTACTTTATCCACTTGATTAGTAGCCGATTTTCCATTTCCACAAGCTGCTAATGTTGCTACTGCGGCCAAACCGACCATTCCCAATGCTAATTTTTTCATCTTCTTGTTCATCCTTAAACCTCTTTTATAAATAGAATAAGTATAATTATACATTTTAAAATTATTTTGTCAAGAATTTTTGCATATTTATATTATAATTATTTAAAAAACAAAGATTTTTAGATAAAAACTGTACTTTTATACTTAAGGCAAAATAAAAATTCACTCAATGAGTGAATTTTTATTAATTATTAATCAATCCATTGCACGTAATTCTAATACCATATCACGTAACTGAGCAGCTCCTTCAAAGTCGAGGGCGCTAGCCGCTTGTTGCATTTCTTTTTCAAGTTTTTTGACTAATGCTTTACGTTCTTTCTTAGTCATCGCACTTGCATCAACTTCTTCAATCTCACCAGAATCAGTTTTCTTAGTAATGGCAATCAAATCACGAATTTCTTTTTTGATCGTTTGAGGTGTGATTCCTTGTTCTTCATTATAAGCCATTTGAATTTCACGCCGGCGGGCTGTTTCATCCATCGCATGTTTCATTGAACGCGTTATTTTATACTTTTGACCCTCGTATTCTGTATAATAACCACTATCTAAGATTTCTTTATCCGCAGCATCATTTTCATCAAGGGCTTTAGCCATATCAGAATAAAGAATAACATGACCTTCACTATTACGTGCTGCACGACCAATGGTCTGAATCAAGCCACGCTCATTACGTAAAAATCCTTCTTTATCAGCATCCAAAATCGCTACTAAAGAAACTTCTGGCACGTCTATCCCTTCACGAAGCAAATTAATTCCCACCAGAACATCAAAGACTCCTAAACGCAAATCCCGAATAATTTCGGTTCGTTCTAATGTTTTGATATCCGAGTGCATATATTTAACTTTTATCCCCATTTCCTTAAAATAGGCAGTTAAATCTTCTGACATCTTTTTAGTCAAAGTCGTGACGAATACTCGTTCGTTTTTCTCAGCTCGTTTATGAATTTCACCAACTAAATCATCGATTTGTCCCATCATTGGTCGAACTTCTACGACAGGATCTAATAGACCTGTTGGACGAATAATTTGTTCAACAATGGTATCGGTCTGCTCCATCTCATAATCCCCAGGGGTTGCTGAAACATAAACAATTTGATGCACATGACTTTCAAATTCTTCTCTTTTTAAAGGACGGTTATCGAGGGCTGAAGGCAGGCGGAATCCATAATTACAAAGCATTTCTTTACGGGCTCTGTCACCGTTATACATTCCTTTTACTTGCCCCATTGTCATGTGTGATTCATCAATCATAATCATGAAATCATCAGGAAAGAAATCAAGCAAAGTATAAGGAGGTTCGCCTTCCTCGCGCCCATCCATATGACGTGAATAGTTTTCGACCCCATTACAATAACCCATTTCACGGAGCATTTCGATATCGTAGTTGGTTCTTTGTTCTAAACGTTGAGCCTCAAGAAGTTTTCCTTCTGAGCGGAAAACTTTTAATTGTTCTTCTAATTCTGCTTCTATCTTGGCAATTGATTCTTCCATACGGTCATCATTTGTCATGAAATGTGTCGCTGGGAAAATTGCCAAATGGTCCACTTCACCTAAAACTTGTCCGGTCAAAACTTCAATTTCACGGATACGGTCAATTTCATCACCGAAAAATTCAACACGAAAGGCATGTTCATCACGAGAGGCTGGAAAAACTTCTACAACATCCCCACGAACTCGGAAACAGCCCCGTTGAAAGTCAATATCATTTCGCTCAAATTGAATTCCTACCAAATCATTTAAAAGTTGGTCACGAGAAATTTCTTGACCTGGGCGCAATGAAACCACCGAATCTTGATACTCTTTGGGTGAACCCAATCCATAAATACAAGAAACTGAGGCCACAACAATCACATCATTACGTTCCAATAAGCTTGAGGTCGCACTATGACGCAATTTATCAATTTCATCATTGACCGAACTGTCTTTTTCAATATAGGTGTCAGAACTTGGCACATAGGCTTCGGGTTGATAATAATCATAGTAGGATACGAAATACTCAACTGCATTATTTGGAAAAAACTCTTTAAATTCACTGTATAATTGACCAGCCAGTGTTTTATTATGAGCCATAACAAGAGTAGGTTTACCTGTCCGTGCAATCACTTGACTCATGGTGTAAGTTTTCCCTGTTCCTGTTGCTCCACGTAAAATTTGAGCTTTTTCCCCATTCTCAATATTATCTACTAACTCAGCAATCGCCTCACCTTGGTCACCGGCTGGCTCATATTTTGAAACAAGTTCAAATTTATTATCTGTTATTCTTTCTATAGCCATTCTTTTTCCTTTAATTCTTTTCTATTATCTTTGAAAAATAATCTAATGCTTGATGATAAACATCATTTTTAAAGCCAAAATCCATTTTACGAATTTCAGAAAGTCCTAAAAATTGATAAGTTGAAAATTCAATTTCTTCAGGATGGCTTTCAAGATTAATTTTTGCTTCTTCATGCAATCGGATAAGAAAATAATGTTGTTCTTGGCCAGCATAAGTCCAAGTTGGAAATTTCATCTCTTTAGGAAAATCATATTTTAAAGTTCCTGGATATTGTCCAATGATTTCAAACTCTTTTGTGCCAATTTCTTCTGAGAGTTCTCGAATAATGGCTGTCTCTGGTTTTTCACCAGCTTCAATTCCACCTTGTGGGAAGCCCCAGCTCATCCCGTCTGCTCGTTTACCTAGCCAAATTTTGTTTTCTTTATTGAGAATAATGGCTGCAACATTTTGTCTGTATTCTTTCATTTTTATCCTCTTTTTAGTATTAGGTTTACTGAATTCTATAGATGTAAAATTTGTCTTATTATTAATCTTCTAATACAATTTTACCATTTTCATCGCTAAAAATATGCTATAATTAATCTATATTCAAAAAAAGATAAGGAAGTTTTATTAATAATGAATCGTGATGAAATTCAAGCAAATTTAATCAAAGCAAGTCACATGATTAGCATGGACGATATTATTCGTGAAGGTTATCCAACTTTACGTGAAGTGGCAAATGATGTAACCTTGCCATTGTCAGATGAAGACATTATCTTAGGAGAAAAAATGTTGCAATTCTTGCATAATTCTCAAGATCCTGTCATGGCTGAAAAAATGGGGCTCCGTGGTGGAGTTGGACTTGCAGCAAACCAACTTGGCTTGCTCAAAAAAGTCATCGCCGTTTTGATTCCAAATGAACCTGAAGTTGATGAAGATGGAAATGAAATTCCACCTAAAGAAGCTTACAAAATGCGTGAAATCATGTATAATGCAAAAGTGGTTAGTCACTCTGTTCAAGATGCGGCTGTTGAAGGCGGCGAAGGTTGTCTTTCTGTTGACCGTGAAGTTCCAGGTTACGTCGTTCGCCATGCTCGTGTAACTGTGGAATACTACAACAAGGAAGGCGAAAAGAAAAAAATTCGCTTAAAAGATTTCCCAGCAATTTGTGTTCAACATGAGATTGATCACACTAATGGTGTTATGTTCTATGACCACATCAATATGAATGACCCTTGGGAAATTAAAGACGGTATGATTATTGTTAAATAATCGCCAAATTTACTGATGAATTTATGAATAGAAAAATTACTGACAGAATTTCCGTCAGTAATTTTTTATTTCATTTTCTACTTTTTAATTCTTGTCAGTAAAAGTTACTGACAAGTTTTTAGAAAATGATAAAGGTAAATTATTATTTAGCAATTTTTGCAAAATATTCAAGAGTACGAATCAATTGAGCAGTGAAACTCATTTCATTATCATACCAAGCAGCTGTTTTAACTAATTGTCCACCGTCTTTGAGGTCAGTCACTTCAGTTAATGTAGCATCAAAAAGTGAACCGTAAGCCATACCGATAATATCAGATGAAACAATTTCATCAACATTATAGCCAAAGCTTTCATCAGCGGCAGCTTTCATTGCTTCATTGATTTCGTCAACTGTAACGTGTTTTTCAAGTACAGTAACAAGTTCGGTAATTGAGCCTGTTGGAGTTGAAACACGTTGAGCATGACCTTTCATCAAACCAGAAAGTTCAGGCAAAACAAGACCAATTGCTTTAGCCGCTCCACTTGATGCTGGAACAATGTTTTCGGCAGCAGCACGCGCACGACGGAAGTCTCCACCACGATGTGGACCATCAAGGGTCATTTGGTCACCAGTATAAGAGTGAACGGTAGTCATTGTTCCACCTTTAACACCAAAGTTTTTATTTAAGGCATCCGCCATTGGTGCTAAACTATTTGTAGTACAAGAACCGGCAGAAATAACTGTTTCAGTTCCATCAAGAATTGTGTGGTTTGTATTGAAGACAACAGTTTTAACATCATTTCCACCAGGTGCTGTAATCAAAACTTTCTTAGCTCCACCAGGATGCAAATGTTTTTCAGCTTTTTCTTTAGTCGCAAAGAAACCTGTGGCTTCAAGCACAATTTCAACACCAGAATCAGCCCATTGAATGTCTTCTGGGTTACGTTCAGCCGTAACTTTCACAAATTTTCCGTTGACATCAAAACCATCTTCTTTGACTTCAACAGTCCCTTTAAAACGTCCTTGAGTTGTATCATATTTTAGCAAATGTGCAAGCATTGCTGGGTCTGTCAAATCGTTGATATGCGCAACTTCAACTCCTTCGACTTCTTGAATTCGACGTAATGCCAAACGTCCAATACGACCAAAACCGTTAATACCAACTTTAACTACCATGATGTAGTCCTCCGTTTTTTTATTTAGATGATGAGATTCTTCTCTTTTTTTGCTATAATAGAAATAAATAATTATAGCTATTAGAGATATCTCTTATCTCTAATATAAATGATACTACTTTTTTACCCTAGTGTCAATCTTTTTTAATTTAAAATGTTTAAGGAGCTTCATCATGAAATTATCATCTGGTTGGGAACAATCTGTTTATGTATTACTTATTTTGGCACGACTTCCTGAAAATCGGACCATGTCATCAATTGCACTTGCCAATCGTCTCAAAGTTTCGCCTTCATATCTCAAAAAAATTATTAAATCTTTAGTTGATGAGGGACTTTTACGATCTACTCCAGGGAAAAATGGCGGTTTTTCACTCAATAAAGACCTTCATGATATTAGTTTTTACGATGTCTTTTTGGCCATCGAAGGACGGGGTCGAATTTTTCAAAGTCAAGGTCTTTTGCAAAATTTTATTGGTTCAGAGTCTGGCAAAGCAAAGCGTTGTGCCATTACAAGCGCTCTTGATGAAATTGAAAATACGCTTGTCAGAACACTATCAAATGTTTCACTAGCCCAAGTTGCTGACGAAACTCAATATAATTATAATCTTGGTTATCTTGATGAGTGGATTGATGAAATGGATTAAAGAATTTACTGACAGAGCTGCAATTCATTACGAACAATGAAGTTACAAATAGAAAAATTGCTGACAAGATTCATGTCAGCAATTTTTCATTATTTCTTTATTTCATTGTTTCATTATTTTATTTTTTCTGTCACTAAAAATTTTACTGACAGAACTATTTTATTCAGCAGGAACTTCTTCATCAGTCGTTTCTGCTGCTTCTTGAGCTTGATTAGAGATAACAATTTTATCATCAATCAAATCAGCAACCAATTCTTTGTATTCAGGGTGTTCAATATAGAAGTCAGCAATTGAATCTTCGATATTTTCTTGAATTGTTCTACGAAGTGGTCTTGCACCCATTGCTGGATTGTAACCTAAATCAACTAATTTTTCTTTTGCTGCTTGAGTGACACTAAGATGAATATCATTACGTCCAATTTGTTCGTTGACTTCATCAAGCATCAAATCAACAATTTTAAGGAGATTTTCTTTGCTCAAAGCAGAGAATTCAATAATTCCGTCAAAACGGTTCATGAATTCAGGGCTAAAGAAATCGCCAAGTTGACCAAGCACTGATTTAGTTCGTCCCTCACGAGCAGCACCAAATCCGACAGAGGCTTCAACTTTACCAGTTCCGGCATTAGAAGTCATAATAATCAAACTATCTTTAAAGGATACTGTCCGTCCTTGTGCGTCTGTCAGACGTCCATCTTCAAGAATTTGTAAGAACATGTGCATCACATCTGGATGTGCTTTTTCGATTTCATCTAATAAAATCAAACTGTAAGGATTACGACGAACACGTTCAGTCAATTGACCAGCTTCTTCATAACCCACATATCCTGGAGGGGCTCCAATCAATTTGGCCACCGAATGTTTTTCCATGTATTCCGACATGTCAAAACGAATCATACTTTCGCTTGAGCCAAATAATTCTTTAGCCAATTGTTTAGCAAGTTCTGTTTTACCAACACCTGTTGGACCAACGAAAAGGAAAGAACCAATTGGACGATTAGGTTTACCAAGTCCCACACGAGAACGACGGATAGCTTTAGCAATCTTATCCACTGCTTCATCTTGCCCAATCACATGTGCTTTCAAATCATCAGCCAAATTAATCAATTGGGTTTGTTCTTTTTCTTTCAAATCACCAACTGGAATATGTGTTTTTTGCTCAACAATTTGTTCAATATCTTTTTCAGTGATGACAGGAATTTCATCATCTGAAACTTCATGATTTTGTAATTCACGAAGTTTAGTGATTTGGTCACGGAAATGAGCGGCTTTTTCAAAATCTTCAGCCTGTGTTGCTTCATTTTTCTTCGTTTCTGCATCCGCAATCCGACGATTAATATCTTCAGGATCAACAAATTTCAAGGTTAGATTTTTCTTAGAACCAGACTCATCCAAAAGGTCAATGGCTTTATCTGGTAAGAAACGGTCTTGAATGTAACGATTTGACAAATGAGCGGCTGCTTCAATAGCCTCATCAGTGTATTTCACGTGATGATAATCTTCATAACGTGCTTGAATGCCTCGCAAAATAGTAATTGTTTCATCAACTGATGGTTCATCGACTTTAACTGGTTGCATCCGACGTTCAAGCGCAGCATCTTTTTCAATGATGCGATATTCATTGAGCGTTGTTGCTCCGACCAATTGAAGCTCACCACGCGCAAGCGCAGGTTTTAGGATATTTCCTGCATCCATATTGCCATCACCGGCAGAACCAGCACCAACAATTTCATGAATTTCATCAATAAACATAATCACATCATTACGTTTTCTGATTTCATCCATTAATTTTTGCATCCGTTCTTCAAATTGTCCACGAATTCCTGTTCCTTGAACAAGAGAAACAACATCAAGACGAATCACTTCTTTATTTTGTAGTTTTTGCGGCACATCTCCGTCCACAATTTTTTGCGCTAAACCTTCAACAACTGCTGTTTTACCAACACCAGGTTCACCAATTAATACAGGATTATTCTTAGTCCTACGATTTAAAATCTCAATGACACGTTTAATTTCTTCATCACGCCCAATCACTGGGTCAATTTCGCCACGACGAGCTGACTCTGTGATGTTAATTCCAAATTCTTCTAACATTCCTTTAGGTTGTTTTGCCCGAGGATTTTGTGGACCGCGCGGACCACGTCCACCTGTTTGTGTTGGTGGAGTTTGAGTGCTTGCTGCTCCATTAAAATCTTGACCGTGCAAAGCACTAAAGATATCATTAAATGGATTAAATGGTTCATCAGAATTTCCATTTGAGGCATTTCCTGCGCCAAATAAAGCTTCTTGACCGCCAGATTTCATAATTTGATAACAGTTTTGGCACAAATCAATTTGTTTTTTCTGACCATTTACACTTGTGTAAAGGTGAATCGTCGCTTCATTAATATTACAATTTTGACAAAGCATCGCTTTCCTCCTCTTAATTCTCAGTAATTAATTTTAAACTAATTTTCTCTTCACGGTTTGGAAGGAGTTAATCTAAAATCAGGACCAACTTCGATGTAAAGTTTTTTATATTTGAAATTTTTTGTGGTGATGACTAGAACTCGCTCATTATTTCGGACATCCCAAAACTCATTTTCACCGTTTTCTCTGAACCAACCGCCATAGTACCAAGCGTTAGTTCCTGCTACTTTTTTATAGAATTTTGGTTTTTTCATATCAGATACAAGTTGAACAGATTCCAAATTTTCCGGGTCAATCTTGATATGTTTTCTTAAAGAAAGAACTTTTCTTGCTCCTCTAAGTTCAATATCAATGCCACCATTTTTTTCAAAATAGACAGTAGTCGTCATTTTCTCTCCTTATTTATAATTTAAGTGATAACGGTTACTTTTATTTTACATCAAATTTAAAAAATCAATAAATCATTTCTCCCTTTTAAAATAAAAAGTTTGACCATATTTGACCATTGATAAATTTATTATAATCATTTTAGGAAAATTTAGCAAGTCTTTTGAACTTTATAAATAAATTTTTAATAAAAAATACTGACAAAGCTGTCAGTAGAGCCAAAATATAATATAAAAAATTTAGCTTTTCCTTCTAGGTTTGTCAGTAATTTTTTTATTTTGTCAGTTAGCCTGCATCATCAATTTTCTTATATAATCGATTTTGATGAACCAAGATATAAATTGAAGCAAGAATGGCAATGCCGGCAAAAATATAAACAATGATATTTCCTGCTGACCAGCCATATGCTTGAACAAGCCAACCAATAACCAGAGTAGCTGTCACTTCACCAATAATGTACTGACAGAACCCCATCGTACCCGTTGACATTCCATTGGCAAATTTTGGGACAGCTTCATTGACCATCAGCCCGACAATCGTTGCTGGAGCATAAATGAAAGTTCCCATAATTAATAACACAATAATAATCAAAGTATGATTGGTCGCTGCAAAATAAGTAATCAGACAGGCAAGCATGGCAATCAATGAAACCAAAACCATAATGGCCCGACGGCCTTTAAGTAAATCAGTGATAAATCCGATGATAATAACCCCAGGTACAGCTGCAAGTTCAAAAATTCCTGTCAGCCATTTTGCTGTTGAATTATCAAATCCTTTGACATTAACCAGATAGTTTGGAATCCAACTCATAATTCCATAACGAACGACATAGATTGACAATGAGGTCAAAATGACCGCCCACACGAGTTTATTTTTGACAATGTATTCAAAAAATATTTTAAAAACATTGTCATTAGAAACATCGCCTTCAACAATTTCTCCGTCTTTAATGACCACTTTGTCGCCAGAATATTCTTCAATTGTCGGTAATCCTTTCGTCGTTGGACGGTCAGAACCCAGAAATAAAACGATAAGAGCAATGACAATCGAAACAATTGATGCTGTCCAAAAACTCCATTGAAGCGAAGCGCCGAAAAAGAAAGCAGATAAATTAATGACAGCCACACACATGAAAGCTCCAGCATTATGAGCTGATGACCAGATTGAAAATGCTGTCCCACGCGCCATAATCGAACCTTTTGCTTTGCGGCCAAACCATAAACCGACTAAACGCTGACAAGCCGCAGCTCCCATACCTTGCATAACCGAGTTAAGTAACATCAAAAAGACAATCATCCCAAAACTTTGGGTTGTTCCATAAAGCGCATTGATAATCGCTGACACAATCAATCCTGTTGCCACATAACGGTTTGGATTGGCACGGTCAGCTAAAGTCCCCATAATCAGCTTTGAAATTCCATAGCCAATCCCAAACATGGAGAGAATTGTCCCAATTTGTCCCATCGAAAAACCATAAGCCTTGGAAATATCATTTTGTTGAACTGTAAAAATCAATCGAATAATATAATAACCAATATAAACGATTGCCGTCGAAATTAAAACTCGAGTTTGCCACATTTTATACAACCGGGGAACTTTTTCCTCTGATATTTTTTGCTCCGCATCTGGAGCGGGTTTTAAGAATCCAAACTTTTTGAATCCCCTTTCATTTTGATGAATTAATTATAACCCACTCCTATTTGAAATAAATTCCTGATTAAGCCATAATTTCAGGAATTTATTTTTAAATCAAAAAAATTTACTGACAGAATATAATCGTCAGCTTACATTACAATCTGTCAGTAAATCTCTAGCACTCAAACAATTGCACCGTATTCTTTATACTGTTTGTAAAGTTGGATTAAAAGGTGAATAATTAATTCTAAGGGGAGCATATTATTATAATCAACAAGGATTTTCCCTGACAGGTTCCTTTGATAAGCAAGCAAAAGCAAATCACTTTGTTCAACCAGCCTACTCTTATAGTTACCAGTAATAGCTAAAACTTTTTTCCATCTCTTTTGGCCTTCTGTGCTGTTGCCACAATCAAATCTGTTTCACCTGATAAACTAAGACCAATTACAAATGTATTTCTAGGCAAATTTTCAAGATATGCTTGCATATTATCTTGATATAAGCTGACAGCTTTAACATCTAAAAATTGCAAATCTCTCGCAAATGAGTCAGCTATCCGAACAGATAATCCTCTTGAAATAATCACGACTGAAGCTGCATGAAAAATATTTTCAACAACTTTAGCTAAGTTTTCACTCTCTAGCAGCCTTACTGTCATTAATAATTCTTCAATATTTTCAGAGACAACTTGATTTGCATCTTTTGTCAGCCCATAAATCCAATCATTTCTATTTAATTTTTGTTTTTCCATATTTTTGTATTCAGAAAATCCAGAAAAATTTTTCTTTTTCAAAGTTCGAATAATTGATGACGGACTGACATGGGCAGATTCAGCAATTTGAGCAACCGTCATTTGAATTATTTTTGCTTTATTTTCTTCTAAATAATTCCAAATATAAATTTCGACACTAGTTAAATGGTTCATAAAACTCCTCTGAATAAAAAATAATTTTATATAATACAAACTGAATCATAATACATATTATCTCTAAAAAATATAAAAAAACTTACTGACAGTTTCATCAGCAAGTTTTTAAATTACATAAAGTCACGCAACGGTTTAGAACGACGTGGGTGACGAAGTTTTTTGATTGCTTTTGCTTCAATCTGACGAATACGTTCACGTGTCACTTTGAATTGTTTACCAACATCTTCCAAAGTATGCATGCGTCCATCATCAAGACCGAAACGCATTCTCAAAACATTTTCTTCGCGGTCAGTCAAAGTATCCATGACTTCATCTAACTGCTCACGTAAAAGAATACGGTTTGTATAATCAACAGGTGATTCGATTACATCATCCTCAATGAAGTCACCAAGATGTGAATCATCTTCTTCACCGATAGGTGTTTCGAGTGAGACTGGTTCTTGAGCAATTTTCAGAACTTCACGAACTTTATCTGGCGCCATGTGCAACTCTTTACCAATTTCTTCTGGTGAAGGATCGCGTCCGAGTTCTTGCAAAAGATTACGTTGAACACGAATCAATTTATTGATCGTTTCAACCATATGCACTGGAATACGAATCGTGCGGGCTTGGTCAGCAATCGCACGTGTAATTGCTTGGCGAATCCACCATGTGGCATAAGTCGAGAACTTGAATCCTTTTGTATGGTCAAATTTATCCACAGCCTTCATCAAGCCCATATTTCCTTCTTGAATCAAGTCCAAAAATTGCATTCCACGTCCAGAATAACGTTTTGCAATTGAAACAACCAAACGCAAGTTGGCTTCGGCAAGCATTTGTTTCGCAAATTCTGCCCCTTCACCACCAGCAATAATTGCTTCAGCAAGTTTTGTTTCTTCATCAAGAGAAATCAATGGATAACGACCGATTTCTTTAAGATACATGCGAACAGGATCATCGATACGAACATTCGTAACAATTTCATCCATTGCAGTATCTGAAACTTCTTCTTTTTCAATTTCATCAGTGACAAGAGCCAAAGGACTTGGATTTCCATCTTTATCCACAATTGAAATTCCTGCATCTTGAATTTGTTTAAACAAGTCTTCAAGCGCATCATCAACAATCCCAAATTTAACAGAAAGTTCATCCATGATTTCTTCATCAAGTGCTTCACCCAAAGGTTTACGTTTGGTAATATAGCTTTTAACTGCTTTTTCATAAGCTTTTACGTTAAAAGTATCACCATTTTCTTTGACTTCAACTCTTGCTAATGTCTTAGGACTATCCATCTTTTCAACAACAACAGGTTTAACATTTAATGCTTCAAGAAGACGACGTTCTTCACCAGGTCCAACTGAACTTGAATGTGATTTTACAAGTAAGCCAATTTCTTGAGCCTTCTCAACCAAAACACGGTTTTGAACGCCAGTTTCTTTTGAAATTTGACTTATTCTTTTTTTATTTGCTGCCAATTCGCTCCTCCTCTTTGGGTAAAACTACTGACAAAACTGTCATTAAATAGACTAGCCAATTGTCAGTAAAAAATTATCATAATTTTTTCTTTTGGTTAATAATCTGAAGGGTTAACTCTAAGACACGTTCTTTGTTTCCTGCTTTCTCAGCAGTTGCCAACTGTTGAATGAGTTCTTCAAATTTTATTTGTTCCATTTCATTAGAAAAAATGGAAACTAAGTCATTGATTTCCTGACTTGATGCTGTATCAGGCAAATCTAAACTTATAATCTGGTAAAACAGACTACGTTCTTCGTCTGACAGCTCACTTGCTAAGTGTGATTCATCAATTTGCTCATAAACCATTGCTTCAAGCAAGATTTTATCAAATAAATCCTGATAACGTTTATGGACGAATCTAAAATTTTCATCTTGAGAAAATTTTTTCAAAACTGATGAATGATAAATCATTCGATGGAGTAGCATTTCTTCAGCCTTTTCCGAACGTGACAACTTAGGAACCTGAACAGATTGTTGAACAACTTGAGCCGATTCACTTCTTCTGTAAGTTTGTTGAGTTTTAACATTATTCTCATAATAAGCCTCCTCAAAATCTACAGGCATGACCGATTCAAGACTAGAATAATCATTTTCGTCAGTAAAACTTTCAGTCAAACTTGAAGCATCTAAATTACTGACAGGATGGTCAGTAATTGTCATATTTTCACGCCGTAAATTTACAGCCTGCTCCACTTGATTATACTCGAAATCAGGCAAAATCTCAACTAATTTTCTTATATAGGCATCCTGAGCCGTAATCGATGGAAGCTTTGCAATCATTGGTGAAATCTGTTCAATAAAATCAAGTTGCGTTTGTAAATTAGCAAGGTTTTCAGGTCTCAAATAATCAATTAAAAATTCAATGGGTTGAATACGCCCCGTTTCCATTAAGGCAGATAATCCCTTCAAACCATAATTTTTAGAATACTCATCTGGATCAAGTCCTTCTGGAACCTTTACAATCTGCACAGCAGATTCACCAATCAAATCAATGGCCTTATAAATTGCATTTTGCCCAGCCGAATCCCCGTCATATACTAATACGAATTTTTTTGCCATTTGTTTCAAACGGCGGACGTGTTTTTCGGTTAATGCCGTCCCCATTGAGGCAACAACATTATTTATTCCAGCTTTATAAGCCGCAATAACATCCATAAAACCTTCCATTAAATAGACTTCATGCTTCCTTGAAATTGTTGGTTTTGCTTTATCTAAATTCCAAAGTTCATAAGATTTATCAAATATAGTTGTTGCTGAAGTATTAATATATTTGGCTTTAGAATCATCATTTTCCTGCCATTTACGTCCAGAAAAACCAATTGTATGTCCATATTCGTTGGTGATTGGAAACATGATTCGATTCGTAAAAGCATCAAACACTTTATTATTTGAGAAATGAAATAAACCAGACTTTGCCATAATTTCTTCATCAAACTTATTTGATAAGTTTTTAAAAATAAAATCATTTTCTTCAGGAGCTAAACCAATATTAAATCTCTTGATTACATCATCAGTAATCCCCCGCTCCTCAAGATATTTCCTAGCCCGTTCACCCAACTCCGTTGACATCAATAGAATATTGTATAAACGAGCAGCCTGGTTATTAATTTCAAACAATGGAGCATTTGGATTATTTTTTTCTTCTCTATCATCAGAAATGTTAAGAGTAACTCCTGCAAAATCAGCCAGTTCCTTAACGGCATCAACGAATCCAACCTGATTGTATTCTTTTAAAAACTCAATCGCATCACCAGAGCGCCCACAACCAAAACAATGATAAAAACCTTTTTCAGCATTTACATTAAAGGAAGGAGTTTTCTCACCATGAAAAGGACATAAACCAATATAATTCTTACCTGTACGACTTAAAGCAACATACTGTGAAATTAAATCAGCAATATTAACTTTTGACTTTAAATCATTAACAACCTCAGTGTCAAGTGAAACCATAATTTTCCCCTTCTTCCCTACGATTAATCATAAAAGTAATCTCATAAAATAAGTATAACACTTCAGAAAGGTTCTTAATCATCATTCATTTTCTAAAATAAATATAACTTACGAAATCTTACTGATTTTATGGCTTTAAAGTCTAAAAGACGCCTATTAAAGAATAGGCGTCGAACAAAGGGGGGTAAGGGATTCGAACCCTCGCGCCGGTTTCCCGACCTAACGATTTAGCAAACCGTCCTCTTCAGCCTCTTGAGTAACCCCCCATAGGCTTATTAACAATGAATAGATACCTTACATATCCATTATGGGAATTCCAGGATTCGAACCTGGGACCCCTGCGTTATCAACACAGTGCTCTAACCAACTGAGCTAAACTCCCAATTTATTGTTTTCAATTGAAAACTAAGCGGATGACGAGAATCGAACTCGCGTAGCCAGCTTGGAAGGCTGGGGTTCTACCATTAAACTACATCCGCTAACAAAGAATGGCGCGAGACGGAATCGAACCGCCGACACATGGAGCTTCAATCCATTGCTCTACCAACTGAGCTACCGAGCCAAAGATATGGATCTTGCTGGATTCGAACCAGCGACCGATCGGTTATGAGCCGATAGCTCTAACCAACTGAGCTAAAGATCCAGCTGATAAATATAGCGGCGAAGGGGATCGAACCCCCGACCTCTCGGGTATGAACCGAACGCTCTAGCCAGCTGAGCTACACCGCCATTTTTGACATAAGTCAAATTGATGTAAAAACATCAATCGGGAAGACAGGATTCGAACCTGCGACACCTTGGTCCCAAACCAAGTACTCTACCAAGCTGAGCTACTTCCCGTTATATGCAAGCGGTAGGATTCGAACCTACAACCGCCTGATTCGTAGTCAGGTACTCTATCCAGTTGAGCCACGCCTGCAAATAACATTTTTATAAATAACTAGTAATAATACTAGT